>NZ_JAEIJD010000002.1 GCF_016307205.1 Pontibaca salina | reverse complement strand
CCCACACAGCGGCCTGAAATGGAAATCGCCTCGCGAGTTCATAAGGGCCGAAACTGAAACCGCTTAGGTGTCCGGTGAAACGGGGGCTGGACCACAAGTGAACCAAGACCCAGTATCCGCGGGGTTGGTTGTTTTGCTGTCTAGGAATTTCGATCCCACTCTGTCATAGGCCGACCGATCTATATCTGTGGATAGATTGTGCGCCCCGCCCCGACAGAAGTGCCTGATGTGCGGAAGCGCCATTTGAATGTGGCCGCAAAACTGTTTTATATCATGATGTGAGCGCGGCACGTGTAAGCGCAAAACCGCTTGGAGAGACTATGAGTTCCACCCCCGTCATCGCAGCGCCGGGGCGAACATTCGGTGTTGCCGCCTGCCTGCTCGCGGCAACCCTATGGGGTACGACCGGCACGGCGGCGACCTTTGCTCCAGACGTCCCGGCGCTGGCCATCGGTGCTGCGGCGATGGGGGTCGGCGGCCTACTCCAAGCCATAATCGCCGTCGGGCGTATACGGGAAAGCTTTCCCACCTTGGCGCGATCTTGGCCGCTGCTGATGATGGGGGCGGTCTGCGTCGCGATCTATCCACTTGCCTTTTACGCCTCGATGCGTCTGGCCGGGGTGACCATCGGAACCGTCATCTCGATCGGGTCGGCCCCGGCAATTTCGGCGCTGATCGAGAACCGCATTGACGGCAGCCGCCTAACGCAGCGATGGGTGATCGGGGCCGCCATCGGTATTGCGGGAATGGTGTTGCTTGGGGTCGCGGAAGACGAACATGTGGGCGTAGCGCCAGATCTGCCGCTCGGGATTGGCCTTGGCCTTTTGGCCGGTGCCACTTATGCGCTCTATTCGTGGTCGGCGCGAAGGATAATGCAGCGCGGCGTGCAATCCGTTGCGGCGATGGGGGCGACCTTCGGGCTTGGCGGCATCTTTTTGATGCCGGTGCTGCTGCTCACAGGCGGGCCGTTCCTAGACAGCTCTGCCAACCTTGCGGTGGGGGCTTACATGGCGATCGTCCCAATGTTTTTGGGCTATGTGGCATTCGGCATAGCGCTGGCGCGCATCCCGAGCAGTCAAGCCACGACAATTTCGTTGTTCGAACCCGTCGTCGCCACGATTTTGGCCGTGATTATCGTTGGTGAACGTCTGCCCCCGCTCGGTTGGCTTGGCGTTGGCCTTGTCATTGCCTGTCTGCTTTGCACAGAATTTCCGGTGCCGCGTCGGTGGCGTCGGGCCGGCTGATACCGGCAATATCAAGCAGTCCGAGATCAGACCCTGCTGGTCCCAAAATGGAAAGCCCCACTGGACACCCGTCTTGCTCGATCGCAGGAAACGCGATCTGCGGAAAGCCGGACAGCCCGGAGATGCTCAGGATTTGCAGTGCATGATTGCGAAAGACTTCCAAATCATCCACCAAGGCGTCGCGGCGCGGTGCCGGGCCGGGCACAGTCGGCAGTAGAAGAACCGTATCATCTCCGCAAATATCTGCCATTCGGCGCTGGCATTCGGCTTTTGCCTGCCTTGCAGAGTCTGCCGCCTCGTCCGAGATGGTTGCCGTCCAAGCAAATCTTTCGGCAATGCCGGGGCCGAATTTTGGCTGATGTTGTTTTATCCACTCGCCGTGGTTTTGCCAGATTTCATAGCCCTGCAGAATGCGGAAGGTTTCGGCCCAAGCTTCCAAGCCGCCCTCAACCAATGAAACAGAGTCGACAGGCAGATGCTCGCAAATTGTTGCTGACATCAGCGCCTCGGACAAGGCGCTCGGCAGCAGATCGAACGCATCGGTCACCACGAGAACACGGCGCGGCGTGAAACTATCTTTCGGAAGCAGACACTCCCCCACCGCTCGAAGCGTGGCGGCATCACGGGCGAACCAGCCCAAGGTATCGAAACTGGGCGCGAACGGCATCACCCCATCCATTGGGATCACGCCATGCGTCGGACGAATGCCCCAAATACCACAATAGCTGGCGGGTACGCGGACAGACCCGCCGGTGTCGCTGCCGATCGAGAAATCGGCCAGATGCCCCGCAACCGAAACGGCAGAGCCGCTGGACGATCCGCCGGGTATACGGTCGGGCGCGGCGGGGTTGATCGGGGTGCCGTAATGATGGTTCGCGCCATTCAGGCTATAGGCCAGTTCATCCGTATGCACCTTGCCGGTAAAGACCGCGCCCGCATCAAGGACCGCCTGAACGCAACTTGCGTTTCGCGCGGCAATCTCGGATTGTTGGCGTTTCAACGGATGCCCACACCCGGTTGGATAACCGACCACTTCAATCAGGTCCTTGACGCTGAACGTCTGCCCCATAAGCGCGCCTGAGCGGTTGCCATTCACGGGCACCGGTTCGTAATCAACAAAGGCATTGAACGGGTCGTCACGCATATACTCGGTCCTCAAACTTGCTTATTTATCGGAATTCCAACTATTTCAGGCGTCCATCCAAGACACATGGGCGCTGACAATGCGCCACCCTTCCGCGAGCCGCACCCAGCACTGGGATTGCCGCCCGATACGGGGCTCGTCATCGCGCCGGAATTCGAGATTGGTCGTCGCGAAGGACTTGCCGAATGTGGTGATCTCGCGCCGCGTCACCCGGCGCATCAGGTTGCTCGCGTCGCGCCCTTTGCGAAACGCGAGGATCTCCGCATGCCCATAAAGATTTTCACGCGCACCATATCGAATGGTATGCGGATTGGTCCAGAACATCTCATCAAGGGCCTGCACGTCGTTTCCGACAAGCGCCGCCTCATAGCGGTCCGCCATCGCAACCATTTCGGCAAGCACGTCGGGAATGTTGATCTGCATCGCGTCACTCATTGTTGCTGTTGCGCTATTATCTTGCATCATCCGATTCCGTCATAAACTTGGCTTGGCAGCCAGAGGCTGACGCTAGGGACGTAAGTGATCAGCAAAAGCGCCAGCAAAGCGATGATGATGAATGGCAGCGCGCCGACCACCGCATCGCGGTAACTGACACCGATCGCCCCGGCCACAAACAGGTTAAGGCCGAAAGGCGGGGTGAACATTCCGACCGCAGCGTTGACGCAGAGCACCACACCCAAATGGACCGGATCGATCCCGGCGGCCATTGCCACGGTAAACAGAAATGGCACGAGAATGATGATGATCGAGTTTGGATCCAAAAACATCCCGGCGATCAGGATGACCACATTGATCACCATCAGCACCTTGATGGGATCATCGCCGATCCCTGCCATCATCTGAAAGACCGCAGTCGAGAAGCCAGAAGTGGTCAAATACCATGCGAAAGCAGATGCAGCCGCGACGATGATCATCACCTGAGCCGTCGTCACCGCAGAGCTGACCAAAACATCGATCAGATCGCGGACCGACAATTCCCTGTAGATGACCATCGTGACGAAAGCCGCATAGCCAACGGTTACCGCAGCGGCTTCGGTTGGCGTAAAGATACCACCATAGATACCACCCAGAACGATGAACGGAATGGCGATCCCCCAGGCGGAGCCGCAGGTGGATTCCCAGATCTCACGCCCCGACCAGCGGCCGCTGGTGGGCAGACCCGCCCAGCGGGAATAGACCCAGCAGGTAATCAACAGCGTGACGCCGTAAACCAGCCCTGCCCCGATTCCGGCCAGAAACAATGCCCCGATCGAAACACCGGTGACCGCACCATAAACGATCATGAAAATCGAGGGCGGGATGACGATACCAAGCGAACCGGCACTCATCAGCAGCCCCACCGAAAATGACCGCTTATAGCCCGCTTCATCCATTGCCGGCATGATCAGCTTGCCGATTGACACCACTGTCGCGGGGCTGGAGCCAGAGATCGCGCTAAAGAACATTGACCCGGTCGTGGCCGTCATCGCCAGACCGCCATGCAGCGGCCCCACCAGAGAGATCGCCAAGCGGATCATGCGCTTTGACAACCCGCCCGTAGACATCAGGTTGCCGGCCAGAATGAAGAACGGGATCGCCATCAGTGGAAACTGGTCGATGCCCGAAAACATCCGCTGGATAACCAGCACCGAGGGCGCCGGGGTCGTGAATGCGATGAAGATAAGAACCGGTATGGACAGCGCCAGAAAGATTGGAATCCGCGCGATCAGCAGGCCGATAATGGAAGTGGCGAAAGTGGCGTACATTTGTTCTCGCTCTCAGGCAGCGGTGTCGTGGATAACGACTAAGGATTCGTCTCGCGTGGCGACGTCGGCCGCAGCTTGCACGAAGCGGATCGACATCAGGCCGAAGCCGACAGGAAGCGCCAGATAGACCCACCACATCGGAACTTCGAGCGCGGGAGATGTCTGGCCGAAGGTCATCATCGTTCTTACAAGTTGAACCGATACAACCATGAGGACCGCGCAGCCGGCCCCGGAAACTGCCATCGCGGCTGCCCCAAGCGCTTTTGCTGAACCCGGCGGCAGCATTTCCCCCAGCATATCAATGCTTATGTGGCTGCCCTCGCGGGCCGCAACACTGCCGCCGATGAAGACCATCCAGACAATCGCGTAGCGGGTCAGCTCTGCCGACCAGGACAGTGCGATTCCGACCGTGCTTCTAAGTACGATGTCAGCAATCAGGACTCCAGTCGACACCAGCAGGGCGAGGATCAGAATTGCCTTCTCGACAATGCTGATCGACCGGTCAAAGGTCCGATAAAATTGCGCCATGTCCCCCACTCCCTGCTTGGCTATGGCAACGCCATCCTTGGACCGGATGGCGTCAAACTTACTTGTGGCTCTCGATTTCCTCGTAAACGCTCTGAATCAGTTCAGGACCGATACGATCAGCAAACTTGTCGTGAACCGGTTTCATCTCGGCTGCAAAAACAGCCAGTTGATCAGGCGTCAGTTCGACCGTTTCGCTGGTACCTGACGCAACGATATCGGCCAGATAGTCACCCTCCATTTCGCGGGAACGCTCTCGCTGAAAGGCGCCTGCCTCTCGCGCAGAGGTCATCAATATGTCCTGTGTTTCCGCATCAAGAGCATCGAACCACATCTTTGAGAAGATAAAAGCGGTCGCCAAATACCCATGGTTTGAAATGATCAGGTGATCCTGAACCTCATAAAACTTCATCTTATGGATTGAAACGAGCGGGTTCTCCTGGCATTCGACCACACCCTGTTGCAGCGCGGTATACACCTCGCTGAATGCCACCGGGATGGCGATCGCTCCCAGCGCCTCATATTGCGCGATTAGCAAAGGGCTTTCCATGACCCGCACTTTGCGCCCGGCAAGGTCGCCCGGCTCTGTCACCGCGTGATTGCAGGTCAGTTGCTTGAAACCGGACTCCCAGAACATGGCACCGACAAAACCAGCTTGCTCCAATCCGCTCAAGATCGACATGCCGACCTCGGAATCTAGCACATCATAGGCCACTTCCGGGCTGGGAAACAGAAAAGGCAGATCCACCACTTGCAAGGCGGGATTGAAATTAGAAAGCTTGGCGGTCGGGATCGGGGCGGCATGTACCGCGCCGAACTGCATCTGCTGCGCCACCTCGACATCATTGCCAAGCGCGTTATTGGCAAAGATCTGTACGTCAAACCTGCCGTTGGTGCGCTCTTCAACCAAGCGCTCGAATTCCAGAGCGCCAAGATGCTGCGCCGAATCCTCTGGCAAATCATGGTGGAACTTCAACACGTCTTGAGCATCGGCTGCCGTCGCCATGAACAGCGCCGATACAATCGGGAACACGCCTTTATAATAAGACATCTTTTTGAGCCTCTCTGTTGATCACCACACCGCCCCTCATGCTGGAAAGTTATGGCTTTATGTAAGTAACCACATACTTTATAAGTCGGTCAAGAATATTATTTCACCTGAGTGAATCTTTACGCAACTTCGTGCAAGTTCCGCCCCTTGGAGGAGCGCTATGGCCAAATCTTCGACAGACACCCAGACGACGCCCCAGCGCCAGAGATCCCTGGCGACCCATCAGCGGCTGCTCATGGCTGCGATGCGCGAATTCGCCCAATATGGCTATGACGGCGCCCGAGTTGATCGGATTTGCAAATCTGCCAAGACCAATATCCGCATGCTCTACCATTACTTTGGCGGCAAGGAGCCGCTCTATCTGGAGGTGCTTGAAGAAACCTATCGCGGCATCCGCAATCTCGAACAGCGATTGGAAGTGGCGAAACTGCCTCCTGAAGATGGAATCCGAGAACTGATCAGCATGACCTTCGATCATCTGACCAAAGACCCTTATTTCGTCCGGCTCATGATG
The DNA here is from genome assembly GCF_016307205.1 of Pontibaca salina. GTDB lineage: Bacteria > Pseudomonadota > Alphaproteobacteria > Rhodobacterales > Rhodobacteraceae > Pontibaca > Pontibaca salina. Next base: position 453,858 of record NZ_JAEIJD010000002.1, on the reverse strand, counting down.
AACGAAAATCTGATGATGGCGCGAATCGCGCGGAAATCTAAGATCATTCAGGAACTGACGGGCCCGCTCATGACAGCGCTGGCACAGATGTTGAAAGAGGGCCAGCGCACAGGAATATTCCGCCGCGAAATATCGCCGCCGGACCTATATATCACCATCCTTGGACAATGTTTTGTGCATGTATCGAATCGATATACGCTGTCACACATGCTGGGAATTGACCTGACCGAAGCGGAGTGGCTTAGGCAAAGAAAGATCACGGTCACCGACCTTATCATGACCTATTTGATGTCGGACAAGCCGTCACAATTACCGATCAGCACGGTCTGAAAATTTTATGTTGGCATGTCTTTTTCTGATCGTCTTACCGCGCACGACCATGGGATCTGCCCGCCCGTAAATGATGTTGTATGAGGGTCTGCCTGCAGACCCCGTTAAACGCGCCGGTTTTTCCATCTTGGCGCAAGCTAGTGGATTGGTTCGCCGCGATCTCACCCGGGATCGAAATTCCGGGTTGTTTTCCAATGAGCAAACATATGAGGTTGTATGACCCAATAGGAGCTCAGGCGATGATCCGAAGTCGTTTAAAGTTCACCGTCCAGCGTCTGCGTGAAAAGCTCTGGATCAAACCTCTTGGCAATGCGGTGCTCGCGGTATTGGCGGTGTTGGTCGCGCATTTCGCTGACGGTCTACCGCTCCAAGAGATTGTCCCCGATATCAGCGCCGAGACAGTCGAAAAGCTGCTGACTGTTATATCTGCCAGCATGCTTGGCGTGGCGACTTTTGCCGTCGCTTCAATGGTTTCGGCCTATGCCTCTGCCGGCAGCAGTGCAACGCCAAGGGCTTTCGCCCTGATCATTTCTGACGGCCTGTCCCAGACGGCGCTGTCCAGCTTCATCGGCGCTTTCATCTTCAGTATCGTTGGCATTATTGCGATCAAGGTCGGTTACTTTGCGGTCGCCGGGCGTTTCGCGCTCTTTCTATTGACCATCGCGATCTTCGCCTGGGTGGTGGTCACCTTTGTCCGTTGGGTCGATCATATCGCCCGGCTTGGCCGGTTGGAAAACACCATCGAAAAGGTTGATGCGGCCACGCGGGAAGCCTTTGCGCACTGGCACTCCTCTGCCCCTCTGGGTGCGCGTCCCGCCAACATTATCTCGGATGACGGTGTCGATCTCTGCTCGGATAAGCTCGGTTTCATCCAGCATATCGATACCGGCGCGCTGGACAGCTGGGCGAAGGAAAATGAAACAGTCGTCCATGTAAGAAGCCTACCGGGTGCCTTTGTTCACCCGCAGCGGGCTTTGGCAACGGTCAAACCGCTGGTCGGCGCCCCGGTGCTCGATCTGAGCATGCTGCTGGACGCATTTGTGATTGCAGAGCGCCGCACCTATGCAAGCGATCCCCGCTTTGGGCTGATCGTCATGTCCGAAATTGGCTCACGCGCCCTGTCACCCGGAATCAATGACCCCGGAACAGCCATTGAAATCGCCACCAGATTGGCCCGGATCATCCGTGACTGGAGCAAGGCGCAGGATGGCGAGGAAAGGGCCCAACCCCAGCTTGAGAGAGTTTTCGTGCCCCCATTGGACCCGCAAGACTTGATCGAGGATGCCTATGCTGCGATCAGCAAGGATGGGGTCGGAACGGTCGAGGTCGGGATCTGGATCCAGAAGTCACTGGCTTTGCTCTCACAACTGCCCGCAACCGACATCGTCGATGCCGCACGACATCAGGCCCGCCTTGCTTTTGCACGCGCCGAAACCGGCCTGACATTTCCCCATGATCTTCAGCGAATTCGGCAGGCCCACGCGTCGGTTCTGGATCGGCAGGACGACCCCGTGGAACCGATAGCAAATGAGCGCCAATAAAACTGCGAGGATTGCAAAGGGTTCTGGACTGCGATCTGGCGTCGGCTTGGGCATGGCGCGGCGGTGAAGCGCCGAGAAACAGGCGCAGCGCTCATGACCTTGATATGGTGCGGCCGAGAAGAATCGAACTTCCACGGGTGTTACCCCACAGCGACCTCAACGCTGCGCGTCTACCAGTTCCGCCACGGCCGCACTGCCGAAGGCTTGGTGAAGCAGGGCTATAAACGAGGGGGTCGAACTTGTGAAGAGGCAAAACCGTCGATTTACTCAAAGCTTCGCATAATCGTCCACGCGCCGTGGGCTATGTAGCCGGACCAAGTGGTACTCTCCTCTTCCCGCCGTATGTGGATGGCGGTATGACCGCCACATGGTTGAATGGATCATCACCGACGGCTTGACCGAATACGATAAGGCGTTGGCCTTCATGGAGGCCCGCGTGGCGGCAATTGCCGCCGGCAAAGCGCCCGAATGTATCTGGCTGCTGGAACATCCCCCCCTTTACACCGCCGGCACCAGCGCCGCCCCCGAAGATCTCACCGACCCGGATCGATTTCCGGTTTTTCAGGCGCGGCGGGGCGGACAGTATACCTATCACGGGCCGGGCCAGCGGGTGATCTATGTGATGCTCGATCTGAACCGGCGCGGGCGCGATGTGCGGGCCTTCGTGCAGGCGCTCGAGGCTTGGGTCATCGCCGCGCTGGCAGAGTTCAACGTCACCGGCCATATTCGCGAAGGACGTGTCGGGGTCTGGGTCGAGCGCCCAGACCGGCCGCTGACCGCCAACGGAGAACTGGCCGAAGACAAGATCGCCGCCGTCGGGATCCGCCTGCGCAAATGGATCAGCTTTCACGGCATTTCGATCAATGTCGAACCGGATCTTGAGCATTTCAGCGGCATTGTGCCCTGCGGCATCAGCGATCACGGGGTGACATCTCTGGTCGATCTGGGCCTGCCGGTCACCATGGCTGATCTGGACCTTGCCCTGCAACGCAGCTTCGGATCTGTCTTTACCGATTGACGGCGGCGGCTCAGGCCGCCTCTTGATCCATCTGCTGGCGGTTCCACAGCATCGCATAACGCCCATCATGCGATAGCAGCGTCTCGTGATTGCCACGTTCGACGATACGCCCCTGATCCAGCACCACGATTTCGTCCGAATCGGCGATGGTAGAGAGGCGATGGGCGATGGTAATCACCGTGCGCCCCTGCCCGGCCCGCGCCAATGCAGTTTGAATCTCGGATTCGGTATCACTGTCCAGCGCGCTTGTCGCCTCGTCCAGAAGCAGGATCGGCGGGTTCTTGAGCAATGTGCGCGCAATCCCGACCCGCTGCTTTTCCCCGCCGGAAAGTTTCAGCCCCCGTTCTCCCACTGCCGTGTCATAACCGCTGGGCAGAGTGGTGATGAAATCGTGGATCTGCGCGGCGCGGGCAGCCTCTTCGATCTCGGCCTGGGTGGCCCCGTCGCGACCATAGGCGATGTTATAGCGGATCGTGTCGTTAAACAGCACCGTGTCTTGGGGGACCACGCCGATGGCGTCGTGCAGGCTGTTTTGCGTCACGTCGCGTAGGTCTTGCCCGTCGATCGTCAATGCGCCGCCGGTCACATCGTAAAAGCGAAACAGCAACCGTCCCACTGTCGACTTGCCCGAACCGGTCGCGCCGACAATGGCAACGGTTTGCCCGGCGGGAACGGTCAGGGAGATACCCTTGAGGATTTCGCGCTCGGGGTCATAGCCGAAATGCACATCCTTGAGTTCGATCCGTCCGCCGCTCACTTGCAGGGGGCGCGCGTCGGCCTTGTCGGTGACCTCGGCGGGCTGTTCCAGCAGATCGAACATCTCGCCCATGTCGACCAGGCTCTGACGGATTTCACGATAGACCGTGCCCAGAAAGTTCAGCGGCACGGTGATCTGGATCATATAGGCGTTGACCATCACGAAGTCACCGACCGTCAGCGCGCCCGACTGCACCCCAAGGGCCGCCAAAACCATCACCCCGACCAGCCCGCAGGTGATCAGAAAGGACTGCCCGGTGTTCAGGAAGGCCAGCGAATAGGCGGTCCTTGTTGCGGCTCTTTCATAAGCCTGCATAGCGCGGTCATAGCGCGCAGCCTCGCGCGCTTCGGCACCGAAATATTTGACGGTTTCATAGTTCAGCAAACTGTCGATCGCCTTCTGGTTGGCGTCCGTGTCCTGATCGTTCATCTCGCGGCGCAGTTTCACCCGCCATTCGGTAACGCGGAATGTAAACCAGACATAAAGCGCGATGGTGACGGCGACGATGATCAGGTACCAGAAATCAAACAGCACCGTCAGGATGATCGCCACCAGCACCAGTTCCAGAACCAGCGGGCCAATGCTGAACAGCAGGAACCGCAACAGGAAATCGACGCCCTTGACCCCGCGTTCGATAATCCGGCTGAGGCCGCCGGTCTTGCGGGTGATGTGATAACGCATCGACAGGCGGTGGATATGAGCAAAGGTTTGCAGCGCCAGACGCCGCAGCGCCCGCTGACCCACCGGCGCGAACAGCGCGTCGCGCAATTGCTGGAAAGCGACATTGAGCAGCCGCGCCATGCCATAGGCGACGGTCAGCCCGACCGCCCCCAGCGCCAGCATCGGCACACCCTCCTCGGCCAGCGTATCGACCGCGCCCTTGTAAAGCACCGGCGTTCCCACCGCGACCAATTTGGCAACCACCAGCATGGTCAGCGCCAATACCACCCGGCGCTTGATCCAGGTCTCGCCTTCGGGCCAAAGATAGGGGGCCACCTTGCGGATGGTGCGCAGGCCCGAGCGGCGCTCGGCCCGGTCGGTTTGGGCGTCGGACATTCACGGCTCCTTAGAAGTCAGTATTCCCATCTAGGCACTGCACCGCGCAAAGGCCAGATGTGACCGCGTCAATGGGGGATGGCAAAGACCTGACCGGGGTAGATCAGATCGGGGTCGCGGATCGCGTCGCGATTGGCCTCGAACACGCGCAGATACAGCACGCCTTCGCCAAGACGGTCGCGCGAGATCGCCCAAAGCGTGTCGCCCCGCTGCACCGTCACCGCCCGTACCGGGTCGGCAAGTGTCTCGGGATCTGCTGGCATTAGCGCCTCTGGCGATTCCCGCTGGAACGGCGTCTCTATTCGACTGATGACCTCTCCGGTTCTTGAAATCTCATCCAAGCGCAACGTGTAAAGGCCGGGATCAATGCCCTCGATCGCGGTCTGCCAGCGCCCTTCAGCATCGGTCGACAGATCCATAGAAAAGGCATTGTCCAGATAGACGCGGACGCGCGAGCCCGCCTTCGCGCGGCCACCAAGCCTGACGCGGCCATCGTCGTCATAGGTGATCGCGTCCAGCGCGATAGTGTCCGGGATGCCTGCAATCTCTGGCGTCGATGGCTGAATCACCTCAATGCCGTCGGCATCCGCGCGCAACACCGTGACGTTCCCGGCATCTGCCTTGCCGGTACCCAATTGCACATCCTCATCGGTGACTACCTTGGCCGCCGGTGATGGCGCCAAGATGATTTGCTCCTGTGACAGGACAGATTGCCCGTCCTGAATCGTGTCCAGCGTTAGCACCCGCGCCGCGTCGCTATGTGGGAGGCTCAGCAAAGCGGCAAACTGACCAGCAGAGTCGGCCTTGACCGATTGCTTTTCAGTCTCATCCACCATGATCGTGACCTGCGCGCCCGGCGGTGCGGTTCCGGCAATGACGGTCGTGCCATCGGGATCAACGCGCACCACATCGAATTGTGCCGCGTCTTGACCGGTATTGTCGGGTGCGCGGGCTGCTTCCATAGGGGGATTGCTGGCGTCGCGCTGCCGCTCAACCGCAAGTGGTTGCGGCACGCGCTCAGCCTGGTCCGAAAATATCGTAAGATAGACAATAACGGCCACGCCAAACGCCGCAAGCGCGCCTATGACGATAGCGACTCTTCGCCCGCCAGCGGTTTTTTGTCCCATGAATTCGGTCCCTTTGCCGCGTTACCGCGCGTCAAGCTGCCGTCAGTGTGACAAGCGCATCCCCGGCGGTCAAGGTAACGGTGCGACACGTGCCGCATTACGTGCCCCCCTCTCCCGCTGCACCGCGGCTGTAGAATAAAGCGCCACAGCAAGCCAAATCAAGGGAAAGGCAATGGCATGAACCAGTTTGAACGGCTCTCCCAACACCACCATCGCCGCCAAAAATTGGAGCGTGGGATTGATGTAAAACAGCACCCCCGTGGTAGACATCGCAATGCGGCGCGCTGCGTAACTGAACAACACCAGCGGCAAGGCGGTAAATGGCCCTGACCCGATCAGCAACAAAACATCAATGGTCGAGGTGCCCCAAACCGGAGCATCCACCAACATCAGAATCGCCAGCGCGATTGGTAGAAAAACCAGCATTTCAGCCGTGACCGATACGACCGGACCTAAGGGAAGATTTTTCTTGATGACACCATAGAGCGCAAAGGTTCCGGCAATGACTACGGCAACCCAGGGCATCGCGCCAAGCCCCACGGCAAGAGTTAAAACCGCCGACACGGCCAAGATTACTGCCAGCATCTGCAGACCGTCCAACTTTTCCCCGAAAGCAAAGCGTCCGATCAACACAGCAATAAGCGGATATATATAATATCCAAGGCTCGCCTCGGTCGCGTGACCGATCTGTATAGAGAGGATGAACATGAACCAGTTCGCGGTGATCATCAGTGCGGCCAGCACGATAAGGCCCGCATTGGGGCCAAGACTCCGGATCGCGCGCACATCACGGATCCGCCCCTGCACTGCCAGAAATCCCAGAAAGAACGGCAGCGACCAAAGGCTGCGATGTGCAAGCACCTGCAACGGCGGCAGGTGCGACAACAGGTCAAGATAGATGCTGGACAGCCCCCACAGCGTACAGGCCGCGACCATGGCCGCGCCCCCTTTCAAGGTTTCTGTCATGGTCACTCCCGCGCTGGCAGTGCTGCACCCAAGTCAGTGCATACGTCTGGTGTCGAGTATCGATGCCAGATTGGTTACATCGCGGCAAGGTCGTTGCGCACCATGGTTTCGATCTCATCCAACGGGTGCGACGTCAGCAGTTTGGGAATCTCCGCGATCACCTTGTCAGTGACCACCTGGTGCAGTGCTTTGCGCAGCTCGCCCAGCGTTGCAGGCGGGGCGATCAAGACAATCTCATGGAATTCGTTTTTATAGGCTTTTTCGTAGAGAATATCTGCCAGTTCGTTGGCAAATAACTCTTTGTTCAACCGGTGCCAATCCGTATCCTGCACGGCCGAGCGATGCACGCTGGGCCCATCGTTGAACCGGCCCCGCCGATGCCGTGCCTGTTCACGATTGGGCGGATTATCCTGTTCTTCCATCCGGATCACATCAAGCGTCGGGTTCAGTTCATCATCCACATTGTGCGTGAACAACGCCTTTTCGCTATCAGCGATCAGCACCCAGGTTCCATGTTTGAGTTGCGTCATCATTACCCCTTTCATCTCGCCTGCTAGCTCTCGATTAAGGCAACATAGTTGCTCCCCGAAGCGAGATCTTCCGGGGAAATTGTCGTTAAACCTGTCATTAATCCTGTCATTGCCGCAGCCCTACACCATGGCTTTGCGATCATGGTTATGGGAATAAACGCTAACGGGCAGAAACTTGTTCCCCAAATGAAAAACGCTCCGCCCTTGGGGCGGAGCGTTACGAGAAACAGACCGGGTACGATCAGGCTTTTGAAAGCCGCTCGGCCACGTTTTCCCAGTTGACAAGATTATCAAGGAAGTTGGTCAGGTAATCCGGACGCGCATTGCGGAAATCAATGTAGTAAGAGTGCTCCCACACATCACAGCCCAGCAGCGCAGTCTGGCCAAAACAGAGCGGGTTTACACCATTTTCGGTTTTGGTCACCTTCAGCGAACCATCGGTGTCCACCACCAACCAGGCCCAGCCCGAGCCGAACTGTCCGCCGCCTGCTGCCTTGAACTGCTCCTTGAATTCGTCAACCGAACCAAAGGCATCCTTGATGCGGCTTTCCAGCTCGCCGGGCATTTTGCTGTCGTCGGGCGACATCATTTCCCAGAACTGGTTATGGTTCCACAACTGGCTGATATTGTTGAAGATACCATTCTGTGCTACGGCGTTCTTGTCGTAGGTCCCTTTGATGATCTCTTCCATCGACTTGTTTTCCCACTCGGTCCCGGCAATCGCCTTGTTGCCGTTCACCACATAGGCGTTGTGGTGCTTGTCGTGGTGGTACTCGAGCGTCTCTTTCGACATGCCTTTGGATGCCAGCGCATCGTGCGCATAAGGAAGATCAGGTAGTTCAAAAGCCATTTCGGGCCCCCCGTTTAAGTTGATTGATATCTCCCTAGGTAGATGTCCCCCTGATAGCGGATGGTCAAGGGCAGCGGCGGGAAATCCTTGGCTGCAAGTGCACTGCACTCAGGTCGGCCTGATCGGCGCCGCAGAAAAATACCCCACATCCGACCCGGCCCCTGCGGCTGTGCACAGCAGATCGAACGCATATTGGGCGACCGAGCGGAAGCAGATGATGCGAAAGCTCTGATCATCTTCAAGCCAAAACGCCGCCGGAATCTGTGCCAGCCGCGAGCGCCGAATCTGACCCGGCCCGAACGTAGCAGGAGAAAGATCAGCCGGGGTCAGCTTTGCCATCACATCCCGCGCCGAACTACCCGTGACGCAAAACATCGTCCGCGCATCCGACATATCGACCGCCAGCGCATGAGCCGCCCCCAGAGATTTATGCATTTTATCAAGTACCTGCCGAACGTCCTTATAGTCGCATATGACCAGCAGCTCATCCGGCGACATCCAGCAAAGGGCATTGTCCCCCTTGCTCTGCACTTCATTTGGCCCAGGCATCTTGACCCCGCTTGCCCCCGTCGCGGCCGCCTTAACCGCACGCGCAGCGAGATCGCCGCGCAAAGTGATCATGCCATGTAAGCCACATTCCGTAACCTTGGCCAGGCCGTCAAATCCGGCATGGTTCAGGGCGCTGACAGGTTCAGACATTCTGCTTCGTCCCTTCCTTATCATAGAAAACCGGATCAACGATCTTGGCGTGGTAAACCTGCCCGTCCGTTCCGGGAAATTCCAGCACTTCGCCCATGCGCTCAGGGCCGTGCAGCACCAAGCCCATAGCAATACCACGCTCCAGCGTCGGCGAGTAATAGGTCGAGGTGACCCGCCCTTGGGTCACCCGTTGGCCGTTCGCATTCAGCCCCTCGCCAACCGCATAAGCTCCTTCCGGCAAGACTGTGCCGTCTGTGGTTTCCAGCCCAACAAGCTTCCAGCGATCCGGGCTGGCCATATGCGTGCGCTGCTGCGCCCGTTTGCCTAGATAATCCTCTTTCTTCTTCGAAATCGCCCAGTCCAGTCCCAGATCCTGCGGGATCACCGTGCCATCGGTTTCATCCCCGATCATGATAAAGCCTTTTTCGGCGCGCATCACGTGCAGCGCCTCGGTACCATAAGGCATGACCCCGAATTCACGCCCGGCCTCGATCAAAGCCGTCCAAAGCGCCAGTCCCTGCGACGCAGGCACCGCAATCTCGAAACTGAGTTCGCCGGAAAACGAAATGCGAAAGACCCGTGCACGGATGCCGGCAATCTCGCCCTCGGCCCAGGCCATCAATGGCAGGGTCTCAGCGGACAGATCCATACCGCCAAGCTTTTCCAGCAGTTTTCGCGCCTTGGGGCCGACAACTGCGATCTGGGCGAACTGCTCGGTCGCGTTGGCGACATAGACCTGCCAATCCCACCACTCGGTTTGCAGCCATTCTTCCATATGGGCATGAATCTGATCTGCCCCGCCGCTGGTGGTGTGGCACAGGAAACTCTGCTCATCGAGCCGCGCCACCACACCATCATCGATGAGAAACCCGTTTTCGTTGCACATCAGCCCGTACCGACAACGGCCCGGCTGAAGCGTCGACATCATGTTGGTATAAAGCATGTCGAGGAACTTTCCGGCATCTGGCCCCTTGACGATCAGCTTTCCTAAAGTGGATGCATCAAGCAAACCGACAGCTTGCCGGACGTTCTTAATCTCGCGCGCAACTGCATCCGCGTGGGCCTCATCCGCCCGTGGATAGGTATAGGGGCGGCGCCAGTGGCCGACAGGCTCCCACGCGGCGTCATGGGCTTCATGCCAGTGATGTATCGGCGTGCAGCGCAACGGCTGAAAAATTGCGTCCCGTGCCTCGCCGGCAATCGCACCCATCGAGATCGGCGTATAAGGCGGGCGAAACGTTGTCGTCCCTACCGATGGAATCGGCGTTCCAAGTGAGTTAGCAAGCGTTGCAAGACCATTGATATTGCTCAACTTACCTTGATCCGTCGCCATTCCCAGCGTGGTATAGCGTTTGGTGTGTTCGACGCTTTCATAGCCCTCGCGGGCGGCCAGCTCGACATCTGACACCTTCACGTCATTCTGATAGTCTAGCCACGCCTTTGAGCGCAGGCCTATATTCGCGCCGGCGGGCATCAGCCAGACCGGCAAAAGGCGCGCCTCGCGGGTTTCGGCCGCTATCGGTGCGTCATGTTTTTTGGGCTTCATGCCAATAGCTTGCGCCGCCTTCCTGCCGGCCTCATGGGCTTGGGCGACGATGTCGCCCAGAGCAAAGTCACCATGCGCTGCGCCGGCGGTGCTGACAAAGCCATTGCCATCAGCGCCGGTGGGCGGGCGGGCTGGGTCCGGCCGGAAATGTGCGGCGCCGTCGTCCCAAAGCAGCTTACCGCCGCAATGCGACCAAAGATGCACAACCGGCGACCAACCGCCGGACATAGCGACCGCATCGCAAGAAACCTCTTCCAGCGCGCCGCCGCTGCTGTTTTGTGCGCAGATCTTGACCTTTTTTACCCGTTTGCCGCCCCTGACCTTGCCAATCGCCCGACCGCAATCGATGCGAATGCCCAGTTCTCGCGCCTTTTGCATCAAGGGACCGCCACCACTGTCGCGGGCATCAAGGATGCGCAACACATCGGCCCCGGCTTCTTTCAGTGCGATAGCGGTACGATAGGCATCATCGTTATTGGTGGCCACAATCACCCGCTGCCCAACCATCACCCCGTAATTTATCAGGTAATCGCGCATCGCCGAGGCCAACATGACGCCGGGCAGATCATTGCCGGCAAAAGCAAGCGGGCGTTCGATGGCACCTGTTGCCGTGATCACCTGTTTCGCGCGGATCCGCCATAACCGGTGACGCGGTCCGGCCGCATCAGGATCGTGGTCGGTCAGGCGCTCATAGCCCAGCACGAACCCATGATCGTAAATGCCAGCACCCATGCACCGCGAACGCATGGTGACATTTGCCATGGCGCGCAACTCCTCCAGCAGCGCATCGATAAAGGCGCTGGCGGGCTGTCCATCGACCGTGCCGCCGTCAACCGGCGTGCGCCCGCCCAAATGGGCGGTCTGTTCTAGAACCAGAACCTGCGCCCCCGATTGCGCCGCACTGCGGGCAGTAAGCAACCCGGCAATGCCACCGCCAACCACCACAATATCCGTCGTGGCGTAGAAATATTCGTAAGTGTCGCAATCGCGGTCCTTGGGGGCCTGCCCCAACCCGGCGGACTGCCGGATAATGGGTTCGTATACATGTTTCCAAAAGGCGCGCGGACGCAGGAAGGTTTTGTAATAAAAGCCAGCCGGCAACAAGCGCGACAGCCTTGCGTTGATCGCGCCGATGTCGAATTCAAGACTGGGCCAGTGGTTTTGCGATCTGGCCTTCAGGCGGTCGAACAGTTCGGTGGTGGTGGCGCGCTGATTTGGCTCAAAGCTGGGGCCGGTGCCCAGATTGACCAACGCGTTGGGCTCTTCGGCGCCCGAGGCGACGATGCCGCGCGGGCGGTGATATTTGAACGAACGCCCAACCAGCATCTGATCATTGGCCAAGAGCGCTGAAGCCAGCGTATCCCCAGGATGGCCGCGCATGTCGCGCCCGTTGAAGGTGAAGGTCAGGGCCCGCGAGCGATCAATCAGGCGGCCCTGGGTCGCGATACGTTTGCTCATGTCATCGGGTCTCGGCATTGGCGGTGAGGTCGGAGCCTCCGGCGGGGATATTTTTGGCGAAAAGAAGCGTCATGCGGTTCCCTGCCATGTCCAGCCGGGGCGGCGCTTGCGGATTGCATCGCACACCGTTTTCGGTGGCTCTGCGGTCTGAGCGGGATAGGTTGCGAACACTTCGAGGGTGCCCGTGTCGCGCGCGGCATGAAACCACTTTCCGCAGCCATGGGCATGGCGCCAGCGCTCGAAATGGACGCCAAGCGGGTTCTGGCGCGTGAACAAATAGTTGCTGAAATCGTCTTCGCTAGTGCCGGGGCCGTGCCGGGTCAGATGGGCCTCGCCACCCGAAGCAAGTTCGGTCTCATCAGCTTCTATACCGCAATAGGGGCAGGTCAGGATCAACATCTGCGCAGTCTATCCTTTAGAGATGCACGCGCAAAGAGCGAGCACCGCAAAGTGCCCGCCCTATCGCGGTCATCGTTTGCCGGACCATCCGCGCGTGACTGGAGCCATATCCGGCACGAGACCGCCGATGGTCGCGTACGGGAATGGTCAGTTGGCCGACTCGGCCTCGCCCTCGATCGAGCCGACGCCGGGGACCTCGATCTTGACGTCGGGTTCATCGGCACCGGGCAGGCTGCCACCGAAGATGAACCAGGCCAGGACGAGCAAGGCAACGACAACGCCACCAAGGATGAACGCGAGGGCAGTGTTGCCCGAGGAAGAAGGTCTATTGGGGTCGGCCATGGTTTGGTCTCCGGATTGATTGCATTCCGGGTCGTAACGCCTTGTTCCGACTGTCGGTTCCAAGCAGTCAGCCGAATTCGTCTAGCATTGATCAATGTGCCACCCCTGCTGCCACGCTTTCATCAACAAAACGCCCCTCGCGGAAACGATCGAGCGAGAAGCTTTCGGTCAGTGGCGAATGGCCTTTGGCCATCAGTTCGGCCATGCCCCAGCCCGAGCCGGGGATCGCCTTGAAGCCGCCGGTGCCCCACCCACAATTGATAAAACAGCCCTCGAGCGGGGTTTTTGACAGGATCGCCGAGCGGTCGCCGGTCATGTCCACGATGCCGCCCCACTGGCGCAACATCTTGAGGCGCGAGATGATCGGAAAGGTTTCGACCAGCGCGCGGACGGTTTCCTCGATATGGTGAAACGATCCGCGCTGGGTGTAGTTGTTAAAGCCGTCGGCCCCGCCGCCGATTACCATCTCGCCCTTGTCGGATTGCGACATGTAGCCATGCACGGTGTTGGCCATCACCACCACGTCCATGCAGGGTTTGATCGGTTCGGAGACCAGCGCCTGCAAGGCGACACTTTCCAGCGGCAGACGGAACCCGGCCATTTCGGCCAGCACCCCGGAATGGCCGGCAACGACCAGCCCCAGCTTATCGCAATCGATCGGACCCTTGGTGGTGTCCACCCCGGCCACCTTGCCATCCTTCTGGCGGATCCCGGTGACCTCGCATTGCTGGATGATTTCCATCCCCATTGCGGAACAGGCGCGGGCATAGCCCCAAGCCACCGCATCGTGGCGCGCGGTTCCGGCCCGGGCCTGCCACAATCCGCCCAAGACCGGATAGCGCGGCCCCGAGATGTTGATGATCGGCACCAGTTCCTTGACCTGTTCGGGCGAGATGAATTCGGTCTCTACGCCTTGCAGGGCATTGGCATGGGCTGTGCGCTTATAGCCGCGCACCTCGCTTTCCGTTTGCGCCAGCATGATGACGCCACGGGGGCTGAACATCACGTTGTAATTCAGCTCTTGGCTGAGCGTTTCATACAGGCTGCGCGCCTTTTCATAGATCGCCGCCGAAGCGTCCTGAAGATAGTTAGAGCGGATGATTGTGGTGTTGCGCCCGGTATTGCCGCCTCCCAGCCATCCCTTCTCCAGAATGGCGACATTTGTGATGCCGAAGTTTTTGCCTAGATAATAGGCCGTCGCCAGACCGTGCCCCCCGGCCCCCACGATCACCACGTCATAACGCCGCCGCGGCTCGGGTGCAGCCCAGGCCCTCGTCCAGCCCGCGTGGTTGCGCAGGGCCTCGCGGGCGATAGAGAAGGCAGAATAGCGTTTCATCAACTGGCCTCGCAGAGAAAGCGGATGAGATTACGGACCTCCCCTTTGCTTCTGCGCCAGGGTGTGAAAAAAAGGATACTCAGCACGACCCTCGATAGTCAAATTGCGACATCCGGCAAAAATACGACAGGGTGTTCGGCCTGCGCGCTGCTTTGTCCCCTTTTGTCCTGCCCCGGCAACGGATACATGACGATCAAAGAGCAGGAGAGACCATGACATTCTGGATCATCATAGCCGCCACCGCACTGGCCGTTGCCGCGACCCTGGCACTGGCGCTGTTGCGCAGACGCGAAAGCGCGACTCCTGCCGCTGCTTACGATATTCAGGTTTACCGCGATCAGCTGAAAGAGGTGGACCGCGAGTTGGCGCGCGGCGTGATCGAGCCCGAAAATGCCGACCAAGCCCGCGCTGAAATTTCACGCCGCCTGCTTGCCGCCGACACCAAGCTGCATGCGGTACGAACCGGGCGCCTGCAATCGCACGGGGTGTCCGTGGCGATGGCTGTGGTCGTGGTCGTGGCGATCCTTGCCGGCAGTCTTGCGCTTTACAACAATCTGGGCTCGCCGGGTTATGGCGATCTGTCGCAAAAGCGCCGCATCACGCTGGCCGAGAACGCCCGTATGACGCGCCCCAGCCAACAGGAAGTCGAAGCCGAATTGCCCGCGCGCCCAAGGCTCGACAATCTTAGCCCGGAATACCGAAACCTTGTTGTTCGTTTGCGCGAAACTGTCGCGACACGTCCCAATGATCTTCAGGGTCATATGCTGCTGGCCCGCAACGAGGCCGCTTTGGGCAACATGACCGCAGCCTATGGCGCGCAAAAACAGGTGCTGCGCCTTAAGGGTGACAAGGCCGTGGCGCAGGATTGGGCCGATTACGCCGACATGATGATACAGGCCGCCGGGGGCTATGTCTCGCCCAAGGCGGAAGAGGCCCTGACCGCCGCAATGAAACGGGACCAAAAGAACCCCACGGCACGCTATTACTGGGGCTTGATGCTGGCGCAGACTGGCCGTCCGGATCTTGCCTTTCAGGTTTGGAACGAACTGCTCCGCGATGGTGCTCCCGATGCGCCCTGGACCTTAGCGGTACGCGCACAGATCGAAGACATGGCGCGGCACGCGGGCGTGAACTTCACCTTGCCCCCTGAAGCAACCGCGCCCGGTCCATCGGCTGAAGACATCGAAGCCGCCGCCGAGATGAGCGACGCGGATCGCAACGCCATGATCCGTTCGATGGTGGACACCCTGTCGCAACGTCTGGCCAGCCAAGGTGGAACGCCACAGGAATGGGCCCGGCTGATCGGTGCGCTTTCGGTTTTGGGCGACCATGATCAAGCCCGCAGGATTTTCGCCAATGCCGGTGATGTGTTTGCCGAGCGACCCGATGCGATGCAAATCATCGACGATGCCGCGCGCCAGTCCGGGTTGATCGAATGATTCATGACTCGTTTGACGATTACGCCGCCGCAGTGCCCCGCCTGCGCGCTCTGATCGGGCTTGATCTGGGAACCAAAACCATCGGCGTGGCGGTTTCGGATCGTCTGGGGTCCAGCGCCACCCCTCTGGAAACCATCCGACGGGTCAAATTCACGCGAGACGCTGAACGTCTATTGCACATCGCCGCCTCGCGCGAGGCGGGGGGGATCGTTCTGGGTTTGCCGCGCAACATGGACGGGTCCGAGGGGCCGCGCTGCCAATCGACCCGCGCCTTTGCCCGCAACCTTTCGCAACTGAGCGACCTGCCCATCGGGTTCTGGGATGAACGCCTGAGTACGGTGGCTGCCGAGCGCGCCCTGCTTGAGGCGGATACGTCACGAAAGCGTCGCGCCGAGGTGATCGACCACGTGGCCGCCAGCTATATTCTGCAAGGGGCGCTGGATCGGCTGCGCCATATCGAGAGCGAACAAAGCACATGACACCTCCACTGTGGAAACGAAATGAGATCGAATCGCCCTGCGTGCAGATCTGCGTGATCCACCCCGAGGAACGCATCTGCATTGGCTGTTATCGCACCGGCGACGAGATCGCCCGCTGGTCAGGGATGACCGCCGAAGAACGCCGCACGATCATGGCCGCCCTGCCCGAGCGCGCCCCCCGTCTGCGCAAACGGCGCGGCGGCCGTGCCTGCCGGGTGAAAGACTAACTTACGCAACCGGCGCGGCCTGATGCAGCACGTGCTCGAGCGCCTCTTCGATGAGATCGCTCCCGGCACCGTCGCGATGCGCATGCTCGGAGAGCACTCGCCGCCATGCCCGCGCCCCGGGACGCCCGGCAAACAACCCAAGCATGTGGCGGGTCACCTGATGCAACTTCCCCCCCTGTTCCAGGTGATGCCTGATATATGGGATCATAGCCCGCGCGACCCCGACCGGATCACTCGCTGTACCCTGCCCGAATATCGTAAGGTCCGCCCGGGCCAGGATCTCTGTCGGATCGTGATAAGCAGCCCGTCCAACCATCACCCCATCCAGCCCCCGCTCCAGCAGATCCTTGGCCTGCTCCAGCATCGTCACCCCGCCATTGAGCGAGATATGAAGATGCGGAAACAATCCCTTCATACGCAGGACCAGATCGTGATCCAGCGGCGGGATATGTCGGTTCTCTTTCGGGCTCAGCCCTTGCAGCCAGGCCTTGCGGGCATGGATAATGACACGATCACAGCCGGCTGCCGAAATCCGCGACAGGAATTCGGGCAAGACGGTTTCGGGATCCTGCGCATCAACGCCGATTCGACATTTGACGGTGACCTCGACATCGACCGCCGCGCGCATCGCCGCAACACAATCCGCCACCAGCCCGGCATCGCGCATCATCACCGCGCCGAAGGTGCCTGATTGGACGCGGTCCGACGGGCAGCCGCAGTTCAGGTTGATCTCACCATACCCGGCAGCGGCCCCGAGCCGCGCCGCCTCGGCAAGTTCATCCGGATCGGCACCCCCCAACTGTAAGGCCACGGGATGTTCCTGCGGGGAATGATCAAGCAGATGCAGCGCATTGCCGCGAACCAAAGCTGGCGCTGTCACCATCTCGGTATATAGTAACACCTGCCGCGACAGCAGCCGATGAAAATAGCGACAATGCCGGTCGGTCCAATCCATCATCGGGGCGACGCTTAGGCGGGATGACCTTTTTGCATTAATTGTCATCAGGTTACTCTCGTTGGCAAATAGCTCGCGTGTAGCGAATTTTCCCGGTGTTTTTTGGGGATTTACCCCAGTTTTCGGGAGTTTTCGATTCTGATTTGCAACCGTGTAGCACACCAGAGCCGATAGAACATCGCTCCTTCAGGATGCTGAGCCATTCCCGTGATCCGCCTGCTCTAAAGAGCCGATGGAAAACGGCAATCAAACCCAGATTTTTTATCCAGGGCGACCCGCTCCTCCGGTCCTCCAGCGTCAAGATGGACGCGGCAGGTCAGCCGGTTGAATTTGACCGGACTTGATTTGCAGGCGATCGGGTGGCCCCGACACTGGCGGGCTGACGGCGGCTGATGGCGACAATCGGGACAAGCTTACCGATCATGTTTTGTCAGCTTACATAATCCAACCTCGATGATTGTCAGGACCAGTTTTACAAAAGCTTCACTTTGCACCACAATCTAATTCCGTTATTCGTGAATTATGGAAACGCTGATTCCCAATCGCCTATCGACGCTCGGTCATCCGCAACGGCTGGCTCTGTTTCGGCTTTTGATGCGCCGCTATCCAGATCGTGTTCCGGCGACCGAACTGGCGCGGGCGCTTGGACTTAAGCCAAATACCCTGTCCACCTATGTGAATGCGCTCAGGCAAGACGGTCTGGTCAGTCAAGAACGGGTCGGAACCTCGTTGCGCTATGCCATCGACATGGATGCCGCCCGTGAGACCATTGATTACCTCCTGCACGACTGTTGCAGGGGACGGCCCGAGATCTGCGCCCCAAAAGCCACTCCCGCCCCTGCCGAAGATATCCCAATGTCCGACCGTAAATACAACGTCCTGTTCATCTGTACCGGTAATTCCGCACGTTCGATCATGGCGGAGTCGATCCTGCGCGACATCGCTGGCGACCGCTTCTTGGTCTATTCTGCCGGCACCGCGCCTCGCTCGGCATTGAATTCGCTTGCGCTTGAGGTGCTGGAATTAAAGGGGCATGATGTATCCGTCCTTCGCTCCAAGAACATCGCTGAGTTCCAAGGCGCGAATGTCCCAGATTTCGATTTCGTCTTCACCGTCTGCAATCAGGCGGCCAATGAAGAATGCCCCTCGTGGCCCGGTCAGCCTCTCAGCGCACATTGGGGGTTGCCTGATCCGGTGAAGGTTGAGGGGTCTGACGCAGAAAAAAGGCGCGCCTTCCATCAGACCTATGCCGTGCTCCGCTATCGTATGATCGGGTTTACCACTCTGCCAATTGGCTCACTGGACCGTATCACCTTGCAAAAGGCCATCGATGAGATCGGCCAATCAAATGAAGAAAGACCATCTCAATGACCGTATACGCAATCAACGGCCTTGGCCGCATCGGCAAGCTCGTTCTCAAACCTCTGCTGGAGAGAGGGGCCGAAATCGCCTGGATCAACGATGCTGTTGGCGACCCGGAGATGCACGCGCATCTGTTGGAGTTTGACACGGTCCATGGTCGCTGGAAAGCCGACTTCTCTCACGATGCCGACAGCGTCACAATTGGCGGAACCCGTCTACCCTTCATTGGCACAAGCGACATCGCAGACCTGCCGCTTGAGGGGGTCGATGTGGTGATCGACTGCACCGGCGTTTTCAAGACCGAGGCGAAAATCGCGCCTTACTTTGATGCGGGCGTGAAGAAGGTGGTTGTGTCTGCGCCAGTCAAGGACGGCGATGCGGCCAATATCGTTTACGGCGTCAATCACGACATCTATGAACCAGAGCGCCATCGGATCGTGACCGCAGCCAGTTGCACGACCAACTGCCTCGCTCCGGTGGTCAAGGTCATCCATGAGGGTCTGAAAATCAAACATGGTTCGATCACGACGATCCATGACGTCACCAATACTCAGACCATCGTGGACCGTCCCGCAAAAGACTTGCGCCGCGCCCGCTCGGCGCTGAACTCTCTGATTCCGACCACGACGGGCAGCGCCACAGCGATCACGCTGATTTATCCCGAACTGACAGGCCGCCTGAATGGCCATGCGGTCCGCGTGCCCTTGCTCAACGCCTCGCTCACGGACTGCGTGTTCGAGGTCGAGCGCGCGACGACAGCAGAGGAGGTCAACGCCTTGTTCAAATCCGCGGCGGAGGGTCCGTTGAAGGGTATTCTCGGGTATGAAGAACGCCCGCTGGTCTCGGCCGATTACACCAATGATGAACGTTCCAGCATTGTGGATGCGCCGTCAACAATGGTCATCAACGGCACGCAGGTGAAGATCTACACTTGGTATGATAATGAAATGGGCTATGCCCACAGGCTGGTCGATGTGGCCTGCATGGTCGGGGACAGTTTGTGACCGACAGCTCCGCCCGGCCCGACGGTCTGTCGGCCTATATCGCGGTGACTGCGGCCTATTGGGCCTTTATGTTGACCGATGGCGCGTTGCGCATGCTGGTGTTGCTGCACTTTCACACGCTAGGGTTCTCGCCGGTGCAATTGGCCTATCTATTCGTATTCTACGAGATCGCGGGCGTCGTCACCAACCTCTGCGCCGGCTGGATTGCCGCCCGGTTTGGCCTGACGTCAACGCTTTATGCGGGCCTTGGCCTGCAGGTTCTGGCGCTGCTCGCGTTGGCACAACTTGATCCCGGCTGGGCGGTGGGCGCGTCGGTTATCTATGTCATGCTGGTGCAGGGGGCGAGCGGCGTGGCAAAGGACCTCGCCAAGATGTCATCCAAATCGGCGGTTAAGTTGCTCGCGCCTTCGGATCACGGGGGGCTGTTTCGCTGGGTGGCGCTCCTGACCGGCTCCAAAAATATTGTAAAAGGCTTGGGCTTTCTGCTTGGGGCCGCATTGCTTGCAACCTTGGGCTTCGTCTGGGCCGTTCTGGGAATGGCCGCCATTCTTGCGGTGATATTGCTCGCTGTACTGATCGCCATGCCACCGGGTCTGCCCAAGGGTCGCAAGGGCACGAAGTTCTCAGAAGTGTTTTCGAAATCTTCCAACGTGAACCGGCTCAGCGCCGCACGGGTGTTCCTGTTCGGCGCGCGCGATGTCTGGTTTGTCGTCGGCATCCCTATCTATTTCTACGCCGTATTGTCGGACGGCACGAGCGAAGGCAACCGGACCGCGTTCTTCCTGATCGGCACATTCATGGCTTTCTGGATCATCCTCTACGGCCTCGTGCAAGCCAATGCGCCGCGCATCTTGCGGGCAAAGGCGCGGCCAGAGCCGGAACTGGTCGCCTCGGCCCGCGGGTGGGCCTGGGGGCTCGCTGTGGTGCCAGCCCTTTTAGCAGTGGCGGCGGCTATGGCAGGTGGACCGCATTTATGGCTAACCCTCAGCCTCGTGGCAGGGCTTCTGGTGTTCGGGGCGGTGTTTGCCGTGAACTCGTCGCTGCACTCCTATCTCATCCTGTCCTTCACGCAAGCCGAGCGGGTCACGATGGACGTCGGGTTCTACTACATGGCCAACGCCACAGGCCGCCTGGCAGGAACGCTGGCGTCTGGTCTGACCTACCAATTCGGTGGGCTGCCCTTCATGCTGGGCGTTGCCGCGGCGATGGTTGCGCTTTCGGCGATTGCGGTTGGGTTTCTAAAGCCCGACCCGAAAGCAGAAACCTAGTCGAACCGCTTCAGAGTAAGCGGCTTCCTGAGGCCTCAAAACCTTATGTGCCAGTCCCGGCATGCCAGCGCGATATGGCAGTCGGCGATGGCGCGGGGTTGGCGCAGGCGGAACGGTGGGGCCGGGTTCTCGCCTGCAATAGTGACATCAGTCCCTGCCTTTAGGCAACTTGCGACGCAGCCAACCAGAAACCAATCGATGCTCATCACCATGACCACGGCCCGCCGAAATGATGGAGGATGCGAGCGTGAAGAAGATCCGGCGCATTTTAAAGAGCCCGGAGGCGATCACGCAGGTGAGCACCGCCTTAAATCAACCAGACAGCGCAACGTCCGAGGCCGAAGTCGTCGGTTTGGCTGAACCGAACCTCAGCCGCCGGTTGCGGCGAGATCATATCGCGCCAGAGGTGCTCGAGCGGCTGACCCGCAGCAGCAAGAAACTGGAGATGCCGCGCGACCCCACACAAGCGCGCCGTGATTGTCCGCAAACATACTCTGATTTCAACACATGGTTCCGGGCGAAAACCTGTGGCATGGTGCACGGATGGAAGAACTGCATCGAACGATCAGGTTGCTCTATACCGGTCAAAGCCTGCGTGCCCGACGGTTTCGCTATGGGCTGATCGTTTTCGATGCGCTGACTATCGCCTATTTCATTGTTACCGCGGCGCTGCCCGCGACGCCGGTTACGACAGCGCTGAACATTGGGCTCGGCCTGCTCATCGTTTTGGACCTCGCGGCCCGGTTCTGGATCTCCCATAATCTGCGCCGGGAGTTGACGCGCATCTACACAATTGCGGATCTGGTCGTCGTGGCCTCCCTGCTGCTGGCACCGCTTATCACCGAGAACTTCGCCTTCCTCCGGGTGCTGCGGGGGCTGCGGCTGATCCACGCCTATCATCTGCTGCGTGACCTTCGGCGCGAGAGCCTGTTTTTCCGCCGCCACGAAGACGCGATCCTTGCCGCGGTCAACCTGTTTGTCTTCGTCTTCGTGACCACCTCGTTTGTATTTGTGCTGGCTTTCGATGGAGAGGCTGGCATCGCCGGCTATGTTGACGCGCTTTATTTCACAGTGGCGACGCTTACAACGACGGGTTTTGGGGACATCACCATGACGACACCCGGCGGAAAGCTGTTATCCGTGTTCATTATGGTCGTGGGCGTGGCGCTTTTCGTGCAATTGGCGCGCGCCATTTTCCAGCCCTCGAAGATCAAGTACAAATGCCCGGAATGCGGCCTGAACCGGCACGAACCGGATGCGATTCACTGCAAGCATTGCGGCGAGCCGTTGAAGATCGAGACGGAGGGCAATTCTGGGACATAAACGCGCCAGCGTTTTTAGATTATTGCCTGTCCTTGCAGACGACGGCTCAACATGGGCGCGCAGAAAACGCTGTGCCCCAGGCCCGTATTTGTTTATCGAATGGCGGCTGTCCCGCCGAAGCTGTCGTTTGATAATTGATGCTGGTAGTCCCGTAACTGCAAGTTATATTTGTCCCGACTTCTTTAAGGAAACGATATGACCCTTGAGCTTTGGCTAATCTATCTGGTTGCGGCTTCTGGTCTGTCGCTTACGCCCGGTCCTAATGGGCTTCTTTCAATCACCCACGGAGCCTGCTTCGGATTTCGACCTACAGTTTATACAATATTCGGTGGCGCATTTGGCTTCTTGGTACTGATTGCAATTTCCCTTGCGGGTTTTGGGACATTGCTGGCCGCATCGGAGCAAGCTTTTACACTGATTAAGTGGGTTGGCGCAGGCTATCTGATTTATCTGGGACTCCGTGTCTGGCGGGCTCCGCCGCCTGATTTCAGAGGGGCAGCGCTGGCTATAGACACTCAGGATGCCTGCCCTATCCGTATGTTTCAGCAGGGATTCTTGGTCGCTGTAACGAACCCGAAAGGAGTTCTGTTTTTTGCTGCCTTCCTGCCCCAATTTATGGTGGCTGATGCTTCGTTTGCCACGCAACTGTTCGTTTTTGGTGGCACATTTGTTATGGTTGAAATTACCTATGAGCTCGTACTTGCCAGCTTCGCTCAACGTATTTCGCCATGGCTTTCACAATATGGGCGGTGGTTTAATCGGGCAACTGGCGGCATCTTCGTAGGGATGGGAACCGCGCTCGCGACCGCTTCGCGGTAGTCCACGTGCAATTGCATCGGCTTTGCCATTCGATCTCGAAGCCGGGCTGCGGCAGGGCGGCATGCCGGTTGTGCGCCCTCTGGCGCGCAGCAATTGCCGAAGCGCTTGTCGACGGTCTCCAGCAGGTGAACCCCAGTCCATCTGAGCACCCGTTGACCGGTAGGCGCTTAGCTTAAAAAGGCCTGCGAACATTCGCCGCATCAACACTTAACAAGACGCTTTTCACCTCCTAAACAATAGCAGCATCAATTGACACAGGGATACAAACATGCCGGTGAAACATTATTCTCTTAGCCTGTCGACACTCGGACTTGTTATCGGGCTGGCCCAGCCGGCGATCTCTCAGTCGACGGGGACGCCCATCGGCAAAATCGACGCCAGCATTGATGGTACCTCCTACGCTGGTGCAACGCTCAAGTCGGCCAAGGGCACGGGAACAGCCAGTTTCCGGTCCTTCGGCCCGATGTCGGCAGTCTCAATTCAGGGCCATGATCTCACCGCGGATAATTTCATGCACAATGTATTGACGGTCGAGTTCTCGGTCATGGGCAACGATGCCACTGGCGCGGTGATGGATGCATCAGTTTCGTGGTGGCCCGAGGGCATGAATAATGCCTTCTACCATAGCGAAAACAGCGGTACCGAAACAAAAGTAACGCTTGATGCGCTGGCGCTGGACGCCGGAGAATCCGTGACCGATGGCAGCTTTTCGGCTCTGCTGTGCCGGAAGGAAAGTTTTTTCGCCGAGGCTGACACCGATAATTGCCTGCCTGTGGAAGGCACCTTTGGCACAGCGCTTGTAAACCCGGAATAACGTCATCGGTGAGGTCATGCTGATAAGCACTCGTATTGCTTGGGCGCAAGATCTTCTGCCTCACGCATAGGATCGCTAACCGTGAAGCACGATAGTCTGGCGAAAACACAACGGAGGGAGGGATTGAATTTGGCCATCATGGTTGGAACTACCGTCGCGTCACGGGAAGAGGCGCGCAAGATCGCATCGGCTTGTGTCGAGCAGGGGCTCGCCGCATGCGCCCATATCGACGAAATCGAAAGCGTGTTTTTCTGGAATGACGCGGTGCAGAACGCGGCCGAATATCGCGTCTTCTTGAAAACCGCCGGGGCCTCCTATGATCAGGTCGAAAAACTGATTGCCAGCCTGCATAGCTATGATGAGCCGGCCATTTTCTCGCTGCCGATCACGCAAGGCAGCGAGAGCTATTTACGGTGGATCGCGGAGAATTCATCCGGCCCCAAATAATGCGCTTCAATCGCGACCCTGAATCCACTTAAACGCAGCACGCTCTGGGCAGAGCGCAAGCAGGGTTTCGACATGGTGGTAAGTCCTGCAGCCCGGCGCTTGCGGTGGTTCCGCCGTAACGTGTTTCTAGAACGCGGTATGGGTCATCGTGACGACCTCGTCATGGGTCAACTTCACCGATATCGGACTGACCGTGGCACCGTTATCGGCTTGCTGATTGTAGATGAGCTTTGAGTCGGGCTTCAGCGTCACAGCAAGGTTGATATCCGCGTTGCTGCCGGTCTGGTTAAACTCCAGCGTTGCATTCGAATGGAGTGTCCCCGAAATATTTGCAGTGCTATTTTCGCCACTTTGGGTGATGACAGTTGACGCCCCCGGACCCTTCGCCTTCAGATCAACCACCAGACCAGCCGCAGCCCCCTGCCAAGCGGTCAGCGTCATCGCCTTTCCTCTCAGGGTGATATCATGCGTCACTGCCTTTCCGGTGGCGGCGACAGTCAAGTCGACAGATTTTTCGCCTTTGCCCTCCAGCGTGATCAAGGATTCGAGCCTCGCCGCCTTGGCGTCTAGTGAAACGCTGTGCCCGCCTCTCCCGGAGAGATCGATGTCAATGTCACTGGGTTTCCACCCATCGACCTCAACGCGCAGGGCGATTGCGCTGCTTTCGGCAGTATCTTGGCGCAGTGTGACGGTGCCGAAATTGCCCGTGAGGCTGGCCCCGGACGCGCGGTCAGCCTTGCCGCTGTTCGGGTCAAACCCATGCACCGAATGGTCGTTTCCGATTTGGGTGATGTTGAGGTGCAGGATCGTCGGGTTGCTTTGATCAAAGCGAATCTCGTTGGCCTGGCCGGCGCTGGCGAAGCAAAGGGCGAGACAAAGCAGCGGCAGAGCCCGATGGAAAGGTAGAAACATGGCGGCCCCGTCAAAAACTACCCGCCCGGACAAAGCCCGGACGGGCGCTTTGGGGGCAGCGCCGCGCGCCGCCCCCTTGATTTGTTCACGAACTTTAGATGGCAGGGGCTTCACCCTGCGTGACGGTCACGGTGCCGCCTGCAGTTACGGTGTGCGATGCTTCATAGGTGGCGTTGCCATATTGGGTGATGCTGACACCACCGTCACCAGTGCCTCCCTCCAGCGTCAGGCCGCCCTCAAAAGCGTCCTGCGCTCCAGTCCGGTCACCCAATTTAATAGTATTGGTTTCTCCCAGTTGCTTCAGCGTTACTGTAGCAACATCGGTACCGGTCTTGCTAATATTAGCAAGGATGGTGTGTTTGTTATTTTGGCCACCTTCAAGACCGGTTTGCTCAAGGTCAAGTGTGAGGTTGCTGGCAGAGCTTTCGATATCAATCTGCGAGGCCGTATTTGCGACTTTCGCGGTGAGTATGTTGTCGCTGCCCTGCATATCAATCGAGACTTTGTCGCCAACTCCGGTTCCCGTGATGTCGAGGCTCGCGGTGTTGCTACTTCCGCCCTGAACAATGTTCAGCGTATCGAGCGAACCGGTGACTGTTGCTGGAGCCGCTGCGCTCACCCCAGCCTCACTAATCAAGTTCCCCGTACCCGACTGGGTGAATGTCAGGTTCGTAATTGAACCGGCACTTTGTTTAAAATTGATGTCATTCGCAAAGGCCACGCTGCCGGTCAGAGCGACCGTTGCGCCGATTGCCAAGGTTTTCAGAAATTTCATATTCTCTTCCTGTTTTAAAAGTTACGCGCCCTGACCTTAGTCAGAAAAACGCTTGGGTATCGCGCCAAGTTTCGGCTCGGTCCAAGACCTGTCACCGGCAGTATGGGCGATGTCTGTTATGCTGATTTTTTCGTCCACCAGCCTTTTTTAAACCCTTCTTCGGTTAGCTCCAGCACCGCCGCGGCAATCGCCAGCCGCACCGCCAGCGACACCGGCTCGTTCACCGCCCCGCCGGCCTCGAATGCCAGAATATCGTTGCCCAGAATATGCAGCCCCGAGATCCCGCTGCGGGCGCTGGTCACGGCTTTGCGGGCATGCACCGAAACCAGAACCTCGCCGGTTTTCACCGACACCGCACGCAGGATCACCCCAACCTGATCGGTCACCACCTCTTTCACGCCGTTGATGGATTTGAGCCCAAGCCCGCGCAGATTTTGAGACACGCTGCGATCATAAGACACCGCACCGCCGGTCAGAATGATCCCCGGCAGCAGCAGCGGCGAAAGCTGGCTGGCCTGCTCCTCGGGCAGCGAGGCAATGACAATGCGCCGCTCGGCCAGCACCGCATCGACATGCTCGCGTTCAACCACGCGGTACAGCTTGCCCTCGGCGGCGCGCTGCAGTTCCTGAACCAGAATCGACGATAAACCCTGCGGCAGCGCCGTCGACATTTCTGACACCGGGCGACTGCTGACCAGCCGCTGGCCGGATTGGTCATGAAAATTATAGACCCCAACCACGACCGGGTCGCTTTTGGGTGGCGGCGAGGAGGCAAGCGTTTCAAACACCGATTGCTGATCGACCATTGGCGGCACGGTCTGCAACTCAGGCACCGGAGAACAGCCCGCAAGGAGCAGCGCCGCCAGCAGCGCCGCCAGCAGCGCCGCGAACTTGTTTTTTTGAATCATTGGACGACCGGCAGCTCAATTGTGGTTGACCCATTTTCGTCATTGATGACCAGATTCACGATGCCGTCCAAACGGACATATTCGATCGTCACGTCACCAACAGTGATACTGCCGCTTGGTGCGCTGCCACTCAGCACTTCGGTCGAGAACCGCCGCGCGATTTCCACATTCAAATAGTTCGTGATCGAGGCCACCAATCGGTCGGTATTGGTCACAACCTTCCGGTTCGCCTCACGTTCGGCGGCCGCCCGTGCCGCTGCGATCTTGGCTTTCTCGGCATCCTCACGCTGCTTTTCATAGGTCAGGATGTTAAATGCCTGCGCATTATGCCCGCCAAACTGCGGCAGCTTCGGCGCATAGGTCAACTCAGCAGTCACTGGGGGGGCCAAAAAGCCGCTGATCACCATGTTTAAAGCCGCATATCTCAATAACCTGCGCTTAAAAATCGTAGTACCTCCCGCCTCCACAAGGGCTTGGATTCATCCAGCGTAAAGCAAAAAATACCATTGAAAAAACATTCGGCGGATCGTGGCGCCTGAGCGATTGATCAGGCAACTCTTAATTGATCACACCGTGACGGTCAGGCAGTAGGAAAGATCCGACCAATCCCACTGAAAACAGAGCTCTGGCGCAAGGTCAAGCCATTATGAGCCAGATTGACTTTCGGGCGCGGGCAAGGGTCCGGGATCACGCATCCACAGATCACGCTGGGGCCGCGCTGTCTCGATCCCGGCTTGGGCAAACCGCTCCGCAATCTCGTGATTCATGTCGGACTTGGCGCTCATGATCCAATTCACATCCCGCAGGATCGCTCGAATTTCAAAATGCAGTGCCCCATTCTCAAAACTCACCAACAGCACTGTGGGGCCGGGATTGGCCAATACCATCGGATGCGTGTTGGCGATCTCCAGCAAGATCTTTTCCACCTGCCTTGTGTCGCTGCCAAATACAACGTTGACGGGGATGATCACCCGCCCCACCGTGTTGCCACGGGTGTAATTGGTCACCGTGCCGCTGATCAGATCCGAATTCGGCACGATCACGTCCGAGCGGTCAAAAGTCTCGATCGTCGTTGAGCGCACCGAGATATCCCGGACATAGCCCATCAGCCCGCCAACCTCGATCCAGTCGCCCTTGGAGATCGGGCGTTCGATAAGTAGGATGATACCACTGACAAAATTCGACACGATGGTTTGCAGACCGAAGCCAATGCCGACCGACAGTGCGCCAGCGACAATGGCAAGCGAGGACAGATCGAAACCGGCAAGGGTGATGGCAACCAGCGCGGCAAGGAACACCCCGATATAGCCGGTCCCGGCAACGATGGCGTTCTGCGCACCCGGATCCAGCGCCGTCTTGGGCAGAATGTTGCCGCGTAAACCGCCTTTGATCAATTGGGTCAGCACATATCCAATGATGAAAACGACGACGAAGATCAGGAAATTGGTGGGCGAGATATAGGCTTCGCCGATCTGGAATCCGGTGATAAACTTGGTCCAGATCTCGGTCAGATCCGAGATGCGTGCCCCCCAAATCAGCGCCAGTATTGGCACCGCTGCCAGTGTCAGCAAAAACCCGATCAAAACGGCGGCGAGACTGTCGCGCGCGCCTTCACCACGACGGCTCAGCCACGCATAAACATCGACCAGAAAGCGATGAACGACCAGCGCCGAGGTGATCAGTGCAAAGGTCAGGACGACCGGAAACACCAGCGCCGAGGCTGCCTTGATATATCCCAGCGCCGCCAATACCGGCGCGATGACGGCCAGCAGAAAAACCATGCGCCGCGCGAAACGCACGACCTTGCCCAGTTCCGGCACCGCCGCGTCGATGTCGTCATCGGTCGCCGCGGTCGAGAAAAACGCCACCATCTGGAAACGCAACATAATCAGCGCTGTGATCACGATCACCGGAAAGTTCAGAACGGCAAGCGATGCGGCGGTGATGTTCTCGACCTCATTGAGCAGCTGAATCATACCGGCAAGCACCAACATCAGCGCCAGAAGATCGATCAATAGCCGCGTTTGCGAGCGATTTTCAGGATCGACCGGCAGCAATTGGTCGTCGTCATTGCCAATATAGATCTGGTCGCTGAGCCAGCGGAACACCAGCAGGACGGCACCCCAAGCGGGGATACGCTCCAGCAAAAGCGTGCCGCGAAAGCCGAACAATCCCGAAAGCAATGCCGCCTGCGTAAGCGCGACTATCCCGAGGAGCGGCAACAGAACCCGCGCCAGCGAAACCACAAAACGCCAAACGCCGGTTCCCTTGCCACCGAACTGGCGCATGTAGTTGCCAAAACGCTTCGACCACGCCCGCCCGCGCGCTAAAAGGATCAGGCCGACCACACCCAAAAGCCCGATCAGCGGCAGGCGATTGCTGAGGTTTTGCCGTACCGGCCGCGCATTCCATGCACTGCGCACTTCGGTCGCGATTGCCCCGGCGAACTGACGCACATCGTTCAAGGCCACTGGCCAATAGGTCGGGTTCAGCGGAATCGGCCCCCGCGCCACCATTTGCGCGGTCTGGCGTTCGCGCAAGGTGCGGTCGATCTCGGCAATCAGCCCGTCGGCGCGGTTATAGGATTCCTCCGCAACAATGCGCGGCACCCGCAGTTGGTCCAGTTGCGTGGTCAACCGCTGGCGCAGTTCGGCAATGTCCCGGGCCTCTTCCCGGTCTTCGGGTTTCGGACCAAGCGCCTCCAGTTGCGATTGCAGCGTGTCAATCCGTGACGAATTCTGGTCGCGCGTCGAGACGAAGGTTTCGCGGTATTCCGTCAGGTCGCTGCGCATCGCTTCCAGCGTCGCATCCGATGCGTCAACATCGTCGATCAGCGTTTCCGCACGCTCGGCCAAAGCCAACCATTGCCGTTGCGCGTCACTGTCTATTCCGTTGCCCTGCGCGGCCGCGACGCTCGCGAACGAGAGACAGACCAGCGCAGCGAACAGACGCAGCAGCCGGACCGCCTGTTTCATACGTCCTCGAATACGCCCGGGATGCTTGCAGGGGCCTTGTCCATCCAATCGGGCACCGGAAGCCCCTTGCTGGCCAAGAAATCGCGGTTGAACAGTTTCGACTGATAGCGTGTGCCGTAATCGCACAGGATGGTCACGATGGTGTGGCCCGGTCCCAGGTCACGCGCCAGACGCACCGCACCGGCGACATTGACGCCAGACGAGCCGCCAAGCACCAGCCCCTCTTCGTGCAGCAGATCAAAGACATAGGGCAGCGCCTCTTCGTCCGGGATCTGATAGGCGAAATCGGGCGTGAAACCCTTGAGATTCTCGGTGATGCGCCCCTGCCCGATACCTTCGGTGATCGAGTCGCCTTGGCTTTCCAGTTTGCCACTCGTGTAAAAGGAATACAGCGCCGCGCCCATCGGATCGGACAGCGCGATCTTGACGCCCTTGGATTGCAGCGCGTCAGCGACGCCCGCCAAAGTACCACCCGAGCCAACGGCAGCGGTAAAGCCGTGGACCTCTCCGCCGGTCTGCTCCCAGATCTCGGGGCCGGTGGTCTCGGCATGGGCCCGCCGGTTGGCGGTGTTGTCGAACTGATTGGCCCAGATGGCACCATTGGGTTCGGTTTTCGCCAGTTCTTTTGCCAGCCGTTCCGAATAACGCACGTAGTTGTTGGGGTTCCGGTAAGGGGCTGCGGGCACCTGGACCAATTCGGCCCCGGCAAGGCGCAGCATGTCCTTCTTTTCCTGGCTCTGGGTCTCGGGAATCACGATCACCGTCTTGAAACCCATCGACGCCCCGACCAGCGCCAATCCGATACCGGTATTACCGGCCGTGCCCTCGACAATGGTGCCACCGGGCCGCAATTCGCCGCGCGCCACCGCGTCGCGGATGATGTAAAGCGCCGCACGGTCCTTCACCGATTGGCCGGGATTCATAAATTCGGCCTTGCCCAGAATTTCACATCCGGTTTCCTCGCTGACACGGCGCAGCCGGATCAACGGTGTATTCCCTACGGCCTCGGCCAAATCGCGCGCGATGTGCATGATACCCTCTATCTGCTATTCGATTCCGATGTAGCTGCCTGTACGCGCAATCTCAAGCGATCTGACGCAATCGATCACGATGGCGCGCCAGCCAGAGCGCGGTGGTAACCAATGGCAAGTCACAGAAGTGTTGTGCGTCGACCCCTGCGATCAATTCTTCAAAGGACAGGATGCGGGTCAGGATATCCTCACCTTCACAGTCAAGACCGCCGCCTTCGGGGCGCACGGACAAATCAGCCAGACCAATGAACAGATACACGAACTCGGTGGAACTGCCGGTGCTGGAATAGACCTGCCCCGCCGGTTCGAGCGCACGCAGGGTCACCCCGGCCTCCTCCATCGCCTCTCGATGGGCGGTGGTTTGCGGGCTTTCGCCGGGGTCGATCTGGCCCGCCACCGGCTCCCAGACCCAGGGCGCCGGATCGCCGTTGATGTATAGCGGCGCGCGGAACTGCTGAATCAGCAACACCGCGTCGCGGACGGGATCGTAAGGCAGCACCACCACCGCCCGCGATGTCATAAGCGCCTCGCGGGTGTGAACCTCGCTCATCGTGCCATCATGGCGACGGAACCTGAGATCTTTTTTCTGAATTGCCAGAAACCCTGTATAGGGCTGACTTTCAGAAATCACCTCGACATTGCGCGCAACAGCCTGATCGGATGCGAATTCACGGTATTGCGCCGCCAAATAGGAATCGGCACGGCGGCGCATGGGAGGAACCAGAGCCGCCACCTCGCCCGCGTCAAGCCTGCCAAATTGGCCCATGATCTCCTCCGCCACCCGAAGGGTCAGGTCGCCCCAGTCGCGCAGCCAATCATCCAGAGACCAGGGCTCATCCATCTGGCAGTTATCTGGTGCGGCGCGGAAAATATCGGCCCCCACGCGCTGGCCGCTATCCGTTTCCACCGCGAGAGTGCTCGGTTCATGCTGGTACACGCTGTAATAAAACCGCAGCCGTGCTAGATCGTCAGCGCTGAGGTTGCGCAAAAGCAAGCCCCGTGCCCGCTGTCCGGCTTCTTCGCTGAGAACGGGCGACGCGAGTTCACCCCCCCTATATATTGCATGGTTGGGCAGCTCGGCGTCGATTAAGTCAATGCTAGCGCGGGGGCGATCCAGAACCAATTCCAACAGGGCCAAGTGGCGCATGGTGCCGTATAGAAAAATGTCACCCACAGATAGTTCCCTTTTCGTCCGTCAGCGCCATCGGGGCTTGAGGTATTGTCTTGCCAGTTCCGCCAGAACGTGCCGATCTCCAGCGCCGCAACATGAACCATTTGAACAATAAATTGCCGCAGTCAAACCGTAACGACATCACCCATGCAAGTCATCATTCGGAAGACACTCAGAAATCCCGGTCTTCGTAGGCGCGTAAAGCCGCCCCGCGCCCGTCTTTGGCCCCCACGATCGGTTCGGGATAAGTATCCTGCGGGTGCATTGGCCAATGGCGCGGGATGGCACGGTAGTAATCCAGCGCGGTTTGTGGCGGGTCTGCCTGCTCTTCGGCAATCCACGTCTTCACATAGACGCGCTCGGGATCGAATTTGACGCGTTGCGTTTCAGGATTGAACACGCGGAAATAAGGGGTCGCATCCGGCCCGGTCCCGGCGGACCATTGCCAGCCCAAGGCGTTGTTCGCCGGGTCCCAGTCGATCAGGCAGTCAGCAAACCAGTCCAATCCGATTTTCCAATGGCACAGCAGATGTTTGGTCAGATAGCTTGCGGCAATCATCCGACCCCGATTGTGCATGCGGCCAGTGACATACATCTCGCGCATGGCGGCGTCGACAAAAGCCATGCCGGTGCGTCCCTGTTGCCACGCCTTGACCGGGGCCAGCCGTTTATCGGTATTCCAAGGGAACGTATCCCAATCGGCTTTCCAGTTCTCACTCAGCAGGCGCGGCGTATGGTGCATCAAGTGATAGGCGAATTCGCGCCAGACCAGTTCTTTTTGCCAGATTTGCGCTCCCTGCGCCCCCTCATGCCGGGCCCGCGCGGCGGCGTGCCAGCAACGGTGCGGGCTGATTTCACCCAGCGCGAGGTTCTCAGAAAGCTGCGACGTCCCGTCCTGAGCGGGATAATTGCGGCTCTCGCCATAGCCCGCGACGATATCGCTAAGGAAGTAATCCAACCGCGCCAGCGCCGCAGCTTCACCCAGTTGCACATGCGGGCGCATGATGGCCGCTCCACGATCCATGCCAGCCCCCATCTGCCAATCGGCCAAATCATCGCTGTCAGGCCATTTATCAGGCGCAGGCACGGCTTCGGGCGCGGCCAACGGTTGCTCGACATCGCAGGTTTTGACCGCATTCCAGAACGGTGTGTACACCTTGTAATGCGTGCCGGATTGGGTCTGAACGCTCCCCGGTTCGAACAGCAGGTGGCCGCCGAAACTGCGTGCCGCGATCCCTTGCTGCTTTAACGCCGCCTTGACTGCGCTGTCGCGCGCAACACTACCGGGATCATAGAGCCGCGACCAATAGATCGCATCGGCACCGGTCTCATCAATCAGGCTCCGCAGCACGTCCAACGCCGCGCCGCGCCGCAGGATCAGGCGACTGCCCTTTTTGGCCAGTACCTGCGCGAAATGCTCAAGCCCAAGCCCCAGCCGCCATTTCGGGGCGGCCCCTAGGGTCTTGAATGTGTCATCGAGAACAAAAACCGGGATGATCGGTCCACCAAGCGCACAGGCGGCCCGCAGTGCCGGATGGTCGGACAGGCGCAAATCGCGCCTGAACCACAGGATCACCGGTGTTTTTCGACCGTTCATCGCCGAGTTTTGTCCATGTTTCCGACCGGTTGCGAACCGATGGCGCAAGCGGGCCAAAAACCCGCATGCGCCTTGTTGCTCGGCTAGATCTCAGTGGCCTTTAACTGTCGGCGCTCGTTCATCAAGCCGCGCAAGATTGCCCAGCACATCAGCAACAGCACCAGCGCGAATGGCAGCCCCGTCGAGAGCACCATTGCCTGCAACGCCCCAAGGCCGCCGCCCAGCAACAGTACGATCGCAACCGCCCCTTCCAGCACACACCAGAACACCCGTTGTGACACCGGAGCATCGACTTTCCCGCCTGCGGTAATTGTATCGATCACAAGGCTGCCGGAATCGGATGAGGTGATGAAAAACACCATCACCAGAACGATCCCTACCAGTGATGTCATTGACGCCAAGGGCATGATATCCAGCATCTTGAACAGTTGCAGTTCCAGCGCCGCGTCCTGCGCGACCGTATAGCCGTCATTGATCACCTGGCTGATCGCGGTGCCGCCAAAGATGCTCATCCACAAAACACAGACCAGCGACGGGATCAGCAAGACACAGATCAGAAACTCGCGCACTGTGCGGCCGCGGCTGACACGGGCAATAAACATGCCGACAAATGGCGACCAACTGATCCACCAGGCCCAATAGAATGAGGTCCAACCCTGCATGAAGTTGGTGTCAGCGCGCCCCACCGGGTTGGACAGGGCCGGAAGATACTGGAAATACGCCCCCATGCTCTCGACGAACCCTTTGAGCAAGGCCAGCGTCGGTCCCACGAGCAGCACGAAGAATAGCAGCAAAAAGGCCAACGCCATGTTGATTTCCGACAGCACCTTGACCCCGCCGTCAAGGCCCCGCAGCACCGAAACCAGAGCAATGGCGGTGATCCCGGTGATCAGCACGACTTCGGTCGCCGCCCCGACAGGGAAACCGAACAATTCGTTTAGGCCCGCACTTGCCTGTGTTGCGCCGAACCCCAACGACGTTGCCAACCCAAATAGCGTAGCGAACACCGCCAGCGTGTCGATGACATGGCCCCACCAACCCCAGACGCGCTCTCCCAGAAGCGGATAAAAAGCACTCCGAATAGTCAGCGGCAAGCCCTTGTTATAGCTGAACAATGCCAACGCTAAAGCCACCACAGCATAAATCGCCCAAGGGTGCAGACCCCAGTGAAAGATCGTCGCCGCCATGCCAAGGCGCATGGCCTCGTACTGATTTCCTGCCGCTCCGCCCAGTGGTGACCAATCACTGCGCAGGCCGTCCTCGCCCATTTCCACCCCGCCGAATGCGGACGAGAAATGCGTCATGGGTTCGGAGACGCCAAAAAACATCAGCCCGATCCCCATCCCGGCGGCAAACAGCATCGAGAACCAGCCCATATATGTATAATCGGGTGTTGCGTCGGACCCGCCCAGACGCACCTTCCCCCATGGCGAGACGATGAGGAACAGGCAGAACAGCACAAATATATTGGCCACCCCAATAAAGAACCAGTCAAACCCCTTGGTTACTACGTCGAACAACCATGAGAATATCACCTCGGACTGGGAATGGAACGCCAGTGTATAGAACACGAAGCCGGCGACGGTGAGGCCGGAAATCATAAAAACGGGGTTGTGAATATCAAAGCCAAAGGGCCCGACCGAACCTTCGACATTATCCTGACCGACATCGTAATCGGTTTCTATGACGGCGGCTTCGCCCTCGGGTTCGGGTATGCCCTGGCTTGCGGTTTCTTCGGTCATTAATTCACCCCTTTTTATATTGTCGTCCCAGGCTTGCCGGCTCATCAGGTCAAGTCAGCCCTCGCGCACGACCATTACGGACACCCCAGCCTTTCGGGCGATTTTGCCCCCATGCGAGGGAAACAGCGTATCGGCAACATTCGGCACGTGACTGGCCATCACCACAAGATCAGCGCCGGTTTCCTTACAGGCTTTCAGCAGCGTGTCGTCCATGTCGATACTGGGATCCGTGCTGACCATCGCGCGAGAACTGCTGCGGTGCCCATGAGTTGCCCCCTGAGAACTGGCGAAACTCTCAAGACTTTTGGCAAACTCTTCAGGGTTGCGCCCCTTCGGCCCAGGTGTGGACGCAGTGACCGCGACATAACAGACTTCAGCCTGATAAAGCCCGGCGAGATCTGCGGCCACTTGCAACGCACGTTCAAGTCGCGCGGCATGCGGGAGATCGACGGGCACCATAATTTTGGTAAACACGCTTTGTCTCCTTGTCCTGTTTGTCCTGCGGGTTGTCCTGCGGGCTTATTGCCCATTGGGCATTGGCTCTGCCTCAAACCCTAGCGCGAAAAGACGCATGAACAAAACCCTTTAGCCATTATTTCGATGTTGACTCGACAAATGGCAGATAAATATCGGTGTCACCGCCTGGCTCCAATGGGGCCAGAGCGCCGTTCAAGCGTTAACATCAACGACAATCCGGCCCTTGACCTGCCCTTTCAGAATATCCGCCCCCAAAGCAGGCAAATCCTCAAGCTTGACCGTCCTCACCATTGTCTCCAACCGGTCCAGAGGGAGGTCCGAGGCAATGCGATCCCAAGCGCGCCGGCGATTTTCATAGGGCTGCATGACGGAATCGATTCCCAAAAGATTAACCCCGCGCAGGATAAAAGGCGTGATCAATGCACCTTCGAGGGCTGCGCCTCCGGCAAGACCGATAGCTGCAACCGAACTACCGTATTTCATTTGCTTCAGCACCCGCCCCAGCATGGAGCCGGCCACCGCATCGATGCATCCTGCCCATGTTTCGGCTTCCAGCGGCTTGCGCGTCACCTCGATCAAGTCCTGACGCGGCACAAGGCGGCTCGCCCCAAGCGAGCGCAAATAGTCGCCGGTATCCGGACGTCCGGTCACCGCCGCTACCTCATGGCCCAAATGCGCCAGAATCGCGGTCGCGACAGATCCGACGCCGCCTGCCGCCCCAGTCACCAGAACCGGCCCTTGGCCGGGTTTCAGCCCCTGATCCTCCAAGGCCATGACTGCCAGCATTGCCGTCAGCCCGGCCGTGCCCACCGCCATCGCCTGCCGTGTGTTCAGCCCGTCGGGCAACGGTACCAGCCAGTCGGCGCGCACCCGCGCCTTTTGGGCATAGCCGCCCCAATGCGCCTCACCCACCCGCCAGCCGGTCAGCACCACCTTGTCACCGGGCTTGTAACGCGCGTCTTCCGACGCCTCGACGGTTCCGGCAAAATCGATACCCGGAACGTGCGGATAGCTGCGTACAAGACCGCCGCCGGACCCGATGCACAGCCCGTCCTTGTAGTTGATCGTGGAATACTCAACCGCCACGGTCACGTCCGCCTTGGGCAGATCGGCAAGAGTGATTTTCTTAACAGCGGCACTGGTTCTACCATCATCGTCTTTGTCGACGACCAAAGCGTTGAACTTTGTCATGCAACCTCCTGGTTTAAAATGGACTATATCCGTTGCAGCAGAGTAGCCTTCGACGGCGTGCCAATCCGATTCGGCGCCGCATTTTTCATGGTAAGCTTAGCAAATGCCCCGCAAATAGAAATCGGCTTGACGCAGACATGCAGCGATTTCTGCGTTATCCGGCATAGCCGAAGAATTTCCGCGCTTCTGGGAAGATACCCCTTCAAATGCGAAGATACCTGTCCTATATTCGAATTGTCCTTCGGGACTATGGACATAAACGCGCTCGTAATAAGCGGATCGGACCCGGGGGCGGTACCCGGCGGCTCCACCAAATACCGTTCATTTGGCGGACATGGGGCCGAAACAGGATCGACGAACGTCTAAAGGGGTTTGCTTTGTCTCGGCGGTCTGCCACCGTTATCGGCGAAAAAAGTACAATTGCAAATGACAATCGTGCTCCGGTTGCCGTTGCTGCGTAAGCAGTAACCAGACCGAAACTTAAGCCCTTGCGCCTAGCCGCGTAAGGCGGGGTTCGCAGGCACCTGGCAACAGAAGCCTGCACTTTCTAGTCCTTACGCCATATCCGATCGTCTGCAGTCAAATTGGCTGTCGCGACCCTTGCGCCAGAGGTGGCTAAGGGTTTTTTTATATCTACCTGTCTAAGCTGCTGCCAATCCCTTGATGAATTGGGAGGATGAGGCATAGCGATGCAGGACGAGACCGCCATGAAACAGGTGCCGCTAACTGAGATGCGGCCCGAAAGCACGCCAGAAAGACAGGTGCCGCGCGCGTTGGATGCCACTGAAAAAGCGGCTATCGTCGTGCGTTTGCTTCTGAACGAAGGGGCCGATCTGCCACTGGAGGAACTGCCCGAAGATCTCCAGATGCGCCTGACCCAGCAGATGGGGCAAATGGGGCTTGTGGATCGGGTCACGCTGGCCTCCGTAATCCTTGAATTTGCCGACGCGCTGGACAGTGTCGGCTTGGCCTTCCCTCACGGTCTGGCAGAGGCCCTGACAGCGCTGGATGGCCAGATCAGCGCCCAGACTGCCGATCGTCTGCGCAGAGAGGCTGGCGTGCGGCAGGCGGGCGACCCATGGACACGGTTACGAACCCGACCAGTGAAAGATCTTAAAGCAATGGCCGAGAGCGAAAGCATCGAGGTCGCTGCCGTCCTGCTTTCCAAGCTGGAAACCGGCAAGGCGGCCGAATTGCTTGGCACCCTGCCCGGCCCGCTGGCGCGGCGGATTACTTATGCAATCTCGCAAACCGGCGCGGTAACCCCCGCAGCGGTCGACCGCATCGGCCTGTCGCTGGCCAGCCAACTGGACTTAAAGCCGCCCCTTGCTTTTGAGCATGACGCTGGCGAACGGGTTGGCGAGATCCTTAATCAATCCCCGGCGGCGACCCGTGACGACATGTTGATCGGGCTCGACGAAACCGATGCCGATTTTGCACAGGTTGTGCGCCGCGCGATCTTTACGTTCGTCCATATTCCGTCGCGCATCCCTGCGCGCGACGTACCAAAGGTGGTTCGCGCCGTAGAGCAGGCGCAGTTGGTGACCGCGCTCGCTGGTGCTGCACAAGACCATCAGACCGAAGCAGCAGCAACGTATTTGCTCGATAATATGCCAAATCGTCTTGCAAACTCTCTCCGCGACGAAATCCGCGACAAGGGTCGCATAGATCCGCGGGACGCTGAAATCGCAATGACCGCCGTCACCGCGACGATACGTCAATTGCAGAAGGTTGGCGAAATCGAGCTATCGGTGTCCGAGGATGAAGGCCTAACCCCCGAATAAATTGCCCGTCGGTGCGGTCATTTTGGCATAGATGTCGCCGTTTACCTGCCTTGTTCCCGCGGTGACCCGCAGGACGTCTGTAAAGGCCTGCCCGACGGAGCTTTCCCTAATTGGCATTTACAATGTCTCTTTTGGTTTTTATGTTGAAGCGGCTGCAGTTCCCCTCGCGTCACGCCAAACGCGTCTGGCAGAAAGCTCAAGCAAGGACGAAGGAACATTCTGTGGACAAGACCCTAAGTAGTTCGCCTGTTTTCGAAGCTGATTTGGCCGGCGCATTATTGCACCGTTTGCCCGATGCACTGGTCGTTTCGGATGCTGATGGGCTGATATGCTTCTGGAATTCAGGGGCGGAACGAATTTTCGGCTTTACCGAAAGCGAAGCACTAGGGCGGTCGCTTGACATCATAGTTCCGGAAAATCTTCGGGCGCGGCATTGGCAGGGCTACGAACATACGATGAAGTCCGGCCAAACAAAATACGGCGCCGGCGACCTTCTGTCGGTGCCAGCGATCCGCAAGGATGGGCGGCGTATCTCGGTCCAGTTCTCGATCCTACCGTTGATGGATTCTGACGGTGAACTCACGGCAATCGCCGCTATCATGCGCGATGTCACCGCGGATTTCGAAGCCCGGAAGAAGCTGAGATCAGAAGTTGCGAAACTGCGGCAAGCTGCTGAAAGCGCGCCGTAAAGTCTGTGGCTCACAGGATCGAGCGATCCGCAGAAAGAGAGCCAGCGCCCATTTGACGCTGGCTCCAGATTTTTTCGGTTTCACCGGCCGTTATTCGCTAATCGACAGCGCTACAAACCGCGGATCAACACCACGGCGCACCAACAGAAGCAGCGATTTGCGCCCGGCCTCTTTCGCGTCCTCAATTCGCGTTTTCAGATCGCTCAGCGACTTAATCTTCTGCTGGCCGGCCTCGGTAATTACATCACCAGCGCGCAACCCCTTCTCGAAGGCTTCACTGGATTCGTCGACCGACAGCACAACCAGACCGTCGACAGTCTCGCCCACGCCCAGTTCGGCCCGCATATCGTCGGTAAGCCCGGTCAGGGACAGCCCAAGAACTTCGCCTTTTTCCGAGCTGCTTTCTCCTTGCATTGCTGCCGGAACCGCTGCTTCACCCTCTTCGCGCCGGCCCAATGTCACTTTGAACGTTTTGGTTTCTCCGTCACGCCAGACCGTCACACGCACAGATTTTCCGATCGCGCTATTACCCACCTGACGCACCAACGCACGTGTATCGGTGACATCTGCACCATCAAAATTGACGATGACATCACCGGCTTTCAGACCCGCTTCGGCTGCCGGACCTTCCGGAACATCGGTAATCAACGCGCCCGCAGCGGTCTTCAGACCCATGGCTTCGGCCACATCATCGGTTACATCCTGAATCCGCACACCCAGCCATCCGCGCCGGGTTTCGCCGAATTCCTTGAGCTGGTCGACAACGCGCGACACCACATTCGACGCCATGGAAAACCCGATCCCGATCGAGCCTCCGCTGGGCGACAGAATCGCTGTGTTCACACCGACGACGCCACCATCCATGTTGAACAACGGTCCGCCGGAATTGCCGCGATTGATCGCCGCATCGGTCTGGATGTAATCGTCATAGGTGCCCGAGAGCGCCCGATTTCGGGCCGAAACAATCCCCACCGAAGCAGAGAATCCCTGCCCCAGCGGGTTGCCCATGGCCAACACCCAATCGCCCACACGCGCCGTATCACTATCGCTAAAGCTCACGAAAGGCAGCGGCTCATCGGTTTCGACTTTCAAAAGCGCGATATCCGTATTCGGATCGGTTCCGATCACCTTTGCGCGCAGCTCGTTGCCCGAAAAGAACTCGACCGTGATTTCATCGGCCTGATCGATCACGTGGTTGTTGGTGACAACGAACCCATCCTCGGAGATCACGAATCCAGACCCCAACGCAGTGGACCGGCGGGGGCGGCTGTCCGGAGCGTGGCGGTCCTGAAATTCGCGAAAGAAATCTTCGAAAGGCGATCCTTCTGGAACGATACCTCTGGGCGCAGTGCCACGCTCTACCATGGTCGACGTGGTAATGTTGACCACGGCGGGGCTGACCTTCTCGGCCAAGGGCGCCAAACTTTCCGGTTTAGCCTGCGCGAGAACGGTTTGGGCCAGAACAAATAGCAGCGTCAGCGCGGCGAGCCAGATCATCCGCGGCTGCATCCGCGCGCTGCGCGTCTCTTGGTTCTTTAAGGTCATTGCCTGTGAATACACTTTGGCATCTCCTCCTATAGCTAAACGGTGATCACGATCCGGCTGGCAGATCATCAATCGGATTGTGCTATTATGTAGGCGTCAATCTGGCATGGGGAAGAGATATTGCAAAGCATCAAGCCGATGTGAAATCCATGCGGGTCTCTTACGCCCATCAAGGGGACGGCCCTGTCATGCACCAAGGGCGTGGGCAATCCAAAGCAGGATCAGCCCGAGTACAAAGGCCAGCGCCCCGATCTGGCGGCGCGCGGTGTCAGGCAGCGTTCGCAGCGCCATCAGCATCTGTTCGATAAGCGAAGGGGCCAGCACCCAGGCCAGCCCCTCTACGATCAGTACCAGCCCGAGGGCCAGAAATACGGTCGCGATCAATTGATCACCCCATCCTCATCCTGAGCGTCAGTTGCAGGTTCAGAGCTGCCCTCTTCGGCCGCGTCCTCAAGCCCCTGCGCATCAGCATCCTCTTCCAGTCGTTTGCGCTCTGCCTCTGGAAGATCCGGTGATATTTCGCTTTCTGGAGCAAGCTCGCGCAAACGCTCGAGATCGACATTGTCCATCTTCACCTCGCTTAACCCCTCGGCGCGGATGGCTTCGAATAGCGGTCCGACAAACTCGCTATCGGGCGAGATCACCAAGGTCGTATTCTTGGCCAGCAAGCTGCGCTCGAAAGCGCTGAGCGAGCGATAGAAGGCGAAGAACTCGGGGTTGTCGCCAAAGGCCTGTGCATAGACACGGTTGCGCTCGGCATCGGCTTCACCGCGGGTAATCTGGGCCTCGCGCTCGGCGTTCGAGACGGTTTCGACCACGGTGCGGTCGGCGGCAGCGCGAACACGCTGCGCCGCCTCGTTCCCGCGGGCGATCTCGTCCGCGGCTTCGCGTTCACGTTCGGCCCGCATCCGGGCGAAGGTCGCGTCAAGGTTCTGCTGCGGCAAGTTGGTCTGTTTCAACCGCACGTCCACGATCTCAAGACCCAGCCCTTCGGCGCTGGCGCGGGCCTGAGCACGAATACGCAAGGCCAGTTCGCGTCGTTCGGGTGACAGGATCGTATCCGATGTCACCTGATCGGCACCGAGCACCTCGCGGATCTGGGCGTTCAGGATTGACGACAGCCGGTCCTCGGCTGTGCGGATGCCTCCGATACCGACGGCCTGGCGAAACCGGACCACATCGGCAATCCGGTAGCGTGTGAAGGCGTCGACCACCAACCGCCGATCATCTGATGGCGTGATCTCAATCGTATCGGTGTCAAGCGACAGGATCCGGCGATCATATTTCACCACTTCCTGAATGATCGGAATCTTGAAGCCCAGTCCCGGCTCATCGATCACCTGACGGATCTGACCGAATTGCAGGACCAGCGCCTTTTCCCGCTCATCCACGATAAACACGGAAGCGAGCAAGCCAATCAGCGCGGCGATAGCAATCACCACAAAGAGCAAGGATTTGCGCATTAGTTGGTCCCTCCGGTCGTAATATTGGTGCCGGTACCGCCGGTTTGACCGGAGTTTCCTGTTGATCCGGAACGACGCAGCTCGTTCAGCGGCAGATAGGGTACAACGCCCTGCCCTTGTCCGCCGACCTCGGTCGACTGATCGAGCACGATCTTATCAACGTCGCCAAGCGTGCGTTCGATCGTCTCGAGATAGAGTCGACGCTGTGTCACTTCCGGAGCCTGATTGAATTCGCGCGCAACCGAGAGGAACCGGCTTGCTTCACCGATTGCCTCGTTGACGACGCGGGCGCGATAGCCTTCGGCCTGTTCGAGGACCTGAGCCGCCTCACCCCGTGCCTGAGCCAACACGCGGTTGGCATAGGCATCCGCCTGGCGTTGCAGTCGATCGCGTTCCTGTTCAGCGGCCTGCACTTCGCGGAACGAGTCGATAACTTCTGCCGGTGGGTCGGCGGTGTCGAGGTTGACCCGCACGATGCTGATCCCACTTTCATATTCGTCCAGCGTTTCCTGAATATTTTGCATCGCCGTGTCGGCGATGATGCCGCGATCACGGTTCAGGATCGGTGAAAGATTCGACGCAGCGATAATTTCGCGCATCACCGATTCGGAGACCGCCTGCACAGTCAGCTGCGGATCGCGGATGTTAAACAACAGCTTCGCGGGGTCGTTGATGTTCCACACCACCTGAAAGTCGATATCGACAATATTGGCGTCGGTTGTCAGCATCAATCCGCCGCCGTCGGCGCCGCGACCTTGCCCGATAGTCTCGGTACGCTCGGAGGTCACATTGACAACATCATATGTAACGAAAGGCCACGGCGCAAAGTTCAGACCCGGATGTCCAATGCCCGAAAACTTGCCGAGGAAAAGTTCGACAGATTCCTCTTCGGGTTTGACAGTGTATAGACTGGCCATCGCCCAGACAGCCGCACCGACCAGCACGCCAAGCCCAATGGTGCCACGGGTCAAGCGTGGCCCGCCGCCACCAGAGGCGCCACCGCCACCGCCGCCCTTGCCGCCGCGCCCCCCAATCAGGACACGCAACTGGTCTTGGCCGCGCTTCATTAGCTCCTCGATTTCGGGGATCTGCGGACGCTCACCCTCGGGACGGCGGCCTCCGCCGCGATTGTCATCTCCGTTGCCCCGGTTTCCCGGGCCACCGCCGGACGATCCGCCGCCGCCCCAGGGGCCACCATTGTTGCCCGCCATATAGTCATTTCCCCTTTATCAAAGCCGCATTATTTTGCGGCGTTGTCTCCTAATTGCGCATTGGCGCTGATTATTCAAGAACTGCGCGCCGCTGCGCGCATGGTCACGATTTCTTCGGCCATGGTGGGGTGCACCGCCACGGTGCGGTCGAAATCTTCCTTGGTCGCGCCCATCTTTACGGCAATGCCCGCAAGCTGAATCATTTCAGCGGCGTTCGGCGCAACGATGTGACAGCCCAAAATCTTGCGGGTTTCCTTGCTGACCACCAGCTTCATCAGCACCCGGTCCGCCTGTCCGGCAAAGGCGCTCTGCATCGGCTTGAAGCTGGTGCAATAAATCTCGACCGGCTCCTGCTCGCGCGCAGCTTCTTCGCTCAGGCCGATGGTGCCCATTTCGGGCTGCGTAAAGATCGCCGACGGCACCAGATCGTGATCCACCGGCGTGGGTTTCCCACCGAATACGGTGTGCACGAAGGCCATAGCCTCGCGGATCGCCACCGGCGTGAGATTGATCCGATCGGTTACATCCCCGATTGCATAGATCGATGGTACGCCCGTTTGACTGTATTCGTCAACGCAGATTTCGCCGCGCTGGCCAAGGGTTACGCCCACCCCTTCAAGTCCTAGATCAGCCGTATTGGGATCCCGTCCGGTGGCAAACATGACCATATCGAACACATTTTCATCGCCATTCGTCGCCTTGACCCAGATCGGGCCGCCATTGGCCTTGCGGGATGCTTGGGGGACAGGTTGCGATAGCGCCGAAGCCTCCTCCACTGGTGCGTGAAGGTGCTC
Source organism: Pontibaca salina (assembly GCF_016307205.1). Taxonomy (GTDB): domain Bacteria; phylum Pseudomonadota; class Alphaproteobacteria; order Rhodobacterales; family Rhodobacteraceae; genus Pontibaca; species Pontibaca salina. The sequence continues at coordinate 409,501 of NZ_JAEIJD010000002.1, read as the reverse complement.
TTCGCTCGCCGGGGCCATATCGACAATATTGGTGCCGGTGTGCAACGCAATGCCGCGTTCGCGCATCTGTTCGGCAATCAACCCGCGCGCTTCGCCGTCAAAACCGCGCAAGATCTGGGCACCACGGTAATATTGCGTCACTTCCACACCCAGCCCGTGCAGGATACAGGCGAATTCGCTGGCGATATAGCCCCCGCCGACGATCAGGATGGATTTCGGAAGTTCCGGAAGGTGAAAAATATCATCCGACACGATCCCCAGTTCCGCGTTGGGCAGATCGGGCCGTACCGGTTGGCCGCCAGTTGCCACCAAGATATGTTTGGCCGAGATCGTCTCGCCCGTTGAAAGCTCGACCGTGTGGGCATTCTTGATCCGCGCCCGCGCGTCATAGGAGGTGACGCCCGAATTCTTCAGCAAACTGCGATAGATACCTTCCAGCCGGTCCAATTCGCCTTCCAGATTCGTGCGAAAGGCCTGCCAATCAAAAGGACCTTGCTCCAAAGCCCAGCCATAGGCACGGGCCTGATCCACTGTTTCAGCAAATTCCGAAGCAAACACCATCAGCTTTTTCGGCACACAACCACGGATCACGCAGGTGCCGCCATAGCGATCCATTTCCGCCAGAGCGACCTTGGCCCCATATTCGCCCGCTGCCACGCGTGCTGCCCTTACACCGCCCGATCCGCCACCAATGACGAAAAGATCATAATCGAAACTCATGTGATGAAATCCTCAGTCTGTCTGATCGGTAAACAGGTTGTCACTCTCCGGAGCCTCCGGCAGATCACCATCGACCTTGCCTTTCTTGACGTCGCGCAGCTCGACCCGGCCATCGCCAAAACCGACAACGACGGTGTCACAGATATCGATGAACAGCCCGTTTTCAACCACTCCAGCAATCTGATTCAGGACCATCGCCAACTGGCGAGCGTCCCCGATGCGGTTCAGATGCAGATCCAGAATATAGTTACCCTCGTCGGTCACGAAAGGCGCATCACCATCCATTCTCAGGGCAGCCTCTCGGCCGAGAACATCCAACGAAATCAGCGCTTCCTCAATCAATCTTTGCGTCACCTGCCAACCGAAGGGAACCACTTCAACCGGCAAAGGAAAGGCACCCAGCGTCTCGACCTGCTTTCCGATATCGGCAATCACAATCATCCGGTCAGACGCCGTCGCGACGATCTTTTCCTGCAACAGCGCCCCGCCGCCGCCCTTGATCAGGTTCAGATCACTGTCGAATTCATCGGCCCCGTCAATGGTCAGATCCAGCCATTTGGCTTCATCAAGCGTGATCACCTCAATGCCGACTTCACGGGCCAACTCGGCGGTTCGGGTCGAGGTCGGCACGCCCTTGATCTGCAGACCATCGTCGCGCACCATTTCGCCCAGACGCCGCACCAGCCAGGCGGCGGTGCTGCCAGTGCCCAGCCCCACCTTCATTCCATCCTCGACGAAATCGGCGGCGCGTTTGGCGGCTACGAATTTGGCCTTGTCGTTCGGCGACAATTCTGCGGTCATAAGTGGCTCCGTTGTGAATTGGTCCGCTTATAGGAAAGATGCGCGCAGGGTGCGAGGGGCAATTGCCACACTGAACCTGCCACGCTATTTTAGGGCAGCATGACGGCGCAGTATCACAATGTCCTGATCGGGTCACCAGCCAAATCAGGGCAGCAGATTGCGTTTGCGGTCTTGTCGGCCCGTCCCGGCGTGTTAGTGTCGGCCAAGTGCGCGATGAGGATCCCCGGTGCGTAGCATCGATGGTGATCTTCTACGACTTCAGCCACAACAGGGTTTTGGCCCAGGGAAATTGCCAGACAGCAAAGCTGGCGCGAAATTTGCCGACTGCGATCTGCCTTTTGCGCGACGACAGTAGCGGCGGAGCAAAACGAGAGGCATATTATGTTTTTGTCGGTTTTCGAAATGTTTAAGATCGGCTTAGGACCATCCTCATCTCATACAATGGGACCAATGGTCGCCGCTGCACGATTTCTTGACCTGATGCGGGCGTCACCCTTTGGCTTTGAGGGGGTTCGTGCGTCGCTGCACGGATCGCTGGCTTTTACCGGTGTCGGCCATGCCACGGATCGCGCCACCATTCTCGGATTGGCCGGCTTTCGCCCCGATACCTACGATGCCGACGCGGCGCAGGCGGCGCTCGACGAGATTCATGCCAGCGCGCATGTTGCCCCCGACGGTCTGGGGCGGCTGCGCTTTGATCCGGCACGCGATCTGGTCTTTGACTACGACCGCACCCTGCCCGGTCACGCCAACGGCATGATTCTCATGGCGACCGACGCGCAGGGCGATGTCACCTTGCAAGAAACCTATTACTCGGTCGGCGGTGGTTTCGTTCTCACCGAATCCGAACTGGCGGCCGGGAAGGATACCGATGACGGCGCGCCGGTTCCCTACCCGTTCAAATCCGCCGCGCAAATGATGGAGATGGCGAATGCTTCGGGCAAAACCATCGCCGAGATGAAACGCACAAACGAACTGAGCCGGCTTAGCCACGCCGAACTGAAGACCGGCACGAAACAGATCTGGCAAGTGATGAATGATTGTATCGATCGCGGGCTTGAAGGCCAAGGTATCCTGCCCGGCGGCCTGTCAATCAAACGCCGCGCCCGTGGGATACATGAAGCTCTGCGTGCCGAGCACGGCCAGAACCTGACCGCGCCGCATGTGATCAATGACTGGATCGCAACCTATGCGATGGCCGTGAATGAGGAAAACGCCGCCGGCGGCAAGGTTGTCACCGCCCCGACCAATGGTGCCGCCGGTGTGGTGCCGGCAGTGATCCGCTATTATCTCGACCATGTTCCCGGATCCAGCAGCGCCAAAGTAGAGGATTTCCTGTTGACCGCTGCTGCTATTGGCGGGCTGGTGAAGTATAACGCCTCGATCAGCGGCGCCGAAGCTGGCTGTCAGGCCGAGGTCGGCAGCGCATCGGCGATGGCAGCGGCCGGATTATGTGCAGTTATGGGCGGTACGACCGAGCAGATTGAAAATGCCGCTGAAATCGCTCTCGAGCACCACCTCGGCATGACCTGTGATCCGGTCAAGGGACTGGTTCAGGTGCCCTGTATCGAACGCAACGGTCTGGGTGCGATCAAGGCTGTATCCGCGGCCTCGCTCAGTCTGCGTGGCGATGGGACCCATTTCGTGCCGCTGGATGCCTGTATCGAAACTATGCGCCAAACAGGCGAGGATATGCATCACAAATACAAGGAAACTGCGCTTGGCGGATTGGCCGTGAATGTGCCGAACTGTTAACCATCGGTAGCTACGAGGTTTATCCGCGCGACAGCGACATGCGAGAGGCACTGTCTGATCAGACGGGTGCCTCACCGTCGTGCAAAATCGCGTTACTGGACACCAGTTGTCCTTGGCGCTGTCGTCGCAAGCCTCGTCTTGTGTTTCGCGCTCACCGCGCTAGCGTGAATGGTTATAAATCAACAAAGGAGCTTGCCATGTTCCGTTTGCGCACCGCCCTGACTTTGTGTTTCGCCCTTGCTCTGCCGCAGATCGCACTTGCGGCACAATGCGGCAACGACAGCGCCGGCTTTAGGGCGTGGAAGGGCGAGTTTGCGCAAGAGGCCAAGCGCGCCGGTGTCGGGAAGCGTGGCCTTGAGGCGTTGGCGCAAGCGCAATACTCTACGCGCACGATCGCGGCAGATCGCAATCAGAGATCGTTCAAATATTCGCTGGACAAGTTCATGCAAGTGCGCGGCGCGGATACGATCGTGGCACAAGGGCGCCGACACAAGGCACGCAATCCCGAGTTCTACGCGGCGCTGGAACGCCAATACGGCGTGCCCGCTGGCGTTTTGATTGCGATTCACGGGATGGAAACCGGCTTTGGCAACTTCATGGGCGATACGCCAGTCGTCTCGGCGATCACAACGCTGGCCTATGACTGCCGACGCTCGGATTTCTTTGTGCCGCACGCTATCGGCGCCTTGAAACTGGTCGATCACGGCGCGATCACCGGCGCCACATTGGGGGCCAGACATGGCGAGTTGGGCCACACCCAGTTCTTGCCCGGCAATGCGTTGACCTATGGCGTGGATGCCACGGGCAGTGGATCGGTTAATTTCTACAACATCACGGACGCGCTGGCCTCGACCGCCAATTACCTGCGCCAGAAGGGGTGGCGCACCGGTCATGGCTACCAGCCAGGAGAGCCGAATTTCGCGATGATTCGGGAATGGAATGCCGCGAGCGTCTACCAGCAGGCCATCGCAATCATGGCCGCACGTATTGACAGATGACTGACCGCCACGGCGCGATCTGGCGATGCGGCTTCTAAGATTGCTGGTTCCGCTTCTAGCGAGACAAGGCCAGCCCATTAGCCGAGCGGTCACATTTTTAAAGGTTGTGGCCGCCAAACCAATTCTAATAGCTAAATTGCGAAACATGCTGACGTAGCCGATTATTGTTCCGCCGAAGATCAGCAGGAGGGTGAAAAAGACCGCCCCCTGCTCAACAAGTTGTTCGGAGGAGACAATGCCATGCAACACAATCTTAAAATCCATCCGCAGGTCGATAATGGCGTCGAGCCCGCGTCCGAAGGGTTTACTGGCGGAACATTGACCTGTCACTGTGCCACCAACCCGGTTCGAGTGAAGCTTTCTGCGCAGACGGCACATAACCATGTCTGTGGCTGTACAAAATGCTGGAAGCCAAATGGCGCAGTGTTTTCACAGGTTGCCGTCATTGCCCGGGATCATGTCGACATCAGCGAGAACGCCGACAAGCTGGAAGTCGTCGATCCATCTGCCGTGATCCAACGACATGCCTGTAAAGAGTGCGGGGTTCACATGTATGGCCGCATCGAAGATGCCGACCATCCATTTCACGGGCTCGACTTCGTTCATACCGAACTATCACAGGAAAAGGGCTGGGCCCCTGCCGAATTCGCCGCCTTCGTATCGTCGATAATCGAGAGCGGTGTCGATCCCGAATTGATGCCCGCCTATCGCGCCCGCCTCAGCGAACTTGGGTTGCCGCCCTATGATTGCCTGTCGCCGGCATTGATGGATGCCATTGCCAGTCACGTTTACAAATCCCGGCACGCTTGAACCCTTGTACACTGGCTTGCCTGTTAGCCATCCCGCCAAACCTCTGGCCGGACGCGTAAAATTTGCGCGACTGATGCGATTGAATTTGTTAAGCTCCCGGCGGGGAGGAACACATAATTGAAGCCCCTAGACGATAAACATAGTCTTGCGATGATTCGCGCGGCTCTCGTGATCGATGATCATCCGCTCTATTGCGATGCATTGGCGTCGACTCTCAAGCGAATTTACCAGCTCCAGACGGTCAAGACGGCGACAACCCTCAGCGACGCGATGAAATTGCTCAGTCCGCGCTTCATGCCGGATCTGGTGGTCTTGGATCTCAGGCTGCCGGATGTAACCGGCCTGAGCGGCCTTCTGAAAATCCGGGACAGGATGCCAGACGTACCGATTCTGGTCATCTCGGCAGTCTCTTCGAACGAAACAATCCAAGCCTTGATGGAGGCAGGCGCGGCCGGGTTCGTGCCCAAGGACGCGTCGCCCAAGGTGTTGCAGAATGCGTTGATGGTCGTGCGCGAAGGGCAAAAATACCTTCCGCCGGGTTACACCGCCCCGTCCGGGCCCTCCGGCGACGCGCTGTCCACATGTGAAATCGCGCGCAAGATCGCGGACCTGACCCCACAGCAGGCACGGATCATGAAACTGATCTGTGCCGGCAAGCCCAACAAGCAGATCGCCTATGAGATGTCTTTGGCCGAGGCCACAGTGAAGGCGCATATTACTGCGCTTTTGCGCCGGCTTGGCGTTCACAACCGCACCCAAGCGGCGATGTTGGTCCGCAGTGCGGGCCTCGATCCGAACGCCCAGATTTCGGATGCCGATCTGCGCGCGCTGCTGAGCTGATTTCGCAATGGAGGACAGCGCCGCAAATATCCTCCCGAGCGACAAAATCGTCGGTGTCGGCGTATCGCGCGCCCGCAACCCCAATGACGCCGTGCGCGAAGCGGTCGCAGAGTTGCCGGACAACGGTATTTGCTTTGCCTTGGTGTTTGTACCCGAGCGGCTGGAGCCACATTGCGTTGCCACCGCTTTGTCCCGCTACCTGCCCCAAACGCTGGCGTTTGGATGCACCACTGCAGGCCAGATTACACCTCAAGGCTATGAAAGTGATGCACTACTAATCGTGAGCTTTCCGCGCAATCATTTCCGTTGCTCCTCAACCTTAATCCATCCTCTGGCCCCTGTATCCATCGCCGATACAGCGGCGGCGGCGCGCCGACTGTCCACCCGTTTCAGTAGATCCGCCGGCTGGAACCGTTTCGCCCTCGTCTTGAGTGACGGGTTATCAAAACAAGAGGAAGTGCTGGTTGCCGCGCTCGAGGCCGGTTTAGAGGATATCCCAGTGTTCGGGGGATCCGCCGCCGGTGGTATGGCATTCAACTCAACTTTCGTGCTGCATAACCGCCGTTTTTACAGTGACGCAGCCGTGCTGATCCTAGTGGAAACCGATCTGACGTTCCGAGGCATCGGCTTTAACCACTTTTTACCCACAGAGGAACGCATGGTCGTGACCCGGGCGCGACCGGACGAACGTATAGTACTGGAACTCAACGGTTCGGCTGCAGCGCAGGAATATGCACGTTTGGTGGGCTGCGGCGTAGCGGATCTTTCGCCCCGCGTGTTTGCCGCAAATCCCGTGCTGGTGCGCAGTCATAACGCATGGCATGTTCGCGCCATTCAGCAAGTCACAGAGAACGGCGGGCTATCGTTCCTTTGCGCGATTGACGACGGCCTATTGCTGACGCTGGGCCGCAGCAACGGGATTCTGGAAACGCTCGAAAGCGGTCTTCGCGTGCCCGGCCCCGACAACGAAGCACCAAATCTGATCCTCGGGTTCGATTGCTTCCTGCGCAAGCTCGAAATCGAGCAGAACGCCATTGCTCATCAGGCGTCAGAGGTGCTGCGCGGCCATCGCGTGCTCGGGTTTAACACATTCGGCGAGCAGCATTGCGGTGTTCATGTCAACCAGACCTTCGTCGGCGTCGCCTTTTTCACACCTCAACGGGAGACAGCATGCTGATCGACAAAAACCTGCCTCCGGAAATTCAAGTCAAGAAACAGTTGCGCATCATTGATGCGCTGATCCGGCGCGCCGACCGTGAGCAAGATTTCGGCGGCTCGCCCTATTCGCTGTTTCAATCTGCAGTATCTCTCCAAGGCGAAGTCTGGGAAAAGACCAGAGATTTGGAACTTGCGCTCGACACATTGGGAAAGGCCAGTGTCGTGCTGGAAAGTACCGAACACGCCCGCGACCAGATGCAGCGCAACTTGGCCGATACGCTGGATATCATGGATGGTGGCTTTGCCCTTTTCTCTGCTGGCAAGCTTGAGATTTGCAATGACGTATTCCGGTCCCTGATCCCCGATATTACCGCACGGATTACCTCTAACCTGACGCTGGATGCCTATTTTGACCTGCTTGAAGACAGCAAATCGGCAACGCTGAGCGTAGATCCGGATGTCGGCACCCCGGGCCAGACCCGGCGTGCTGGGCAACGTGCCTCCTTTGTTCTGGCCCTGCCGCATGACCGGTGGTTTCAAGTCATTTCCCGGCGCACCAGCTCCAACAGCACAGCGCTTTTGCAGACGGAAATTACTGGAATTGTGCGCAAGAATCGTCTGGAAAAAGATCGGTTGATCGACAAGCAGGCCCATTTCCTGCAAGCCGCCTTTGACAATATGACCCAAGGTGTTTGCACGTTTTCCGCCGAAGGAACGCTGCTGATCCAGAATGCCGCGTTCGGGGGTTTACTCGACCTCCCCTATCCCCTGCGCCGAAAGGGAACGGCCTTTGCCCAAATTCTAGAACATGTGACCCGCAACCGACAATTTCAGGCCCTCGGACCCTATCGCCGCATCGAGGACAGGATCCTTCAACTGCGCCGCGAGGGTATGTTGAGGGATCGGATCCGACAGGTCGATGGCCGCGTTCTGGATCTTCAGGTCAACATGCTGCCCGACGGCGGCTTTATCGTGAACATCATGGATATCACCGTCGAGACCCAGACAACCCAGTCATTGGAACGGCGCGTTCAGGCAAGAACTTCCGAGCTTACGCAGGCCAATCTGCGATTGCGCCAGCAATACGACGAACAAGCGCGGGTCGAAGATGAGCTGCGCATCGCCAAGGAAGAGGCCGAAGCGGCGGTGTCCTCCAAAACCCGTTTCCTGGCTGCGGCGAGCCATGATCTACTGCAGCCAATCAACGCGGCAAAGCTGCTCATTTCATCTCTGGTTGACAGGTCGCGCCAAAGCGACATGGTCGAAACCATAGACCGGCTGGACCGCGCCTTCTCATCAATGGAAACTTTGCTGCATGCGCTGCTCGACATTTCGCGACTTGAGTCAACGGGAAGCGAAATCACCTTGAGCGAATTCGCGATCGATCAGATCCTAAGCCATATCAGCGAGGATTGTGCGCCCTTAGCGGCCGAAAAATCCCTTCGCCTGTCCATCGTACCAAGCGGTCTGCGTGTAAAAAGCGACCAGCACTACCTTCTGCGCTGCGTGCAAAACCTCGTGGTGAACGCGATCCAGTATACGCCGTCCGGGCGCATCTTGGTCGGGTGCAGGCGCCGCGGCAACAAGGCCGTTCTCGAAGTCTGGGATACCGGTATCGGGATTTCGCGCAAGGACCAAAAGCGGATCTTCAGCGAATTCACCCGCATCAATGCCGCCGGCTCGCGGGCGAGCATGGGTTTGGGGCTATCGATCGTCGAACAGGCTTGCCGCCATCTTGGTCACAAGGTCAGCGTTCGCTCAAAACCGGGGAAAGGGTCGGTATTCTCGCTGGAGTTGCCAATCGCACAAGGGGGCGACGCGGCACGTGGCGTCCAGCCGCAGATTTCTTCGGTTCCGCGTTCCGACATGAGCCTGATCGTCGCTGTGGTCGAAAATGACCCCGACGTGTTGTTCGCCACCACACAAAAACTGGAAAGCTGGGGCGCGAGCGTGCTTGCTGCGCAAGGCACACGCGAAGCGATTCGATTGGTCCGCGAAATCGGCATGGCACCGGATATCATCCTCGCGGATTATCATCTGGAAAATAATGATGATGGCATCCGCTGTATCGCAGCACTGCGCCGATTGGTGAAATCTGAAATCCCTGCGATCATGATCACAGCCGATCGCAGTGAAAAGCTTTTACAGGCAGGACAAAAGCATAACTTTTCGGTTTTGACAAAACCCGTTCACCTATCGCGCTTGCGGCCGCTGATCGACTGGAAGACGCGCCCGACCAGCCCATCTTAACAGTCGACGCCGACATAAGTCTTTGGTGACAGATGGGTTGCACCGCATAAACTGATCCCAAATCACGGAGCCGTCGAGGATGTCGATAATAATGAGATTTCCGATCTTGCTACTGGTTCTCGCGCTGTTACCATTCAGACCTCTATATGCGGCGGACCCATTTGATCTCATTTTTCGAACCGGCACATTGTCCGACGTTCCGGCCGCCCATCAATTGACCTACGCTCGCACTGTGTCCGTTCCCGCCAATCCGCAGATGGAACAAGCCGGCACAGGTCGCATCGTTCTCAGCCTCGTCCCAGACGACATGGCGCAACTCGACTTCCAGCAAGGCGACCAACACCGGATTATTGGCCGGTTTCCAGCAACGGTGGGCAACCCGATGATCATGTATTTTTTTGAGACCGTCATTAACGACGTGGCGCAGAATACCGGCGGCAGCCCGTACTACATCCGCAACCGCATCAAGGACGCACTGCGCGAGCCGACCGAGATAAAAGAATTTTCTGCAGAAACCAACGGGCAGAATATCACCGCCCAACAAATTACCCTGCGCCCCCTTAAGGGGGATCGCAACAATGCCAACATGCAGGGCTATGACGATCTGACCTTGACCGTCACGGTATCGGACGACGCGCCAGGTTGGTATACGGCTCTTGTCGCCGAGGTGCCGGGCGACCCAACCACGCCACCGCTTTACCACAGTGCACTCGCCTTAACGGATGCGGGAGCAGCTCAATGATGCGGTTCGGGCTTCTCCTCTGCGCGGGGTTGCTGGCCATGTCGGCAGATGCGCAATCGGTTCCTGAAACCATCAATGATTACCCAACCGAAGCGCGGGCGGATTACATTTTTGGCTGTATGGCGGCAAATGGTCAGGGGCAGGACGTCTTGCGCAAATGCGCGTGTTCGATTGATCGGATCGCATCAATTCTGCCTTATGCGCAATATATCGAAGCCGAGACCGTCCTCTCGATGCAGCAGACTGGCGGCGAGCGGATGTCGATCTTTCGCACCACACGCATGGCACAAGATCTGGTCGCTGAACTGCGCCGCGCGCAGGCCGAGGCCGATATCATCTGTTTCTGAAACGCGGACTTACGAGGATGTGCCCTTGTCGAGCATCTCTTCGAACACATTGCCTTCTGTGTCCTCGGCCCGGATCCGCAAAGCCGGGGCACCGTTATCCGTATATTCAAAGCGGAATACAGGGTTTTCGCTGATCGAAATCCCGCCGTCCAGCGTAAACAGAAGGTCGTCGCCTTGATAGACGTCAAGACGGTCAATGAAATGCGCGTTCATAAACAAATGGGTGATCTGGTCACGCTGAAACCCCGAATAGTTCGGATGACGGATCATAATCTGCGCCTCGCGGCGTTGACCCGACGCGGGCAATGCATTGGCGATCGGCTTGAGCCGCATTTGTCCGATGCCCTTAAGCGCGGCCTTGGGATCCTTCGTTGCAGGCGCCGAACATCCACCGGACGCCTTGACATAACGTCCCTGCATAAAGCTGCCCTGATCGGTTTGCGCGATCACTCGGATATTGGAATAGGTGTTTACCCGGACGCGCAATTCCAGCTTCAGCGGTGACATCCCGGTGCCAAAGCTCATTCTAGCGGCCAGCGGCGCGGGATTTTCATCAATCACGATATCCGCTTGGGTGATCACCGCGTCAGTGTCGGTCTGAATGATCGAGATTGGCACTGTGGCTGCATCGAAGGCGCGATACGGAGCGTCGACCGTAAAAAGCCCTGTGCCGTCCTGTAATGTCACATCTCCGACAATATCATCGCGCAACTCTATCCATGTGGGGGATTCGATCAGCGGATTCTCGACGGATTTATCCGCTGCGAACACGCCACTGGCGGATAGCGCGAGCACTGCGACAAGGACGGAGGTTCTGATGACGACTCTCCTAGATGATATGTGAGCTGGAAATATAGCATATTTTATGCGGAAAATACACCGCTCCCTAAGGGGGGGGGGATTGTGCGATCAGTTTCCGGGCAGATCATTCAGGGTGACCAAATGTGGACGTTGCGCCAGCACTTGGGCAAGCGCCTCTTTGCCGCCAAGTATAACGATGTGGGCTGAAGTTGCGGCGCTGCTCAATACATTGCCGGCATCTTCCAGATCATCTGGTTCGGTGGCCAGCACTGCGGCGCGAAACCCGTTGCGGTGCTCGGTGGTCCATCCGGCCAACCAATCCGTCAGCGTTTGCAATCCGCAATCGGGCGGCGATCGCGGACGCTCCAAAGCCCCGATAGTGGCTATGATCGCGCGAGTCAGATCCTCTTTGCTGATCCCATGTGCCAATTGCTGCCCTGCTGCGGAAAACACGTCAAGCGTCGGCAGGATATGCGGATCTCGATAGGAGAGAAACGTGCTGATACCGCTCATAGCATCGCCTCGGCACAAAACGCCATAGGCCCCGTTTTCGTCTCGTATCCTCTGCCGTAGCCAACCGGTCTCAAGCCATCGCAGCGCGACGGCAAACGACGCAGTGCATGCGGGTTGATTGCGCGTATCAAATGCCATTCCGACGAAATTGGCCTCGCCGGGGACAATGAACGCTTCGGATCGCTTTGACACTGGCAGAGTATCGGCGGATTTGGCCCTATCTCCCTCGGATAGTGAAACAATCAGCCGCTCGGCTCGCCTCAGAAGGTCTGTACTGCCCGACTGGTCATGAATGATACTGATCACAAGCCGTTTGCGACACCAAATAGCCCTCTGCAGGTCCTCAAGGCGCTGGCGGGCCTGATCTGGGTCGCGCCGAAGCACCCTTTGAAAATCATGGAGAAATTGCAAGTAGTTCAGACCGTCCGTCTGTTCGGCCCCGTTGATCTGAGCCCGCAGCCGTCGATCCAGAAATTCATGCGCTTTGGGAAGGATCTGCGCCCGAAGACGGATGATTTCTGATGCCACGAGTTTGGCCAATTGTGGCGGCTCGGGGATCTCAACCTCGCTCAACAACTCGCCGAGAATGTCGAATAGGCACGGGGCCTGCTGCGTCAATGCACGGGCGCGCAGGAGGAGATGCGCAGCTGCGCCCTGCCCCTTTCCCATTGTCGGGCACACAACCTGACAGGACAGGCCGCCGGTTTCCGTGCCGATCCTAAGCGCCATGTCCTGCGCGCTGCGGCAGGTGGTTCCCGATTGCAGCCATATCCGGCCGAACAGCGCCACGCATGAGAGCTGCGCAATTCCCTGAAGGTCAAAAGCAAGGTCGACATAGGTCAGCCCGTTGGTCGGCCGGTGGTGAAACAGGACAGGCACGCCGCTGACCTGTTCGCGCGCCAAGGGTAGCGCGACAGGCTCGGGCGACAGATCTTGCAGCGTAAGATGTGGTATTCCGGTCGATGCCTGCGGTTTGCGGCGCGCTGCATTGCTCGGGCGGGGCGGCGATGGCACCTTGCGTGCGCGTTTGCTCGGCATGCCGTCGGGGGTCAAAACCACAAGCGCAAAGTGCGGGTTATCAAGCAGATGGGTCTTCATCATCGCCTCGAAACACTCGGCTGGTTGGCGGCGAATCTCGGCCAGTTCACGCGCAAATCCAAGCCCAAGACGTGGATCACGCCCCAGCCGCCAAGCCTTGGTGAGGTCCTGCAAAAGACCCACCGCATGAGGTCGTTTCCACGTACCGCGATCACGACATCGAAACTCCACCGCATTCACGGCGCCCGCCAGAGCCTGAGCGCCATACCCTTTTCGCATCACCTGCTCGATTGTTTCGCGCGTGACACGCTCCACGTCGCTGATCCGCTCAGGGTCTACCCCAGTCAGGCGAACTGAAAGACGTGGCGGCGCAGTATCGTCCAGAAACCGCCCTTCAGCGATGTCTGTGCAATATCCGCCATCAATCAGCGCACGTCGCAACGGGGCGAAAGGTTGCCCGACCACCACCTCACACAGCACATCATAGGCCAGTTCTGCCAGCCGCCCCTTTGCCCTAGGAAAGGCCCAGTTCAGCGCAAGGCAAGAGGGGCCGCCGCCGGAATGACCAAATGTCACTATTTTGCGTGAGGAGATCACGGACCCGGTCAGGAGCGGTGGCGGCGGTCGTCTTTCGAATTGGCTGAACACCCGATCCAGACGACGCAGTTCTCCCGCAATGTCCGCCACCCCCGAAAATGCAGCCAGCGTATTCGAGGGCTGATAATAGCGCCGATGAAAGTGTTTCATCGCGGCATGTGTCAGATCCGTTATTTGCGCAGGATCGCCGCCATGAGCATGACTATATGGACCCGCGCGGAACAGCGAACGGCGGGCTTGCTCGGCCGATATATATTCGGACGCAGCATAGACCCCTCTCAGCTCGCTTAGGACCACGCCCTGATAAGAGCCATCGGCGGTCTGGTGCCAGCCCTCACGCCGGAAACTTTCCTCTGTCAACAGCGGAAAAAACACTGCATCAAGATAGACATCCACGAGGTTACTAAAATCCTGTGGATGCGGGCTGGCGACCGGAAAGATGGTAAAATCGGGATTGGTCGAGGCGTTGAGATAGCTTTGCAACGATCCTTTCAGAAGTTCCTCAAATGGTCGGCCTATAGGGTAGGCGCGCGAGCCGGACAGGACACAATGTTCAAGCACATGGGCGATGCCGGTGGAATCCGTCGGATAGGTGCGAAAGGCGATAGAAAATGTTTGAACGGCATCCGCGTTGAGCAAAAACACCGCCTCAGCGCCCGTCCGGTCATGTCGGAAATGACGGAAACGGGTGTGAATTTCGGCGATTTCACCGGTTGCGACCTCAGTAAATCCCGAGACCGCGCTGCGGGTCATGGCGCGATGTGACCGATCATGTCGATGATCGCGCGCTGCATCGCTGGCATAGTCTGGCCATCGTTTATCGAATGACCCGCCTGCCCTACATAGCGGATTTCAACGCCCGACCAGCGCGCTGCTAACCTGTGGGACGTCGATGGCGGGCATAACAGGTCATAGCGAGCCTGCACGATAATACCCGGAATCTCTGCCAGCGCCGGCGCATTCTGCAACAACGGCCTGTTCTTCAGGAAACAATCATAGCTGAAATAATGCGCCTCCATGAAGGGCGAGGCCGGCAAAATCATATTCCGATTATTCAGCCGAAGCGGATCAAGGCGCGTCTGTGTCGGCGCGATCTGGGACAAGATGCGCTCGGTATCGTGCCACGCCAAGGCAAAACGGCGGCTGTGATGCGTGTCGTTGTCCAAAATATGCGCCCAATAGGCGTCAAGTGGGCGGGCGCGTTCGCTCTCGGGCAAAAGCGCCAGAAAGTCCGCGTGCAGCGCGGGATGGAACATCGCCAAATTATCACAGAATGCGGTTTCCAGCTCGGTACGGGTCCCCAGAAATATCGACCGCAAGACCAGTCCCAAAGTCTGCTGGGGGTGCCGTTGGGCATAAGCCAGCGCCAGCGTCGCGCCCCACGAGCCGCCGACCACGATCCATTTGTCGATTCCGAATTGCGCCCGCAGCTTTTCCATATCGGCGATCAAATGATCCGTGGTGTTGGCGGCACGACTGCCTTTTGGTCTGCTCAATCCCGCACCGCGCTGATCGAACATCACCAGATAGGCACTTTCAGGGAACAGCTTGCGATGCGCTGCTTGGGCACCGCTGCCCGGCCCTCCGTGCAGAAAGACAATCGGGGTGCCATGAATATCCCCCGAGGTCTCGACATAGAGTTCGTGCCCATCACCGACCGCGACATGCCCGGTGCTCAATACACCGGCTGGGTGCCTTTCATCTGAGCCTGCCCTATCTATCGTTATTCTCCACTTCGGGTTCGGCCGTGCCGCCGATAAAATTGCGGTAGATGAAGCGCGAAGACCCGTCGGCGGCCTCGCGCCTTGCGGTCTGAAAAATCTCGTCATGCTGTGGCGACAAGGCGCAGGCCGGATCGGTATTGGCGGCATTGCCGGTCAGCGCGAAGGCTTGACAGCGGCACCCGCCGTAATCCTCTTCTCTCAGCGCGCAACTGCGGCAAGGTTCCGGCATCCAATCGGTACCCCTATAGAGATTGAAGGCGGGCGAATGCTCCCAAATCCACGCCAGCGAGTGATCGCGCACCGAGTCAAACACCAGCCCGGTTATGCTCTCCGCCGCGTGGCAGGGCAGCACCTTGCCTGCGGGCGAGATGTTGAAAAACTGCCGCCCCCAGCCGCCCATACATTTCTTGGGGCGCAGCGCGTAATAATCGGGCACGACATAATCAATCTCAAGGATACCGAGCAACCGTTTGCGCGCCGTATCGACCACGGCTGTAGCCTCCTCGATCTGGGCCTCGCTGGGCATCAAGGCAGCGCGGTTTTTCAGTGCCCAGCCGTAATATTGGACATTGGCCACCTCCAGCCGGTCGGCATCAAGCGCCACCGCCATGTCGATCAGATCAGGCAGTTCATGCAAATTCTGGCGATGTACAACCGCGTTCACGGTTAATGGCAGCCCGACTTCGCGCGTCCATTTCGCAGCCTCCAGTTTCTTGGCATGACCGCGCCGATGGGCCCCGATGCGGTTGGCAAGCGTCTCATCACTGGCTTGGAAACTGATCTGCACATGGGACAGGCCTGCCTGATAAAGCGCCGCAAGCCGGTCCTTCGTTAACAAAACCCCTGAAGTAATCAAATTGGAATAAAGCCCGACATCCGTGGCACATTGCACCAGTTCCAGAAGGTCCGTGCGCGCCGTCGGCTCTCCGCCCGAAAAGTGGATCTGAAGCACGCCGAGATCCGCAAGCTCGTGCAGGACACGCTGCCATTCTTCGGTCGAAAGTTCGCTCGCGGCGCGATCCATTTCGATCGGGTTCGAGCAATAAGGGCATTGCAACGGGCACCGATGGGTGATCTCGGCCAGAACCGACAGCGGCAGGCCAAAGGGGGTTGATTTGGCCGGTGCGAGAGGGTCTGACTTTGCGTCTGTCATGGGATCGCCTCCGTGTTCTCAGCCAGAAACCCCTTA
Organism: Pontibaca salina; assembly: GCF_016307205.1. Lineage (GTDB taxonomy): Bacteria > Pseudomonadota > Alphaproteobacteria > Rhodobacterales > Rhodobacteraceae > Pontibaca > Pontibaca salina. The sequence goes on along the minus strand of NZ_JAEIJD010000002.1, from coordinate 393,218 downwards.
TCCGCCAAATCCTGAAGCATCGCACGCACATCGCGCATAATCTCGGCCTCGGGCGCGTCATATTTCGCGGCCAGCTCTGCCACCAACGCTGCGATGGAAGCCTTGCCGTCACACAGGTGCAACACCTCGACCGCGATCTCATCGGGCACAAGAATGCGTTCGGGGGCCAGCAACAGCCACCGCTCACGCTGCTTGTCGAATTTGAGCTTCACGTGGCGCGGCAGTATGGGCCGCGTGTCGAGCGCAAGCTGGATATGTCTTCGGGCCCCGTTCACAGCCGCTCGGGCCGGAACGCGCCGGGGGGCGGGAAGCCAGAGACATAGGCATGATAAAGCGCGTCAAGCTGCACCCAAAGCACATTGGTCTTGAAGATCAGCGCCTGACACACGGCCTCGCGGGCCGCGGGCGTGGTGGCGTGAGTGCGGACATAATCCAGCGCGAAATTGGCATCGCGCGGCGCCTGTTCCAGACGGCGCTGAAAATAGGTCATGACGCCGGGGTTGATGAAGTCGTAATGTTCAAGCATTCCGGCGATCCGCTGCTCGTGAATGCTCGGCGCGAATAATTCAGTTAGCGAAGAAGCAATCGCTTCCAGCGGTGATCGCCGGCCAACGAAGTCAACATAAGCATCGACCGCAAACCGCGTTGCCGGCAGAATACCTTGGGTCGACTCTACATAGGCCGGGTCCAGCCCCAACCCCGTGGTCAATTGCAGCCAGCGTTCGATGCCGCCCTCGCTATCCGTGTTGCCGTCATGGTCCTCGATCCGATGACGCCACGCGATACGGGTCTGTCGATCGCGGAACCGCGACAGAACCACCGCGTCCTTGATCGGTATTGAACTTTGGTAATAATAACGGTTTAGCGCCCAGGCCTGCACCTGCCCCTTGTTCATTTGGCCGTTATGCAACATCTCGTGAAAGGGGTGCAGGTTATGATAGCGCTTGGCCCCGATGTCCCGCAGCCGCTGTTCCAACGCGTCGGCATCCAGCAAGGGCGGGTCCTGCGTCGGGATGGCGTCAAACGCACTCACAAGACGATCTCCTCACCTGCTTCTGGAATCCGCCACCCCGCCGCCTCGATCTCGCGGCGCTCATCGCTTTCGGGGCGTAGGATCGGGTTGGAGTTGTTGATGTGGATGAACAGCTTCTGCTTAATGTCGAGCCCGGCCAGACTGGCCAGTGCGCCGTCCTCGCCCGAGACGGACACATGGCCCATCCGTTGACCGGTTTTCTGGCTCAGCCCGGCGGCGATCATTTCGTCGTCCCGCCAAAGGGTGCCGTCGAAAAATACCAGCTTGGCCCCTTGGATCTGCTGTTTCAGATCGCCGGTTATCTGGCCACAGGCAGCAATGAAGAAAAAACCGTTTTCGCTGTCCGTTTCACGAATATGCAGACCCATGGTATCACCTGCTCCGCCCTTGTCCTGCGCTGCACCCTCCAGATACCAAGCGGGTTTGCCGGACACTGCAAAAGGCTCAACCGTGAGCCCCGAGGCTGCGCCGTTCTGAAGTTTCAACTCAAACGCCTTGTCGTGCTGCACCGGCACACGCGGCACCTGATCACGGTTCAGCACGTTAAAGATGCTATTCTCAGCCAAAACCGACAGCACGCGATCATGACCATAAATCGTGAATGGCGACCCCTCGCGCAGGTTCAGCAGACCGGCGACAGCATCAATCTCGCCATTGGTCAGGATCACCCCCGCAATCGGGCTATGACGTTTTCTGCCAAAGACAGGACGCAGTTGCGGCGTGGCATTGATCTGCTGGCGGATATCGGGCGAGGCGTTGATTAAAAACCAGTTCTCGCCATCGCCGCTAACCGCGATCGAGGCTTGGGTACCGACCAGTTCGGGACGTTCCCGCGCCGCCTGACACCCGGCGCAATTGCAGTTCCATTGCGGTATTCCTCCGCCCGCCGCGGTGCCAAGGACAATGATCTTCAGCATGGCCAGAGATCTTTGGTGATCAACGAACGAAGAACCAAGTTCTATTTCTGCTTAGCGCAGGCATACATGTTGATTTCCATGCCGACAGACACTTCTTCAATTTTAGGAGCTTTCCATGCCATGACTCTTCTCCTTTGGTTTTTTTGCACAGCTCGGTGCTGCTTATTCAATAGTAGACCGCCAGTGGAGAACGTCCATCTATGCTGGTGATAGGGCCAACCTATAAGGCGGCCATCATGAAGCGCGGCAGGTCGTGGATCGGCGGCATGTCGTACGCGTTTCCGGCGGCCTGAAGCGCTTTGATTAACGCGGTATAGGCCGGATTGTGTAGATATTGCGGCGCCACCAAAGCCACAATGTGGCGCGGCTCTAGATCGACGCGATACAGTCGTACATGTTCGGAAGGCTTGCCCCCAACCAGTGTCGACAGGGCCGGTGCCAGACAAACGCCGAGATTTTGCTGCACCATCGCTATGGCGCTTTCATAACTGCGTACACGGGCAAACAGCGCGTTTTGCGGCAACCTACGATCATACCAAGCCTGCACCCGTGCGCTATATTGCGTGCCAAATGAAAACTGGATCGTGCGGTTCAGCAGCGCCAGATCGGCTTTGGCCAGATCCGTTTCGGGATCGCGCACGTCGTCGAGCCGCAGCCGCGCGGGCACCACCAAAACCAGCGGGTCCGCCAAAATGGGCATCTGATGAAACCCGGCGCTAGCTGATGCGATCGAATTCGACGCGATCAGCCCCATATTGATGTGCCGCCCATAAAGCAGATCCAGAACCTCAGCCGGCGCGCAGTCGTGAATATCAAAATCGGCATCCGGGGTTACTGCATGAACCGCTGCGATCGCCTGTGGCAGCAGTACCCGCAGAATTGAACTTAGCCCGGCCAACCGGATGGTTTGGCGCGCGCCCTTGCCGATGGCCTCGACGCCCTCTTCCAACGCCTGCATGCTGTTGAGAACCCGCTCGGCCAGCCGCAAGATGCTGCGCCCCTCTTCGGTCAGGATCATGCGGTTTGAGCGACGCTCAAACAATTGCGCGCCCACCGCACTTTCCAGCCCGGAAAGCTGTTGGGATAACGACGGTTGCGCCACCCCTAATTGCTTGGCCGCCTTGGTCAAGGTGTCGCTATGCGCCACAACCCAGAAGATCTGCAGCCGTCGCAATGTAATCCCGCCCCCGATATTTGCTGCATGACTGTTGGGCGGTTCGGGGTTATCAGATAAGATGCGTTCCAAGGGTAAGCGCCTCCTCTATCGAGTCAGTTTAGCCTGTCGCGCCCGTAGGGGGAGAAAACTGTGCCGCACCGAGACACCAACTTTAGTCGGGGATGGGGCTATTTTCGGATCAATCCCCGCGCCGGATCATAGCCAATCAACGCTCCGACCAGAAAAACCGCGAAGGCGGCAACAACCCAGATCAGCGCCCAAAGATTGACGCTTTCGTAAAGCGCGAAGCGGATCAGCTCGACCGCATGGGTAAACGGGTTGGCCGCGCAAATATCGCGCAGAAGCGGCGAGCTTTCGGCCATTTTCCACAGCGGATACAGTGCGCTCGACATGAAAAACATCGGGAAGATGACGAAATTCATCACACCCGCGAAGTTTTCCAACTGGCGGATGGTGGACGAAATCAGCAGTCCGAGCGCGCCAAGCATTAATCCACTCAGCACGAGCGCCGGCAAAACATAGAGATACCCGAGGGGAGGCATGGCGATCCCAAAAGCGGCAGCAAGCGCCAGAAAGACATAGACTTGCAGGATCGATACCGCCGTTCCTGCCAGAAGTTTGCAGAACAACAGCCAGGTGCGCGGCAACCGGCTGGTCAGCAACAGCCGCATCGACCCCATTTCCTGATCATAGACCAGCGACAGCGACGATTGCATGCCATTGAATAGCTGGATCATGCCGCACAATCCCGGCACAATATAAACCTCATAAGTGATATAGGTCTGATAGGGTGGAATGATTGACACGCCAAGAGCGGCGCGAAAACCTGCCGCGAAGATGACCAGCCAGACCAGCGGGCGCACCAGCGCCGACAAGAAACGGCTGCGTTGGTGTACAAAGCGCAGCATCTCACGCAGCACGATGGCGCGCAAGGCTACCAAATAGGCTGTCATTGCCTGCCCCCTTCGCCGGTCATGGCGATGAAAGCATCGCCCAAATCGCCGCTACAAGCTATCTCGGCTGCTGGTTGATGCGTAAGAACGCGGCCTTTGTGCAAAACGACGACATCATCCGTGGGGCGGATTTCATCGACAAGATGGGTGGCCCAGAGCACGGTCAGGCCGTCTTCGGCCAAGTCATGCACATGCGCGGTGATCGCGCGCCGACTTGCAGTGTCCAGACCGACGGTGGGTTCGTCCAGCAGCAGCACTTCGGGGCCGTGAACCAGTGCGCGGGCGATTTCCATCCGGCGGCGGTGGCCACCGTTCAGAGCGCGCACGGTTTCACCGGCGCGTTCGCGCATGTCGAGCCGGTCAAGGGCGGCATCGATACTGGCCTGCGCGGCCGCTCCCGACAGCCCCTGAAGTGCCGCGAAATAGCTCAGATTCCGCGCTACCGTCATGTCCAGATCAAGGGTCGATTGCTGAAACACCACGCCAATGCGCGCCAGCGCCGCGCGCGGGGCAGCACGCACGTCAAAACCCGCTACGAAAATCTGCCCCTGTCGCGTCACCAGCAACCGCGTCAACAGCGCAAACAGCGTCGATTTCCCTGCGCCGTTTGGTCCGAGCAAGGCCGCAAAGCGCCCTACTTCAAGATCAAACGACACATCGTCAAGCGCCACCTTGGCGCCAAAGCGGTAACTGACGTTGCGGACGCTGAGCGCCTTCATCCCGCGTTACTGGATAGTGATCTCGACACGCTGCCCCTCGCCGGTAGAGCCGGGCTGGCGCATGAAGTAGCGGCCCGGCTTGATCGCGATGAATTCGATCTCCATGGTCCCAGCCTTGTCAAATTCGACGCTGTCCAGACCGATGGGCCGGATTTCCAGATCGTCTATGACGATCTCGTTGATCCAGATCGCGCGAAAAAACCCCGGCCCCTCCAGCGCTAATTCGCCAGTGCCGTCAGCGGTGATCTCGATCTCATAGGCGGTGCCCGATTTCAGCACCAGCGGCGCCTCGGCGATCGGTTTGCCGACCGAGAGCGTGATTGGTGGCAATTCTTCCTTGTTGCTTTTCGACAGCAGTCCGGCAAAGCCGAGGTCATGGGCAAAGGCCGGTATGGTCATCGTAAAGGTGGCGATCGTCAGGGCAGTGACAAGTTTCATGGCATGTCCTTTCTGGGTTGCGAAGTAACAATCGTGGCGGGGGATCCACCAAGTTCGAAAATTTGATCGGCCAACCGTTCGGCCTCGCTGCGCGCATGGGTCACAAAGATCGTGGCGGGGCCGGTTTCGGCAATCAGGGCCTCAGTTAACGCGAGCATGTCCTCGGCGGTGGCAGGATCGAGCGAGGCAAAAGGTTCGTCCATAATCAACAATTGCGGTCGCCCCGCAAAGGCCCGTGCCAGCGCCACGCGCCGTTGTTGTCCCAAAGACAGCTGGCCGGGAAACAATGCGGCCTTTTCCGCAACCCCGACACGGGCCAGCGCGGCCAGCGCCGCGTCCCGCGCGAGATCCTCATGGACCAACAAGATGTTCTGCAACACACTGCGCCAAGGCAAAAGTGTCGGCTCCTGAAACACGATGGCCATGCGCTTGGCCCGCGTGATCTGACCGGTAAATGCCGGATCGATGCCCGAGATCAGGCTTAGAAGCGTCGATTTCCCGATTCCTGATGGGCCAAGCACTGCGACGGTTTCCCCCGACGCAATGGTAAAGGAAATGTCCCGCAGGATCTCTGTCGTGCCGAATGCCTTGCGGTGGACAATGACGCGGATCATGATGTTCTCCAGCGGCGGACATGGCGCTCGACAGGTTGCAACAGCAGCCACTCGACCAACAGCATGACGGCGATGAAGGACAGTGAATAGACCAATACCAGCGCCACGTTGAACAGCTGAAAATACAGGTGGATCTGAAAGCCGACGCCGTTGGAGCGGCCCAGAAACTCGACCACCAGCACGATTTTCCAGATCACCGCGATACCCGAGCGCGCGGCGGCGCCGATAAAGGGCGCAAGCTGCGGAATCAGCACATGGCGCAGATAGGTCAGGCGGCGCATGCCAAAGACCTGCGCCATTGCCCGAAGGTTCGGATCGCGCGCCCGGACCCCCTCGCGCAGGATCGTGGTGACATTCGGGATCTTGTTGAGCGTTACCGCGACGATGGCGGCGGTTTCGTTCAGCCCGATCCACAGATAGCACAGCACGATCAAGACGAGCGCGGGCAGGTTGAGGAACACCACCAGCCACGGGTCGAGCCAACGATCGACCGCCGGATAGCTGCCCATGATAAGGCCCAGCGCGGTTCCAATGGTCATCGCAAGGGCAAAGGCCCACAGCACCCGCAGCCCGGTATGCGCCAGATGATAAGGCAGCGCGCCCGAGCTGAGCTCGCGCCAGAAGGGGCGTGCCAATGCATGTGGCATCGGCAAGATCTCCGGGTCGGCGGTCAGTTCGGCGGCGGCGACCCACAACAGCAACAGAGACAAGAGCGACAGCAGCGGGATCGTGACAGGAGATACGGGCAGCCATTTCACGTCTTATTTCACGTTCGCGAACAGGCCGTCCGGCAGGGTCGTCGCCGCGCCAACCAGATCTTCGCCGCCTAGCTTGGCCATGAGGCGCAGAAACCGGTCGGCTCCGTCGATATTTATCGGCGCGTCGGATGGGATACCGGCGCGAAAACCATGCCGCAGCAGTTCAAACTCTGCTTCATTGCTTGCGTTCATCTGGATCCGCAAAGGTTCCCATGCGGCGTCATCTTTGGCGAGCAAATCCTTGGCGGCGCGGGACGCGTCGTAAAGTTTCTGATCAATGCCGGGATGCTCTGCGATAAAACTCTCCTTCATTACATAACCCAGAAGCGGCGTGTCCGGGTCAAGGCCAAGCGCGCGCGCCGCGTCATCAACCGCAATCAGTTCGCGCATACCGCCCGCCCTCATCTTGGCTAAAAAATGCCAGAAATTGATTGCTCCGTCAGTCTCGCCCTGAAGCGCGGTCTTGTAGATAAGCGGCGGCGCACCAAAGACCTGTTCGGTGTCGCCGACCAAGTCCATGTCATATTCTTGCGTGGCGAAGGCGCGCAGGATCAGCCAACTCTTGTCCAGCGGCCCGCCGGCGATCCCGATTTTCTTGCCGGCCATGTCCTTCAGGCTCTGTGCCTTGCTGTCCTTTGGAACGACCATGCCGCCCACGGCTTTGGAGTAAGGAATAAAGACATAATCCTTCCCCGCCGCCCGCTGCCGCGCGGTCCAGATCCAGTCGATCACGGCAATATCCGCTACCCCGCCCTCAAGCGCGACGCGGGTTGCCCCATTGTCGGCAAAGGGCTGGAGGACCAATTCGAACCCGTTGGCGGTATCGCAACCGTTGCGCTTGATCGTGTTAAGTTCCCAGTTCACGGTGCCGATCTCAAGCACCGCTGCACGGATACGAGGTAGATCTTTGGCATTTAGCGGACCCAGCGCGATCACCGCCGCCAGAGACAAAGCAAGCCCTCCAAGAATTCGTGCCATTCCCCCTCCTTCCCGTTCAGTTGGGCGCGACCACCACGCCCCAGGGCTGCTGCCCGACTTGCACCGATTTCAAGGCTTTCTGCGCCGCCACGTCGATGATCGTCACGTCATTGGAATTGCCGTTGGTGGTGATCAGGTATTTCTGGTCCGGCGTGAACGCCAGTTGCCAGACCCGCTGCCCGACGAGGATATAATCGACGACCTCATCGGTGCTGAGATCGATCACCGCCACGCGGTTCGCTGGACCAAGGGCCACGAACAGCCAGCGTTTGTCAGCGGTGATTTTCATGCCAACCGGTTGCAGCCATTCCGGCTCGACTCCGGGCACAGCAAATTCGAACTTGTTGATCAGGGTTGGCCCCCCCTCGGCATTCGGGTCGATCTCGCTAACTGTGCCGCCGATTTCGGCACTGACGAATAACCGCGCACCGTCATCTGTATAGACCGCGTAACGCGGACGCTGATCGACCAGCACGTTGTGCTTGATCTCGTAATCCGTGGTGTCGATGAAATGCGCCATATTGGTGGTTTCGGAGGTGTTGACGACAAAGCGGGCATCGGGGCTGATCGCCATGCCCTCGGGCTCGACCCCGACGGGGACCTCGGCCAGAACCGTGCGCTTTTCGGTGTCGATCACGGTGACAAGATTGTCGTCCTCATTGGCAACATAGAGCGGATTGCCTGACGGGTGCAGCGTGAACAGTTCGGGGTCGGGTCCGGATGGCAAGGTCCAGAGTTCCTCATAGCTGTCGGCATCGAACACGCGGATGGTGTCATCGTCTGAGGCGCAGACATAGAGGTGTTTGCCGTCGGGGCTGATACCGATGCCGCGCGGGCGATTGCCGGCATTGAACTCGGTCAACACCTCCCAATTGTCGCTGTCGAGAACCGTGACTGTGTTGCCTTTCTCATTGCTGACAAACACTTTGTTGGCGAGCGCCGGTGTCGCAAAAGCGCCCAGACAGCCAAGCAGCAGAAAGAGCGTTCTCATCATGCACCTCATTTCGTGAAGGCCGTGCAGGCCGATTCAGGTTGATCCAGACCCAGCGTATCCAAAGCGGTGCGCTGGTGCAGATAGCCCTCTTGCGGGGAGACGCTGACGGTAACCTTGCTGTCGGTCAGCAAGATCGGCTGGCGCAATTGGCCATTCCAGTCGCGGAAGGTCACCGCCTGCCCCTTGAAGGCTGCCAACTCGAAACTGTCGCCCAGCGCAAAGTCTTTCAGCGTCGCGGGATCGGCGCTATTGGTGCGGATTACCGCCTCGCCGATCACGCGCAGCGCCAGCCAGGCTTGGTAATCCTCTTCCCGGACATAGCGGTTGGCCAGTTTTTCAAACCGGGTCTGAAACTGCATCGCACCCCAAGATTCATGCGTTGCGTGGAAGGTAACCGGGCGCAGCCCCGCCGAGCCCATCACCGGGCGCGGTGCCCAAGTATGAAACGGCAGGTAAAGCGCGAAGACATCGGATGCATCTGCGGCAATCACCAGATCATGATCGCGCGCGCCTTGGGTGAAAACCGGGATCTGGCGCTGCACAAGAACATGACCGGTATCGGCCCGGCGCGACCCGCCGGTGTCTTCGAAAATCCGTTGCTCGACGAGCTTGGCCCCGAATTTCTGTGCCGCGCGGCGATATTCCGCGCCCAGCGCAAGGTCAGCCGCGTTCGAACCCTCGATCAGAAACCAGCGCGGCCATTTTTTCCACATAGCGAATTGGGTTACCGCATCGGCCAACATCGCTTGGCTTGGGGCGATATGCAGAATATTGGCGCGGCATTGCACATCGCGCAATGTGGTTCCACGAGCCATGGCGTTGAGTATCAGCGCGCCCTCCCCAGCCGCATCCGCAAGTGCCAGCAGGTCGTCATCCGAGGCGAGTACCACGATCAGCGCAATTCCGTCAGCCTGCAGCGCGGCCAGCGCCTCGCCTGCCTTATCGGGCGAGGTCGCGACAAATTCCGTGCTAAACTCGATCCCAAGGAAGGACCCTGTCGTCTGGTTGTCCTCGTTACCAAGGGTGGCACCGGCAAACCCCATGTCGTCGGGCATCAGATCAAAACGCGAGATCGGCACGCGGGTCGGGTAATCGACACGCAACACCGCCGTGCGAATCTCAAGTGCGAACAACGGCATGGCAACCAGAAAGCTGAGCAAAAGACTTGCGCAAATGATGGCAATCGGTTTCAAGCAGTCCCTCCCAAGCCGCCGTGAAGCCGAGTTTGCGACAGGTCCGCGCGCAAACGAAACCTATACCTTTGGCTGATTGCCAGAGTGGCAGCAGCCGGTAACATGCGCACGGTGAAACCCGCGCTCATCTCCTTGTTACTGATCGCTTTTGCCACGGCTGCGACGGCAGGCGAGTTTCGCAAGGGTGCCACCGTCGCTTTTCTGGGCCTTACCTTTCTCGATACCTCAACCGAGGGGGCTTATAACTCCGCGCGCCAAGACGAGACTGCTCGGCTTGCTTTGCTGGAGGATGAAGTGCGCCGACAATTCACCGATCAGGGGCTTACGCTGGTCGATCTCGCGCCGATTGCCGCAGAACTGGAAAGCACCAGCAACCCGGCCAATTGCTATGGCTGCGAACTCCGCATGGCGCGCAAATTGGGTGCGGATTACGTGCTGGTCGGTGTCGTGCAGAAAGTCTCTAATCTCATTCTGGCGATGAATTTGGTCATGCGCGATGTCAGTACCAAACAGGTCGTTGCCGCGCGGGTGGTGGAGATCCGCTCGAACACTGACGAATCCTGGCTGCGCGGCATGCGCTACATCCTGAAAACCGCCTTTTTCACACCGTGACGTTTACGGCTCCGGTTCGGCTTCAACCGGCTCTAAACGATAGCCCAGCGCTGCCCAATCATCGGTGCCGCCGCGAAACCAGAAAACGTGGCTGTAGCCCCATTCCTGCACCCGCTTGGCCGCGTTCCAGGACATCCAGCAATCGTCACGGCAGAACAGCACGATCGGCGCGTCGGGGTCGCCATCTGTTACCTTTTCCAACCCGCGCTTGAAATAATTTGCTGTTTCATCAGCGATTTCCCCATAGCCAACATTGGGCAGCCAGATCGCGCCCGGCACTGACATGCGCGTCTCATCGCGCCAAATAGTGCCTTCAGGAAGATTCTTGGGTTTGGGCTGGCGGGGCATCACATCGACAAAGGGAACGCGGTCGGTTTTCCACAACGCGAATGCCGCCTTGCCATCGATGGCCGTGGCCCCTTTCAGGGTCAACGGGATCGGGGCGCGATATTCCTCTATGCGATAATCAGTCGGTTCGGGAACCTCCTGCGCCAGCGCGCCAAACGGGATCAGCAGCGCGATGATAAGGGCACGGATCATGGTGGGTCTGCCAGTGCGGCAGTACCCATGGCGTTGACCAGCGGCACGCCCGCATCTTCAAGGATGGTGTTGATTTCGCTCTGATTGCGCCGGATCAGCCCATTCAGTTCATGCTCCCAGTCCTTATCCCCGAGCCGCACACCCATCGTAATCCGGAAAAACAGCCTTGGCGGCAGGCTCTCTTTCAGCAACGGTGTCACCTTGAGCTCGGCAAAGCCTTGTTTAACCAGCGGCCCCGCGATCGGCCCCCAGAGAACTGCGGCGTCAAGCCGTCCCGCTTCAAGATCAGCCAACATGTCACCGGCGGGGGATTCATAACGGCGATCAACAACAAGATCATAACCATGCGCGTCCCCGATCAGCCCGTTTCGCGCCAGATGGCTGGCCGGGGGTGATCCGGCAATGACGCCGATGGCCTTCCCTTGCAGCCGTGGATCGGCGAGATCGTCAACTTCGGCCAATGGTCCATCCGCCTTGACGATCAATGTATAGGCCGAGGTTAAGTAATGGTTGGTATTTTGCACCAGTTCATGCCCCTGCGCATAGCCGATCACCACGTCACAGTGGTTGGCACGCAGCGTATTGCGGATGAAACCGGTCGCCATCGGATACCATGTATATTCAACCGGGAGCCCCAGCTTTTCTGCAAACAAGTCGGCGAGGCGGTTTTCAAATCCCTGTTCGTTCACGTCGGACATCGGCAGGTTGGCCGGATCAGCGCAGACCCGGAACGCGGTTTTTGATACCAGATCCGAGACCTGCGCTGCTGCGCCGCCTGCTCCCGACATTAAGACCGCAGCGCAGGTGCAGATCAGCCTAACCCATACAGGCATTCTCTTCCTCGCGAATGGCATCGCTCTTGCCTTCTTTCTTGGCCGGGCGTCCGCGTGGTACGGCATCGGTCCCGCGCGCTTTGAGATAGACGTAGATGTCATTGAGATAGCACATAACGTTGCGGTTCGTGCCAAAGGCCGGCATGACCGAAGTTTCCGAAGCGGACACATGTTCGCGCCCATTAACCACCACGTCTACAAAATCGTAGTAATCCATGTTGACGGCAGAGTTCTTCAGGGCCGGTGCATAGCTTGACCCTTCGCCATCGGGCCCGTGGCACACGTGGCATTCCGAATGATAGCGGCGAAAGCCGGAATAGGTCTGCCAATCCACCGTGCCGTCTTCGGCGACGTTGTAGGTTGGAATATCATCCTCGGTGAAATATCGTCCGTCCTCGCTATAAGCGACGGTGATGTTATGGGCTTTCGCTTCTGCGGCCATGTCGCCCTGAGCAAGGGCCGACTGGGCAAGGCCAAGAACTATGCCAGATAGCAGGACGGTCCGAATTTGTCGCATTTCCATGTCCTCGATTGTGTCATCATGGGGCCGACACAAGTGGGAACCTGTGTCGGACGAAGCTAAAGGCAAAGTGAGTGGATCAATCGGGCACTGAGAAGACCGTCAGCTGACCCCCAAGGGCAGTGTAATCGGCAAGCGAGGCATAGCCGCCCACCGCCCCCAGACCATCGGTTGGATTGGTCAGACCGGCTGCAAGGCCGATCCCAGCCCAACCGCCCACGCCAGACAGGACAGCGATATACTGCTTGTCGTCCAATACGTAGGTCATGACGTTGCCGATGATACCCGACGGGGTCTTGAACTTGTAAAGTTCGTCGCCGGTCTGGGCATCGATCGCTTTCAGATACCCCTCCAGCGTGCCGTAAAAGACCACGTCGCCTGCCGTTGCCAGCGCACCGGACCAGACCGAGAACTTCTCGGGCAGCGACCACTTGATCTCGCCTGTGGTGGCGTCCCAGGCGATGAAGTTACCCATTCCGCCATGGCTGTCGTCGGGGGGATACATCGACAGCGTTGCCCCGACAAAGGGTTGCCCGGCAGTATAGCTGACCCGGAACGGTTCGTAATCCATGCAGACATGGTTGGTTGGCACATAGAACAATCCGGTTTCGGGCGAGAATGCTGCCGGTTGCTGGTCTTTCGAGCCCAGCGCCGCAGGACAGATCCCGGTCGAGTTCACGTCCTCACCGTTCTGTTCAGTCGAGTACTCGGCCACGACCTGAGGGCGACCGTGCTGGTCCGACTCTGGGTCAATGATGACTTCAGATGCCCAATTGACCACCGGATCGAATTTTTCGGCCACCAGCAACTCGCCGGTTTCCCGATCCAGCGTATAGCCAAAGCCGTTGCGGTCGAAGTTGACCAGCAACTTGCGCATCTCGCCATCGATTTCCTGATCGACAAGGATATTCTCGTTTATGCCATCATAATCCCACTCGTCATGCGGGGTCTTCTGGTAGAACCACTTGGCCATCCCGTCATCGGGATTGCGCGCCATGATGGTCATCGTCCATTTGTTGTCGCCCGGACGCTGCGCCGGGTTCCAGGTCGACGGGTTGGCGGTGCCGTAATAGATCAGATCCAGTTCGGGATCATAGCTGTACCAGCCCCAGGTGGTGCCGCCGCCGATCTTCCATTGATCGCCTTCCCAACTGTCGAGCGAGGAATTCGCGCCGATCGGCTCACCCAGATGGGTGGTGTTTTCTGGGTCGACCAGCATATCCTCATCCGGACCCAGCGAATAGGCGCGCCATGCCATGGTGCCATCGGCCATGTTATAGGCGGTCAGATGGCCGCGCACGCCGAATTCGCCCCCCGAAATACCCACCAGCACCTTGTCCTTGACCGGCATGACGGTCGCAGTGTTGGTTTCGCCGATGGTCGGGTCACCGTTGACCACACTCCACTCAACCTCGCCGGTTTCGGCGTTCAGCGCGACCAAAGTGGTATCGGCCTGATGCAGGAAGATCTTGTCGTCAGCATAGGCGACGCCGCGGTTGACCGTGTCACAGCACATTACCGGAATGACGTTGGGATCCTGTTTCGGTTCATATTTCCAGATGATCCGCCCATCATCCTTAAGATCGAGCGCGTAGACAATGTTTGGGAACGGGGTGTGCACATACATCACGTCGCCAATCACCAGCGGCGACCCTTCGTGCCCGCGCAATACCCCGGTCGAGAACGTCCAGTCGACTTGCAGGTTGCCCACATTCTCCTTGTTGATCTGATCCAGTACCGAATAGCGCTGGTTCATGTAATCGCCTGTTTGGATTGCCCATTGGTTGGGGTCATCGATCAGTTTCTGCAACTCCTCATTGGCGCTGGCCACCCCGGCCGAGCACAATGCGATTGCAGATGTCAGAGTCAGAAACTTATACATATTAGCCTCCCTTTCGGTAACTTATGGAATGAACCGCTCTCGGTATTTTGGTTTGCCGCATTGACCGGCAGGTCATTTGTCATTGCCCCTTCCGCGCTTATGCGCCCATGTTTTCATGCTCCCCGTTCGCCGCCCCATTCAGACGCGCCGCATGCCAAGCAACGTGATCAGCAGCGAAACTGGACACGAAAAAATAGCTGTGATCGTAGCGCGCCTGCAGACGCATCACGGCGGGCTGGCGGCGGCGAGCGATTACGGCTGACAGAGCCTGCGGACGCAGCAGTTCGATGAACTGGTCGCTCGTCCCTTGATCGATCAAGATGTCGCTGTGCCAACCGCGTTCGTCCAGCAGGATCGACGCGTCATAATCCGCCCAATCGGATTCATCCTCGCCCAGATAAGCGCTCAACTGTTTCCGGCCCCAGTCGGATTGGGTCGGGTTCGCAATTGGCGCGAAAACCGAGACCGATTGGAACAGATCCGGGTTGCGCAGCGCGATCACAAGCGCCCCGTGCCCGCCCATCGAGTGCCCGGTAATCCCGTGTCGGTCGGTGACCGGTAGTTCGGCCTGAACCGCCGCGCGCAAATCCTTTACAATGTAGTCATACATCTGGAAGTGCCGCTTCCACGGTTCTTGCGTTGCATTGACGTAAAAGCTTGCCCCAACCCCCAGATCGTAGGCTTCGTCATCGGCCACATCTTCGCCGCGCGGCGACGTATCAGGAAAAATCAACGCAATGCCATCGCGCGCCGCGTGCTGTTGAAAACCGCCCTTTGTCATGGCGTTTTCATGATTGCAGGTCAGACCCGAAAGAAACCACAGTAACGGCACGGGTCCCGATTGCGCCTGTGGCGGCAGGTAGACTGAAAAGCTCATTTCCGCTTCACAGCTGTCGGATTGATGCCGAAACACGGTCATCTCCCCTCCGAAACACTTGCTCTGCGAAGCGATCTTCATCATGCTCCCCGATAACTCGCGGCCGCGCGGTTAGGCGCTTTGTCCGCTCGGCGGATTGTAAAAAAACTATAAATAATGGCGGTTTTTAGACAATTGAGACCTTGGTGTATGTTTCCCCCAAGGGCGGTTCTGCAAAGAATACTCTGACCTGCCAGAGGAGTTTCCAGTAATGAGCCGATCGCAAGTTTTTCGCCTGCTACTGGTTGCCCTCATCGCCCCTGTCCCTGCCACTGCCGCAAGTGGCAGCGATCCAATGTGGCCCTGCGTCCAGCGCAAGGTTGTGTCCCTATCAGCGGGCCTAATGTGGCCGCATCCAATCGAAGCGACGCCACTGCATGAGGAAATCGCAGCGGACGCTGCCGATCTGGCCGCAAAACTAGAGTTGCGGCGCGTCGGTCTGGATGAGGCCAAGGCCCTAATCACACAATTTGTAAAAAACCACCCAGAGGTGACACCAACCGATATGGGACAGGTGTTCTGGCACATCTTCGACAAAATCAACCACGATCGCCGCAGATTGATCACAGGTATCGATAAGTATGCGCAAAAACAGGTCGCACTGGCCAAAAGGATCGACGAGGCCCGCACCAAGATGGACAGCTTGACGGCGGCAACTGCGCCCGACCAAGACGCTATCAAAAGCCTGAAACAGCAAATCGCTTGGGACGAGCGCGTTTATCGGGACCGGGCCCATTCTCTGACCTATGTCTGCGAAACGCCGGTTCTGCTGGAACAGCGGCTTTACGCGATAGCGCAACTTTTACTAGAGCCAGTATCCGAGTAGAGTAGCACTACTCCCATTCCAGTTCGGTATAGACTATGATGGCGTTGCGTGGATTGAACAGGTCGAACAACTGCCAATTCTCCGCCTCGCTCTGCCCAATAGTTTCCGCCGCTGTGCCAAGGCTGACGCCCTCCGCAATTGCCGCACGGGTATCCGCGCCCAGCACGCCAAGATAGCGCAGCATCGGCGCCGAGGCCTCGGGCCAATCAAGCAGCGGTCCGCCATGGCCGGGCACGACCTGCGAAACATCGAGAGCCGCCATCTCGGCCAAAACCGCCTGCCACCCGATCAAGGATCCGTCAAGCGATGGTGTTTGCTCGTCAACGACCAGATCGCCGGTGAATAAAATGCCGCTGGCGGTGTCGCGCACTGTGAGATCCGTGGTCGAATGAGCCGTGGGCCAGGCCCGCACCTCCAGCGCACGCCCGCCAAGGTCGATGGTCTGGCTTTCGGAGATCTCGATTGTCGGCAAGATAACCGAGGTGCCAATGAAGGCAGCGGCGCCAATTCGCCCCCCGAAGGTATCGAGATAGGTTTCCGCGCGGTCGTTCAGCGCATCTGTCAGCCGCGCATGGCCGAGAATTTCAGCACCTGTCTCGGCAAAGACCGACGTGCCAAGCACATGATCAGGATGCATATGTGTCAATATTACATGACTGATCGGCAAATCAGATCGCTGTCTGATCGCGCGATAAACGCGTTCTCCCACGCCGCGCGCACCGCCAGTATCGATAACGGCGATCGAACGAGACCCGATCACAAAGCCGATATTTGCCACATCACCCTGATTTTCTGAAGCAGCATCGCTGATCACGCCGCGATGCACAAACACGCCGGGCGCGATCTGTGTGAAAGCGGCGACGGGACCCAGTGGTCGGCACTTCGCTTGACCGGCATGAAAACCTGAAACAGGCGGCAGCTCGGCGGTAGACAGCGCCTCCACACAGGCGTCGGAGCTGCTGGCCTCGTATCCGGGTAAGAGGACGTCGCGGCACATCTGCGGCGCTCCAATCAAGCACAGCGCGATCACGGCCTCGAACATTGCACCGCCCTCCATCCGCTGAAAGAATGGCACCATCCAGATCCGTGGTCAAATCTTGCAGACCTTGAAAACTACCTGCACCAATGCGCCGCCTATTGCAGCGATATCGCTATGCAAATACCGGATCCTTCATGAAAACGTAGATTTTCAAGCTTCGCGGCTATATAGTTTTCAACAAAGAGGCAGGACAACGGAGCATCCCCCCACTGTTGCTGCATCCGTTTATAACCCCGCTCTTAACAGGATCGTGTGAGATGGCATGAGCTGGTCCTTTTCAATCGGACGGCTGTTCGGATCGGAACTGCGGGTTCACGCCACATTTTTCCTATTGTTGTTGTGGATAGGTGCAGCCGGATATGCACAGGCAGGCGCAAAAGCCGCGATAATGTCGGTATTCTTCGTGCTGGCGCTGTTCGCCTGTGTCGTTGCCCATGAATTCGGGCACGTGTTGATGGCCCGGCGTTATGGCATCCGCACCGCTGATATCACGCTTTTACCGATTGGCGGCATGGCAAGGCTGGACCGCATGCCAGAGCAGCCGGGGCGCGAGATCGCTGTAGCCCTGGCCGGTCCGGCGGTGAACGTCGTGATTTGGGCATTTCTGGCGCTGATCGTCGGACCGGTCACGCAATTGGAGGATATCACCAGCATTGCCGGTGGGCGCGAGTTTCTGGCGCAACTGGCTGCGCTGAACCTGTTTTTGGCGCTGTTCAATATGCTCCCGGCCTTTCCGATGGATGGCGGGCGGGTGCTGCGCGCCGCGCTTTCAATCTGGATGGACCGGGTGCGCGCCACCCGTGCGGCGGCCATGGCCGGTCAAATCCTGGCCTTTGGGTTGGCTGGACTGGGATTGCTCTCGGGAAACCTTATTCTGTTGCTGATTGCAGTTTTCGTCTTCATGGCCGCCCATGCCGAAAGCAGTGATGTGACGATGCGCGCCGTGAGCCGACAGCTCAAGGCGCGCGATGCAATGATTACAGAATTTGAACATCTGCGCCCCGACGACAGCCTGCAACTGGCCGCCAACACCCTGATCCGCACAACGCAACACGAATTCCCGGTCCTGAATGACGACGGGCACATCATCGGTTTCCTGGATCGCCAGGCGCTTTTTTCGGCATTAGCGCATGGTCACGAGATGCGCCCGGTGGGGAAGGTCATGACCACCGAAGTGGCTGTGGCGCGGCTGGGCGACAGTTTGGATAAGGTTTTTGACCAGATCCACAAATCTCCCTGCGGGCTTGTCGCGGTGGTGCAGCGCGACGGGCGGTTCGCTGGGTATATCTCGCGCGAGAATATCGGCGAGTTGATGGTACTGCGGACGCGCGACGGGGCCTGACTGCTAGCCTGAAGCGCGCTCCGCCAGACTTTCGGCCAGCAAATTGCGCACCATTTCAGACGGAACATCCGACGTGACAAAAGCCGTGCCAATCCCGCGTGCAAGCACGAACCGCAACTGGCCATCCACCACCTTTTTGTCCTGCGCCATCAGCGCCAGCAGTCCATTCGCGTCGGGCAACTCGCCAGAAATATCGGTAAGATCGGTCTTCATTCCCATCTCGCGAAGATGCGCGCGCACGCGGATTGGATCCTCCTGCGAGCACAGACCTAAGCGCGCGGACAAGTCAAATGCCAGCGCGCAGCCCACCGCGACGCCCTCGCCGTGCAGCAACCGGTTGGAATATCCGGTGGCCGCCTCAAGCGCGTGGCAAAAGGTATGGCCTAGGTTCAGCAACGCCCGGTCGCCCTGTTCGGTCTCATCGCGCACGACGATATCCGCCTTCATCTGCACCGATCGTGTTACCGCCTCGACCCGTGCGGCCATCTCGCCCGCCGCCAACGCCGGACCGTGCCGTTCCAGCCACGCAAAGAATTCGGCATCGCCCAACAACCCGTATTTCACCACCTCGCCATAACCAGCGAGCAGGTCACGGTGCGGCAGCGTGTTCAGAACATCGGTGTCCGCCAGCACCAGTGAAGGCTGATGGAACGCGCCGATCAGGTTCTTGCCATGGTCCGAATTGATCCCCGTCTTGCCGCCCACGGAACTGTCCACTTGCGCCAGAAGCGAGGTCGGAATCTGCACGAAGCGCACGCCGCGGCGCAGTACCGCCGCCGCGAATCCCGCCAGATCGCCGATCACCCCGCCGCCCAGCGCTATCACGATGTCGCTCCGCTCGACCTTTTGCTCCAGCAGCCACTCCACGGCGCGGGTGAACTGCGGCCAGGACTTGGTCCCCTCGCCTGGCGGCAGCGCCAGCGCCTGCATGTCGATATCCGCGCGCGCCAACCCGGCGCGCAAAGACTCCAGATGCAGCGCGGCCACGGTTTCATCAGTCAGGACCGTCACGCGCCGACGAGTCAGCAGCGGCGCGATGAAAGCGCCCGCTTTCCCGATCAGGCCGGGGCCGATTTCTACGTCATAGGCGCGTGCGCCCAACGGCACATGTACGGTTTGTCTCATCCCTGCGGCTCCAGCACATCGGGGCGCGCGGCCAGCGCCGCCAGCACCCGGTCAACCATGTCTTCGATCGCGGCCTGTCCATCCGAGTTCACCGCCAGATCAGCCTTGGCATAAAGCGGCACGCGAGAATCGTAAAGCGCGGCCAGCGTCGCGCGCGGATCAGCGGTGCGCAGCAACGGGCGGGTATCGCGATGGCGCACCCGATTCCATAGCACCTCAAGATCCGCCTGCAGCCAGACCGACACCCCATAAAGCGAGATCATCTGCCGGTTGGTCGCGCTCAGGAACGCGCCGCCGCCGGTGGATAAAACCCCATGCTGGGGGCGCTGCAAAAGCCGCGCGATCACCCGGCTTTCCTTGTCGCGAAAGAACGCCTCGCCTTCATTGGCGAAAATTTCGGGAATCGTCCGGTTAGCAGCAACCTCGATCTCGGCATCGCTGTCCAGAAACGGCACATCCAAACGGGCGGCCAAGGCCCGGCCTACCGCAGTTTTGCCCGCCCCCATCATGCCGACCATGACAACCGTTTTTTTCAACCTGCCCGGCGGTGATGCTGCCGCGCTCCGGTCGCTGTTTTGTTCTGTCTCGCACATGTTGTCTTGCATGACGTGATAATGCACAAAAGGCCATATACAAGTTGCGCAAAAACGCGGCAGCGGGCAGTGAGGGCCACATGAGCAAAATCTTCAAATTCCTGATCTATTTGATCATTCTTATAGGTATCGGTGTCGTAGCTTATGTCTATCTCGGGCCGTGGTTCGGCGTTGATTTCGACGCACCGCAATCCGAGATACGCCAACCGGTGACGCTGGATGCGCAATAAGGCGGCACTTTTGGCCGTGCTGATGCCGCTGACTGTGGCGGCAGAGCAACCGCTGTCAGCCATTGATTGGCTGAAAGATCCTGAAATGGCGGAATATTCCGGTCCGGTCCTTCTGGAACCGCCGGTCAGCACCTCAGGCCGTGAGCCCGAAGTCCGAGTCAGCCCGCTGGGTTCGTCGATTCAGCCGGTCGGCCTTGTTCCCCCCTCGTCCACCGGTCTGCCACCCGACTTGTGGACGGGCAGCGATGTCATGAAATTGACCCGGTGGATCGCTACGGCACCGGTTCGCGATTTTACCGCGATGCAGAGGCTGCTGTTCACGTTGCTGCTGACCGAGTCAAATCCGCCCGCCGCCGCCAAGGATGCGGAACGGCTCTTGCTGGCCCGGCTTGACCGGCTGATTGATCTAGGTGCGGTCGATGCGGCACGCGAACTGGTGCAATCCGTCGGCGCCGATAAATCAGCCGCCCGGTTCGCCCGCTGGTTTGACACCAGTTTGCTTACGGGGGACGAGGATAAAAGCTGCGCCGTTCTGACCGAAAAGCCTGCTCTGGCTCCCGGATTGCCGGCGCGCATCTTCTGCGCCGCACGCGGCAATGACTGGCAAACTGCAGCGCTAATCCTGGAAACCGCCCGTGCGCTAGAGCTGCTGCCTAATGCACAGCTGGATTTGCTAGACTGGTTTCTTCATCCAGACCTGTTCGAAGATGCGGCGCCCATGCCGGTGCCTCGCGATCCCGACCCGCTGACCTTTCGCCTGTTTGAGACGATTGGTGAACGCCTGCCCACATCCGACCTGCCCCGCGCTTTTGCCACCGCCGATCTACGCGATGTGGCCGGTTGGAAAGCGCAGATCGAAGCGGCCGAAAGACTGGCGCGAATCGGCGCGCTGTCGCCCAACCAGTTGCTGGGTCTTTATACGGAGCGACAGCCAGCTGCGTCGGGCGGTGTCTGGACACGGGTGGCGGCGGTACAGAGTTTCGAAGCCGCACTTAACGAAGGCGACGACAAAGCAATTGCGAATTCGCTTCCCTTGGTCTGGGATGCGATGCGCGACATCCGGCTAGAAGTGCCCTTTGCCACGCTTTTTGCCGAACGTCTGGCCCAGCAGGACTTGACGGACCCGAAGGCCCAGATGCTTGCATGGCGCATTCAGTTGCTCGGCCCAGCCTATGAAGAGGCTTCGCACAAGCCCCCCTATAAAACGCCTGAAACCGCGTTTCTGGCAGCGGTCGCACAAGGTACAGCAGGCGGCATTGCGGCGCCGGGCACCATGGCGCAGGCCATTGCCGATGGGTTTGCTCGGGGCGAAGCGCCCCCCGACGACCTGCGGCGGGCACTTGACCGGGGCCAGTTGGGCGAAGTGATTCTGCGCACCATCGTGCTGTTCAACACCGGCGCGCATGGCAATCCTGATGCGATCACCGGCGCGCTGGCGACGTTGCGCACCGTCAACCTTGAAGACACCGCACGCCGCGCGGCATTGCAACTGATGCTGCTGGAGCGCGTTCCATGAGCACTGCACCGGTACAGGACGATAGCTGGATCGCGACATTCCTCGAAGCGCAAGCTGCGGAACTGGGCGCGGCAACCAACACATTGCTGGCCTATGGCCGTGATCTGAAAGATTTTTCGGGATGGCTCGCCCGTAGGGAGAGCAGTTTTGCGCAAGTAAATCAGAGCACGGTCGAATCCTATCTCATCGACTGCGATGCTCAGGGATTGGCAAAATCGACCCGCGCGCGCCGGCTGTCGGCGATCAAACAGATTTACCGTTTTGCATTCGAAGAAGGCTGGCGCGTAGATAATCCGGCGATCCAGATTTCCGGACCGGGGCGCGATAAACGCCTGCCCAGAACGCTTGATCTGACCGAGGTCGAGCGCTTGCTGGAGGCCGCTCGGGTCACCGGACGCAGTGCCAATGATCGGCTGCGCAACACCTGCCTGATCGAGCTGCTTTATGCCACCGGCATGCGGGTGTCGGAACTGGTTGGCCTGCCAGTCGGCGCTGCACGGGGCGACCCGCGCATGTTGCTGATCAGCGGTAAGGGCGGCAAAGAGCGCATGGTGCCCCTGTCGCCACCGGCGCGTGCGGCGCTGGCCGACTGGCTGGTTGCACGTGACGGCGCCGAAGCGCTGCGCGAGCAGAAAGGCGCGGCCCTGTCACGGTTCCTGTTCCCCTCACGCGGCAAAAGCGGGCACCTGACGCGCCATCACTTTTATCTTTTGATCAAGGCCATGGCGGTAACCGGCGGGGTAGCGCCGGCCAAGGTCACCCCGCACACGCTGCGCCATGCTTTTGCCACGCATCTCTTGGCCAATGGTGCCGATCTGCGTGCAATTCAGACGCTGCTGGGCCATGCCGATCTGGCGACGACCGAAATCTACACTCATGTGCTGGACGCGCGACTGAATGAACTGGTGCTGAAACATCACCCATTGGCCCATCCCAAAGGTGGCCGGGTTGATTGACGGCTTTGGTGGTCTCATAACCTGACGGTACGAAAAAACATGACAGAACATCATGGACACAGGTAACTTAGCGCTGGATGGCGCATTCTGGATTACTTGCGTGGCAATTGCGCTGCTGCTGGTCCTGTCGGCATTTTTTTCGGGCTCGGAAACGGCGCTGACAGCGGCGTCGCGGGGCAAGCTGCGCTCGCAGGCCGACAAGGGCTCGGGCGGCGCGAAGAAAGCCTTGCAAATCACCGAAGACAATGAGCGCCTCATCGGATCGGTCCTGCTTGGGAACAATCTTGTGAATATCTTGGCCACAGCGCTGGCCACAGCGCTGTTTACGCGGTTATTTGGTGAAAGTGGCGTGGCCCTAGCGACATTGCTGATGACGCTTCTGGTGCTGATTTTTGCCGAAGTGCTGCCTAAAACCTATGCGATCATAAACTCAGAAAAGGCGGCCTCTGCCGTTGCACCGGTCATCGGCGTGGTAATCATGATCTTTGCCCCGGTCGTTGGCGCAGTCGGCAGCTTGGTGCGTGCGCTGTTGCGGCTGTTCGGGGTGCCGGTGGATCCTGACAGCCAGATCCTTGCCGTGCGCGAGGAAATCGCCGGCGCGTTGCATCTGGGCCATTCCGAAGGCGTCGTGGAAAAGGAAGACCGCGACCGCATCTTGGGCGCGCTGGATCTTGACGAGCGTACGGTCGAAGAGGTCATGCTGCATCGCTCGGGTATCCAGATGATCGACGCCGACGATGCCCCCGACGCGATCCTGCAACAATGTATGGAAAGTCCGCACACCCGCCTGCCGGTCTATCGAAACGAGCCCGAGAACATCATCGGAGTGGTTCATGCCAAGGATCTGCTGCGCGCGATGTTTCGCCAGATCAGCTCGGGTGGCGACGGGCTTGAGGCGCTGAAACGGTTTCGGATCACGGACGTTGCAGTGCCACCATATTTCGTTCCTGAAACCACCACACTGGACGACCAGATGCGGCAATTTCTGCGCACTCGGACGCATTTCGCGCTGGTCGTCGATGAATATGGCAGTCTGCAAGGCCTGATCACGCTGGAAGACATTCTGGAGGAGATCGTCGGAGAGATTACTGACGAATTCGATCCGGATTCCGATTTGCCGATCTCCCGCAGCGACGACGGCGAGTTCGTGGTCGACGGCGCAACAACGATTCGGGATCTGAACCGCGCCACCGACTGGGCCCTGCCCGATGATGAGGCAAACACCGTCGCCGGACTGGTGATCCACGAGGCACAGATGATTCCGACCGTGGGCCAAGTGTTTTCTTTTCACGGCTTCCGCTTCGAGGTGATCGCGCGCGAGGGCAACCGGGTGACCGGGCTCAAGATCCGTCCGCTGTGATGGCAACCTTGGCGGGGGCGCAGCCCCCACACCCCCGGGGTATTGCAAACCAGAAAGACGCAGGGGCGCGGATCAAAGGGAGGCACGGGCGCGGGAGATCTCAACCCGGTGCGCCGTCTTGGCCGGCGACAGCGGGACACACATCTTGACGGGCCGTTTTCCGTAAGCGCACGCGATCGGGCGCGAAATCGCGTGCTGCAAGAGCGCGCGGCAACTGGAGCGCGGTGCCGAGGTCATCCCCCCGAAGACACTGCCCTAGAGCCGATCGCGCCCGAGGCGACCAGACCAATGCGCGGATCCTGTTCGCAGCTGCACAGATCGCCGAGTGCCACCGGACGGCGCCATCATTAAGCTTCTGGAACATATCCCTGTCGGCCGTCGGCCCACGAGGGAACTGTATTGGCCAGTCGGCGCGGGATCAGGCCAGCAAGGGTTATGTGAACGGGCGCTCCTTGACTAATATTGACGACGCTGATGTAGCAACGGAAAAGCCCGATACGGTCAATAAATATAGCGAATTTGATCGGTCCAGTATCGCTCGACCCGTTTGAGCGTTCTGGTGAGGTCTGCGAACCCGTCACGTTCGATGACACTGCGATGTTCCAAGCCTTCAGCATGGCGGGCAAAAAGAGCGTTCACCGTGTCACGTATCTCGCGCCCGCGCGCAGTCAGGCGCACCCGGACCGAGCGGCGGTCAATCTCGCAGCGCTGATGGTGCATATACCCCAATTCAACCAGTTTCTTGAGATTGTAGCTGACATTGCTGCCTTGATAGTAGCCGCGGCTTTTCAGCTCGCCTGCTGTCACTTCGTTGTCGCCGATATTGAACAGCAACAGCGCCTGAACCGCATTGATTTCGAGAATGCCAACACGTTCGAATTCGTCCTTCACCACGTCGAGTAGCAGGCGGTGCAAACGCTCTACCATCCCCAACGCATCCAGATACCCGGACATGAAACCGCGTCCCGCTCCTGGCCCGATTTGCATTTCCAAACTCATCTGTCCCTCCGTCTCTAACTGCTCCGTTCGGAGGGTCGCGACTATTTACCAAGAACAGGTTAAAAATCTCACAAAGAGATGGTCTTAACGTCAATGAATTGTGAATTCCCCCACCACGTTGCGCCACTGCCCGGAAGACAGCATCCGGCGATGACTGAAGCGGACCGAATGCAACTGGCCCTCGATCGACTCTTGCCAAAATTCAATGAACCCGAACAGATTGGGATGATCCGGCGCCAAATCGTAGTCCTGCCAGACAAAACTGTTCAACACGTTCTTGTAATCGGGCATGCGGTAAAAGAACTCCGCCGTGGTCAGGCCATAGCCTTTCAGCATCATTTCGGTTTCGCTGCGATCCATCGGTATCTCCTCTCCGTTGCATCCCCTTATCCATTGATCACCAAAAAAAGTTAATTTTCAACAAAAACAGAGTGTTGTCACTTCGGCGAGTTGGCTGCCAAATCGAACCACGGCTGCCCATTGCACCTTATGTACTGGGTCTGGTAAGGTGCCCACACAAGATATAGACCCGCAGCAAGATTGGGCAGAACACGTGAGCGATACGCCGGAACCTCCTGAAAACACCGATGAAACTCCGCCCGAGCGGCCGATGTATGATGGCCCGAGCATTTCCATCGAGTCCGAGATGCGTACATCCTATTTGGATTACGCCATGTCGGTTATTGTCAGTCGCGCGATTCCGGATCTGCGCGACGGGCTGAAGCCTGTGCATCGGCGCATCCTTTATGCGATGCACGAGGTTGGTAACACCCACGACAAGCCCTATCGCAAATCCGCCCGCCCGGTCGGTGACGTCATGGGAAAGTTCCACCCGCATGGCGACAGCGCGATCTATGATGCGCTGGTGCGGATGGCGCAGGATTTCTCGATGTCGCTGCCGCTATTGGACGGGCAAGGCAACTTTGGTTCGATGGATGGCGATAACGCCGCCGCCATGCGCTATACCGAGGTGCGCATGGATAAGCCGGCCGCTTATCTGCTGGCTGATATCGATAAAGACACCGTTGATTTTCAGGACAACTACGATGGCAAGGACAGCGAACCGACGGTCCTGCCGGCGCGCTTTCCCAACATGCTGGTCAATGGCGCCGGCGGTATCGCCGTGGGCATGGCCACCAACATCCCGCCGCATAATCTGGGCGAAGTGGTGGATGCCTGTCTGGCGCTGATCGACGAACCAGACCTGACCAGCGAACAGCTTATCAAATATATTCCCGGCCCCGATTTCCCCACCGGCGGCACGATGCTGGGCCGTTCGGGGGCGCGCAAGGCGTATCTTGAGGGCCGTGGCAGCGTGATCATCCGCGCCAAGACCCGGATCGAAGAAATCCGCAAGGACCGCTATGCCATCGTCGTGGATGAAATCCCCTATCAGGTGAACAAAGCCACGATGATCGAACGCATTGCCGAGGCGGCGCGTGATAAGCGCATCGAGGGCATTGCCCATGTGCAAGACGAATCCGACCGCAACGGCGTGCGCGTGGTGGTCGAACTGAAACGCGATGCCACCGCCGAGGTCGTGCTGAACCAGTTGTTCCGCTTTACCCCGATGCAGACTTCTTTTGGCTGCAACATGCTGGCTTTGGACGGCGGCCGCCCCGAACAATTGACTTTGCGCCGCTTTCTCACATCGTTCATCGAGTTTCGTGAGGAAGTTGTGGCACGGCGCACCGCTTATCTGTTGCGCAAAGCCCGCGAGCGCAGCCATATTCTGTGTGGTCTGGCGGTTGCTGTCAGCAATGTCGACGAAGTGGTCGCCACCATCCGGGCCAGCGCCGATGCGGCCGAGGCCCGTCAGAAACTGATGGAGCGCCGCTGGCCAGCCGCAGAGATCGCCGACTATATCCGGCTAATCGACGATCCGACTCATACGATGAATGATGATGGCACCTATAATCTCTCCGAGACTCAGGCCCGCGCCATTCTTGAGTTGCGCCTGCAACGCCTGACCCAGATCGGCGTCAAGGAAGTGACCGACGAACTTGAAGAGCTGGCGGGCAAGATCAAGGAATACCTGGAGATTCTCGGCAGCCGCGAGCGGATCATGGGGATCATCTCTGACGAATTGAGCGAAGTGCGCGAATTGTTCGCGGTGCCCCGTCGCACCGAGATCGTCGATTGGTCCGGCGACATGGAAGACGAAGACCTGATCGAACGCGAAGACATGGTCGTAACGGTCACCGCCGGCGGCTATATCAAGCGCACTCCGCTGGCCGATTTCCGCAGCCAACGCCGCGGCGGCAAAGGGCTGTCGGGCATGCAGACCAAGGAAGAGGATGTCGTCACCAATCTTTTCGTGGCAAACACCCACACCAAACTTCTGTTTTTTACGACCGACGGCATGGTCTACAAGCTGACGACATGGCGTCTGCCGCAAGGTGGGCGCACGTCCAAGGGCAAGGCGATTGTCAATATTCTACCGATCCCGTCTGGTGTATCGGTGGCGGCGATCATGCCCGTAGACCGCGCCGAAAGCGAATGGGATGACCTACAGGTGGTGTTCGCCACTTCGGCAGGCACGGTGCGGCGCAACAAGCTGTCAGAGTTCACGAATGTGATGCGAAACGGCAAGATTGCCATGAAATTCGAGGATGAACACGCCGAGACCACATTGATCAACGCGCGCATCGCTTCCAATGATGACGATGTGATGCTGGTGACCAGCTCTGGACGCGCTATCCGCTTCCCCGCCACAGATGTGCGCGTGTTCCACAGCCGCGCGTCGGTTGGCGTGCGTGGCATCAGGCTGCAGGAAAACGACAGCGTCGTTTCGATGTCGATTATCCGACACTTCAGTGCCACTCCGGATGAACGCGCGGCCTACCTGAAAATGCGCCGTGCGGTTGCCGGTCTGGCGGATGACGCCGAGATGCCGGACGAAGAGGAAACCGATGCAATGGCCACGATCAGTCAGGAGCGCTATGCCGAAATGTCGGCGGCTGAAAACCTGATCCTGACCATTACGGCGCGCGGCATGGGCAAACTATCCTCAAGCCATGATTATCCGGTGCGCGGACGTGGCGGCATGGGCGTGGCCGCGATGGATCGGGCGATGCGAGGCGGCGATCTTGTGGCCTCGTTCCCGGTTGAAACCGATGACCAGATCATGCTGGCAACGTCGCGAGGGCAATCCATACGGGTGCCGGTCGAGGGGATCTCGTTCCGGTCGCGCAGTGCTGGCGGCGTCAAGGTGTTTGACACCGGTGCGGATGAAGAAGTTGTCAGCGTTGCCTGGATCGCCGATCAGGGTGATGAGGACGACGCGGACGGCGACGCGTAACCGGATCGCAAGGATTCACTGGCAGGCTCGGCGCTATCGATGATGCGCGGGCCTGCCAGAATTCAGGTTCGCTTTTCAGGTCGCTCAAAAACCGGCGCTTGAGGAAACACGCGGCACGCTGATCGCACAGCCACGCCTTTTCTCCCGATCAAGACTGATTACAGCCGGTAAAGCGCGCCGAACTTGGCCTCCAGATAGGTCAATAACGGCTCTTCGGTTACTGGCATACCGCTGGCCCGTCCGATCACCTCAGCGGGCAAGTACAGGCCGCCGTGGCGTTGGACCTTGTCGCGCAGCCAGCCGGTCGCACCGCCCAGGTCACCCTTGCCAAGCTGGTCGTCTAGATCCGGCAGATCGCGGCGCAGCGCCTCATTCAGGCAACCGGCATAGAGATTGCCCAAGGTATAGGTCGGAAAATAGCCAAACAAGCCCACCGACCAATGGACATCCTGCAAACATCCGTTCGAAGGGCAGTCCACCGCATAGCCGAAATCCTGCTTGAACCGATCGTTCCATGCGGCTTCCAGATCACCGACCGCCAAATCGCCCGAGATCAGCGCACGCTCCAGATCAAAGCGCAGCATGATGTGCAGATTATATTGCACTTCATCCGCCTCGGTGCGGATGTAGCCGTTATGCACACGATTGACCGCCGCATAAAACGCATCTGCATCCGCGACGGACAGATCGCCGAAACTGGTGCGCATCCGATCGAAGAGCCAGCCGCAAAACGCACGGCTGCGGCCGAGCTGATTCTCGTAAATCCGGCTTTGGCTTTCATGCACGCCCATCGACGCCCCGCGCCCCAGTGGCGTCAACGCATAATCGGGATTGATCGCCTGTTCATAGGTCGCGTGACCAACCTCGTGAATCGTCGAATAAAGGCAGTTGAACGGATCGGCGGAATCAATGCGGGTGGTGATCCGCACATCATCGCCGCTGCCGGAACAGAACGGATGCACCGCCATATCCAGCCTGCCGCGGGTCCAGTCATAGCCAAAGGCGCCCGCCAATTCGCGCGACAGCTCCATCTGACCCGCCTCATCGAACTGCCTGGTCAGCCCCTGAGGCATCGGGCGCTCCAGAATCGCGGCGCGCAAGGCAACAAGTCGCGGGCGCATCGCATCGAACATCGCCGCGATCTGTGCGGCATTGGTGGCCGGCTCGTAACCGTCCAAAAGGGCGTCATAGGGATCGCCCTCCTGGGCCAGCGCAGCCCCCTCTTGCCGCTTGAGACTGACAACCTCCTCCAAAATCGGACGGAAAGCGCTGAAATCCTCGTTGGCGCGCGCCTCGGCCCATTTGCCCTGGGCCTGCGACGTCACCTGTGCCAGCCTGCGGGCCAGATCCGCGGGTACCTTCAAACTGCGTTCATGCTCCCGCGCGATCTCACGCAATTGGGCCTGGCCCGCCGCGTCAGGCGCTTCGGCACGTTCCAGCCACTCACCCACGCGCGGATCACATCGCCGCGCATGTAAGACGGCTTCGATCACCCCCATCTCGGTGCCGCGCTGTTGCGCCGCTCCGCGCGGCATGACGGTCTCCTGATCCCATCCCAGCCGCCCGCCCACCTGTGCCAATGCCTCGGTGTCGCGCTGATAGGCCATCAATTCTTGAAACGCGCTCATGCCCGACCCTCGCGCAGCGATATGGCGCGGGGATAACCCGACAAGAATCGCGCCCGCAGAATCAGCACGAACACGACGACCGCCAACATCTGATGCAGGATCGCCACCTGCCACGGCACCCCGTAAACGACTGTCATGATGCCCAGAGCAACCTGGAGGAGTAACGCCGCAAATGCAGCGTTGAAAGCCACTCGGGTTCGATCATGGGCACTGCGTCGCCCGCGCAACCAGACCACAAAGCTGAACGCCAGCAACAGATAGCCGGTCACCCGGTGGATGAACTGCACCAGTCCCGGATTTTCGAACAGGTTGCGCCAGCCTGCCTCGATGTACCAGGCGTTCGGCGGGAACACCTGCCCCCCCATCAGCGGCCAGTCCGTATAGCTGCGCCCGGCATCGATCCCTGCAACCATCGCGCCGATGAGAATCTGCAGGAACGTGAAATGCAGCCACCCCGTAGACAGCCCGAACAACCGCCCCTCCCGCGCGCGCCGTGCCTGCATCAGATCGCGCTCCGAGCGGCCCAGCAAAAACACATACCAGGCCAACAGCCCAAGAATGGCAAAGGCCAGCCCCAGATGCACCGCAAGGCGATAGCTGGCCACTGCGGTCACCCCCTGCCCCTGCGTGACACCCGACGTCACCATCCACCAGCCGATCGCCCCTTGCACACCACCCAGAACACCGGGGATCAGCAGCCGCTTGGTCCATCCTGGCGGGATCTGGCGCAGCACCAGGAAGCCCAGAAATCCGACCGCCCAGACCAAGCCGATCACCCGACCCAACTGGCGATGGCCCCATTCCCACCAATAGATTTCCTTGAAATCCGCGAGTTCCATCCAGCGGTTTTCGATCATGAACTGATCGATCGCTTGATACTTTTCGAACTCGGCTTGCCACTCGACCTCGCTCATCGGGGGCAGCGCGCCGGTGATTGGCCGCCATTCGGTGATACTGAGCCCGCTGCCGGTCAACCGCGTCAACCCGCCCACCGCGATCATCGCCAGCACCAGAACGAACAGCCCGATCAGCCAGATGCGAATCCCGCGCCGGGCGCCGCCACGACCACGGTCAATCACGCCGGGGGCAACGGGGCCACTGCGGGGCGTATTATCGGAAACTTCTTCAAAGATGCTGCGTTTGCCGCTCATGTCATCCTCATGTCCTGTGTTGGATCGCACCCTATGGCGCGGACGCGGTGCCGTAAAGCGGGCTCAACTGCGGTCCCGCGATCGAACGATCTGGCGCATAATGCCATGGAAAATCTGTACATCCGTCCGGGTAAGCGGCATCCGCGACCAGAGGTTTCGCAGCTTGAGCTTCATGCTATCGGCCTTGCCGGGCGGAAAAAAGAACTCGGCCTCGTCCAGACGCGCCTCATAGTGCTGGGCCAGTTTCTCGACTTCCAGCGCGCTGGCCCAGTCTGACGCAGCCGCGCTCCCCGCAGTTGCAACCACATCACCCGCCTGCCGCCGCCACTCATAGGCTGCCAGCAACACACATTGCGCAAGATTAAGCGACGCGAAAACCGGGTTCACCGGCACCGACATGATCGCATTGGCACGCGCGATATCGTCATTCTCCAGCCCCGTGCGCTCCGGCCCAAACAGCACCGCCACTTTCTGCCCCGCACCGATCCGGCGTGCCGCCTCCTGCATGGCCGCCTCGGGGCTCAAAACCGGTTTGGTCAAGCCGCGTTCGCGGGCGGTGGTTGCCACAACCCAGGCGCAGTCGCCTATTGCTGCGCCGATATCGTCGCAGAGCACGGCCTCGTCCAGCAGCCGCCCGGCCCCGCTGGCCATGGCAACAGCAGAGCCACTGGGCCAGTCATCGCGCGGTGAGACAACGCTCATCCGGTCAAGGCCGAAGTTCCACATCGCCCGCGCCGCCGCGCCGATATTCTGCCCCATTTGCGGGCGCACCAGAACGAACCGCGGCTGTGGGATGTTGCTGAGCATTGCGTTTCCTTTCGAAAATACGGTCCCGCGATAGAGCGACATCCGCCAACAGGCAAGAACCCGAGCCTTCTTCTTGCACCAAATATCCCCGCCGGAGGCATAAAATCTTTTGTTCTTCTTGACGCCGATCAGCTAGACCATCGGCAGATGTCCAAGGATCTTTTACAATGACCGAACAAGAGCAGCCGCAAATCTATTTGATCACCCCGACACAGATCGACCTGTCGACCTTCCCTGACCAATTGGCCAAGATTTTAGATGCCCGCCCAATCGCCTGCCTGCGCCTTGATCTTGCCAGTCAAAACGAAGATCACATCGCGCGCTGCGCGGACCAGTTGCGCGAAATCGCCCACGCCCGCGATGTGCCGCTGGTGGTCGGCGGGCACATGTTTCTTGCCGAGCGTCTGGGGCTGGACGGCGTCCATCTGAAAGATGGCGCGCGCTCGGTTCGGGCCGCGCGTACGGCTCTGGGCGCTGACGCTATCGTCGGCAGTTTCTGCGCCGCCTCGCGCCATGACGGGATCACCGCGGGCGAGGCCGGGGCCGATTACATCAGCTTTGGCCCAGTGCGCGACACCTCGCTACATGATGGCTCACGCGCCGAACCTGATCTGTTTGAATGGTGGTCGGAGATGATCGAACTGCCGGTTGTCGCCGAAGGCGGGTTGACCCCAGACCTCATCGCTGCGCTGGCGGCCCATAGCGACTTTTTTGGTATCGGCGCTGAAATCTGGGATCAGGATGATCCGCTTGCGGCGCTGCGCGCACTGACTGCACCGCTTGCACAAGGTTAAACCCATTGTGACACTGCGCAAAAGAACATACGCTGACCTTTCGTGTTTTACGGGAGCGCCATGACCACACCTTTCAATGAGGACCAGAAACGCCGCACCGGTGGTCTTGCCAGACTGCGGGGTTCTTTTCTCACCGGACTGGTTGTCATTGCCCCCGTCGCGCTGACCATCTGGCTGATCTGGTCGGCGATCGGCTGGATCGACGGTGTCGTTCTGCCCCTTGTGCCGCAGCAATTCCGCCCCGAAACCTATATTGGCGTCAACTTGCGCGGCGTCGGAGTGCTGATCTTTCTGGTCTTCACCGTACTGGTCGGCTGGGTCGCGAAAGGGCTGATCGGCCGGTCGCTGATCCGGTTTGCGGAAAGTCTCGTCGATCGGATGCCGGTGGTGCGATCCATCTATTCCGGGATCAAGCAGATTTCCGAGACCGTGTTCGCACAAACCGAACGGAGTTTTGAAAAGGCTTGCCTGATTCAATATCCACGCAAGGGCATCTGGGCGATCGGCTTTATCTCGACACCTGCCCGCGGCGAAATCGCTGCCAAGGCAGAACCCGGTGGGCGGTTGATCGGGGTGTTCGTGCCCACGACCCCCAACCCGACTTCGGGTTTTCTCCTGCTGCTTCCTGAAGCGGACGTGATTGAACTGGATATGTCTCTTGAAGACGCGGCCAAGCTCATCATCTCGGCGGGGCTGGTCTACCCAAATAGCAAAGATCCGAAAAAACTCGGCTGACCAAAGCGTTCATTTATACGGTGCGGCGCTGAGTCAGATCGCCGCCGATCATCCCGGCCCAGCGTGCCGGGCGGTTTAACATAGTAGCTGACGCTCTCGAAACCGCAGCAACTTCGATGTCTTCATCATCAAGGAAACAATCCACCCCTTCGCTGTAAAGGTTTCTTGAGTACCGCCGCCCTGCTAGGGTCAGATTGATCCGCTTTGGCTTGCCCAAATTCTGCCCTTCCACCGACTTCGCGGCCCCGGAAACCCAGCGGCTGCCCCCGAAACGCTGTGTGTTTACAGAGCCGTCCATCCGCCATCGACACTGATTGTGGTCCCGGTGATCTGCGCGGCGGCGTCGGAACAGAGGAACACCGCGGTGCCGCCCAGTTGCTCGACAGTGACAAACTCTTTCGAGGGCTGCCGCTCAAGCATCACCTGATCGATCACCTCGTCTCGGGCCATGTCGTATTTCTCCATCGTATCGGGAATCTGCGCCTCGACCAGCGGTGTTAAAACGTAGCCCGGGCAAATTGCATTGGCCGTGATCGGTTCGCGGGCGCATTCCAGTGCGATGGTTTTGGTCAGGCCCACGATACCGTGTTTGGCTGCGACATAAGCCGCCTTGAACGGGCTTGCAGTTAGGCCGTGGGCGCTGGCGATATTGATGATACGCCCCCAACCCGCCGCGCGCATCATCGGCAATGCGGCAGCGGTGGTGTGAAATGCCGAATTGAGGTTGATGGCGATAATCGCGTCCCATTTTTCGGCCGGAAATTCCTCAATCGGTGCAACATGTTGAATGCCGGCATTGTTGATCAGAATATCGCACCGCCCGGCGGCTCCGATCAAGGCCCGACAGTCGGCACCTTTGGACATGTCGGCCTTAACATAACGTGCGCTCACGCCGGTCGCATCGGCGATCTGTTCGGCCAGTGCGTGATCTTCGTCGCGATCGGTGAACGAATTCAGCACCACGTCGGCCCCTGCACGGGCCAGTTCCCAAGTGATTCCCAGCCCGATTCCCGAGTTCGATCCGGTGACGACAGCGGTCTTTCCCGTCAGCGACATAGTCTGCTCTCCTGAAGTGGATTCCGCCTATTTTCTACCATGCAGAGCCATATCTGACCACGCCCCGAGCACCTTTTGGGCGCGGTGAGCCAAACAAAAAAACGCCCGCGCGAGGCGGGCGTTAAGTTATTGAGGCAGGTTTCATACAGGCAAGAAACCTATCGAGCAGTGCCTCTGTTATAAGCAATCTTAACGCATGATCCAAGCTAAAAGTTTGAAAAGACGTGAATCCCCGGTTAACGTCGCGGGCATAATATAAAATCCGAGCGGGATTATTACCAAATTGGAACTGCTGGACTTCCTCCGAGCTGGCGTGTTGAGCGCTGCTGTCTTTGTCACTGGCGCCACGTCATCGGCCATCGCGCAACCGCATCATGCCATAGCTATGTATGGCGATCCCGTGCTCCCACCGGATTTTGTGTCTTTGCCCTATGCGAACCCGGACGCGCCAAAGGGCGGGCGGATCGTTTTCGGCAATACTGGGGGGTTCGATTCGCTCAATCCTTTCGTCCAGAAAGGCACGCCGCCATGGCAGCAAAGTTTCTGGTCATATGAATCACTTATGGGGCGTTCTTGGGACGAGCCATTCACGCTGTACGGCCTGTTGGCCGAATCGGTTGTAACCGCGCCGGATCGCTCATGGGTGGAATTCACTTTGCGCCCAGAAGCACGGTTTTCGGACGGCACTCCCGTGACTGTCGAAGATGTGATCTGGTCTTATGAAACATTGGGAGCGAAGGGCCATCTGCGCTATCGCGGACTGGCCCGCCAGATCGACTCGATTCAGCAGACCGGGCCGCGCAAAGTCCGGCTGAAATTCAACACCAAAGACCGTGAACTTGCCTTGATCGCCGGGATGCGCCCGATCCTGCAGAAAGCCCAATGGGAGGACCGTGATTTTGCGCACTCGGGGCTGGATACGATCCCCATCGGCACCGGCCCATATGTCATTTCCGGTTTCGAGCCGGGGCGTTACGTGACCTTCCGTCGCAATCCCGACTATTGGGGCAAGAATCTGCCGTTTCGCCGGGGCACCCATAATTTCGACGAAATGCGTGTCGAGTTCTTTGGCGATTCAACTGTGCAGTTCGAAGCGTTCAAGGCCGGCGCGCTGAGCGTCATGCGGGAATTTAATGCCGAGAAATGGGCCCGTCACTACGATTTCCCCGCAGTTCAGCACGGCAATGTGGTGAAAGCCGAGATTCCCCATGGCCGCCCTTCCGGTATGACCGGTTTCGCGATGAACACCCGGCGAACCCCGTTCGATGACTGGCGCGTCCGAGAGGCCCTGCTGCTTGCTTTCAACTTCGAATATATCAACGATACTATGACCGGCGGGGCGCAGCCGCGCATCGAATCCTATTTCGACAACTCGGTTCTGGCGATGCGCTCCGGCCCAGCCGCGGGTGCGGTACGGGAATTGCTGGAGCCCTTTGCCGACAGCCTGCCCCCCGGCGTGCTGGAGGGCTATGCCTTGCCGATAGGCGATGGCACCGCGCGCAACCGCGCCAATCTTCGCCGCGCAGCCGACCTGCTGGCACAGGCGGGCTGGCTGGTCCAGGGCGGAGCCCTGGTGGACGCTAATGACCAACCTTTCGCGTTCACCGTGCTGTTGCGCCAGGGTGATACGGGCAACCAGACCGTAATCGACCTTTATAGCCGTGCGCTGGCGCGGCTGGGCATCGACGTGACAACGCAAGCCGTGGATGATGCCCAATACGAAAGCCGTATCGCCGCGTATGATTTCGACATGACCACCTTCCGCCGCGATCTGTCGTTAAGTCCCGGCAATGAACAGCGGCTTTATTGGGGCCGTGCTGGCGTCGACACACCGGGAACGCGCAACCTGCCGGGCATCGATTCTCTGGCGGCTGAGGCAATGATCGACACGATGTTGCAGGCCCGCACGGCGAAAGAGTTCACCGCCGCGGTGCGCGCGCTTGACCGGGTGCTGACCGCTGGCCGGTATGTGATCCCGATCTGGCAATTTGACGTTGGGCGGATCGCGCATGTGAAAGAACTGCATTATCCCGACAGGCTGCCCATCTATGGCGATGGCATCGGTTTTTTGCCCGAAGTGTGGTGGTATCAATCAGAATGATTGGCCCGTAATAACGTTGGGTCACGTGCGCAGAGCACCGTTTAATCGCCTTTTCTCTGCGCTGGCGCATGCTAGTCTATACAAGAATAGATAACTCTTCACATGGGGGACACAACGTAATCTCATGACTTGGAATGATATAACTGCAAATTGGGGGCTGTGGTCTGGCCGAATGAAAGCGCGGTTTCCGCATCTTGATGACAGCACCGTGGAAATCGGAAAACACGATCGCGCCCGATTCGAGGCGCATCTGGCAAAGCTTCACAACCTATCCGTGAACGAAGCGCGCGAGGAGATCGATGACCTTCTTTACATTGAGACACTGAATCGCGAAATATCCGATCCGGGAATTTGAACTGCACCATGTCAGCCCGGCTTTGCGGGCAGCGACAAATCCAGTCGAACCCATCTGCCAATGATGCAACTTGCAACACGGCTCATAGCAGATTAGCCCCTTTTTCCATGTTGTCCGTTTTCGATCAGGGACCACCGTCGCCCTGCCCTTGCGCTTTCAATCTGGCCGCCCATGTTCTCGGACGGGCCGGGACGCAGCCGGATAAAGTCGCCCTTTCGGTGCTGGAGCACGACGGCGCACATGACTGGAGTTATCGTGCGCTTGAACATGCCGTGCGTGCGACCGGGACCGGGCTGCTAGATTCGGGGTTAGCGCCCGGTGACATCGTTCTGATGCGACTGGGCAACACTGTGGATTTTCCCATTGCCTATCTGGGTGCCATCGCAGCCGGGCTGGTGCCGGTGCCGACCTCTTCACAACTGACCGAACCCGAAGTGGCAGCGATCATCGCCTCGCTAAGCCCCGCCGCAATGCTGCGCGACCCAGCCGTGGCCAGTGCGGCCGGCGCAGTTGAAATCCCACTGGACGCCCTACGCGCCATGCGCGACCTGAGCCCGTGCGACTGGGCCATGGGCGACCCCGATCGACTGGCCTATATCGTCTACACGTCGGGAACCTCGGGGCAGCCGCGCGCCGTTGCACATGCCCATCGCGCGATCTGGGCGCGGCAGATGATGGTTACGGGTTGGAATGATCTTCGACTTGATGATCGCCTGCTGCACGGCGGCGCCTTCAATTGGACCTATACGCTGGGCACCGGATTAATGGACCCTTGGATCAGGGGCGCAACCGCCTTGATCCCAGCAGAGGGCACGCCGATCAGCGCATTGCCCGGCTTGTTGCACACCCACGGCGCGACGATCTTTGCCGCTGCCCCCGGCGTCTTTCGCAAACTTCTACAGGATCACCCCGCGTTAGACCTGCCCGACCTGCGCCACGGATTGAGCGCGGGCGAAAAGCTGTCGCCGGCGCTGCACGCTGCATGGCACACCGCCACAGGCACCGGCCTTTACGAGGCTTACGGCCTTTCGGAATGTTCGACCTTCATTTCTTCCAGCCCCAAATATCCGGCCCGCAACGCCGCGCTGGGGCAGCCACAAAAGGGTCGACGCGTGGCCATTACCGACGATAACGGAACCCCGGTCCCGCAGGGCCACGAGGGCACGATTGCCGTGCATCGTTCCGATCCCGGCCTGATGCTGGGATATCTGAATGCCCCGGACGAGACCGCCGCGCGCTTTCGCGGAGACTGGTTTCTGACGGGGGATCAGGGGTCAATGGCCGAGGATGGGCAGATCACCTATCTGGGGCGCGCCGACGACATGATGAACGCCGGCGGCTATCGCGTCTCGCCTCTCGAGATCGAAATCGTGCTAACCGCCCATCCCTTGATCACCCAAGCCGGCGTCACCGAGGTTGAAGTCAAAGATGACGCACGCATCATTGCCGCGTTTTACACTGGCCCCACAGCGCTGGACGAACGCGATCTGCACACCTATGTCAAAGACCACCTAGCGCGCTACAAGCAACCACGCGCCTTCATCCATCTGCCTAACTTGCCGGTGGGGGCCAATGGAAAATTGCTGCGCCGTGCGTTACGCGAACATTTCAAAGCCGGGGAAACATGAGCGAAACCGTCGTCAGCCTGGACATCCTGTCCGATCCGATCTGTCCGTGGTGCTATATCGGCAAGGCCCAACTGGATCGCGCGTTGGCCGCCGAACCGGGCCACCCCTTTGCGATCCAATGGCATCCGTTCATGTTGAACCCCGAGATGCCCCGCGAAGGTATGGACCGACGGACCTATCTGGAAGCCAAGTTTGGCGGACAGGAAGCGGCCATCAAAGCCTATCTGCCAGTCGCCGAACATGCGCAGAAAGCCGGGCTAACCATCAATTTCGATGTAATGCTGCGCACCCCCAACACGGTGGATGCGCATCGGCTGATCCATTGGGCCGGGATCGAACAGCGCCAGAACGCAGTAGTCGACGCGCTTTTCGATGCGTATTTCGTGCAAGGCCGTGACATCGGGTCCAACGAGGTGCTGGCCGATATTGCCGATACAATCGGCATGGACGCCTCGGTTGTGCGGCGGCTTTTGCAATCGGATTCAGACGTGCAAAATATTCGCGACCGCGACACGCAAGCGCGCGAAATGGGGG
This sequence comes from Pontibaca salina, assembly GCF_016307205.1. Taxonomy (GTDB): domain Bacteria; phylum Pseudomonadota; class Alphaproteobacteria; order Rhodobacterales; family Rhodobacteraceae; genus Pontibaca; species Pontibaca salina. The sequence continues at coordinate 354,065 of NZ_JAEIJD010000002.1, read as the reverse complement.
TAAGTTCGGTGCCCACCTTCATCGTCGCCGGTAAACATGCCGTGCCCGGCGCTCAACCGCCCGAGCTTTGGCAAAAGGTAATTCGCGAATTGCAGGGGAAAGCCGACCACTGACGAACCGCATTGATGCGGATGTTCTGCTGAGCTGCACCGGCTCAGCAAATCTATCAGCGTTTTCGGTTTCACCCCGCGTTTCTTGGCACATGCCGCCAAGCCAACAGGGGCATGACTGTGCCTCAGTCCGATTTGATCATCATCGGTCCCGCGAGGATAAGCGCGATGAGATCGGCCCGGCGATTGGTACCCGTTTTCTGAAAAAGATTGCGCATGTGAAAGGCTATGGTGGTGTTTGAAACCCCCAACTCCGCGGCCAAATCGGCCGAGCGGGAACTGTTGGCCAAGGCGCCTGCAACCCGTGCTTCGGTCGGAGTTAGCTCGAACAGCTCCATCAAAAGCGATTCGGAAACCCGCTTGTGACCGTCCGGTGTCGACAGGAACAATACAATTTCCGGTTGGCCCTCTTTATAGACGTCCTCGCGCGGTAACGCACATGTCAGCACCGAAACAGCTCCCGCGTCCTGTCCACTTTGCAACAAAACTCCGGCAGTCTTTTCCCGACCACTCATCGCCGCCGCCCGAGCCTCGCGAATGGCCCGCTGCAATGCCCGGTCAGCCAATGAATCGGAAGCGCGTATCTCATTCCCGGAAAATTGGATGAAATCGGATACGGCTGCTAAATCATGCGCCGCACTGTTTGAATGGATTATTTTCCCCTGTTCATCCAAAAGCACGACGCCCAGTGCAATAAAATCCAGCACGCGCGCGGCACCGGCGCCGTTAAACCCCGCGAGCGCGCCCCGCAGCGCGGTCAATTCGGCATCATGGCGGCTGCGGATGAGCCCGACCTGACGCAAGCGGGCTGCGATCGTTGCCAGCATCAAGTCATAATCGACAGGTTTGACCAGATAATCATCGGCCCCTAGCGATTTGCCCTCGACCACCTCGCGCGGCTCGGAAAGCGCGCTGAGAAAAACAAACGGGATCGCGGCAAGCTCCGGGCGCTCCTTGCGTAAAGCCCGCAACATCCCGTACCCATTCAAACCGGGCATTGTAATATCGCAAAGTATCAAGTCCGGGGTGACTTCGGCCAACAGGTCAAGCGCCTCCTGCCCATCGCTGGCAGACACTGTGCGATAGCCGGTCTCTTGCAGCTCTTCGACAATATCGCATTGCAAGGCCTGTTCGTCTTCGACCACGAGAATCAGGGGAGACGGGCGTATATCGGTCATCTTTGGGCCACCTCTATGCGGGGCAGCGCCATGCGGAAGGTCATGCCATCGCTGCCCGGTTGCAATGTTACATCGCCGCCCTGCATCCGCGCCAAGGTGCGCGCCATGAACAGGCCGATCCCTGTACCGGCGATACCGGCGCTGTTTGCGCCGCGATAGTTGCGCTGGAACAGCCGCGCGCGATCCGCCTCGGCAACCGGGCTTCCGGCGTTATGGACATCGCAGAACAGGCGGTCCGCATCGCCATGTAAGATCACCGAAATATCGACCCCTGCAGCGGCATATTTGTCGGCATTGGACAACAGGTTTTCCAGCACCTGTTCGGCATGGGCCGGGTCGCAGAACGCAAAGCTTTCGCCGGGCTCTGCTTGCGTGACGTTGATCCGTCGGCCCGGTGCAGCGGCCCGCTGGCGGTGACAGACTGTTCGGAGGATCTCGGCAAGATCGCATTTTACCCGCCGTGCACCGATCTGGCCTGCATCCAGCCGCGCCGCATCCAGCGTGCTTTCAACCAGCCGTGTCAGCCCCGCGATGGCATCGCGGGCGCGGCTTGCACGTTCGGCCACTTCTTGCGGCTGGGCGTTGGGGCCGCGCCGAATCAGACGTTGCAGCGCCGAATCCGCAACGGCCAACGGTGTGCGAAACTGGTGTGACACCATCGCGGCGAAGTTGCGATATAGATCGGCGGCAGATCGTTCCCGCTTCAGCGCATCGTCCAACTCGCGGGTACGCTCGGCTACAAGCTCTTCCAGCCGGTCCCGATCCTGAGCATCCTTCTGCTGAGCGGCATGACTGTCTGAAGCGTCATGCATGAATAGGATCGCCCCAACAATCTGACCGTCATTGCGCATCGGGAAAAAACGCAGATCAACATATAGGGGGATATCACAATCTTGGCGAAACAAGGGTTGCAAGCCTAACTGCGTCGTTTCCCCGGTAAACGCGCGGGCCACCGCCTGCCGAACAAGCGCCGTATCAAAGAACCCCCCAACCTCGGCCAAGAACCGGCCAACCGCATGTTCGCCGGATTTGCCCACCATCTCCGCTGCCGCATCATTCCATAATGTGCAGCGGCCCGCGCGATCAACCGCTAGAATGCCCTCGCCACTGGAAGAGATCAGCAGTTCTGAAAAATCCCGCGCACGGCGCAACATCCGGTTGCGTTGTCGCGAAAGCCGGAGCGCCTGAACCAAGGTGATCGTCAGAACCGCGCCCGCAACCATGATGCCGGCCAGCGATGCGATGATCTGGCGCAATTGGCTGCGATGGGTTTCGAGCCGCCCGCCCACCTCGTCCCAATCAGCGATCATCGCTGCGTTGGCCGCACGCCCGAGAAGCTGCGGGAACGGCTCCAAAGCAGCGCGCAGACGTGCGCCATCACCCGGCGCAAAACCGGCTACCATCGGCGCAATCCTCTGTATCTCACCGTTCAGCCGGTCCAGACCATCGCCATAGCCCAGCTTGTCCATAAAACGGCGTTGCGGCCCGTCATTGAGCAGCGCGATCCGGCTGACCAAAATGTCAAAGCGCAGTGCAATATCGTCTGGCTCTGCCTCGTCCAAATCGGCGCGCGCAGTGATTTCCGCCAGACGCAAGGCAGCCACTTCGCTTTGATGCAGCACCCAAAGCATATTCTGCTCTGCCTCGACGCGCATCGCGTTCTCGATTTCGGACATCCGGCTCAGCGAAAAGGTCAGCAGCACCGCAAAAACGACCACGGCCACCGACGGCAGGAGCAGCCCAATGACCGAAGTGCGCAGCCGCGTCATTGCACTTCAAGTCGGGAGAGTTGCCACACCCAGCGATAATCATATCGAATGTCCTGCAATTCCTGATGATCGTCGCGGGGATAGACAATCCACAATGGCCCCTTGTCGTCGCGGCCCAGCGGTATGTCATCCATGCTGTAGGCCACGATTACATCGTAATCATAGAAATCAGCCATTGGAATATCCACCGCGTAATCGTTAAGCGCCACCGCAGTGACACGGTCGCCATCAGCCCGCAGATTTTCCATGAGGTCGCGCATCAAGAACCCGGTAAATTTATGTGTGCCGTCGGTCACCACCGTCGAGGTCTCAAGCTCGATCTGCGGCAATTCCTGCAATTCGGCGTGCTCCAGCGCTACGGTCTCGCCGGCGATGCGCCCCGTCACTTGCAAGATCGTCCCCGCATCCGCGGCAACGGCGGCGGTGCCCACCAGCAGCGACATTCCAACCACAGCTACCATTTCACCCAACATGTCTCTCTCCTTTTGCGGTCTTGCCTGCCGCGCGAAGGGCAATTCCCTTTTTACGTTATAAATGGAGACCTTACCCCTGCAGCGCCGAATATCTCAAGCAGCATCCTCTACGCGAAGTTGCAAGTGCATCCTGCGGGGCTGACGGGTTCAGCCCGACATCCATTCGCAAATTTACGCCTTCCGGTTGTCGCCGCTGGGGAGCCCGCGTGGAACGGATAGGTGCGCTTGTGATCGACCGAAGCGAGCTGTAAGGCTGGATCCTATCATAATTTACCGCCCGCTGCCGCCCGAGCCATCATGTCGAAAGACCCAGCCTCCCTGCCCTTCCTTGTTCGCGCACGTTATTTTACGGGCAACCTGTTCGTGCGCGGGTTGATCGGCTTGGCGCAATTGGTGCCTTATCAATGGCGCGTGCCGATGATGGGCTGGTTAACAGCGCGCCTCGCGCCGTTGGCCGGGTTTGACGTCCGTGTGCGCGATAATCTTGCGCTGACCTGTCCTTACATGCCCGAAACAGAGGTGCGACGTCTGGTCCGGGCAGTTCCTGACAATGTCGGTCGCACAATGATCGAATTGTATTCGGGCACTGCCTTTCTCGATCGCGCCGCAGCATCCCCGATCAGCGGTCCGGGCCTTGCCGGACTGCAGGAGGCCCGCACCAATGGCCGACCGGCGATTTTGATCTCGGGGCATTTTGGCAATTACATCGCCGCCCGTGCCAGCCTGATGGCCCGCGGGTTCGAGATGGGCGGCCTCTATCGCCGCATGAAGAACCCTTATTTCAACCGCCACTATGTGCGCGCTTTAGAAGAAACCGGCCGGCCCATGTTCGAGCAGGGTCGGCGCGGAATGATGGAAATGGTCCGCCACCTGAAACACGGCGGAACCATCGCTATCATCGGCGATCAGCACGTTTATGGAGGGCACGAATTGCAATTCTTCGGCCAGCCTGCCATGACTTCGGTGGTGCCGGCGGAACTGGCGTTGAAATATGATGCCGCGCTGATCCCGATCTATGCGATCCGCCAGCCCGACGGCCTGAGCTTCCGGATCGAGGCGCAGGCGGCCATTCCCCACAGCGACCCGGTGACCATGACCCAAACCATCAATGATGGTCTAGAGGCGCTGGTCCGCGACCATATGGATCAATGGTTTTGGATTCACCGCCGCTGGAAGGCGGTCGGCGGTCAGGCGCTGCAGCCGGAAACGAACGATCGCTAACGGACCCGTGCTGCAGCCACAATTGCGCCCGGCCCTTCCTGTTGGATCAAGACTGCCGCTGCAGCATCGCCGGGCAGATCGGCGGTCAGATCCAGCGGTGCAACCCCGTCCCATTTTGCAAGAACGTCCCACGCCTTGACCACATTGGCGTAATCCAGATTGCGGCCGGCATTTTCGCCATCGGTGATCCGCGCATGCTGTAACGGCGAATAGCGCACCAGCTGGATTATCAGCATACCGTCGGGCAACGTACCGACCGCACGCGCCTTGACCTGCATTTTTTGCCCGTCGCGCGCCGCCGTCATCTTGATCACGGCAGGGCGCTGATGCTGGGCCATGATACGGTCAGCCAATTTCATCGGGCGTGCGCCCTCGATTTCGTCCAGTCCGTTCACGATGATCTGGGGGGTGTAGATCATATTGCGCCCCGCAATGCGGGCATAGGCTTTTTGACGCCGCGTATGGGCAGGATTTGCATATTCATCGACCCAGCCGATATAATCCCAGTAATCCACATGCAGCGCCAACGCGATCACATCTTCGCGCGCCGCCAGTTCCGCAATCATAGCATCCGCAGGCGGGCAGCTGGCGCAGCCTTGGGAGGTGAAAAGTTCGACCACGACCGGATTGGGCGGAGCAACGTCCTGAGCGCGCAATGGCCCAACCAGCAAGATGCAAAACGCGGCAAGAAGTGAGACAAGGGATTTCATACGGGCCGGCCTGAGGTTGCTGATCAGACTGGGTTTAACCGTGGACTCGTGAAATGACCAATCAAGCTTTGTTGAGCATTGCACCCCGCCTCGGCGGTGTGCGATAGTATACAAAAGGACGCACCCCGCCGAAACTCTATTGAATACGGCACGTTCCTGATGCAGATAGCAGCCAGCAACATCCCCTCAACCTTCAAGGGAGGCCAGACATGCCCATAACTGTCGGACAGGACAGCTCGAAAACCCGCAAGACCCTTACGGTCAACGGCAAGAGCGTTGCCTACTACTCGATCCCGGCCGCCAGTGCGGCTGGTCTGGGCGATTTCACCCGCCTGCCCGCCGCGCTCAAGGTCGTGCTGGAGAATATGCTGCGGTTCGAGGATGGCAAGACCGTCACCACCGATGACATCAAGGCGTTCGGCAAATGGGCCGAACAGGGCGGCAAGAACCCGCGCGAAATCGCCTATCGTCCGGCGCGGGTTCTGATGCAGGATTTCACCGGCGTTCCCGCAGTGGTCGATCTGGCAGCGATGCGCGACGGCATCATTGCCCTTGGCGGCAAGGCCGAACAGATCAACCCGCTAAACCCTGTCGATTTGGTGATCGACCATTCGGTAATGATCGACGAATTCGGCAACCCGCGCGCCTTCCAGATGAATGTGGACCGCGAATACCAGCGCAATATCGAACGCTATACCTTCCTGAAATGGGGTCAGAAGGCATTCGACAATTTCCGCGTGGTGCCGCCGGGGACTGGCATCTGCCATCAGGTCAATCTTGAATATCTCTCGCAAACCGTTTGGAGCGACACCGATCAGAACGGTGAAATGGTCGCCTATCCCGACACGTTGGTCGGCACTGACAGCCACACCACCATGGTCAACGGCGCTGCTGTTCTGGGCTGGGGCGTCGGCGGGATCGAGGCCGAGGCCGCGATGCTGGGCCAGCCGATCTCGATGCTGATCCCCGAGGTCGTCGGCTTTGAGCTGACCGGCAAGATGGTCGAAGGCACCACCGGCACCGACCTGGTGCTTAAAGTGGTCGAAATGCTGCGCGCAAAGGGCGTGGTCGGCAAATTCGTTGAGTTCTACGGTGCGGGTCTTGACCATCTGCCGCTGGCCGATCGGGCAACCATCGCCAACATGGCGCCGGAATATGGCGCGACCTGCGGGTTTTTCCCGATCGACAATGAAACCCTGCGCTATCTGCGCCAGACCGGTCGCGACGAAGACCGCGTCGCGCTGGTCGAGGCCTATGCCCGCGAAAACGGCATGTGGCGCGACGCTGACTACGCGCCGATCTATACCGACACGCTGGGCTTGGATATGGGGACGATCGTGCCGGCCATTGCCGGACCCAAACGCCCGCAGGATTTCATTGCCCTGGATCGAGCGGCAACCGCATTCGGGGAATATGTCAAAGGCGAGCGCGAAGGTACGCAAGCCGAAGATAGGCAAAAAGACCGCTGGGAAGGCGAAGGCGGCCAGCGCGAACCGCGCGAGATTCCCGGCGATGTCGGCCACCACAAGCGCGGCTTTGTGGAGTGCACGAACGGCAACGGCGCCTATCAGTTGCATGATGGTAGCATCGTGATTGCGTCGATTACCTCATGCACCAATACGTCAAACCCCTATGTGATGATCGGTGCGGGTCTTGTCGCGCGCAAGGCACGTGAAATGGGGCTGAAGCCCAAACCATGGGTCAAGACCTCGCTGGCGCCGGGGTCACAGGTGGTGTCGGAATATTTGGAAGCCGCAGGTTTGCAGGAAGATCTGGATGCTATCGGTTTCAACCTTGTCGGCTATGGCTGCACCACCTGTATTGGTAACTCGGGGCCGCTTGAGCCGTCGATCTCAAAGGCAATCAACGATTGCGATCTGATCGGTGTGTCGGTGCTGTCAGGCAACCGCAACTTCGAGGGTCGTATCAGCCCGGATTGCCGCGCCAACTATCTGGCAAGCCCACCGCTGGTCGTGGCCTATTCGCTGATCGGTGACATGAATGTGGATATCGTCAAAGACCCGCTGGGTCAGGACAAGGACGGCAACGATGTCTATCTGAAAGATATCTGGCCCAGCAGCGACGAGATCAACGCGCTGGTGGAAAAGACCGTCACCCGCGAGGCGTTTCAGGAAAAATACGCTGACGTCTTCAAGGGCGATGAAAAATGGCAGAGCGTCGAAACCCCCGACAGCCAGACCTATAACTGGCCGACGCAATCAACCTATGTGCAGAGTCCGCCCTATTTTGAGGATATGGACAAGGAACCGGGCACCATCGAAAACATCGAAGGTGCGCGCATTCTGGCGCTATTGGGCGATATGATCACCACCGATCACATCAGCCCCGCCGGGTCTTTCAAGGAAAGTACACCTGCCGGGCAGTATCTGGTCGAACGCCAGGTGCCCGTGCGCGAGTTCAACTCTTATGGGTCGCGCCGTGGCAACCACGAGGTGATGATGCGCGGCACATTCGCCAATATCCGCATCAAGAACGAGATGCTGGATAATGTCGAAGGCGGCTACACGCTGGGGCCAGACGGTCAGAAAACCTCGATCTATGAGGCAGCGATGGCTTGGCAGGATAAGGGTGTTCCGCTGGTGATTTTCGGCGGCGAGCAATACGGCGCCGGCTCATCCCGCGACTGGGCCGCCAAAGGCACTGCCCTGCTGGGTGTGAAGGCCGTGATCGCCGAAAGCTTCGAGCGAATCCACCGCTCCAACCTGGTCGGCATGGGGGTGATCCCGCTGGAGTTCAGCGAAGGCGACAGCCGTAAATCGCTGGGCCTCAAGGGCGACGAAACCGTTACCATCGAGGGTCTAGACGACATCAAGCCGCTGGCCGAGGTGCCCTGCACCATCACCTATGGCGACGGCACGACCAAGAACATCACCCTGAAGTGCCGGATCGATACCGCCATCGAAAAAGAATATGTCGAACACGGCGGTGTGCTGCATTACGTGCTGCGTGATCTGGCTAAGTCAGCCTGATCTTTCGATGCTTCAGATCGTGAGGGTCGCGTCAGACTGGCGCGGCCCTTCTTATTTTCCAAAGCGCCAAAACGCAAAGGGGGCAAATCACCGGTGGCCAAAGCCGTGATTTTCTGACCCTCCGCTTTATTTTTGTTATTCCAACCGGCGCTTTCAGCCGCTAAGCACGCATCACATAAACAGGAAAAGATCCCCGGACCAGGGTGCGAAGGATGGTAGAATGGCAATCGACGAAAAACTAGAACCGGTAATGGCCGAAATCATGCGCCGCAACGCGGGCGAAGATGAGTTCCATCAGGCCACCCGCGAAGTACTGGAATGTCTGGGAACGGTGATTGCCCGCCATCCCCATTATGCCGAGGATTCGCTGCTCGAACGTATCTGCGAACCCGAGCGGCAAATCATTTTCCGCGTTCCGTGGGTGGATGACAGTGGTCAGGTGCAAATGAACCGGGGCTTCCGGGTCCAGTTCAATTCGGCGCTGGGGCCCTTCAAGGGCGGCTTGCGCTTTCATCCCAGCGTCAACCTCGGCATCGTCAAATTTCTTGGCTTCGAGCAGATTTTCAAAAACGCCCTGACCGGAATGCCCATCGGTGGCGGCAAGGGCGGGTCAGACTTCAACCCGCGCGGCCGCTCCGAAGGCGAAATCATGCGGTTCTGCCAGTCCTTCATGACCGAACTTTATCGCCATATCGGGGAATATACCGACGTTCCGGCCGGTGATATCGGGGTCGGACAGCGCGAAATCGGCTATATGTTCGGCCAATATAAACGCATCACCAACCGCTATGAATCCGGCGTGCTGACGGGCAAGGGCCTGCGCTGGGGCGGCAGTCGGGTCCGCACCGAAGCAACCGGATACGGCACCGTCTACTTCCTCAATCAGATGCTGGCGACCAAGGGCGACACCCTTGAGGGCAAGAAAGTCGTGATCTCCGGCTCGGGCAATGTCGCGATTTACGCCATGGAAAAGATCGCGGAACTGGGCGGAACCGTTGTCGCATGTTCGGATTCCAACGGCTATGTGGTTGACGAGGCCGGTATCGATCTGGATTTGATCAAAGAGATCAAAGAACGCCGCCGCGAGCGCATTTCCAGCTACCCGGAATTGCGCGGCAAGGGGGCACATCATGTCACTGGCGGCAGCATTTGGGACGTCCCATGCGACATCGCTTTGCCCTGTGCTACGCAGAACGAATTGACTGGCAAGGACGCCCGCGAACTGCTCAAGAACGGTGTGATCGCCGTGGCTGAAGGTGCCAATATGCCCTGTACACCCGAGGCGGTGCGCCTGTTCCAGAAAGCGGAAATCCTGTTCGCACCCGGCAAGGCCAGCAATGCGGGCGGTGTTGCCACCAGCGCGCTTGAGATGCAGCAAAACGCCTCGCGCGACAGCTGGACCTTCCAGCAAACCGAAAGCCGTCTGGCCGTGATCATGGCCGCCATCCACGACCGCTGCGCTGCCACCGCCGAGGAATATGGCATGCCCGGCAATTATGTGGTCGGTGCTAACATCGCAGGCTTCATCCGTGTGGCCGAAGCCATGCGTGCGCTTGGTGTGACCTGATCCGCTTGCGCCCGCGCTGATCCAACCGATCGGCGCGGGCGCATATGCGAACGCGCGCCATCGCAGGCAATACTTCAGGCTTGATTACGCGCCTCAATGCGGGTTTTCTGTCCAGCGATGAGATCGAAATTGACCTTTTTTGCGCCTTGCCTGCAGCCCAGACAGGGCACTGCGCAACAGGCCCCAGCGCCCGCTATCTGGCGCAATAAACAGCGCCAACTGCCCGTCCGCGATGGGTTGCTACCCTTCAAGCCCCATCTGTTTCAACTGATATGGGTTTTGCGCTTCGCGGTCTTTGGTCATGTCTCCCACAATTAACCGGTTAGTGGGGCTGTAACTGGCGGCATCTCCAGAACCTTACAGCTCGCACATCTGACCCCTTTGACGATCGATAGTGGGCTCTCCTGCATGGAGAACCTCCGGTAACGTGCGGCATAGCCAAACGCCTTGGCCTTAAACCTTTATGTTTTCTCCGGGAGGGTCAGCCGAACCACGCCGGTATTGGAAACTACAGAGCCAAAGCGCCCACGAAACCGTAACCCGCCTGGGCCGATTGAGCCTGTTAACTATGGTCTTGCTTAGCTGTCGTTAAAATCCATCCGCCGTCAGAGGATAACCATAAGTCTGAAACTTATTAAGGCCGAGTTCCCGGCGCAGGACCTTACTGCGAGCGGCGCATTCCACAAGCCGCTTTTGCAGGTCGAAACCGGCTTCAACCAATTCGGCTTTGCGTAGGTGAAGAGATTCCTCGGCGTCTAGCAGATCGGTGATTTGGCGTGTCCCGAGTTTGATATATTGGGTGTAATACAGATCGCGTGTTTCCGCCAAAAGCGTGATTTGGCGCGCCAGCATTAGCTGTTTTTCTTTCAGAGAAGAAATCTGCCTCCGCAGTCTCAGGTCATCCAAGCGGATATTGCGCTGCTCAGCTTCGACTAGAGCTTCAGCGCTGCGTTGGAGATTGCGCGCGGCATTTTCACGGGCCTTGATAGCCCCGCCATTAAACAGGGGCGAGCCGATTTCGACATTCATCCCCGTCTTGATCCCGTCCGTCCCAATACCCGCACGCCCAACTGGATTAAGGCTGATACTGGGGAGACGGGCGCGTTGAGCCCCCTCCAAGTTCAGCCGAGCCTTGACCAGTTCCAGCCGTGCGATACGCAACTGATCTGTCTCGCCGTCGGGTGGGCCGCAGGTCTGCGTGAAATTGGGGATCATGCCGCCATCACTGCGACCGGTCAAGCGCAGCAGCTTGTCGCGCATCTCGGCCAATTCCATCTTGGCATCTTGCAAATCGAACGCGGCACGCTCCATCCGGTTGCGGATCTCAAGCAGATCGGGCGAGGAGGACGCACCGATGTTGATGCGCTCTGTAATCAGCTTGTGCAGGTCCTCCATCGAGGCCAAATGCGCGGCTTTCACCTTAATCAGATTTTGCAACATCGCCACTTGTCGATAGGTGATCAAAGCCGTCGAAATAGACGCATCCACCGTGGCCTGAAACTTTAGGTATTGGATTTGCAGATTGACGTCGGCAGCCTTGATCGCGCGTTTGCGGCCACCGAAATCAACCAACACTTGATTGCCCGACAACTCAATATCGGGATCGCCCGCGCCCACCTCGCCGACCCCCGCGACCAGCCCGAAGCTAAGGCTGGGCATCAGGGCCGAACGCTCAATCGCGATCTGATCGACGCTGGCTCCGGTCAAGCTGGCCTGTTCCCGCACCGACGGGTCCAGCAACAAAGCTGCGCGCACGGCGCTCTGGGCGTCTTTGCCCTCGCCCGGTGTGAGGGGCTTAAGCGTCTGGCTGCGAGTTTCGATGTGGCGGACAGTTTCGCTTTCAGGGCTATTTCCACAGCCTGCCAAGATCAGAATCAGCGGCAGGATCGCCAGTTTGCCGCTGATGTTGAACCGCCAACGGTCTAATGGGGCGGTGGCAAGTGATTGGATAAGGCAACCATTGATTTGAGGCATCTACAGCTTACCTTTCTCTCATGGCTTCACCGGCGCGATTAAACGGGCGGAGGAGATAATCCAGCACCGTCTTTTGGCCGGTGTGGATATCAACGGTTGCAACCATGCCGGGTACGATCGAATAGCGGCGACCATTGTCATCGAGGAGCGTATCGCTTCTGGTCTTGATCAAAACACGATAATAATATTGTTCTCGGTTGATTTCATCTTGGATGGTGTCCGGAGAGATCGTCACCACTTTGCCTTTCAGACCGCCATAAGCGGCATAATCATAGGCGCTGATTTTTACGGTTGCTTCTAATCCTGGACGGATAAAGGCGATGTCGCGCGGTGTGATTTTGGCCTCGACCATCAATTGGTCGTCCAGCGGAATGATATCCATCAGTTTTCCATTGGGCGTGATAACGCCACCTATAGTGCTGACTTCGATATTTTTAACGATCCCTCTAACGGGCGAACGAAGCGTCAACCGTGTCACCACATCCGAGCGACTGCGCATAATCGGGCGCAGCGCAGCCAGTTCGGCCTCGGTTCGGGTTAGGTCTGCGTGGGCCTGAACCAGGAACTCGGCAGAGGTGTCGGAGCGCTGCATCTCGAGGTCGATCTTTTGCTTCTGTAGTCGAAGCACATCAATATTACTGGTCGCACCTGTTGCTTTCAGCTGCTGGTTGATCGACAGCTCCTCATTCGTTAGTTTGAGCGCCTGATCCAGCATTCCCAGTTTGTCCTCGAGGCCGCGTTTACGTTCGGCGTAAAGCTGGGTTTCGACGGCGATCAGATCCGGAAATTCGGTTAATTCATCGGGAAACACCAGATCCTTGCCGGTGATCTCGGCTCGGAGGCGCGTGGTCGTCGCCAGCGCTGCGCGGTATTTCGATGTGGCCTCTTCCACCTCGGCCTGACTGCGTGTGGGGTCAAGACGAGCCAAGACCTGACCCGGCTCAACCAACTCATCGGGGCGGACCTCTAGGCTGGTAAGAATACCGCCCTCCAAGGATTGAATGACCTGCTCACTCATGGTCGGGACAACACGGGCAGTGCCGGTGGACACCTCGTCAAGTACAGCGAAATACGCCCAGACCAGCCCACTGAGTAGCAGTAGAAACGCCACCACCACCACCTGTTTGGAGCGCGACAACTGAACCTCGTCTTCCTCTCCGAAGATAATACCGGCATCTGAGGCCGTGCCCTGCTTGCGCGCCATTTTCAGACCCCCTGCCGGGGCTTGGTCTCGATCGCATCCTGAACCTCCGATTGGGCATCGGGGACCAGTTGGGGCCGGACAGCCGGCTTGGGACGCGCTGTCGCACGCACTTTGCGCTGGAAATCTTTGCGCGGGCCATCATAGGTTATCTGGCCCCTCTCAACGATAATGACGCGATCCACCAGATCAAGCACCCGCATGCGATGGGTTGCCAGAACCACTGTGCGCCCTTCGCCCCATGTTCTCAGCGCGGCGATTAAATTGCGCTCGGTCTGATCGTCCATCGAAGCTGTGGGTTCGTCTAGAAGCACAATCTGCGGGTTGCGCAGTATCAACCGCGCGAGCAGCAGCGCCTGACGTTGGCCGCCAGACAATCCACGCCCGTCTTCAAGTAGCGGATAATCCAGCCCCTGTGCCATTCGGCTGACAAATTCGTTCGCGCCTGAGATCTTGAGCGCTTCAAGAATTTCGGCATTACTGGCTTGGGGCGCCCCCAGTATCAGATTATCTCGGATTGTGCCATGAAACAGACGGGCATCCTGCGTGAGCAGCCCGACATCGCGGCGCAGATCCGATGGATCAATTTGACCCAGGGCTATGTCATCCAGCAGGACCTCGCCCTTGCCCGGCTCGATCAGTCCGGCCAGCCCATGCAGGAACGTGGACTTGCCCGCCCCGATACGGCCCAGTACTGCGATTTTTTCACCTGCCGCAATTTTGAGGTCCGCAACCGTCAATGCTGAGCGAGTCATCTCAGGATCGTGGAAGAATTGCGCACTGCGTAGCTCGTAATTGCCCCTCAGCATGGCGACACCGATCCGGCTTTCCCGGTCTGGGTGATCCACTGGCATCTGCATGATCGCATCGATGCTTTCATAGCTTAGCTTTGCCTGCTGCAAGCGGCTAAATATCTGGCTGAATTGCGCCATCGGCCCCATCATTCGCGATCCCAAAATCGAACACGCCACCAGTGTTCCGGTCGTGATGTCACCGGCGATGACCATAGGTGCGCCCACAAAAACAATGATCGCAAAGACGCTGGTTTGCACAACATGGCCCCAAGCCTGTAGGCCACCCGTGATGGTCCGCTGCTTAAGCTGCGCTTCAGCGGCCACAGCGTTAAAATGGTTCCAGCGTTGTTGGAAACGGTCCTCCGCCTGAAGCGATTTGACATCTTCCATGCCCTGCACGGCTTCAATCAGCATGGCATTACGCATCGAGGCCTCGCGCATGCCTTCGTTGAGATAGCGGCCCAGGCGTTTTTGCACCAGCAGACCCGGCAAAATCATGGCGATCGCAGCCACGATCGGCACGATGACCAAGCTGCCGCCGATCAACCAGAAAAACAGCAGGAACAGAAAGAAAAAGGGCAAATCAGCCAATGCGGAAATCGTGGTCGAAGTCATGACATCACGCAGCGACTCTAGATCGCGAAGCTGTGCCACGAATGAGCCGGTAGATTTGGGTCGGGCCGAGCTCTTGACCCGCATCGCATGGCCGAACACCTGATCAGACAGCCGAATATCGGCCCGTTTGCCCAGAATATCGACGATCTTCGTGCGCGTTTGCCGCATGATGAAATCAAATGCAGCTGCCATCATCACGCCGATAAACAACACAAAAAGCGTATTAAAGGACTCGGCCGGCACCACACGATCATAGACCTGTTTGGAAAATATAATTCCGGTCAGACCCAAAACATTCGCCGTTAAAGAGGCGATCATGACATGGCCATAAGGCCGCAAATCCGGCAGGATAAATCGGCGGATCCAGCCTTCTTTATAGGGAGCGATATAATTATCGACGCGCGCATCGACCAACGTGCGCAAGGGGCGCGCAATTCCGAAGCGGCGCAGCTCTGGCAAAAGCTGGGCAAGCGGCATAAGCGTCGCATCCTGCTCTCCGGCCAACAGAATCTCAACCTCTCCGGTTTTAGAAAGCGTGGTGACTACCCCCGTACTGCGATCGCTGAATTCGCAAATCACAGGCAATCGCCATGCGGTCAATTTGAGATCGGCCGGTTCATAAAGCCGGATTCGCAGACCAATATGGCGACCCAATAGCGCCAATCCTTCGATCTCGGGCTTATCGGCATTCCAGGCGGCGCTGTTCAAGGCTGATTGGGCCGAATAAGTAATGCCGTAATGCCCGGCAATATGACCCAAACAGGTGACCCACCCCTGAACATCAAGTTCAGGACTTGCAGCCTGATCCAGTACGAGATTGTCAGCAAGATCCATGGCGGCCTCGGCAGCTTGCAAAACAGCCAAGCGCGCCGGGGGAAACCCGACGCGCCCGACTTTTGCAATTAAGGTGATTAAATAACCTGAACGCTGGTCAAATCATCATCGCTCTGCGCGGCCATGAAATCTGCTCCAACAGGTGCGGATTGAGCCTCGATTGGTGCTGGAATATCCGCATCGTCAGAAGGCTCACCAAGCAGTTCGCCCGGGATCTCGCCACCTTCATCGTCCATGAAATAACTGAACAATGCGCTATCATCATTCGCGCTGCGTTCGGCGTTTTCCGGCGCACCAATTGTCTCGCTCACATTCACCGTGACGTTCAGTTTAGCGGTATCTTCATTTCCGTCCTGATCCTTGACTGTGACAGTGAAGCTATCTGTTTCGCCATCAGCAGCATCTAATTTAGGCGTGTAGGTGTAATCGCCTCCTGACTCGATCTCGAGCGTGCCGTGATCACCCGTGATAGATTTCGGGCCTCCACTAAGGTCAAAGTTGGTGCCCCCAAACGTCACAGAACTTATTTCCAGACCCGAAGTAGCTTCATCTACTGCACCTTCAATAAAGTTGCCTTCGGCAGATGTGGGAACAGTAGCGTCCTCCTGCAAGATCAAATCTGTCGCGGTAACTTCAAGCTTACGGGTAACCCCAATCCCGACACTTATGAGAGCGGGGTTCGGAAGCAATGCTGCACGATACTCACCCGCCGGGAAATCCCTTAATTCTACGGTTCCAGAAGTTTCGGTAAGACCAAAAAGTAAATTAAGAGTCAGAATACCATCGTTGACACCCTGCGATCCAGGGTCAAAGCGGCTCCATCCTCCAACTTCGTTCTTCACCTCAATAATTAAAGCATATTCGCTAAGTACACCAATTTCTGCGAGGCTGGAAAGACTTAGTTCGAAGTCAACTTCATTTTTACCTTCAGCGAGATCGAACTCAACGAGCGGATAGCCTGAGCTGATATCAACATCAATCAAGTCACCAAGCACGTTAATATCTACAGTATCAAAATTCGTATCACTATCCGTTTTCGGTGTGGCCTCCCGCGCGTAGTGCTGTGTTAAATCTGCCTCATTTGCGACATCTACTAGATTGAAACTATCGTCGGGTATTTCAATCGGCGGTGCCGTGATTCTCTCGGAATCAGACTCATTGCCGGCATCGTCCCTCAGCCTGACCTCAACCGTTTCCCCATCGTTCAGGGGCGGCTCGAATTCGATCCGGAAATCGCCGTTTTCATCAACAGAGCCTCCTCTGCCAATGGCATTGCCCGATCCATCCGTCACCAATACGGTGGTGTTGGGCACCCCCTTACCGGTCAGCACAGCGTTATCTTCGATGAATGCAAGGTCAGTCGGTGCTGCAAGGGGGGATGTGCCCCCGCCGCCACCACCATCCGAGGAGCCTCCGCCAGCGACCGCTGCACCGGCTGCCAACGCGCCGAGCGCCGCCGCTATGCCGCCCCCGCCTAGCGCTGCGGTGCCTGCTCCAGCTGCACCTGCCCCTACAGCGGCACCTCCTGCGGCAGCAGCTCCTGCGGCCCCATCTGTCGCGAAGGCCAATTCGCTCAAAGCTTCAGCCGAATGTGTGAAGTAGTTGCCGACACGGATCACTTCACCCGACTTCATATGAATGAGCAGGTCACCACCATCGCGTGAGTAGCGCTCGACGCCAGCCTCGCTGAATGGCAATCGAATCGTGCTGACGCCTTCGACCTGAATCGAGGACAAGTTTACGACGCGCTCTACGCCGCTTGATCTATTGGTAATGGTTGCCTTCATAATCTTACTCCCGATTAAAATCTTTGAAACCAGCCCCTAAGGAGCTGTGCATAGACATTGGTGACGCTGTGATCCGTCGGCAGCTTTAATTGGCCTAATCCGGCCTTCGTAATGCTGTGTAGGAAACCATGGGTATTTCCACCCACAACCTGCGCCGGATCCCTGTCGGAATTGATGAGCTGCAAATTAAAAGCTGGATCAGCGATCAGAAAATCTGCGCTCCCGCCGTTCAGAAACAGACATCTCCGCGCGATCCGGGGCGCATTGGGGGAAGGATGCCGGGCAGCGGATGACCAAGCGAAAAACGAACGAAGCATGGCAAAAGCTTTTATTTCTATGGCGCCTACCACCGAAGCCGGGTTGGAGACGTCGGATCAGATGGCCAAAACACATGGATGGGACAGCGCCCGTTCGTCCTGCTCATACGAAACCCGCGAAGGCTCCGATATGCGCAGCGTCCCAAAAAGCGTGGCGTTGCGTACCAAAGGGTTTTTACTGAAGATAACCACAGGTTTGCACCGGCGCACGACCACTGCCCTGCACCAAACGAGAACCGATTGTTATAGATGCTCGACTGCGTTAACCCTATTAACTGCATATATTTGAACGAGTAATTTATTAGGATCAGACCGGTGACATCCAGAATGTTATCCATCTCGACAGATGTTCTCGAAGCGCGCTTTCGAACTGATTTTTGGCGGGCCCTAAGCAGCCCGCTTCATGACGTGTCGCCCACGGTTACCGGCGAAGTGCTTGAGGGCGGGCTTGACGCGCGTATGTTAGGTTCTCTTATGGTCGGAAAACGACACAGCAATGCTCGCAGGAACCTACGCGACCGAGCGCGCATCACGCAGGGGGAAATGGACGGCTACCAGTTGGAACTCTTTCTGGATGGCAGCCTAGTTGGCGATTGCGACGGAACCGACATGCGTCTCGGCCCCGGTGATATCGGCATCTTCGACTATGCCCGCCCCTATCGCACCCAGCAGACCGCCGGAACCAGCCTGCTGCTTTACATGTCGCGCGATCGGCTGGATGCCGCAATGGGTGGCCAGTCCGCCCATGGAGCGGTTTTGCGGGCTGAAGAGCCGATCACTCTCCTAATCTCAAACATTATCCAAAACTTGGTAAAGGTCATGCCTGATATCTCCGACAAAGATGCCATGGCAGTAGACACCGCAACGATCGACCTGATCGCTGCTGGTATCGCGAGACAGCGAACGGGAGGCGAGGACAAAAGCCTAGAGATTCAGCGGGTCCAGCAGCGCGAGATTCTGGCGTTCATCCGTCTCAATCTCGCCGATCCCGAACTCGGCCCCGACATGCTGGCCCATCGCTTCCGTATGTCGCGCACTCACCTCTACCGCATCTTTGCCAGCCAAGGGGGTATCGCAAGCCTCATCCGCCAAGAACGTCTGAGACATGCCTTTCGCGAACTGCAGCGTAATCGCAACCGGACCATAACCATGATTGCATACGATTACGGGTTTTCGAGCAGCCATCAATTCTTGCGCGCCTTTCGCGCCCAATACGGCATGACGCCGAGCGATGCGCGCCAACGGTCGGGATCGACGGACACCTGCCGCGGCGTCGCCGGTCTGGCTGCGCATCTCGCGCGAACAGTGGATACGCCCCCCGGAGCGTAACGATGACTTTTCCCCCCGCACCACGGCGGCGATAAGCGCCAAGAATTTCGCATTTCTTCCGTAGTGCTGATCAGCATCGGCCTCTCTTACGAATGCGGCAGGGGTAGACGGAATGCCGTTTGGCTCGAAGGTCATCGTCTGGAAAGCAACGGTCGGCTGGCAATCGGTTGATCAGCGGGGCGCTCGCTGCGCCGCTTAATCGGGGGCGAACAGGTGCGGACAGACGCGATAGCTTGTTGGCGAGCCTGAAGCGTGGCGCAAAAGATATTGCCGTCTTGTCGGAATGCAGAGACACAGTATGTGGCATCACCATATCAAGTTGCCTCTGTGTTTTCTGCTTTGCCTTTCTGGGAGGTTGCAAAGAAATGAAGGCGCCGCACGGACGCCTCCAAAGCAACTTTTGATTTTTCAACCGACACGAACCGGCTGGGCCGCGGCCCAGCCTTCAAAGCGCACGATCCGCTTTTAACCGTAGCCGCAAATTCCGTCGAATTCTGAAATTCTGATGAATTTACAGATTCTAACAGGTTTGCCTCAACTGCACCCCGTGGTCCCGCCGCAAGTGTTACACTTCATGCAGGTGCCATTGCGCACCAACGTATAGTTGCCACAATCGCTGCAAGCCTCGCCCTCATAGCCTTGCATCCGGGCTTTGGTGCGCGCGTTCAACGCCGTTGCGCCCGCCGATCCCGTAGCGGCTACGGCGCTGAGCTGCGCAGGTCCGGATTCGGCACCCACGGTCTGCAATGTGCTGGCCTCCGAACTTGCCGCACTCATCGTTGCGCCGCCAGCATGTCCCCCGCCACGAAGCACCACCAGTTCTTGCGGTAAACGCTTGCGCAGATAGCCGGTCGAACTGATCTGCTTGAGCACCTCAAGTGAACGGGTCGCGGCGGTCTCGGTAATTTCTGAAACATTCGACACGCTATCTTCACCGCCACGACAGAGCGAGTCAAAACTGGCCCCTTCCGGTTTCACATGGGCCAGATCAGTGCGGTCCAGATAGGACACCGCCAGTTCACGGAACACGTAATCCAGAATCGACGTGGCGTTCTTGATGCTGTCATTGCCCTGTACCATGCCGGCAGGCTCGAACTTGGTAAAGGTGAAGGCATCGACGAATTCCTCCAGCGGCACCCCATATTGCAACCCCACCGACACCGCGATGGCGAAATTATTCATCATCGCGCGAAAGCCCGCACCTTCCTTGTGCATGTCGATGAAGATTTCACCCAATTGGCCATCTTCGTATTCGCCGGTGCGCAGATAGACCTTATGGCCGCCGATCAACGCCTTCTGGGTATAGCCCTTGCGCCGTTGCGGCATCTTTTCGCGGTGGCTGCGCACGATTTCCTTGACGATGATCTTTTCGACCACCTTTTCGGCCAGCACCTTGGCCTTTTCCTGAGCATTGCCGGATTCCAGCGCTTCGGCGGCCTCGTCATCGTCTTCGACAAGGGCCGAGGCCAGCGGCTGCGACAGCTTGGAGCCATCGCGGTAAAGTGCGTTGGCCTTCACCCCCAGCGACCACGACAGTTCATAAGCCTTCTGGCAATCTACAATGGTCGCGTCATTGGGCATGTTGATCGTCTTCGAGATCGCCCCCGAAATAAAGCTTTGCGCCGCCGCCATCATGGTGATGTGGCTGTTGACGCCCAGATAGCGGGTGCCTTTCCGGCCGCACGGGTTGGCGCAATCGAAGATGTGGTAATACGCCGGATCCAGATGCGGCGCGCCCTCAAGCGTCATGGTGCCGCAGACATGGTCGTTTGCCGCCTCGATATCGCTGCGCGAATAGCCCAAATGGGCCAAAAGATTGAAGGTAGGGTCGTTCAACCTTTCGGTCGGGATGCCCAGCACATTGGTGCAAAACTCTTCGCCCAGGGTCCACTGGTTGAAGACAAATCGGATGTCAAAGGCCGCTTCCAAGGCCGCGTCGACCTTGGCCAGCTCATTGGCTCCGAAGCCATGCCCGGCCAGCGAGGTATGATTGATCCCCGGCGCGTTCCCGATCGAGCCATGGCCGACCGCATAGGCGACGATCTCTTCGATTTCAGCGCTGCCATAGCCCAATTTCTCCAGCGCCGCAGGCACCGACTGGTTGATGATCTTGAAATACCCGCCCCCGGCCAGTTTCTTGAACTTGACCAGTGCAAAATCAGGTTCGATTCCGGTGGTGTCGCAATCCATCACCAGTCCGATCGTGCCGGTCGGCGCGATCACCGTGGTCTGCGCGTTACGATAGCCGTGCTGCTCGCCCAGTGTCAGCGCTTCGTCCCACGCCGTGATGGCCAAATCGACCAGCCGGACATCGGGGCAGTTGGCGTGGTCCAGCGGCACCGGCTTTACCGACAATCCCTCATAGCCGTCGCTCGCGCCATGGGCAGCGTTGCGATGGTTGCGGATGACGCGCAGCATGTGAGCGGCGTTACGCTGATATCCGGCAAAGGGCCCCAACTTGCTCGCGATCTCGGCGCTGGTGGCATAGGCCACACCGGTCATGATCGCGGTCAAAGCACCACAAAGCGCCCTGCCCTCGTCACTGTCATAACCCAGCCCCATATTCATCAGCAGCCCGCCGATATTGGCATAGCCAAGACCCAATGTGCGGAAATCATAGGAGCGCCGCGCAATCTCCTTGCTGGGGAACTGTGCCATCATCACACTGATTTCCAGCGTCAGCGTCCAGAGCCGCGCTGCGTGCATGTATTCTTCGGCCTGGAACACCCCGTCTCGATAGAATGTCAGCAGGTTTAACGAGGCAAGGTTGCAGGCGGTGTCGTCAAGAAACATGTACTCAGAGCACGGGTTGGAGCCGCGGATCGCGCCATCTTCGGGGCAGGTGTGCCAGTCATTGACGGTGTCGTGATATTGGATGCCCGGATCGGCGCAGGCCCAAGCGGCGTGGCCGATCTGCTCCCACAGATCGCGGGCCTTGACCACCTTGGCGACCTTGCCATCGGTGCGGTTGATCAGTTCCCAATCGGCGTCTTTTTCTACCGCTGTCAGGAACGCATTGGTGACCCGGATCGAATTATTCGAGTTCTGACCCGAAACCGTGTTATAGGCTTCGGAATCCCAGTCGGTGTCATAGGTGGGAAACTCGATCGAAGTGTGGCCCTGGCGGGCGTAATCCAGCACCTGCTTGATATAGGTTTCGGGAATCATGTTGCGCTTGGCATCCCGGATGGCGGCTTTCAGCGCGCCGTTCACCGTGGGATCATAAGCGTCATCCTCGGTCCCATCCCACTGTGCGATGGCCGCGAATAGGGCGTTAAGCTGGATCTCGTGCATCTTGGAACCGGCGACAATGCTGGCGACCTTCTGTTCCTCGATCACCTTCCAGTTGATGAAGTCCTCGACATCGGGATGGTCGGCATCGACGATCACCATCTTTGCGGCGCGCCGTGTGGTCCCGCCGGATTTGATTGCTCCGGCCGCACGGTCTCCGATCTTGAGGAATCCCATGAGGCCGGAGCTTCTGCCACCGCCCGACAGTTTCTCGCCCTCTCCGCGGAGCGATGAAAAATTGGTGCCCGTCCCCGAGCCATATTTGAACAGGCGCGCCTCGCGCACCCACAGGTCCATGATGCCGCCGTCGTTGACCAGATCATCCTGCACGCCCTGAATGAAACAGGCGTGCGGCTGGGGGTGTTCATAAGAGGATTTGGATCGAGTCAGCTTGCCGGTCGCGTGATCGACATAGTGATGCCCCTGCGCGGGACCATCAATGCCATAGGCCCAGTGCAGGCCAGTGTTAAACCATTGTGGGCTGTTAGGCGCGGCACGCTGGGTCGCCAGCATATAGCGCATCTCGTCATAATAGGCGCGCGCGTCATCTTCGCTGTTGAAATAGCCGCCCTTCCAGCCCCAATAGGCCCAAGCACCGGCCAGCCGATCAAATACCTGTTTGGAGGACGTTTCGCCGCCAAATTCGGTATTGTCATCGGCCGGTGCCGAGCGCCACAAGAATTCTGGCACGTCCTGTTCAGCGACCTTTTTCAAGCGCGCCGGCACACCGGCCTTGCGGAAATATTTCTGCGCGATCACATCCGATGCGACCTGACTCCAACTGGCCGGAACTTCGATATTCTCAAGACGAAAAACGACCGTGCCATCCGGATTGCGAATCTCCGAGGTTGCCGAGACGAAATCAAGTTCGGCATATGCATCCTGTCCGGCGGCGGTGAACTTTCTGTCAATTTTCATTTCTTCGGTCTTTCTTTCTGTCCCTTGCGGCAAGTCTTTTGCTGCAGTCTCTCAGCCGTACCTGTCGACAATTCTTCAACTGCCCCTGCCCGATGGCGGAGGGGAGCCCTGCTCACAGCGCAGGAAGTCACGATTCATAATTTCTGTGTCGGTCGCGCCAGACTATGGTGATCCCTACCATATCTTGTGGCCACTGGACCCACTGCCACAACCTCGCGGAAGACTCATCAAATTGCAAACAAATTATTCGTCATCAACCCCCCCGAAAAGACTTGGCATTAACCTCAAATTAAGGGTTGCGTACGCCGCCATGAGTCGCCCACAACAGGTAATTCCAGCCATAGTGTTGTCAGCGCGCACAAAATCTAAACTGTCCACAAGGTTATACTCACGACTCAATCGGTGTTAGGATTGCGAGTCTGCGAGCCACTGCGCATCAGGCAACGCTTACTAGCGGTCCATGCGTAAAACACGTTGCCGCCAATCACGGAGCGCTCTCATATGCGTCGAATCATTCCCCTGATTCTTGTTGCTCTGACTGCGTGTGTACCCCCTGTCGACGACAGCTCGATCGGCGTGGCGCGTTTCGCTTCTTATCCAGACGACCTTTTTACTGCACTGGAGTTGGCGTGCTCCTCTCCGGCGCAGACATTTCTGCGCCTTTCCGAGAATCGGGTGGAATGCCGCGAGTACCTGCCACCCGAACCTACGGCCGCGCTCATCCTAAGCCATGACGGCACCCAAGAGGACTTGCCGCAACTGGTAATTCGTTTCGACGCACATGCCGACACGCTCGGCTGGCTCGTGGAAAACGATGTGTTTTTGAACGTGCCACGCCGCTCTTCTTCGGCGCTGGAGCTGCGCGAACGCGACCCCCGAATGACCCGGACCCTCAACGCACTTTACCGCCGTGCTGGCGGTGTGCCTGAATAACATAGCTTGCAATGAGAAGATGGTCGGGGCGGCGAGATTCGAACTCACGACCCCCTGTACCCAAAACAGGTGCGCTACCAGACTGCGCCACGCCCCGAACCAAGGCCGTATCTAGCGGGGTTGGTTCGGATTGAAAAGCCCTGAAAACAAGTAAAAGCAGGTATTTTGCGTTATTCTGCGTTTTTTTCGCAGGGCCATGCAGCCAAGCCATCCCTGAATGCTGGATGCTGCATTTCTGTGCCTGACTTGATACCGTAATCCTGTGCCAGACCGCCATTTATCTCAAGCACAGCGAACACCGCTTGACCGCCGGAGACCGGGGTCAGATCGCCGGGTTGGGCGTTATGATGAACATGAGTGATAGTGCCGGTGCGGTCGGCAAAGAGGATGTCGAGAGCAAGCAGCGTGTTCTTCATCCAGAAGCTGGCCGGTTGCGGAGAATCGTAAGCGAACAGCATTCCAGCACCGCGCGGCATTGTTTCGCGAAACATCAGGCCGCGTGCCCGTCCCTCGGCGGTGTCAACAACTTCGACGCTGAACTGGGTCTGCCCCCAATCGCCCCGCAACGCGACAACATCATCGCGACAGTTCGCCAATCCCGGACCCGCCAGCAACGCCAACGATGCCACCAGGATCAGGCGAAGCGTCATTCCATGTCGTCCGCGCCGTCCTCATCGTAGAAAAAGGCAGCGGCCTCCCAGGTCAGTACCTCGGCCGCCATGCGCCCCCTTTTGCCATCGACGACGCGCAGCGCAACCGCTTCACCGGATTGTAAATCGGCAAGTCCGGAATGGCGCAAAACTTCGATATGCAGGAATATATCTTCTTCACTGCCAAACACGTTGGCAAAACCGAACCCTTTGGCCTTGTCGAACCATTTGACCCGCGCAGGCTGCAATTCCGCATTGTCCAGCGCATCCGCATCCATATCGGCAAAGTCAGCCAGAATCGGGGTTTCGTCGCGCGCGGGTGGTGTGATCGAAATGACCTCAACCGCCTGAATTCCGCGATCTGTCCGGTGTGTCAGGATTTCAACCTGTGACCCATCCGCAATCGAGCTCTGGCCGAAGTTTCGCAAGACGTTAACGTGCAGCAGAACGTCGGCACCGCCTTCGTCGGCGATGACAAACCCGAATCCCTTAACCGGATCAAACCACTTCACTACTCCATGCACTTGGTGCATGTCGCCCTGATCATAAGCCAATTTCTGCTCGCCCTAATCTTAGACCGATATATCAAACATACACATGTTCAAAAAGCTGGCGGATATCAAGAGCAAAAAAGACGGCAAAAACAGGTGGTTAAAACCCACCTTACGTGTTCTTACGGACTCAGTCGGCTGACCTTCCAAGCAAGATCTAGTTTCTCGCGCCGCCAGACAAAGCGATCGTGTAAGCGAAACGCGCCATCGGCCCAGAACTCGATCTCCAAGGGCAGCACCCTATAGCCCCCCCAAAACGGTGGCCTTGGCGGAGTTGCACCAAAGCGGGCGGTGACGCGCGCGACCTCGGCCAAGAGGGTATTGCGGCTGGGCAGCGGTTGACTCTGCATAGAAGCCCACGCCCCCAAGCGGCTTTTGAGCGAGCGCGAGGCAAAATACTCATCCGCTTGCGGGCCATCCTCACGGCTGACCAATCCGCGCACCTTGATCTGCCGGCGCAGCGATTTCCAATGCATGACGAAAGCAGCCTTACCCGCACTGTCCAGCTCAACGGCTTTGGGACTGTTGTAGTTGGTGTAAAACACAAACGCGTCGGCTTCGATCTCTTTCAGGAGTACCATACGCGCGTTGGGCAGGCCGTCGGCATCAACCGTTGCCAGCGCGATTGCGTCGGGGTCATTCGGCTCCTCGAATCTGGCTTGGTCCAGCCAGTCTCGCACAATTTCGAACGGGTCGTCCCCGGCAAAAATTCCTTTTCGATCGCTCATGGTCGCCTTACCTCTTGCCGCAATTCCGTCACGCTAGAACTGTGTTCCGCCCGGAGCAAGTGCCACGCCCTTGATGCGGCTGCGGCAATCGCTTAAAGGTCTTTCCCAATACGCAAATACAGGCGGAGAAAACACATGTCCAACCAGCTGATGGCGGGAAAGCGCGGCCTTATCATGGGGCTCGCAAACGATAAATCCATCGCTTGGGGCATTGCGCGGACGCTATCGGATGCTGGCGCCGAACTGGCCTTTTCCTATCAGGGTGATGCGCTGAAAAGACGGGTCGACCCGCTCGCGGCGCAACTGGGCAGTGAAATCGTCCTGCCCTGTGACGTGAGTGACGAAGCCTCGATTGACGCTTTGTTCGATGGGTTGAAACAGCACTGGGACTCGCTGGATTTCATCGTTCACGCCATCGGGTTCTCGGATAAGAAAGAATTGCGCGGCCGCTATGTGGACACGAGCCGAGCCAATTTTGCAATGTCGATGGATATTTCGGTCTATTCTTTCACCGCTGTGGTGCAGCGCGCGGAAAAAATGATGACGAATGGCGGTGCCGCCCTGACCATGACCTATTATGGGGCCGAACGTGTCATGCCCCATTATAACGTGATGGGGGTCGCCAAGGCCGCGCTTGAGGCGTCGGTACGGTATATGGCCGAAGATCTGGGCAAGGACGGGATTCGCGTCAATGCGATTTCCGCAGGTCCTATCAAGACACTGGCGGCCAGCGGGATCGGGGATTTCCGCTATATCATGAAGTGGAACGAGTATAATTCACCGTTGCGCCGAAATGTGACCATCGACGATGTCGGCAACTCGGCGCTTTACCTGCTGTCCGATCTTGGCGCCGGCACCACGGGCGAAGTCTTGCATGTTGATGCCGGTTATCATGTGGTCGGCATGAAGGCGGTGGATGCACCTGACATCACTAAGGCCTAAGCAAGGTCTGGGTGGCGCCGGGTTCGCGCCCTAGCCTTACAAGGTCGCGCGCCAGCGCTCAGCGATGACTGCTTGCGCGGATTGACCACGCCAGCGGGGCGCGCGGGCGCGGCCCACGGCCCCGTGCCACCTGAATAGCAAAGAACGCTGATTCCTGGCGATAGTAGCCCATGGATGTGGATCTGCGACTTCCCTTCAGGTGAGCTCTGCTTTACAAATCGCCACAAAACTGGAGCGCGCGATGACCGACCGCCTACCACATGAAAAGGGATTTCATATCAGCTGGGACCAGATCCACCGCGATTCCCGCGCGCTGGCCTGGCGCTTGGATGGCCACGGGCCGGAGAACGGCGGCTGGCGGGCCGTGGTCGCGATAACGCGCGGCGGCATGGCACCGGCAATGATCGTCGCACGCGAACTGGATATCCGAACCGTCGATACGATCAGCGTGAAATCCTATGACTATCAGGTACAGGCTGAAACCCAGGTCTTGAAAGCCCCCGATGCCAAACTGATGGGCGATGGCACCGGCATTTTGATCGTTGACGATCTGGTTGACAGCGGCAAGACGCTGGAACTGGTACGCAGCATGTATCCAAATGCGCATTTCGCCACCGTCTATGCCAAACCCAAAGGACGCGCGCAGGTCGACACCTTTATCACCGAGGTTAGCCAAGATACTTGGATTTTCTTCCCTTGGGACATGGCCCTGCAATATGTTGAGCCCTATCGCGAGCACCGATGAGAGCAAACGACCTGCACGTTTGCTCCACCCGCTCCAATCCACTGCCATCCGATCTTGCCCCCCTCGCGTGCGCAGCGTAGACAACACCCAGCAAAAAGACCGGCAAATTTTCGCCAGCAAGGGAGCATCATGGCCTTTCGCATCAAATCGCTATCCAAGACCTTTGTCTGGATCATTCTTGGTCTGCTGATCGTTGGCTTGGCTGGCTTTGGCGCGACCAATCTATCGGGATCGGTGCGCACGGTGGCCACCGTCGGCGACCACACCGTCAGCGTCGATCAATATGCCCGCGAGCTGCAGCGCGAAATCCGCGCCATCGAAGCCCAGACTGGTCAAGCCCTGCCGATGAGCCAAGTCGAAGCAATGGGTCTTAACCGGCAGGTTCTGTCGCGTCTGGTCGCCTTGGCCGCGCTGGATAACGAAGCCGAGTTGATGGGGCTGTCGATCGGTGATGCCAATCTGCACCGCGAAATTATCCAGATCGCGGCGTTTCAGGGCGTTGACGGAAAATTTGATCGCGAAGCATATCGTTTCGCGCTGGAACAGGCCGGGCTGAATGAATCTGTTTTCGAGAGCGATCTGCGCGCAGAAAGCGCTCGGACCTTGCTCCAAACCGCGATTGTCGGCGGCGTCGAGATGCCCGACATTCTGGCCGATACACTGACAGAGTTTCTTGCGGCGCGCCGCAGCTTCACCTGGGCGCCCCTGTCCGACCGCGATCTCATCGACCCCCTCCCGATCCCCACTGAGGACGAGCTCAAGGCGTTTTATGAGACCCATCAGGGAGACTTCACACTCCCCGAGAGCAAACGCCTGACATATACCCAT
Organism: Pontibaca salina; assembly: GCF_016307205.1. Lineage (GTDB taxonomy): Bacteria > Pseudomonadota > Alphaproteobacteria > Rhodobacterales > Rhodobacteraceae > Pontibaca > Pontibaca salina. Next base: position 325,610 of record NZ_JAEIJD010000002.1, on the reverse strand, counting down.
CTCAGCCCCCGGATGCTGCTGGACGAAGTGAAACTGGACGAAACCGGACTGCGCGAACTTTATGAGCAGCGCTCCGCAGAATACAGCCAGCCAGAACGCCGCCTTGTCGAGCGGCTCGTGTTTCCCGATGACGCCGCCGCAAGCAATGCCAAAGCGCAACTAGGGGCCGGAGGCACCACTTTCGAAGCGTTGACCCATGATCGCGGGCTGGAACTGCATGACATTGATCTGGGCGACGTAAGGCGCGACGAACTGGGCGAAGCCAGCGCCGCGATCTTTGACGCCGGTATCGGCGACGTGGTCGGCCCGTTGCCCTCCGCGCTGGGGCCGGCGCTGTTCCGGGTGAACGGTATTCTTGAGGCGCGCGAGACTTCCTTCGAAGACGCCGAGCCGGAGCTGCGCAAGGAACTGGCCGCCGCCCGTGCCCGCCGGCTGATCGAAACCCGCGCGCAGGAGATCGATGACATGCTGGCCGCTGGTGCCACGCTCGAGGATCTGGCCCGCGAAACCGATATGGAAATCGGTCAGATCGAATGGTCCGAGGACAGTGCCGATGGCATTGCCGCCTACGAGGATTTCCGCGAGGTTGCTTCTGCTGCCACACCTGATGATTTCCCCGAGATCGGCTTTTTCGAGGATGGCAGCATCTTCGCCCTGCGCGTGGATGAGGTTCTGCCCTCCCGGCCCGAGCCCTTCGAGACCGCGCGTGACCGTGTGGTTGATACTTTGAACGCGCAATTGCGGATCGAGGCCTTGACTGCCCGCGGCGACGAGGTGATCGCTGCTCTGGACGATGGGCAAAGCCTTGGTGCCAGCGTCCTTGAAGTCACCGCAGAGACCGGTCTGACCCGTAACACCTATCTGAACGATGCGCCCAATGGATTTATGCAGCAGGTGTTCGAAATGGAGCCCGGGGAAATGCGCGTAGTCTCGGATGACGCGACGGTTGCTGTGGTGCAACTTGATGCGACCCTGCCGCCGGCAGAAAACGCTGAACTGGCTGAACTGCGCCGCGCCCTGAACCAGGAGCTTGACCAGGCGCTGGCCAGCGCCTTGTTCGAAGCCTATGCAATGGACGTTCAGATACGCGCCAAGCCGCAAGTAGATCAGCGCGCGCTGACTGCCGTGCAATCCAGTTTCCAATAAGGCGAACCATGGTCCTGACCCCCGATTTTGACAGTTTTGCACGGGCTTACGAGGCCGGCGAAAACCAGGTTGTCCATACCCGGCTGGCCGCCGATCTGGACACGCCTGTATCACTGATGTTGAAACTGACCGATGCCCAAAAATATGCCTTCATGCTGGAATCGGTCACCGGTGGCGAGGTGCGCGGGCGCTATTCGATCATCGGCATGAAACCCGATCTGATCTGGCGCAGCGAGGGCGCGACATCCTCGCTGAACCGCTCGGCCCGGTTCGACCCTGCCGCCTTCGTCACGCAAGAAGGGCAACCGCTTGACAATCTGCGCGCATTGATCGCGGAATCCCGCATTGCATTGCCCGACGATCTGCCACAGGCGGCAGCCGGGCTGTTTGGCTATCTGGGCTATGATATGGTGCGCCATGTCGAACACTTGCCCGACGTCAATCCTGATCCATTGTCCCTGCCCGACGCGGTGATGTTGCGCCCCTCGGTCGTTGCCGTGCTCGATGGGGTCAAGGGCGAGGTCACGGTGGTTTCGCCAGTTTGGGCCGATGACGGACAAGGTGCCCGCGCCGCATATGCGCAGGCTGCCGAGCGGGTAATGGATGCGGTGCGCGATCTCGATCGCACTTTGCCTGCAGACACCCGTGATCTGGGCGAAGCCAGCGATATCGCACCGCCGGTGTCCAATTTCACTAAGGCAGGCTATATGCAGGCCGTCGAAAAGGCCAAAGATTACATACGCTCGGGCGATATTTTTCAGGTGGTTCCGGCGCAACGCTGGGCGCAAGAATTCCACCTGCCGCCCTTCTCTCTTTATCGCAGTTTGCGGCGGACCAACCCGTCGCCATTCATGTTCTATTTCAATTTTGGCAATTTTCAGGTGATTGGAGCGAGTCCCGAAATTCTGGTGCGTGTGTTCGGTAACGAGGTAACAATCCGGCCCATCGCCGGCACCCGCCCGCGCGGAGCAACCCCCGACGAGGACCGCGCGCTGGAAGCGGATTTGCTGGCCGATGAAAAAGAACGTGCGGAACATCTGATGTTGCTGGATCTGGGCCGCAACGATTGTGCGCGTGTGAGCAAAGTTGGCACCGTGCACCCGACCGAAGAGTTCATCATCGAACGCTATAGCCACGTGATGCATATTGTTAGCAATGTCGTGGGCGAACTGGCCGAAGACAAGGACGCGCTGGATGCCTTCTTTTCCGGCATGCCCGCGGGCACGGTCTCTGGTGCGCCCAAGGTGCGTGCTATGGAGATCATCGACGAACTGGAACCCGAAAAGCGCGGCGTCTATGGCGGCGGTGTCGGTTATTTCAGTGCGGGTGGCGATATGGACATGTGCATCGCCCTGCGCACCGCCTTGATCAAGGATCACACGCTCTACATTCAGGCCGGCGGCGGTGTGGTCTATGACAGCGATCCCAAGGCAGAATGGGAAGAAACCGTGCATAAGTCCAACGCCATCCGGCGCGCTGCTGCGGATGCGGCGCGGTTTGTAAGCCGGCGCGGCAGCTGAAAGCACCAGCGCGGCTCGGCTTCCGGCGCGCTCAGTCCGTCGATTGCCGCACGGGGTCTATCCCCTGTATCGGCTACGGTTTGCCGGATAGAAGCCGCAGTTGACTGCGCTTGCGCCGAATCACGGTGTGCAGCATCCAGTGGCGGAGCATTGAGGGGGCGTTCTTAACCATCCAAATGCGGCTGCACCGGAAATAGCAGCGCCAGCGTCAACGGGCCCATTGCGACCAAAACCAGACCCGAGATCGACCCTGCTATGGATCCACGCATCACTGCCCCTTGTCTATCGTTCCGGTTTCTTTTTGTTCGGCGTCGATCTATGTTCCTGCCCTTGACGATGCCACGCAAGCCTGAACAAGTAGGAAACAATCGCTATACTGCAGGCACTGCGCCTCCATCCCTAAAGAGCCAATTCAAGATGCTTCTGCTGATCGACAACTACGATTCCTTTACATACAATCTGGTACATTACCTTGGTGAACTGGGTGCAGATGTGGCCATCCGGCGCAATGACGCCTTGGATGTGTCCGAGGCTCTGGCGATGCGTCCGGCGGGCATCGTGTTGTCACCTGGCCCCTGTGATCCCGACCGTGCCGGATTGTGTCTGGAGCTGACGCAGGCCGCCGCCCAGCATCACGTGCCGCTTTTGGGTGTTTGCCTCGGCCATCAGACGATTGGCCAAGCCTTTGGCGGGCGCGTCGTGCGCTGTCACGAGATTGTCCACGGCAAGATGGGGCAGATCCACCACACCGGCAGCGGGGTGTTTGCCGGCCTGCCCTCGCCCTTTGCCGCCACCCGGTATCACTCGCTGGTTGTGGAACGCGACAGCCTGCCCGACTGCCTGTCGATCACCGCCGAGCTTGAAGATGGCACGATCATGGGTCTGCAACACCGCGAACTGCCAATTCACGGGGTGCAGTTTCACCCCGAATCCATCGCCTCTGATCATGGCCATGACCTTTTGCGCAATTTCTTGAACGAGATGAAAGTTCCCGCATGAGCGAAGCGCTGAAACCGCTAATCGGTGCTGCTGCCGAGCGTCCGCTGACCCGTGAGGAAGCCGAAACGGCCTTTACCATCTTGTTCGATGGCGAGGCGACGCCCAGCCAGATCGGTGGATTGCTGATGGCAATGCGCACACGGGGCGAAACCGTCGATGAATACGCCGCCGCCGCTGCGGTGATGCGCGCCAAATGCCACAAAGTCACTGCACCAGCGGGGGCGATCGACATTGTCGGGACCGGCGGCGATGGCAAGGGTACGTTGAATATCTCGACCGCCACGGCCTTTGTCGTGGCCGGTGCCGGGGTGCCGGTAGCCAAACATGGCAACCGCAACCTCAGTTCAAAATCCGGCGCCGCCGACGCGTTGACCGAGATGGGGATCAACGTGATGGTTGGTCCCGAAACCGTTGAAAAATCCCTCCGTGAGATTGGGATCGGGTTCATGATGGCACCGATGCACCATCCGGCGATGGCCAATGTCGGGCCAGTGCGGACCGAGCTCGGAACACGCACAATTTTTAACATTCTTGGTCCATTGACCAATCCGGCTGGCGTCGCGCGCCAGTTGACGGGCACCTTTACAAGGGATCTGGTGCGCCCGATGGCCGAGACGCTGGCCAAACTTGGCAGCGAATGTGCGTGGCTCGTGCATGGCAGCGACGGCACCGATGAATTGACGATCACCGGGGTCAGTTGGCTCGCGGTGCTGGAAAACGGTAAAATCAGCGAAACCGAACTGCACCCTGAGGACGCTGGCCTGCCGGTGCACCCTTTTGACGACATCATTGGCGGCTCGCCCGAAGACAATGCACGCGCCTTGTGCGCATTGCTGGCGGGCACGTCCTCAGCTTATCGCGACGCGGTGCTGCTTAATGCCGCCGCAGCGCTGGTGGTGGCTGGCATGTCCAGCGACCTGCGTGACGGCGTGGCGCGCGCGGCGCACAGTATCGACAGCGGCGCAGCGCGTGACAAGATCACGGCGCTGGCCCGCATCACACAGGAGGTGACATGACCGAAACCGTTCTGGACCGCATCAAGGCCTATAAGCTTGAAGAAATCGCCGCCGACGCGGCTGCGCGTCCGCTGGCTGACATTGAAGACCAAGCACGCGCCGCGGCGCCGGTCCGCTCTTTTGCCGAGGCCCTGCAAGAGAAAAGCCGCCTAGGCTATGGTCTGATCGCCGAGATCAAGAAAGCCAGCCCTTCCAAGGGCCTGATCCGTCCCGATTTCAATCCATCCGCGCTGGCAGCTGCCTATGCCGAGGGTGGCGCGGCCTGCCTGTCGGTGCTGACCGATACGCCGAGCTTTCAGGGCGCAAAAGACTATCTAAGCGAGGCCCGCGCCGCCTGCGACCTACCGGTTCTGCGCAAGGATTTCATGTATGACCCCTATCAGGTGGTCGAGGCCCGCGCCCTTGGTGCCGATTGCATCCTGATCATCATGGCCAGTGTCAGCGACGCACAGGCCAAGGAACTGGAAGATACCGCCAAGGAATGGGGCATGGATGCCCTGATCGAAGTGCATAACGAAGACGAGTTGCGACGCGCCGAGTTGCTTACCAGCCCGCTGATCGGGATCAATAACCGCGATCTGCACAGCTTTGAAACCACCCTCGACGTTACCCGGCGACTGAGCAAGCTGGTTCCGGCCGATCGCAAGATCATTTCCGAAAGCGGATTGTCCACGTCCGAGGATCTGGCCGAACTGGCGCGCTATGGCATCCGCAATTTCCTGATCGGCGAAAGCCTGATGCGGCAGGAAGACGTGGCTCAGGCCACTCGCGAATTGCTGGCCAATCCGCTGACCGCGGGAGGCATGTGATGGCGCTGACGCACTTCGATTCCCAAGGCAACGCGCATATGGTGGATGTGAGCGAAAAGCCGGCGACCTCGCGGGTGGCGATTGCTCGCGGCCACATCAGCATGACACGCGAAAGTTTTGAAACCATTAAAGAAGGCCGCGCCAAGAAGGGCGACGTTCTCGCCGTCGCGCGGCTGGCCGGGATCATGGGGGCAAAGAAGACTGCCGACCTGATCCCGTTATGTCATCCGCTCGCGCTCAGCAAAGTGGCGGTGGACCTGACGCTGGACGCGGATCTGCCGGGCGTTCAGATCGAGGCGACGGTACGCACCACCGGGCCGACCGGGGTCGAGATGGAGGCATTGACCGCCGTATCGACTGCGGCGCTGACAGTTTATGACATGGTCAAGGCCGTGGACCAGAACATGCAGATCGGCGGTATCCGTGTTGTTCTTAAAGAAGGCGGAAAATCAGGACGTTACGAAACGACATGATCACTGTCTCGCAGGCACTTGCACATTTGTTTGATCTGGTTGCGCCGCTCCCGGTGGAAGAGGTTCCACTCATCTCTGCTTCGGGGCGTGTTCTGGCGCGCGATGTTCGGGCGGGCCGCGATCAACCACCCTTTGCCGCCTCGTCGATGGATGGCTATGCGCTCAAGGCCGAAGAGGTCGAGCGCGATGCCATGTTCAAGGTGATTGGCGAGGCTGCTGCAGGTCATCGATTCGAGGGACAGGTCGGTGCCGGCCAGGCGGTGCGGATATTCACTGGCGCGCCGATCCCGGAAGGCGCGAACTTCGTTTTGTTACAAGAGGATGCAAGCCGACGCTCCGACGTCATTACGATCACCGGAGACCCCGGAAGCAAGGCCAATATCCGCCCGGCTGGTGGCGATTTTACCGCCGGGACTGTAATGTCGGCACCGCGGCGGCTGACCCCTGCCGATGTGGCGCTGCTGGCGTCGATGAACATTGCCCAAGTGCCGGTGACGCGCCAGCCGGTCGTGGCAATTCTGTCGACCGGTGACGAACTGGTGATGCCCGGCGAGGAACCTGGCCCGGATCAGATTATCGCCTCGAACAGTTTCGGGCTGCACGCCATGCTGCGCGATTTGGGTGCCTTGCCCCGCCTGCTGCCGATTGCCCGCGATACGATGGCCTCGCTACACACGGCGTTTGAATTGGCGGCTGACGCTGATCTGATTGTCACTATCGGCGGGGCTTCCGTGGGCGATCACGATCTGGTGGCCACGGCCGCCAAGCAGATCGGTTTGCAACAGTCCTTTTACAAAGTCGCAATGCGTCCCGGCAAACCGCTGATGGCCGGGCAGCTGGGCGATGCTGCAATGATCGGCCTGCCGGGCAATCCGGTTTCGGCAATGGTTTGCGGCCATGTGTTCCTTGCGCCGATGGTGCGGACATTGCTGGGGCTTGAACACAAATCAGCGCCATCAAAGAAGGCGATGCTGGCCGAGGATATCAAAGCCAATGGCGGGCGCGAACATTACATGCGCGCAATCGTCCGTGATGGCGCGGTAACGGTGTTCGACAATCAAGACAGTTCGCTTTTGACGGTATTGTCGCAGGCCAACGCGCTTTTGGTGCGTCCGCCCCATGACCCAGCTCGCAAGGCCGGAGACAGTTTGTCTTATCTGCCAATCTGACTAGCCGGAAACACGATTGACACAAAGCGTGAACAGGTGTAGAACAAACTGAAATCATGGCCAAGGGCGTGTTAGCATGTTGACCAAGAAGCAGTTGGAGCTACTGACATTCATTCACGAGCGTGTCCAAAGCGAAGGGGTGTCTCCCAGTTTCGATGAAATGAAACTGGCGCTGAATTTACGCAGCAAATCCGGGATCCATCGCTTGATCACCGCCCTTGAAGAACGTGGCTTCATCCGCCGTCTTGCCCATCGTGCCCGCGCGATTGAAATTTTACGCCTGCCGGAGGCGCTTGGCCGACCGGCAGCAACCGGCTTCGCCCCTCGCGTGATTGAAGGGAATCGCAACGAGAATTCGCAAGCAGCCAATATTGAACCTGTGACAATTAATGCTGTGGAACTGCCCATGATGGGGCGCATCGCCGCCGGTGTTCCAATCGAGGCGATCAGCGAAATCTCGCATAATGTGGCGGTACCAGGGTCGATGCTGTCGGCCAGCGGCAATCATTTCGCGTTAGAGGTAAAGGGCGACTCAATGATTGATGTCGGCATCAACGATGGCGACGTGGTAGTGATCCGCGAAACAGCGACGGCCGATAATGGGGACATTGTCGTCGCCCTTGTTGATGAGGAAGAGGCAACCCTGAAACGCTTTATGCGTCGGGGCAACGCCATTGCGCTCGAGGCCGCCAATCCGGACTATGAAACCCGCGTCTACGCAGAGGATAAGGTACGTATTCAGGGCCGTCTGGTCGGGCTGATTCGCAGCTATTGACGCCGCCCGCCTGAAGGCGCGCTCCATGGACGCCATCCGGTGAGGGCGGTTGCCGAGTAGGTTTGCCCGTGCTGGGTAATTGCGACGCTACCGGTGGCGCGCAGACGCGCCGGATCATATAAATCACAGTTCGCAAAGGGCTTCATCGGCACCGAGGCAACGACCAGCATCGGCTCGCGGCAACCATCGAACACGGCGACACCGCGTTTTCCGATTACATGGACGATCTTCGAAGGTCCAACTTCAAGGCGTTGCACGGCACCCGGCTCTCCCGGCCAGCGCGCTGCTGCAACGGCCTGTCCAGCTCCGTCGCCATCATTTTCCAGCCAGTTCTTTGCGATAAATCCGGCACCGCGCGGTTTGCTGAGCGCGCGGCCTTCATGGGTCATCACGCCGACAAGTCCGCCCGTATCAGCGATCAAAATCGCCGGACGCTCGGCCCCAGCCCAGAAATAAAATGCGGCCGCGGCTGGTATCAATCCGGCCAGCCGCAGCCGTCCCTGCCACAATATCAGCCAGAGCAAGCCCAGTGCCAGCAATGGCAACACCACGCCGGGGGGGCTGGGGACATACCCTTGCGCGCCTTCCAGCCCGGCAACCCAATAGGCCACGCCTAGGATCCAGCTCAGCCCCCACCCCATCAGGGTCAGGCCGATCACCTCGGCGCCGATTGGGGCAAGCACCGCCGCGAGCACCGCAGCCGGGATCACAAGCCCCCCCATGATGGGAACCGAGAGCAGATTGGCCAGCAGGCCAAAATGTGAAACCGTGTTGAAATGGGCGGCTCCAACCGGCGCTGTTGCCAAGCCGGCAACAGCAGATGAAATCATCACCCCGAGCGCCGGCCTGGCCCAATTCGGAGCGCGCGGAAGATCCACATCGCGCAGCCACATAAAAACGGCGACCAGCCCGGTTGTCGCCGCAAATGACATCTGAAAACCGGGGCCAAGCAGCGCCTCGGGGCGAAGTGTCAGTACGATCAATGCCGCAATCGCCACCACCCGCAAAGAAATCGCCCGTCGATCCACCAAAATCGCACACAGTGCCACTGCGACCATGACAAAGGCTCGTTCGGTGGCCACATTGCCGCCCGACAACGCGAAATACCCCGCCGCCGCGATCAAGGCTCCGACGGCAGCGATTTTCTTGACCGGCAGACGCAGCGCCAATGCCGGGATCAGCGCAATTCCCATCCGTAAGACGGTAAAAACGAATCCGGTCAACAACCCCATGTGCAGCCCAGAGATTGCCAGCAGATGGGCCAGATTGCTGGCGCGCAAAGCCTTCAGCGCATCCTGTCCGATGGCGTGACGGTCGCCCGTGGTAACGGCGGCGGCAAACCCGCCGGGATCTCCCGGCAGAACTTCCAGCAGCCTGCCGGACGCCGCCATGCGCATGGCGAATACGCGCAATCCCACAGTGGGGGTTTGCGGTGGTTCGACGGTCAGCACCGGCACGCGGGTGTACCCGACCGCCCCGAGACCCTGAAACCAGGCGTGGCGGCGGAAATCAAAGCCCCCCGGCTCGGCCGGCCCATGGGGCGGTGACAGATGCGCCGTGGTCATGATTCGCTGGCCAGGAGACAGAGTAGCGGGCGGTCCGTGAAGGGAAATACGGACACGGCCCGGCACACGGGAAGGCGACATACGCGCCAGTTGGACCCGGTCCAGGGTAACCCGCAGCGCGTCCGATGCCGAACGGTCAAGCGCCACCACCCGCCCCTCAACCGGACCATAATAGCGCCAGCTCAGAACTGGCGCGGCAACATCCTGTGTTCGCCAGCCGGCCAGGCAGAACCCGGCCGCCGCAAGCGTTACCCCCCATCCCAATGCTGACCAGCCGCCCGGCCAACGCAGTGCCGCAGCGCCACAGAGTCCGCCCGCAAAGCCCAACATGGCATAGACCTCCTGATCGGGCTCGACTGTCAGCGCGAAATACACTCCGATTCCCAGCGCAAGACAGACCGGAACCCACGGAAACAGATGGCCGCGCTGACCGAGCAATATCCGATCAACCGCCACCAGAATGCGCATGCTTGCCCCTCGCACCCTGCCCCGCTAGACAGGCGCTAGCCTAATCCCGATAACATTACCAAAAGGTAAATCCGCACCTATGTCCGATCCGGTCGTCACTCGTTTTGCCCCTTCGCCCACCGGCTTTCTGCATATTGGGGGCGCGCGAACAGCCCTGTTCAACTGGCTCTATGCGCGCGGACGCGGGGGAAAGTTCTTGCTCCGCATCGAGGATACGGACCGCGCGCGCTCGACCCCCGAAGCAACTGAGGCGATCCTGCAAGGAATGCGATGGCTGGGTCTGGACTGGGACGGTGAACCGGTCAGCCAGATCGCCCGCGCCGAGCGGCATGCAGAGGTCGCCCATGAACTTCTGGCGCAGGGCAAAGCCTATAAGTGCTTTTCGACCCAGGATGAAATCGCGGCGTTTCGCGAAGAGGCCCGCACGGAGGGACGCAGCACGCTCTTTCGCAGCCCTTGGCGCGATGCGGATCCCGCAACCCATCCCGACGCCCCCTATGTGATCCGGATCAAAGCCCCCGAAACGGGGCAGACCGTGATCAACGACCGCGTGCAAGGTGATGTGACCATCGGCAATGACCAATTGGACGACATGGTGCTTTTGCGCGGCGACGGAAGCCCGGTCTACATGCTGGCGGTGGTGGTTGACGATCACGACATGGGCGTCACACATGTGATCCGGGGCGACGACCACCTGAACAACGCTGCCCGCCAGATGATGATCTACAACGCGCTGGGGTGGCCGGTGCCGGTCTGGGCACATATCCCGCTTATCCACGGCCCCGACGGCAAGAAACTGAGCAAACGCCACGGTGCGCTCGGAACCAAGGAATACCAGACAATGGGATACCCGGCAGCTGGCATGCGCAATTACCTTGCTCGGCTGGGCTGGAGCCACGGCGATGACGAGTTCTTTTCCGATGAACAGGCTCAGGAGTGGTTCGATTTCGATGGCATTGGCCGCAGTCCGGCACGATTCGACTTCAAGAAATTGGATCACCTGAGTGGCCAGCACATCGCGACAATGTCCGATGCAGATTTGCTACGCGAAATTGTCGATTATCTGGACACCGCAGGACAGCCCGCCCTGACAACAGGGCAGCATAGCCAGCTGAAAAAGGCGATGTATTGCCTCAAGGATCGGGCGCGAAGCTTCCCCGAACTGCTTGAAAAAGGGCATTTTTCCTTGATTCAGCGCCCGATCGAACTGGATGAAAAGGCTCTTGCAGCGCTGGCAAAAGCTCCCGATGGCATGCTGTCAGAATTGACGGCACAATTACAAAGTGCTAGCTGGTCGCGGGACAATCTTGAGGCCGCTCTCGCCAGCATTGCCGAGGCTCGTGGCACCAAGTTCGGAAAACTGGCGTCCCCCCTGCGGGCGGCGCTTGCGGGGCGGACGGTTACACCTTCGGTGTTTGATATGATGCTGGTTCTTGGACGCGACGAAACCCTGAATCGGCTAAACGACGCTGCCAATCGCGCCTGAAGTCCGGACGAACGGTGTCGAATCTACAAAACCGGTCTGCCCCTTTTTATGGTGCAGGCACTATCAGCACGGGTCAGGTGATGCCCCGTTCCGTGGTTTGAAAAGAAAGGGACATCAATGACTGACCCCAAGCAGAGTGCAACGCTTTTGGTGCATGGCGAGAGCTATGAATTGCCGGTGCTCTCGCCGACAGCCGGCCCCGATGTGTTGGATATTCGCAAGCTTTATTCCGACGCCGGTATCTTTACCTACGATCCCGGTTTCACCTCGACCGCGAGTTGTGACAGCACGATCACGTTTATAGATGGCGATAAGGGCCAGTTGCAGCACCGCGGCTATCCGATCGATCAACTGGCCGAGAAATCCCACTTCCTCGAAGTCTGCTATCTTCTACTTTACGGGGAACTGCCCTCGGCCGCCAGATTGGAGGATTTCGAGGCTCTGGTGACCCGTCATACGATGGTACACGAACAAATCATCTATTTCTTCCGCGGGTTCCGTCGCGATGCACATCCGATGGCAATTATGGTCGGTGTGGTCGGTGCGATGTCGGCCTTCTATCATGACAGTACCGATGTCACCGACCCCCGCCAGCGCGAGGTCGCCTGTATACGTTTGTTGGCGAAAATGCCGACGATCGCGGCGATGGCGTTCAAATACACCGTGGGCCAGCCGTTCCAGTATCCGCTTAACGAATTGGACTATGCGTCAAACTTCCTGCGCATGTGCTTTGCGGTTCCCACCGAAGAATACGTCGTAAACCCGATCCTCTCCCGCGCGATGGATCGCATCTTTACCCTGCACGCCGATCACGAACAAAACGCCTCCACCTCCACTGTACGTCTGGCGTCGTCCTCGGGGGCCAACCCCTTTGCCAGCATTGCCGCGGGCATCGTTTGCCTTTGGGGTCCGGCCCATGGCGGCGCCAATCAAGCCGCGCTTGAAATGCTAAAGGAAATCGGCACGCCCGAGCGTATCCCGGAATTCATCGAGCGCGCCAAGGACAAGGACGATCCGTTCCGCTTGGTGGGTTTTGGTCACCGCGTCTACAAGAACTTTGACCCCCGTGCGAAGGTGCTCAAACAATCCGCCGACGAGGTTCTGGAGCTTCTGGGGATCGAACACAATCCAACGCTGCAGGTTGCCAAAGAGCTTGAAAAACAGGCGCTGGCCGATCCTTATTTCATCGAAAAGAAACTGTTTCCGAATGTCGATTTTTATTCCGGGATCATTCTTGAGGCGATGGGGTTCCCCACCTCGATGTTCACGCCGATTTTTGCGGTCAGTCGCACAGTCGGCTGGGTGTCGCAGTGGAAGGAAATGACCGCCGATCCGCAGAACAAGATCGGTCGCCCGCGCCAATTGTATCGCGGTGAAACCCAGCGCGATTACGTCGATATCGAGAACCGCTGATTCCCGACAAACCGCCTTTCGTGCAGAAAGGCGGTTTTCACTTTCCTTTGTTACCTGAAATCAGGCGTGTTCACGGGCGACCAGGCCGATCCTATCAACCATCGCGCGCAGCCCGTTTGACCGCTGTGACGAAAGGTGTTCGTTCAATCCCAGCCGCTCCAATTCGCGCCGCGCGTCCACCTTGGGAACATCAGCTACCGGCAGTCCGCAATAAAGGGCGCGTAACACCGCGATCAGACCGCGCACGATCATCGCGTCGCTGTCACCGTCAAATCGAAAGACGCCGCCCTCAATCACCGGATGTAGCCAAACCTGACTCGCGCAGCCCTCAACCTTCGTGGCCGGCACTTTCAAGGCGTCAGCCATCGGGTCCATCTCGCGACCCAGATCGATCACATGGCGATAGCGGTCTTCCCAATCCTCAAGAAACTCGAAATCCTCAACGATTTCTTCAAAGGCGGGGGTGGCCATATTTTGTCCTTTCTTAGTCATGTCCTTCAGGTATGCGTCGCCTGTCCGCCTGTCCAGACCGCATGGACGCTTTTCAACTGGGCGAAGATGCGCTAACCGTCGGGAAATCAATTCAGACGGCGGCGGACGCGATGAAAAAGTCTTTGACGGTTCTTCTGGTTGGCTCATTGTTTCTGGCCGGCTGCAACTCTCGACTCAATCCCGGCAACTGGTTCGGTGCTGGACAATCAGTTGCAACGACACCAGAGACTGCCGCAAATCCGCTGATTCCACAACGCTCAGGAATGCTCAGCCGGCCGCCAGAAGTGGATCGGTCAGAACGGATCGCCACCATCAGCGATCTGGTGGTCGAGCGGCAACCGGGCGGAGCGATCATTCGCGCGACCGGGATTGGCGCCCGCCAAGGCGCGTTCGAGGCGCGGCTTGCCCCCACAAATCCAGATCTGCTCTCCGAAGACGGGGTGATGACGTTTGACTTCCGGCTGCTCTACCCTCAAAGCCCGACGCCTGTTGGCACCGAGTGGTCGCGCAGTGTTACTGCCGCTTACACCGTGACCAATCAGCAATTGGAAGGTGTGCGCGCCATAAGGGTGCGCGGCGCACAGAACACGCAGGAAGCCCGGCGCTGATCCCCCAGTACCGTGACGGGTTGGCCCAACCATACCCAGCCGTGCTCACTCTGGCGTCATTCGGTATAACGCGCCGCGCCCTTCGGACAGGAACCAAATGGCGCCATCCGGACCCTCGGCGACGTCACGCACGCGAATCGTGTGGTCGCTTGCGATCCGCTCGATCTCCTGCAGGGGCTCCCCGCCTAGACGGCTGATCATGTCGAATTTCAGCGATCCCACCAGAAACTGCCCCGCCCATTCGGGCCAGAGATGTCCAGAATAAATCGTCATACCCGACGGCGCGATTGAAGGATCCCAATAGAAGGCGGGTTGTTCCATCCCCTGTTTCGCGCTGCCCTCGCCGATTTTCGCGCCGGAATAGTGCCGTCCATAGGAAATTACCGGCCAGCCAAAGTTTGCGCCCTTCTCGATGCGGTTGATCTCATCCCCACCGCGCGCGCCATGTTCGACAGCCCAAAGCTGCCCGCTGGCGTCCAGCGCCGCACCTTGCGGGTTGCGGTGCCCATAGGACCAGATTTCGGGGCGCAGGCCATCCTGCCTGACAAAGGGATTGTCGCCAGGCACCGTACCGTCGCGATTGATGCGCACAATGGTGCCATTATGGTTGCCCAGATCCTGCGCCGCCGGACGGTTGCCCCGTTCGCCCAAGCTGACAAACAGCCGCCCGTCAGCAGCCTCGACCACCCGCGATCCGAAATGCCGTCCGCCCTGCCCGATATGCTCAGCCTGAAACAGCCGGCGCAGATCAATTAGCCTTGTGCCATCCTGCGACAGTCGTGCAATCGCCAACGCTGTGCCCGCTCCCTGATCCGTACGGCGCGCATAGGTCAGAAAAATCTCGCGGCTGGTCGCAAAATCCCGCGCAACGGTTATATCAAGTAGCCCGCCCTGCCCAACCAGCGCCACATCCGGCGTGCCAGTAAGGCGCTGGCGCGATCCTTCAACAGCCACATGCCACAAGGCTCCACCGCGCTCGGTCACCAGCACAGCGCCACCGGGCAGAAAATCAAACGCCCAAGGCACATCGAATCCGTCCGCCACCGTGGTGATCGTGATCTTGCCAGTGCTGGTATCAAAGCTTGCCGCCAACCCCATTGCAGGCAGGATCAGCGCAAGCAAAAGCGTCAGTCGGCGCCGCATTTCGCCTCCAATCTTAGTGATCGTAACGATAGCCGCAGATTAAGCAGATTCAAGTTTGCCACAGGCCAACGGTAAGAAACCGGCCGTGTTGAAATTTTCTTTTCTTTTGAAAATTGGCACCTTAGTCTAATTTTGGATAAAAATTATAACTAAGGGGAGATAGATTATGAGAAAGCTGTTTCTTGCGACCACCGCCGCGATGGCATTGGCCGCAGGCTTTGCATCGGCCGAAGAGGTCAAGATGGGCGTTGCTCTTGGCTTTACCGGCCCGCTGGAATCGCTGAGTCCGCCGATGGCCAACGGTGCCGAACTGGCCGCCAAGGAAATCAGCGACAGCGGCAAGTTCATGGATGGCAGCACTGTCACGACGATCCGCGCCGACACCACCTGTATCGACGCCAGCGCTGCGACCGCTGCCGCCGAACGTCTGGTAACGTCGGATCGAGTGGCCGGCATCATGGGCGCAATGTGCTCGGGTGCGACCGGAGCCGTGCTGCAAAACGTGGCGATCCCTAATGGCGTCGTGATGATCTCTCCCTCCGCGACCTCGCCGGCGCTGTCCACCGTCGAGGACAATGGCTATTTTTTCCGGACCGCGCCCTCGGACGCGCGTCAGGGTGTCATCATGGCCGAAAATATTTTGGACCGTGGCATTGAAACCGTGGCCATCACCTATACCAATAACGACTACGGCAAAGGTCTGGCCGACAGCTTTGCCGAGGCCTACGCAGAAAAAGGCGGCACCGTTACGATCAACACCGCCCATGAGGACGGCAAGGCCGATTATTCCGCCGAGATCGGGTCGCTCTCCTCGGCCGGTGGCGACGCTCTGGTTGTGGTCGGCTACGTCGATCAGGGCGGCAAGGGCATCGTGCGAGCGGCGCTGGATTCCGGGGCCTTCGAGACATTTGTCTTCCCCGATGGCATGATTTCGGAAGTTCTGGAATCCGATTTCGGCGACGAAATCGAAGGATCGTTTGGCCAGAAGCCCGGCAACGAAAGCGACGGACTGGGCATGTTTGTCAAACTTGCCGAAGAGGCCGGCTTTGACGGGAACGAGATTTTCGCGCCCGAAAGCTATGATGCGATGGCGCTCATGTTGCTGGCGATGCATTCGGCAGGCTCGACCAAAGCCGACGATTACAAAGGCAAAATCATGGATATCGCCAACGCTCCGGGCGAAAAGATCTTGCCGGGGGAACTGGGCAAAGCGCTGGAGATCCTCTCCGATGGCGGGGAAGTAGATTATCAGGGGGCCTCGGCTGTCGAATTCATCGATCCCGGCGAAAGCGCCGGAAACTACATCGAGATGGAAATGAAAGACGGCAAGCTGGTGACCATCGGCGTGCGCTGAACCGGCCTGTACACCTGCACACGGTGCAGTCCGGGAAACTGGGCTGCACCGATACTGCACCTGCCGCCTGCAGATGACACCGGGGAGAATCCGTTGATAAAGGTCAAAGACCTGCACAAGCATTTTGGCGGCTTTCATGCCGTTGATGGCGCAAACCTTGAAATTGCTGAGGGGTCGATCACTGGGTTGATCGGACCAAATGGCGCCGGAAAGACGACGCTTTTCAATGTGATCGCTGGCGTTCTTGAACCAACCGCTGGGCGCGTCACCATGGCCGGAAAGGACATCACCGGCCTGCCGCCGCACGAATTGTTCCACAAGGGATTGCTGCGCACCTTCCAGATCGCACATGAATTCTCGTCGATGACCTGCCGTGAGAACCTGATGATGGTGCCCGGCAATCAATCGGGTGAAAGGCTGTGGAACACGTGGTTCGGCCGCCGTCGTATCGCTAACGAGGAACGCGCTTTGCGGGCCAAGGCCGACGAGGTTCTGGAATTCTTGACCATCGAACATTTGGCCGACCATCGCGCCGGTCAGGTTTCCGGCGGTCAGAAAAAGCTGCTGGAACTGGGCCGCACCATGATGGTCGACGCGCGTATCGTTTTTCTGGACGAGGTCGGTGCAGGGGTGAACCGTACGCTGCTGAACACCATCGCCGACGCCATCATCCGGCTCAACAAAGAACGCCAATACACCTTTGTCGTGATTGAACACGATATGGATTTCATTGGCCGCCTGTGCGACCCGGTGATCTGCATGGCCGAAGGGCGGGTACTGGCCGAAGGAACGCTGGCCGAAATCAAGGCCAACGAACAAGTGATCGAGGCCTACCTGGGTACCGGCTTGAAGAACAAGGTGAATACATGAGCGGCAATGCCTATCAGGACGACCGTGGCAACAAGGACCGGAGCATCACTAAGGCCGGTGGCCCCGGCAGCGCCGAAGGCGCAATGCGCAAGGGCAAAGCGGTCCCCGCCCCTGGTGGGCCGTTTTTGATCGGCGAGAACATGACCGGCGGTTACGGCAAGGGGCCCAACATTCTGGAGGCCTGCACCATCGCTGTCGACAAGGGCGAGATCGCGGTGATCGTCGGCCCGAACGGTGCCGGAAAATCCACCGCGATGAAAGCCGTGTTCGGCATGCTGGACCTGCGCGAGGGCTCAGTGCGGCTCGACGGCGAAGACATCACGGCGCTGTCTCCGCAGGCCCGCGTGGTCAAGGGAATGGGTTTCGTGCCGCAAACCAGCAATATCTTCACCTCGCTGACGGTCGAAGAAAACCTTGAAATGGGTGCCTTCATCCGCCGCGACGATTTCAGCGAGACAATGGAGCAGATTCTCGACCTGTTTCCGATATTGCGCGAAAAACGTCGGCAGGCAGCCGGTGAGCTTTCGGGTGGACAACGCCAGCAGGTCGCCGTCGGTCGCGCCTTGATGACCAAGCCCAAGGTGCTGATGCTGGACGAACCCACTGCCGGGGTCAGCCCCATCGTGATGGATGAATTATTCGACCGCATCATCGAGGTCGCCCGCACCGGCATCCCGATCTTGATGGTAGAACAGAACGCCCGCCAGGCGCTTGAAATTGCGGATAAGGGCTATGTTCTGGTGCAGGGCATGAATGCCTATTCCGGCACGGGCAAGGATCTTCTCGCCGATCCCGAAGTACGCAAATCCTTTTTGGGAGGCTGAGCCATGGACCTTCTAAATGCCATCGTCGCGCTTTCCAATTTTGTTCTGGTTCCGGCCATCGCTTATGGCAGTCAACTGGCACTGGGCGCGCTAGGGGTGACGCTGATTTACGGCATTCTGCGGTTCTCGAATTTCGCACATGGCGACACGATGGCGTTCGGCACTATGGCGACGATCCTGTTTACATGGTGGTTCCAGTCGCTGGGCATTTCTTTTGGCCCCTTGCCAACCGCCCTGCTGGCGCTGCCACTGGGTATTTTAGGCTGCATGGCGATTGTGCTGCTAACCGACCGTGGAATCTATCGGTTCTACCGCGAACAAAAGGCCAAACCGGTCATTTTGGTCATCGTATCGATGGGTGTCATGTTCATCATGAACGGTCTTGTTCGGGTCATCATCGGGCCGGACGATCAAAATTTCGCGGATGGTGATCGCTTTATCATCACCGCCCGTGAATTCAGAGAAATGACGGGCCTGAGAGAGGGACTGGCGCTGAAATCAACGCAAGGGATTACAGTAATCACCGCCGTTATCGTGGTTGCCCTGCTGTTCTGGTTCCTCAACCGTACGCGCACCGGGAAATCCATGCGCGCCTATTCCGATAACGAGGATCTGGCGCTGCTCTCGGGGATCAATCCGGAACGGGTGGTGATGATCACCTGGCTAATCGTGGCCGCGCTGGCAACAGTGGCGGGGGTGCTATACGGGCTTGATAAGTCCTTCAAACCGTTCGTCTATTTCCAGCTTCTGCTGCCGATCTTCGCCAGCGCCATCGTCGGCGGCTTGGGCAGCCCAGTTGGGGCCATTGCCGGCGGCTTCATCATCGCATTTTCCGAAGTCACCATCACCTATGCTTGGAAAAAGGTGCTGACATATTTGCTGCCCGAAGCATGGCAGCCTGACGGTCTGGTGCAGTTGATGAGCACGGATTACAAATTCGCCGTGTCCTTCGTGATCCTGTTGATCGTGCTGCTGGTCAAACCCACGGGGCTGTTCAAGGGGAAATCGGTATGACTGGGACAATGCGAAATATCGCTCTATTTGCGCTTGTCGGCGTGCTGATCCTGCTGACCGGTGTGCTACAAAGCTGGAACTCGGCGCTGCTGATCCTGAATATGGGACTGGTTTCCGCGATGATGGCGATCGGAGTGAACCTGCAATGGGGGTTTGCCGGACTGTTCAACGTGGGTGTCATGGGTTTCGTCGCCCTCGGTGGGCTGGCAACGGTGCTGGTGTCGATGCCACCAGTCCATGCGGCGTGGCGTGCCGGAGGCTTGGGCATCCTGGCTGCGGTCGCGCTTGGGGCGGGTACCATCGTGTTAACGATTTTCCTGTTTAGGCGAATGCAGCCCGGCTGGTTGCGTGCAGTGGTGTTGATCGCGGTGCTGATCGCCGGGTTCTTTGCCTATCGCGCGGTATTTGATCCAGCGGTGGCCGCGATCGAACGGATCAACCCCGCCGGAACCGGTTATCTGGGCGGTCTGGGCCTGCCAATCCTGCTGGCCTGGCCCGTGGGTGGATTGCTGGCTGCGGGGGCGGCCTGGATAATCGGCAAGACCGCACTGGGATTGCGCAGTGACTATCTGGCAATCGCGACCTTGGGCATCGCAGAGATCATCATCGCCGTGATGAAAAACGAAGACTGGCTGTCGCGCGGCGTCAAGAACGTGATCGGCCTGCCCCGGCCCGTCCCCTACGAGATTATGCTGCAACGTGATCCGGTCTTCGTCGAGCGCGCTGCCGCCCTTGGGCTGGACCCGGTCACGGGCTCGACGCTGTTCGTCAAGGCGAACTATTCGATCCTGCTGCTGGTCGTGCTGCTGGTTTTGCTGTGGCTG
This sequence comes from Pontibaca salina, assembly GCF_016307205.1. Lineage (GTDB taxonomy): Bacteria > Pseudomonadota > Alphaproteobacteria > Rhodobacterales > Rhodobacteraceae > Pontibaca > Pontibaca salina. The sequence continues at coordinate 305,642 of NZ_JAEIJD010000002.1, read as the reverse complement.
GCGCAGATGGCGCTGAAAAGCCCCTGGGGCAGGATGATGCGCGCAATCCGAGACAACGAAACCGCCGCCGAGGCAATGGGCAAAGATGTAACCGGGCGACATTTACAGATCTTCATCCTCGGCTCGGTCGTCTGCGGCATCGCCGGCGCGATTATGACGACTCTGGACGGGCAACTTGTGCCGACCACCTATCAGCCGTTGCGCTATACTTTCCTGATCTGGGTGATGGTGATTGTCGGTGGCTCGGGCAATAATTTCGGTGCGGTACTGGGGGGCATGCTGGTCTGGTTCCTCTGGGTGCAGGTCGAGCCGATGGGCGCGCTGCTGATGAAAGGCATCACCGCCGGGATGACCGATGGCAGCGCTCTTAAATCCCATCTGTTAGAAGCCACGGCGCATATGCGTCTGCTGACCATGGGCATCGTCATGCTGGTGGTGCTGCGTTTCAGTCCGCGCGGCTTGATCCCCGAAAAATAGACTCAGCCCGCGTCGTTATCTCGGGTCAGAGGTGGTGGGCGGAACATCTCATCCACGCCAGTTTCAGCGTGCCGCTCAGCCAGCCATTCATGGTAGTCCGCAAGCGCGGCCGCCAGTGCGGCGCGGGTCGTATGGTCCATCTGCGGCGGTGCCCGATTCAGCCGGGCAGCCAGCCGGGCATCCAGCCGTATGGTTGCAAACATCGGAAAATGGTCCGAGCCGATATGTGGTCCACGATGGAATCCGGTCACGGCAATATCCGGCGTGATATAAAGCTGGTCGATCGGACAGCGCAGCAGCCGCGAACGCGCGTCAAAACTGGCCTTGAGCCCCCGCCCGACCCGCGGGTCGAGAAACTCGCCGACTTGTTTGAAATGACGTGAGGCCCGCGACCAAGCGGCTGCATTGTAATCGCCCATAGCGACAATCGGCAGCGTGGATTTACGTGCAAACCGTGCTGCGTAAAGCATCTGTCGGTCGCGAAAATCAGAATTGGTGCCGGGTAGCGGCGGTCTAGGGTGCAGCCCGACGAAGCGGAACTCGGTGCCCTCCAACGTTTCCAAATGTGCAAATAATGTCGGCGTGTCATCTTCGGTCAGATAAACCACACGGGCCTCGCGCACAGGCAGACGCGTGGCAAAAATCAGGCCATAATAGTTGTCTTTGGGGTGCCGCACGACCGTTTCGTATTGGTCTAGCACCGGCTCGAGCGCTTCGAGCCAGCTTTGATCAGTTTCCATCAGCAGGATCGCATCTGGCGATTCCCTGTCGATCAAATCCCGCGCCTGCTGATAGTCGGAGTTCTCCATCAACACGTTCCAGGCCAGAAATTTGACCTCGTCTTCGCCGGTTTGCGCCAGTTGCACCTCTTTCGCCTTAAGGGGTGTATAGGGATGTACCTTCCATGCCTGCCAGAGCAACGCAGCGCCGGCAGCAATCATTCCAAGCAAGGGCCAGTCCGGGAAAAGGGGGGAAATGGCCAGCAGTCCGAACGCGACTAGTGCAATCTGCACCCGTGGCACGTCCATCGCCCGCACCCACCACCAGGTCACATCAAGTTCCGGCAACAACGTTACCACAAGGACAATCAGCGCGAGACCATCATATATCAGCATCGCGACTTCCGGTGTCATTATCCTCGGTCCCATGTCCGTTTGTGTCGTGAACCCGCACCACCCAGCAATCAGCGGCCCTTGAACAGACTGCCAAGGATGCCGCGCACCATTCGCCGCCCGCTGGTGCCAGTCAATTCTTTCATCACCATTCCGGCCATGGCCGAGCCGAAGCTTTCGCGATCTGTTGTCGCGCGCTTGCCCTCATAGCGGCGCCCAGCCTTGTACTCGCGCGTTTCAGGAACGCCCTCACTTTGTTCGGCTGCCTTTGCCGCAGCAATGGCACGTGCGGCCAGAATCTCATGCGCGGAATCCCGGTCAAGGGAGGTGTCGTATTTTCGGGCCATGGAACTGGCCTGCATCACCGCACGGCGCTGCTCTGGCGTGATCGGACCCAGCTGCGTTGACGGTGGGCGGATCAGCGTGCGCTCAACCATGCCCGGAACCCCCTTGTCCTTTAGCATCGAGGTCACCGCTTCACCAACGCCAACTTCGCGGATCGCCGCCTCGGTGGAAAACCGCGGATTGTCGCGATAGGTCTGCGCCGCTTGCGCCAGTTTTTTGCGATCCTTCGCCGTAAAGGCACGCAAGGCGTGCTGAACCCGGTTGCCGAGCTGGCCCAATATGCTTTCTGGGATGTCGGCCGGATGCTGCGTGATGAAGTAAATGCCCACACCCTTGGAGCGGATCAGCCGTGCCACCTGCTCGACCTTGTCCACCAGCACCTTGGGCGCGCCGTCAAATAGCAAATGTGCCTCATCAAAAAAGAACACCAGTTTCGGTTTGTCCGGGTCGCCGACCTCGGGCAAGGTTTCAAACAGTTCGCTCATCAGCCAGAGCAGGAAAGTTGCATATAGCTTAGGCGCCTGCATCAGCCGGTCTGCGGCCATAATGTTGACCATGCCGCGCCCCTCAGCATCGAGGCGCATCAGGTCAGCCAGATCCAGTGCTGGTTCGCCGAACAACAGCGCTCCGCCCTGATTTTCCATGACCAGCAAACGGCGCTGAATCGCGCCGATAGAGGCGGTCGAGACATTGCCATAGCGCAGCGAAAGCTCCGCGCGGTTCTGCCCGATCCAGAGCAGAAGCGACTGCAGATCCTTAAGATCCAAGAGCGCCAACCCCTCTTCGTCAGCCAGACGGAAGGCAATATTAAGGATGCCTTCCTGCGCTTCACTAAGATCCAACAGGCGCGATAAAAGCAAAGGCCCCATATCGGCAGGCGTCGTGCGCACTGGGTGCCCCTGTTCACCGAACATGTCCCAGAACGTGACCGGACAGGCGTGGTAGCGATAATCATCGAACCTGATTTTGGCGGCGCGCTCTTGGAACGCCTCGTGCAGCTTGAAATCGGGGCTCCCGGATCGCGCCAATCCCGCAAGGTCGCCCTTCACGTCCGATAGGAACACCGGAACGCCAGCATTGCTGAACCCTTCTGCCAGGATCTGCAGGGTCACGGTTTTGCCCGTGCCGGTCGCACCGGCAATCAATCCGTGGCGGTTCGCGTATTCCAGCGCCAATTCCTGCTTGTCGCCATATTCCGCCCCGCCTCCACCGACAAGGATCATTTCCTGCATGTTTTGACCTCACAATCAGCGCGACCATACAAAATTAGCCTTAGCCTGACATAGTTAATTCGTTCGCTGCTCATATCTACTTGGCGAACCTTTCTTCCCGGTCAGACTTGCCGTGCCTAGGCGTACGCCCCCTTTCCCTGCGCTGACCCTTTTTCCCAACAGAAACTTTCACCGCAACAGCAAAAGGCTTCATGTGTTTTCTCTATTGACCCATGTGATTTACGTACGTAACGTCTCATTGATATAAGTCGGCCAAGTCCGACGGGGAGAGGTTAAAGATGAAAAAGGGGTCTATCCGACCCCTTTTTTGTTACGTTTTGCGCTTATTTTCATTCCGATCAATACAGAAATTCCTGACATTGACTGGACTGCGTGCTACCCAACCCACGAACCATTCCTGCAATCACGAGAGACCAGATGCTCAAACATATTTCACCCCTGTCTATTCTGGCCGTAATCGCGCTGACAGCAGGCGCTTATGCCCAGGGCGCCGACACGTCCGCCGCCGACCAGACGACCACTTCCGAGGCCGCACCCGCCGATAACAGCGCGAGCGACGCGCCCAATTCCAGCGAGGCACCGACGGAAACAGATGCGCAGTTGGATCTGGGTCAGCCCGTTCCCTCAAGCAGTGGTGAACCCCAACTGGGTGAGCGATACTCCAAGCAAAAGTTCGGTGACTGGGATCTGGCCTGCATCAAGACAGAGATGGACAAAGACCCCTGTTCGCTGCTGCAGATTCTGCGTGACGATAATGATAACGCAGTCGCAGAAATCTCGCTATTTCGCATTGCCGGCCAGGGCCAAGCCGTTGCAGGCGCATCGGTTGTCGTGCCGCTGGAAACCCTGCTGCCTGCGCAACTGACCATCTCGGTCGATCAAGCAGCCGGAAAGCGTTATAATTACTCCTTCTGCACCGAAATGGGCTGTGTTGCACAGATCGGCCTTACTCAGGAAGACATCAACGCGTTCAAGCGCGGCAAGGCCGCCACGGTGGCGCTGCGCCCCGCTCCGGCCCCGGATCAGGAAGTCGAACTGACGATGTCGCTGAACGGATTTACCGCCGGATTTGACGCGGTGGATGTGGTCGAGCAATAAATTCTGCTTAAGCGTACTTTTAACCGTCGCGACCCGTCGCGGCGGTTTATTCTATTGAAACCGCCGCAGCGCCAACACCGCGTTCAAACCGCCAAAGGCAAACGCGTTCGACAATGCCACCTCAATCGGCGCTTCGCGCGCAGCATTGGGGACCACATCCAGCGCACATTCGGGGTCTGGCTCTTGATAGCCGATGGTTGGCGCGATCACGCCGTCGCGCACTGCCATGATACAAGCCAGCAATTCGACAGCACCGGTGCCGCCGATCAGGTGACCATGCATCGACTTGGTTGATGAGATCATCAACTTGTCCGCATGGGCTCCGAACACATCGGCAACGGCGGCACATTCGGTTTTGTCATTGGCCGTCGTGCCGGTGCCGTGGGCATTGATATACCCCACTTCCGCAGCGTTCACGTGCGCATCTGCGAGGGCCCCGGCCATCGCTCGCGCCGCGCCCTGTTTCGACGGCATGACGATATCCGCAGCGTCCGAAGTCATCGCATAGCCGATCACCTCGGCCAGAATTTCGGCACCGCGCGCACGGGCGTGTTCGTATTCTTCGAACACGAAGATACCAGCCCCCTCGCCCTGCACCATGCCGTTGCGGTTGGCCGAGAACGGACGGCAGGCGTCCTTTGACATGACCCGCAACCCTTCCCACGCCTTCACCCCGCCAAAACACAGCATCGATTCCGAACCGCCCGTGATCATCGACGGCGCCGCCCCCGAACGCACCATCTGAAAGGCCAGCGCCATTGCGTGATTGGACGAGGCGCAAGCCGTCGAAACGGTGAACGACGGGCCTTTCAGGTTGTACTCCATGCTGACATGGCTTGCGGCGGCATTATTCATCAGCTTGGGCACCACGAAAGGATGCACCCGGTTTTTGCCGTCCTCATAGACGCTGCGGTAATTGTCGTCCCAGGTGCTGACCCCGCCTCCGGCGGTGCCCAGAACCACACCCGAACGCGCCGCCAGATCACCGCTGAACTCGAGCCCTGACTGCCCGATCGCCTCTTTCGAGGCGAGCAAGGTAAATTGCGTAAAACGGTCGTAAAGCGACATTTGTTGGCGGTTGAAATGGCCCTCGGCCTCGAACCCGCGCACCTGTCCGCCGATGCGGATCATCAACCGTTCGACATCGCGAAATTCCAGGTCGCCGATACCACAACGGCCCTCGCGCATCGCGTCCAGCGTTGCGGACACATCGTGTCCCAACGCATTGATCGTGCCCGCGCCGGTGATAACGACGCGTTTCATGCGTGCGCGGCCCGGTTCACGCCTGTTCCGCTTTCAGTTTTTCGATACCCCCGATGATCGAAGCGACGCTGGAAATGTCGAAATCGCTCGCCTCGGGTTCATTGGCGTTGAAGGGAACCGATATATCGAACTCTTCCTCGATGGCAAAGATGCTCTCGACCAGCCCCAGACTGTCGATCCCCAAATCCTGTAACGTACTGTCCATACGGATATCCGACGGGTCCAGCACGGCCTGTTCGGCGATGATAGCAATCACCTTGTCACGAATGGTCATCTCGGCATCCTGAGCTACGGTATTGCGATTCACTTAGTCGTTCGAGTCGCGATTGAAAACCGCGTTTTTCAACGCCGCGACATCACGCAGCACCCGCGGCAGACGGCGCTGCGCCTTATAAATCTCGGTATGGGTTTGCATTTTTATAGCCGGATATCCCATGACTGCGCGTCCGGCGGGTACGTTGGATAGGATTTTGGTGCCGCCCCCCGCGACCACTCCGTCGCCGATGAAAATATTATCAACGACACCGACCTGCCCGCCCAATACCACGTTGTTGCCAATATCGACAGAACCCGAGACACCAACTTGGCCACATAACAGACAATCGCGTCCGACCCGGGTATTATGGCCGACATGCACAAGGTTATCGAGTTTTGTGCCATTGCCGATCATCGTGGCGCGAATTGTGCCGCTGTCCACCGTGCTATTGGCGCCGACCTCGACATCATCACCAATTTCGACCCCGCCCAGCGAATGGATGCGCGTCCAGCTTTGCGCTTGCGCATCGCCGATGTCGCCCATGGTCTTGCGCACGTTCTCGGCGCCTGAGACTTCGGGGGTGACAAAGGAAAACCCGTCCGCCCCGATCCGCGCTCCCGGTTGCGCGATGAACCGGTCGCCAATCCGAACCCGCGCGCCGAGGCTGACCATTTCACGCAACTGCGCATCCTCGCCCAGAACAGCATGTGCCCCGACATGGCAATGCGGCCCGATAACCGAGCGCGCGCCAATCTGCACATTGGCTCCGATCACGGAAAACGGCCCGATCGAAACATCGGCCCCGATCTGGGCGGTGGGATCGATCACCGCGTTGGGATGGATACCGGGCGCAAATTCCTGACCCGGATCCATCAAAGCGGTCAGCCCCGCCATTGCCCGGCGCGGGCGCGGCGTAAAGATCGCAGCGGCGAGCCCCATTGCTTGCCAATCGGCCTCGGGCCACAGGATTGCGGCGCGCGCCTTACCCTGTGCCAGCGCGTCACCGTATTGCGGCGACATGGCAAGCGCGAGATCCTCCGGGCCTGCCATCGCCGGTTCGGCCGCACGCGTTATGGTCAGCGCCGTGTCGCCGACCGCCTCGGCCCCCAGCGCCGCCGCGATCTGCTGAATGGTATAAGTCATCGCGCCCCTCACCAATTGCATCGACGGCCATGATTATCCCTGAACGCCGGCCAAGGCCACCCCCGTGCGCTCCAGTGCCTCCCAGATCCGCGCATCCCGACCATAGACATCCCCGCGATACTCGATCCGCCCCTTTTCACCGGTGAAGGCGGTCCGATAAATCAGGTGGACTGGTACCGCTGGTTCGATATTGATGCGGGTTTCGCGTCCAGTGTTCAAAGTGGAATGAAACAGACCCTTGGGATTGTCTGTCTGGCGCGACAGCAGCGCATAGGCAAAATCGAACGGATCAGCCAGCCGGATACAGCCATGAGAAAACGCCCGTGTATCGTGGTTGAACAGCGATTTAGACGGCGTGTCGTGCAAATAGATGCTGTATTTATTGGGGAACATGAATTTGACCAGCCCCAGCGCATTGCGATTGCTGGGCGGCTGGCGCATCGAAAAAGGGAAGTTGCGGGCCGAATATTGCGAAAAATCTACGGCATCGCGGTTCACCCGCCGTCCCCGGCTGTCGGTGATCTCGATATGGCCAACCGCATGAGGGTTGCGCCGCAATTGAGGCAGATATTCCTGTGTCACGATCGAGCGGGGAACATACCAGCTGGGATTGACCACCATATGGGTCATCATGTCGGAAAACTCGGGGCTGCGAAGGGCACTGGTATTCTTGCCGATGACCGACCGGGTTTCGAACGTCACCTCGCCTCGGTCGATAATCCGGGTCGAAAAATCGGTCATATTGACCAGAATGTGCCGCGCGCCCCGATCCATATTGAACCAGCGCTCCCGCTCCAGCGCGACGATGACCGATTTCAGGCGATCCTCCATCGGAACGTTGATCTGTGCAAGGGTATTGGGGCCAGCGATACCGTCAGGCTGCAACCCGTGATCAATTTGAAACGCCTGCACTGCAGCCTGCAGGGTCGCGTCGTATTCATGACTGGCCGAGCGCGCCATATAGCCCATTGAAATCAGCCGGTTGCGCAGGCTGATTAAAGCGTCGCCAGTTTCTCCGGGTCTCAAGATAGACCCCTGCACCACTGGCCCCCAGCCGCCCTCGGCGATCCCTTTTTCCAGATCCAGCTTGGCCTTCATCAATGCGCGATACTCTGGGGTTTCGGGCGGCAATGTGGCAATGAAATCTGCCGGCCGGACCGCGTGCGCGAACTGGTTCAGCGTTTCGGTGCGGTTACGATAGGCCACTTCACGCACGATCCCGGAGTCGATTTCCGATGGCACCAGCATGCCGGTCTGAACATCTTGCGCATAGGCTATGAATGTGCGGCTTAGTGCGACCTCGACCAGCCCCAACTCGCGGCTGCTGCCCACATCTTTCATTCGCGCGATCAACCCGTCGATGTCATATATGCGGCTTGCAAGACCATGCAACGGCACATTCTCCAGCGCATGAAACAGCGCGGCACGGCGGGCACGAAATTCTTCACCCTCACCGGTCCAAAGCGGCGCATACCCGACCTGGCGGTAATAGGCGGCAACGTCATCATCATCAGCGGCTGCTTCTGCCACGGCTTGCTTAAAGGCCGTGACCTGCGCCTGAGCCACCCCGACCCCGCCGGAAAACAGGACGAAAAACGGCACGAGAAACATTCCGTAAAGCAAAGCGAAACGGCGTGGCACGATAGTCATCTAATCTGGTCCTTGAAAACAAATGCATCCGGGACGGACTTAAAAGTCGCATATTAACTTGAAAAACAGCGCCGCAGATGTCCAATGACAATGCACTCAGGGACATATCTCACGCCAAAGCGATGCAAAGCTGCATCGGTTCACAGGAATCAGCGCTGCGCCGCAGATTCGGCGAAAATCCGCTGGCAATCCGGTCTGCGTAAAAGTTGCGGCACTCTATCCTTGGATCGACAAACAAGCTGTGGCATACAATCCGCACATCTGGGGATGGATAGAATAAAAGCGGACGTAACATCGACCGCAGGCAGGAAACTTCGCAAGGGACGGCGCAGTACTATCATGACAGTTCAAAAAGGCGTGGGGTTCACCCGGCGTGCCCTATTGGGCGCATTCGCAGCAACCGCAGTGACAGCAGCCCCAACTTTCGCAAATGCATCCGGTTTTTTGCGTGGCGGGGGCGACGTACGGCGCATCCGAATGTATTCGGGGCGCACCGGTGAGCGACTTGACACGATCTATTGGATCGATGGCGAGTATATCAAAGACGCCATCAATGAAATCAACTACTTCATGCGTGACTGGCGTACAAATGAGGTAAAAGAGGTCGACCTGCGCACCATCGACATCATGACCGCCGCGCACAACCTCATGGATGTTCACGAGCCCTACATGCTCCTGTCGGGCTATCGCAGTCCGAAAACCAACGCCATGTTGCGCCGCCGGTCGGGTGGCGTCGCCAAAAACTCGCTTCATATGACGGGAAAGGCCGCCGACCTGCGTTTGTCGTCGCGCTCGGTCCATCAGATGGCACGCGCTGCGGCGGCGTGCCGCGCAGGCGGCGTCGGGCGGTATTCCCGCTCGAACTTCGTACATATGGACTGCGGCGACGTCCGCACCTGGGGGGCTTGAGCGTTTTATCGCCTTCTTGACGCCATAACGCCTGCACGACCCCTTGGTTCCCTCCCTGGGGTCGCTTTTTTTCGCAATCGTTAAAAATCAGATCAGAATGGCGCTTCGACCCGGCCCATGCGGACATAGACTGATTTCAACTGGCTGTAATGGGCGATCGCGGCCTTGGAGTTTTCGCGCCCCACCCCCGAGGCCTTCATGCCCCCGAACGGCGCTTCGACCGGCGCATCGTTGTAGGAATTGATAAAGCAGGTGCCCGCCTGAACCTGTGCCACAACCCGATGCGCACGCGAGATATCACGGGTAAAGACACCCGCTGACAGCCCGAATTCGGTGGCATTGGCCCGGCTGATCACCTCGTCTTCAGTTTCGAAATCAAGCACGGCCATGACCGGGCCAAAAATCTCGTCGCGGGCAATGGCCATATCGTCACTGACATCGGCAAACACCGCCGGCGAGATCCAAAAGCCGGGCTGGTCCAACACCTCGCCGCCGGTAATCAGGCGCGCACCTTTCGCTTTGGCCCGTGCCACATGATCTTGCACGATCTCAAGCTGCCTTGCACTGACCAGCGGGCCGAAATTCGTCGCCTCGTCCAACGGATCGCCGAGCACTGCCCCTTGCATCCGCTCGGCCAAACGGCTCAGGAATTTCTCTTTGATCGCACGATGCACGAAGACGCGCGTACCATTCGAGCAGACCTGTCCGGAGGAGTAAAAATTTCCCAGAATCGCACCGCCCACGGCGTCTTCGAGATCGGCATCGTCAAAGATGATCAGGGGCGATTTGCCGCCCAATTCCATAGTGACATGTTTTATCCCCGCAGCGGCCGCGGCATAGATCTTGCGCCCCGTGGGCACCGAGCCGGTCAGCGACACCTTGGCGATACGCGGATCCTCGACCAGCGCCGCCCCGACATCGCCCGCCCCTTGCAAGACGTTAAACAGCCCGGCCGGCAGCCCTGCCTCGGTGAGAATCTCCGCGACCTTTAGTGCCGAAAGCGGTGTCGTCTCGGATGGTTTGAAGATCATCGCGTTCCCGCAAGCCAGCGCCGGCGCGGCTTTCCAACAGGCGATCTGGGTGGGATAGTTCCATGCCCCGATGCCCAGACAGACCCCCAGCGGTTCGCGCCGCGTATAGACCCAATCCTCGCCCAATTGGATATGTTCGCCGGTCAGGGTGCCCGCCAGACCGCCAAAATACTCCAACGCATCAGCCCCACTGGTGGCGTCGGCGACCAGTGTCTCCTGAAGCGGCTTGCCCGTGTCTCGGGTTTCCAGAACACTTAGATCGCGATTGCGCTCGCGTATCAGGTCCGCCGCGCGCCGCAAGATCCGGCCCCGCTCGGTGCCCGTCAGCGCCGCCCATGCGCGCTGCGCCTCACCTGCGGCGGTGATGGCGCGCTCGATCAGCGCGGGCGTGGCAGCGTGCACCGTGGCAATGGTGTCGCCGGTCGCCGGGCAGATCACCGGAATCGGCGCGCCGGACGTATCCTCGGCGTATTCGCCGGCAATGTAATGGCTGGCTTGGGGTTGGGTCGGATAAGTCATGAGGCCTCCGGCAAAGGTTTCGGGCGGGACGACGGGTGTTATTTGGGATAATAGCAGCGCATAAATGGATCGCGCGCGGTATCGTTTAACACCCCGGCCCTGAGCATATTTTACAGCGTCGCGACCAAGCGCGGTTGAAACCATCGCGCCGGTCCGATTGTATCGATTAACGTCTCAAGACCCGATTCGTATTGATGCGTCAATCAATAAAACCCCGACAGGAGCCTCCCCATGCGTTTGCTTTCTACGATTTCAGCCCTTGCACTGACCGCCGCCCCCGCCTTTGCCAATTGCGATCTCGTACGCTTTTCTGATGTCGGCTGGACCGATATTACCTCGACCACCGCCGCCACCAGCGTCGTGCTGGAAGCCATCGGCTATGAGGTGGACATCAAGGTTCTGTCGGTGCCGGTCACCTATGTATCGCTGTCCAAGGGCGATATTGACGTATTCTTGGGCAACTGGATGCCAACGATGGAAGGCGACATCGCGAAATATCGCGAGGATGGCAGCGTCGAAACGGTGCGCGCCAATCTGGAAGGCGCGAAATATACGCTTGCCACCAATGCCGCCGGTGCCGATGCCGGGATCGAAAGCTTCTCGACCATCGCCGACCACGCCGATGCGCTGGATCACAAGATCTACGGCATCGAACCGGGCAATGACGGCAACCGCCAGATTCAGGCGATGATCGACGCAGACGCCTTCAAACTGGGAGATTTCAGAGTGGTGGAATCCTCTGAACAGGGCATGTTGGCGCAGGTGCGGCGCAGCAAGGACGCGCCCATCGTATTTCTGGCGTGGGAACCGCATCCGATGAACGCCAATTTCGACCTGACCTATCTGCCCGGCGGCGACGAATATTTTGGTCCCGATCTGGGCGGCGCGACCGTCTATACCAACACCCGCAAGGGCTATGGCGAAGAATGCCCCAATATGGGCAAGTTCCTTGATAACCTGTCGTTTACGCTGCCGATGGAAAATGAGATCATGGGCGCGATCCTGGATGACGGTATCGAACCGCAAAAAGCTGCCAAGGCGTGGCTGCTCGAACACCCCGAGATGGTTGAAACCTGGCTTGATGGGGTCACGACGGCAGACGGCAGTTCCGACGCGCTGCCAGTGGCCAAGGATGCGCTGGGCCTCTGACACCCTGTAAATGCCACTGCTTTGCACGCCATAAAAGGATGCCCCCATGGATTGGCTGACCGATACCAAAATTCCCGTCGGGCGCAGCGCCGGGCGGCTTTTTGACTGGCTGCAAAGCAATGGCGGGTGGTTTTTTGATGGGCTGTCCACAGCCATGCGCGCTTTGATCGACGGGGTGTTGTGGCTTTTTCAGACACCACACCCGTTGGTCGTCGTGGCCGTGATCGTTGCACTGGCCTATGGTTTGCAACGCAGATGGACCGTGTGCCTGTTTGTGGCCGCGGGTTTTCTGTTCATCCTCAATCAGGGCTATTGGGAGGCCACGACCGAAAGCCTGACGCTGGTGCTGGCGGCCTGTCTGGTGTGCATGGGGGTCGGTGTGCCCATCGGCATCGCCGTGGCCCATCGCCCACGGCTGTTCAAGGTGGTGCGCCCGGTTCTGGACCTGATGCAGACGCTGCCCACTTTCGTCTATCTGATCCCGGCCATCGTGTTCTTTGGCATCGGCATGGTGCCGGGCCTGATCGCCACCGTGATTTTTGTGCTGCCGGCACCGATCCGGCTGACCCAACTTGGCATTTCGTCGACGCCGATGCCCCTGCTGGAGGCGGCCCGTGCCTTTGGTGCCACGCCGCGTCAGACCCTGTGGAAGGTTGAGCTGCCCTCGGCCTTGCCGCAGATCATGGCGGGGCTGAACCAGACTATCATGCTGTCGCTGTCGATGGTGGTGATTGCGGCGCTGGTCGGAGCCGATGGGTTGGGCGTGCCGGTGGTGCGGGCGCTTAATCAGGTGAACCCGGCGCTGGGGTTTGAATCGGGGTTCATCATCGTGGTGGTGGCGATCATCCTCGACCGCATGTTGCGGGTGGAGCGTCGCTGATGCGCACCGCCGTCGAATTTGATTCCGTCTCGATCGTGTTCGGTGACGCGCCCGCCAAAGCGTTACCGCTGATGGATGAGGGTCTTTCACGCGAACAGGTGCAAGAGCAAACCGGGCAAATCCTTGGTGTCCATGATTGCAGCCTGACCGTGGCTGAAGGTGAAATTCTCGTGTTGATGGGACTGTCTGGTTCCGGCAAGTCGACTTTGCTGCGTGCAGTCAACGGGCTGAACCGCGTGGCGCGGGGTTCGGTGCTGGTGCATGACGGCAAGGAAATGGTCGACGTCACCCATGCCGATGCCGCCACATTGCGCCGGATGCGCCAGCGCCATATCGCGATGGTATTCCAGCAGTTCGGACTGCTGCCTTGGCGCAGTGTCGCTGAAAATGTGGGGCTGGGGCTGGAACTGTCGGGCATGTCCCGCCGCGACCGCCGCGCCAAGGTGGCCGAGCAACTGGCGCTGGTCGGGCTCTCTGAATGGGGGGAACACAAGGTCGCGGAACTGTCGGGTGGCATGCAGCAACGGGTTGGACTGGCGCGCGCCTTTGCCACCGACGCACCGATCCTGCTGATGGACGAACCGTTCTCGGCCCTCGACCCCTTGATCCGGACCCGGCTTCAGGATGAGCTGGTGGACCTTCAGAAACGTCTGCGGCGGACCATCGTCTTTGTCAGTCACGATCTGGACGAGGCATTCAAGCTGGGCGATCGCATCGCGATCATGGAAGGCGGGCGCATTGTGCAATGCGGCACCCCGCAAGAGATCTTCACCAATCCTGCAACCGGATATGTCGCGGATTTTGTCGCCCATATGAATCCGCTGGGTGTACTCTGCGCACGTGATGTGGCGACCACCCTGCCACATGCCTTCGTGCTCCCCGATGACGCGCCATCGGTGGCCCCGGATGCGACGATCCAGACTGTCATGCGTGAAGCCCAAGGTCATGACCGGCCGGTATACGTTTTTGAGGACGGGCACCCGATTGGTCAGATTAACCGCAACGATATCCTGTCAAAGCTGCTTGACCCCCGCAGCTGATCCGAAGCCCCAGGTCAGGTCCAGCCCTGCGCGCCGATCAGCGGCACGAACCGCACCGAGGCGAGCCGTTCTTCGCACCACTCCTCAGGACCGGTCCGGGTCAGGCGCGTTAATGTCTGGGTACAGCTATCGGTGCCAACCGGAATGATCAGCCTGCCACCTTCCCGCAACTGTTCTTTCAATGCTTGCGGCACCGATGGGGCACCGGCGGCAACTATGATCGCATCATAAGGCGCCGCATCAGGCCAGCCCAGCGTGCCATCGGCGATCTGCACATGGACGGTATTATATCCTGCAGCCTGCAAGCGTGCGCGCGCCGACGCCCCCAAGGCTTGATGGCGCTCAACCGTATAGACGTCATCAGCTATTTCCGCGATGACCGCCGCCGCATAGCCCGAACCTGCGCCGATCTCCAACACGCGTTGATCGGGACCTATCCGCGCAGCCTCGATCATCCGAGCCACGATATAGGGCTGCGAAATCGTTTGCCCCTGTCCGATAGGCAGCGGGTGATCGCCATATGCAGCGGCAGATTGCTCGGGGCTGACGAAGGATTCGCGGGGAACCTTGCGCATCGCCGCCAGCACGTGGCGATCACGGATGCCCCGGCCCGCAATCTGCTGATCGACCATGCGATGCCGGAGGGCTTTCAAATCAGACATTGCTCAAACATTGCCCTTTTTCGGTGCCTCCTATGCAGATCGTGAACATCAAAGGCGCAGGCAGCGAACCGTCGGAGCTCGGCTTTCCAAGCTGCCGACCCCGCAGGACAAATTAAGCCAAAGGGCCTTTAACCGTCGGGTCGCCGATCCGCATCCATTGCCACATTGCTGATCGAGCGCACCATCGACGCCTGCGGACCCATGGCACCTTCGCCCTCGGCAACGGTGATCTCAACCGCTGACCCGACCTCCAATTCCTCGAAATCGCCCGACACGACAGCATTGGGTGCGAAGTAAATTTCTTGCCCATCGCTCAGTCTTACGAACCCGTAATCCGCGAATTTGCGGATGATTGTCCCATGCGGCGGTCCGCTCAGTGTCTTGACCTCACCGCGCATCTTGCGGGAATGCTCTTCCAGCCGACGGTCCATGGCGTCGAATGCATCGCGGATTGTGATCAGCGGGTCGAAATGGTCGCGCCGGTCGCCGGGATTGTTGCTGACAACGATCTCGTGTTCCGGAACCCGAACCTCGATGCGCAGGTGGAACTCCTTGGTGTTGTGCTGGCTTCGATGCGGCATCTCGACCGCTATGCGGCAGCTATTGATCCGATTGAAATAGCGCGACATCTTGTCGACGCGCTCGCGAATGCGTGCCTCAAGAGTTTCGGATTTTTCCAGATTATGCCATGCGATTTCCAGAGGAATATCCATCTAGTTCTCCTTTGTTGATAACTAAGAAGCTGCGTGCACGCTCGTTTACTTGTACCGGATAATCCACCCGAGACCACGGATTTTCTGAAATCCATGCTGACATAACAAGAGCCTTGGCACGAACACTCTGACCGCCCAAAGGTCTGGCGCAAATGGCTGACGGATCGGGCGACGATATATCCTGCACACATGCGCCGTGAAGGGCACTGGTCAGGGGAAATCTGTGTTGAGCAGACACGTGATACTTAACATAAACCCCTTCCCATCTTAAACAAGAGGGGATGGGATTGGGTTATCGGTGAGGATTATTCTGCGGCGTCCAATTGCCCTCGAATTTCACCATCGGGGTGCGCCTCGGTGTGGACATTCACATAGTACTTACCATCTCTTAACTCACCGATCTGGGCCTCGGTAATGTCAGCACTGCCGTTCATCAGTGCACCTGACATATCGATATCCGGCGGGGCGTTCTCGTCAGGGCTGGCCGGTCCGTGAATATGGGCGGCTGTCGGCTCGCCTGTGAGGTTCTCAGTCGTTACGGCCCATGACACCGTGCCGGCATTTTTATCGACAGTGACCTCGGCGGTTCCGGTCGCTGTGCTGTCATTGGGCGGCACCTCTGCACGTGACGTCAGATCGGCGGTATAGGTGGTGGTTTCCGCGCAGGCTGGCAACGCCAGCATGGCGCTGGCCGACACAGCGACGGCAAGCTGCTTGATATTGGGCATGAACATCTGGTTCTCCTTGCTCGGGTTAGGATAGCGACCCAACAACCAAAATCTGCCAACGGTTCCTTTGCCGTGCCCGCCGGCATCAGGCGCGCCACCGAGACCCGGACAATTGCATTGGAAACGAACTTGATCTTGTGCAACAATTGTTACACACAGACCTGTCACCGTGAATGAGATTACAAGCTTAAAACCCGCATTTTCAGAGCATTATGCTTGATTGTACGCCCTCGCATAAAGGGCATTTGGAGAAAGCGGCAAGACGTGATCTCTTTTAGAAGCGGTCGAGAAATTTGCGCAGATAACCTGTGCATCCACCTAGAATTGCGGGATCCGACATGAGCCGACAATCCGATAACCCCGCCGATCCATTCAAGAAGGCGCTGGCCGAGGCCACCAAGGTCATGGCGAACGACCCTGACCTGACCGTGAGCTATTCGGTCGATCCCTCCGGCCTGTCAGGCGAGGCGATGCGGCTGCCCCAGATTTCCCGGCGCATGAGCCGTGACGAAGTGCTGATGGCGCGCGGCACCGCCGATGCACTGGCTCTCCATCACCGATATCACGACGCCGCCACCCACGCACGCTATGCGCCGCCCGGTGACATTGCGCGCGAGCTTTACGAAACCATGGAAACCGCGCGCTGTCAGGCGATCGGCGCGCATGAAATGCCCGGAACCGCCGGCAATATCGATGCGAAGATCGCTCACGAGGCGGCGCAGCGCGGCTATGAGCGCATCACCAACGCGAGCGACGCGCCGCTTCCGGTGGCGGCCGGATATCTGATCCGCCACTTGGCCACCGGGCGCGATTTGCCGGTTGGTGCGCAAAATGTCATGGATCTGTGGCGGGGCTTCATTGAAGAACAGGCCGGCGGCACATTGGAGAGCCTGCAGGACACACTGTCGGATCAGGTCGAATTCGCCCGGATGGCGCGTCAGATCATTTCCGATCTCGGCTATGGCGATCAATTGGGCGACGATCCTGATGCGCTGGACCAAGATCAAGAAGACGAAGCAGAAGACGACGGCGAGGAAGAGGAAGAGCCCGACAGCACCGGCGAAGATGACAGCGAAGACAGCGCCGAGGCCGAGCCCGAGCAGCAACAGGACGACCAGCAAGACGAGGCTCAAGCCCAAGTCAGCATGGATGACCTGTCGGACGAAGAGATGGGCGAAGAAGCCGAGATGCCCGAAGGCGACTCGCCGCAAGAACCGCCACCACCTTCCGTCAGTGATGCCGACCCGAATTACCGCGTCTATCTGTCCACACATGACGAAGAGATCAAAGCCGAGGAACTGGCCGAGCCATTGGAACTGGAACGGTTGCGCGCCTATCTGGATCAGCAGCTTGATCCCCTGAAAGGCGCGGTTTCACGACTGGCCAACAAATTGCAGCGCCGTCTTCAGGCCAAGCAAAGCCGCTCGTGGGAATTTGATCAGGAAGAGGGAATTCTGGATGCCGGAAGGCTGGCCCGTGTGGTTGCCAACCCCACCACGCCGCTGAGTTTCAAGGTCGAGCACGATACCGAATTTCGTGATACAGTTGTAACCCTGCTGCTGGATAATTCCGGCAGCATGCGGGGGCGTCCGATTTCGATTGCCGCGATTTGTGCCGACGTTCTGGCGCGCACGCTGGAACGCTGCGATGTCAAGGTCGAGATCCTCGGCTTCACGACCCGCGCCTGGAAAGGCGGTCAAGCACGCGAGGCTTGGTTGAATGACGGACGCCCCGAGCAACCGGGCCGCCTGAACGATCTGCGCCACATCATTTATAAACCCGCTGACGCGCCCTGGCGTCGAGCCCGCAACAACCTAGGCCTGATGATGAAAGAGGGCCTGCTGAAAGAGAATATCGACGGCGAAGCCTTGGAATGGGCGCATCGCCGGATGGCCAAGCGGACCGAGGCGCGCAAGATCCTGATGGTGATTTCTGACGGTGCGCCAGTCGATGACAGCACGTTGTCAGTGAACCCGGCGAACTACCTCGAAAAGCACCTGCGTGACGTGATCGACATGGTCGAACGGCGCAAGATGGTCGAGCTGTTGGCGATCGGGATCGGCCATGACGTGACCCGCTATTACAACCGCGCGGTCACAATCACCGATGTCGATCAATTGGCCGGCGCGATAACCGAACAACTGGCCGCCCTGTTTGACAGCGATCCGCGCAAACGGGCGCGCGTGTTGGGCCTGCGCAACGTCGCCTGATTGGGCCGGCGCTGCGCTCCGATGTGATGTCTCAGCATGAAAAAGGAACGCGCGATGTTTCAGACATTTGACGTCACTGCCCGGCCCGAGCAGGGACCGCCCCGATTGCGGGCGCTGCGTCTGGAAATGGCCGCCAAGGGGCTGGACGGGTTTCTGGTGCCGCGCGCCGATGCGCATCAGGGCGAATATGTCGCTTCGCGCGACGCCCGGTTGGCCTGGCTGACCGGCTTTACCGGTTCCGCCGGGTTTTGCGCCGTGCTGGCCGAACATGCGGGCATCTTCGTCGATGGGCGCTATCGCACACAGGTCAAGGCGCAGGTGGCCGATATCTTCACGCCGGTCCCCTGGCCGGATGTGCGACTGGCTGACTGGCTGCGCGAAAAGCTGCCGCTGGGCGGTAAAGTCGGGTTTGATCCCTGGCTGCATACCCGGGGCGAGATTGCGCAGGCGCGCAAAGCGCTGGAGGGGTCGGGCATCACGCTGGCAGCAAGCGAGAACCTTGTGGATCGTATTTGGACGGACCAGCCGCCCCCGCCGATGCACCCGGTGCGCCCACACCCCATTGAGTACGCGGGTGAAACCGCTGATTCGAAACGCGCGCGCTTGGCCGAAACCTTGCGCGACTCCGGACATCGGGCGGCAGTGCTGACCCTGCCGGATTCGATCATGTGGCTGCTCAATATTCGCGGCAGCGACATCCCCCGCAATCCGGTCGCCCACGGCTTTGCCATCCTGCACGATGATGGGCAGGTGGATCTGTTCATGGCCAGCCAGAAGCTGTCCGACCTTGGCAGCCCCTTAGGCGATGGCGTGACCGTACATGCGCCCGATGCGCTACTGCCGGTGCTTGGGCAGTTGCCCAAGCCAGTGCGCATCGACAACACCACGGTACCCGAGCGTATCGCGCAGGCACTGGGTGACCGGGCAGTTCAGGGCGACGATCCCTGCGCCTTGCCCAAAGCACGTAAGAACCCGGCCGAGATCGCGGGCAGCGTGGCCGTGCATCTGCGCGATGGTGCCGCAGTGGTCGAAACTCTGGCCTGGCTCGACGCGCAGCCACCCGGCAGCGTCACCGAAATCGACGTGGTGTGCGCGCTTGAGGAGCGCCGGCGCGCCGATCCAGCGTTGCGCGATATCAGCTTTGAGACCATCGCGGGCACCGGCGCCAACGGCGCGATCATGCATTACCGCGTCACCACCGACACTGACACATTGCTGCGCGATGGCGACCTGCTGGTGCTGGACAGCGGCGGGCAATATCTGGATGGCACCACTGATATCACCCGCACCATCGCCATCGGCACCCCCGGTGCCGAGGAGCGCACCGCCTTTACCCGCGTTCTGCAAGGCATGATCGCCATGAGCCGATTGCGCTGGCCCAAAGGGCTGGCCGGGCGCGATATCGAAGCGGTCGGGCGTATGCCTCTGTGGCTGGCGGGGCAGGATTTCAATCATGGACTGGGCCATGGTGTGGGCGCGTATCTCAGCGTTCACGAAGGGCCGCAGCGGCTCAGCCGCACCAGCCATGTGCCGCTGGAACCGGGCATGATCCTGAGCAACGAACCCGGTTATTACCGCGAAGGAGCCTTTGGCATCAGGATCGAAAACCTGCTGGTGGTCGAGCCTGCCCCCGACCTGCCCGGCGGCGATCCCGAACGGGCGATGCTGGCTTGGCGCACGCTGACCTTTGCACCCATCGACCGCCGGCTGATCCGAGGCGAAATGTTGACGGAGCCCGAGCGCGACTGGTTGAATGCCTATCACCGCACCGTGGCCGAGCAGATCGCTCCTCGCCTTGGCGACAATGCGCGCAATTGGCTGACGGCCGCGACCGCGCCGATCTGAACAAATAGCGCGCTAAACCTTGCGCGCGCGCCGCGTCCTGTTCTAAAAACGTCCGGTCGTCCCCGGCGGCTTTGCATCGCGCACTGTTCCGGGAAGTATTATCATGCAAGAACGGGAGAAGAGCGCGATGGCCGATCCGATAAAAATTCGCAAGGCAGATGGAACCTGGTGCATACGTGTGGGTGGCGCGGTGCTGGGCGAAAGCAGCAATGTGCTGGAACTCAGCGAGGGTCACTTGCCGCCGGTGCTTTACTTTCCGCGCGATGACATTGCTATGCAACTCCTCGACCGCAGTGCGACCATCACCCATTCCCCATCCAAGGGCGACGCGTATTATTATTCGATCGTGAACAAATCGGCGACCTTGGAAGATGCTGTCTGGAGCTATGAAGCCCCGCGAGAAAATGTCGCCGCGATCAAGGATCATCTGGCATTTTACGCCAGCGACGACATCACGGTCGAAAGGATCTGAGTTGATCTCGGACCGGCGCTCCAAAAAACCCGCGCTTGCGCCCGCCGATCGCAGACGGCATCACTGGACCTGAAATCAACCCGGTGCCACCATGCCCCTGCCCCATCCTTTCCGCGCTGTTCCGCCCGCTGTGGCCTTGATGATGCTGCTTGCAGGATGCGCGGACCAGCCTGAACTGGCATCCACGATTGACGCCGCCGCGCGCGCGGCACCCTATCCCGATCTTGTGCCGCTGGATCCCCTGCTGACCCCTACCGAAGCACGCGGCAACGAAGCCGATAAATCGGAATCCGAACTGATCGCGCGGCGTGACCGGCTGCAGCAACGGGCGCAGCGGTTGCGCAGCGGCACGGTCATCGATAGGGGCACGCAGACACGCATGCGCACCGGGGTCGCCCCCTTGCCCGCGATGTGACGCGTTGCACCGCAACGACGAACCCGCTAAAGCGCTGCAAAACATTCGGGACAAGGGACTTTGCCATGACGAAACCATTGCGCATCGGAATAGCGGGACTTGGCACGGTCGGGGTCGGCGTCGTGCAGATCGTGCGCAAACAGGCGGCGCTGCTGCGTGCGCGCACCGGGCGTGACATCCAGATCACGGCGGTTTCGGCCCGCGATGCCGGCAAGGACCGGGGCGTAAACATCGCGACCTATGACTGGGAAGACGACCCGGTCACGCTGGCACGGCGCGACGATGTCGATGTGTTCGTGGAGTTGATGGGCGGCCCGGACGGTCCGGCCAAGGCGGCGACCGAAGCGGCATTGGACGCCGGCAAGGATGTCGTGACCGCGAACAAGGCCATGCTGGCAATGCACGGCCAGGCATTGGCCGAACGCGCCGAGGCACAGGGTCGCGTGATCCGTTACGAGGCGGCGGTCGCGGGCGGCATCCCGGTGATCAAAGCGCTGACCGAAGGTTTGGCCGCGAACGAGATCACCCGCGTCATGGGTGTGATGAACGGCACCTGCAACTACATCCTGACCCGCATGGAAAATGCCGGCCTGCCCTATGAGACCGTGTTTCAGGAGGCGCGTGATCTGGGCTTTCTCGAAGCCGATCCAACGCTGGATGTCGGCGGCATCGACGCCGCGCACAAACTGGCGCTGCTATCGTCGATCGCCTTTGGCACCCGCCCCGACTTTGACGGAATCGAGATCGAGGGCATTGAACGGATTGCCATCGAAGACATCCGCGCTGCCGCAGACATGGGTTATCGGATCAAGCTGCTGGGGGTTGCTCGCCGCACCGGCCGCGGTCTGGAACAGCGCACCCAGCCCTGCCTTGTTCCTGCGAGTTCGCCACTGGGTCAGCTTGAGGGCGGCACCAATATGGTGGTGATCGAGGGCGACGCGGTCGAACAGATCGTGCTGCGCGGCCCCGGTGCGGGCATGGGTCCCACTGCTAGTGCGGTGATGGCTGATGTCTGCGATCTGGCGCGCGGCGTGCGGATCACGACCTTCGGTCAGCCTGCGAATACTCTTGCGGATGCGCCGGCCGCGGTTGCTGGTGTGCCTGCGCCTTATTACCTGCGCATGGGGTTGATTGATAAACCGGGTACGCTGGCCAAGATTGCCGCCATCCTCGGCGAACATGGTATTTCCATCGACCGGATGCGGCAATATGGTCATTCGACCGAAGCGGCGCCGGTCTTGATCGTCACCCACAAGACCACAAGCTCGGCTTTAAGCGCGGCGCTGGCGGCAATGGCGCAGACCGACGTCATGCATTCTGCTCCGGTCGCGCTGCGCATCGAAAGTGTATGAGCCATTAACGCAGCGACGCTGTCTTGTGTCAGCCATTCCTGCCCGCTAAACCGGTGATCACTCCGGTATTCACAAGTTAGACGACAAGGATCGCCCAATGAGCGCACCGACCGAATTTCATGACCGCATGCTGTCGCTAGGCCTTGCCCGCGTGGCCGAACAGGCCGCGCTGGCATCGGCGTCGCTGATCGGGCGCGGCGACGAGAAAGCGGCCGATCAGGCCGCAGTCAATGCCATGCGCGAACAGTTGAACCTGCTCGACATCGCCGGTGTGGTGGTGATTGGTGAAGGCGAACGCGACGAGGCGCCGATGCTGTTCATCGGCGAAGAGGTCGGCACCGGCAACGGTCCCGGCGTCGATATCGCGCTGGACCCGCTCGAAGGCACGACGCTGACCGCCAAGGACATGCCCAACGCCCTGACCGTGATCGCGATGGGCCCGCGCGGTTCGATGCTGCACGCGCCCGATGTCTATATGGACAAACTGGCGATTGGCCCCGGCTATGCAGAAGGTCTGGTAACGCTCGACATGGCACCAGCCGAGCGCGTTACGACATTGGCAACCGCGCGCGGCTGCGCCCCGTCGGACATCACCGTCTGCATTCTGGAGCGTCCCCGCCACGAAGCAATGATCGCCGAGGTCCGCGCGACCGGCGCGGCGATCCGGCTGATTTCGGATGGCGACGTGGCGGGTGTAATGCATTGCGCCGAAAGCGCGATGACCGGAATCGATATGTATATGGGTCAAGGCGGTGCCCCCGAAGGGGTGCTGGCCGCGGCGGCGCTGAAATGTATGGGCGGCCAGATTCAGGGCCGGCTCTTGTTTCGCAATGAGGATGAAAAGGCTCGGGCCGCAAAGGCCGGGGTCACGGATCTCGACCGGATTTATACCCGCGACGAGATGGTGACGCAGGATGTGATCTTTGCCGCCACAGGTGTAACCGGCGGCACTCTGCTGCCCGGCATCAAACGCGAGCCGCGCTGGATGACCAGTGAGACCTTGCTGATGCGCTCCAAGACCGGATCGGTCCGGCGCATGCAGTATCGCACACCGGTGGCTTAAGCCCAGATCGTGCTTGACTAGGACCATTGATTTTGCGCTGCCGCGCAAAGCCTCCGGCGGGGATTTTTGAAGCAAGAAGAAGCCTTGAGCGCATGCTGCGGCTTAAGCGGAGGTGATAGTTGGCGTTTCTTGGGGTTTCGGAGTCTTTAAGCGGCCGACGGTGGATTGGTCCTTCGATCGAGGTCGAGCGGGCTGCCGACGCGCTTGTGCAAGGGTCCGGTCTGCCGCGCGCGCTGTGCCAGGTGCTTGCCCGGCGCGGTGTTCTGCCAACAGAAGTGAATGGGTTTTTGGCCCCTACCCTGCGCGATTTATTGCCTGATCCGCGCTTGCTGAAAGACATGGAAAAGGCAGCTGCGCGGTTCCGGGTCGCGGTCGAGCGGCGCGAAAAAATTGCGATCTTCGCAGATTACGACGTCGACGGGGCTGCTTCTGCGGCGCTCTTGATCGTGTGGTTACGCGAGATGGGCCGCGAAGCAACGCTTTATGTGCCCGACCGCATTGACGAGGGCTATGGCCCCAATGTGCCAGCGATGCGCGATCTGGCTGCGCACCACGATCTGATTATCTGTGTTGATTGCGGTACGCTGTCCCATGCGGCAATTGCCGCCGCCGAGAGCGCGGACGTGATTGTGCTGGATCACCATATGGGCGGCGAAACGTTGCCGCCGGCCTTGGCGATTGTGAACCCCAATCGTCAGGACGAAAGTGGCGAACTGGGCTATTTCTGCGCCGCTGGGGTGGTCTTTCTAATGCTGGTCGAGTTGCACCGCCAGATGCGCGAGGCTGGAAATCCCCCGGAACCCGACCTGATGGGTCTGCTGGATCTGGTGGCACTGGCCACGGTGGCGGATGTCGCGCCGCTGATTGGAGCCAATCGCGCGCTGGTGCGCCAGGGGCTGGTCGTCATGGGGCGTCGTGAGCGCAGCGGTCTGGTCGCCCTGTCAGATGTGGCCCGCATGGACTCAGCGCCCAGCACCTATCATCTTGGCTTTCTGCTGGGGCCACGGGTCAATGCCGGTGGCCGGATCGGACAGGCCGATCTGGGTGCACGCCTTCTGACCACGCAATCGCCAAGCGAAGCCGCAGCTTTGGCTGAACGGCTGGATACGCTCAACAGCGATCGGCGCGAAATTGAAAACGCAGTACGGGCCGCAGCGCAGGAACAGGCTGAATCCCGCGGGCTTGACGGGCCACTGGTCTGGGCGGCTGGCGAAGCTTGGCATCCTGGCGTCGTCGGGATCGTGGCTGCGCGACTGAAAGAGGCGGCAAACCGCCCGGCGATTGTGATCGGATTTGACGACGGGATCGGCAAGGGATCGGGGCGCTCGGTCGCGGGTATCGACCTTGGCGCGGCAATCCAGCGGCTGAGCGGCGAAGGGCTGTTGGTGAAAGGCGGCGGTCACAAGATGGCGGCGGGTCTGACAGTCACACGTGAGAACCTGGAACCGGCAATGGCCCGACTGGGCGAGTTGCTGGCGCGGCAGGGTGCCGGCGCAGCGGGGCCAAGAGATCTGCGCTTGGATGGCGCATTGATGCCGGGGGCGGCACAGGTGGGCCTGATCCAACAGATCGAACAGGCCGGACCCTTTGGCGCCGCGGCCTCGGCGCCGCGGTTTGCGCTTCCGGATATGACAATCCGCCATGCCCGACGCGTCGGAGAAAATCACCTTAAACTATCCCTCAGCGATGGCATGGGTGCTTCGATCGATGCAATCGCCTTTGGCGCGTTTGACGGCCCGATCGGCCCGGCCCTCAGCAACCATGGTGGCGCGCGGTTTCATTTCGCAGGCCGGCTGGAAATCAACTCGTGGCAGGGACGACAAAGGGTACAATTGCGTCTTGATGACGCCGCCAGCGCGGGTGGACCCCCATGATATCTGCCAACCAGATCGAAGCCGGGCGCGACCCGGCCTCTTTCTGGTTATAAATACCCAAATCCCACTCAGTTGCTCTTATTGCGCGCCTTGTTTTTTGCCACGACTTTCGCCGCCAGATCGCGGGCAATGGCGAAGGCGCCTTTGATCTTGTCGGCATCGCTGCGCCAGTCACGCCGCACGACGATCTTGTTATCGCGCACCTTTGCCAGCCCGTCCTGGGCCTGAATGAACTCCACCAGCCCCTCTGGCGCGGCAAATTTATCGTTGTGGAACTGGATTGTCGCACCCCTGGGGCCACCATCCAATTTGGCGATGCCAGCGCGTTTGCACATCGCCTTGATCCGCACCACCAGAAGCAGCGTGTTCACCTCGCGCGGTAGCTTGCCAAAACGGTCGATCAGTTCGGCAGCAAACCCTTCGAGTTCCACCTTCTTGGTGAGGTTGGAGAGGCGGCGATAAAGGCCCAGACGCACGTCCAAATCGGGCACGTAATCTTCGGGAATCAGCACCGGCACACCAAGGTTGATCTGCGGCGCCCATTGTTCGTCGGCTTCGGTCAGGCCCTCGATCTCGCCCGCTTTGATCTTGCTGATCGCCTCTTCCAGCATCGACTGGTAGAGTTCATAGCCGACATCGTGCATCTGGCCCGACTGTTCCTCGCCCAGCAGGTTGCCGGCCCCGCGAATGTCGAGATCCTGGCTGGCCAAGGTAAAGCCCGCGCCCAAGGTGTCGAGGCTGCCCAGCACGCGCAGCCGCTTTTCCGCGGCCGGGGTCAGTGGCGCGCGCGGTTTCGTGGTGAGATAGGCGTAGGCACGGGTCTTGGAGCGCCCGACGCGGCCTCGAATCTGGTATAATTGCGACAGGCCGAACATGTCGGCGCGGTGCACGATCATGGTGTTGGCGCTGGGGATGTCGAGCCCGGATTCGACGATAGTAGTCGCCAGAAGCACATCGTATTTGCCGTCATAGAAGGCGTTCATCCGGTCGTCGAGCGCTCCGGCGGCCAATTGACCATGGGCCACCACAACCGAGACCTCGGGCACCTGTTCGCGTAAAAACTCTTCGATCTCCGGCAGGTCGCTGACGCGGGGAACGACATAAAATGATTGTCCGCCGCGGTAATGTTCGCGCAACAGCGCCTCGCGCACGGTCACGGCGTCGAATTCGCTCACATAGGTGCGAATTGACAGGCGGTCCACCGGCGGTGTGCCGATGATCGACAGATCGCGAACGCCCGACAGCGACAGTTGCAAGGTGCGTGGGATCGGTGTCGCGGTGAGGGTCAGCACGTGGACATCGCTGCGCAGCGCTTTCAGCCGCTCTTTGTGTTTCACGCCGAAATGCTGCTCTTCATCGATGACCAGCAGGCCCAGATTCTTGAACCGCGTGCCCTTGGCCAGCAGCGCATGGGTCCCAATGACAATATCGACCTCGCCGCTTGCCAGCCCGTCGCGGGTTTTCTGCGCCTCTTTCGTACTCACAAAACGCGACAATTGCCGCACATGTAGCGGAAAGCCGCGAAACCGCTCGGCGAACCCAGCGTAATGCTGACGCGCCAGCAGCGTCGTGGGGGCAATCACCGCCACCTGCATGCCCGACATGGCGGCAACGAACGCGGCGCGCATCGCCACTTCGGTCTTGCCAAAGCCCACATCGCCACAGATCAGCCGGTCCATCGGCTGACCGCTGGAAAGATCCTCGATCACATCCGAAATTGCGCTCAGCTGGTCGTCGGTTTCCTGATAGGGGAAGCGGGCCGAAAATGCCTCCCATGCGTGGTGTTCGGGTTCCAGCACCGGCGCGCGGCGCAGGGCGCGTTCGGCCGCGACCCTGATCAGCCGGTCGGCCATCTCGCGGATGCGTTCCTTCAGCTTTGCTTTTTTCGCTTGCCAGGCACCGCCGCCAAGTTTGTCCAGCAGCCCCTCTTCATGGCCAAAGCGCGAAAGCAGTTCGATATTCTCCACCGGCAGATAAAGTCGCGCGCCTTCGGCATATTCCAGAATCAGACATTCATGCGCCGCCCCTGCGGCAGTGATGACCTCCAATCCAAGATAACGGCCGATGCCGTGATCCACATGCACCACCAGATCGCCGGCCGAGAGACTTTGCGCCTCAGTCAGGAAATTCTCGGCGCGGCGACGTTTGCGGGGCGCGCGAATCAACCGATCGCCCAGCACGTCCTGTTCCGAGATCACCGTCATGTCGGGGGTTTCGAACCCGGCTTCCAGCGGCCAGACTGCCAGATGCAACCCGCGCTTGCCGATGCGGGTGGCGTCAGCCACCGTGATCGTCTCGCCCAGCCCTTCGTCCTCGATCAGCCCGGTCAGGCGTTCGCGCGCGCCCTCGGAATATGACGCAACCAGCACCGGCCCTTTGTCCAGCTTCGCCCGGATATGATCGGCCAGCGCGGCGAACAGATTCACGTTTTCCTGTTGGCGCTCGGGGGCGAAACTGCGCCCGATACGTCCGCCCGCGTCGATCACGCCCGGCCCGCTGGCCTGCGGCAACGGGTGGAATTGCAGCACGCGACGTTCCGCCACCGCCGCCTGCCATGCGGCATCGTCAAGATACAGCATTTCCGGCGGCGCGGGTTTGTAGACGCTTTCACCCGTGCGGCGATTTTGCATGGCGAGGCGGCGGGTCTCGTATTGATCAGCGATACTGTCCCAGCGCGCGAGCCGCGCGGCGGTGCTTTGATTGTCGAGCGTGACCGTGGCTCCGGGCAGGTAGTCGAACAGGGTTTCCAGCCGGTCGTGGAAAAATGCCAGCCAATGCTCCGTTCCGGCCTGTTTACGCCCGGCGCTGACCGCCTCATAAAGCGGGTCGTCACTGCCGGCGGCGCCGAACTCAATCCGGTAATTCTGGCGGAACCGTGTGATCGCCGCCTCGTCCAAAAGCACTTCGGAGACCGGCGCCAGTTCCACCGTCTCCAGCGTGTCGGTGGTGCGCTGGGTCGCGGGGTCGAACCGGCGGGCACCGTCCAGAACGTCGCCAAAGAAATCCAGCCGCACCGGCCCGCTTTCACCCGGCGGATAGATGTCGATGATACCGCCACGGATCGCGTAATCTCCGGGTTCCATCACGGTGGGACTTTGTGCAAAGCCCATCCGTGCAAGAAAATCGCGCAATGCGGCCTCGTTTACCCGTTCGCCAACGCGCGCGGAAAAGGCCGACTGGCGCAACACGTCGCGCGGGGGTACCCGCTGGGTCGCGGCGTTCAATGTTGTCAATAACACAAAGCGCGACGGCATCTTATGCACCAGCGCCGCCAGGGTCGCCATCCGTGCCGCCGAGATTTCGGCGTTCGGCGACACGCGGTCATAAGGCAAGCAATCCCAGCCGGGAAAGGAAAGAACCGGCATATCGGGGGCAAAAAAGGCCAGCGCTGCGCGCATCGCTGCCAAGCGCTTGTCGTCGCGCGCCACATGAACGACCGGTGCCGCGCTGCGCTCGATCTCATTCAGGATCAGGCGGGCGTCGAACCCTTCAGGTGCGCCCCCAACGGTAATATGATGTTGTGCGGTCATGGTGAATGGCCCGTCGATCTGGGCGTGGCAGGGTCAGTAACCCAGCACGCCAATGGAAAGGTTCTGATACATGCCCCAGAGGGCGGTGACAAAGATCGCGACCGCGCCGATCATCTGGATATACACGCGCTGGCGCAGGAGATAGCGACGCAGTTCCTCGCCTTGCGGGGCTTCGGAAGCGATCCGCCGCGCCGCGGTCAGGCTTAGCAGGGCGACGAAAAACAGCGGAAATCCCAGCAGGAACAGCGCCTGCGCGAACTCGATGCGATAGACAAAGCCCAGCATCGCCAGCGCGCTGAGCAGGAAACACGCCCCCCCGAGCAACCACACCCCGGCCACCCCAACGACGTGACACAGCCGGTTAACGTTGATCCGGGTCATGTCCTCAAAATCGGTTTCGGCCTGTCCACCGCGACGCTGTGCGCGTAGGATCATGTCATAGGGGACGCCCAGCACCCAATGACTGGCCGCGGCCCATAGCACTGCCAGCACGATCCAGAACCACAGGTTCGAAAACGACCGCATGTTGATTAGTTCGAAAATCGAGGAGTAGAAGCCCAAGCCCATTGCCTTTTTCTGTGTCGCTCCGCCCGAAGGAAACGCGCGGCAATCGATCCTCTTGTGGGCGCCGAGTTTCCATGCCACCCCATACACGATTTGACAAGGAGCCTCGTCGATGAAACCCACGGTCGCCCCGTTCCCCTCTTCCCGTCTGCGCCGCACCCGGCAGTCTTCTGCGATCCGCGCGCTGGTGCGCTCGAACAGTTTATCGGTCGATGATCTGATCTGGCCGGTCTTTGTGCGCGACGGCAAGGATACCGAGGAGCCGGTGCCCTCGATGCCCGGCGTAATGCGGCGCAGCGTCGACCTGATTGCCAAGGCCGCACGCGAGGCGGCCGATCTGGGCATCCCGGCGATCTGCCTGTTTCCCTATACCGATACCAGTCTCAAGACCGAAGACTGCGCCGAGGCCTGGAACCCCGACAACCTGTGCAACCGTGCTATCCGCGCTATCAAAGATGCGGCGCCCGAGATCGCGGTAATGACCGATGTGGCGCTGGACCCCTATAATATCAACGGCCATGACGGTTATGTGGTCGATGGCGAGATCGTCAACGACGCCACGGTGGAAGCTCTGGTGAAAATGGCGCTGACGCAGGCCGAGTCAGGTGCCGATATCATCGGCCCCAGCGATATGATGGACGGACGTATCGGAGCCATCCGTAAGGCACTGGAGCAGGACGGCCATCACAATGTCATGATCCTGTCCTATGCCGCGAAATATGCCAGCTCCTTCTACGGCCCGTTCCGCGATGCGGTGGGCGCATCCGGCGCGCTGAGCGGCGACAAGAACACCTATCAGATGGACCCCGGCAACAGCGACGAGGCCATGCGCCTGATCGAACGCGATCTGGCCGAAGGTGCGGATATGGTGATGGTCAAACCCGGCATGCCATATCTGGATATTTGCCGCCGCGCGAAAGAGACGTTCGGCGTACCGACCTTTGCCTATCAGGTGTCAGGGGAATACGCGATGTTGCAAGCGGCGGCGCAGAATGGCTGGCTGGATGGCGAAAAGGTAATGCTGGAAAGCCTGCTGGGGTTCAAACGCGCAGGCTGCGACGGCATTCTGACCTATTTCGCACCCGAAGCGGCCCGGCTGCTTGCCGCGTGATCTGCGTAGGCGTTGGGTCGGCAGGTTTCCGCTGCTGCGGACAAGATAAAGCGACAATATCTCAATCAAGGCCTTCAGGCGTGACAGCGGGCCGCGAGTTCCGTATATCTTGAGGCAAGGTCGCACAAACCGACCAGATCAGGCAATTTTAAAAACAGGCACATAAAATGAGCAGCACGCCCCCCCTTCGTCTGACCCGCCGCGGATTCACGCTGGCGGCACTGGCCAGTGTCGGCGTCACCACCGCCGCATGCAACAACGCCATTGGCAGCCCCGGTGCGGCCACGATTGATGCCCGCGTCGATGCCACCCTGAACGAGATGTACAATCTTTATCCCAACACGGTTTCGCTGGCCGAAAAATCTTCCGGGATGCTGGTGATGCCCTTGGTGACCGAAGCCGGGTTGTGGCTGGGCGGTGCCTATGGTCGCGGCGCGCTGCGGGTGAACGGGATTACGGTAGACTACTATTCAACCACCAAGGCGACTGCGGGGTTGCAGATCGGCGCCTCGCAATATGCCCATGTGCTGTTCTTCATGACACAGGACGCGCTTTACGATTTCCGCCGGTCTCCGGGATGGGCTGTCGGGGCGGATATGGAATATGTCGTTGCCGACACCAGCGAATCCATCGGCACCGACAGCAACCAGTTGCGCAAACCCGTTCTGGCAGCGGTATTTGGCCGCGCTGGTCTGCGGCTTGGGGCCACGCTGGAAGGTATCAAATACACGCGGATCATTCCGTAATCTCTGACAGGTGAACCCCGACCTTCACCTGTCAAAGTCTATAGCGGCAGCTCAGCCCGCGTCTTGCCCCGTGCTTCAAGGTTTGCGACTGTGCTGACCTTGCCTCTGGCATTTCTGGCGCAATGCGGCAAAGCGCACCGCCAGTCCAGCGCAGATGTTATCCCAATGCGCGCAGCCGTCGGATCAGACTGGACGTATCCCAGCGCCCACCGCCCATGGTCTGCACATCCTTATAAAACTGATCGACCAAGGCAGTCACCGGCAGCGCCGCGCCCACTTCGTCAGCGGCGTCGAGACAGATACCCAGATCCTTGCGCATCCAGTCCACTGCAAAACCGTGCTCGAATTCGTCATCCAGCATGGTTTCATACCGGTTCTCCATCTGCCAACTGGCAGCGGCCCCCTGACTGATCACTTCGACCACGGCGCGCCCGTCTAGCCCCGCTTGCTGGGCAAAATTCAGCGCTTCGCTTAGCCCTTGCACCAGCCCGGCAATGGCGATCTGGTTACACATCTTGGTCATCTGCCCGGCGCCGCTGTCACCGATCCGGCGGCAAATACGGGCATAGGCGGCGATGATCGGCTCGGCCAGCGCATAAGCCTGCGCATCGCCGCCGCACATCACTGATAGAACACCGTTTTCCGCGCCTGCCTGCCCGCCGGAAATTGGCGCATCGATAAAGGCGACGCCATTATCTTCGGCCTTTTCATTAAGCTCTCGCGTGACGGCAGCCGATACCGTGGTGTGATCGACAAACACCGCGCCGCTGTCCATTCCGGCAAAGGCACCATCGCTGCCTAGACAAATGCTGCGCAAATCATCGTCATTGCCGACGCAGGCCATAACGAACTGCGCGCCCTGCACCGCCTCGCGCGGCGTCGATGCGCTGCCACCGCCATGTTCGGCGACCCAATTTTCGGCCTTTTGCGGGGTGCGATTATAGACGGTCACCTCATGCCCTGCTTTTTGCAGATGGCCCGCCATCGGATACCCCATCACGCCCAGACCCAGAAACGCCAGCTTTGCCATCGACTTTCCCCCCTTTACGACTTGGTTTAGGTTGTATTTCTACCTATCAGGCAAACCGCGCTTGGCAAATCCGCAAGGCTCGATTCCGACGGAGAATGACCGATAATGAGGCTGATGTTCCGCTGGCTGGTGCGAATTGCCGCGAGTCTGGTCGCGCTGGCCGTGCTGGCGATTCTGCTGATCTATTATCTGGCCAGCCAATCGCTGCCCGATTATGACCGCACGGTGCCGGTCGCCGATCTCGTCGCGCCCGTCGAGATCGTGCGCGACAATGCCAATGTGCCCCATATTCTGGGCGAGTCTGATACAGATGTGTTTTTTGGGCTTGGCTATACCCATGCGCAGGACCGCTTGTGGCAAATGACCATTTTGCGTCGAACCGTACAAGGGCGCCTGTCCGAGGTATTTGGCAACCGCACAGTCGCGATCGACCGCTTGATGCGGCGCCTTGATTTATACCGGCTGGCGCAGCAATCGGTAAGCGCGCAGGACGATCAGACGCGCGCCGCGCTTGCTGCCTATTCCGCCGGGGTGAATGCCCGACTGGGTGAGATCAACGAACGCGCACTGGGTCGCGGCGCACCCGAGATGTTCCTGTTCAACGCCCCAATCGCGCCCTGGCAGCCAGCGGATTCTCTGGCGCTGGTCAAGCTGATGGGGCTGCAACTGTCGGGTCAAATGGCCAATGAGGTTCTGCGCGCGCGCACCGCTCTCATGCTGGACGACCCGGCACGGCTGGCCGACATCATGCCCGACGCGCCTGGCACCGCCATCGCCGCCCTACCCGAATATGCCAGCCTATTTCCCGATCTGCCCCGGTTTGCGCAAGGCATACCGATGCCCGACGATCCGCTCTCGCCGTTTCCCCGCCCCGGCCTCGCGGGTGCGTCCAACGGCTGGGCCGCCGCGCCCTCACGCTCGGCTTCGGGTGGGACGCTGCTGGCCAATGATCCGCATCTGGGCTTTACGGCCCCGTCGATCTGGTATCTGGCGCGATTGGAACTGGCCAAGGGCGGCGTGATTGGCGCAACAATCCCCGGCATCCCGGTGGTGTTAACCGGGCGCAGCGCGCGATTGGGCTGGGGGCTGACTTCGGCCTATCTCGACGATCAAGACCTATTCATCGAAAAACTGAACCCCGACAACGCCGAGGAATACCTGACGCCAGAAGGCTATAAGCGCTTCAAATCGCGTCCCTCGATCGTCGAGATCAAAGGCGAAAAACCGATCACACTGACCCTGCGCTGGACCGAGAATGGCCCGGTCCTGCCCGGCAGTCTCTACAATCTGGCCAGCGTGACACCCAAGGGTCACGTCGCGGCATTGGGCTGGACAGTACTAAACCCACAAGACACTACGCTTTCGGCGGCGATTTCAATAATGGGCGCGGGCAGCGTGCAAGAAGCGATTGCCGCCGCTGAGGGCTATATCGGCCCGGCGCAGAACCTGCAGCTTGTCGATCAGGAAAACATCGCGATGAAGATGATCGGCTGGGTGCCCAGACGCGACCCCGATCACCAGAGTCAGGGTCGTCTGCCCAGTCAGGGCTGGCGCGCGGAAAATCGTTGGCAAGGGCGGATGCCTTATGCTTCGAATCCCGAATTCGTAGCCCCGCGCGGCGGCATCCTTGGCAATACAAATAACAAGGTGGTGGATCGCCCCTTTCCCGATCACATCTCGTTCCTTTGGGGCGACACGCAACGAATCAATCGTTGGAATCGGCTGATGCAGGCGCGGCAGGTTCATACCCGCGACAGTTTCATCGAAGCGCAGTTGGACCCGGTCAGCTTCACCGCGCGTACACTTCTGCCGCTGATCGGTGCTGATCTTTGGTTCACCGGCGAAGCCGCGCCCGAGGGCACCCCCGAGCGCCGCCGCCAGACCGCTTTGCGCCTGTTGGCCGACTGGAACGGCGAGATGAACGAACATTTGCCCGAACCGCTGATCTATGCGGCTTGGTTGCGGGCGCTGCAAGACCGGCTGATCCGCGATGATCTGGGTCCGCTGGCCGATGCATTCACCCATGTCGAGCCACTGTTCATCGAACGGGTGTTTCGCGACATTGATGGTGCGTCAGCGTGGTGCAATGTGCGCCAAAGCGCGCGCACCGAGACCTGCACCGACATGGCGCGACTGGCGCTTGACGATGCACTGGTCTGGATCGGCGAACGGTACGGCACCGCGCTGGAGAGCTTGCGCTGGGGCGATGCCCATCAGGCAATGCAGGATCACCAGATTCTAGGCGACGTGCCGCTGCTGAAATATTTCGTTAACATTCGCCAGTCCACCAGCGGCGGCGATAACACGTTACAGCGCGGACGCACCATCGGCACCGGACCGGAGCCGTTTCGCAACGTGCACGGGCCGGGCTATCGCGGAGTCTATGATTTTGCCGACCCCGATTCCTCGGTCTTTGTGATCTCAACCGGACAATCGGGGCATTTCCTGTCGCGCCATTACGAAGATCTGGCGCAACTATGGCGACGCGGCGAATATATCCCGATGTCACTGGATATGGGTCTGGCGCGCGCCGGCGCGGTCGGGGTCACGCAACTGGTGCCTGCCGAATGAGAGCTCAGAGGTCTTGAAACTGCTGTTCTTGGCGTTTGGTCCAGAGCACTGTCAGCGACCAGCCTGTATCGGACTCAGCTTCGCTTTGCACCAGATCCTGTTCAAATAGCCAGGCCCGGCGTCTGCCATCTGAAAACTGCAGATCCAACTGTGTTTCGTGCCGGGCATCGCGCAAAGCGTCGGCCATACGCTCAAGCAATTTCTTGACCCCTTCGCCGGTCAAAGCCGACAGCGCAAAGACATCGTCCATGCGCTCGGCGCGGGCCTGTGCCGCTGCCTGAGTTTCAAGGTCCAGCCGGTCCAGCTTGTTCCACACTTCCAACTGGGGCGTTTCCGTGGTCACGCCCATTGAATTCAGAATCTCATTAACATCTTCGGCTTGCGCGTCGGTTTCAGGATGCGAGATATCGCGCACATGCACGATCAGATCAGCGGCAAGAACCTCTTCCAACGTGGCGCGAAATGCGGCGACCAGTTCGGTCGGCAGAGCGCTGACAAATCCGACCGTATCGGACAGGATGATTTCCGGCCCGTCCGGCAAAGCCACCCGGCGCATGGTCGGATCCAGCGTGGCGAACAACATGTCCTTGACCACCACCTCAGCCCCGGTCAGATGGTTGAACAGGGTCGATTTACCCGCGTTGGTATATCCGACCAATGCAACAATCGGATAAGGCACCTTGGCCCGCGCCTTGCGGTGCAATTCGCGGGTCTTTACCACCTTGTCCAGTTCGCGGCGCAGGCGCACCAATTGGTCATCAATGGCGCGGCGATCCGATTCCAACTGGGTCTCGCCCGGGCCACCGACAAAGCCATGTCCGCCACGCTGGCGGTCAAGGTTTGTCCACGCCCGCACCAGACGGGTACGCTGGAAGGACAGCACAGCCATTTCCACCTGCAACACCCCTTCGCGGGTGGCGGCGCGGTCGGAGAAGATTTCCAGAATTAACCCGGTGCGATCCAACACCTTGACCTTCCAGGCGTTTTCCAGATTTCTCTGCTGTACCGGTGAAACCGGACCGTCAATCACCACTAGGTCGATTTTTTCGGCGGCGAACAGCGCACGCAGTTCTTCAACCTTGCCGGACCCGAACATTTGCCCCGCATAGGCACGCGGCAGCGGTACGGTTTCCGATCCGATGACCGCAAGATCGGGCAAGGCGGCAGCCAGTGCGACCGCCTCTTCCAAGGCGGTCACCGGGTCGCGACGGTCGACTTCAGATCTTATGTCAGGATGCAGAACCCACGTGCGAGTGGCAATCCGGTCATGTTCCATCAAGAAGCGTCTTCACCATCATAAAGACTGATCGGCTGTGACGGCATGATTGTGGAAATCGCATGTTTGTAAACCAGTTGCGATTGGCCGTCGCGCCGCAACAAAACACAGAAATTGTCGAACCATGTGATGACACCCTGCAATTTGACGCCATTGATCAGAAAGATCGTCACGGGCACCTTGGTCTTGCGCACGTGATTCAGAAATACGTCCTGCAGATTCTGTCGATCCGAAGCCATTGTTATCTCGCCTTTGTTCTTGCGTACACTGTTATCCAGTGTGTTCCTTACTGTTGAGTATGTCTTGCCGCACCGGGGGTTTCCACCCCAAAAAACAGCCGCTTAATCTACGGCGTCAATTGCGCCACAGGGAGGGCGTAAAGAGTGCGATAATCGCCAGGGTTTCAAGGCGCCCCAGCACCATTGCAGCACAGAGGATGCCCTTGGCCAGCGGCCCCAGATCGATCAGATAGATTGGGGTTTCGCTGACAACATCAATCAACGGCCCGGTCGTGGAAAGGGTCGCGATGGCCAGCACAACGGCCTGTTCAAAATCCACTCCCGTTGCGGCCAGAACGACGATGAGAACGGCAAGCGTCAGCGCAAACAGCATGAAGGACATCCACGCGATGAACGCACCGCCCTTGCGAATGCGCTGCCGTCCCTTCAGCTGCGCCCCGATCGACGAAGGGTGGACCAGCAATTGCAACTCGCGCAGGCCGTTCAGATAAAGCGCATAGACCCGCAACAGCTTGACGCCGCCGGCGGTGGTCGCAACGCCGCCGCCCATGACGGCAAGCCCCATGAGGATCATGCCCGGTGTCTCAAGCCCAGACCAAAGCCGCGCCTGCTCCCAATCCGCGCTGACGAAGCCGGTCGTGGTCAAAAAGGACATGACCGTAAACATCGCCCCCCAGAACGCCTGCAAGGCGGCGCCGACCTGGTTCACCGCGTCCACGTCGTAGGCCCCCAGAAAGTGGCGCAGGAACAGCAGCGAGGGCACCCCCAGAATCAGCAGCAGTCCAATGCGGAATTCGGGGTCCTGCGTAAGCCTCGCCGCACCCAGTAGCGCGGTATCACTGGAAAACGTCAGCCGCGACAAAGCAAAGAACATGAACATGAACATCACGAATTCGCCCGCTAGACCGGATGACATATTCGTCAGCCCTCCGACCGGCGAAATCCCCGAAGTGGCCATGACCGACATGGCGTGAGACAGCGCCACCAGCGACGTATCGCCGCTCATCAACAGCAGCACCCAGGCCACAATGGTCAGCCCGGCATAGAGGGGAGCCAGCGTCTTGGTTATGCGCACCAGACGATATCGTGGGTCGGCGGCCTTTTGTTGCAACGGGATGTCCGTGCCACGGCCCAGCTGGCTTCTTGCGGTTATCTCAAATCCGCCTAGGCTGAGCGGTGCAAGGATTGCTGCCGCCGCGACCCACATGAACAACCCGCCCATCCAGCCGACTTGCGCGCGCCACAGATGCAATGTGGCGCCTAATCGGTCGGGATCGTTGAAAATATCCGCGCCAGTCGTGGTAATTGCGCTGACCATGTCAAAATAAGCATTCAGGAACGTGGTGGTCTGCAACGCATCATGCAGCGGTACGGCCAAATACCCCGGCAAAATCGCGAAGGTTCCCAATAGCGACAATAGTTGCGAGCGCGTCCAGTTGCCCGAGCGCGGCACCCCTGAGAGCGCGATCAGGATCACGGCGACCATCCCTAGTCCGCCAGCCATCGCGAAAGACCGGAAAACTGGATAATTCCCGCGCACCAGCGCATGAATGGCGGGCAACGCCATCGACAAAGCCGCGGTGCCCCAAATCAACAGGAACAATGGCAGACGGACCCAGAGCCGGGATTCAACGGCGGCGTGCATCTCAGAAATAATCGATCGAGACCTGCATCAGCCGCTCGACCTCGGGGACATCGTCCGCCATTGCGAAAATTGCCACCACATCGCCCTCTTCGATGCGCAATCCGCCAACCGGGCGCAATACATCACCGTCTTTCATGACCGCCCCGACCAGCGCGCCCTCTGGGAAGTCGATATCGCGCAGCCTTTGCCCGGCAATCGGAGATGTCGACATAACCTGCGCCTCAATGATCTCGGCCTCGGCGTCGCCAATGGAATAGACCGCCCTCACGCGCCCGTGTCGAATGTGGCGCAGGATCGACGAAACCGTGGTGGCGCGTGGGTTGATATAGGCATCGATCCCCAGAGGCCCCATCAATGGCACCAATGTCGGATCGTTGATCAGGGCAATGGATAATGGGCAACCCTCAGCCTTGGCACGCACAGCGGCTAGCATGTTGGTCTTATCGTCATCCGTCACCGCCAGCATGGCGTCGGCGCGGGCGATGCCGGCCTCGTGCAGCAAGGAACTGTCCAGCCCATCCCCATGCAACACGATCGTGCGCTCAAGCTCCTCAGCGGCGCGCTCGGCGTTTGTCCGGCTTCGTTCGATCATCTTAACCCGGACGCGATCCGTACGCGCCTCTAACCGCTTGGCGACCGTGCGACCAACATTCCCGCCGCCGACAATCACCATGCGATCCTGTTTGAATTGTTTCTTGCCAAAAATCTCCATTGTCCGCGCCACATCATCGTGGTGGGTGAAGACATAGCAATCGTCGCCGACGAATAGCTGATCTCCAGCTTCTGGGGCAAACAGGCTTCCGTCGCGGCGCACTGCCACCACGACCGCGCGCAATGTCGAAAACAGATCCGTCAAATGCCGCAGGGGCGTGTTGACCACTGGACAGTCCTGATCCAACGACAGGCCCAGCAGTTGCGCGTGGCCGTCCATGAATAGTTCGGTGTCAAAGGCGGCGGGGGCCGAAAAACGCTGCATCGCGGCTTCGGCCACCTCTTTTTCAGGGCTGATAATAACATCGATAGGCAGATGTTCGCGGCGGTAAAGATCCGCATAGGCCGGTTCCAGATAGGCCCCCGCGCGCAAACGGGCGATCTTGCTTTTGATATCGAACAGGGAATGGGCGACCTGACAGGTCACCATATTCACCTCGTCCGAATGGGTGGCCGCGATGATCATGTCGGCATCTCGCGCCCCGGCGCGTTCCAAAACGTCCGGATGGCTGGCAAAACCCGCAATCCCCTGCACATCCAAAGTATCGGTAGCGCGGCGCACCAGATCGGCATTGCTGTCCACCACGGTCACGTCGTTCTCTTCGCCTGACAGATGCCGTGCAATCTGCCAGCCGACCTGCCCCGCGCCACAAATGATGACCTTCATGTCAATGGCCCCGTTTCATGGCTTGTCCGCCGAGGTCTTTGCATGACAGAAGGCCCCCGCCCGGTCAATTCCATTTGTCTGCAGCACGGAATCGGTGCAGGATAAGCACATGAAAATGCGTCTGATCCTTGCGGTTTTTGCACTTGGTCTCTCGGCTTGCGCACCACTGTCGATTTACCATCGTCCGGGCGTCTCGGTGCCACAGATGCAGATGGACCGCACCGAGTGCGAGGTCAGCGCACTGCGCGATGCGCCGGTCGCGACCCGGATTCGCCAAAACCCGCCGATTTTCGAACCACCCCGCCAGTTTTGCAACGCCAGGGGAGATTGCGTGATCCGTCCGGGCTACTGGCGCCAAGGGGCAGTTTATACCGAGGACGTCAATCTTGGCCTGCGCAGTCGTCTGCAGAATATCTGCATGGGCAAGCGGGGATATCAGCAAGTGACGTTGCCGCGCTGTTCCGCAACCGTGGCTGCTGCAGCGCCGCGCACGCCCACACGCACCCTGCCCGCGCTTGCGCCGGAATCCTGCGCGATTCGCTATGACGATGGCAGTTGGCAGATCGTGACGCCGGTGCCGCCCCAGCAGTAACCGGGCCTGCCTTATTTCACGGCAATGCTGGCATCGGCGTCGTCACCCACATGCGCCACCCGCGCCCCCGCCTTGGTCGAGGTCACAACGCCGAGGGACTTCAGCTTGCGATGCAGGGCACTGCGCTCCATCCCGACGAATGACGCCGTCCGGCTGATATTGCCCCCGAACCGGTTGATCTGAGTAAGCAGATATTCCCGTTCAAAGCTCTCGCGGGCTTCGCGCAGGGGCAAGGTGGCCAGCGCACCCGATAACACGACGCGCCCGTCTGCGCCCGGCTGCTCGGTCTCGCCCGGCAATTCGCGGGCTTCGATCGGGCCGGATCCGTCCCCCAGAATCAACACCCGCTCGATAAGGTTTTTCAACTGGCGCACATTTCCGGGCCAGATCATGGTCTGCATTAATGCTACTGCCTCGGCGCTCAGATCACGGCTCGGCAGACCCTGAGCTTCGTGAAAGCGCGCGATGAAATGTTCAGCCAGCACCGGAATGTCTTCGCGACGGTCCTCCAGAGACGGCACCTTGATCGGCACAACATTCAGCCGGTGGAACAGCTCTTCACGGAAATGTCCG
This sequence comes from Pontibaca salina, assembly GCF_016307205.1. Taxonomy (GTDB): domain Bacteria; phylum Pseudomonadota; class Alphaproteobacteria; order Rhodobacterales; family Rhodobacteraceae; genus Pontibaca; species Pontibaca salina. Next base: position 264,949 of record NZ_JAEIJD010000002.1, on the reverse strand, counting down.
GCACTGATCTCAGCTTCGAGATCGCGACTGGTGCTGGAAATCACCCGCAAATCGACACGGACCTTGTCGCTGCCGCCGACGCGCTGAAACTGCTGATCGACCAGCACGCGCAGGATTTTCGATTGCGTCCCCCGTGGCATATCTGCCACCTCGTCGAAATAGACCACGCCGCCATGGGCTTCTTCCAGCAGCCCCGCTTCGACCCCCCGTTCAGAAGTTTCGCGCCCAAACAGCACCTCTTCCATGCGATCCGCGGAGATGCTGGCGCAATTGACGATGACGAACGGACCATCGGCGCGGTTGGAATTCGCATGGATATAGCGCGCGGCGATCTCCTTGCCTGCCCCGGCTGGCCCGGTCAGCATGACCCGGCCATTCGATTTCGTCACCTTGTCGAGCTGCCCGACCAATGTCCGGAATGCCGCGCTTTGACCAACCATTTCGGCGCTGGTCACCTCGCGCCGCTTGAGCGACGAGTTCTCGCGGCGCAAACGCGATGCCTCCATCGCGCGGCGGATCACAACCAATAACTGGTCGATATTGAAAGGTTTTTCGATAAAATCATAAGCGCCCTGCTTGATCGCCGCCACTGCGATTTCGATATTTCCGTGACCCGAAATGATGACCACCGGCACGTCGGGGTTGTCACGCTTGACGCGTTTCAGGATGTCGATACCGTCCATGTCGCTGTCTTTCAGCCAGATATCGAGGATCAACAATGCCGGCGGCTCAGCATTCAGCGCCGCCATGCACTCGTCCGAGTTACCGGCCAGCCGTGTGGCATAGCCTTCGTCTTCGAGAATATCCGACACCAGCTCACGGATGTCGCGCTCATCGTCCACGATCAGAATGTCACTCATGCTATAATTCCTGTCTCTTCCGTTTGTTGTCCGTTCCTTTCCTCAGGAACTTCATGGGATGTGACGCTTGCTTCCAGCGCAGGGAGCCGGATCACCGCCATCGCTCCGGCATGTGTCGCGCCGTTAAAGGGCAACGCGTTCTCAAGCGTCAGCGTCCCGCCGTGCTCTTCAATGATCTTGCGCACGATCGGCAGACCCAGCCCAGTGCCCGCGCTTCTGGTCGTGACATAGGGTTCGAACAGCCGGGCGCGGTCTTCGGGAAGGCCGATGCCATTGTCGGCGATACAGATCAGATATGTACCGTTCTCCACAGCTAGCGAAACATGCACCTGCGGCTGATAACCATCAGGCGGGCGTTTTTCCTTCATAGTTTCAACAGCCTCCCCTGCGTTTTTGATCAGGTTCGTGAGCGCTTGCGTGATCATTGTCGCATCGATCTCGGCCAATAATGGTTTCTCGGGTAAATCGGCGCTTAGCTTTACATCCGGCAGCCCGGCCTGTTGCAAAACCACCGCATCATGCGTGAGCGCGACCAAATCTTCTTGGCAGCGGTCGGGTTCCGGCATCCGGGCGAATTTCGAGAACTCATCGACGATGCGCCGCAAATCGTTGGTCTGGCGCACGATCACATCGGTCATCGATTCCAACTGTGCGGCCTCGTCGCCCACCAGCGGCTTGAATTTGCGCTTGATCCGTTCGGCGCTGAGCTGGATCGGAGTCAAAGGGTTCTTGATCTCATGCGCGATACGGCGCGCCACATCGCCCCAGGCTGCCATGCGCTGGGCGCTGACCAGATCGGTGACGTCATCGAACACCACCACATAGCCCTCAAGCGCGCCATCTTCGGCGCGCCGCGGCGCCATCTGCACGAGCAGGTTTTCCAACCGTCCCTGCCGGGTTACTTTGATCTCGTCCTGCACCCTGCTGCTGCCGCCGCGTTTCAACGTCTCGAACAAGGCCCCGAATTCCGGCACCGCAACGGACAACATCACAGAGTCCCCATCACCGGACCAGCCCAGCAACCGATGGGCCGACCGATTGACAAAACTGACCCGCCCATCAGGGTCCAATCCAACCACGCCCGAGGTCACCGACGACAAGACCGAATCAAATAATCGACGGCGCCGTTCGATCTGTTCGGTGTTATCCAAAAGCGTGTCGCGCTGGCGCTTGAGCTGGCGCGTCATCTGGTTGAAATACCGCCCCAGCATGGCGATTTCATCATCGCCGTCCTCTTCGATCACCTGCACGCTTAAATCTCCACCACCAACCTTTTGGGCCGCCCCGGTCAACCGTCCGACGGGGCGCGACAAGCGTTCGGCGAACCACAGGCCCAGCCAGATCGCGGCCAGAATCAGAATCAGCGCGAAACCCAGATAGATCAGGCCGAATTCAAACAGGATCCGCCCGCGTTCGCTTTCAAGCTGCTGATAAAGGTGGACGGTTTCCTTGGTTTCATCCAACAGATTGAGCAACTCGCCGTCGACATCGCGGCTGACATAAAGATATCTGTCCGCAAAAGCGTCCAGACGCACCAGCGCGCGAAATTCGTTGTTGTCCCAGTCCTGAATGATTTCCAGCCCCTCGTCGCGGGCCTTCTCGATCCGTTCCTCGCCAGGATGTTCGAAATCGAACAGGTACGAGCGTTCGCCACGGCCACGTATCTCGCCGGTACCGTCAATCACATAGGCTTCGCGCAGCCCGCGCTGAATTTGGGCTTGCCCCTGCACCAACACATGCCGCAATTCAGCGTCGTTCATGAAAACTGTTACGCGACGCGAGGAATCCAGATATCGCGCCAGCGCCACCGCATCTTCGGCCAGATCCTCGCGCTGTTCGGTCTCATAGGCCTGCGCAGCCGCCAAAGACGACCCGACCACCTGACGCACCCGATCCGAAAACCAACCCTCAAGCCCTATATTCACGGTTAGCGCTGCAAATACGGCCACCGTGACCGTGGGGATCAGCGCCAGCAACGCGAACACTCCGGTCAGGCGCAAATGCAGACGTGACCCCGCCGATTTGGCGCGCCGTGCCGCGATCAGCCGGGCAATCTGCCCCAGAACCAGCGTCGCCACTACCAGCACATAGACCAGATCGGCCAGCAGCACGATACGCAGCGACGGGGCCGACACGTGATTATCAAATGGCCCCAACACCAAGTAAGTGGCAAGGGCCAGACACGGCCCCAGCAGAACCAAGCCCAGAGTTCCCAGATTGCGCGCCCTACGGCTGCGGCGCCACCGGCTGAACGAGCCGACTGACAGGTTTTTTGTGCGGGTTACCACGTAGACTGCCCTCGTCATGATGTGCCGCTGCGGCGATCAGCACCTAAATGCCGTGGTCTTGTACAACCGGAAAACCGGTCTGCCACGTTGCTGTGGCCTTTTTACATCATTTTAGGGCGCCGTGTCACCTCAATATCATGGCTGGTGATCTTCTTGCGTAAAGTATTGCGATTGATGCCTAGAAGATCGGCGCATTTCGCCTGATTTCCGCCGGTTGCATCCAGCGCGACCTCGATCAGCGGGATTTCGACCTCGCGCAATATCCGGCCATAAAGACCCTGCGCCGGCAGCATGTCATCATGCAGGTCAAAATACCTTTGCAAATGCCGAGTGATCGCTTCCGAGAGTGATTCATCCTCGGTTGCCGGGGCAGCCTTGCCGTCAATAGGCGAAATCATCAGGATCATATGTTCTGGACCACCTTCAAGCGGTGCAATCTGAATCCGACAATGCAATGGCCCGCGATCCCCTACAATAACGCCTGCAGCTCTGACAGTTAGCGCAGTCAGATCAAGGCGCGCGCGCGCTGTCGCATCTGTTATCGTCGCGTCAAAATCTATCCGGTCCCACAGTTTATGTCCGGTCACCGCAGACGCCGGCGCGTTCAAGAACTCCTCGGCTGCAGGGTTGAGGTCACAAATCCGGTCCTGCGCATCAATCAGCAATACCGGCACCGGAAGCGAGGCCCAAATCGCCGCGCCGCGCGTCATGCCGCGATTCCTTCTGAAGATGACAGCGCATCCGCAAGCAGCGTCATGACAGTATCTGGACTACGGGCGGTCAAAACTTCCCGGCGCAGAGCGTCCGGTGTTGCGGCATCGGTCATGTACCAGCCCAGATGTTTTCGCGCGACCCGCGCGCCCTGCTCGGCTCCATAAAACTCCAGCATCGCCTGATAGTGACCTTGAACCATATCAACAAACGCCCCTCCCTGCGGCACAACCGGCAATGGCGCGCCGAACAGGGAATGCGCGATTTCGGCAAGCAGCCACGGGCGCCCCTGTGCACCGCGCCCCACCATTACCCCGTCGGCTTTGGATTGGGTCAAGGCCGCCCTTGCGCTGGTCGCGTCAATGATATCCCCGTTGGCAATGACCGGAATTCGCGCCACCTCTCGCACCGCGCGAATCGCTGCCCAATCGGCAGTTCCCTTGTAGAACTGGCAGCGCGTGCGCCCGTGGATTGTCACCATCCGAATCCCTGCTTCTTGCGCCTGTGCAACGATTTGCCCAGCGTTCTTCATGTTGTCATCCCATCCCAGACGGGTTTTCAGAGTCACCGGCAGGTCCACGGCAGCCACCACCGCTTCGATCAGGCGCAAAGCATGATCAGGCGTTTTCATCAGCGCCGACCCGGAATAGCCATTGGTCACCTTGCGCGCCGGGCAGCCCATGTTGATGTCGATGATCCGCGCACCCCGGTCCGCCAGTTGACGGGCTGCCTCGGCCATCCAATGCGCCTCGCGACCGGCGATCTGGACCGCGGTATTTTCGACATCTGCGCCCAGTTCGGCCTTTTCGCGGGTACCGGGGCGGGACTGGACCATTTCCTGACTGGCAACCATTTCGCTGACCACCAACCCCGCGCCAAATCTCATGACCAGATCGCGAAACGGACGGTCGGTGATACCGGCCATGGGCGCCAGCATCACCGGCGGGGTCAGCGAAAAAGCCGAAAACGCGCTGGCCAATAATCTAATCCTTATTCCATTGCCAAATGGATTAACCGATCTTTTGCGCTCTGCCAATCGTGACCATAGGTCCGGGCAATTGCCCTGATCGCAATCACAGCCTAGACAGGGCGCGTTAACAGGACGGATCCATGACCACAGCCGCCATCATCCTTGCCGCCGGACGCGGCCAACGCGCCGGTGCCGGTGTGCCGAAACAATGGCGCCTTCTTGCTGGTCGGCGTATGGCCGACTGGACACTGGAGCGATTCCGCACCTGCCGCCGCCTGAAGCACATGGTTCTGGTGCTTGCTCCCGAGGATGAGGCCGCATGGGCCGAGTTTGAAAGCCAGCCCGACGTGATTCTTGCCAGCGGCGGCGCGACACGGGCGCAATCGGTGCAAAACGGTCTGGCCGCGCTGGCCCGCACCGGCGTCACGCGGGTGCTGATACACGACGTCGCGCGCCCTTGTTTCAGCCCTGCACTGATCAACGCGGTGCTTGATGCGCTCGACGAGCACAAGGCCGCAGCGCCGGCGCTGCCCGTTACCGATGCATTGTGGCACGGATCGGCGGGACAGGTTACCGGCACGCAAGACCGTGCGGGTCTGTTCGCCGCGCAGACACCGCAAGGATTTCATCTCGACGCGATCGTCGCCGCCCATGCGACCTATGAGGGCGAAGCGCTGGATGATGTCGAAGTCGCCCGCGCCGCCGGAGTGGCGGTTGCCATCGTGCCCGGCGAGGCCGACAATATGAAAATTACCACCGCCGCCGATTTCGCGCGCGCTGAACGCATATTGGGAAATGACATGGATATACGGCTTGGAAACGGGTTCGACGTGCATCGCTTTGGCCCCGGTGATCATGTGACTCTGTGCGGTGTCAAGATCCCGCATGTGCGCACGCTGACCGGCCATTCCGACGCTGATGTCGGCATTCATGCGCTATGCGATGCGATCTATGGGGCGCTGGCGATGGGTGATATCGGGCGGCATTTCCCCCCATCCGAGGCCCGTTGGAAAGGTGCCGCCAGCGACCAATTCCTGATCCATGCGGTGCAGACCGCGCGCGATCTGGGCTATGATATCGGCAATGTCGATGTGACCTTGATCTGCGAAGAGCCAAAAATCGGTCCCCACGCGCAGGACATGCAAAATGCCCTAGCCACGATCATGGGCGTTGAACCCTGGCGTGTCTCGGTCAAGGCAACCACATCCGAAAGGCTGGGCTTTACCGGCCGGGGCGAAGGTATTGCCGCCATGACCAGTGCCACATTGGTCCGGCCATGATGGCGCTGGCTCGCCAGATCGCGACGCTGGGCGGTATCGGCCATCTGCGCCCGGCTCCGGGCACTTGGGGGTCGCTTGCCACCTTGCCGCTGGCCTGGCTGTTTCATGCGTTTGGCGGCTTTCCCTTGCTGGTGGTTGCCACGGTGGCGGTAATCCTTCAGGGCTGGTGGGCGGTAGGCGTGGCGACCCGCGACAATGCCAACAAAGACCCCTCCGAAATCGTCATCGACGAAGTGGCCGGCCAGATGATCGCGCTGTTCCCGCTCAGCTATGTCGCGTGGTCGCAGGGCATCGAGATCACCGCACTCTGGCCCGGCTGGATCGCTTCATTCCTGCTGTTTCGGCTTTTCGATATCGTCAAACCCGGCCCGGTCGGTTGGGCCGACCGCCAAGGCGGGCCGCTGGGCGTGATGCTGGACGATATCATCGCCGGCATCTTTGCGGGCATCGGCGTGATGATCCTCGCCGGTCTGTGGCACGGGATGATGGGATGATGGGATGATGGGATGACCGATATCAAAACGCTGCTTGAGCGCGCCCGCGCGGCAGGTGTGATGATCGCCACCGCCGAAAGCTGCACCGGCGGCATGGTGGCTGCGGCGCTCACCGACATTCCTGGTTCGTCCGACGTGGTCGAACGTGGATTTGTCACCTATTCCAACGCCGCCAAACGCGAAATGCTGGCTGTGCGTGGCGAAACGCTCGCCCGGTTTGGCGCCGTATCCGAACAGGTCGCCCGCGAAATGGCCGAAGGCGCTCTGGCCCATGCGCCGGTGCAACTGGCGGTGTCGATCACCGGTGTCGCCGGTCCCGGCGGAACGGAACTCAAGCCCGAGGGCCGGGTCTGTTTCGGCATCGCGCGCAAGGGCATCGCGACAAAGGTCGAAACCGTCGAGTTCGGCGCGCTGGGCCGCGATGCAGTGCGCAAGGCGGCGCGCGACCATGCGCTGGCATTGCTGCTGGGGGCGCTCAGCTGGGCCCACTTACTGCGCGATCGCCAATAACGCCGATACGTCCAGATGGGTTTCGATATGATCGGCCAAGGCGTCTAACGTATGCTCGACCGCACTATCGTAGCTATGCCCCGATGCCGGCGCGCCGAGATTGCCAAGGAAGGCCGCGCGAAATGCATCATCGCGGAACATGCCATGCAGATAGCTTCCGGCGATGCGCCCGTCGGCGCTGATCGCGCCTTCGCCCTCGCCCGCGATATGCGCGAACGGACGGGCGCGGTCCGCACCATCGCTGCGGCCGATATGGATTTCATACCCCCTAAGCGGTTGCCCGGTGGGCACATGGACCGCCTCCACCTGACTGAGCCGCTTGTCCGCCGCCATTACCGTATCGATCTGCAACAGGCCAAGGCCCGGCGTCTCGCCCGGCGCGCCCTCAATCCCATCGGGGTCCGCGATGCTGCGCCCCAGCATCTGATAGCCGCCACACAGGCCTAACACATGCCCGCCGCGCCGGTGATGCGCCGCAAGGTCAATGTCCCAACCCTGCGCGCGCAGAAAGTCCAGATCGCCGCGCGTCGATTTCGTGCCCGGCAGGATGACCAAATCGGCATCGCCGGGAATCGCTTGCCCGGCGCGCAACATGGTCAGGCGCACGCCCGGTTCCTGCGTCAATGGATCAAGATCGTCGAAATTGGCAATGCGCGAGAAAGTCAGGGCAACGATATGCAACCCGGACTCCCGCTGTGGCGTGGCGATATCCTGCGCATCTTCTGCCGGCAGGCGCCAAGCATTCTCAAACCAGGGCAGCACGCCGAAACCGCGCCATCCCGTACGCTGCTCGATCTGCTTATATCCATCGTCGAACAGCCGCTTATCGCCGCGGAACTTGTTGATCAGAAAGCCCGCGATCATCGCGGCATCCTCAGCGGCAAGCACTGCCTGCGTGCCGATGAGCTGCGCGATAACACCGCCCCGGTCGATATCTCCTGCCAACACCACCGGAACGTCCGCCGCCCGCGCAAATCCCATATTGGCAATATCGTTGGGTCGCAGGTTGATCTCAGCCGGACTGCCCGCGCCCTCGACAATCACCAGATCATGTGCCGATTGCAGCCGCGCGAAACTATCTAATACCGCGTTCAAAAGCTTTGGCTTTACGGCGGCATAGTCAGCCGCACGGGTGCTGCCACGGCTTTGGCCCTGTACGATCACTTGGGCACCGGTTTCGCTCTGGGGTTTCAACAAGACCGGGTTCATGTCGCTGCGCGGCTCCAGCCCGCAAGCCTGCGCCTGCAGCGCCTGGGCGCGCCCGATTTCGCCCCCATCCGCCGTTACAGCCGCGTTGTTTGACATGTTTTGCGGCTTGAAGGGCGCGACCGATAGACCCCGGCGCCGTGCCGCGCGGCACAGTCCGGCAACCAGCATGGATTTGCCCACATTCGAGCCGGTCCCCTGAATCATCAGCGCGCGCGTCATGGCCTTGGCCTCCGATAGTGCGAAGTGCTGAGTGCCATCGCGCCGCAGAGTCGTCAATGGTCCTGCGTTTCCGGTGCGTGATCATCCGGCCGGCACAGATTGGCGTCCGCAAGAAGGCGGCGATGCTTTGCCGCTGCAGCGCTCATGTCGTCAAATCGCGCAATCCCTTTGGCTGCCAACGCGGGGAGCAGGCGCAGAAATGCCTCTGCGGTTGCTTCGGCATCACCCATCGCAGTGTGGCGCAACTCGGGCGGAATCTCGATACCCAGCCGCGCGGTCAACGCGTCCAGCGAATGCGACACGGCTTGGCCCCAGACCATCGCTGACAACAGAACCGTGTCCATCACCCGGTTGTCGAAGGCCACCCTGCTTTCGGCCCGCGCCGCATGTAAAAAGCCCATATCGAATGGCGCATTATGGGCGACAAGCACAGCCCCGTCCGCAAATTCGTGGAACCTGTGCAGGGCGTCGCCGGTGTCGGGCGCGTCGGCGACCATGGCGTCGGTGATGCCATGCACATCGGTTGAAACGGCGGGAATTGGACGACCCGGATTGACCAGCGTTTCAAACCGCTCGCCTGTCAGACGCCCATTGGTGATCCGCAGCCCGGCGATTTGGACAATGCGGTCGGTGGGGCCCAGGCCAGTGGTTTCCGTGTCGAACACGACGCAGGTCAACCCTGACAGCAATCCATGATCCCCATCTTGTTCGGTCAGCCCAAAATCATAGGTCAGACCCGGCGCATGGTCCCGGTCCGACGCCGCCAGAGGCAGTGGCAGGACCAATGCCGCGCGTCCATGATCATCGGACTCAGGCCAGATGCTGGTGCCCATCTCGGCCAGCAAATCGGCACCAGTTTGATCGGGGCGATCAGGGTCAGAAGGTTGGTCCAGCCATTGATCAAGTTCCGCCACCGGCAGCACTTCGCCCTGCCACGACAGACGGATCTGCGCACCGGCCTCATGACCCTCGTCATCAAGGGTCAGCCGGGGCGCGGGCCGTCCGCTTGCGACAAGACGCGCCGCAAGATCGCTGACAAGCGCCGCCAAGGTGCCGCCATCCACGGCCAGCGTCAGTTCGCCCGCATATTCGGTTTCCGCGACCCCTGTGACCGAGCCGATCAATTCGGCCGCGCCAACCCGGCCCTGATCTTGTGTTTCAGCCATTTCAGGCGGTGTCAGCGCACGTAACGCACCGGCCAATCTCGATGCTTCCGAGCGGATCGCCTTGGCAACAGCGGGGGGCACTGGGCCATCAAGCTCGCTTAACAGCGGAACCAGGCTGGCGGCACTACGGCGCAGGGTTTCGGTGCCATCTGCCGACGCTTGGGCCGCAGGCGATTTAGCCGCGCGCAGGATCAATATATGCCCACGTTCATCGCTCAGCGCACGCATCAGACCGGACAGACGGTCACCGGTTTGCGTGAAACAAACCAGACCGGTAGCGGCTGGCGGCGCATCGGCAGATCCATAGCCCGCTGCCTCGACAACGCGCAGCCGCGCGCGCGCCGCATCGACCGCGCCGGTACGCAGCGCCCGCGCCAAATCGCGGTTCAGCCCAAGCCCCGGCATCATCCGGCTGGCGGCTGCATTATAGAACATCACCCGCCCGCGCTGATCGACCATGACAGCCGCGGCCCCGATATCCGACAGGATCGATTCCAGCATCGACTTCTCACGGGTCAGATCATCCGCATGCAGGCGCACGGCCTCGCTCAAACGCTCGGTTTCGCGCGTCCGGGCCTCTGCAGCAGCGCGGGTGGCGGGACCGAGATCGGCAAGATAGATCCCTTCTTCGGGGTCGGGCACGGAGCCGGTCCGCAATCCCCCCGCAAGAGTCTCGATCGGGCGGGCAACATTCTGATCAAACAGGAACCAGACCCAGACCAAAAGCCCCAGCACGCCAAACCCTGACAGTGTGGCACCACCAATTACCAGCCCGAAATTTTCCAATTGTCGGGCCGTGATAAATGCGCCCGCAGCGATCGACAGCAAGATCCCCGCTGTCAGGCCAACAAATATCAGGAAGATCCGCAGGCGAAGGGAAAGCCCCGTCAGCATTCCGATTTCAACAGGCGCGCCAGTTCGTCGCGCAATTCGACCAGTTCAAAAGGTTTGGCGATAAACCCATCAGCGCCCAGCGCCATCCCCTTGCGCCGCTCCACCACCGCGCCACGGGCGGTCATCACCAGCACACGGATTTCGGCAAGCTCGGGATCGGCGCGCATGTCCTGCAAAATCTGATACCCGGAAACATCCGGCAGCATGATATCCAGCAAGACCACATCTGGGCGGACCTTGCGGATCGTATCAAGCGCGCCTGCCCCGGTCGCCAGCCGCGTGTGATCGTGCCCTTCGCGTGACAGCAAAAAATCCAGCGCAATGGCGATGTTGTCCTCGTCTTCGACGACCATGATATTTGCCATCACACTCCCCCTTCATTGGCACAAGCAGTAATCAGGACCGGATCATTCCCCGCCACAGCCTGCCAGTTCTGGGCGGTTCCGTTGCCCGCCACCATCCGCTGCCTTTCGCTGGCGCAATCGACATCCAGCGTGACAAAGCGGGTCGGCTGCCAGCGCTCGACCAGTAGAATACGCACCCTGATAGGTCCATCCTTGTCCAGTTGGCCAGAAGACGGTTCGAGTGCTGAAAAACGTGTGACCATCGGAACAACGAATGTCCATGGCCGCCAAGCCTTGCCACCTGCCCCCGTGTCAAGAACCTGCACATGGTCAGGAAGCTGGTCGCGCACCCGCGGGAACCAAGTATATTCGTTCCAGATCGTAAACAGCAGCATCGCGGCCCCGATCCCGCTGGGCAACGCCCATCCCGGCGTATGGAACCCCGCCTTGCGCAGCGCGTGCAGTGCCGCGTAAAGCACGGCTGCCGCGCCGAGTCCGACGATCAACATGCCCAGTACGTCCCACCCCATGCTTGCGGTCATCCAAGCGCTCCCTTGCCGTGGCCCAGTGCCGATTGCATCGTCCGCACGACAACAAAGGCATCGCGCAGGTGACTGCGCTCGAAATCAGGCAAGTCGGCGGGGGACAGAAAATTGGTCGCCGCGCCATCTTCGCGAATTTTTCTAGCCTGATTGTCGAGCCGCGTGGTCTGGATCAGATCAAAGGCTGCGATCAAATCACCGGCCCCACTTGGCGACAGCACCCCGGCGGCTTCGGCGGCCTGCAAGCGCGCGCGCGTATTGACCGGGGGCAAACGCCCCTGAAGCGCATAAATACGCGCCAGATCAGTCACCGGCACCACGCCATTCAGCTTCATATCAATATGATTGCGATGCTCGCCCGTGCGGATCGTGGCGAAGCCCCGGATCAGCCCCAACGGCGGGCGATGTTTCAGTGAATTGCCGATCATGTGGGCCACGAAAATCGTGTTCTTCGAGGCCAGTTCCAGCGTCGCGGTCTGCAACCCCTCAAGCAGCGCATGATCGCCACCGATCCCGCGAAGATCGAACATGACGCTGGCCAGCATTTGCGCCTCGGGGCTGGGTTGGTCAATCCAGCCCTGAAAATAGCGCTGCCAGACGCGCCGAGGCTGGCGCCAGCGCGGGTTGATCGCCATCATGTCGCCGGGACAATAGATATAGCCGCAAGCGTTAAGACCATCGCTGACGAACTGCGCCAGATCGGCGAAATAGGTGCTGTCTGCCGGCACCTCGTCCCCCAGGATCAGGCAATTGTCCTGATCCGATATGCCGGTTTGCTCTTGCCGTCCCTGACTGCCGCAAGCGGCCCAAAGGTAACGGCCCGGCGGCGGGCCGAGGCGGTCTTCGGCCATCGCTAGCAAGCGGCGCGTCACTGCATCGGCGATATCGGTGATTAACCTTGTGATGACCTCGTGCCGTTGCCCCGAGGCGACCAAATTGACCAAAAGTTCGGGGATCCGCGCCGTGGCGGAAACCAGTTGCTCGACTGTATCGGCGCCGCCGATGTCACGCATCAGCACCGGGCTGGAAATCGCCTGAATCCGCATTAGGTCGGTCTGTGTGACCATCCCGGCAAAGGCGCCGCGATCCACCACCGGCAAATGGCCAATGCGCCGCTCCAACATGATCGTCAGCACATCTGTGCCCAGAGCATCGGGCGCCAGCGTGATCGGATCCTTGGTCATGATCTCGCTGACCGGGCGCGAGGCATCGACGCCTTCGGCGACCACCCGATTGGACATGTCGCGAATCGTGACCAGCCCGACGAGACTGTCATCACGCGTTATACCAAGACTGCTGACATGCGCCTCGCGCATCATGCGGGCCGCTTCGGCGATCGGGGTATCCGGAGCACAGGTACGGGCTATCCCAGTCAGGAAATCCGTCACCCTCAGCGTCGCGATGTCGGCATATGGGCGTGCACCATCACTGCTGGGGCCACGCGTGAAAAAACGTGCGAAACTGCGTGATTTTCGGATCAGCCGATTCAACTCTTGGCTGGGCAACAGCAACAGACAGCCTGCTTCGGCCATCCGCGCGGTGGTGGCGGCATGTCCATCGCGTAGCAGCCCCCGCTCGCCAAAGCTGTTGGTGCGCCCCAGCACAGAAACCTGCGCCTCGTTTTGGTCGGTAATCACAACCGTGCCGCTTTCGATCAGGTAGATACCGTCCAGTGGCGCCCCATAGCGATAGATCGTTTCGCCTGTCTGCCACTCCCGGCGGGCGAAGGCACCGGCGACTTGCGCCAATTCGCCTTGGCTAAGGGTATTGTAAGGATGAATTGAAGCCAGAAACTGGCTGGTCTGTTCCATATCACTCCATCCCGGTTAAAAAGGCCGCGCCCGGGGTTCGGGCGCGGCCGGTAATCATCGGATCAGTGCTGCACCGCTGCACCGGCACCGCGGGGAACGCGGATCGACTCGACCAGCACTTGCACCTCTTCCGGCGGTTCCTGGGTCACGCGCGACACCATAAATGCCACGGCGAAGTTGATGATCGCACCGATCACACCGAACGACGCCGGCGCGATGCCAAATACCCAGTTGTCCAGGTTATCGGGCAGCTGGTTGGTGCCTTCGATGAAGAACCAGCCCTTATAGGTGAAGATATAGACCAGCGTCGAAATGATCCCGGCAAGCATACCCGCGATGGCACCCTGTTTGTTCATGCGCTTTGAGAAGATGCCCATCATCAGCACAGGGAAGATCGAGCTTGCCGCCAGACCGAAGGCCAGCGCCACCGTCTGCGCCGCAAAGCCCGGGGGATTAAGCCCAAGGAGCGTTGCGACCAAGATCGAAACCGCCATCGATATTCGTGCCGCCAGCAATTCGCCACGTTCGGAAATACCGGGGCTGATTGCGCCCTTGATCAGATCGTGGCTGACGGCACTGGAAATCGCCAGCAGCAAACCCGCAGCAGTGGACAGCGCCGCAGCAAGGCCACCCGCCGCCGTGATGCCGATAACCCAGCCGGGCAGGTTCGCGATCTCGGGGTTGGCCAGAACCATGATGTCCCGATTGACCTCGGTCAATTCATTGCCCTGCCAGCCGTTTTCGGCAGCCGCAACCATGGCCGGAGAATCGGCGGGACCGGTATCGTTGTAATACTGGATCAACCCGTCGCCGTTCTTATCCTCCCAATTTAGCAGGCCAGTGGTGTTCCATGTCCGCATCCATTCCAGATTCGGTGCGGTCTCGATATCTGCCAGACTGACCGCCGGTTCGCTGAACGTCTCGCCAGTATCGGCCCCCGGCCACATGGTGGTGGTCAGGTTCAGACGTGCCATCGACCCGACCGCCGGGGCGACCGTGTAAAGCAGCGCGATGAACACCAGCGCCCACCCTGCGGACGACCGTGCGTCCGATACTTTGGGTACGGTAAAAAACCGGATGATGACATGCGGCAGGCCCGCCGTCCCGATCATCAGCGCCAGCGTGAACAAGACCATGTTCAGGGTCGATCCGTTATGGGCGGTGTATTCCTTGAAGCCCAGATCGGTCACCACCTGATCAAGTTTGGTCAGGAACAGCGTGTTCGATGCTTCATGGGTGCCAAACAGCCCCAGTTGCGGCAGAAAGTTGCCCGTCAGCGCCAAGGAGATAAAGACCGCCGGGATCGTATAGGCGATGATCAACACGACATATTGCGCGACCTGCGTATAAGTCACACCTTTCATGCCGCCCATGACCGAATAGGCAAAGACGATTGCCGCACCGATCCACAACCCGGTGGCGTTGCTGACCTCAAGATAGCGCGAGAAGGTCACGCCAACGCCAGTCATCTGCCCGATCACATAGGTAAGCGAGATGATCAGCAGGCAGATTACACCGATAATCCGCGCGGTCTGGGAATAGAATCGGTCACCGATGAATTGCGGCACGGTAAACTTGCCGAATTTGCGCAGATAAGGAGCCAGCAGCAGTGCCAACAGCACATAGCCCCCGGTCCAACCCATCAAATAGGTCGAGTTGTCGTAACCGGTGAACGCGATCAGACCCGCCATCGAAATGAACGAAGCTGCCGACATCCAGTCGGCTGCGGTTGCCATGCCGTTCATGACCGGGTGCACGCCCCGATTGGCGGCATAGAATTCGGCGGTGGACCCCGCCCGTGCCCAAATGGCGATGCCGATATAGATGGCAAACGAACCGCCGATGAAAATCAGATTCAAGGTAAATTGAGTCATGTCTATGGTCTCACTCTTCGACGCCGTATTCGCGATCCAGCCGGTTCATCCGGAATACATACCCGAAGATCAGCACGATAAAGGTGAGGATCGATCCCTGCTGTGCGAACCAGAAGCCCAGATCGCTGCCGCCGACTTTGATACCTGTCAGCAAGGGCCGCAGAAGAATCCCACCGCCGAAAGAAACCAAAGCCCAGATCACCATACAGATCGTGATGATCCGGATATTGGCCCGCCAGTATGCGTTGGAAGATTTATCGTAACTCATTTACTTGTCCTTCCTTAATAAGGTTTCATCGTTGCGTAAGCGCCATAAGCATCCCTCCTGCCCAGCGGCTGCACGGCTGACGTTCTGGTTACAGCATACACTCCCCGCTCAGCCCCGGTTCATGCGATTCGCGATCAGATCATCCACGACCTCAGGGTCGGCTAATGTCGTGATATCGCCCAGTGATTTACAGTCATTCTCGGCGATTTTGCGCAGAATACGGCGCATAATCTTGCCCGACCGGGTTTTGGGCAGGCCCGGAGCCCACTGGATCACATCGGGCCGGGCAATCGGTCCAATCTGCGTACGCACCCATGTTTCCAGATCCTTGCGCAGACCGTCGCTTGGCTCGACATCATGCATGAGGGTGACATAGGCATAAATGCCCTGCCCCTTGATCTCGTGCGGATAACCAACCACCGCGGCCTCAGCGACTTGGGCATGAGCGACGAGGGCAGATTCAACCTCGGACGTGCCCATACGGTGGCCCGAAACGTTGATCACATCGTCAACCCGCCCGGTAATCCAGTAGTAACCGTCTTCATCCCGCAAAGCGCCATCTCCGGTGAAGTAATAGCCGGGATATTGCTGGAAATAGGTTTCCATGAACCGCTGGTGATCGCCCCAGATCGTGCGCATCTGCCCCGGCCAGCTATCGGCAAAGCACAGCACGCCTTCCGCCGGATTGTCTTCAAGCAGCTTGCCGCTTTCGGGTTCCAGAATGACCGGCTTGATACCGAAGAACGGCACTGTCGCCGAACCGGGTTTGGTTTCGGTCGCTCCGGGCAGCGGCGTTAGCAGATGCCCGCCTGTCTCGGTCTGCCACCAGGTATCGACAATGGGACATTTGCCGTTGCCAACAACATCGTTGTACCAAGCCCAGGCCTCGGGGTTGATCGGTTCTCCGACGGTGCCCAGCACCCGCAGCGATGACAGGTCATGCCGGGTTACGAATTCGTCCTCCTGCGCCATCAAGGCCCGAATGGCAGTGGGTGCTGTATAGAACTGGTTAACCTTGTGTTTCTCGCAAACCTGCCAGAACCGGCCTGCGTCGGGAAAGGTCGGCACGCCCTCGAACATGAGTGTCGTGGCGCCATTGGCCAGCGGACCATAGACGATATAACTATGGCCCGTCACCCAGCCGACATCTGCCGTACACCAGAAAACATCACCATCGTGATAGTCGAACGTGTACTCGTGCGTCATCGCCGCAAAGGCCAGATAACCACCGATGCTGTGCACCACGCCTTTCGGCCGCCCGGTCGACCCAGAGGTGTACAGAATAAAAAGCGGGTCTTCGGCATTCATCGCGCGGGGCGGGCAATCGGGGCTGGCTTGTTCCATCTGTGCCAGCAGATCAACATCCCGGCCCTGAACCCATGTGGTCTGATCGCCGGTATGTTTGACCACCAGACAGCGGGTTTTTTCGGAACAGTTCAGCAGCGCCGCATCCGCATTGGACTTCAAGGCCGTCACGCGCCCGCCTCGCGGCGCGGTATCGGCGGTGATCAGCACCTTGGCCTCGGAATCATTGATCCGGTTGGCCAGCGCATCAGACGAAAAACCAGCGAACACAATGGAATGAATTGCACCGATCCGCGCGCAGGCCAGCATGGCATAGGCGGCCTCGGGGATCATCGGCAGGTAAAGTACCACCCGATCGCCTTCGACCACGCCCTGACTTAGCAGCACGTTGGCCATCCGGTTTACCTTCTCGGAAAGCTCGGCATAGGTGATATGGCGTGCCGGGCTATCGGGATTGTCTGGCTCAAAAATGATTGCGGTCTGGCTGCCTCGGGTCGGCAGATGGCGGTCGACGCAATTCACGCAGGCGTTCAAAACGCCATCCTCGAACCATTTTATGCTGACCTCGCCAAATTCGAAATTGGTGTTCTTGACCTTGCTGTAAGGCTTGATCCAGTCAAGACGTTTGCCCTCGCGACCCCAGAACCCTTCCGGATCGCTGATCGACTCGGCATACATCGCCGCATAGGAGTGCGGCGTGGCGTGCGCATGTTCAAACCCTGCTGGAATTGGTCGTTTCGTGTTGGTGTCGATGGTCATATCAGCCCCCATTACTCAACACAGATCCGCGTCTTCCCATCCCGGGGGGCGAGAAAAGCGGCACCCTTCTCTAATATAGAGTGTAGGCGACACAGGAGAGATCGCCATGTAAATTGTCTTGGCGACGCGATTTTCTGTAAACTTTCTGACAAATCGGCGGGCAATTCGGCAAAGCAATATTACAACCAGACCGACCCGCAGCATCAATGGCCCGAACAAGAGACGGCATTGTCAGCTTGATTGCGTCAGCCCTGCGCGCCAAGAACCACCGGCTCGGGACGCGCCATTCGGCACAGATCGCACGCGCGTACGGCTTCCATAAGACCCATCTGGGCAAGATCACGAAAGCTAGGCAAATCAAAGGGATCGGCGGCGGCCAGATCGACACGGTATCCCATATCGGCAAAGGATGCGACCGACATACGGCTGATCGGACGGCTTGAGCCCGACAGGAACCCGGTCAGCAACTCATCGCCAAAGATCAACTCGCGCCAATGCCCTTCGCGGGTACCGGCGCCGCCGGTATTGGCGATCGGCACGCCATCGTGTGGGTCGCTTGTCAGAATCCCATATTCACTCGTCGCCGCATTTCCGGTAAAGCGCGGGTTGACCGTGCCACTACCGCTGACAAGACCGAATCGCGTCCATAAAGTGCCAAAGCCGAGCACATGCCCCATTTCATGAAGCACGACATCCTCAAAGCTGTTTTGCTGTTCAAGCCGCAGCACATCGGCCAGATCGAACTGCATGACTCCCGCGAGGGGCCGCCCGCTTTGCGGTGCGAGAACCGTCGGCCCCGCCTGACCCAAAACCCCAGCTTCACCGTCGATCGGATCGATTGATGCCCTGATCACCACACCATCGATTTCAACTCCGTCAAGGGTCACCGGATCAAAAGAGGTGTCCAAAATCGTGTCCCACCGGGAAGCGGCCCGCTGGAAAACAGCTTTGCGCAGATCCGACATCTCGCCGCTGTAAATCACGGTAATCATACGGTTATGGTAACATCTGCCGACCGTATAGCAAGCCTTGTAAAGGCGGTGCCGCTAACCGTAAAGCGCCTTGGCCCGCTGCTCAAACGCCAGCACGATCCGATGCATGGCTTCGTTGAAAACCACACCGATGATACGTTGCAGCAAGGCGTTGCGAAACTCGAAATCCACGTGGAATGAGACAGCGCAGCCCCCGTCGGGACGGTCCGCGAACGCCCAGTTGGATTTGAGATATTTGAACGGCCCGTCCAAATATTCGGTATCGATTTTCATATCGTCCTGCCAAAGCGTGACCCGGCTGCCGAACCTTTCACGGAATACCTTGAAGCTGATGACAAGGTCGGCATCCATCACCCGCGCCGCGCCTTGGTCTTGTACCTGCCGGATACGCGCAGCCGCACACCACGGCAGAAACTCGGGATAGCGCGCGACATCCGCCACCAGATCGTACATCTGTTGGGCAGTGTAAGGGAGTTCTCGGGTTTCAGAATGTTTGGGCATCCCCTGCCTTTGCTTGCTGATTTTGGCACGCCATGTCATATCCTTGCGCCGAAAGATCAAGGGGAAAGCCGTGACACAGCGTCCTTATGTCATAGACGAAATGATCTCGGCCAAGGCCATCGCGGCCCGGATCGAGGCACTGAGCCGTGAAATTCACGATGAATTCGACGGTACCGACAAGCTGATCGTGGTCGGCTTGCTGCGCGGCAGTTTCGTGTTCATCGCCGATCTCGTGCGGGAACTGGATCTGCCCATCGAGGTCGATTTCCTTGAAGCGTCCTCGTATGGCGATGCCCAGCAAAGCAGCCGCGAGGTACGGATCCTCAAGGATCTGCGCAACGCCATTGGTGGGCGCGACGTGCTTTTGGTCGAGGATATCGTCGATACCGGCCACACATTGACACATGTGCTGGCCCTGCTGCGGTCGCGCAAACCCGCGCGCCTGAAATCCATTGCCCTGCTGGACAAACCCAGCCGCCGCGAGGTCGATCTGCGCGCCGACTGGATCGGCTTTGAAATTCCTGATGAATTCGTCGTCGGCTATGGCATCGACTTTGCCCAACGCAACCGCAACCTGCCGTTCATTGGCAAGGTGAGGTTCACCGCTTAATGCGCTGGCTTGTGCGCATGTCGCAATGGGCGCGACATCCCCCCTCCGAGAATCGGGTGATTCTGGTCCTGGCGATCATCGCCCTCTTTCTGGCAATTTTCGGCGTTGAGTGGCTGGGCCTGTGGCCCGACTGGGCGACGACGCAGAAAATGCGGCGCTAAATGGCACATTACGCCGGCCTGACAATGCTGGTTTTGTTTTTACAATGCGCTGTTATAGACAAGGCGGGTCAGAGCGTTTTCAAGGAGAAGGTTACATGAAATTTACGTTTCCCGTCATTGGCGGCCTGCTTGTCGCCGGCATCGTCGCCACCACTGCCATCAGCCAAGACGATATTGACCCAGCCATTGCTGCGGCGGTCAAGGCCCGTCAGGCGCATATGAAACTGAATGCCTTCAATCTCGGTCTGCTGGGTGCCATGGCCAAAGGCGAGATCGATTATGACGCCGAGGCCGCTGTTGCAGCCGCAGAAAACCTTGCCGCTCTCGCCCGTATGGACGAAACGCGCTATTGGCCCGAGGGCTCCGATATGGAGGTTCTGGGCAAGGACCACACCGAAGCGCTGGCGGCCCTGTGGGCCGATGACAGCGAATTCGGCGACCGTGCGCAGACCATGGCCGAAACCACCGCAGCCATGGCCGGAGTTGCCGGCAACGGTTTGGAGCCCCTGCAAGGGGCGATGGGACCGCTGGCCAAGGCCTGCGGTGGTTGCCACGAGGATTACCGCGTCAAAGATGAGTGAGACCGTTTGAGTGAAATTGGCCGGACGGGTCAAACCGTCCGGCCGACCGGAGATTATCGTGACATTCCTGCGCTATCTTATCATCCTGACCCTATTTGGCGGGGTCCTGTTCTGGTTTCTGACCCGCCCACAACATGCCGATGCTGATTTGTTTGCCGGTGTGAGCGGCGATGCCGGACGTGGCGAAACAATATTTTGGGCCGGAGGCTGCGCCTCCTGCCATGCGGCACCCAAAGCCAAGGACGAGGCCCGCCTGGTGCTGGCAGGCGGTTATCGCATGATCAGCCCCTTTGGCACCTTCATCGCGCCCAATATTTCGCCCTCGGAACAGGGGCTGGCAGGCTGGACTGTGCAGGATCTCGGCAACGCGCTGCTCTATGGTACCTCGCCCGATGGGACGCATTATTACCCCGCTTTTCCCTATGGCAGCTACCAACATATGACGCCGCAGGACATTGCCGATCTGAAGGCATTTTTGGATACGCTTCCGCCTTCGGACATGGCGGATAAGCCGCATGAGCTCGGTTTCCCGTTCACCATCCGGCGCGGCATCGGGCTGTGGAAACACCTGAACATGTCATCGGGTTGGGTTCTGAAAGAGGCCGGCATTCCGGCACTGGAGCGCGGCCGCTATCTGGTTGAAGCAGTGGGGCATTGCGGCGAATGTCACACGCCCCGTGATTGGACGGGCGGCCTAGATCGCAGCCAGTGGATGCAGGGCGCCCCGAACCCGTCGGGCAAAGGCCGTATCCCCGGCATATCCCCCGCAAAGATGGACTGGAGCGCCACGGATATCGTCTATTACCTGGAGACCGGACTGACGCCGGATTATGACAGCGCCGGCGGGCAGATGGTGTCGGTAATTGCCAATATGGGCCACCTGAGCAAAGACGACCGCAGCGCAATTGCCGCTTATCTCAAGGCGTTGCCGGAAAATAGATAGGGCGGATGGGGGCGCTGCCCCCGTCCTGCGGACGCCCCCGGGATATTTTTTCGCAAGAAGAAGGCGTCAGGCGATGCCCAAAAGCTCCTGTCGCGCGGCGCGCAGGCGCGCAAAGTCGGCACCGGCGTGATAGGACGACCGAGTGAGCGGGGTTGCGGAGACCATTAGAAAACCCTTGCCTCGGGCCGCTTTTTCAAAGGCCGCGAATTCCTCGGGCGTAACGAAGCGATCGATCCTGTGGTGTTTCGGCGTCGGCTGCAAATATTGTCCGATCGTCAGAAAGTCGATGTCGGCGGCGCGCATGTCGTCCATGACCTGTCGCACCCCCTGCCCGTCTTCGCCGAGGCCCACCATGATGCCGGATTTGGTAAACATGGAGGGATCAAGTTCTTTGACCCGTTGCAATAGGCGCAAGCTGTGGAAATAGCGGGCACCGGGGCGCACCGACGGATAGAGACCGGGCACGGTTTCCAAATTGTGGTTGAACACATCCGGTTTCGCGGCAACCACGGTTTCCAGCGCCGAATCGGGGCAATTCAAAAAGTCTGGGGTCAGGATCTCGATCGTTGTGGCGGGGCTGCGATGTCGGATCGCACGGATCGTCTGGGCGAAATGTTCGGCCCCGCCATCGGCCAGATCGTCACGATCTACCGAGGTAATGACAACGTGATTTAGCCCCAGCTTTTGCACCGCATCGGCCACCCGGCCCGGTTCGAAGGGGTCGAGTGCGTCGGGGCGACCGGTGGCGATGTTGCAGAAGGTACAGCCCCGTGTGCAGATTTCGCCCATGATCATCATGGTGGCGTGGCCCGCACTCCAGCATTCGCCGACATTGGGGCAGCCGGCCTCTTCGCAAACCGTGACCAGATTGTTGTCGCGCATGATGCGCCTTGTGTTGGCATAGCCCTGTCCGCCCGGTGCGCGGACGCGAATCCAGTTTGGTTTTTTGGGTTGCGTGTTATCGGGGCGGTGGGCCTTTTCCGGGTGGCGCTGCTCGGGAATTTTCAGGTCTCGCACGTGGTCTGGCCTTTGCGGTTGATGGTCTGCCTTTATGATATATAGCGGGATTTTCAACATTGCGCCAGCAACCCGTCTCGGCGTCCGGCGCTTACCATGCATCTGCGGCATTTCATCGGTTGAATTCGATTTGGAACCATTCTAAGTAATGCCCGAGTTATTCAGTCAGCAGACCAAGGAGATCAAGATGAAAGCTGGAGTTAAGCTGCCGGAAGTCACTTTTCGCACCCGTGTGCGGGACGAATCGGTCGGCGGATCGAACCCGTTTCGTTGGGAAGACAAGACCACAGCCGATTACTTTGCGGGCAAGCGCGTGATTCTTTTCTCCTTGCCGGGCGCGTTCACCCCGACCTGCTCGACCTATCAGCTGCCGGGATTTGAAGAAGGCTTCGAAGACTTCAAAGCACAGGGCATCGACGAGATCTATTGCATGTCGGTCAATGACAGCTTTGTCATGAACAAATGGGCCGAGGCCCAGGACCTGAAAAACGTCAAAGTCATTCCCGATGGATCCGGTGAATTCACCCGCAAGATGGGCATGCTGGTCGCGAAGGACAATCTCGGCTTTGGTATGCGCAGCTGGCGCTATGCGGCAATCATCAAAGACGGTGTCATCGAAGCCTGGTTCGAAGAGCCCGGTATGAGCGACAATCACGGCGAAGACCCCTATGGTGAATCTTCGCCCGAGAATGTGAAAGAATATCTGACCAAAGAGGCGCAGGACAAAGCCGCCTGACCCACTTCTGGAGAGAACCTGCTGTTACCTGTGCCATGGCATGATACAGGTGAGAGTGGAAATGCTATAATAAATTTACGGAACGGGCCGGCCATTAGCGGGCCCGTTTTGCGTTGCGATGGTCGCAAAGCCGCTTCTCGGTACCCATTCGTTGTTCATTGCCGGACATGATTTATAGCACCGTCAACTAATCATCCGGCTGCGTTCACATTGGCCGCCATAGTGGTCTGCAAGGCGTTGCAGCGCGATACGCAAAACGATCTTGCCGGACCGCGCCGACCAGCCCATGCGCTTTTCTGCGTTTTCAAGCCCATCGAGATAGCAACAACAGCGCAACGCAACATCGCTCAGGCCCGGTCCCAGAAATGTCAATGCCATGGCCACACGCGCCCGCGCCGCTGACGGGCCTACACCGATGCCGCTATCGGGTGCGAAACTGCCGCGACCGCCACCGGTCAAAAAACGCTCCCAATTTTGGGTCACACGCGGCCCCATTTGCGCCAGTTCGAAATCCTCGCGCAGACGTTCGCCCGCACGCACCATAGCATCGTTTAGAAAAGGCTGCCCATCGCGATCCTTGCGCCGGGCCAGTGCGGTAAGCGGGCTTTCCGCCATGTTATAGCGCAGCCGACGACGTTTCCCGGTTTCAGGATCATCGACATCGCGTTCACCCCAATGATCCGAGGACGCAAGCTGGGCCTTTTGCGCTCCGGCAGTTCCGTGTTCCCGCTGCAGCCGCATGCGGTTTTCATGGTGGGCCAGCAGACGGCTGAGCATAACGCGTCCTCCGGCGGTGATATGGTAGCGACTGACACGCCCCGAATTTGTACAGCAAATCCAATCGTTCAAAGCCATAACTTGTGCCACGGCGACATCCACAACGGCGGTTCGAGTGCTGTCCCCGCCCTTTGTCTCACGGACGACCACGGCCTTTTCCATATCCTTTGCTACGGCCAGAACGGCGCCCGTCTCGCAAAGGCGACGCAAGACGCGTCGGGCTTCGCGGTGTATCCGTTCAGCGTCGGTTAAGCTCTGTATAGTATCGTCAGGATATTGAACGATGCGGTCCTTCTTGAAATGGGTCCGCGCCAAAGTAGAAAAGGCACCATCCACCAGCGGATCATCGCGCCGAAGTTCCTGACGTCTTATCTGGCGCATTACGGTCGATGCATGGCACCCTGCCGCGCGGGCAAGATCGCGGATTGTAACCCCAGCTTCGGTATGGGCTAGATAACGGCGTGCGCCATCCGGGACCCATCGGGGCAGAGTTGTTTCCGGTGATCCAATCATGTTCAGAGTTCCCTTGGGTAAAGGCCTGACCTGTCAACCCGGCTCCAGCACAGCCATTAGGCGACCTGGCTGCGCCTCCAAAAGAATTTGCCGGGCGCCCAGCATTGTTCCCAATACATAAGCACTTGTAAAACCATCGCGCGCTGCATCGGCACCTCCGGCAACACCCGCTAGGGTTGTGCGACACTCTTGAGATGAAATCCGGAAGCCTAGCGAAAGGATCCCCGATGCAAGACGTCTTGAGCCTGCTGAACACGCTCCGCCGCCCCCGCCTTTTAATCCGCACCGCACGAATTGGGGCGCGCGACTACTCACGCGGGCGCCACCTGCAACGGTTGTTGGGCTATAGTGCGCTACCGCAACCGGGCGCGGCATTACTGCACCTGATCGAAATGGAAACCACGTTTGAGGAAATGCGGTGCACCAGGGACACGGGCTATTCCCTCACCCGGCATCTGGACATCCTGATCGCGATTATGGGCGAGGCGCAATTATTGCGCGCCCGCCCCAATTGATCAGCCCACCGGCGAAAAAATCACCGAGTTTTCCGCTCAAACGAAGGCGTCGGGCATTGACGCCTTCCGCTCCGCCACAAACGCATCCAGCGCAGCAGCAACATCCGGATCAAGCGCCGGTTGGCGATAACTGTCCAGCAACGCGGCCACGCGATTTGTGGCAAGCGTCTGGGTATCACGCGCGCCTTCTTCGTCCCAGGTTTCAAACGGCTTGTAATCGAACAGATCCGAGCGCCAGAAGGCCTCTTTGAAATTGGCCTGCGTGTGCGCGCAGCCCAGATAATGCCCGCCGGGGCCGACCTCGGAGATAGCATCCATCGCCTGAGCATTCGCGTCTACCGCGACACCTGCAGCCAGTTTGTGCAGCACGCCCAGTTGATCCGCATCCATCACGAATTTCTCAAAGCTGGCGACCAGCCCGCCTTCCAGCCAGCCGCAGGCGTGCAACATGAAGTTCACCCCCCCAAGCAGCGCCGCATTCAGCGTGTTCCCGCTTTCGTAAGCGGCTTGAGCATCGGGCAATTTCGATCCGCACAGCGCCCCGCCCGAGCGGAACGGCAGGTTCATCCGGCGAGCCAGTTGCCCTGCCCCATACAGAATCTGCGACGCTTCCGCCGTGCCGAAGGTGGGCGCGCCCGAATTCATGTCAATCGAGGTGACAAAAGCACCAAAGACCACCGGCGCGCCGGGGCGCACCAGTTGGCTATAGGCGATACCGGCCTGAACCTCGGCCAATACCTGCGTCAGCGTCCCCATTACCGATACCGGAGCCATCGCCCCGCCAACGACAAAGGGCGAGATCACGCAGGCCTGATTGTTTCTGGCGTAAACCTCCAACGCGCCCATCATCACATCGTCGAAGGTCATCGGCGAGTTGATATTGATCAGTGATGTCATCACCGTGTTTTCTTGCACGAAGTCGCGCCCGAACAGGATTTCGCACATATCTACCGCATCCTGAGCGCGGCTGGGCTCGGTCACCGAGCCCATGAACGGCTTGTCGCTGAGCGTCATATGCGCATGCAACATGTCGAGATGGCGCTTGTTCACCGGAATGTCGGTGGGTTCGCAAATCGTGCCGCCGGAATGGTGCAACCATTTCGACATATAGCCCAGTCTGACGAAGTTGCGGAAATCCTCGATTGTGGCATAGCGCCGCCCACTTTCGGCGTCGCGTACGAAGGGCGGCCCATAAACCGGCGCCAAAACCAGAGATTTTCCCCCGATCACCACATTGCGTTCGGGATTGCGGGCATGCTGGGTAAAACTGGCCGGCGCGGTTTCGCACAGCTTGCGCGCCAGCCCGCGCGGGATGCGCACCCGCTCGCCCTCGATCTCGGCACCGGCCGCGCGCCAGAGGTCCAGCGCGGGCGGATTGTTGGCAAAGTTCACCCCGATCTCGGCCAAGACAGTTTCGGCATTGGTCTCGATGATTTCCAGCGCCTCATCCGTCAGGATATCGTAATTCGGAATATTGCGTTCGATATAGCGCGCGGTCTCGAAACTGACCGCCGAACGTGCCGCCCGTCGTGCCGCGCCACCTCCGCCTCGCGTTCTGCGTTTTGCCTCGACCATATCTTGCCCTCACAGAGTTCACTGCATCCTAACCCGATGTACCGCACCCGCCCAGCGAACCCCGGCAGGATTGCGGCGCATGTGACGTGAAAACGACATGAGTCGGGGGTTATCCCCCTGCCAAGTTCGATATTGTATCTTGAAGTGATCCAAGCGGCGGGGTAACCGCTTGCTCATGCAGCATGACACAGACCACCAGCGCCTTCTTATCATGGATTTCGGCAGCCAAGTGACGCAGCTTATCGCGCGTCGCCTGCGCGAACTGAACGTTTATTGCGAAATCCATCCCTATCAGAAGGTCACACCGCAATTCCTGTCCGAGTTCGCGCCAATGGCCGTGATCCTATCGGGCGGGCCCGCCTCCGTCACCGACGCAAACAGTCCGCGCCCGCCGAAGGAAGTTTTCGAACTGGGCATGCCGGTGCTGGGCATCTGTTACGGGCAACAGGTCATGATGCAGATGCTGGGCGGCCAGGTCGAGCGGCACGGCGGCAGCGCCGAGTTCGGGCGCGCCCATGTCACCCCTACGGATCAGCGCATTGACCTGCTGACCGGCTGGTTCCTTGACGGTTCGGGGCGCGAGCAGGTCTGGATGAGCCACGGCGATCACGTCAGTGCCCTAGCCCCCGGATTTGCGGCCTATGCCACCTCGCCCGGTGCGCCTTTTGCCGTCACCGCCGATCTCGAGCGGCGCTTTTATGCGGTGCAGTTCCATCCCGAGGTGCATCACACCCCGAATGGGCGCACCTTGCTGGAAAACTTCATCCGCGATGCGGGGTTTACCGGCGACTGGACCATGGCCGCCTATCGCGACGAGGCGATCCGCCTGATCCGCGAACAGGTGGGCGACGCAAAAGTGATCTGCGGCCTGTCTGGCGGCGTAGATTCCTCGGTCGCCGCGGTACTGATTCATGAGGCGATCGGCGATCAGCTGACCTGTGTCTTTGTCGATCACGGTCTGCTGCGCGAAGGCGAGGCCGACGAGGTCGTGACCATGTTCCGCGACCATTACAACATGCCGCTGATCCACGCCGACGAACAGGAACTGTTCCTGGGCGAGTTGGAAGGCGTCAGCGACCCGGAAACCAAGCGCAAGACCATCGGTCGGCTGTTCATCGACGTGTTCCAGAAACACGCCGCCGCAGTCGGTGGCGCGAAATTTCTTGCCCAAGGCACGCTGTACCCCGACGTGATCGAATCGGTTTCGTTCAGCGGCGGCCCCTCGGTCACGATCAAGAGCCACCACAATGTCGGGGGCCTGCCCGAGAAGATGGGCCTGAAACTGGTCGAGCCGCTGCGCGAACTGTTCAAAGACGAGGTGCGTGCACTGGGCCATGAACTGGGCCTGCCCGCCAGCTTTATCGGCCGCCACCCCTTCCCCGGCCCCGGTCTGGCGATCCGCTGTCCCGGCGAGATCACCCGCGAGAAACTCGACATCCTGCGCAAGGCCGATGCGGTCTATATCGACCAAATCCGCAAGCACGGGCTTTATGACGAGATCTGGCAGGCGTTCGTTGCCATTTTGCCGGTGCGCACGGTGGGCGTGATGGGCGATGGGCGTACCTACGATTTTGCTTGCGCCCTGCGCGCAGTGACCTCGGTCGATGGCATGACAGCGGATTACTATCCGTTCAGCCACGAATTCCTAGGCGAAACCGCAACCCGCATCATCAATGAGGTCAAAGGCATCAACCGCGTGACCTATGACATCACCTCGAAACCGCCGGGCACGATCGAATGGGAATGACCGCATAGCGGTCCCTTTTCGCGCCTGAACCGGGCGGTTCGTCCCAAAAAGCGCTTTGATATGAATCCGACCCTGAAAGCCGCCCTCTGGATGGGGGGCGCGGTTGCCTCGTTCTCGTCCATGGCGGTTGCCGGGCGCGAGGTCAGCGATGCTCTCGATACCTTCGAGATTATGACCTATCGCAGCCTCGTCGGGTTTCTCATCGTCCTCGCGGTGCTGAGCGTGACCGGCAAGTGGCGTCATGTCGCGACCCATCGTTTACGCGGACATATTCTGCGCAACCTTGCCCATTTCACCGGGCAGAACCTGTGGTTTTTTGCCATCGCCACTATCCCGCTGGCGAATGTCTTTGCGTTGGAGTTCACCTCGCCACTCTGGGTGATCGCGCTGTCGCCCCTGATTCTGGCCGAACGGCTGACCCCGATGCGGGCACTGGCGGCGTTGATCGGCTTCATCGGTATCCTGATCGTCACGCGACCGGGGGCCGAGCCACTGAACCTTGGAATGGCTGCAGCGGCAACCGCAGCAATCTTTTTTGCACTAACGAACCTGGCGACCAAACGCCTGACACATACTGATTCCGTCCTGTGCATCATGTTCTGGCTGACCCTGACCCAATTGATCATGGGCCTGCTGACCGCCGGGGTTGACGGCAATATTGCCCTACCCGATGCGCGGACCGCGCCGTGGTTGATCATGATCGGGTGCGCCGGGCTGCTGGCGCATTTCTGCGTAACCAATGCGCTTGCCATCGCGCCAGCCACCATTGTCATGCCCTTCGACTTTGCGCGCCTGCCTACGATCGCTATCGTCGGCATGTTGATTTACGATGAACCGCTGGAAATCTGGATCCTGATCGGCGCAGTGGTGATTTTTGGCGGCAACTATTTGAACATCTGGGCCGAGACTCGCAGGTTACGTAACATTCGATAAACATTGACCGAATGTGAATTACTGTTAAGCCCAAGGTTGATGGTCGTGCAAAAGCCACAAGGAATACCGGATGAAATATCAGGTTGCCGCGCTCTGCGTCATGGTTGCTGGAACGGGCGCCGCATACGCCGATAAAGTCGAACGGTCCGGCCAGTCCATCTTGCCACTGTTCGAGCCGGGTGGCTATGCGGAGGTCAGTTTCGGCCATGTCAAGCCGTCCGTGACGGGCAAGGCCGGGGGCGCCGATTCCGGGAATGTGGTTGGCAGCTATTGGCCCGTCGGCATCGCCTATAAACAGCAGATGACCGATGCGTTCAGTCTTGGCTTTATCTACGATCGCCCCTTTGGCGCGAATGTAAACTATCCGCGTGGCACCGGCTATCCGATTGACGGCACCACAGCCGAATTGCGCACCGATGCATTTACCATCCTCGGGAATTATCGTTTCGACAACGGCTTTGGCGTACATGGCGGGGTGCGCATTCAGCGGTTGAGCGCCACTGCCGATATCATATTTCCATCGCCGCCCTTCCCGGATCGTCTCGTCTATCGCGTTAACGGCGCGTCGGATGAAGGGCTCGGCTATGTGCTGGGCGTATCATATGAAATTCCCGAAATCGCGCTGCGAATGGCGCTGACCTATAATTCTGAAATTAAAACCAAGCTTCCCACCAGCGAAAGCTTCAATGGTGTCGATGTCCCGCCCAGCACGACAGCCGTAACCACACCGCAATCGGTCAATCTCGATCTGCAAACCGGCATTGCGCAAGATACGCTGCTGTTCGGCGGCATCCGCTGGGTCGACTATTCAGCGTTTGTCATCGATCCGCAGAACTATCCCGATGTAGAACCTCTTCTATATTATCGCGACGACACTTGGTCCTATAGCTTGGGCGTTGGGCGACGGTTCACTGAAAACTGGTCCGGGTCGCTGGCGCTGTCCTATGAGAAGGGTGGCAACAGCAACGAGGTTTCCAATCTCGGCCCGACCAACGGCCAGTATGGTGTGACCTTGGGCGCGCGCTATGAGGACGGCCCCTATAGTCTCGCCGCCGGGGTGAATTATATGCGGCTCGGCGATGCGACCACGCAGGTCGTCGATGGCCAATTTGATGATAACGACGCGGTCGGCATTGGTATAAAGCTTGGCTATCGATTTTGACCGGACCCGAGCCAGTGTCGCAAACCGCTTTTTCCGGTTTGACCGCCCCCCCGCCGCTGGCTAGGAAAGCGGCGCAACACGGGAGGCGGCGGATGCTTTATGAAACGGCGCAGGACTGGCGCGAGGCGGCACATAAACGGGTGCTGTTCTTTGGCATGTCCGGGCTTGGCAAAACTTACATCAGCCAGATGCTGCGCGATGCCGGCAACTGGTTTCATTACTCGATCGATTATCGAATTGGCACCCGGTATATGGGCGAATATATCGCCGATAATGCCAAGGCCGAGGCGATGAAGGTGCCGTTTCTGCGGGAATTGCTGCTCACGGATTCGATCTATATCGGCTCGAATATCAGCTTTCACAATCTGACGCCGGTTGCTGCTTATCTGGGAAAGCCCGGTGACCCAGACAAGGGTGGATTGCCGATGGCCGAATACCGCCGCCGTCAGGATCAGTTCCGCACTGCCGAGATCCACGCGCTGCTGGATACCGAATATTTCATCGACCGCGCGCAGCGGCTGTATGATTATCCGCATTTCATCTGCGACACCGGCGGCTCAATCTGCGAATGGGTCAATGCGGACAACCCCGACGATCCGATCCTCAAGGAATTGTCCCGCCACACCCTGCCCGTCTGGATCAAAGGCGACACGGCGCATACGCAAAATCTGATCCGGCGTTTTGACAAAGCGCCCAAGCCGATGTCCTATCAACCGGCGTTTCTGTCGCAAGTATGGGAACAATATCTGGCAGACAACCAGTGCCGTGAGGACCAGGTTGACCCTGACGCCTTTATCCGCTGGACCTATGCGCAGGCGCTCGCCCATCGTCAGCCACGCTATCAGGCGATGGCCAATTGGGGCGTGACCGTGACCGCCGATGCGGTCGCAGCGGTACACGACACAGCGAGCTTCGAAGATCTGATCGCCGACGCGATCGACGCGCGCAACGCTTAACCATCCGGCGGGATCAGCCCCAAACCACGCAGATAGATGCCGATCCCGCTTTCCAACAAGTCCTCGGGCTGGAACGGCGACCCCGCACCGGGTGCGCCACGCGCAAACAGTTCGACGACACCGTGACTGAGCGCCCAGATATGGGCACTGAACATGGTCGCGGGAGGGCGTTTTTCGGGCGGAATATGACGCGAAAGATCAGCCGCCGCGCGTTCAAGGACCTCGCGCGCGCCTGCTGCAGCGGCGGCGAGTTCCGGCGTACGGTTTAACGAAACACCGCTTTCGAACATCGCGATATAATGGCCCGGATGCTTACGCGCAAAGGCCAGATAGGCCCGCCCCGACGCCTCGAAGGCAGCCAGCGCCGAGGGCTGTCCGTTATCATAGGCGTATTGCATCAAATCGGAAAAGATCAAAAACCCCTGCCTTGCGCACTCGGCAATCAGATCTTCGCGCCCGTCGAAATGGCGATATACTGCAGCCGGGGTAACGCCCGCCTGTTTGGCAGCCTCGGACAAGGTAAACCCGGTCGGCCCCTTATCGCGGATCAACTGCAGTGCAGCATCGACCAAGGCTTGACGCAAGTTGCCATGGTGATAGCCTCGCTTCATCATCCGGGCGAACCGCTGCTTGCACGATCAAAGGCGAGGTCCATTGCACGTCCTTCTTGCGCTGCTCTGATCAACAATATGGGTTGCAGTTGCGCATAACGCAAATCGGAGGCACTCGCCGCGCGCCCGATGGCAATACCGATGGCAATCAACTCTGCCGCCCACTAGGCTTTGTAGAACCTTATGCGGTTTTGCCTGGCGGTATGACAGGATCTTAACGGCCAATCTGATTGATGTCGAACGGCGTGGTTTGATATATCTGATTAATCCAATTGCCATAAAGCAGATGCGCGTGGCTGCGCCAGCGGTTCAGTGGCTTTTGCGTCGGATCGTCATTGGGATAATAATTGATCGGAATGTTGATCGGCGTGTTGGCCGCCACGTCACGGTCATATTCCTGTTTCAGCGTATCGCTATCATATTCAAAATGGTTGAAGATATAGAGCGCGCGATGGGCCTCATCCTCGACCAGACAGGGGCCGACTTCATCACTACCCAAGAGGGTGGTCAGGCCAGGTGCGGCGTCTATTTCATCTTGCCGCACTTCGGTCCAGCGCGACACCGGCACCACGCAAATATCGGAAAAGCCCCGCAGATAGGGCGATGCCGGCGACAGGTTCCGATGCGGAAAACAGCCAAACGCCTTGCGTTCCAGCATATGTTTCTCGACCCCGTGAAAATGGTTGATCATCGCCATTCCACCCCAGCAAACCCCGAATGTGGAATGCACGTTGGTCTGGGTCCACTCGAACACCTCGCGCAATTCGTCCCAATAGGTCACCTGATCGAACGCCAGGTGCTCGATCGGCGCGCCGGTGATGATCACCCCGTCAAACCTGTGATCGCGCAGATCACGGAAGGATTGATAGAAGCTTTCCATATGATCCTGGGAGGCATTCTTGGGTTCGTGATCGCTCATTCGGATCAGGGTCAGATCGATCTGCAAGGGCGTCGCCCCGATCAGACGCGCGAACTGATTTTCGGTCTGGATCTTCTTAGGCATCAGGTTCAGCAGCCCGATATGCAATGGCCGAATATCCTGACGCGCGGCGTCGTCCTCGGACATGACCATGATCCCTTCACGGGTCAACACGTCATAGGCAGGCAGATTAGCTGGAATCTTGATAGGCATAGTGATTTTCCGATCAGAACAAGGCCGTGATAATCTGTTGCGGCGCCGGTGCCAAGGGCGTGCACAAAGCAAAAGGGCCACGCAATTGCGCGGCCCTCTTTCGTACCTCTCGGTCGATCTTAACGCTTGGAAAACTGGAAGCTCTTCCGCGCCTTGGCCCGGCCATATTTCTTACGCTCGACCACGCGGCTGTCGCGGGTCAGGAAACCGGCCGCCTTGAGCGCACCGCGCAAAGAAGGATCGTAAAGTTGCAGCGCTTTTGACACACCGTGCTTGACCGCACCGGCCTGCCCCGACAGACCACCACCCTTGACTGTGGCGTTCACATCGAACTGGTCTTCGACCCCGGCCACCTGGAACGGCTGCCGCAGGATCATCTGCAACACGGGGCGCGCGAAATAGGCGTTCATTTCCTTGCCGTTCACGGTGACCTTGCCCGAACCGGGCTTGATCCACACGCGGGCGACCGCATCCTTGCGCTTACCTGTCGCATAGGAGCGGCCCAGATCGTCGCGCTGGGGTTCGCGCTGCGGCGCGGCGTCCTGAAGGGCACCGGCATTTTCCGTAACGGCCGCTTCCAGACCGTCGAGTGTCTTGATTTCTTCAGCCATTCTTATGCGCTCCGCGTATTTTTCTTGTTCATGGACTTAACATCCAGAACCTCGGGGCTTTGGGCCTCGTGGGGGTGATCGGTGCCTGCATAGACGCGCAGGTTGGTCAGCACCTGACGACCAAGCCGGTTGCCAGGCAGCATCCGTTTGACCGCCTGCATCACGACACGCTCGGGATGTGCGCCCTCAAGAATTTGTTGCTTGGTGCGCGATTTGATCCCGCCGGGATGGCCGGTATGCCAATAGAAATGCTCTTCGCGTTTCTTGCCGGTCATCTGCACTTTGTCGGCATTGATGACAATGACATTGTCACCCGTGTCCATATGCGGCGTGAACGACGGTTTATGTTTGCCGCGCAGACGCGTGGCGATGATCGAGGCAAGACGGCCCAGAACGACGCCTTCGGCATCGATCAGGATCCATTGCTTGTCGATATCTGCTGGTGTGGCAGAAAAGGTTTTCATAGCAGGACATTCCTGTTTGACGTGAAAGGCGGACACACAACGCGCCCCACCCGAATTGATACGCGGGGTTTACGGCGTGACTGACACACAGTCAAGCGGCGCGAGATGAATTTAACCACATAAATTCAAACGGTTACAATATAGGTATCAAAATACCCCACGATTTATTCGGCGGAATGGAATTCGTCTCTGTCGCTCGTGCTATAGGACATCGACGCGGTTAGATTGGATGAACACATCGTCCACCGCCAGCGATCGACCTGAATACCGGCCACTGTGGCGCCGGTGGTGATCACCTGTGCTCAACCGCATCGTCACCGCGCCAGCGGTCAGTTCCCGGATGGTGAATTCACACCTGTTCTGGGGAAACTCTTTGTCCAGAAGGACTGCCAGTGTTTTGCTGCTCATGATCAAGGCCATGCCGGCCTTCGTCCCACTGTATCATTTTTCACCCCTCTACCATATGCTTGGCACGACAAATCACACGAGGAAAAGATGGCAATTCTGGAACGTAACGACAGCGGCGGGGTGGCACATCTGCGCATGAACGCGCCCGAGCGACTGAACGCTCTGTCCGACGAGATGCTGGCCGCGCTACAAGAACAATTCACCATGCTTAAGGATGACAATACCATCCGCGCGGTGATCTTGTCAGGGGCCGGCAAGGCATTTTGCGCCGGCCACGACTTGAAACAGATGACCACCGCGCGGCAGTCCGAAGATGGCGGCAAGGCTTATTTCACCGATCTGTTCCAGCGCTGTTCGGCGCTGATGTTGTCAATCCAATCCCTGCCCCAACCCGTCATCGCACAGGTACATGGCATCGCGACCGCCGCCGGGTGCCAATTGGTCGCCACCTGCGACATGGCCGTGGCCGCCGAAGGCACGCGATTCGGGGTCAATGGGGTGAATATCGGACTGTTCTGTTCGACTCCGATGGTGGCACTGTCCCGCAACATCCCCCGCAAGCAGGCCTTCGAAATGCTGACCACCGGGCAGTTCATCAACGCCCCCCGCGCGCAGCAACTGGGGCTGGTTAACCACGTGGTGCCGCCCGAAGACTTGGCATCGGACACCGCCGCCCTTGCTGCAGTCGTGGCCGAAAAACTTGGCTCGGTCGTCAGGATCGGCAAAGAAGCGTTCTATCAGCAGCTGCAATTCCCTGTTGAACAGGCTTACACCTTTGCGGGCGAGGTGATGGTTGAAAACATGCTGTATCGCGACACCGAGGAAGGCATCGCCGCCTTCATTGAAAAACGCGAACCGGATTGGCAACAATGACCCGTGCGCCGTTGCGCCTTGCCGCCGCCTACCCTACATGCAGGCCATGACAGAGACACTACATATTGTCGGCGGCGGCATGGCCGGCTCCGAAGCGGCTTGGCAGGCGGCGCAAATGGGCGTGCGCGTGATAATCCACGAAATGCGCCCCAAGGTCGGCACCTTCGCTCACAAGACCGGCGATCTGGCCGAGATGGTCTGCTCTAACTCGTTCCGCTCTGACGATGACGAACAGAACGCCGTCGGCCTGCTTCACTGGGAGATGCGCGCGGCCGACGGGCTGATCATCGACAGCGCGCACCGCCACCGCTTGCCCGCGGGCGGCGCCTTGGCAGTGGATCGCGACCCCTTCGCCGCGACCGTGACCGAACGGTTGCGCGCCCATCCCAATATTTCGATTTCTTACGAGGAAATTGATACCCTTCCCGACTCTGGAAACTGGGTTTTTGCCACCGGTCCGCTGACCTCGACCGCCTTGGGTCAGGCAATCCGCGCTGAGACCGGCGCCGAGGCGCTGGCCTTTTTTGATGCCATCGCCCCGATCGTCCACTTCGAGAGCATCGACATGTCGCAAGCATGGATGCAGTCGCGCTATGACAAGGGCGACACCGAGGAGGAGCGCACCGCCTATCTCAATTGCCCGATGGACCGGGAGACCTATGAGGCGTTCATCGACGCCTTGCTCGCGGCCGACAAAACCGAATTTCACGAGGGCGAAACCGCCGGCTATTTCGACGGCTGCCTGCCGATCGAGGTGATGGCCGAACGCGGTCGCGAGACCCTGCGCCACGGCCCGATGAAACCGGTCGGTCTGACCAACCCGCACCAGCCAGACATTAAGGCCCACGCCGTCGTGCAACTGCGCCGCGACAACGCGTTGGGGACGCTCTACAACATGGTCGGGTTCCAGACCAAGATGCGCTATGGTGCGCAAACCGAAGTGTTTCGGATGATTCCCGGCTTGGAAAACGCCCGCTTTGCGCGTTTGGGCGGGATCCATCGCAACACCTTCATCAACTCGCCAACGCTTCTTGACGACCGGATGCGGCTGAAAGCACGTCCCAACATCCGCTTCGCCGGACAGATCACTGGGGTTGAGGGGTACGTCGAAAGCGCCGCCATGGGGCTTCTTGTCGGACGCATGGCCGCTGCCGACCTCATCGGGCATCAAATCGCGCCACCACCGCCCACCACCGCAACGGGCGCGCTGGTTACCCACATCACCGGCGGTGCCGAAGCGAAAACGTTCCAGCCGATGAACGTCAATTTCGGCCTGTTCCCGCCGGTCGAAGGGCTGAAAGGCGGGCGGCGGGGGCGCCGCGACCGCTACAAAGCCTATACCGACCGCGCGAAAGCTGACTGGCAGCGCTGGCTGCACCAGACTGATGACGAACAAGCCGCTGCACCGACTTGATTTCACGTGACATTTACCACGCGCTTTGCCCCCTCGCCGACCGGCCCGTTACATCTGGGTCACGCTTATTCGGCGCTGCTGGCGCATGACATGGCGGATGCCGCCGGTGGGCGTTTCCTGCTCAGGATCGAGGACACCGACAGCGGGCGCGCCCGGCCGCACTGGGAAACCCAAATATACGATGACCTGCGCTGGCTGGGCCTGACCTGGGAAACCCCGGTTCTGCGCCAGTCTGAGCATCTCGCGTACTATGCCGCAGTGCTCGATCACCTCGCCCAAAAGGGTCTGGTCTATCCCTGCTCCTGCCGACGCAGCGACATCCGCGCCGCGCTGTCGGCTCCGCAGGAAGGTGTGCCCGGCCCGACAGTCTATCCCGGTACTTGCCGTGGCCGCGCCATGTCCAGCCGCCAGCCCGGCGATGCCTTGCGCCTTAACATGAGCGCAGCCCTGAAATGCCTCACGATGCCCCTGACATTTCGCGATAGCGGCCAAGTGCACCCCGGCACCCACGAGATCACCGCCACTCATCTACTAAGCCGAACCGGTGATCTGGTTCTCGGGCGCAAGGAGATCGAGACCCCCGCCTATGTTCTCGCTGCTGTCATCGATGATGCCCGCCAGGGAATCACCCATGTGATCCGGGGTGCCGACCTGTTCGACACCACCGCCGTGCAAACTCTGCTACAAGCGCTGCTCGGCCTGCCCATTCCACATTACTATCATCACGGCCTGATCCGTGACGAAAACGGCAAGCGGCTTGCCAAACGCAACGATGCCCGCGCAATTGCCAAATACCGCGCGGACGGAACCTCCCCCGCCGAAATTCGCGCAATGCTGGGATTGAAAGCGAAGTAACTCTCTACTTTCTCGTAATTTCCGCACTGCAGACATGGCCCGCAAAGGCCATTCACTCCATCGGCGCCATCAACTCCAGCTCGGCCCCGTCTCGCAGCGCCGTGTAGAAACAACTGCGCCGGTTGGTGTGACACGCAGGGCCGGTCTGGCGCACCAGCGCCAACAGGCAATCCCGGTCGCAATCCAATCTCAGCTCGACCAAGTCCTGCACATGGCCCGAACTTTCGCCTTTGATCCAAAATGCCGCGCGCGACCGCGACCAATAAGTCACCCGCCCGGTTTCAAGGGTGCGGCGAATCGCCCCTTCATTCATCCAGGCCAGCATCAGCACCTCGCCGGTCTCCGCCTCCTGTGCAATACAGGGGATCAGCCCATCGGCATTGTATTTTAATGTTTCGGGATCAAATGACATGTTTCCGACCTTTTTCATTGCCGTCTTCTAGCCTATTTATGGGCAACAGCACGAAAGGAACAGCCATGTCCGGTGATACCGATCTGATCAAACTCTATTCCGGCCGGATATTGGCATTGGCAGCGGATATTCCGCACCTTGGCCAACTTGATGCCCCCGAGGCACGCGTCAAACGCCGCTCACCGCTTTGCGGCTCGACAGTGACGGTGGAACTGTGCCTGAGGGATGGCCGCGTTGCTGAGTTTGCGCAGGACGTGAAGGCTTGTGCCTTGGGACAGGCCGCCGCCGCCGTTGTCGGGGCCGGCATCATCGGAGCGACCCGCGCACAAGTGGAAACCGCGCGCGATCAGTTGCAGGCCATGCTGAAAGAGGACGGCCCCCTGCCCGACGCCCCGTTTGAAGATTTCGAGGTTCTCATCCCAGCGCGCGAGTACACGAATCGCCACTCATCGATTCTGTTGGCCATCGAAGCAACCGCCGAGGCTATCAAAAACGCCGAAACGGCGAACTGCGCCTGAGATTAAAAAAACGCCGCACATCCCGACTGGATGGCGGCGACAGTTATTGCGTCACTTAGCGTAGTTTCGGACCACCCCGGCGAAAGGGAGTTGGGACAGGCTATCCTTTGTTCGGTTGCAGCGACAAAAAGCTGACGATCCGGCACAAGCAACGCAAGCAGAGAGCGGCCGACGCGTATCAGATGACGCCGGGCAGATACAACGCAACCACCATCATGACGATAAGCGATGCCAGCCCGATGGCATCCTGCAACAGCGTTTCGCGCGACTGTCGTGCGGCTGCTTTGATCTGTTCAATCATGTCTAGTTCTCCCTACCACCCATGTGTTGCTCCTTTGTTCTCATCCTTTCACCGTCCTGTAAAGAACATTTTAAGAACATCTGCGTTTTTGCGCGAGAGAATCGCCCCTTTTGCCACAGGCGCATGTCGGTTCAGATTGCCTTTGTCCGCACGCCAAGCCTACGCTGTCAGTGCCCGCTACAGGGAATAAGGACAGGCGCGGATGACCGATCTCGACAGGTTTTACACAATGGCGCGCGAGGCACTGAATAACCTGCCCGAGCCTTTCCGCGCCGCCGCGCAACAAGTGGTGTTGAACATCGCCGACTGGCCTGACGCGGCGATGTTGCAGGCACTTGATATCGACGATCCGTTAACCCTGACCGGGGTTTACGAGGGCATCCCGCTGACCGATAAATCCGTTTTTGATCAACCCACTGCGCCCGACGCCATCTGGCTTTTCCGCCGCCCGATTCTTGCCGAATGGCAGGACCGGGGCAATGTGACGCTGGAAGAACTTGTCACTCATGTCCTGATCCATGAACTGGCCCATCACTTCGGCTGGCGCGACGCCGACATCGCGCAGATCGACCACTGGTGGGAGTAACCGAGGGCATTTCCGATCACTCGGCTATCGCCAGACCGCTCTGAACCTCGCAGAACCCGGTTTCGGGGGCTTTCCCATTGCGCGGCCATGCACTAACAGGGGCGCAACCAATCTGCTGGGGACCTGACCGGATGCAAGAACCTGAAATTACGCCCGATGTAATCGCCAATCATGGGCTGACCGACGATGAATACGCCAATATCTTGCGCATACTGAACCGGGAGCCAACCTTCACCGAACTTGGCATTTTTTCAGCCATGTGGAACGAGCATTGCTCCTATAAATCTTCGAAAAAGTGGTTGCGCACCCTACCAACCACCGGGCCACAGGTGATCTGCGGCCCCGGCGAGAATGCCGGCGTGGTCGATATCGGTGACGGTCAGGCGATCATCTTCAAGATGGAAAGCCATAACCACCCCTCCTATATCGAACCCTATCAGGGGGCGGCGACCGGCGTGGGTGGTATTCTACGCGATGTATTCACCATGGGCGCACGGCCCATTGCAGCAATGAACGCGCTGTCCTTCGGCGCGCCCGATCATCCGAAAACCCGCAGCCTAGTGCATGGCGTGGTTGCTGGGATCGGCGGTTATGGCAACGCATTTGGCGTGCCCACCGTGGGCGGCGAAGTGCGCTTTCACTCCGCCTATAACGGCAATTGTCTGGTCAACGCCTTTGCCGCCGGGCTGGCGGATGCTGACAAGATTTTCTATTCTGCCGCCTCGGGCGTGGGCATGCCGGTGGTCTATCTCGGGGCCAAGACTGGACGCGACGGTGTTGGCGGCGCGACCATGGCCAGCGCGGAATTCGATGACTCCATCGAGGAAAAGCGCCCCACCGTGCAAGTCGGCGACCCGTTTACCGAAAAGCGCCTGATGGAGGCCACACTGGAACTGATGGCCACCGGCGCGGTGATCTCGATTCAGGATATGGGTGCCGCTGGGCTGACCTGTTCGGCCGTGGAGATGGGCGACAAAGGGGGCCTCGGGATCAAGCTGACCCTTGAATGCGTTCCCCAGCGCGAAGAGAACATGACCGCCTATGAAATGATGCTGTCAGAATCTCAGGAGCGCATGCTGATGGTGTTGCGCCCGGAGAAAGAGGCCGAGGCGCGGGCGGTGTTCGAAAAATGGGATCTGGATTTCGCCATCATCGGTGAAACCATCCCCGAAGACCGGTTCTTGATCCTGCACAATGACAAGGTGATGGCCGACCTGCCGCTGGCCACACTGTCGGGTTCGGCCCCCGAATACGACCGCGACTGGGTGCCGACCCCTGCCGCCGAGCCATTGGGCGAGGTGGCGCAAGTCGACGCAATTGATGGCTTGCGAGCGCTGATCAGTTCGCCCAATTATGCCGCAAAGCAATGGGTTTATGACCAATATGATTCAATGGTCATGGCCGACACAATTCGCATTCCCGGTCAGGGTGCCGGGCTGGTGCGGGTGCATGGCACCGACAAGGTGCTGGCCTTTACCAGTGACGTGACACCGCGCTATGTGCGCGCCAACCCTGAAGAGGGTGGCAAGCAAGCGGTGGCCGAGGCCTATCGCAACCTGACCGCCGTCGGCGCAAAGCCGCTGGCGACAACCGACAACATGAATTTCGGCAACCCCGAACGCCCCGAAATCATGGGCCAGTTTGTCGGCGCGATCAAAGGCATCGGCGCGGCCTGTCTGGCACTGGATATGCCGATCGTTTCGGGCAACGTGTCTCTTTACAATGAAACTGACGGCGAAGCGATTTTGCCGACCCCGACCATCGGCGCTATAGGCTTGCTGGCCCATTCTGATGAGATCATCGGCTATGATGTACGTGAGGGCCATCAGGCGCTCCTGATTGGCGAGACTGCAGGTCATCTGGGCCAGTCGGCGCTGCTGGCCGAGGTCTTCAACCGCGAAGAGGGCGACGCGCCTGCGGTCGATCTGGTGGCCGAGCGGCGCAATGGCGACTTCGTCCGCGACAACCGCGAGCTGATTCGCGCTTGCACCGATCTGTCTGATGGCGGTCTTGCCTTGGCAGCGTTTGAGCTGGCCGAAGCGTCGGGCATTGGCGTAACGCTGGACGCCGCGCCTTGTGAAATCCTGTTCGGAGAGGATCAGGCGCGCTATCTCGTCGCGTGCAATTTCGACCAAGCCGAAGCGCTGATGATCGCGGCAGGTCAGGCCGGCGTGCCAGTGACCTGTGTCGGCCGCTTTGGTGGAGATTGTTTCCGCGTAAACGGCTCCGAGGCACCGATGGACGAATTATCAACCCTTTATCGGTCGTCTTTCGAGACGGCCATCGGTTAACACCGGCAGCAAGCCCCCTGCCCTTGTAGCCCGCGCTGGCGCGGCCTACATCTGGGGCAGACTATGAGGAGAGTGCACCCATGGCCATGGAAGCCCAAGAAATCGAGAACCTGATCCGCGCCAGTTTTCCCGACGCAAAGGTGACGATCACCGACCTTGCCGGCGACGGAAACCATTTCGCCGCCGAAGTTATCGACGAAAGCTTTCGCGGCCAGAATCGCGTGCAACAACAACGTGCGGTCTATGCCGCGCTTCAGGGCAAGATGGACGGCCCCCAAGGCGAACTGCATGCGCTGGCACTGACGACCAAGGCTCCAGACTGACACTCCTCGAATCCGCACTAAAATCGTAAGGATACGCAAGATGACTGACGCAAAGACCCAGATTGACGAAACCGTCAAATCCAATGATGTGGTGCTGTACATGAAAGGCACCAAGGAAATGCCACAATGCGGGTTTTCATCCCGTGTGGCCGGTGTGCTGAATTACATGGGCGTGCAGTTTTCGGATATCAACGTGCTTTCCGACGAGAATATCCGGCAGGGCATCAAGGATTATTCCGACTGGCCAACCATCCCCCAGCTTTACGTCAAGGGCGAGTTTATCGGTGGCTGCGACATTGTTACCGAGATGACAATTTCCGGCGAGCTGGACACGCTGTTTGACGATAAAGGCGTGGCCTATAACAAGGAAGCTGCCGATAAAATCCGCGAAGCGAACAGCTAAACCTTTGTTTTCGCATAGTAAAAGCTGGGGCGATTAGCCTGCCCCGGCTATTTTTGAGAAATCTGATGTGATCGCCGCTACTCTTGCGGCGTGCAGGCCCTGTAAATTGGCGATGATTCGTCGGTTTCACCGTCGATCCAATTCAGCATGGCCGTGCCCTGATGTTCCCACCATTCGTAGGATGATCCATCCGCAGGCCAGCCATAGCGCGCCCCCGAAGCCGAGACCTCCTGCTTCAGCCGGACCAACTGCCCTTCTGCCATCAGGATTGCGAGCGCAGGATCATCCCCGTGTGACGGGTTAACGTAGATGACCGGCACTTCGACGCCACGTTCGCAAATATAGGTCATTGAAATAGTTTCCGCATTTGCAACGGATGCAGTCAGCGCCAGAATGCATCCAACAAAGGTTCTTTGCAGATATTTCATGGGCTTGCCTCTGGTCAGTCGAAGGGTTCAGGTTTTCGCTTTTTCCTCGACCGAGGCGGCCAGCGCCTCGGCCCGTGCGGCCAGCTCTGCCAATGTATCGGTCACTTCAGAGGGTACCACCGGCACTTCGACG
Organism: Pontibaca salina; assembly: GCF_016307205.1. Classification (GTDB taxonomy): domain Bacteria; phylum Pseudomonadota; class Alphaproteobacteria; order Rhodobacterales; family Rhodobacteraceae; genus Pontibaca; species Pontibaca salina. The sequence goes on along the minus strand of NZ_JAEIJD010000002.1, from coordinate 221,963 downwards.
CGGGTGGGTTCGGGGGCTGGAGCCGAGCGAAGACGATGCAGTTCGGCCTCGCGTTGAGCCAGTTGCGCCTCCACTTCCTTGATGCGCGCTTCAGCGTTGGACGTCCGGTCGGCCAACAACAGTCCAGCCATCAGCAACATGCGCGTTTCGGGGATCCGGCCAATTTGTTCGGACAAAGCCTGCGCCTTGCTGTCCAAAATTTTCGCAGCGGCCTCCAGATAAGGTTCTTCGCCGTCCTGACAGGAAACTTCAAATTCGCGTCCGCCGATCTGAATGGTGACTTCAGGCATCTAAAGCTCCTCTCCTTCCGGCAGGTTTGGAGCGCCTGCCAACAATGGTTCCAGCTTGGCCAGCACGGCGTTTGCCTCGGCCAGATCGGTGGCGCGAGCAGCGCGCAACCCTTCAATTTCAGCCTCAAGTGCCTTGTTAATCAACTCAGGCGCCCCGACGCTGGTCTCATTGGCCCGGCGCAGTGCTTCGTTGCTGTCACGTAACTGATCGTTGGCCTGGCGCAGCCGCTGAAGTTCCTTGTCAAGCCCAGCCATCGCATCTTGCTGAGCATCGAGTTCGGCGCGCAGCTTGTCCCAATCGGCACCGTCATCCTCGGTCGCATGTAACGCGGCAATTTCTTCGGCGTGGCGAGCCCTGAGCGTGCGCAAACGCTCTTCAAGCTGGGCATTTGCCAGCTTCTCTTCTTCGAGCGCTTCTTCCAGTGCCGATTGTCCCGCGGATGGCCCCTGATCGACAGGTTTAGGCGGTACCTCTGACCGCGCCGCCAGCGTCTCAATCCCCGAGCCGATCCGTTGCAGTGCAGCCATGATCCGCCGCTGCATGTCGTCGATTTCGCTCATCCCGTTACCTTCCTTCTGCGGTTCGTCCCGGATGTGTCGATGCCCTCGCATGGTTCGCGATTCGCCGCGTCCCGTGATCGCCCCAGTGTAACCATTCATTGTTTAAAATGTCTCCCCTTTGCTTTCAACCACTTGGGTCAAAGCCCTCATCCCGGCGACCTTTCGCCCGCGCCTTGCGCTTGAACTTTAAAAGCTGGCTGGTATTCAGCGGGCGTAAGCCGGATAAACCCGAAAGGAAGCGATCCGTGGATCTCACCACCCTGCGCAATGCAAACCCCGATCACTGGTTCAAGGCCACCGCCATCCGTGCCTTGACACTGGATGCGGTTCACGCCGCGAAGTCCGGTCACTCCGGCATGCCGATGGGCATGGCCGATGTCGCCACAGTGCTGTTCGAGAAACATCTGAAATTCGACGCTTCGGCGCCCGACTGGCCCGACCGCGACCGGTTCATCCTGTCGGCTGGTCACGGGTCGATGCTGCTTTATTCGCTGCTCTACCTGACCGGCAATCCCGACATCACGCTGGATGAAATCCGTAACTTTCGCCAGCTCGGTGCCAAGACCGCCGGCCACCCCGAAAACTTTCTCGCCCGCGGTATCGAGACCACGACCGGCCCGCTGGGCCAAGGCCTCGCCAATGCGGTGGGTTTTGCCATTGCCGAAGAAATCCAGCGCGCCCGCCATGGTCGCAAGATCGTTGACCACTTCACCTATGTGATGGCTGGCGACGGTTGCCTGATGGAAGGCATCAGTCAAGAGGCGATCACTCTTGCCGGTCGCCAAAAGCTGAGCCGCCTGATCTTGATGTGGGATAACAACAACATCACTATCGACGGCCCTGTAGATCTGGCCGATGTGACCGACCAGCCGACGCGCTTCCGCGCTGCCGGATGGGACGTGATCGAGATCGACGGCCACGATCCCACCCAGATTGACGATGCGCTGACCCGCGCGCGCAGAGGTGACAAGCCGGTGATGATCGCCTGCAAGACACATATCGCGCTTGGGCATGCAGCGCAGGACACCCCAAAGGGGCACGGCGCGCTGACCGACGATCAGCAATTGCTCGATGCCAAGGAAGCCTATGGCTGGAAATACGGCCCCTTCGAAATTCCCTCTGACGTCAAGACGGCGTGGGAAGAGATCGGCAACCGCGGTGCAGCAGCACGCGAGGAATGGGAAAACAGGGTCGCCGACCTGTCGGATCGCAAACGCGACGCGTTCAACCGCGCGCAGTCCGGCGAGGCGCCCAAGCGCCTGACAGCAACGATCCGCGCGCTGAAAAAGCAGATGAGCGAATCCGCGCCGAAACTGGCGACACGGGCAAGTTCAGAAAAAGTGCTGGAAGTGGTCAATCCGATCATGCCCGAAACCGTCGGCGGCAGTGCCGACCTGACCGGATCGAACAATACCCAGACCGCGGATCTGGGCGTGTTCGATGTGGACAACCGCAAGGGGCGCTACATCCATTACGGCATCCGCGAACACGGTATGGCTGCAGCAATGAATGGCATGGCCTTGCATGGGGGCGTGCGCCCCTATGGCGGCACCTTCATGTGCTTTACCGATTACGCCCGCCCCGCGATGCGCCTGGCCGCCCTGATGGAAGTCCCGACAGTATTCGTGATGACCCATGACAGCATCGGTCTGGGCGAAGATGGTCCGACGCACCAGCCGGTGGAGCATCTGGCGATGTCGCGCGCGACGCCCAATACCTATGTGTTCCGCCCCGCCGACACGATCGAAACCGCCGAGGCATGGGAACTGGCGCTGACATCGAAAAGCACACCTTCGGTATTGTCGCTGACCCGGCAAGGGGTGGCGACGGTGCGCACGGAGCACAAAAGCAAGAACCTGACCGCGCAAGGCGCCTATGTGCTGGCCGAGGCTGAAGGCAAACGACAGGCGATCCTGATCGCCACCGGCTCCGAGGTAGAAGTCGCTCTGGCTGCGCGCGAAGCGTTGCAGGAAGAAGGTATCGGCACCCGTGTCGTCTCCATGCCCTGTATGGAACTGTTTGCACAGCAGGACGAAAGCTATCGCAGGCGGGTTCTGCCCGCTGGTCCGGTGCGCGTCGGAATCGAGGCGGCGGTGCGCCAAGGCTGGGATCGCTGGCTTCTGGGCGAACGGGGACGCGAGGCCAAAGCTGCCTTTATCGGCATGGACAGCTTCGGCGCGTCGGCTCCGGCGGGCGAGTTGTTCGAACATTTCGGCATTACCGCCGATGCGGTCATCGAACAGGTGAAGTCGCTTCTGGGCTGAACGGCAACGCCACGCGCCCCCTATGATACAAGCCGATGAAAGGCGGGCTGATCCCGCCTTTCATCATGGAAAGACCGCAACCATCTTCTGCCAGATCGGCGTGATCACGCCCTTGGCAAGCGGGATCAGCGCAAATCCCAGTACCACGCCTAGCAGCCCATCCATTGCCGCTGTGCTGAGCCACTGCACCAAGCCGTGCAACTGCGCCGAGATGCCCTTAGCCAAAGCCGCCGCCAGATCGTGGATCTGATGGCCCAGCCAGCCGAACCCCATCTGTTCCAGCCCGTGCACGATGATCGATCCGCCAACCCAGAGCATCGCCGCGGTGCCCACGATCGTCAGCAGCTTCAACAGGCCCGGCATTGCCTTGACCACGCCGCGTCCGACCTGCCGTGTCAGCGAAAACCGTCCCTGCTCGGCCATCAACAACCCCATGTCATCGGCCTTCACGATCAGGGCGACACTGCCATAGACCACCACCGTGATGCCGATACCGACCACCGCCAGCGTCGCCGCGTCCATCCAGACCGTACTGTGGGGAATCTCGGACAGCGCGATGGTCATGATCTCGGCGGACAGAATAAAATCGGTCTTGATCGCGCCTGAGGCCTTTTCTTCCTCAAGATGCGCTGGATCTTGCGGCTCCCTCTGGGCTTCCTGCTTGTCGTGGGACTGGGGGAACATCGAATGCGCGATTTTCTCCGCCCCCTCGAAACACAGATAGGCGCCGCCCAGCATCAATAGCGGCGCAATCGCCCATGGTGCGAAGGATGACAGAAGCAGCGCAACCGGCAGCAAATAAATCAGCTTGTTCTTGAACGAGCCTTTGGCAATGCGCCAGACGATTGGCAATTCGCGCGCCGGCGCGAAACCATGCAGGTATTTCGGCGTCACGGCCGCGTCATCGATCACTGCCCCTGCCGCCTTGGACCCGGCCTTGGCAGCCTGCCCTGCCACATCATCAACCGAGGCCGCCGCCACCTTGGCGATGCCCGCAACGTCATCCAGCAAGGCTAGCAATCCGCTCATCGGGCGTCCTTTCTTGCACGGCTCTCACAAAATCTAGAGCGCATCTGCAAAAGTGGAAACGGTTTTTGCACCTTGTCGTGCCTGAGCTTCAGCGCAACCGCGTCGGGTTTGCGCTAACAGGCTCATAATACGACGTTTCCTCCCTTTTTATATAGGGCGGGTGCGGTTATATGCAGCGTAAACCCGGTTCAGCGGAGAAAGTGACCATGACCATCAATGTCGGAATCAACGGATTTGGCCGTATCGGCCGATGCACCCTGTCCCATATCGCGCAAAGCGGGCGCGACGATATTCGCGTGGTCAAAGCTAACGCCACCGGACCGCTGGAAACGGCGGCGCATTTGCTGCGTTACGACAGCGTCCATGGCCGCTTTCCCGGCGAGATCAAGGTCGGTGAAGGTACGCTCGATCTGGGCCGGGGCGAAATCGAAATGTTTTCGACCTATGATCCGGCTGAGCTTGACTGGTCGGGCTGTGACGTCGTGCTGGAATGCACCGGTCAGTTCAACGACGGAGACAAGGCCAATGTGCATCTCGAGCGCGGCGCCGGATCGATACTGATCTCAGCCCCGGCCAAGAATGTGCAGAAAACCATTGTGTTCGGCGTCAATGACGACACGCTGGAAAAGGGCGACACGTTGGTATCGAACGGGTCGTGCACGACCAACTGTTTGGCCCCACTGGCCAAAGTACTGGACGATGCCGTCGGGATCGAGCACGGTATCATGACCACGATCCACGCCTATACCGGAGACCAGCCCACGCTCGACCGCCGCCATAGCGATCTTTATCGCGCCCGTGCGGCAGCGATGTCGATGATCCCCACCAGCACCGGTGCCGCCAAGGCCTTGGGCGAGGTGCTACCCAATCTCAAAGGGCGGCTGGACGGCTCTGCTATCCGGGTGCCAACGCCCAACGTCTCGGCGGTTGATCTGACCTTCCGCGCGGGGCGCGATGTCACGGTCGAGGAGATCAATGCCGCCGTGGCCGACGCGGTCAAGGGGCCGATGGGGCGGGTGATGGCCTATGATCCCGTTCCCAAAGTTTCGGTCGATTTCAATCATACCGATGAAAGCAGCATTTTCGCCCCCGACCAGACCCGCGTCGTCGATGGCCGCTTGGTGCGGGTGCTGGCATGGTATGACAACGAATGGGGCTTTTCGGTGCGCATGGCCGATCTTGCGGTAGCCATGGGCCGGCTCAACGGCTGATTATCAGCCGATTTGCTCCCCTGCCCGGTCCCGTTTGCGCGATCGGGCAGATCTGGTTTCCCGATGAGGGCCGTATGACCAATCCCATCGCTCTGGTTCTGGGTTTCTTGATTACTGCCCTTGCAGCGACAGACCTGATCCTTTTCGGGTCGCAACACATGGTTTTTCTGGGCAAACGCATATTCGATTTGATCGAATGGTTGGCATTCTGGCGCTAACGTTTCCCCAGCCGTTCAAGTAGCGCGTCGTTCACGGCAGGTGTCACGAATTTGCTCACGTCGCCGTCCAGCCGTGCGATTTCCTTGACCAGTTTGCTGGCAATCGCTTGATGCTTGGCATCGGCCATCAGGAACACGGTTTCGATATTGTTATCCAGCATCCGGTTCATGCCAACCATCTGGTATTCATATTCGAAATCTGCCACTGCGCGGAGGCCGCGCAGAATGACCTGCGCCCCGACATCATTGGCGCAGTCGATCAACAGGTTCTCGAACGGATGCGCGACGATCTCGCTGCCGGTCTGTTCGGTCAATTTGGCGCATTCGGCCTCAATCATGGCAACACGCTCTTCGAGCGAAAACAGCGGTCCCTTATCGCGGTTGATGGCCACGCCGATCACCAGCCGATCCACCAAAATGGCAGCACGTCGGATAATATCGATGTGCCCCAGTGTTATGGGGTCGAATGTTCCGGGATAAAGGCCGATGCGCATTACGTTTTCCTTGGGTATCGGATAATGCGTCACAAGCAAACACAAGCGCCCCCAGCGATCAAGTCATGATCCCGGAATTTATCGGCCCAGCGGCGTTTGCGTCACGCTGGCGTCATCAATGTCCCATTATCATGCTGGTCAATGCCTCTTTTTCCATCGATAGCTCAGACAGTTGAGCCTTGACTACGTCGCCGATACTGACAATGCCAATCATCTTGTCGCCATCGACCACTGGCATGTGACGAAACCGCCCCTGCGTCATGCGCGCCATCAGTTCCTGCGCCTTGCTCTGAATGGTGCAGGTCTGGACCTGGGTCGTCATATAGTCGCGCACCGGGTAAGTCAGGCACCCCCCGCCGGATTTGGCCAATTCGCGCACAATGTCACGCTCGGACAAGATGCCAAGCACAGAACTCCCATCCTCAGACACCACGATCGATCCGATACGATGTTCGGTCAGTCGCCCCGCCGCTTCTGAAACGGTGGCGTCGGGCTTAATGGTCACCACCCCTTTGAGGGCCTTCGTTTTGAGTATCTGTTGGATCAGCATGGTTGGCGCCTCCGCAATATTCTTTCGCCAGAAAGATGGTCACCGCAACAAGGTGGAAAGTCAAGTCAGCCGCTCCAGTTGCATCACTTCGTTCCGCAGCCCGCCGCTGATCGCATCGGCAAATCGGTTCAGCCGCGCGCTGCGCTGATCGCCTTGGTGGCGCACCAGATAAAATGCGCGTGTTAGTGTGATCTGATCCGCCAGCAGCTTGCGCAATTGCGGGTGGCTGGGCAGCGCGAACGCATGCGCCACGCACAACCCGGCACCCTGCGCCGCCAAGTTCAATTGCACCGGCACAGAGTTCGACGCCAGCGGCACGCGTTCGACCCCGAGATCGGCCAGATAGTCCAGCTCAGCGTCGAAAATCATGTCCGGGATATAGCCGATCATTCGATGCCCGCGCAGATCGTCCAGCGTCTTGATCGGCGGGCGGGCGCGCAAATAGCTCTGCGCGGCGACCAGATTCAAATGATAATCGGTGATCTTGTGCACCAGCAGCCGCCCTGCAGTTGGTGGGCTGACCGTGATCGCCATATCGGCCTCGCGCCGTGACAGGTTGACCACGCGGGGCTGCGCGACGATCTGGATATCAAGATCCGGATTTTCTGCCGCAATGGCAGCGCAGACCTGCGGCAGCGCGTAATTGGCGCAGCCATCCGGCGCACCGATCCGAATCGCGCCTGATAAACTCTCGCTTGGTCCGGCCAGCGCATCGGTTGCCGCACGCACCGACTGTTCGGCTGATTCGATATGGGACAACAACCGCTCACCGGCCGCACTCAGTGCATAGCCTTGGGGTGATTTCACGAAAACCGATACCGCCAGCGCATTTTCCAGCCGCGCAATCCGCCGCCCCACGGTCGCTGGGTCAAGCTTTAACACTCGCCCCGCGCCCGACAGGCTTTCCGCGCGCGCCACGGCGAGAAAGACCTTCAGATCGTCCCAATGCGGATCCATCGCTGCCCCCCTTGCGAAAATGCAAAACCCTTTTGAAATCTTGCGCCTGTTTGCCCAATTTTTGCAAGTTTATGCTTGGGCCTATCCAGTTTGACAGGAGGGTTTCATGCAGGAACTGACCCACTATATCGACGGCAAACATATCAAGGGCACATCGGAGCGCTTTGCCGATGTTTACAACCCCGCCACCGGCGAGGTGCAGGCCAAAGTGCCGCTGGCGACCTCCGAGGAACTGAACCGCGCCATCGCCTCCGCAGCCGAGGCGCAGCAAGTCTGGGCCGCGATCAACCCGCAGCGCCGTGCCCGTGTGCTGATGGAGTTCGTTCGATTGGTCAACCGCGACATGGACAAGCTGGCCGAGGCGCTGAGCCGCGAACATGGCAAGACCCTTCCTGACGCCAAGGGCGACGTACAGCGCGGGCTTGAAGTCGTGGAATTCTGCATCGGCGCACCACATTTGCTGAAAGGCGAATATTCCAACAGCGCCAGCCGCGGCATCGACATCTATTCCATGCGCCAGCCGCTGGGCGTGGTCGCGGGCATCACGCCGTTCAATTTTCCGGCGATGATCCCGATGTGGAAGATCGGCCCGGCGCTGGCCTGCGGCAATGCGGTTATCCTTAAACCGTCCGAGCGCGACCCATCAGTGCCGCTGATGCTGGCCGAACTGATGACCGAGGCCGGCCTGCCCGATGGCGTCCTTCAGGTGGTCAATGGCGACAAGGATGCGGTGGATGCGATTCTCGACAATGAGACGATTCAAGCCATCGGCTTTGTCGGCTCGACCCCGATCGCGCAATATATCTATGCACGCGGCTGCGAGAACGGCAAACGCGTGCAATGCTTTGGCGGTGCCAAGAACCACATGATCATCATGCCCGATGCCGATCTCGATCAGGCCGCCGATGCGCTGGTCGGCGCGGGTTACGGGGCTGCGGGCGAGCGCTGCATGGCGATATCGGTCGCGGTGCCAGTGGGTGACGAGACCGCCGACCGCCTGATGGAAAAGCTGGTGCCGCGTGTCGAAAGTCTGAAAGTCGGCCCCTATACTGGGGGTGAGGACGTGGATTACGGCCCCGTTGTGACTGCCGCCGCCAAGGAAAACATCGCGCGGCTGGTGCAGACCGGCATCGATCAAGGCGCAAAACTGCTGGTGGATGGGCGCGACTTCAAGCTTCAGGGCTATGAGAACGGCTTTTTCGTCGGCCCGCACCTGTTCGACCATGCCACCACCGATATGGACATCTACAAGACCGAGATCTTCGGCCCGGTCCTGACCACAGTGCGCGCACAGAACTACGAAGAAGCACTGGCGATGGCCACTGATCACGAATATGGCAACGGGGTAGCGATTTTCACCCGCGACGGTGACGCAGCGCGCGATTTTGCCGACCGTGTGAATGTCGGCATGGTTGGCATCAACTTTCCGATTCCGGTCCCCCTCGCCTATCACAGCTTCGGCGGCTGGAAAAAATCGGGTTTTGGCGATTTGAACCAGCATGGGCCAGACGCGTTCAAGTTTTATAGCAAGACCAAAACCGTGACTGCCCGCTGGCCCAGCGGCATCAAGGAAGGCGGCGATTTCAGCATTCCCGTCATGGAGTGATTGTAACGCCGTAAGCATATCAATCACGCGACCCCGGCCAATGGACCAAGGCCGGGGTGTCCTCAGCAATATTCTGCTGCCCCTCCGACGGCCCCACTTCAAATCCGCGCGAGACGGCAGCGTGCCTCTTTAAAACCCGCGCGGCGCACCATATTATTCAACATAATAACATGAGTATGAGAGGACAGCCGCTCCATGTCTGATACCAAATTTTCCCGCCGCAACGCTCTTATGCTGACCGGCGCCGCATTATTCACCCCCGCAATTCTCCGTGCCGAAGATATCCCCATGCCCGTGGACGAAGCCTTTCCCGCGCAAGAGCCGGTGATCCGCGATCAGGTGCCAGTACGCCGCAATCAGTCGTCTTTTGTTCAACAGGACTGGCGCGATCACTTTGACAGCCTGGGCAAAGGTGCAATCCTTTGTGATACGACCAGCCGCGCCGTGCATTACTGGGGGGCAGACGACACAACTTACCGCCTGTTTCCTTCTTCCGTACCGATGAGCGAAGAAATGACCAAACGCGGCTATACCGAGATCGTGCGCAAAAAGGTCGGTCCAAGCTGGACTCCCACCGCCAACATGCGCGAGCGCGATCCCAGCCTGCCCAAATTCATGCCGCCGGGACCGGGCAACCCACTTGGTACCCATGCCATGTATTTCACATGGCCCGCCTATCTGATCCACGGCACCCATGACACCCGCAAGATCGGACGGCAAAGCAGTTCGGGCTGCATCGGCCTGTATAACCCACACATAAAACAACTGTTCGAGTTGACTGCGGTGGGCACGCAGGTGCGCGTCATCTGATCGGTCCGAGTCCCTAATCCTGCGTCTTTTCCTGTGCCAAATGGGCGATAATCTGCTTCTGGCAGGCCCGCCCATTTGGCTGCACCTCTGTTGCGCCAATCCTGCAAACGTGTTGCAGTGGTTGGCAATCATGCAGCGGTGTAGATTGGCAGCCGAAAGGACACGCAAATGGATTTTTCTCTCGGCGCGGAACAGACAGCAATATTCGACATGGCCCGCGCATTCGGCCGCGACGAAATCGCCCCTCACGCCCGAAAATGGGAAGAAGAGGGCACAATCCCGAAAGCGCTTTGGCCCAAGGTCGGTGAATTGGGCTTCGGCGGTCTGTACGTTTCCGAAGCATCAGGCGGCACCGGGCTAAGTCGGCTTGATGCAACCCTGGTTTTCGAGGCGCTGGCAATGGCCTGTCCCTCGGTCGCGGCCTTCTTGTCGATCCACAACATGTGCGCGCGGATGCTGGACAGTTTCGCCAGCGCCGAGTTGAAATCCCGCGTCCTGCCCGATGTTCTGAGCATGAACACGGTGCTGTCCTATTGCCTGACCGAACCCGGCTCGGGCAGCGATGCGGCCGCCCTGGCAACCCGTGCCGAGCGCAGCAATGACAGCTATGTGCTGAACGGCACCAAGGCATTCATCTCGGGCGGGGGATATTCCGACGCCTATCTTTGCATGGTGCGCACCGGTGGGGCCGGACCTGCGGGAATTTCCACCCTCTATGTCGAGGATGGCACACCGGGGCTGTCTTTCGGCACGCCTGAACACAAGATGGGTTGGCGCAGCCAGCCAACCACACAAGTGCAGTTCGACAATTGCCACGTAGCGGCAGAGAATTTGATCGGGCAAGAAGGCCTTGGGTTCAAATACGCCATGGCGGGGCTGGATGGCGGGCGGCTGAACATCTCGGCCTGTTCGATCGGCGGCGCGCAAGCGGCTCTGGATCAGACGCTGCAATATATGCGCGAGCGCAAGGCATTCGGCCAAAGCATCGACCAGTTTCAGGCGCTACAATTTCGCTTGGCGGATATGGAAACCGAGTTGCAGGCCGCGCGTATTTTCCTGCGGCAGGCGGCGTGGAAGCTGGATATGCAAGCCCCCGACGCCACCAAATTCTGCGCCATGGCCAAGCGATTTGTGACCGATACCGGATCGAAAGTCGTCGATCAGTGCCTGCAACTGCATGGGGGTTACGGCTATCTGGCCGATTACGGCATCGAAAAACTTGTCCGCGACCTGCGCGTGCACCAGATTCTGGAAGGCACGAACGAAATCATGCGCGTGATCGTGGCACGCGCATTGCTCGCCGAAAACTGAGAGGGAGCAAGATGGCCGATATCGACATCCGTAAGTCCGGGCGCGCGGGGCGTATCACCCTGACCCGCCCCGAGGCTTTGAACGCGCTGACCTATGAGATGTGTCTTGCGATTCACGCCGCGCTGGAAACTTGGCGCGCGGATAGTGGCGTCGATCTGGTGGTACTGGATGGCGCAGGCGACCGCGCCTTTTGTGCCGGAGGCGACATCGCGCAGATGTATCGGACCGGCAGCACCGGCGATTTCGACTATGGCCAGCGCTTCTGGCGCGACGAATACCGCATGAACGCCGCGATTGCGGAATACCCCAAGCCCATCGTCAGTTTCATGCACGGTTTCGTCATGGGCGGCGGCGTCGGTCTTGGTTGTCACGGCACATACCGGATCGTCGATACCGAGACCCGCATGGCCATGCCCGAAGCGGGCATCGGATTGATCCCTGACGTGGGTGGAACGCTGTTGCTGGCGCGCGCACCGGGATGCATTGGCGAATATCTGGGTCTGACTGGCGCGCGGATGGGGCCAGATGATGCTATTCTGGCGGGTTTCGCCGATCTGCTGATCCCTCGTGGCGTCTGGCCCGCACTGATCGCCGAACTGGAACGCAGCGGTGACCCTGCATGCCTTGCCCCCAGTGCGCAGCCGCCGCCGCCTGGCACATTGCGCGAGCAGCGCGCGTCAATCGACCGGTTATTCCGTGGTGAATCCCTTCCCGAAATCTCCGCCGCCCTGCGAACCGAGCCGAGCGATCTGGCGCACAAGGCTTATACTGCGATGGTGCGAAACTCGCCGCTATCTATGGCCTGTACGCTGGCATTGATCCGGCAATTGCGCGCCCAAGGCCCGACGATACGCGCGGCGCTGGCACAGGAATACCGCTTTACGTGGCGGGCGATGGAACAGGGTGACTTCCTTGAGGGCATCCGCGCCGCGATCATCGACAAGGACCGCCAGCCCTTATGGCAACATCAAGATATGAACCTGCCCGGTGCAGCGGTCGCGGCGATGCTAGAGCCTTTGGGGCAGAACGAATTAACATTCACCACAGCGGAAGGGGCACCATCATGAAAATCGGGTTCATTGGACTGGGCAATATGGGCGCCCCCATGGCCGCCAATCTGGTCAATGCCGGCCATGATGTGAGCGGATTTGACACGCTTGAAGTCACCGTCGAAGGCGTCGACATCGCTGAATGCGCCGCCGCAGCAGCGAGAGGTGCCGAGGTCGTGATCACCATGCTGCCCAACGGAACAATCATGCGCGATGTCGCTGCCGAGATCATCCCGGTGATGGACAAGAGCGCGGTCTTTCTGGATTGCTCGACCGTCGATTTGGACAGCGCCCGTGAGGTGGCACAGCAGGCGGAACAAGCCGGGTTGCTGGCTGTGGACGCGCCGGTTTCCGGCGGGACCGTTGGCGCCTCGGCAGGCACGCTGACTTTCATGGCGGGCGGTTCGGAGGCGGGATTTGCCAAGGTGGAACCCCTTTTCGATATCATGGGCCAAAAGGCCGTGCATTGCGGTGGCTCTGGGGCCGGACAAGCCGCGAAGATTTGCAACAATATGATCCTTGGCGCCACGATGATCGTCACATGTGAAGCCTTCGCACTGGCCGACAAGCTGGGGCTGGACCGGCAAAAAATGTTCGACGTGGTCAGCACCTCATCGGGGTATTCTTGGTCGATGAACGCCTATTGCCCGGCACCGGGGATCGGCCCGCAAAGCCCTGCCGATAACGGCTATCAGCCCGGTTTCGCCGCTGAGCTGATGCTGAAAGATTTACGCCTCGCACAGCACGCCGCCGAAAGCGTCGACGCCGATACGCCAATCGGCAAACTGGCGCAACGGCTATATGCTCAATTCGTCGAGAACGAAGATGGAAAGGGCCGAGATTTCAGCGCCATGCTGCCCCGGTTTGAAAAGCGTGGGCGCGGATCGGAACCCCGCTCGGATTAACTACCGGAACCGGAGCCTACGCGACGGCGTTGTTCCAATGCCGTCGGCCGGTTTTCGGGGGACATCTTAAAGTGAACGCATCCGAGCGTCTGTACGCACCCATTATGGGTATTTTTATCATTTTGCTGGTGCAAATCCTGCTTTGGGGGGCGAATTTTCTGATCCCCCTCACCGCCGCGATTCTGGCCTATCTGGTGTTCAATCGCCCCCGCCGCTGGCTACGCCGTCTGGGCCTGCCGGATCTTGTCATCGCCGGGTTATTCACCTCGTTCCTGTTCGTGCTTTTTGTCGTCGCCGTGATCTGGTTTGCCGAGCCGGTCACCAATTTCGTCCAGAACCTGCCCCGCCTGATGCGCGAGGTCCAGTTCAAGTTATCCGGGCCGGGTGGTCCGCTTTCGGCGGTCAGCGAGGCAGCCAAAGCCGTTGATGACGCTGTTGAAGGCAGCGGCGACAAGACCGCGATGGAGGTCGAGGTGGTCGAAGGGTCGTCGGCGACGCTGACTATCATGTCACTGGCCCCGCAACTGGTCAGCCAGATCGTATTTGCAATTTTCATGACGTTTTTCCTGATCGCATCAGGAGATTTCTTCATCCAGCGGCTCGTCGAAAGCATGGAAACGCTCAGCGACAAACGCCGCGCCGTGCAGGTGGTTCACCATATCGAGGATCGCCTTGGCCGCTATCTGGGCAGCATCGCGGTGATCAACGCCGGACTCGGCGTTTTTATTGGCGCGGCAATGGTGGCATGGGGCATGCCGAACGCGATTGCCATCGGGCTGATGGGATTCGTGCTGAACTTCATTCCGTTTCTCGGCGCAGTGCTGGGCGCAACCATTGCCGGTTTTGTCGCCTTCGTGACCTTCGGCGAGTTTTGGAGCGCTGTCGGCGTCTTCGCAACCTATATGGCCCTGACCTCGATTGAGGGGCAACTGCTGACCCCGATGCTGGTGTCACGGCGAATGCGGCTGAACACGCCGATCCTGTTTCTCGTCGTCGCCTTTTTCGCCTATATCTGGTCGGTCGTTGGCATGGTGGTGGCGGTGCCGATCCTGATCATGGCCAAGACCATTTGCGATGAAATTAAGGGCTTGAACCGGATCGGGCATTTTCTGGGCGACGCCGACGACAGCATTGCTCGGAAAAAGCGGGTGCGGTCCGACTCCGACTGAGCCGCTTTATTCCGCAGCGACTGTCCGCGCCGCCAGCATCGCTTTCAGATAGCGACCGGTATAGCTTTCCGATATCTCGGCCACCTGCTCCGGCGTGCCCGTGGCGACGATCTGCCCGCCACCATCACCGCCTTCGGGACCAATATCAATGATATGGTCGGCGGTCTTGACGACATCAAGATTATGCTCAATCACCACCACCGAATTGCCCTGCTCCACCAGTTCATGCAGTACTTCCAGAAGCTTCTTCACATCCTCGAAATGCAGCCCCGTGGTCGGTTCATCAAGGATATAAAGTGTGCGACCGGTGGACCGTTTGCTCAACTCTTTCGACAGCTTCACCCGCTGCGCCTCGCCCCCCGAAAGGGTCGTCGCCTGCTGGCCGACCTTGATATAGCCAAGTCCGACACGGGCCAGCGCATCCATCTTGTCGCGGATCGACGGCACCGCCTTGAAAAACTCTTGCGCTTCCTCGACCGTCATGTCGAGAACATCCGCGATGCTTTTTCCTTTGAACCGGATTTCCAGCGTTTCACGATTGTAACGGGCGCCTTTACAGGTCTCGCATTCCACATAGACGTCGGGAAGGAAGTGCATTTCGATCTTGATGAGGCCGTCGCCTTTGCACGCCTCACAGCGCCCGCCCTTGACGTTAAAGCTGAACCGCCCCGGCTTGTACCCACGTGCCTTGGCCTCGGGCAGCCCGGCGAACCAGTCGCGGATCGGGGTGAACGCACCGGTATAGGTCGCCGGATTGGAGCGCGGCGTGCGGCCGATGGGACGTTGGTCGATGTCGATCACCTTGTCGAGATGTTCCAACCCCTTGATCGTCTCGCAGGGTGCCGGTGTCTGACGCGCCCCGTTCAGGCGCATCGAGGCCGTCTTGAACAGGGTTTCAATGGTCAGGGTCGATTTACCGCCGCCGGAAACCCCGGTCACGCAGACAAATTTGCCCAGCGGAAATTCGGCGGTCATATTCTTGAGGTTGTTGCCGCTGGCCTTGACCACCTTCAGAGACTTTTTCTTGCCCTTTCGGCGGGTTGCCGGAATCGGGATCTCGCGTGTTCCGGCAAGGTATTGGCCAGTGATACTGTTCGGGTCGGCAGCGATTTCTTGCGGCGTGCCATGTGCCACCACCTGCCCGCCATGCACACCGGCTCCGGGGCCGATATCAAACACGTGATCGGCAGCGCGGATTGCCTCCTCGTCATGTTCGACGACAATCACCGTATTGCCTTGATCGCGCAGGTTCTTGAGCGTCTGCAACAGCCGATCATTGTCGCGCTGATGCAGCCCGATGCTGGGCTCGTCCAAGACATAAAGCACGCCAGTCAAACCCGATCCGATCTGGCTGGCCAAACGAATGCGCTGGCTTTCGCCACCACTTAATGTACCACTTGAACGAGATAGCGTAAGGTACTCTAAACCCACATTATTCAGAAATCCGATACGTTCGCGAATCTCTTTCAGGATGGCCCGTGCGATCTCGTTCTTCTGAACGCTCAACTGCTCGGGCACGGTGTGGCACCAATCATAGGCCTCCTTGATCGACATCTGCACGATCTGCCCGATATGGAGCCCGCCGATCTTGACCGCCAGCGCTTCGGGGCGCAGACGATAGCCCTCGCAAGTCTGGCAAGGGCGGCTGTTTTGATAGCGCTCGAACTCCTCGCGCACCCAGGCGCTGTCGGTCTCGCGATAGCGGCGTTCCATGTTGGGAATGACGCCCTCAAACTCCCGCGTCACCTGATAAACCCGCCCGCCTTCATCATAGCGGAACTGGATTTCCTCGTCGCCCGAGCCGTAGAGGAATACTTGCTGCACATAGGCTGGCAGATCTTTCCAGGGGGTCTTGCGGTCGAATTCGTAATGCCGCGCGATCGACTCGATGGTCTGCAGGAAGTACGGCGACTTGCCCTTGCGCCACGGCGCGATGGCCCCGTCATAGATCTTCAGCGCGGCATCGGGCACGACAAGGCGCTCGTCGAAAAACAGCTCGACCCCCAGCCCGTCGCAATCCGGGCAGGCCCCAAGCGGTGCGTTGAAGGAAAACAGCCGCGGCTCGATCTCGGGGATAGTGAAACCGCTGACCGGACAGGCGAAATTCTCGGAAAACGTGATCCGCTCACCCTCGCCCTCGCGCGGGGCCGTTTCAAGGATGGCAATGCCGTCCGCCAGATCCAACGCGGTGCGGAAACTATCAGCCAGCCGGGTTTCCAGCCCCTCGCGGACCACGATGCGGTCCACCACCACGTCGATCTCGTGGCGGTAATTCTTGTCAAGCGTGGGCGGTTCGTCCAATTCGTAGAACTCACCGTCCACCTTCACCCGCTGAAAGCCCTGCTTGCGCAGGTCCAGTATCTCCTTGCGGTATTCGCCTTTGCGGTCGCGCACGATCGGGGCCAGCAGATAGCCGCGCGTGCCCTCTTCCATCGCCATCACCGCATCGACCATGTCCTGCACTTGCTGCGCCTCGATCGGCAGGCCGGTGGCTGGCGAATAAGGCGTACCGGCGCGGGCAAAAAGTAACCGCATATAGTCGTAGATTTCCGTCACCGTGCCGACGGTCGAGCGGGGGTTCTTGCTGGTCGTCTTCTGTTCGATAGAAATTGCCGGGGACAGGCCACTGATATGGTCCACATCCGGCTTTTCCATCATGTCGAGGAATTGGCGCGCATAGGCCGAGAGGGATTCAACATAACGCCGCTGCCCTTCGGCATAGATCGTGTCAAAGGCGAGCGATGATTTGCCCGAGCCCGACAGGCCAGTGATGACCACCAGTTCATCGCGCGGAATGTCCACGTCGATGTTCTTCAGATTATGCTCGCGCGCGCCGCGCACTTCGATATTTTTCAGCTCGGCCATGATGCCCCCGAGAATGCAGGGTTTACAGATAATGCCTATCGCCCGAGTCTCCAACCCGAAACATGGAACGCAACCGGAACATGCGGATTGCCGCTTTGCGGCCCGGACCTAGATCATCAGCGGACAGGAGGATGCAGCGATGGATATAAGAACGCAACGCGCCTATGACCAGCCCAACCCAGACGACGGCTATCGGATACTGATCGATCGGCTGTGGCCGCGCGGTGTCGCCAAAGCAGATCTGCAACTGGACGAGTGGAACAAGGACCTCGCGCCCAGCAATGATCTGCGCAAATGGTTCGACCACGACCCCGACAAATGGGACGCGTTTCAGGATCGTTACCGCAAAGAACTGGACCAGCAGACCGATGCGGTGAACGCTCTGCTGCATCATGTGAGGAAGGGCCGCGTCACATTGGTTTTCGGGGCCAAAGACGAAAAACACAGCAACGCCGAGGTGTTGCGCGACTATCTGCGCGAAAGGGCCTGAAACGCTTACATGTGAATGACACGCCCATAAGCATCAAGCACCGATTCATGCATCATCTCGGACAGGGTCGGATGCGGGAAGACGGTGTTCATCAGGTCTTCCTCAGTGGTTTCCAGCGTGCGCCCGACGATATAGCCTTGGATCAGTTCCGTTACTTCGGCCCCGACCATATGCGCGCCCAGCAATTCGCCGGTTTTGGCGTCGAACACGGTCTTGACCATGCCTTCGGTCTCGCCCAGCGCGATGGCCTTGCCGTTGCCGATGAACGGGAAGCGGCCAACCTTGACGTCATAGCCCAGTTCCTTGGCCTGTGCCTCGGTATGGCCCACCGATGCCACTTGCGGCTGGCAATAGGTGCAGCCGGCGATACTTTCGGGCTTCACCGGATGCGGATTCTGCCCTGCAATCAGCTCGGCGACCATAACGCCCTCGTGGCTGGCCTTATGCGCCAGCCACGGTGCCCCGGCGACATCGCCGATGGCATAAATACCATCGACCCCGGTGCGGCAATATTCGTCGGTCAGCACATGAGTGCGATCGATCTTGACGCCCAGTTCTTCCAGCCCCAGCCCCTCGACGTTGCCGACGATGCCGACGGCGGAAATCACCGTATCAAAATCCTGTTGCTGGGTCTTGCCACCGCTTTCGATATGGGCCTTGACCCGGCCCTTGGCGCGGTCGAGCTTCTTGACGCTGGCCTTTTCCATGATCGTCATGCCTTGCTTGACGAACTGTTTCTTGGCGAAGGCGGAAATCTCGGCATCTTCAACCGGCAGGATGCGGTCCATCACTTCGACCACGGTGGTGTCAGCCCCCAATGTGTTGTAGAAACTGGCGAATTCGATCCCGATCGCGCCTGAGCCGATCACCAAAAGTTTTTTCGGCATCCGCTTGGGTTGCAGCGCGTGGCGGTAGGTCCAGACCAGATCGCCGTCGGCCTCGAGGCCGGGCAATTCACGCGCGCGCGCTCCGGTGGCCAAGACGATACTCTTCGCCTCCAGATCCTCGTTGCCCTTCTCGGTCTTGACCCTGACCTTCCCCTTGGCGGGAATGGTCGCTTCGCCCATGAAAACCGTGATCTTGTTCTTTTTCATCAGATGGCCGATGCCGCCCGACAATTGCCCCGCGACCTTGCGCGAGCGTTTGACGACGCTGTCCAGATCATAACCTGGCTTGTCGGCTTTCAGGCCGAATTCGCCTGCCCGTTCGATCAGGTGGAATACTTCGGCACTGCGCAACATTGCCTTGGTCGGGATGCAGCCCCAATTCAGACAAATCCCGCCCAGATTCTCCCGCTCGATTATGGCGACGCTCATCCCCAATTGCGCGGCACGGATTGCCGCGACATAGCCGCCTGGACCGGCCCCGATCACGATCAGGTCGTAGGATTTGCTTGCCATGTTGTTATGTCCCTAGAGTAATGTTCAACGAAACTCGTTCACCATTAAACCAGTTTAGCGCCTGCAGCAACGCCGTGAGACCAAGCCGGGTCAGGCGATCTGTTTTAACTTTTTCACTGTCGTCCCATAGCCTCCGGCGCGGAGGTATTCCGCCTCTTCTCGTGTGGTGGCGCGGCCCAGCGCTTCGTTGCGATAAGGGAAGCGGCCAAACTCGCGGATGACCTCGCGATGGGCGCGGGCGTGCAACATATTGCTGGATCCGGTCTTGGGCATCCGGTCGAAGATAAGCCGCACGCAGCGGTCCTGATCGCTGAGGTTCTCGGAGTGCATCAGCGGCATATAAAAGAACTGGCGTTCGGGTTCTCCGATCTGCCGATCCCACCCCTTGGCGATGGCAAGTTTGGCCGCAGCCAAGGCCAGACGGTCGGTGGCAAAGGCTTGGCCCGATCCGCGAAACATATTGCGCGGAAACTGGTCGGTCACGATGATGAAAGCCAGCTTCCCGCGAGCATCAATCATCCAGTCGCCTCTCAGCTCGTTATGCGCTTCCCACCAAAGGGTTTCGAACCGGTCGCGAACCTCACGATCGAATGCTGCGTTCTGCTCGTACCAGCGACTTTCGCCGGCCTCCTCCAGCCAGAACCTCAAAACGTCTTCGGGACCAACCATGGGTCATGCTCCGCTGCTCACCGCCCGCCGTCTTTTAACTGTGGGACGGAATGCTCAGCAGATACAATCACAAATTACAACATCGGTGAAATAACGAACTCCTCAGGCGGGTGCCTCCAGCTCCTCGTCCTCTAGCTCGGCTTCGATGGCGACCTCCTGCGCAAGCTCCAGTGCGATCTGTGTCGCTGCCGGATAAACCTGCGCCATGTGGCCGGTTTCCGAGATGGGCACCGACGGACGTTGCGTGGCGCGCCAGGCCGCATAAAGAGCGAGGGCAAACAGCAACACCGCGATATAGAGAAAGAACCCCGACGGCCCGATGACACCATCGCCCATCAGCCAGCCGGTGATCAGCGGCCCGGCGATCGCACCCAACCCATTGACGAAAATTAGTCCACCGGAAGCGGCGGCCATGTCTTCATGTTCCAGATAGTCATTCGTATAGGCGATCAACAGCGAATAGAGTGGATTGCTTAGTCCGCCGATCAGAAAGGCTGAAAGCAGCAGCATCCCGTAATGCCCGCCCAACATCATCCCGATCAGCGACCCCACACCGCCGATCCCGGCCACTACCATGATCAGCGCGCGACGATCCATCCGGTCGGATAGCCAGCCCAGCGGATACTGAATCACCGTAGCGCCGATATAGAAGGTGGCGACAAAAATCGAAATCTGCACCAGAGTGAGACCGACCTTGGCACCATAGACCGCGCTCATGCCAAACAAAGCCGCGAACACACCCCCCAGCAAGAACATGCCGACGATTCCCAAGGGCGACGTTCGGTAAAGCCTTTTCAGGGTCATCGGTTTGGTCGTCTCAAAGGCGGGCGTCGGGCTGATCGATAATAGGATCGGCCCGAAGGACACCGAAATCAAAACCGACGCAATGACAAAGGTTTCGTAACCAGAGGGATCACCAATCAACAGCACTCCCTGCGCGCTGACGATGCCGACCATCTGCACCATCATGTAGAGAGACAGCGCCTGGCCGCGGTTCTGGTTATCGGCGGCGTTATTCAACCAGCTTTCCGCGGTCACATAAACGCCCGAAAAACAGAACCCGATGATCACCCGGCCCAGCGACCAAGCGATAGGATCGGTAAAAGCCGGGTACAGGATCATCACCGCCGAAATGAATGAGGCCAGCGCTGCGAATACACGCACATGGCCGACGCGGCGGATCATCTCGGGTGCCAGCCGCGACCCACCGAGAAAACCCACAAAATAAGCCGACATCACGAACGACATTTCCAGCGTCGTAAAGCCTTCGATTTCGCCGCGCACCCCCAACAAGGTGCCTTGCAGGCCGTTGCCGACCATCAAAAGCCCCATTCCCAGAAGCAGCGCCCAAGCGCTCGACAGAACTTGCAGCATTGGTTTGCCCCCCTTTGATGTCAGCGTGATCATAAATCCGACTTAGGCGTCCGCCCGTGGCCGGGTCGCCCACGCCCGCGACAGAACCCGGTCTTTTCACGACCTTAACGTGTTTTACCCGCTGGCGGGATCAAAAGCGAGGCGTCACCGTAGGAAAAAAACCGATAGTCCCCTTTGATCGCATGATCGTAAATTGCAGCGATCCGCTCGCGCCCCATCAGTGCCGACACCAGCATCATCAGGGTTGATCGGGGCAAGTGGAAATTGGTCATCAGCGCATCGGTCACGGCAAATTCAAAACCGGGATAAATGAAGATGTCGGTTTCACCCTCCCACGCGGCGATCTCGCCGCCGCGCGCGGCCGTTTCAATCAGACGCAGCGCCGTCGTGCCGACCGGTATCACCCGGCCCCCGGCCTTGCGCGTGGCGGCGATTTCGGCCGCCGTCTGCGCGCTGACCCGGCCCCATTCGCCATGCATGCGATGGCGCGTCACATCCTCGACCTTGACCGGCAGGAAGGTGCCCGCGCCCACATGCAGCGTTACGTGGGAAAACTCGACCCCGCGCGCGCGCACCGCCTCCAACAGCGGTGCGTCAAAATGCAACGAGGCCGTGGGCGCCGCGACCGCGCCGGGATGGCGGGCGAACACGGTCTGGTAATCGGTCTTGTCACGCGCATCGGCCGGGCGACGGGCAGCGATATAGGGCGGCAACGGCATCGCGCCCGCCTGCGCCAATGCCGCGTCAAAATCAGCCCCCGCAAGGTTGAACGCCAGCACGCCCTGCCCTTCGTTAACATCCATTAGCGTCGCAGACAGCCCGGCGCTGAATGCGATGACCTCACCGACCCGCAGCTTTCTCAGCGGCTTGACCAGTGCGGCCCATTGGCCATCCGCACGCGGCTCCAGCAGCGTAACTTCGATGCGCGCTGCGGTGTGCCCCTGCGGGCTGTCGCGCCAGCGCTGCCCGCTCAGACGCGCGGGAATTACTTGGGTGTCATTCAGGACCAGCCGGTCGCCGGGGCGCAGCCAGGCTGGCAAATCATGCACCCTTGCATTGGTGATCGTGTCACCTTCGGCCACCAGCAGTCGTGCGGATGAGCGTGGAACCACCGGACGTGTGGCAATCAGTTTATCAGGTAGGTCGAAATCGAAATCGCTCAGCTTCATGGCAGCTGCTATAGGCCCGTGACGCAGACATTCGCAACTTGATTTGCCGGATTCCGTTCACTTTACACGATCCGACGTTGTAAGAAAAACCGATCACACCCTAACGCCCGCCACCCCGACCCTTGCTGGGATCACGCCGCTCGCGGCGCTGCGATGGCAGCGGCGCGGCCTTATCAACGGGGGGCGGTGAACTGCGAAATATGTTGCGCAACATGCCCGGCATCAGCGCCGACAGCGGGTTGACCTGCACCCGCGGCGCGGCTGCACCTCCGCTGAGGGTATAATTGAACCCGAAGACACCCTCGCCCTTGCGGGTCAGAAAGCTGCCAATGCTGTTGAGCATATAGACCGGCGAAATCACCCCGCGCATATCAAACAGTTTGCGCGCGATGTCATAGGTGCCATCCATTGACAGGCCCATGGACGGTCCGACCGCGCTCGAGGAAAACAGCGTCAACCGCGATGGCGTCAAACGGAATTTCGCGTCCACCTCCGAAAAATAAATCCCCCGGCCCGACAACTCGTCCAGCAAACCAACCACGCTGATGGCGTCCAGCAAGGCCGCAATCGCCGGCGCATCGGTGACGCGTATATCCGTCATCCCTACCACCCCGTCAAACTGGCCGAAATCGCCGGTCGGCGTCAGGGTCATGTCGAACCGACCGCCCTGCACCTGTGTGAGCAGCCCGGCAGAACGGATCACCCCGCCAGCATCCTGAGATTGCAGCCGGACCGCGCTGCGCCCCGATTGCGGCGCGATCTGCCCCGCAACCCCGGTGCCGTCATTGATGCGGGCGGTGAAACTGCCCCTCATCCCCGCGGCGCTTTGAAATCGGCCCTGAAACCCGGTCAATGCAATGGTGTCATTGATCTGCACCCGATCAAGCGCCGCCTCGATTTGCCCGCCCTCCGCGCCGCTGCCACGTCCGAACCGAGCGCGCCGCAGGTCAAGCGTGCCGTTCAGGATCCGGATATCGGGCGCCATCCCGGCCCCGCGCCCGACAAGTTCGACGCTTGCCTCAAGCCAGTCAGAAACCCGCACCGAGCTAAGCAACGCACTCTGCAGCCCGGCACCCGGTCGGGTCACCACTGTACCGGTCGCGGCCAATCCGGCAGCTTGCAACTGCAGGCGCTCGACCCGCACCGTCGGCCCCAGCGTCGCTGCCACCTGAAACGTCCCCTTGGTCCCCGCCGGTTTGGACCAGCCCAATTGCGGTATCGACACCGCCAGCCCTGCCAAATCAGATTCCAGATCCAGTGTTGGCGGTTCGTCCTTGCGCAAGCTCAGCTTGAAATCGCCCTTGCCCTGCCCCGAGATACTGCCGGGGGGCAAGCCAATATTGAATGCCGCCAGCGTCTGCGGCGAAATTTCGACCTGCCCAGTGATGCGGCTTTGCCCGCCCAAGTCTTTTCCCAACTTCTGGTGCCAGGTTGCACTCACCGGCACCGGCCCGATTGTCCCGGCGCCGCCAAGGGTCAGCCCCGCCTGATCGCCTTTTATCTGCATCATTGGAAAGGCCAATGTCTGGCCGGGGACAAGAACCGAGCTTTGCGCGTCGGTGATTGTGCCATCAAATGCGAATGTGAACTCCTCAATCGGAATTTTCTTTTTCAATGGCATGTGCGCTGATCCAGTCAACTGCACCTGTCCTTCGGCAAGATCGACCGGCAGATCGGTTGATTTCAACACCTGCAAGGGCGGGCGGTTCAGCAATGACAGCGCCGCAGTCACTGACCCGGTAGCCCTGAGATCCACACTCGCCGGCGCTGCTTTGCGGATCGTGGTGTCGGGGATGATGAATGAAGTACCCGCGATATCCAGCGGCCCGCCCTGCTCCGGCGTCACCTGACCTTCGTTGGCCGTTACAACCAGCCGATGATCCATCAGCATGGCCTGTCCGGCGGCACCAACGATCGGCGGCATGGTCTTGGCGAACCGCACAGTTCCGCCGGAAAAGTCGAAATCAACGTAGATATTTGGCTTTTCACCGGGCTGGAGACGCAAAGCGATGTTGATGTCGTCCAGCCGCCCATCCGATAGATTTTCCGCCAGCCATTTACGTGGCTTATGCACCACTGTTGCAGGCCAAAGCTCGACCAGCCGTTCGGGTGTCAGTTGGTCCACCTGGCCATCCACCGCCAGTTGCCAGCCCCCCTGTTGCGCTGAAAACGCCCCCGACAGATGCACCTTTGTATGGGCATCCGCCACGTGCATCTGGCCCAGTGTCAGGTGAAACGGGGCGAGATCCAGCCGAAAATCGGCAGCGGCCCCCTTGAGTTGGATCGGTTCAGAATAAAGCCCGGCTGGATTGAGATCGAGCGCACCAAAGGTGAACTGCCCGGTTAACCCGCTCAGCCGCCCGCCCTCGATTCCATCGAGATAGGCCCGCCCCTTGGCACTGCCTTTGCCCCATTCACTGGCCACCGACAGTACGTCGAAAATCAACACTTGCTGGTCAGGCACATAGGTGAAATCGCTGCGGGCACTGGAAAACGGGATCGGGCTGGTCTGATCGGTTGGTTGCAATACACCTGCCCCAATCGCCAGCGTCGCGGACAGCGGCCCGAGCAATCCCTGCTCATCCACCGAGCCGCGCAACCCGCCCGAGATCGGCGCGCGTAGCACATCCAGCCACCCAAGCGCCACGCTCTGCGCGGCAATGTCACTGGCATGAATGTCGCGCACAGAGACGCCGAATTTGGCCGCCAGATCGCCGATGCCTGTGGAGTAATCAGCCTCGACCACACTGGCATAATCGCCGCCGCTCAATAACGCAAAGCTGCTGCTGGCGCGCAGGTCGTTGCCATCGCGCGCCAGTTCTATTTGCCCGCCATCCAACGTCCAGACCCGCCCCTGAAGCGCATCCTCATATCGCAGAGTCAGGGCCCTGATATCGAACGAGGCCAGCACCTGAAATTGCGGTTGTGCCAACGTTTCTGTCCAATGGGCCAAAAGCTGCGGCAGGCTGGCGGCGGATTTGAACGGAGCGTCCTCGCTGCCCAGCAACAATGCGAAACCGCCATCGGCGTCTCGGCGCAAAGTGGCGAAAAGCCCCGAGAGCAGCACATTGCGCGGCTCGACTCGCCCCCGCAACAATGGGCGCATTGCCAAGCTCGCTTCGGCATCGGCCAACCGCGCGATATGCCGTCCGTCCGGCGCGGCCAATGTAACGTCGCGCAGATGCAGGCGCGGCCGCCAGCCTTTGTTGACCACAAATGACAGGTCGCCGAAACCGACCTGCAAACCGCCCAATTCCTGTTCGATCCTCTTCTCGATCCGCCCGCGCAGCCAGTCGGGCGCATGCAAGGTCTGGCCGATCAGCAACAGCACAGCGATACCGGCGATAACGCTGGTCAGCCCCGTTGCAACCAGTGTCCACAGCCCCACCCGTCGCGCCCGCCGGATCGCGCGGCGCAGCCCGACAGCAGCCGGTTCTGGCGTATCTTCACCCTCTTGCTGTTGCCTGTTCGCGTCGATTGTGAAATCCACCTTGCCATCTGTCGTCAACGGAGGTCCCGATGCCCGCCATTTCTGATTCTGCTCCTGATTTTGCCCTGCCCGGTATCGGAGGCGAAACCGTGCGCCTGTCCGACTTGCGCGGCGGCGTTGTTGTCCTGTTTTTCTATCCCCGCGATGATACGCCGGGCTGCACGACAGAATCCATCGCGTTTTCCGAGGCGGGGCCAGCCTTTGCCGAAGCCGGGGCGCAGGTGCTGGGAATCTCCAAGGACAGCCTCGCCAGCCATGAGAAATTTGCTGCCAAACACGGGCTGGATGTCGTGCTTTTATCAGATGAACATGGCCAGACTTGCGAGGATTACGGCGTCTGGGTCGAAAAGAAGATGTACGGCAAGACCTTCATGGGAATTGAACGCTCGACCTATCTGATTGATGCCGACGGGCGCATCGCGCGGGTCTGGCGCAAGGTCAAGGTGGCCGGCCATGTGGACGAGGTGCTGGCAGCCGTGCATGAATTGACGGACTGACAGCGTTCGGCCAGCCGGGCCGCGCTTCGGCGCGTGCCGCCAACAGCCAGTCCAATAAAAGGCGATCAAGATGGCGCGCGAACAGCAGCGAGCAAAGCAATGAAATTTCTCGCGGTTCTCACCCTTCGCAACGAAGGCGCGTTCCTGCTTGAATGGCTGGCCCATCACCGCGCCGTTGGCTTTACCGATTTTCTGGTATTTTCCAACAACTGTCAGGATGGGACCGACACGATGCTGGATCGGCTCGCCGAGCTGGGCTGGCTGACCCATGTTCGCAATGATGGCCCCTATGACAAGGCCGGTATCCAGTTCACCGCGCTTAAACATGCCGACAGAATGGATATGGTGCATAACGCCGACTGGCTGCTGTCGTTTGATATTGATGAGTTCGTCAATATTCACACCGGCAATGGTACCTTGCCCGCGCTGCTCGCGGTCTTGCCCGACGCGACGGCGATCACGCTGACATGGCGGCTGTTTGGCAATGACAACATGGTCCGCTACGAGGACCGTCCGGTTCTGGAAACTTTTACCGGCTGCGCGCCTGCGGTGATCCATTGGCCGTGGCGGGCAACGATGTTCAAGACCCTTTACCGCAACGACGGCACCTATGGCAAACTGGGCGTACATCGCCCGCGCAGCCCCGACAAGACGCGACTGGATGGCGCGCGCTGGTATGATGGTGAAGGGCGCGCACTCGACGATCGGTTCAAGACCCGCCGCCTGTTTTCCGATTACGGGTGCTCGAACCATGCGCTGGTGCAGTTAAACCACTATCCGCTTGGGGCGATGGAATCCTATCTGCTTAAAGTCGATCGCGGACGGGTCAATCGGACCGAGGCTCTGGGTGTCGATTACTGGGTCGAGCGCAATTTCAGCACCGACCGCGACACCAGCATCCAACGCATTGATCCGCTTTCGGCACCGTTGCGCGCGGAACTGCATAATGATCCGATTTTGGGCGACCTGCATCACAAAGCGGTTTCGTGGCGCAAGCAACGTTTCGCCACGCTGATGACACAGGAGCCGTTTTACGACCTGTTCACCCGCCTCTTGATGACCCCACCTTCGCGCGCCATTGATCAGTCGACCGCGCGTATGCTGATCCGCTTCGTCTTAAGCGATGCGGGCTGAAGCAAATGATAGGGTGATTGTGCCTCTGGCGATACCCGCCAAGCTATGCTAGCGCTTCCGCATGACCGATACCCTGACCATTGCCCGCCCTGATGACTGGCACCTGCATTTGCGCGATGGCGCAATGCTGCGTGCGGTACTGCCGGAAACCGCGCGCCATTTCGCCCGCGCGATCATCATGCCGAATCTGGTTCCGCCAGTGGTGACCGGC
This sequence comes from Pontibaca salina, assembly GCF_016307205.1. Lineage (GTDB taxonomy): Bacteria > Pseudomonadota > Alphaproteobacteria > Rhodobacterales > Rhodobacteraceae > Pontibaca > Pontibaca salina. The sequence goes on along the minus strand of NZ_JAEIJD010000002.1, from coordinate 194,240 downwards.
GCGCAGGCCGCGGCCTATCGTGATCGCATCCTGTCGGCCCTGCCCGCGGATGCGAATTTCACGCCGCTGATGACGCTTTACCTCACCGAAGAAACCGACGCCGATGACGTGGCCGCTGCGCATGAAAGCGGCCTGATCAGCGCAGTAAAGCTCTATCCGGCTGGGGCGACGACCAATTCGGCCAGCGGGGTTCAGGTTTTCGACCGGGTGCGCGGCGTGTTCGAACGAATGGCCGAAATCGGCCTGCCGCTCTGCGTGCACGGCGAAGTGACCGAGCCCGAGATCGATATCTTCGACCGCGAAGCAGTGTTCATCGACCGCGTTCTGGACCCAATCCGCCGCACCACGCCCGGCCTGCGTGTGGTGATGGAACATATCACCACCAGCGACGCAGTCGAATATGTGCAGGGCGTCGAATCGGGGCTGGGCGCGACGATTACGACGCACCATTTGGTCATCAACCGCAATCATATTCTGGTTGGTGGTATCCGGCCGCATTACTATTGTCTGCCGGTCGCCAAGCGCGAAATCCACCGCCAGGCGCTGGTCGCTGCGGCGACCTCGGGTGACGCGCGGTTCTTTCTGGGTACCGACAGCGCGCCACATACGGATGACAACAAGGAATCCGCCTGCGGCTGCGCCGGATGCTTCACGGCCCCCAACACGATGTCGATCCTCGCCGAGGTTTTTGAACGCGAGAACGCGCTCGAGCGGCTGGAGGGCTTTGCATCGCGCCATGGCCCCACGTTTTACGGCCTGCCGGCCAATACCGAAACGCTGACCCTGACGCGCGGCGCGCCGGTCAGCTATCCGAGCCATATCGACAGCGCTGAGGGCTCGGTCACGGTATTCGACCCCGGTTTTCCATTGCATTGGCGCGTAACCACCTGACCGCGCTGTATACGAAAGTCTGCCTGATGATCCCCACATCCTTTCCCCCCGCCGAAGAGATGGCCCGCCTGACCGCGCGGATGCTGTTGGAAATCAAGGCTGTGCATCTGAACGCGGAACAGCCCTTTACGCTGGCCAGCGGGCTGCCCAGCCCGACATATATCGACTGCCGCAAGCTGATTTCGTACCCGCGAATCCGCGCCACGCTGATGGACTTCCTGACCGTAACCGTGTTGCGCGATGCCGGCTTTGAGGCCTTCGACAATGTCGCAGGCGGCGAAACCGCTGGTATCCCCTTCGCCGCGCTTGTCGCCGAACGGATGGGCCTGCCGATGAGCTATGTGCGTAAAAAACCAAAGGGATATGGTCGAAACGCCCGTATCGAGGGCGAGATGTCCGAAGGTCAACGGGTGCTGCTGATCGAGGATCTGACCACGGATGGCGGCTCGAAGCTATCTTTCGTCGACGCGATCCGTGAAACTGGTGCGACTTGCGCGCATACGGCGGTGATCTTCTATTACGGCATCTTTCCCGACACGATCTCGCGGCTTGGTGATCATGGCGTTGCCTTGCATCATCTGTGCACCTGGTGGGACGTACTGGCCGAGGCCAAACGCTCGGGGGCGTTCGATGACAGGACACTGCAAGAGGTCGAAAGTTTTCTCAACGCGCCTCGCGCCTGGCAAGAGGCGCGCCAGAAAAGCTGACCGATCACGCCAGTTTCCGCCACACCAGCTGATTGATGCGCACAAGATATTGACGTCTGGCCGACTAGCAGGCCAATATGACGCGAGGCTCTGGCGGGCAATGATTATACACAAATTATACAATTTGCCCGACTCGCGTGCCTTAAGCTATGTGCCGGTCAGGCAGACAGATCCCGGTCACCGGGGCAGCGCATGAGGGGCAGCATGAACACGATCACCAGTATCGGCAAACCAGCTGAAGACAGCCAGACACCCGAAGCAATGCCACATTCGGTCGAGGCCGAACAGCAGTTGCTTGGCGCATTGCTGACCAATAATGACGTCTACGACCGCATCGCGAGCATCATCGGGCCGCAGCATTTCTATGATCCGGTACACGCCCGCATCTATGAAATCGCCGCCGCGCGCATTGCCAAAAACGCGCTCGCTTCGCCGGTAACGCTCAAGGCTTTTATGGAGGATGACGAAGGCCTGAAGGAACTGGGCGGGCCGTCTTATCTGGTGCGGCTGGCGGGGTCGGCAATCAGCACCTTCGCGGTGCGCGACTATGCGCAAATGATCTATGACTTGGCGATACGGCGCGAATTGATGGCGCTGGGGCGCGATATCAGCGACAAGGCCGCGCGGGTCGATGTGTCAAGCGAGCCAAGTGAACAGATCGTCGAAGCCGAGCAACAGCTTTACAAACTGAGCGAACAAGGCCAAATTGAAAGCGGATTCCAAAGCTTTCTTAAGGCAGTAACCGACGCTGTTAATGTAGCGAACGCAGCTTACCAGCGCGATGGCGGGCTGGCCGGTGTGTCCACCGGGCTGATTGACATGGATAAAAAACTGGGCGGGCTGCACCGCTCCGACCTTTTGATCCTGGCGGGCCGCCCTTCGATGGGTAAGACCTCGTTGGCCACCAATATCGCCTTTAACGTCGCCAAGGCCTATAAGCGTGGCATCCTTCCTGATGGCACCGAAGGCACCGTCGACGGTGGTGTGGTCGGGTTTTACTCGCTTGAAATGAGCGCCGAGCAACTGGCCGCGCGTATTCTTTCCGAAGCATCCGAAGTGCCCAGCGAACAGATTCGCCGGGGCGACATGACGGAGGCCGAATTCCGCCGTTTTGTCGATGCGGCCAAGGCTTTGGAGGCCTGCCCGCTTTACATCGACGATACCCCGGCCCTGCCGATCAGCCAGTTGGCGGCGCGCGCGCGGCGGCTGAAACGTACGCACGGATTGGATGTGCTGATCGTGGACTATCTGCAGCTGGTGCGCGGTACCGGGCGCAGCGAAAACCGCGTAAACGAGATTTCCGAGATCACCATGGGCCTCAAGGCCATTGCCAAGGAACTGGACATTCCCGTGGTTGCCCTGTCGCAGTTGTCGCGTCAGGTCGAAAACCGCGACGACAAGCGCCCGCAACTGTCGGACCTGCGCGAATCCGGGTCGATCGAACAGGACGCCGACGTGGTGATGTTCGTCTTCCGCGAGGAATATTATGTCGAACGTGAAAAGCCCTCAGACGACAGGCTGGACGAAATGGCCGCTTGGCAAGAACGTATGGAACGCCTGCACGGCAAGGCAGAAATCGTGATTGGCAAGCAGCGCCACGGCCCAATCGGCACCGTCGAGCTGAGCTTCGAAGGACGGTTCACCCGCTTTGGCAATCTCGTCAAGCCCTGGCAACAGAATGGCGAGCAGGAGTTCTGACGCAAGCGCCTTTCCTCTTGACCCTTGGCATCGCCATGTCATGAACGGCCCCATGAGCAAGGCAACGCTGACCATAGACCTGGATGCGCTGGTGGCCAACTGGCGGGCGCTGGACGCGCTCAGCTCCTGCGAGACCGGTGCCGTGGTCAAGGCCGATGCCTATGGGTTGGGCCTTGCTTCGGTGGCGCCTGCGTTGGCCCGCGCCGGGGTGCGGAAATTCTTTGTGGCGCTGGCGCATGAGGGCGCTTTACTGCGAGAGGTGCTTGGCCCGGGGCCGACAATCGTAGTGTTCGGCGGGCATATGGCGGGCGACACGACGCTGATCCGCGATCACGACCTGACGCCGCTGCTGAATTCGGCCGATCAGATGTTGCGCCATACAGAAGCCCTGCCGGGCCATGCTTTCGGCATCCAGCTTGACAGCGGGATGAATCGGCTGGGCATGGAACCCGGCGAATGGGCCGCAGTGCGCGACATCGCATTGGCGCAAAAACCGGTGCTGATCATGTCGCATCTGGCCTGCGCGAACACGCCCGACCATGAAATGAATGCCCGGCAATTGCGCGTCTTTCGGGAGATGACGGACGGGGTCGGCGTGAAACGCTCACTTGCGGCGACGGGCGGCACTCTGCTGGGCAATGCGTTTCATTTCGGCCTCACTCGCCCCGGCATCGGCCTTTATGGCGGGCAGCCCTTCAGCAATGCCAAGCCAGTCGTCACGCTTGATTTGCCGGTGATCCAGACCCGCGAAGTCGCACAAGGTGAGACCGTCGGATATGGCAACGCTTGGACCGCCCCTCGCGCCAGTCGCATTGCCACGGTCGCGGCAGGTTATGGCGATGGGCTGTGCGGCGCGTTGGCACCGGGGCTGTTGCTTTATGCCGGTGAAACCCCCTGCCCTGTCGTCGGCAAAGTATCGATGGATCTGATTACCGCCGATGTGACCGACCTGACCGAAGTGCCCGAGTTTTTGCGGGTGCTCAGTGTTCAACAGGGCATTGATAAGCTGGGTGCACTTGCAGGCACGACCGGTTACGAAATTCTGACCACCCTCGGCCATCGATACGAGCGGATTTATAAAACATGATTATTCTGTCACCTCTGGGCTGGCTGGGCCGGTCGACACTGTATTTCCTTGCGGCCACAGGGCGGATCACGCTGTTCGCCCTACAGGCTTTCAGTCATATTTTTCGCCCGCCCTGGTATCCGCGCGAGTTGTTTAACGCCTTGATGCAGATCGGATGGCTGTCGCTGCCGGTGGTGGGAATGACAGCGCTGTTCACCGGCGGGGCACTGGCCTTGCAGATCTACTCCGGCGGGTCGCGTTTCAACGCCGAGGCGGTGGTGCCTCAGATTGTCGCTATCGGTATGGTGCGCGAACTTGGCCCGGTGATGGCCGGGCTGATGATCGCGGCGCGCGTGACCTCGTCCATCGCCGCCGAAATCGCCACGATGAAGGTGACCGAACAGATCGACGCGCTGGTGACGCTTTCGACCGATCCGATGAAATATCTGGTCGCACCGCGGGTTCTGGCGGCGCTTCTTACGGTGCCGGTGCTGGTCGGCGTCGGCGATATTATCGGCATCGCGGGCGGCTATACGGTGGCAGTGCAAAGTCTGGGCTTCAATCCGGCGGCCTATCTGCAGAACACAGTCGATTTTCTGGAACCGCTCGACATCATATCCAGCCTTGCCAAAGGCGCGGCATTCGGCGTGATCGCCGCCATGATGGGCTGCTATTTTGGCATGGCATCGGGCCGTGGCGCGATGGGTGTGGGCCGGGCCACCAAAGATAGCGTCGAGACCGCTGCCGTGTTGATCTTGGCTGCCAATTTCGCGCTCACGGGAGTGTTCTTTTCGCTATGATCCGGATGGAGAATGTCACCAAATCGTTCGGCCAGAAACATGTCCTACGCGGGCTAGACCTTGAAATCCCGCGCGGCACGTCGATGGTCATCATCGGCGGGTCCGGCACGGGCAAATCGGTTGCGCTGAAATGTGTGCTGGGTCTGATCCAACCAGATTCGGGCAAGATTCTGGTCGATGGCAAGGACGCCCGCGGCGGCGATCGCGATGCATTTCTGGCCCGGTTCGGCATGTTGTTCCAAGGTGGCGCGCTATTTGACTCGCTACCGGTCTGGCAGAATGTCGCCTTTCGCCTGCTGCGTGGAAGGTTGAAACGGCCTCAGGCGGAGGCCCGCGAAATCGCGGTTGATAAGCTGCGCCGCGTCGGGCTGACACCCGATGTTGCGGATCTGCTGCCAGCGGAGCTGTCAGGGGGCATGCAAAAACGCGTCGGTCTGGCCCGCGCCATCGCCGCCGATCCCGAGATCATCTTTTTCGACGAGCCTACCACCGGTTTGGACCCGATCATGTCGGGCGTCATCAACGACCTGATCCGCGAAATTGTAGTTGAAATGGGCGCGACCGCCATGACCATCACGCACGACATGACCAGTGTCCGGGCGATTGCCGACAACGTGGCCATGTTGCATGACGGCGTTATCCAGTGGACCGGTCCGGTGGCGGATATGGATGCCTCCGGCGATCCATATCTGGAGCAGTTCATCCATGGCCGCGCAGAAGGGCCAATCGAAGCAGTACGGTAACGGCTTGGTCTGGCGCAGCCGCAAGGAACTTCTATCGCCAAGGTTCAAGAGCTTTAGGCGGTCACGACACAATTGGGCCGCGTCGGCGCATCACCTCACGCACAAGACTGTATACTGTCGGCAGTGACGTCTTCGGGTTGCGCGCCGTTGGCTTGCCGACGATGCGCACCTGCACCTCGGCACCGTCCGAAGCGATCTCGATCTGATGGATATTGGCCTGCACGTCCGGGTCCGCGATCATCCGCACCGTCGTCGCATCCAGCCCCGCCCCCGCCAATGCGATGGTGGCCGCAACATTGGCATTTTGGGGATAGTCCACCGCAGCACGGCGGGCGCTGCCTTCAAAAAACACGGTTTCGCCAGTCAGGCTGTCCAGATCCACAGCCGCTTCGGCGGGCGAGCCACGCCATGCATGGGGTGGTTTGCGCGAGGTGTAGGCGACGGTGTCCAAAGTGCCGTTTTGCAGTGCCGCCAGAATATCCATGCCGCCCACGGCCCCCGCTGGCAGCACCAACCGCGTTTGACCGGCTTGCGCCGCCCGGCGCAGACGATCATGCCACGCGTCGTCGGCCAAGACGCCGGTCGACGCGATGACCGTTTCGATCCCGTTCTCCAAAAGTTGCTCACCATAGGCGTGGACCGCACCATGTCCGGCACACTCGATCGCCAGATCCGGACGCGCGGCGATCACGTCTGCCAGGTTGTCGCTGGCCTGCACAGTTATGGCACAGCGCGATGCCGCCTGTGCCATATCCTCGGGCAAGGTGGTCTTGCCTGCGCGCTGCAGGACAATCAGTCGTTCCAGCGGCGCCTCAAGCACATGTGCCAATGTGTCGAGCAATTCCGCCGCGATACTGCCGGCACCGATTATACACAGATGATTCAAAGTCATACCGCCTCCTTTAACCGCAGACTGCATAGAGGATCGTCTGCGACTTATCACTGCGCAGGTCAATACGGGCGCGGGATCAGAGGCTTCAACCCGACAATTCAGCGATTGCGTCAGTCAATGCAGCTTCGAAACTGGCCAACCCCTCGTCGATGATCGCATCCGAAGCGGTCAGCGGCACCATCACGCGGATTACATTGCCATACATGCCACAGGTCAGCAGGATCAACCCGCGCTGCAACGCATGGGCGCAGATCGCACGGGTCAGCGACGCATCCGGTTCAGCACTATCCATATCGGTCACGAACTCGACCGCGACCATCGCGCCGAGGCCGCGGATGTCCCAGATATGGTCGGGGGCGACCCGCGCGGCAATATCGGAAAAACGCTCGTGAAGATATGCGCCCAGCGCCGTTGAGCGCGCCAGCAGCCCTTCCGATTCGATTGCGTCGATGGCGGCAAGGGCGGCGGCGCAGGCCACCGGATTGCCGCCATAGGTGCCCCCCAGTCCCCCCGGTTCCAGCCGATCCATAATATCGGCGCGCCCGATCACACCGGCAAGCGGATAGCCCCCCGCCATGCTTTTGGCGACAGTGACAAGATCCGGTACGACGCCGGAATGTTCAATTGCAAACCATTTGCCGGTTCGCCCGAACCCGGTCTGAATTTCATCCGCGATCAACAGGATGCCATGCGCATCGCAGAGTTGGCGCAATTCTTGCAGCATCTCGAAGGGCACCGGCAGATAGCCACCCTCGCCCAGCACCGGCTCGATGATAATCGCCGCCACATGTTCGGGCTGGGCATCGGTCAGCAGCAGGTTTTGCAGTCCAGTCAGCGCATCGGCAACGCTGATCCCGTCGCGCTTTGAGGGGAACGGCGCGCGATAGATGGCAGCGGGAAACGGGCCGACATCTTTTTTATAGGGCGAGACCTTGCCGGTCAGGCCCAGCGTCATCAGCGTGCGCCCGTGATAGGCTCCGCCAAAGGCGATGATACCCGGCCGTCCGGTCGCCGCACGCGCAATCTTGACCGCGTTTTCCACCGCTTCTGCGCCTGTGGTCACCAGCAGCGTCTTTTTTGGCTGGTCTCCTGGTGCCAGCGCATTCAAGCGTTCGGCCAACGCGACATAGGGTTCGTATTGCACGACTTGAAAGCTGGTATGGGTATAATGATCCTCTTGCGCCTTGGCGGCGGCAACGACATTCGGATGACGATGACCGGTGTTCAGCACCGCAATCCCACCCACAAAATCGATGTAACGGTTGCCCTCCACATCCCACAATTCCGCATTCTCGGCACGATCGGCGAAAACCGGAGTGGCCGAGGCAAGACCGCGTGGCACCGCCGCCGCGCGACGGGCCAGAAGGGCGGCGTTGCTGTGTCCCCCGCCATCCCTGTCGGTTTCTGTTGTGCTGGATGCGACATGTGCCATCTGGATGATTCCCTGCATGAACGCGCTGGTCCTGTCTGCCATTTCAATCCAGCCGACATGGGTTCGTCAACGTCGCTTATCCGAATGCCGCACTCCCGCTCAGGTATGACCGGCAAGAATTTCTGTCTGATCCGGCGAGAAACGCATGGGACAGCTACGATTTCGCCGTGATCGCATCAGGCATTGCCGGAGCCTCGGTCGCTGCCGTACGAATTGGCCGGGCAGTCGATCCAATGGACCTAGCGAAAATGCAAGCCCGACACCGGCAAGTTGCTGATTTCGCCCACGCGCCCGGCGCTCAGCTCATGAGCGCGCGATAGTGCCGCCTGCCATGACGACAACAACTCATGTATATACCTCTCAGGCAGCGCTATTGTCGCAGCGGGCTGCCCAAAAAACTTAAGCTGCGCGATAATTCCAAGGAGGGTCCGGCTTCGGCCAGGATCAATGTACCATGAACCGCCTTCAGATTGCCTTTGCTGCTATCGATGCCGCCAACGCCGACGATCCCGATCGATCCGAAGGCGAACCCGCCGCGCTGCTTTATGGTAAACGGATGAGCGCCGAACAGGCGCGGCTGTTTCCCGATGCAGGAGAACCATTAAAGATCGCCGCCCGTGGGCAGCATATCGAACGCTGGGTGCGGAAACGCGCCGATTACCCTGAAGGGCGCGTTGGGTATCTGACCTGGCGGCGCGATCTGGCGCAGCATCACGCCATCCGCGTGGGCGAGATCATGCGCTCCGCCGGTTACGACGATGCCGACGCCGAGGCTGCCGGTCGGATGATCCGCAAAGAAGGCATCAAGCGCAACGCCGACGTGCAGGCGCTTGAGGATGTGATCTGTTTCGTGTTCCTGAAATGGTATTTCGCGCCGTTTTCGGCCACGCAGGACCCGGACAAGCTGCAACGTATTGTAGAACGCACCGCCAGGAAGATGTCGCCAGAGGGCCGCGCGCAAGTCTTGGCTGAATTCGAGCTGCCAGAGCCACTGGCTGCGGCGTTCAAAATATGACCGAGACAAGATAAAGCTCTGGCCACCATAGGTGTAAATGTGGGATTCAGCGGTAATGGGCGCTATAATCAGAAATCGGTCTGGAATGACGAAGGCCTCGTCATCGCCGATGACGCATAACTCCGGACGTAGTCCGCTGCCGGCCGATGCGCAAACCCTCGGAAAGAAACAATGTCGGGAACAGATTATTTTTCTCTGAAGGCACCGGCTACGGATGTTATCGTGGTCAGCCATGGACAACCCTCGGACCCGGCCCCCGCCGAAGCCGAACTGGCCGAACTCACCGCAAGGGTTGCCGCCCAATTGCAAGGCTGGCGGCTACACAGTGCGACACTGGCCAGCCCCGGCGCACTGGTCAACGCCCTTGACGCTTGTAACGAGGCCCCGCTGATCTACCCACTATTCATGACCGACGGTTGGTTTACCCAGTCGGTCCTGCCCAAACGCACCGCCGGGCGCGCCGCAAGGATATTGCCGCCGCTGGGGACAGACTCCGCGCTGCCTCAGCTGGCATCTGATCTGCTTAAAGAAACTCTGGCCGCAAAAAATTGGCACGCCGGTGATACCTGCCTGATCATTGCCGCGCACGGCTCGGGCCGCAGCCCGAACTCGGCCCGCGCCACCAAGCATTTCGCCCAAGCTATCGGAAAAACCCTGAGCTTTGGCGAAATCCGCTTGGGCTTTATTGAAGAGCCGCCCTATCTGGGTGAGGTGGTGTTCGATACGGGGCCGCAAACGATCTGCTTGCCGTTCTTTGCTACCATCGGCGGCCATGTGATTGACGACATCCCAAGGGCGCTGGACCATGCCGATTACCCCGGCCCGCGCCTTGATCCTATCGGTACGGATCCGGGCGTTCCGGAGCTGATCGCCACAGCCTTGCAAGATGCGGCCTGTTCCGCAAGCCACCACCGACCATTGAAATAAAATGCCCCGCCACAACGGGCGGGGCTGGCAATCCCTCTAAGCAGGGAATTATTCGTCCGCGTTGGAAGAATCCTCTTGGTCTGCATGATCTGCGGCTACCGCATCGGGGTCCGAATACTGCTCAAGAAATGCGATCACGTCATCCCGCTCGTCTTCCTTGCGCAGGCCTGCGAAAGACATCCGGTTGCCGGGAATATAGCCTCTGGGATCTTCCAGATATTCGTGCAGGTGTTCGTCGCTCCACACGATTCCATCCTCGCCCGCCTGTTTCAGGGCATCGGAATAGTTAAAGCCCTCAACGGTGCCAGCGGTGCGACCGATTATGTCGTTCAGGACCGGGCCAACCCGGTTCTTGGCATTGTCGCCAACCTGATGACACGCCTGACATTTTCTGAAAACTCTTTCGCCTTTCTCGGCATCGCCCGCGGCAAAAGCCGATGTCGAAAGGGCCCCGATTACGGCTGCGCTTGCGAATAGCTGTCTGATCATCGTTTTCTCCTTCAGATCAAGATTGGTCAATCAGGGTGCATGTCCGGGCGGCGACGCGATATGTCTACCCCTGTCTCGGAGCCGGGCATCATATTCTGATGGACCGTGGATGCAAGAAATGTTTGTTTAATCCGTATTTCGTCATAACCAGAGATATCTGGCACTGCAATGACTACTGTCCAGCCCTATGGCCTCGTATCGTCGGGAGTGGTCACTTCAGCGGTGCTGAATGCTGCACCGCCGCACCACTCATAGCGGGCTGTCATGAGCTTACTCCATCCATGCGGCCTTGTCGCGATGTCCCCTTCTCCAAATCAACCGAACCCGCGATAAATGCGCGATCTTAAAGGCCTTTCGCGATCATTCGCGTGCATCCATCAAACGGGCCATGTCCAACATCCGGTTGGAAAAGCCCCATTCGTTGTCATACCAGCCAAAGACCCTGAGCAGCCCACCGCGCGAAACCGATGTCTCTCGCCCGCTGATGATCAACGATTCAGGCCGCCCGCGCAAATCCGACGACACCAGCGGCTGTTCTGTCCAGCCCAATACCGACATATCCTGCGCGGCACGTTTCAGCCGAGCGTTCACCACGTCTACCGTGACTTTAGTGCGGGTCTGAACAATCAGGTCAATCGCTGACACGCTGGCCGTTGGCACCCTGACCGCCCGCGCCTCGATGCGGCCATCCAGTGCCGGCAGAACCTGACCTAGAAGCTTTTGCGCGCTGGTAGTTGTTGGCACCATCGACAGCGCGGCGGCCCGGCTGCGCGCCAGATTACCACGCGGCTTGTCCACCGTGGGCTGACTGCCGGTATAGCAATGAACCGTCGTCATATGCCCGCTTTCGATGCCAAAGGCCGCGTCCAGCACATTGAGTAATGGTGCCAGCGCATTGGTTGTGCAGGACGCGTTCGAGACAATCCTGTGCTGCCCCAAATCAGCTTCGTTGGCCCCCAGAACGATGGTTTTATCGGCGGTGTTTGACGGCCCTGAAACCAGCACGTTACTGGCCCCTGCGGCCAGCCCGCGCTCGGCCACCGGACGTGCGCCGGCCATGCCGGTGCATTCCAGAACCACATCAACATCGCTCAGATCCAGCACCGTCAAATCATCGGCATGATGAAACCCGATCTCCTGGCCGTCCACCACCAGAACACCGTCACCCGCCTCGACCGTGCCCGGCCAAGGGCCATAGATGCTGTCATATTGGAAAAGGTAGGCGCAAGTTTCCAGCGGTTCAATCTCATTGATCAGAACGATCTCGAAATCGCTCCGTGCCATTAACAAACGCAGGATTGACCGTCCGATCCGGCCAAATCCATTCAATGCCACTCTGGTCTTGCCAGTTTCGGTCATGCCTGTTCTCCTTGCAGTCGCCTGCTTTTTCTGCGCGCGCCAGCCTGTTGGGTTCAATAGCGTTTCGGGTGAAAGCCGCTGGTTTTAGCGTTCGTTCCCTGCTTGATTTTGCAAAATGAACCTTCGTAATGTGTGCTGCGATGCAGACGAAGTGCTGATAGCACACGCCATCGGGCAGAGTAAGCCGGGTAAATGTAACGCCCGCGCGGAGAATTCACGCCTCTGGCCCACACCACCGAGGATCAGCAATGGCTTTCATGGCTATCGCTTGCCAGTTCATCCCAGCGTAGGCAGTTAGGACGCGAAACCCGTCATACCTGAGCGCGCAGGTAATCCATCACAGCCGAGCGGACAGATGGTTCGCCCCGTTCGCGGACGCCATCCATCACGGCACGCAGTTCGACCAGATTCGAGCGTAACAGCAGGCTTTTGACCGGACCGATCGACGCCGGACGCATCGAGAGCGAACGGATACCGATTGCAGCAAGGCATAGGGCCTCAATCGGGCGCCCCGCATCCTCACCGCAGAACGACAGCGGCGTATTGCTGCGGGCACAGCGTTCGACGATCTGCTCCAAGAAGTTGAGAAACGACACGTTCAATGTGTCATAGCGGCGGCGCACACGCTCATTTTCGCGGTCAGCGGCAAAGAAAAACTGTTTGAGGTCGTTGCCCCCGATCGAGATGAACTCAACCTCCTGAAAAAACTTCTCTGGCGCGTAAGCCAGCGAGGGCGTTTCCAGCATCGCACCGATCTCAAGCGTCGCGGGCAACACGTGACCCAGACGCTTTTCCCGCGCGATGGTCTTGTCCACCTCGGCGCGGGCCGCCAGATACTCGTCGTATTGTGCAACGAAGGGAAACATGATCGTCAGCGGACGGCCCTTGGCCGCTCGCATCAGCGCCTGCAACTGCATCCGCATGACGCCGGGCTTGTCCAGCCCAACCCGGATTGCGCGCCAGCCCAGCGCCGGATTGGGTTCGTCGTTGGGCTTCATATAGGGCAAGACCTTATCCGACCCGATATCGAGGGTGCGGAACACCACCCGTTTGCCATGCGCCGCATCCAGCACGCGGGAATAAAGCGCGGCCAGTTCCGTGCGCTGAGGCATTTTGTTGCGGACAAGAAACTGCAATTCGGTGCGAAACAGGCCGACACCCTCCGCCCCCGAACTTTCAAGCGACGGCAGGTCGGCCATCAGTCCGGCATTCATCGATAGATCAATCCGTGCACCGCATCGCGTCACCGCCGGCTTGTCCCGGATCGAGTGATACCGCTCCTGCGCTTTGGCCTTCATCGCGATCTTCTCGCGGAAAGCCTTGACCACTGTATCTTCGGGACGCAGGTGCACGATGCCCTGTTCCCCATCGACCATGATCTGATCGCCGTTCATCGCCTCGTCGACGATCCGCGGGGCGCGCAACACCAGAGGAATCGAAAGTGCACGGGCGACAATGGCGGCGTGACTGCCAACCGACCCTTCCTCGAGTACGATGCCGCGCAGTGAGCGCCCGTATTCCAGCAATTCACCGGGACCGATGTTGCGCGCGACGAGCACCGGATCAGGCGGCATTTCGGCACCGTTCTGATTGTTCTGTCCAGTCAGAAGACGCAACAGGCGGTTGGACAGATCGTCAAGATCGCTCAAACGCTCACGCAGATAGGGGTCCTGAACCTGTGCCATGCGGGCGCGCGCTTGGCTTTGCTCCTTTTCCACGGCTCCTTCGGCGCTAAGGCCAGCGGCGATATCCTCCCTCATGCGGCGCAGCCAGCCCTTGGAGTTGGCGAACATCCGATAGGCTTCGAGCACCTGAAGCTGTTCTTTATCTCCGCTGGCGTTCATCGCCAGCATCTCGTCGACGCTGACCCGCAGTTTGTTGACCGCCTCATTCAGACGCTCAAGTTCGCGGGTTGGATCATCGGCGATCAGATTTTTAACAACAACACGGGGCTCATGCAGCCAAACATGGCCCTCCGCAGTGCCATCTTGTGCGGATAGCCCGCGAATCAGGACCGCCTGCTTATGGCGCGCGGCCAGCCCTGCCCCGGCGCCGGCGCCGACGAACGCGCCAAGTTCGGTCATTTCGGCAAGGACCATCGCCACGACCTCAAGCGCGTAAATCTCGTCCGCGCTGTAAATCCGTTCGTCGCGGGTCTGGACGATCAGCACCCCCAGCTTTTCGCCCAGCCGCTGGATCGGGATGCCCAGAAAAGAACGAAACTGCTCTTCGCCGGTTTCGGGCTTATAGCGAAAGCCCGGCTCGGATGGAGCATAGGACGAATTGATTGGCTTGCCCCAGCGCGCCACCCGCCCCACCAGCCCCTCGCCCAAACGCAAGCGGGTTTGGTGGACCGCCTCGGGATTTAGCCCGATGGTGGCGCACAATTCCAACGTATCCTCGTCGCGAAACAGATAGACCGCGCAGACTTCGGTCTCCATACTGTCCGCAATCAATCGGGTGATCTTGTTCAGTCGCTCCTGACCAGCAATATCGCTGGCCATGGCGTCGCGGAGGCGGCCAAGTAGCTTGCGGCTTTCACTTTCGGTGCTGTAAGCCATAGTCCCCGATCATGATCTGCAGACATTACCCGGACCGCGATGCGCTTCAGGAAGCTTTGTCCAATTCGAAAGCATCATGCAGTGCCTGAACCGCAAGTTCCATGTATTTCCGTTCGATCAACACGGAAATCTTGATCTCGGACGTTGTAATGACCTTGATGTTGATGCCCTCGTTGGAAAGGATCTTGAACATCTTGGCCGCGACGCCGGTATGACTGCGCATGCCGATACCGACCACAGACACCTTGGCCACGTCGCGATCAACGACCAGTTCCGTGAAATTCAGACCACCGGCCTCCTTGGCGGCGGCCAAAGCCTTGTCCGCGCGGGCGACCTGATTGGTCGGGCAGGAAAAGGTCATGTCGGTGCGCCCATCTTCGCTGATGTTCTGCACGATCATGTCCACGTTCACGCCTGTGTCAGACAGAGCGGTAAAGATCGCCGCGGCAATGCCCGGTCGGTCGGCCACCGACAGCAGCGTCATCTTGGCCTCATCACGGGAATAGGCGACGCCGGCAACTATGTTTGATTCCATGATATCCTCCTCGTCGCAGACCAGCGTGCCGGCTGTATCGGACGGTTCCTCGAAACTGCTAAGCACGCGCAGCTTGACCTTATAGCGCATCGCCAATTCAACCGAGCGTGTCTGAAGCACTTTCGCGCCCAGACTGGCCAGCTCCAGCATCTCCTCAAAGGCAATCTTGTCGAGCTTGCGGGCCTTGTCGGTAATGCGCGGATCGGTCGTATAGACGCCATCCACATCGGTGAAGATGTCGCAGCGTTCGGCCCCGAACGCGGCTGCGAAAGCGACCGCAGTGGTGTCACTGCCGCCCCGCCCAAGCGTTGTGATGCGCCCCTCGGGGCTGATGCCTTGAAACCCGGCGATCACCGCGACCTGCATGCCTTCGGCGAACTTCGCCCGGATGTTATCGGTCGGGATTTCCTCAATCCTTGCTGCAGAATGGGCACTGGTGGTGCGCACCGGCACCTGCCAGCCCTGCCAACTGCGCGCGGGCACATTCATCTGCTGCAAGGTCAGCGCCATCAGTCCGGCGGTCACGTTTTCGCCCGATGACACCACCGCATCATATTCGCGGGCGTCGAACATGGGCGCGGTTTCCTCAACCCACCCGACCAGCTCATTGGTCTTGCCCGACATCGCCGAGACGATGACGATCACGTCATAGCCTTTGGCCACCTCGATCCCGACCCGTTTCGCAGCGCGACGGATCCGGTCGGGATTGGCTACAGACGTGCCGCCGAATTTCATCACCAAAACGGGCATGAGTGATCTTGCTCCATGACGCACAGACAAATTCGCCCTGCGTCATAAGCGAGCGTTCCGCCGAGGGCAAGAGAAGCGCGCGATCAAGGTGCCTTAATTCATTTTTCGGCTGGAACGGAATGGCAGCGGCGCGACCTGCACCCCGTCCTCGATCAGCTTGCGCGCCTCATCCAAGCGCGCCTCGCCATAAATCGCGCGTTCTGGTGCGGTGCCATCGTGGATGGCACGCGCTTCGGCGGCAAAGGACAGACCGACATAATCCGCGTTTTCTTCCACCTTGCGACGGATTTCAGCCAAAGCAGCCTCGGCCTTGCTGGCCGGTTGTGACAGTGGGCGCGCTGCCTCATCGACACCGGTACTGACCCGCGGTGCCATGACGGCTTTTGACACCTGATCGCTTCCGCATACCGCACAGGCAATCATTCCCGATGCGGCCAGTTTTTCATAGGCGTCGGCAGACTGGAACCAACTGTCGAAGGCGTGACCTTCAGAACATTTCAGAGCATATCGGATCATGTTGAACCCATCTCACATTCTTTTTTAAAGATATATTAGACGCGGCTGTTTGCAAGATGGCTAGACATCTTGCGGCAATATAGCAGGGTTAAAATCACGTAAAATTCGCGCCAGTTCCGGCTCGTTCACCTTTTCGGCAGCTTTGCATGGGCTGACCCACTTACGCTGTCGCTGGCCGGCCTCGGGATACTCTGCCGCCAGAGAGATCACCTGCAGGGGATAGACCATGACCACACAGGGCGCGGTCCGGCCCCGCGCCATGGTCTTGGAGTAGAAATAGGAGCCCAGACAGTGTTCCAGTGGCGCGCCGATCACCCCCGCCTCTTCCCAAGCCTCCTGCGCAGCCGAGTCGGCGGGCGTCATAGAGTCCATCGGCCAACCCCGCGGTATGATCCATCGGCCCGACCTGCGCGTCGTGATCAGCAGAAGCTCAGGACTGCCTTTTGCAGTCAAGCGCCAGCACAGCGCGGCAAACTGGCTGCGCACATCACTTTTTCGCGCGCTCTCAATGGAGATTGGCAATTGCTTTATCATCGGAGTGTATCCGACCCTTGGGACTGTTCACTGCGCCTAGTGCCCGCGTTTCATATTCAGATCACCGTGCATGCGCAATGGCGGGCCTATTTCAAACGTCCGCGCATACGGCTCTCCAGCCGGGCGACCAGTTCGGCGTGCGGTACATCCGCACTGATCGCCAGTTGCCGCAAACCAAAATGCACATGCGCGACCTGTTGATAGTAATTGGTATAGACATAATTCGCCGTCGCCCCGGCCAAGGCCCCCAGCACTGGCACCGATTGCGCCGCAAGTTTCTGCCCCAGAACCGCCCCCAAACGCGGCGCGACAGCACTTATCAAGCGCTGGATATTGCCGCCCGATAGCGTCAGACGCAGCGACAGAAACCCGGTATCCGCGCCATCGTCCATTGCCAAAGGTCCGGCGGCGGCAAATACGCGGATACAATCGAATTGTACGTTGCGCGCCGCCGGATCGAACCCGTATTCCTGCGCCACACCCTGAATAGCGCGCAATAATACGGTCGTGGTGACCGGAAGTTCGATCAGGGAGGCGGGCAATCCGCCAAAGCCCCCCGCCGCGCCCATCGCGGTGGTGACAGCGGTATTCACCCAAGGCTTCTGATCAGGCACTGCTCCACGCGACCGATCCGCCGTGCGCATGGCAATCTCCAACGCCTGCTCGGTTGCTCCGGCCAGTTGCCCCCGCACCTTGACCGGCAACCGCTCAAGCAGCCCCTCGGCCTTGGCCCCCAACAGGTTCAGCAACTGCACACCAATCCCGGATGCCGCGCGATAGCGCGCCGCCAGACGGTCAAGTTCGGCCTCAACATCGACGGGTTCAGTAATGGCAATTTCGTTCATCCCGGCTCTCCTCATGGATCACCACAAGATCGGCACGAATGGCTTGGCTTTCAACGCTACACGGCATGCCAATGCGTGACCTTGCCACACACACCCTTCCACCCGTCCGGGCACAGGTCCAGCCCCAGAACACGGTCGGGGTTGGTCGGCGGCGGCATTTCAATGCCATCGAGGCGGGAAAATCCGAATCTTCCGTAATAAGGCGCATCGCCCACAAGCAGAACGCGCTGCCACTTGTCGGCCCGCGCCGCTGCTAGCGCATCGCGGATCAGAACGCCGCCCAATCCTTCGCCCTGACGTGTCGGGTGCACCGCCACCGGCCCCAGCAGAAGCACCGGTTGCCCGCTCACGCGCACTGGCCAGAACCGTATCGCACCCGCCAGAATCCGCTCTGGATCCCGCGCCACCAGCGACAACCCTTCAAGCGGAGCGTTCCCTTCGCGCAACCGATAGGAAGACAGGGCCTCACGCCCCGGCGCGAAGCATAGGTCGTAAAGCGCCTCGACTTCCCACCGATCGGCGGGTGTTTCCGGTTGCAGTTCAATCACCTGACGCCGCCATTCCAGATTTGCGTGCGGTGCGCCCTAGCACGGGGCGGTGCATGGATCAAATGCCGCGCTTAATGCGAGCCGAGAATACCCGTGCGCACCGAGTAATTCACCGCCAGCGCATAATCTGGGTCATCGTCGCTATCGACCACCAGATGCCCGGCCTTGGTCAGCAACCTGTGACAATCGCGGCTGAGATGCTGCAGCTCGATATGCTTGCCCTCTGCCTCGTATTTGCCGGCGATTGCTTCGATGGCCTGAAGCGCCGACTGATCCACCACCCGACTATTGGAAAAGTCGATGATTACCCGCTCCGGATCACCCTCAACGTCGAAGAGTTCAGCAAACCCCTCAGAAGAACCAAAGAACAGCGGTCCCTGAATGCGATATACCTTGGCGCCGTCTTCGCGAATATCGGTATTGGCGTGGATCCGGCGCGCATTGTTCCAGGCATAGGCCAGCGCCGAAACGATCACCCCGACAACGACAGCCACCGCCAGATCTTCAAGCACTGTCACCACGGTCACCAGCAGGATCACGAAAGCATCCATGCGCGGCACCCGGCGCAGAATGGTCAGGCTGTTCCAGGCGAATGTGCCGATAACCACCATGAACATCACCCCGACCAGCGCCGCCAGCGGGATCAGTTCGATCATCGGCGCGGCAAACAGGATGAAAGACAGCAGGAACAGCGCGGCAGCGATCGCCGCCAGACGGGTGCGTCCGCCAGATTTCACGTTGATCATCGACTGTCCGATCATCGCGCAGCCGCCCATGCCGCCAAAGAAGCCGGTGACAGTATTGGCCATGCCTTGCGCGATACATTCCTGACTGGCGCCACCGCGCTTGCCGGTGATGTCGCCCACCAGATTCAGCGTCAGCAGGCTTTCGATCAGCCCGATCGCCGCCAGAATCACCGAATAGGGCAGGATGATCTGCAGCGTTTCCCAATTCAGCGGGACCATCGGAATGTGAAATGTCGGCAATCCACCCTGAATCGACGCCATATCACCCACACGCGGCACATCCAGTCCCAGCCCGATGACCACCGCAGCGACGATACCAATCCCCGCCAGCGGTGCCGGAATAAAACGCGTCACGCGCGGGATGAACCAGATGATGGCCATGGTAACCGCGACAAGGCCCAGCATCATGTAAAGCGGCCCGCCGCTCAGCCATTCGGCCCCGTCGCTTCCCGGCACCTTGAACTGGCTCATCTGCGCCAGAAAGATCACGATAGCCAAACCATTGACAAAGCCCAGCATCACCGGGTGCGGCACGAGCCGGATGAACTTGCCCCACTGCATGATGCCGGCGAAAATCTGGATCAGCCCCATCAGAACTACGGTGGCAAACAGGTACTCCACCCCATGCTGAGCCACCAGCGCCACCATCACTACGGCCAGCGCCCCGGTCGCCCCCGAGATCATGCCCGGACGGCCACCGAACAGCGCCGTGATCAGCCCCACGATAAAGGCCGCATAAAGCCCCACCAGCGGGTGCACCCCGGCAACAAAGGCAAAGGCCACGGCCTCAGGCACCAGCGCCAAAGCGACCGTCAAACCCGACAACACTTCGATGCGCAGACGCGACAAGGTAAATCCCTCGTCCGGCATCCAACGCAGATCTGGAATGGCTAGTCGTTTGGCAAAAGATGCCTTAATGGCTCGTTTCATCGTAAATCCTGTCATGAAGCACGCGCGCCGCAATGCGGCGTCATAAGCGCAACTGTGGCAAATTGCCATGCCCGGCAGCGTAAAAAATCATACCGCTCCGCCTCAACGGTTGCTTGTCCTGCGTCCGCCCCCGAAGATGCGCACCGGTACAGAATAGGAAACAGCTATGACGCAGACAAGTATCGGGGTGATCGGCGGATCCGGCCTGTACCAGATTGACGGGCTGGAAAACCCGCAATGGCGCAGCGTCGACACGCCTTGGGGCGCACCTTCTGACCAAATCCTGACCGGGAGTCTGGCTGGCATCGACATGGCTTTTCTGCCGCGCCACGGGCGCGGCCATGTCCACTGTCCCGCCAGCATCCCCTATCGCGCGAATATCGATGCTCTCAAACGGCTCGGCGTCACCGATGTGATCAGTGTGAGCGCTTGCGGATCCTTCCGCCACGACATGGCGCCCGGTGAATTCGTGATCGTAGATCAGTTCATCGACCGCACTGTCGGACGCGAAGCCAGCTTTTTCGGCGCGGGCTGCGTCGGTCACGTGAGCCTGGCCTCGCCCACCTGCGCACGGCTTGGCGATGCCTGTGCAACCGCCGCCCGCGCGGCCAGCATCAAGGTGCATCGCGGCGGCACCTATCTGGCGATGGAGGGGCCGCAGTTTTCGACCCTCGCAGAAAGCCGAATCTACCGCGATGTCTGGGGGGCAGATGTGATCGGCATGACCAACATGCCCGAAGCGCGCCTCGCCCGCGAGGCCGAACTTTGCTATGCCTCTGTCGCCATGATTACGGATTACGACAGTTGGCATCCCGATCATGGCGAAGTTGACGTGACCCAGATCATCGCCATCCTGACCGGCAATGCAGACAAGGCGCGGGATATGCTGGGCCGCTTGCCCACATTATTGAAAGCCAACCGCCCAATATGCGCGCAGGGCTGCGACCGGGCACTGGAACATGCGATCCTGACCGCACCGCCGGCCCGTGACCCCGCGCTTGTGACCCGTCTTGACGCCGTAGCTGGAAGGGTGCTGCGCCCACATATGACGCGGTAACGCCGAAACAAACCTGCGCGAGAACCAAGGGGACGGGCTGGCACGCCCGCGCCCCATATGGTCTCATAGCGCATGCGGACGCTTTTACTGGCCTTCACCGAAGACGACACGCGCACCCGGCTTGGGCACCGGTTCGAGGCTCTGACGACCCACGCCTTTCGCGTTTTCCGCTGGACCGTCCTGACCGGTTTCGCGCGCTTTCTGTCGCTGGTCGACGACTCGCTGTGGTTCGACGTGATCTATTGGCTCACGGCGGCGTTGTTACTGGGTTATCTGGCCTCGATTTTCCTGCTGCGCCCGGAAATCCCGATCTTCGCGCGCCGCGATGCGCCGTGGAAGCGCGTGGTGCAAACCGTGGTCAACTATATGATCTGCATGATAGTTTTCATGATTGTCCTTTGGGGGATCGACGCACTGATTGCGGGCATCGGCGAACACCGCTTCGGATTAACGGACGGCTGAGGCGGACCACCGCGAGAACCCTGCCCCTACGCCCGCAGCACCGCACCGGGGTTCATGATCCCATTGGGGTCAAGCGCCGCCTTGATTGCGCGCATCATATCCAGTCGCGCCGGATCGCCATAGCGCTCAAGATCCCCGACCTTCAATCGACCGATCCCGTGTTCTGCGCTGATCGATCCACCCATCTCATTCACCAGATCATATATCGCCTGCTTGATCGCATCGCGGTGGATGTCGAACTCAGCACGCTCATGCCCCTTGGGCGGGAATACGTTATAGTGCAGGTTGCCATCGCCCAGATGTCCAAAGCAATTGATCCGAAACCTACCGATGCGGGCAATCACGTCCGGGGCGTGCGCGATGAAATCGGGGATCACGCCCAGCGGCAGCGATATGTCGTGGCTTGAGATCGAACCGATATTGCGGTTGGCGGCGGGGATCGCCTCGCGCAGCGTCCAGAAAGCGGCGCGCTGGGCCTCGCTCTGGGCGATGACCCCATCGCTCACCAGTCCCTGTTTAAGCGCGGTGGCGAACAGATCCTGCAAAGCGGTTTGCGGCTCATGTCCGGCCGCCAGTCCAAGATCAATCAGCACACACCATTCCGGCGGCGCATCAAACGGCTGACGCTGAGCAAGACCGGCTTCGGTCATGAAGTCCAGCCCTTGGCGATGGATCAGCTCAAAGGCGCTGACGCCCTCGCCCACTTGGTCGCGTGTCACTGCAAGTAAATCCAACGCTGCTTGCGGCGACGGCACAACCAAAATCGCTGTCCCCTGCTCAGCGGGTATCGGCGCCAATTTCAGGGCGGCAGCGGTTATGACCCCCAGCGTGCCTTCGGCCCCGATCAGCAGGTTTCGCAAATCATAACCCGTATTGTCCTTGCGCAGGCGGGTCAGCCCGTTCCAGACGCGCCCGTCAGGCAGCACGACTTCAAGCCCAAGGCACTGGTCGCGCGCATTGCCATAACGCAGCACATTCAGCCCTCCGGCATTGGTCGACAACAGCCCGCCAATGCGCGCCGAACCTTCCGAGGCCAAGGACAGCGGAAACAAACGGTCATGCTCTCTGGCGGCCTGCTGCACCTCGTTCAGAATTGCTCCGGCCTGGGCCACAATCACATTTTCCAAAGGATAAACTGCGCAGATCTCACGCATCCGCTCCAGCGACAGGATCAGCGGTGGCACCCCACTCGGCATCACCTGCCCACCCACCAGCCCGGTCCCGCCGCCATAGGGCACCACAGGCACCCTGGCCGCGTTGGCCGCGCTCACGATTGCAGCCACCTGTTGCGTGTTTTCAGGGCGCACAAGCCAGCCGCCAAGCCCGTGATACCGCCCCCGCGGCTCTTCCAGATACCGAGCTTGCACCGGGCCGATATCCAGCCCCGGCACGGAAATCCGCAGCCTTGCGGCGAAATCGTCATCTGCCGGCGTCAAATCCATGCTCACCTCATGCCCAAGGACACCTTCCCTTGCAAGCGTCATAGTTGGGCTTCTTTCTGGTCACAAAATACCCGCCGGGGAAATCGCCAGCGGCGATAGGGGGCGGCAGCCCCCTGACAAAGCTCAGCCGCTCAGCGTCTTGCCCCGCCGGTCACTGCGCAGCGATGCATACAGGACATGGGTGCGCCAACGTCCACTGATCTGAAGATAGGATTGCGCCACTCCCTCATATTTGAATCCGGCACTTTCGAGCAACCCGCGCGAGGCGGTATTCTCCGGCAGACAGGCAGCTTCCAGCCGGCTGAGATCCAGCCGGGTAAACGAATAATGTACCACAGCTTCGATCGCTTCTCGCATATAGCCGAGCCGGGCAAAGGGCTGGCCCGTCCAGTACCCCAGGGTGCCCGCCTGCGCCGGGCCACGCCGGATATTGTCCAGCGTGATCGCACCCACCAGAATATCGTCGTCGCGCCGGAACAGGAACAATGGCACTGCCGATCCGTTTCCGACCGAACGCTGGGCCCAATAGACGCGATTGGTGAATGCCTTGCGCGACAGATGATCCTCCGCCCAGCTCGGCTCCCATGGAATCAGGAAATCGCGGCTTTGATGGCGCAACGCACTCCACGCCCGGTAATCGCCGTGGACCGGCGGGCGTAGGGTCAACCGTTCGGTTTCGATCTTCAGTTTGCGCCGCGCCAGTATCATTACGCCGACATCAGGCCGCGCGCCTGTCCTGCAACTGGGCCAATGTCGGCGCACCGTCAATCGGCCCGTAAAGCGCCAGCGCCGCCGGGGCGGTGACCGCCATGGTTTCGGCAAATTCGCGCACATCACCGGTGGTCACCGCATCAATCCGCGCAACCGTATCCCTTAGTGGCGGGACCTGGTCCCAGATCTGCACCATGCGCGCCAGCCGTTCCGCACGGTTGCTCGGGCTTTCCAGCCCCATCAGCAGTCCGGCCTTCATTTGTGCACGGGCCCGGGCAACCTCTTCCGGAGAAATACTCTCGGCGGCACGTTTCATTTCGTCGATGGTAACGTTCGCCAGTTCCCCGATCTGGGCGGCGCTGGTGCCGGCATAGATTGTGGTGGTTCCGGTATCGTCATAGGCACCGGCCTGGGCAAAGATCGTATAACACAGCCCGCGTTTTTCACGGATTTCCTGAAACAATCGGCTCGACATTCCGCCGCCCAGCGCACTGCCATAGATTTGCGCGGTATAGATCGCGTCATCGCGGTAGCCGGGCCCCTCTAGCGCCAGCGCGAAATGGGCCTGTTCAAGTGTCTTGTCCCGGCGAATTTCGCCCCCGGTAAAGCGCGCGGGCAGCACCTGCAAAGGCGGCGTCGGCTGCATGTGGCCAAACAGCGCCTCGGCAGCTTTGACCAGCGCGTCATGATCCACCGCCCCTGCAGCAGCCAGAATCATCTGCCCGGGCCCATAATGTTCAGCCACGAAACCGGCCAGATCCTCGCGCCCAAAGCAGGACACCCGTTCAGTCGGACCAAGAATCGTGCGGCCCAGCGGCTGGTCGTGATAGCTTTTCTCTTGCAACCAGTCGAATATCACATCGTCGGGAGTATCGGCCGCTTGGCCGATTTCCTGCAGGATCACACCCCGTTCGACTTCGATCTCGGCGGGGTCGAAAACCGGGTTCAGCACGATATCCCCGATTACATCCAGTGCCAGCGGTACATCATTTTGCAGCACCCGCGCATAATAGGCCGTCGTCTCGCGGCTGGTATAAGCGTTGATATAACCGCCCACATCCTCGATCGCCTCGGCGATCTGCAAGGCACTGCGCCGCTGGGTCCCCTTGAACGCCATATGCTCAAGGAAATGCGCGATACCGTTCTGTTCAAATCGTTCGTGCCGGCCGCCGGCGTTGACCCAGATTCCAATCGAGGCGGATTTGAGGCTCGGCATGTTCTCGGAAACGATGCGAAAGCCATTCGGGAGTTGAGTTTGCTGAACAGTCACGCGCGGATATGTCCCTTGATGTGTCCCTTGAGCGCACCCAAATCATTGGCAATCCGGGTAACACGTTCGGCCCTGTCATACATATCTGCCATAGCAGGGGGAAGGGGCGGACGCACCCCGCTGGCCTGCTCCACCGCATCGGGGAATTTTGCCGGATGCGCCGTTGCCAGCGTGATCATCGGGACCTCTGGATCGCGTAATGCATTGGCCACCTTGACCCCTACCGCAGAATGCGGGCAAAGAAGCTCGCCACTGGAAGTCAAGGTTTGGGCAATGGTGGCCAGAGTTTCCTCTTCACTGGCGCGGCCCGAATCGAACTGCTCGCGCAGGTATTGCATCGCGCCCTGACTGATCTCGAACCCGCCCTGTTGCAGCTCGTCCATCAACTGGGTGACCGCGTCGCCATCGCGCCCATAAGCGTCAAACAACGCGCGCTCAAAGTTGGAACTGACCTGAATGTCCATTGACGGGCTGATCGAGGGCTGCACCTGTCCTTTACGATAGCCCTGCCCGGTCAGCGATCGATGCAAGATATCGTTCTGATTCGTGGCAACGATCAGGCGGTCGATGGGCAACCCAATGCGCTTAGCGATGTAGCCCGCAAAGATGTCGCCAAAATTTCCGGTGGGGACCGTAAACGACACCTTGCGATGCGGCGCGCCCAGCGACACTGTCGACGAGAAATAATAGACCACCTGCGCCAGCACGCGCGCCCAGTTGATGCTGTTGACCCCAGCCAGCCCAACCTCCTCACGGAACTCGAAATCGTTGAACATGTCTTTTAGCGCTGCCTGACAATCGTCGAAATCGCCATCGACAGCCAGCGCGTGCACGTTGGATTCGCTCGGCGTGGTCATCTGTCGGCGCTGCACCTCGGACACGCGCCCGTGGGGAAACAGGATGAACACATCAACATTGTCCAGCCCCCGGAACGCCTCGATCGCTGCCGAACCGGTGTCGCCGCTGGTGGCCCCGACAATGGTGATCCGCTCGCCCCTGCGCGCCAAGGCAGACTGGAACAACTGCCCGATCAGTTGCATGGCGAAATCCTTGAACGCCAGCGTCGGACCGTGAAACAGTTCCAGCAGGAAATGGTTGGAGTCCAATTGCACCAGCGGTGCGCGCGCAGCGTGGTTGAACTGGTCATAGGCGCGCGCGATGATTTCGCCAAACTCGTCATCACTGAATGCGTCACCGATGAACGGGCGCATGACTCGCTGCGCCACCTCTTCATAGGTTAATCCTGCCAATGCGGCAATTTCATCTGCCGACATTTGCGGAATCTGCGCCGGCACATACAAGCCCCCGTCGCGGGCAAGGCCGGTCAACATAGCCTCTTCAAAATTCAGTTCCGGCGCAGCGCCACGGGTCGAAATATATTTCATCGTCTTTTCAGCCTGTCTTGCGGGCGCGGGTGCGCCACAGGAATGAGGCGGTCATCGCAACCCAGATCAGGGCCAGCGAAAACCAGGTTATGGCATATTGCAAGTGATCGTTCGGTATACCGCGCGTGTCCACTGGAAGCGCTGTCACCGCCGGCCCAGTCGAATTACGCGCGACCAGCATTACAGGCTCGGTCTCGAGCGCGGCCGCCATTGCCGGGACATCGCGGGCATACCAGATATTGGTGTCGAACTCTGTCTCGGGTGTATAACTGTCGCTCTCTTGCGGCCAGTGGAGATTGCCGGTGACCGTCATCGCACCATGGTTGCGCGGCGCGTCCTTTTCATCGGATGGAACAAAGCCGCGATCCAGCAGAATGCGCCGCCCCTCATCGGTCACAAACGGCGCGATCAATCGGTATCCCGGGCCAACATGCTTGATCGACACCAGCACGTGCAGTTCTTCACTGCCGACGCGACCCGTGACCTGAACCGGCATATATTTATCAGCCTCGGGATCAGGATTGACCGGCAGCGTGACCGGGTCTGCGGCGATGCGGCGATCGATCTCGGTGAGGACGCTGTGCTTCCATGCCAACCGGTTCATCTGCCAGACACCCAACCCGATCAGGGTGGCGGTTCCGGCGATGCCGAAAACAAGCAAGAAGAGGATGCGGCGCATGTATAAACCGGTCTGGTGAAAGCACAGGCGCGCGGAGCTCCGCGCGCCTGTGTGTTACGGTATGGTAGCAGTTTTTCAACCGCAATCGCACCTGGGGTGCAGGTTACAACATCACCGCGTTGCCCCAGACATAGACGGCGAAGAACAGGAACAGCCAGACCACATCAACGAAATGCCAATACCAGGCGGCTGCCTCGAAGCCCACGTGATGCTCTTGAGTGAAATCACCCTGTAACGCCCGCACAAGGCAGACGGCCAAGAAGATGGTGCCGATAATCACGTGAAATCCGTGAAATCCGGTCAGCATGAAGAAGTTCGAATAGTACTGGTCGCCGCCAAAGGTCCAATCGTGATGCAGCAGCAATTCGCGATATTCATAGGCCTGAAACCCGGTAAAGGCGACACCCAGAGCAATTGAAAGCGCCAATCCGGTGATCAGGTCGCGGCGGTTGTTGCCATGCACCAAAGCGTGGTGTGCCCAAGTTACGGCACAGCCCGAGAGCAACAGCAATATGGTGTTTATCAATGGCAGGTGAAAGGCATCGACCGCAAAGATTTCCGGCTGGACATACTCGGTCCCTACATAATCCTGCATCGGGTAAATTGCATGTTTGAAGAACGACCAGAACCAAGCGAAAAAGAACATCACTTCAGAGGTGATGAACAAAATCACGCCATAGCGCAGGCCGATCCGCACAACCGGGGTGTGATCACCGATCCGGCTTTCCTGCACCACCTCTACCCACCAGGCAAACATAGTGTACAGCACGCCGACAAAGCCGGCCCAGAACACCCAAGGCGTGATTGAATGCATCCACAGAACGCCGCCCGCCAACAGGGCGAACCCCGAAATCGCGCCGATCAGCGGCCAGATCGACGGTGTCAGAATGTGGTAGTCGTGAGTCTTCGCATGTGCCATATTAGTTGTCCCTCACCTTGCGGCGCTCTTGCTTCACAGTTTTTCTTGGTTTTCATCAAGGGCCGCATAGCCCTCGGGTAGGTCAATCTCGTAGAATGTGTAAGATAGCGTGATTGAATGCACGTATTTGGCGTTCCGGTCGGTGGTGATTTCCGGATCGACATAGAAAGTCACTGGCATCTGCACCCGCTCTCCCGGTTGTAACACCTGCTGTTCAAAGCAGAAACAATCGATCTTGGTGAAAAACCCGCCCGCCTCATAGGGGAAAACGTTATAACTCGCCGAACCGGCGACGGGTCGGTCGGTCGGATTGTAAGCCTCGTAAAAGGCCAATCCGGTTTCCCCGATGCGCAATTCCATTTCCCGCTCTACCGGCTTGAAGGTCCACGGCATGTCACGGTCCAGTGTGCCGTCAAAGCGAACATTGATGGTCTTATCCAGAACTGTGGCTGAACTCGCCTCGGCAATGTTCGTAGTCCCTGAAAAACCGGTAACGCGGCAAAACCAATCGTAGAACGGCACCGCAGCCCACGCCATGCCGCCCATAAACAGCACCACCCCGACAAGCCCGATTAGGGTTTTCTGCGAGCCCTGCATCGTTACCCCCCCTCTTGCTGCACGCTTGGCGATTCAAACGCACCGCTGGTGACTTTCACCACCGTCAATCCAAATACGATCCCGATGAACGCGATCAGAACCAATGCCAAGCCTACATTGCGGCCCAAGCGGCGGTGATGCAACTCATGCGTGGCCTTTTTAAAACTCATGCCCAGCCACCCAGCCCCAAGGGCTTCAACAATGCCTCGGCTAAAATGGCGAGGAAATGCAGGAAAAGGTACAGCAAGGACAGCTTGAAAAAACCACGTTCGGCGGCGTAGTTATCCGCCTCGGCCATCACCTCGTCGCGGCGCCATATCCGCCAAGCTCCGAGCAAGAATGCGAGGTTCATGACCACCGCAACCACGAGATAGATTGGACCGCCTATTTCGGTAAATGCTGCCCCAACTGCGAGCAAAGCCAGCACAATCGTGTAGCCCAGAATGTGGCGCCGCGTTGTTGGCCGACCATGGGTCACCGTCAGCATCGGCACCCCTGCATCATCATAATCATTGCGCATGAATAGCGCCAATGCCCAGAAATGCGGCGGCGTCCACATGAAAACCAATGCGAACATCAGCCAAGGCTCCACCGCCATCGACCCGGTCGCGGCCAGCCAGCCGATCACCGGCGGAAAGGCTCCGGCGGCACCGCCGATAACAATGTTCTGTGGTGTCGCGCGTTTCAGCCACATCGAGTAAACGACGACATAAAAGAAAATTGTAAAGGCCAGCATCGCCCCGGCCATGAGGTTGGTGGCCAAGCACAGCATCATCACCGACATGCCTGCCAGCGCACACCCCAGCGCCATTGTGTCTTCTTTGCTGATCTTGCCGGCGGGGATCGGACGTTTGCGCGTGCGGCGCATGATCCGGTCGATATCGGCGTCCCACCACATATTCAGCGCACCCGACGCGCCCCCGCCCAAAGCGATGAATAGAATCGCGCAAAAACCGATCAGCGGATGCACCGGCACCGGAGCGGCAATCAGCCCCACAAAAGCCGTAAACACCACCAGCGACATCACACGCGGCTTGAGCAGTTCGATGAAATCGCCGAACTGGGCCTCGTTTTCGCTGGTGCCTGAATTATAGCTGACGTCGGACATTTCTATTCCCTAAAGAAGCGCGGCGTGGACCGGCCGCGCCACTCGGTGATCAATTTGCAGCCATGTCGAAATTGCGTGGCACGCCGGCATATTCTTCGATCGCGTCGTCCAGCCATGTGTCATATTCCTCTTGGCTAACGACCTTGACGGTGATCGGCATATAGGCGTGATCCTTGCCGCAGAGTTCGGAGCACTGGCCGAAATAGATGCCTTCCTTCTCAGCCGCGAACCATAGCTCTGCCAGACGCCCGGGCACCGCGTCCTGCTTGACGCCGAAGGATGGTACGAACCAGCTGTGGATCACATCTGAGCCAGTGACCTGCACGACGATTGTCTTGTCAACCGGAACGACCACTGCGGTGTCGGTTGCCAGCAGAAACTCGTCCCGACTGTATCCGGCCTCTTCCAACTCGGCCGCCACGTCGTCGGTCAACACTTTGGAGCCCAGCCCAATCATGAAACTATCGAAGCCGAAATCGTGATCGACATATTCATAGCTCCAATACCATTGGTTGCCGATCGCCTTGATTGTGATATCGGCCTTGGGGATTTCCTGCTGCTTGAACAGCACCGGAAGCGAGAACGCACCGATGAAAATCAGGATGATAATGGGAATCACCGTCCAGGCGATCTCTATAGGCGTATGATGGGTGAAACGCGCCGGCGTTGGATTGGCACGGCGATTATAACGAACGATCACATAAAGCAGCAAGACGGTCACAAGAAGGCAGATTGCTGCGATGATCACCAGAATCATCCAATCCAACCACTGCTGATCATGGGCAACCTCAGACACCGCAGGCTGGAAATTAAGCCCTCCCTGCACCGGCTTACCAATGGTTTCCAGAGTGCCCTGAGCCATAGCAGGCAGGGCGGAGAGGGCAGCGAAAAGCCCAGAAATCGTCAAAGCGTGCTTCATTTTGTGTCCTGATCGGTTAATCGCATTGGTCTCGTGCCGAATTGGGCGTAATCACAAAACGTGACCCCCCCGTTGTCATTCGTGCTGATGATAATCATGTTCTGCGTGTCAGATAAAGACTTCTGATGGCGTCTCGCAGGCGTTTTTTTGATTTAAATCAAATTCTGAGGATTTTTCCATGTCCGACTCACTCTTTCGCCCCTTTGACGCTGACCTTCCTCTGGACGACGCTCTGACCGTGTTGCGCGGCGCAACCGATGGGGCCGACGACGGTGAAATCTTTGCGGAACGGCAGCGTTCCGAGGCGCTTGTTTTTGACGACGGGCGCTTGCGGACCGCCAGTTATGATGCCGCTGAAGGGTTTGGGTTACGCGCGGTGCGCGGCGAGGTCTCCGGCTACGCCCATTCCACTGACGTCAGCATGGCCTCATTGCGACGTGCCGCCGAAACTGCGCGGCTGGCCGTTGGCGAAGGCGGCGGCACTTGGGCCGATGCGCCACGTGCCACCAACCGTCATCTTTATGGTGACGCCGACCCGATCGACGGTATCGCCTTTCCGGTCAAGATCGAGACCCTCCGGGAAATTGATGCCTTTGCGCGCGATCTGGACCCACGTGTGGTGCAGGTTTCCGCAACTTTAGCGGCTTCGCTTCAGGAGGTTGAGATTCTGCGCCCCGACGGCGTGCATCTGCGCGATGTGCGCCCCATGAGCCGCGTCAACGTGTCGGTGATCGTCGAGCAGGACGGGCGCCGCGAAAGCGGCTCGGCGGGCGGTGGCGGGCGGGTCGGACTGGATGGGCTGATCGACCCCGCCAGCTGGCAGGACAAGGCCCGCGAAGCATTGCGCATTGCCTTGGTGAACGTGGACGCGGAACCCGCCCCTGCCGGTGTCATGGAGGTCGCGCTTGGCCCCGGATGGCCCGGTATCTTGCTGCACGAAGCGGTCGGCCATGGTCTTGAGGGCGATTTCAACCGCAAAGGATCAAGTGCATTCGCCGGATTGATGGGCCAGCAGGTCGCGGCGCGCGGCGTCACGATACTGGATGACGGCACGATTCCCGACAGACGCGGTTCACTGACTTTCGATGACGAGGGCACCCCATCGGCGCGCAATGTGCTGATCGAAGACGGTGTGTTGGTCGGCTTTATGCAGGACCGTCAGAATGCCCGGTTGATGGGGGTGCAGCCCACCGGCAACGGCCGACGCCAAAGCTATGCTCACCCGCCAATGCCGCGCATGACCAACACCTATATGCTGGGCGGCGACGCCGATCCGGCGGCTTTGGTGGCTGATATAAAAGACGGCATCTGGGCTGTCGGATTCGGTGGCGGGCAGGTCGATATCACCAATGGCAAATTCGTCTTCTCCTGTACCGAGGCCTATCGCGTAAAAAACGGCAAGATTGGGGCTCCGGTTAAGGGTGCAACGCTGATCGGCGACGGCGCCACCGCGCTGCACCGGATCCGCGCCCTTGGCAACGATATGGCGCTGGATCCCGGCATGGGCAATTGTGGCAAGGCGGGGCAATGGGTGCCGGTCGGTGTGGGCCAGCCAACCGTGCTGATCGACGGTCTGACAGTTGGCGGATCTTCCACTTCCTGAGCACGCCTGCCCCTGCCCTCGGGGCGACCGCGCCGAAGACCTCTGGCGGATTTACCTTCCGTTAACCTTCTTGGGATTAAACCGATGCGGCAATCAGGCGGAGCGTCGGATGACCGAGGAGCAATCTTCTTCCACTCACCCCCAACTCTCACCCACCACGGAAGAGGATCGGTTTTCTTGGCTCCGCCTGTTGCGTTCGCGCCGTGTGGGGGTGGCAACCTTCCAGCGTCTGCTGGCCGAGCATGGAACCGCGCAAGCCGCTTTGGTCGCATTGCCCGAGGTTGCGCGCGCCGCCGGGGTCGAGGGCTATGAAGCCTGCCCACCGGGCATCATCCACGCCGAACTCAGCGCCGCCAAGTCGGCCGGTGCGCAGCTGTTGTGCCTTGGTGACCAACATTATCCGCCAATGCTGGCCGAAATAGCCGATGCGCCGCCGCTAATGTGGGCGATTGGCGATTCGGCGCTGCTTTCGCGCCCGATGCTGGCGCTGGTCGGTGCGCGCAATGCCTCGTCCTTAGGCACCCGGATGGCGCGCAGCCTTGCCCAAGAACTGGGTGAACAAGGTTTTTTGGTGGTGTCCGGCCTGGCGCGCGGGATCGACACGGCGGCGCATCTGGCGGCGTTGCAAACCGGCACCGTGGCGGTTCTGGCAGGGGGTGTCGACACGTTCTATCCGGCTGAAAATACCAAGCTGACCCACGATATTGCACGCAATGGGCTGCTCCTATCGGAACAACCGATGGGCATGGCACCGCAAGCGCGCCACTTTCCGCGCCGCAATCGAATCATATCAGGCGTTTCGCAGGCCGTCATCGTGGTTGAGGCAGCCGCTAAATCCGGCAGCCTGATCACCGCGCGGGATGCGCTAGATCAGGGGCGCGACGTTTTGGCAGTTCCGGGCCATCCCTTCGACGCGCGTGCTGCCGGCTGCAACATGTTGATTCGCGACGGCGCACAATTGGTGCGCAATGCGGCCGATGTGATCGCCGCCCTGCCCGCTTCGGCCCCGGCGCAGCGTGATCTGCGAGACTGCGCGGCCACCGTCACCGCTCCACCGCCACCGCCATCTCGAAAACGCAGCCTGCGCGAAACTGCAGCACTGCACCAGCAAATCCTATCACGTCTCGGCCCCTCGCCTGTCGCCGAAGATCAACTGATCCGCGATCTGGCGATGCCTGCTGGACGTGTCGGCCCGACGTTGGTCGATCTGGAAATCGATGGGAAAATCCAGCGCCAGCCGGGCGGGCTGTTGTCGCTCAGCAAGTGATGCGCACAAACCCCGCAAGGTTCTTCTTGGATACGGGCTAACATCTCAGTCAGCGAAGAGATGTTCAATGCGTGCGATCGCCAGTGCGTCAAAGTGGGACAGTGTCAGAAACTTGGAGAGCTGCCTTGCGTTTTCTTCGGGGGTCGCTGTTTCTCGCATGCGTTGGTAGTTGGGAAAACCGGCATCGCGGATACGGTCGCTTTCATCCATGATCTCATTACGGATCGCCGGGAGCAGGCGCACAAGCGCTTCGCTGCCGCTCTGCTCGCCATACAGCCCGACCCGGCGCGCATGGCCAATCAGATCAGTGTCGGTGAACTGGCATTCAATTTCCAGCAGGCGCGTCACCGAGCGGTCTGAAAAGAAATCATGCATCAGGCCAAGTTCGCTTGGATCCGCGCAAATAATCAAACGATCGGTATCGTAATAATCAAACAGCATGCGAATCAGTGCCCGCTTGTGACGGGCGCGTTTTATTAGCGTGCTCTGGATCCCGCCCAGATCCGGCAGCGGGGTTTCCTCTTCATTGAATAAGTACTCGACAGCCGGCAAGTTTGTTTTCTGGCGGATACCGGCGACAAGGCGTTTCGCGACGTGCCATTTCTTGCACGCCACAATCATCAGCTCACGCTCGCGCCCCAGTGAGCTTTCGGTTTCCCAGAACCGCCTGGCAAAGCGTCGACCGCTCCGGCCACGCTCGGTCAGAAACTGAAACAGGTTGGCCCCCTCGTTCGAAATCTGAAACTGGACGCCCTTTGCTGCGTAAAGGCTGCCCAACCGCGCCTTAAGATCATGCGCTTCGGGGCTGATCTTGCGGGCAAATAAATAATCCTGGGCCAGCAGCAGATCATAGTGATCGTTGTAAAAGGTGACCGGTATGCCATAGTCTGAAAACATCAAGAAGGTCAGCGTACGGTTGCGGATTTCCGTCTCGGGGACGAGATGGCGCACCAAGGTCTGGAAGAAGGTTTCGTCCGGAATCCAGCTTGTACGACAAAACCGCATTAAATCGGCACGTTGCCGGGTCATTTCTAGAATTTTCTCGATCGTAGTGCGGCGCAGACACCACCACTGGCTACCGATCTGCACCTGAATGTCAGGGGGTAAATGACGCTGGAGCCCAAGTTTCTTCTGGAATGCGACGGAGGCGTAAAATAGGCGCTTGTGTCGTCGCTCGTTCAGGAAGTGGCGATATATCAGCCGCTCTTCCTTGAGACCGGTCTTGATCCACTCGCTCTCAAAAAAATCATGGCTTTCAATGAAGTCAGCGTCGGTGCCATCGAGAAATGCATGGACATATTCTGCCGTCTTGATCGCCATGCAATCGCCGGACATCAGATAGAAATGCGTGGCGCACGGATACGCATCGACTGCGGCTTCTATCGCCAGCAATGTGGCCTGTACCAGCGACCATTCCCCCCAACCGCACTTGATCCGTCGGCGCACAAAGGCGACATTGGGATTGTCGGCCAAAGAATCACGGATCTGGCGATAATCGCACATATCGGCGCGGGCGTCGAAGTGGATTGCGATGCAATCCCCAGCTGCCGTCAGTTGCTGGGCCTGCTGAACGATCGCTTTGGGGTCCTTGTGACAAAGGAGGATATACGCAATTTTGGCCATCGTAATACGGTCACATTGATTAAAAAAACACACTATCGAACTGATAAACAATTCTTTCTCGACTTACAAAAGACGTGATCAAAATGGACCAAACCGGTTTGTCCGCCTTTTCAAGAAATCGAACCTTGCAGGTTGGTGGTTACACCGCTTTTAGGAGACGACCACATGGCATTTCCCGGCATCTGGATGACCGAAAGCGAAAGCGTCCTTTATCGTGTCGTGCCCAAATGCGCCTGTTCGACGATCGGACAGATCATGTACTATTCCGACCACGGGCAGTTTTATGACGGCGACATTCACGATGCCGAAACTGGCCTGCACAAATGGGCATTTGAACACAGCCAGGACGTGATCTCGCGCAATGTATATGACCGCGGAAGCTATGCGTTTACCTGCGTGCGCAACCCTTACACCCGCATCCTGTCATCATTTTTCGACAAAATTTGCGGGATTCAACGGAATGGCAAGCGCTATCGCGGCAATCTGGTGCCGATGCTGACCTACGAATACGGCATCGACGTCGGAGGCCACGACGGGCGCGAACCGTTCGACCAGATCCGATCGTTTCGCCGGTTTTTGCTGTTTGCACGCGACACCATCCGCTGGCGCCGCCCCATGGACCCCGATATTCACTGGTCGGCCATGTCTGGCCATGTCGGCACGTTCGTTGTCAATGGCGGCACATATGACAGGATCATCTGGACAGAAAAGTTCAATGACGGCATGTCAGATGTGTTGAAAGAGATCGCAACACCCCATGCGGTGGACTTGAGCCAGATACCGCGGTTCAACGAAAGCGAAGGCCACGGACCAAAACGGGCGCATCCGGTCGAGGATTATTTTGACGATCTGTCGATGCATCTGGTCTATGAGATCTTCAAACAGGATTTTGAATTGTTCAGATACGATTTCCATAATCCCGCCAACCGGCTACCGATAGGCGAAATCGACCTCGACGAGGTACACGCCAAATTGGGCTGAAGAACGCCGCAAGCAGGCCCAATACAACGGCGGTATTCTCCTGCGCTACCCGGTTTCTGTCAGCACGACATCGTAGCCCCAGCAACGTCGCACATTCGCCAGCGTGGCGTCGCGCGTCTCGGGATCAAGCGGAACACCGTTACGTCGGTTATGACGCAGCCGCAGACGGCGATCTCCCAACAGGTCGACGTCGATGACCTGAATGTCGGGATCTGAAACCGAGACATCCAGACTGTGCGCGAATACATCGCGGATCTCGTGATAGCCGCGTTCATCATGGATTGCACTGACGGTATGAAACGGGTCCACCGAATCATCGCTCAAGGCAAACAGGCGGAACCGGCGCATCACCTCGGGGCCGAGGAATTGCTGCACGAAACTTTCGTCGCGGTAATTTGCCCAGGCATCTTTTAAGACGCCGCGCCAGTCGCGGGCGCCGGCGATATCAGGAAACCACTCGTGATCCTCCTCGGTCGGGGCCTCGCAGACGCGTCTGATATCCTGCATCATCGCGAAACCCAACGCATAGGGATTGAGTCCCGCTGACCGCGGATCGTCAAAATCGGGCTGGGTCAGCACGTTGCTATGATTGTGCAATATCTCGAGCATCGCGCCATCGCTTAGCTGCCCCGTGGCGTGCAATTGGTTCATGATATAGTAATGGACAAAACAGGCGCAGCCTTCGTTCATCACTTTGGTTTGACGCTGGGGATAGAAATACTGGGCAATGTTGCGCACGATCCGCAGGATTTCGCGCTGCCATGGTTGTAAGACTGGGCTGTGGCGTTCAAGGAAATACAGCAGGTTTTCTTCGGGCAGATCCATTTCGCGTTTACGCTCTTGCGCTGCCGCATCTGTCTGGCTGGCCGGCCCGCTGCGGTCGAACCTATCCCAAAGATAATGGACCGCACGCTCGGCATCCAAGAGGCGTTCGCGCTCCCGGTCGCGCTCTTCGCGCAGCGACGGTGATGGCGGGCGACGATGCCGAAAGACGCTGGACTGCATGAGCGAGTGCGCCGCATCAAGAAGCTGCTCGACCTCGCGTTCTCCGTATCGTTCTTCGCATCGCGCAATGAACCCGCGGGCGTAATCGAGATAATCAAGGATACCGGGAGCATCGGTCCATTGCTGGAACAGATGATTGTTCTTGAAAAAATGGTTGTGACCAAAGGCGGCATGGGCGATCACCAGCGCCTGCAACGCCATGGTGTTGTCTTCCATGCAATAGCTAATGCAAGGGTCCGAGTTGATGACGATCTCGTAGGCCAGCCCGCGGGCGCCCTTGCGATACAATTGCTCGTCTCGCATGAAATGCTTGCCGAAGGACCAATGGCGATACATCAGCGGCATCCCGTTCGAGGAATACGCATCAAGCATTTGTTGAGACGAAATGATCTCGATCTGGTTGGTGTACACATCCAGCCCGAGATCACCCAGCGCCACTTGCTCAATAGCACCATAAACACGCTGGATGGTGTCGAAATTCCACTCTGCCCCTTCAAAAAGCGGCGCGACGGTTCCCGAGCGCTTAGACATCGGCCACCAGCCCTCCTTTCCGTACGAATAATTCGCGAAATACCGGGTATATATGGGCCGGACTGGCGATTCGTTTCATCGCGAAATTCGGCCAATCATCCGCTACGCCGCGATATGCGCGCCAAAGCTCCATGCCATTGTCGTCACTTTGCATCAGGCCGATCTCGTTTTCTTCCAGGATCTCAATATAGGCGAAATACTGACAAAGCGGCATCAATGATTCCTTGAGACGAGCGGCGCAGGTCGCTGAGTCACCGCGATAGTTTTCGCCGTCCGATGCCTGGGCCGCATAGATGTTCCACTCGGATGGCGGATATCGGGCATCGATAATGGCTTTCATTTCGTTCAAGGCACTGCTGACCACCGTGCCGCCGCTTTCTCGGGAATGAAAAAACGTTTCTTCGTCCACCTCGCTTGCCACTTGGGTGTGGCGGATGAAGACCACTTCGATTTTGTCGTAACGCTGCTTGAGGAACAGGTGCAGAAGCACAAAGAACCGTTTGGCCAGATCCTTTTCGCGCTCGCCCATGGAGGCAGACACGTCCATCAGGCAGAACATCACCGCATTGGCTGCAGGTTCCGGTTGCATCTCAAAATAACGATACCGCACATCCAATGGATCAACGAAAGGTATCCGACGCTGCCGCCGCTGCGCCTTGTCCAATTCTTCGCGCAGCTTGATCAGTTCCGGCGGCTCCGCTTCGTCAGCGGGGACGCGGGCTTCCAGTTCCCGGATTTGCTGTTCCAGCGCTTGCGTTTCACGGGTTTTCGGGCGCCGCAGCGCGATCCGCCGTCCGATGGCATTGCGCATCGTGCGCTCGACACTGAGATTGGCGGGGGTACCGGCCACGGTATAGCCCATCCGCTGTGGCCGTGCGGCCGCGATTTCCTTGAGGCTGAGCTTGACCAGATCCGGCAGTTCGAGATCTTCAAAGAAAATATCGAGAAACTCGTCTCGCGACAGCATGAACAGGAATTCGTCCTCCCCCTCGCCATCGGCAGAGCCTTCGCGGCCCCGGCCCTTCCCCGCGCCACCGGGGGGCTTCTGGATTTTATCGCCGGCGCGGAAGGTCCGGTTGCCGCTAAGAACCGCCTGCCGCTTTCCGCCTTGGGCTGCATGGCGGAAACTTGGCTCAGAAATACCTTTGGCGGGCACGGAAACCTGTTCGCTCTGATCTACATCGGCGATCCCGCGCCGACGCACACTTTCATCAACCGATTTCTTGACGCTTGCCCGGACCCGGCCGATGAACCGCCGCCTGTTCCCAAGACTTTTGCCTTTTGGGTTTAACCTGCGGTCAATAAAATGGCCCATGTGCTTTTACTACTCCCTGCTGTCATCCTGCCTTGTTGACACGCATGTACCATTCGACCAGGCGACGAACCTGTCGGGGCGTGTAGCCGCGGGCCGTCATTCGATCGATGAACTCGTCGTGTTTCGCCTCGGTTTCCTTGTCGCGTTTGGCCCCGAAACTGATCACCGGCAATAGATCCTGAACCTGTCCAAACATCCGCTTTTCGATCACCCGGCGCAGCTTTTCATATTTGCGCCAGTCGGGATTGCGGCCACGGTTTTCCGCCCGTGCGCGCAGCACGAACTTGACGACTTCATTGCGGAAATCCTTGGGGTTTGAGATTTCTGCGGGTTTCTCGATCTTCTCCATCTCCTGCTCAAGGATCTTGCGGTCGAACAACTGGCCGGTGTCTACATCCTTGTAATCCTGATCCTCGATCCAAGCATCGGCATAGGCGATGTAGCGATCGAACAGGTTTTGACCATAATCGGAATAGGATTCCAGATAGGCTTTCTGGATCTCATGGCCGATGAACTCAGTATAGCGCGGGGCAAGCTCATCCTTCATGAAAGATAGATAGCTGCTCTCGACGTCATCCGGGAACTGTTCGCGCCTTACCGACTGTTCGAGCACATAGAGCAAATGCACCGGATCGGCCGAGATTTCTTCGGTGTCATGATTGAAGGTCTCGGACAGCACCTTGAACGCGAACCGGGTGGAAATGCCGGTCATACCTTCATCCACACCGGCAACATCGCGATATTCCTGCACCGAGCGCGCCTTGGGGTCGGTGTCTTTCAGCGTTTCACCGTCATAGACGCGCAGCTTGGAGTAAAGCGGTGAATTCTCATGCTCTTTCAACCGCGTGAGCACACTGAAGCGACCCAGCATTTCAAGCGTCTCGGGGGCGCAGGGCGCTTCGGTCAGGCTGCTTTCCCGCAGCAGCTTCTCATAAATCTGTGTCTCTTCGCTGGCCCGCAAACAATAGGGCACCTTGACCACGCTGATCCGGTCGAGGAACGCTTCGTTGTTGCGATTGCTCTTGAATTGTTGCCACTCGGCTTCGTTCGAGTGGGCGACGATAACCCCCTGATAGGGGAAGGCCCCGATATTTTCGGTGCCGGTATAAGAGCCCTCCTGGGTCGCGGTCAGCAGCGGATGCAGCACCTTGATTGGCGCTTTGAACATCTCGACGAATTCCATCATCCCCTGCGTCGTGCGGTTCAACGCCCCGGAATAGCTGTAAGCATCAGGATCATTCTGGCTGAAATCCTCAAGCTTGCGAATGTCCAGCTTGCCCACAAGGGTTGAAATGTCCTGATTGTTCTCATCCCCCGGCTCGGTTTTGGCGATGCCGATCTGGCGCAGCCGTGACGGGTAAAGCCGCACCACCGAGAATTTTGAGATATCACCGTCAAGTTCAGCCAGCCGCTTGACGGCCCAAGGCGAGATCAGGCCGTTTAGCAACCGCTGGGGAATGTTGTATTTGCTTTCCAGCAGGTCCCCCATTTGGGCGCGGTCAAACAAGCCAAGGGGCGATTCGAAGATCGGGCTGATTTCGTCGCCCGCCTTCAGCACATAGATCGGCTCTTGTTCCATGAGACGTTTGAGCGTTTCGGCAAGGGTCGATTTCCCGCCCCCGACCGGGCCAAGCAGGTAAAGAATCTGTTTACGCTCTTCCAGACCTTGGCTGGCATGGCGAAAGAACCCGACGACACGTTCGATCGTTTCCTCGATCCCGAACAGGTCTTCGAAAGGTTTGTACCGCTTGATTGTACGATTGAGAAAGATCCGACTGAGCCGTTGATCCTGGCTTGTATCGATCAACTCCGGCTCACCAATCGCGTTGACCATCCTTTCCGCGGCGGTCGCTCGCATCGCCGCGTCCTCCTGGCATCCCAGAAGGTAATCCTGCAAGGTCATCTCAACGAGCTTGGTGCGTCCATATTCCTCGGCAAACTGCTCGAAAATCTTCATACCGGCTCCTCTACGCTATAACGGCCCCTCTCCTGCCGCGTATGGCTCTTTGCCACTCCTCTATAATAACATGGGGTGCAATTTATTGCTTTCCAATCACATCGGGTTTCGTGATTGTCATTATTTTACGCGATTTCTCTGTTTGGAGCAAAAGCGCATTGCGCCAGGGCCGACATTAGTCAGTCTGACGGTATGGTCAGTGCGCCGGTTTTGTCTTCACCAGCGCCACGCACCAGACCAGCGTAAGCCCGAGAGAAATTAAAGTGTTCCAGCTCGCCATAGAGAGGCCGAGCAATTCCCACGGGACTTCATCACAGCGCGCAAGCGGTGCTTGCATAATCTGCGCCATGAGTTCGTCGGCGCTTAGGCCGCTGATCGGTCCAGAGCTGCAAGCCGAGGGCCCAGACCACCAGCCACGCTCAATTCCGGTGTGATAAGCCCCGATGGCCGCAGTGCAGAGTGTTGCCAACGCTCCAGCCGCAGGAAGCAGACGCCCCGGTATGACCATTACCAGAGCCGCAATTGCAATTGCCGCCGCATGCGGCCAACGCTGCCAGACGCACATGGTGCAGGGGGCCAGTCCACCGATAAATTGAAACG
Source organism: Pontibaca salina (assembly GCF_016307205.1). Lineage (GTDB taxonomy): Bacteria > Pseudomonadota > Alphaproteobacteria > Rhodobacterales > Rhodobacteraceae > Pontibaca > Pontibaca salina. The sequence goes on along the minus strand of NZ_JAEIJD010000002.1, from coordinate 152,825 downwards.
CGAACGCGCCCAACAACATGCCCGCAGAGCCACCGGCAGCGATCAGAATCAGCGCATTACGGGTCACAAGTAACGCACGACAACGAAGCCGCCGATTAGTAACGCGACAAAAGCTGAAAACACCAAGCCGAGCCGTCGTTCGATGAACCCGCGCACCGGCGCACCAAACACGCGCAACAGAGCCGCGACGGCAAAGAATCGCAAGGCTCGGGCCAGAACCGATGTTGTTATGAAGGTCGCCAGCGGCATGCTGGTCCAGCCGGACATGATGGTGATCACTTTATAGGGAAACGGCGTGACGCCAGCCATCAGAACCGCCCAGAAGCCGAAATCATTAAACCGCGTATTGAATTCCGCCATCGCGTCGGCCTTGCCCATTGTTGCCAAAATGGGCTGGCCGATTCCCTCGAAGGCAAGCGCGCCGATACCGTAACCCAACAAGCCGCCCAAAACCGACGCGCCCAGCGCGACGGCCGCGATCAGCCAAGCACGCGATGGACGTGCCAATATCATTGGAATCATCAGTACATCTGGCGGAATCGGAAATACCGAGCTTTCAACAAAGGCCACAAGCGCCAGCCACCAGAGAGCCTGAGGATGATCGGCAAGACGCATGGTCCTGTCATAAAGGCGGTGCAGCATGAATTCGTCCCTGAAGCCCTGTGAAAGGCAAGAACCACGCGCAGCACGGCAGGTCAACCGCGAGAGGCAATTGCATTTATGTTGGGAATCGGTGTGGACCTTGGGCGACGGTGACGTTAAGAAATAAAAATTGCATACCAAAGGGGCACCTTGCGTGAACCGATTGGATTGCGATCAAGGCTTTGGCAACGCCGAAGATGTGCGGGTGTGGCGGAATGGTAGACGCGAGGGTCTCAAACACCCTTTCCGCAAGGAGTGTCGGTTCGAGTCCGACCACCCGCACCAAGAGCCGGCCTTTGCGACCGTCCGTTTAGCAAGCCCTCTCGCGTGGCGAACGGTGCATGAACCAAGCTGGCACGTTAAGCACATGGTCCTGCCCGACCTCGGCAAAGCCAAACGTCCGGTAGAATGTCACGTTGATTTCAAGATCGGTTTCCAGCCAGGCGTTGGCACCGAGAGTGTCCAACTGCGCACAACAATGCATCACTAATTGCCGCCCGATACCGCGCCGTTGCCGGGCGGGTAGCACCGCCAGCGGGCCAAGATGCCAATGCGGCGTGTCGGGATCGTGACGCGCCCAGAGTGCCAACCAGCGCCGCAAACGCCAGAGGACGAAGGGCGACATACCGACCGCGAAGGCGCCGGCAAAACGCAGCCGGTCACGCAGTCCTGGGCGGCAACGCCCCGGCGCGATCATCCCCAACACACCGACCAGATCCCCCTGTTCATAGGCCCCCAAAACCTGCCCGTTAGCCTGAACATACGCAATCAAGGGCACAAGAAACCGCGACAGGCGCCGCCGCCGAGCCTTAGGATTGCTGCCGAACACACGGATATGCAACGGGTTGTCAGCCATCCCCACGGTCAGGACCGCCGCCGCCGCAGGCAGGTCGCTTGGCGCAAGCGCCCGGACCTCGACCGGATGAGCGCTTTCGGCATGAGGCCGCGCCTGCACGCGGTTCCTAATATTCGCCATTTTTACGTCTGCTCCGGCGTGGAGTCCGTCTTGGCAGGTGGCGCGGCTTGTCTGGCCAGTTCTTGAAACAGGTTCACCGGCATTGGAAAGACAATGGTCGAGGACTTGTCCGACGAGATATCATATAGTGTCGACAAGTAACGCAGTTGCATCGCCTCGGGTACGCGGGCCAGTTTCTCGGCGGCCTCGACCAGCTTTTCAGCGGCCTGCTCCTCCCCTTCCGAGTTGATGATACGGGCGCGGCGGTTGCGCTCGGCCTCAGCCTGACGAGCGATGGCACGGACCATGCTTTCGTCGATATCCACATGTTTGATCTCGACATTGGCGACCTTGATCCCCCAAGCGTCGGTCTGCGAGTCGAGAATGCTTTGAAGATCATCATTGAGCTTGTCGCGTTCGGCCAGCATCTCGTCCAGTTCATGTTTGCCCAGCACCGAACGCAGCGTCGTCTGCGCCAACTGGCTGGTTGCGTCGCGGAACTCCTCGACTTGGATCACTGCACGCTCCGGATCGATGACGCGAAAGTAAAGCACCGCATTGACCTTGACCGATACGTTGTCGCGGCTGATCACGTCTTGGCTGGGCACGTCCAAAACGATGGTGCGCAAATCGACCCGCACCATCTGTTGCACGAAGGGAATCAGAATGATGAACCCCGGCCCCTTGACGCCGGTGAAGCGGCCAAGGGTGAAAACGACCCCGCGCTCGTATTCGCGCAGGATCCGGACCATCGACGCCAAGAAAGCGATGACCAAGATGGCAATCAGGCCGTAGGCGATTAAATTGACGGGTAACATTCAAGTCTCCTTCGCGGTTGGGGAAGGCGCAGGTTCGACGCGGAGCGTAAGACCGTCGCGCGCGGTGACACGCACGCGGGCACCCTTTGCGGCGGGGACGGTACCGCGCGCTTGCCAGCGTTCACCATGCACGAGAACCGTGCCGTTTTGGCCAGACCAGGATAAAACCGTGCCCGTAGTACCGATCATCGCCAAATCGCCGCTGACCACACGGCGGCGATGCGCGCGCAGCGCAGCGGCAAGCACCACGACCAAAAGCACCCCGCTCGCCACTGTGGCCGTGATGATGACGCCGGGCGAGAGGTGGAATCCCGGCACTTCCTCAAACATGAAGACTGACCCCAGCCCAAAAGCAAGTATGCCACCGATCCCCAGCACCCCAAATGAGGGCGCGAAGGCCTCGGCGGTCATCAAGACGATCCCCAGCAGCACCAGCCCCGCACCGGCAGCATTGATTGGCAGCATGTTCAGCGCAAACAATGCCAGGATCAAGGAAATGCCACCGATAACACCGGGAAGCAGCGCCCCCGGATTGATCACTTCAAAGAGAACTCCATAAATTCCGATCAACATCAGCAGGTAGGCAAAGGTCGGGTTCGCCAGAATCCCGATCAGTTTAACACGCCAGTCTGGCGGCACCTTGACGACCTCCAGACCAGCGGTTCGCAATGTTACCTGCTTTCCGCCAAGGTTGACACGGCGACCGTCTGCCTTGGTCAGAAGAGTGTCGAGATCAGGCGCAATAATCTCGATCACGTCGCGTTCCAGCGCCGCATTGGCGGAAAGGCTCGCCGCCTTGCGCACCGCAGCCTCTGCCCAGTCGGCATTGCGCCCCTGCAAGTCGGCAAGGGCGCGAATATAGGCAACCGCGTCGTTGACGCTCTTGGCAGTCATGGCATCGGTCGGCGCGGGCTGTTCTTCGTCTGCATCTTCCTCCTCGTCCAGCGGCTGCGGCGCGCCCCCCATCCGCACCGGCGTCGCGGCCCCGATATTGGTTCCGGGGGCCATCGCAGCCAGATGACTGCCATAAACCATATAGGTGCCAGCACTTGCCGCCCGCGCGCCGCCGGGGGCCACGTAAGTGATGACCGGCACCGGTGAGGCGAGAAACATCAGGACGATCTCACGCATGGATTGCACCAGGCCGCCCGGTGTGTCGATTTGCACAACAATGGCCTCCGCGTCATCGGCAGCGGCAAAACCCTGCCGCAGATACTCGCTGGTGGCTGGCCCGATCGGACCGATCACATCAAGCACGATGACGGTTCCGCTCCCCTGTCCTGACATCGCAGCCTGTTCGCGCTCGACATCTGCCGATCCGCTGGCAGGGCCAAAGGCGAACAGGCAGGCCAGCAAGAATATCGTGATCCTGATCATGTCATACCGGGGCTTCACCCGCGTTTTCGGGATGGAACCCTTCCCGACCCTGCGCACTGCCCCCACAACTGAACGCGGGATGGGCGTGCTTTGAATAATATATAAGCGCGCGGACGGATATTTCGAGCTCAGTACGCCTGTTGCCCTACCCAACGACACCCCGGGCTTCTATCACAAGACTCATGCGACAGCCTCTCTCCTCGGGCTTCCCGACCTTTGCCAAGCCCGCTTAGAGCCTGTTCTTGGCGAGGCATTCAGAGGCTTTTTAGCCACAGCTTCCGCAAATTCGCCACCAGAGGGCGCTATCGGCAATTTTATGCCGATTTGTGCAGCGCCAGAGCGACATAGGACAAGTTTCTTGCCCAGATCGAGAACGCTGTTTAAGCACCTCCAAAACAAGGGACGCCCCGCTGGCGCGCGATCCCGATAATAAATCCAAACGAGGGATCTAAGTCTTGCGGTCACGTCTGGCAATCAAAATTCACAACCTGATTGAGCGGAGGTTTCCAGAACGCCGCCTATTTTTGAAGTCCGAAACCGACACGCGATTCATCCGGCTGAAGCCAGAAACGCAGCTTTTCACATTTCTAGCGGGTTCGGCCGTTATGGCGTGGGCGATCCTGGCCACGGCAATCCTGTTGATGGACTACATCAGCGCGGGCAACTTTCGAGAACAGGCCCAGCGCGACCAATTTTCCTATCAGCAGCGTCTGAATGACTTGTCGCGCGAACGCGACGCCCGTGCCGAAGAAGCTCTGGCCGCGCAGGAGCGATTCAATAGCGCACTCGCTCGGGTGTCGTCGATGCAATCGGAATTGCTGGCCTCGGAAACCCGCCGACGCGAGTTGGAAACCGGGATCGAGGTGATCCAGACCACCCTGCGCACCGTGATGAAGGATCGTGAAAGTGCACGTCTCGCGCTGGCCGAACTGCAGGAAAAGGCCAACGGTTCAGAGACCACTTTGGCCGCAGCTGATAACGGCCCGGTGCCGATGGGCTTCATGGCCGAAGCCCTGGCCCGCACCGCACAAGAGCGCGATCGGATCGAGGCCGATGCGCAAACTGCTCTGGTCAGCGCGCAAGAACTGGAACGCGAAATCAAGCTGATGCACGAACGCAACGACCACATCTTTCAGCAGTTGGAAGAAGCCGTGGCGATCTCGGTCGAGCCGCTGGACAAGATGTTCCGCAAGGCCGGCCTGTCAACCGATTCCATCCTGAAACAGGTCCGAAGCGGATATAGCGGTCAGGGCGGTCCGCTGACCCCTTTAGCGATATCGACCCGCGCTGACGGCCAACCGGCCGCTGATGAGCTGCGGGCCAATTCGATCCTGAACCGGATGGACGAGTTGAACATGTATCGCATCGCTGCTGAAAAAGCCCCCTTCGCCCAGCCGGTGCTGTCCCCGTTCCGCCTGACCAGCCCGTTCGGCATCCGCCGCGATCCTTTTACCGGCGGGCGGCGCACTCATAACGGAACCGATTTCGCCGCCGCCCATGGCACCCCTATTCACGCCACTGCCGACGGGGTCGTCACCAAGGCCGGACGGGCCAGCGGCTATGGCAAGATGGTCAAGATCAAGCACGCTTTCGGCACTGAAACGCTTTATGCTCATGCATCGCGCATCCATGTGAAGACCGGTCAAAGGGTCTCGCGCGGGGATCATATTGCTGATATGGGTAGCACTGGACGGTCTACCGGCACTCATCTCCACTATGAGGTGCACGTGAATGGCAAACCCGTTAACCCCATGACCTATATCAAGGCTGCACGAGATGTTTTCTAAGAGTAAAATTCAGGATCCCGGCCCGAAATCGCCCGAAACGGGCAAGCCGACCGCGCCCCTCTCGACCCCATCTTCGGATCAGGCACAGGCTGACCACAAGCTTGCCGCGCCCAAAAGCAAACCGCCCGCCTCGACGTTGTCCTCTGATCTTAACATCACCGGCAACATCAAGACATCGGGCGACATACAGGTTGAAGGTACGGTCGAGGGCGATATCCGTGCGCATCTGCTCACTGTTGGCGAAAGCGCAACCATTAAGGGCGAAGTCACCGCCGATGACGTGGTGATCAATGGCCGCATCGTAGGGCGCGTACGCGGCCTCAAAGTACGTCTGACCTCCACTGCGCGGGTCGAGGGTGACATTATTCACAAGACCATCGCAATCGAAAGCGGCGCGCATTTCGAAGGGTCAGTGCAACGGCAGGATGACCCTTTGAGCGCCGGTCGCACTCCAGCGCGCCCGCAATACCAGCAGGTGAGCGGCTCCGAGACCGCAAACCCGCCGCGTAAAGACGTTTCCTGAACAGGGATTGGGTAGATTTAAGCCGCCACTCCGGGAACCGGGGCGGCGGCTTTCATTTTCACGGCAGTGCCCGCCGCTTTCGCCAAAGGCTGCCGCTGTTAAATGATGCCGTTCACTCGATGACCGTAACGCGTTCCATCCGGTCCGGTTCGCCGATGACCGCGCCGTTGGGGCCATCACCGCGCTTGATAGCGTCCACCACATCCATGCCATCGGTAACGCGCCCGACCACGGTATATTGACCGTTCAGAAACGCACCTTCGTCGAACATGATGAAAAACTGGCTGTTGGCACTATCCGGGTCCTGACTGCGGGCCATTCCGACCACACCGCGCTCGAACGGGATCTCGGAGAATTCAGCCTTCAGATCCGGACGGTCTGATTTTCCGGTGCCAGCGCGGCGCATATCACCGCCCTTTTTGCCGAATTGCACATCACCTGTCTGGGCCATGAAACCCTCGATTACACGGTGAAAGACGACTCCATCATAGACACCCGTCTCGGCCAGCTCGGTAATTTGGGCGACATGGTCGGGGGCGACATCTTCAAACAGGTCGATGGTGACGGTGCCATTGGCCCCCTCACCCGCGACCTCGATCGAAATGCCCGTCGCCAAGCCCGGACTGGCCAGAACCGCGAAAAGCAGCGCCAGTTTACGCATCCGCGGCCACCTTGACGCTGATCATCCGGTCTGGATTTGCCGGCGGTTCGCCCTTGGCGATTGCGTCAACATGTTCCATGCCTTCAAGCACGCGGCCATAAACCGTGTATTGTCCGTTCAGGAAATGGTTGTCCTTGAAATTGATGAAAAATTGCGAATTGGCTGAATCCGGATTGGCCGAGCGCGCCGCGCCCAGCGTTCCGCGGTCATGGGGCAGTTTCGAGAATTCTGCCGGAACATCAGGATGTTCGGAACCGCCGGTGCCTGCACGCCCGGGATTGTAATCCTTTTCCATATTGGCGTGCTGGACGTCGCCGGTCTGCGCCATGAAACCGTCGATAACGCGGTGGAACGCGACGTTGTCATAGGCACCGGCACGGGCCAACTGCTTCATCCGTTCGACATGTTTGGGTGCGACATCGGGCAGCAGTTCGATCACAACGGTGCCGTCTTTCAGCTCCATAAGAATGGTGTTTTCCGGGTCTTTGATTTCAGCCATCGGACTCTCCTGTCATATCGGCGTTGACAGTTTACTAAAGATGCAGGACCGGATTGCCAAGTCGGGCATTGACGATTGTGTCGAATAAGGGAAGAACCGCGCCGTTCGGACCGTGCAGGAGATTACGATGGACTGGAAAACGCTGGATGAGATGCCCCTTGCTGACAAGACGGTTCTGGTGCGCGTCGATCTAAACGTGCCGCTGGAAAATGGCACGGTCAGCGACGATACCCGCATCCAGCGCATCGTACCGACGATCCGCGACATATTGGACGCCGGTGGCAAGCCGGTGCTGCTGTCGCATTTCGGACGCCCCAAGGGCACCCATGACCCCGATATGTCACTGCGCCCGCTGGCCGAGCCGCTGGCGGCTGCCGTGGGTAGGCCGGTGATGTTCTGCGCCGACTGCCGCGGACCGGCGGCGCAGGCCGCTGTGGCGGCCCAGCAGAAAGATCAGGTGGTGCTGTTGGAAAACACCCGCTTTCAGCCCGGTGAAGTAACCAACGATGCTAAGCTGGCAGCGGAGTTTGCCGAACTGGGCGAAGTCTATTGCAACGATGCGTTTTCCTGTTCGCACCGCGCCCATGCCTCGACCGAAGGCGTGGCGCAATTGCTGCCTTCTTGCGGGGGGCGTCTGATGGAGGCCGAGCTTGGCGCGCTGGACGCTGCCCTCGGTCAGCCTGAACGCCCGCTTGCGGCCCTGGTTGGCGGCGCGAAAGTATCGACGAAGCTGGATCTTCTGTCCAACCTCGTGGAACATGTCGATCATTTGATCATCGGCGGGGCCATGGCCAATACGTTTCTTGCGGCGCAAGGATTCAACGTGGGAACATCACTCCTCGAGCAAGACATGACTGACACCGCCGCCGCGATTTTGGACAAAGCCGGCGAAACTGGGTGCAAGGTGTTGCTGCCTGACGATGTCGTGGTGGCGCGTGAGTTCAAGGCCGGGGCGGCCAGCCAGACGGTAGCAGTCGACCAATGCCCGTCCGACGCGATGATTCTGGATGCTGGACCGAACACCGTGGCGCGGATCGGCGACGTTCTCGACCAGGCGAAAACCATGATCTGGAACGGCCCGCTGGGGGCCTTCGAAATCACTCCTTTTGACGCGGCCACCACCACCGCCGCGCGGAAGGTCGCTGAACGCACCCGCGCCGGGGCGTTGGTTTCGGTGGCCGGTGGGGGCGATACTGTCGCGGCACTCAACCAAGCCGGAGTGACCGGAGATTTCAGCTATGTCTCGGCGGCTGGCGGCGCCTTTCTGGAATGGATGGAAGGCAAGGCCCTGCCCGGTATCGCCGCGCTGGGTAAGAGCTGCGCGAGCTAACTCGTTGCATGGCGGGCGCGGCTTGCTTATGCAGATGGGCGGACAGGGCATCCGCCCTTTGTAATGCGAATGATCAAGGGGAACAGGACAATGAACCAAAAACAGGCTGAACAGATGCGCAGTGGCGACGGGTTTGTCGCGGCGTTGGATCAAAGCGGTGGATCAACCCCCAAGGCGCTGGGTCTCTATGGCATTCCCGAGACCGCCTATGACAGCGACTCGGCAATGTTCGATCTGGTTCACGAGATGCGCACACGGATCATGAAATCGCCCGCCTTCAAGGGCGACAAGGTGCTTGGTGCGATCCTGTTTGAAAACACCATGGACCGGCAGGTCGATGGGCAGCCCACCGCCACCTATCTGTGGGAAGATCGCGGCGTTGTACCCTTCCTCAAAGTGGACAAGGGGCTGATGGACGATCTCGACGGTGTCCGCTTGATGAAAGACATGGGCGATCTGGACGCATTGCTGGAACGGGCGGCCAAGGCCGGAATTTTCGGCACCAAGATGCGTTCGGTGATCGATGCGGCCAACCCGACCGGAATCGCCGCGGTTGTGGCGCAGCAATTCGAGGTGGGGCAGCAAATTCTCGCCCACGGTCTGGTGCCGATCATCGAACCCGAGGTGACCATCAGCATTTCCGACAAAGCCGCTGCCGAGGATATTGTTCTTGAAGAAACCCTGAAACATCTCAACGCTCTGTCGGATGACGTTGAAGTGATGCTGAAATTGACTCTGCCGGAAACCACCAATCTTTACAAACCGCTGGTGGACCATCCGCGCGTCATGCGCGTTGTGGCACTGTCAGGCGGGTACAGCCGGACCGAAGCCAATAACCGGCTGGCGCAAAATAGCGGCGTCATCGCCAGTTTTTCGCGTGCATTGACCGAGGGGCTTTCGGTGCAACAAGACGATGCCGAATTCGATCGCATTCTGGCAGAAACCATCGACAGCACCTTCGAGGCCTCTGTTGCAGGCTGAGTGGACCTAGATATTCGAGGCGGTGACCAGACATGGGCCGCCTCATTACGTCCCGCTGCGACCACCTCTTCTTGGTTTATACGCCGAGTTTATCGCGTAACCCGTACCACCACGAGCCGATCACGGAATAGGGAACGCGGAACATGCGCCCGCCGGGAAAGGGATACCACGGCAGTTTGGCAAAAACGTCGAACCGTGTCAGGTCCCCATCGATCGCCTCGGACAGGATACGCCCGAATGTGTGCGATCCGGTGACACCGTGCCCGCTATAGCCATGCGCGAAATAGGTGTTATCGCCAAGGCGGCCCAACTGCGGCACACGGCTGAACGAGAGCGCGAAATTACCGCTCCAGGCGTAATCGATCTTGATCCCTTTGAGTTGCGGAAACACCTTGTTCATGTTGGGCAGCAATTTGGCCTTGATATTGCTGGGATCGGCCCCGCCATAAACCGTACCACCCCCGAACAGAAGCCGCTTGCCGCCAGACAGGCGATAGTAATCGAGGATATAGCGGATGTCTTCGATACACATATCTGTTGGCAACAAGTCTTGCGCGCGGGCCTCGCCCAGAGGTTCGGTCGCCATCACCTGTGTCGAGACGGGCATCACCCGCGCCGACAGTGTCGGCACCACATGGCCCAAATAGGCGTTGCCGCATAAAACCAGCGTCTTGCAGCTCATCGACCCTTTCGCGGTCCGAACCAGAGGCCGCGCCGCAGCATGGTTCACGTCAATGACCGGAGACATCTCATAGATCCTGCCGCCATTCTGCTCAAATGCTGCAGCCTCGCCCCGCGCCAGATTCAAAGGGTGCATATGGCCACCCGAATAGTCGATCAGCCCGCCCGCGTAGAGATCAGAGTTCACATGGTTACGTAGCTGATCCTTGTCCAGCATTTCCTGATTTTTGATACCGTAGCTGGCCCAAAGGGTCATACGCTCTTTCAATTCGCGCATATGGGTGCTGGTCAGGCCGGCAAAGATATTGCCGTCCTTCAGGTCGCAATTGATATCATAGGTGCGGACCCGCTCGCGGATAATCTGCCCGCCCTCTTGCACGATACCGGCAACGAAAGTGGCCGTATCCTGTCCATAACGCTTCTTGATGGTTTGCAAACTGGCATTGAGCCCGTTGACGATCTGGCCACCATTGCGCCCCGACGCGCCCCAGCCGATTTGCGCGCCTTCGATAATGGCGACATGATATCCTTTTTCTGCCAGATGCAGCGCGGTTGACAGCCCGCTATAGCCAGCTCCGACCACACAGATGTCGATCTCGTGATCGCCGATCAGCACTGGCCGCTTGGGTGCAGGATTGGCAGAGGCGGCGTAGTAACTTGTGGTGTGGCTCCCGTCCCCTGCATAAGAACCTGACGCCGCGCCCATCACACGATCTCCAGATAGCTGTCATATTCCAGACCGGTCACGTGACGGGCAAATTTGCGCAGTTCCTGCGTCTTACATTCAACCATCATCGTCTGAAGCCGTCTGGAAAAGATGTTGGGCACATGGCCGCCTTTACGAAAAGCGTCGATCGCCGTGGCCCAATCCAGTGGCAGATTTTCTAGTTTCATTGCATAGGCATCGCCGCTAATCGGCGCAGCGGGCTGCATGTCGTTTTCGATACCGATCAGCGCGCCACCCAGGATACTGGACAATGCCAAATAGGGATTTGCGTCAGCTCCGGCAACACGGTGTTCGATGCGGCGGGCCTTTGGGTCGCCGCCGGGAATGCGGATCGCTGCGGTACGGTTCTCATAGCCCCACGCCACGTTGATCGGCGCATGGGCACCGGGCAGAAGGCGGCGATAGGAGTTTTCGTGTGGCGCAAATGTCAGCGTGTTCTCCTGCATCGTCGCCAACATCCCGGCCACTGCATTCCGCATCAGGCGCGCACCTTGGTCGCTGCCATCGTCGAAGACATTCACCCCGTTTTTGTCGATCAGCGAAAAATGCGCGTGAAAGCCGCTGCCGGACAGATGGCCATATGGTTTGGCCATGAAGGTAGCAGCAAATCCGTGTTTGCGCGCAATACCGCGCACCAGCCGCTTGAACAGCACCGCATCATCGGCGGCGCGCAGGGGATCGGCAATATGGCGCATGTTCACCTCGAACTGCCCCGCACCGTTTTCCGAAATCGCGGTATCTGCCGGAATGCCCTGTAGCTCACAAGTATCGTAAACATCATTCAGGAATTCATCGAAATGCTGCAATTCATCCAGTGATAGCGCCCCGTCGGAATTCAGTCGCTTGCCCGTGACGGGCGACTTGGGCGCTTGCGGCATGTCCCCGGATGGGTCGACCAGGTAGAACTCCAGCTCGGTTGCAATGACCGGGGTCAGCCCGCGCGCCCTGTATTGCTCGGCCACACGGGCCAGCGCGCGCCGGGGATCGCCGGGAAACGGCGTGCCGTCTTCCTGCCGCATCCACAGCATCGCCAACGCCGTCGGGCGGCTGGTCCAGGTGATCGGTACCAAGGCACGTCCGGTGAAATCGCACAGCCCGTCCGAGTCACCGGTTTCGAACACCAGTTTGCTATTCTCGATATCCTCACCCCAGATATCCATGCCAACGATCGATAACGGCATCCGCAGCCCGCCCTCGACGACCTTGGAAATCTGATCTAACGGAACCCGTTTGCCCCGCATTCCACCGTTCAGATCGCAAACACAAGCAAAGATCGAATCGATCTCGGGATGTTGGGCTAGCCACGCTTCGGCCTTGCTGTCAGACACGCCACTCCCTTTCGATGCCACCGACCAGTCACTGATACCTTACAGGATTCGTTCAGTCGCCAATAGCTTGTGTCGATAATTCAGGCGATTATAGTTCGGCTCAACAACCTCAGGGTGAAGTTTTGGGCGCCCCGCTGCGGGGTCCTGCATGGGAACATGCCAAGGCTTATCAACCATACTGTTTACACTTCCTGTCAGTTGGCGGCGGTCTCGTCAAAATTCTCGCCCACAAACATGGCGTCCAACAGATCAGATATCTGGCCCCGTGAGTGTTCTGAGCCTTCCAACAATGCGCGCGCCTGCGCCAAAGGGGTGGGCGGGAGCTCAGCGTTATTTCCAGCATCAAGGGCCGGTATGCTTTGCGCCGTTGCGCCATAAAGCGGTGCTTCATCGGGTATATTCTCGAGCTCTCCAGCCAACCAATAGCTACGCGCGGCGCTGGCCGCGTCATTTGCCTGCGTGAAAAACGCTGCAGCCTCCGCATGGTTTTTACTTTTCGACAACGCTTGGGCGCGGAGCCGATCAGCTTTGGAGCCAACGCTCTTCCCCAAGACAGCCATCGCACGATGCGGCAGGTCGGCAGCCAAAGCTGCCTCGGCCCGAATCAAAAGACCATCATCGTCGATTCGCCCCCCATAGTCGTTGCCCAGCAACTTCTGGACTTGTCCATGAAAGCCAAGCTCCATCAGCCGGCCCGCGACTTTCTCGGTCACATGGTCAAATTCACCCTTCGCAAACAAGGGCGTATTTCCAAGAACGAGTTCCAGAAAGACGAGATCGTCAGCCCGGTCAGTCATCGCCGTGAATAGGGCGCCCCAGATTTCAGGGCTTGCCGGGCGCCGAACGTGCTGCTCATAAGCTGCAAGTGCTTCGAACCCGGCGCGGAACTGATTTCGCATGGCGAGTGCAAGAACACGGGCTTCTTGCAACTGATCACCCAAGGACGAACCCCGGTTCTCCATCGCAAATGCTTCAGCAAGTTCCGCAGTTTCCGGCGGTAATTCCCCCCCTGTTTCCCACCTCATTTTCACCAATTTCACCAGCGCTTCCGCCGCCTGTTCGGCCCCGGATGTAACCACTCTGGCGGCCTGCTCCGAGGCTGTCTGCCGATCGCCTTTCAGCGCATTGATCTCTGCCGCCGCCAGATCCACAGCCGGATCACGGGAGGCGCTGGCCCGCTCTGCAATGCGCAGCGCGGTGTTGGCAATCTCGGCCCGACCGGCGCTCATATAAATTCGGCTGATACGAAGCCCGATCAAATGTCGCAAATGCGCTGGCAATTCCATCAGGGCCTGCAGAACCGCGTCATCATTTGTTTCCGGTGGCAAACTTGACGCTGCAAGAACAGCCCAAAGGGAGCTAGCGCCGCTGCATCCTTGGTGCAATAAAAACGACTCAGTTGAGACGGCGTCAAGACCATCCAGAATCCGTGACATTTCCAGCAAGATTTCTGTGTTTTCTTGGCGATGACTTTTGAGCTTCAAAACCTGAGCGGCTTCAGCGCCGAAACCAAAATATATATAGTTCTTTGCCAACCCGATCTGGGCGTCTCGGTTCAGGATGTCAAACTCGTGATAAAGCTCAGATCGCCACGTGCCGATCTGATCCGCAAAGGGGTCTTCACTCCCCCACTCCGCAAGCTTTAGCATTTCCGCAGGATAACAATTGGAGCCATATCCAGCGATCTCCATTGTATTGCGGACATCTGCCAGATCTCGATCAACGGAGGTTTGCGCCGAAAGCCCCGGCTTTGACGGAGTTTCGCGAGGCGGTTTCAGGTCAGGCACTAAGGCTTCCGGTTCCGGCGCATCTCTCGAAGATCCCGTAAAATCAAGCAAACCTTGATCAACCGCTCTGTCAATCTGAGCCAGAAGCCTTTTTTCTGAGCGTCGTGACGCGGCACGCGGTAGGTCAGTCTTCGGGGGCAAGGGGGGGGTGTCGGCATTGCTCCCGGACTGCAACCTGCTATCTGGCTGAGAACTCTTGGGGCGCGGGATCCTATTACGATTGCGGGAATTTAACATAAAGGGCGCTGCGCTCACCGCCCGGCCCCCCGCAGCTGTCATCGGAAAACGAAATGTCGGTTCAAGAATCGGCTGATGAATGTCAGGGGCTTGAGCTGACGGCGTTCGCGGATCCATGATGTCGATAACAAGGCGCCGGTCCGAGAGCGTGAAACTCTTTAACTTACAATCGCAAGCCAGAAACATCTCAAGCGGTGCGCCGGCAGAAGATTGTGTTACTCTCGCAAGACGGCTTCGTGGAATACGTTTGAAAACATCGGCGATTCCAAAATGGACCTGCGGAAGATCAAGGGTCAGAGCCGCAGTTCGGCCCTGCTGCGTCAGGGACCACTCGACGCCGATCGGCAAAGTAAGAACCAAGCGCGAGAAATTCTCATGTTCACCCGAACGTATTGCCAAGGTTTGCGCTGAAACCGGGAAGGCAAGCAGTAATACGAATAATGCCAGATAGATTATCGGCATCAGGCTACGTCCTGCTTTGAGGATCGCAGCGCCTTTTCAAGATCATTGAAGCCGGGCCGAATATGCGCGGGAGTGTTCTGACGTCCAACCTCAATACAGATCGCTGCGGCATGGCTGTGAAGGTTGGCGACCAAGACCTCCCGGATGAGCTGATAGAAGTGGCTGTCGTCTTCCACAATAGTCTTGAGGCGGGCAGCGAAAGGGCCGACAAATCCATATGCCAGAAATACACCCAAAAACGTCCCGACCAACGCGCCACCAATCAATCTTCCCAATATTTCTGGCGGTTGGTCTATCGACCCCATTGTTTTGATCACACCAAGAACGGCAGCGACGATTCCTAAAGCCGGTAACCCGTCAGCAACGGTTTGCAAGGCGTGACATGAATGCATGGCGTTATGAAGATTTGCCTCGGTTCTCTTCTCAAGCACCTCCTCGACTTGGTTGGGATCGTCATAATTCATCGCGGCAGAGCGCAATGTATCACAGATTAGATCGATGGCTTCATCATCCTGAAGAATTCGTGGATAGGACAAGAAAACGGTTGAGTTTTTCGGATATTCTATATGTTGCTCAATTGCAATTGGGTTTTGTCGCGCAACTCTGATCAGCGTGAATAGAAGGCACAAAAGATCGCGATAATCGTCCGGCTTCCATCGCGGTCCTTTGAAAACCCGCGCAATGTCTCGCACTGTTCGCTTTATAGCAGCCAAATCATTGCTGATTAAAAAGGCACCGATAGCAGCGCCACCAATTATGCTAAGCTCATATGGCAATGACTTCAGGACGATCGCCAGCTTTCCACCAGCAGCCAGATAGCCGCCAAACACCATAACGAAAACCATGACGATGCCAATTATCCCGATCATCTTTTTCTCCACGTTCTGGCCTGGTCAGTTTGGACCGAATTCTTTAACAATCGCTAACGAAATGCTTTCAATCACTTGGCGCATTTGCATTTCGACCTGCGAGAATTACGCTGACGGCATAAGCGCTATCGGGACTAAGACCAGACAAAATTCCGGCGGCGGATTCGGGGCGCATGCGCACAAGAAAACCGGCTGCGAATTCCGGCACCATTTCTTCAAACAGAGCGGCAGCGTCTCGGGGTTTCATTTTTTCGTAGACGGTCGTCAGCTTGGTGAGGTCATTCTCTGACGCTCCATCCACCAGCGCTACTGTGGCGCGAAGATTTTCCTCAGCGTTGACGAGCGCCGCGAGCTTGCTTTTGATCGCTGAGTCCGCGATTTGAAGGGCCTTTTCCCGGTCCTCGATCTGACGTTCCCGGATATCCAGATTCCGTTCTCTCTCCTGCAATAATGTGAGAAGCGAGCGCGCGCCGTTATGATCAAGAGCGCCCTGCTCTGCCGTGACCTCGGCGCTTGACGGATCGGCGAGATTTTCGTCGGGCTCTGCGGATACAGCTGGTCCCGCGCTCATTCCCATCCGGATCAGTGCCGATCCTAGCAGGAACATGGGAATCAGGAACAGAACGCCAACCCGAGAGCCGCGCCTAGATAACTGTACCCTTCTCATGAAGGAGAGCCGTTGGGGCCATGGCGCATGAAAACCGAGCCACCCGGTTCCGACCCCGCCTCGTCGACTGGCCCCGCATTGAGCGCCGTTTCGTCATCTACAATATCGTGCATTGATGCCATCAGGAGTTCCAAACGCCCGGCGACCGCTTCGGCCCGCGTGGTCAGGCCACTCAGGGTCGCATTCGCCCCATCCGAGGCCACACGGGCCGCTGCCAAGGTCTTGGTGAGGCCATCAACCTGCGAAGAGAGTACCGCGACAGCCCCCCCGACCCCTTTTTCCAGATCATTGAACCGTTTCAGTCGTCGGGACAGGACAAAGCAATAGAAACCGGCCCCCAGCGCTCCGGCAACTAAAAAAATATCTGCAATTAGCTCCATCGTTGCCTCCTAGTTTAACACGAATTCCATGATCAAAAGATCGCGAACGTTTTCGCGTCCCACGACGACCTGCACACGCCGAAGCATCTGGCCACGCAATCTGGTTAACGCCAGCGGGTCCGTCAGAT
This sequence comes from Pontibaca salina, assembly GCF_016307205.1. Lineage (GTDB taxonomy): Bacteria > Pseudomonadota > Alphaproteobacteria > Rhodobacterales > Rhodobacteraceae > Pontibaca > Pontibaca salina. Next base: position 135,986 of record NZ_JAEIJD010000002.1, on the reverse strand, counting down.
CCGCCAACTGAAGCGCCCGAAGATAGCCGTTCAATACGTCGATTACCCGCGGCAATAATGATTGGACTTTCCTTATGACGGCTGGATCGACTTCCAGTTGCGCCCGAAAACGCAATTGCCGGATGCTCTGTCCGCCACTAAACGAGATCATAATCGGATCAATCTCCACAAAGGCGATATCCGTTGCTTTGGCAGCAAATGGCCTCTGGTTGCTCAAGGCGGTAATTGGAATCACGCCGGATGAGACTCCGTAATAGCCAGCCGCCGCACCGATTGCCGATAACAATAAAGTTAGGGCCAACCCTCGCTTTCGGTTCTTAGACCGCTTGGCAGGAGCCTCGGTGGCGGCGTCTGTCATTGTGGTTCCTCTTGAATCGTTACAGCCCGTTCATAACCGGTCAGGAACTAACCGATTATTAAGGCAGATCGACGAAACACGGCTCACCCCACACAGAAAACGGTGGAACGGAGGTGAGCATGCAGCGAATCGTCATGACCTGGACCGGGCTGGAAAAACGCCGGCAGGTGATCGTGGTGATCGCAAGCCTGATCATGGCACTAACGATCGCCATCATGTTGATAAAGGCTGCAACCCCTTCGATGAAACTACTGTATGCTGGGCTGGAACCCAGTGCAGCGGGGGAAGTTGTACGGGTTTTGGATCAACGCGGCGCCTCATATGATGTGCGCGGCGGCTCGATCTATGTCCCGTTCAATCAACGCGACGAACTGCGAATGATCTTGGCCGGAGAGGGCGTGCCCACCAACGGGGGGCGCGGTTATGAATTGCTTGATTCGCTGAGCGGGTTCGGCACGACGTCGCAGATGTTTGATGCTGCTTACTGGCGCGCGAAGGAAGGAGAACTCGCGCGCACCATCGTGGCGAGCCCCCATATCGTTCAGGCCCGTGTTCACCTTGCCAATGCCGGGTCCAGCCCGTTCTATCGCAGTGCCGAACCGACGGCTTCGATCGCGGTCACCACCGCGGCGGGTGCCCCGATTACGGCCGATCAAGCAAACGCCATCCGCTTTCTGGTTGCCTCGGCCGTCTCGGGCCTGCCCGTCGAAAACGTTGCGGTAATCGATGCCAATGGCATTCTGATCGGCATCTCTGACAATTCCGCTCCGGCAAACTCAGCAGATGACCGCGCGCAGAAGGTGCGTAATCGGGTTCTTCGCCTGCTTGAAGCCCGCGTTGGGGCCGGAAATGCCGTGGTCGAGGTCAGCGTCGACACCGTCACCGATACCGAATCGATCCGCAGACGTCAAATCGATCCTGAAGCGCGGGTGGCGATCAGTACCGATAGTGAGGAACGCACTGACTCGTCGCGCAACCAAGCACAGGGAGCGGTGACTGTAGCCTCCAATCTCCCCGATGGTGACGCCGCTTACGGCGGGGACGGATCCCATGCGCAAACCAGTGAGACGCGCGAACGGGTTAACTATGAAATATCGCAAACCGATCACGAAATCCTGCGGGCTCCCGGAGCCGTTAAGCGCCTAACGGTCGCAGTCTTGATAAACGGAGTATTTGAAGAGGACGCAAACGGTGTCCCGAGATTTCAACCCCGATCCGACGCCGAACTAACTGCGCTCCATGACCTTGTGGCGTCGGCCGTCGGTTATGACGCGGAACGCGGCGATATGATCACGCTGCGGTCTATGGAGCTGCCTGCCGAGATCGCGGCGGGCACAACAGCAAGCGCATCCTTGCTAAGTGGTCTGGGTCTCGATCTGATGTCGTTGGTTCAGATCTTCGCCCTTTCCATCGTGACGCTTGTTCTTGGGCTCTTTGTTGTACGTCCAATCCTGACGAAACCCAAAGCACTGCCGCCCCCCATTTTGACCGCCGAGGCCGAAAAATCGGCCACTGCCCCCGCACCGACCTTGCCCGGCGTCATCGACGGTAAGTCCGCAAAACAGGCCCTGCCCGCCAATCAGGGCGCGAGCGAAGTTAGCCGGGCGCTTGCCGAGCCCGACACCGGACATCCGGTGGATCGGCTTCGCTCGATGATCGGTGAACGGCAGGAGGAAACCGTCGAAATCCTGCGCAGTTGGCTTGAAGAAGAGCGCGAAGGGAAAGCCTGATGCCCATTTCTCATCACCTCGAAGATTTTAGCTCCGAAGATTCGCCGACCTCTTCGACCGGATTGATCTCCATAAAAGCGCTGGAAGATCAAAATCTGGATAATTTCGAGCAAGGCTATTCAGCGGGTTGGGAAGACGCGATCTCCGCTCAAGCTGAAAACCGGGCCCAGATCTCAGCGGCGCTGGGGCGATCTTTGGAAAATATGTCGCTCACTTATCATGAGGTGCGAACCCAACTACTCGCCTCATTGCAGCCTCTATTCGAAGATCTGGTTTCGGCGGTACTCCCTGAAACCATGATGCGGGTGTTCGGTTACCGGATCGTGGATCAGCTTTACACGCTGACCAAAGAGCAGACCGCACAACCGGTGGTGATTGCCGTCGCCCCCGGAGAATCGACCGGATTGAAAGAACTCATCGCTCAGGGGTTTGCACTGCTGATTGAGGTACACGAAGATGACGATCTTGATCCGGGAATGGCGATCATCCGTCTGAATTCGCACGAATATGAATTGGACAGTAGCGAACTTCTAGCGTCGATAAACCAGTCCGTGACGTCATTCTTCTATCACATCAATCAGGAGAATACCAATGGATGATGGTATCAAAAAATTCGTCACACCGGCTGCCGAGCCGGGCAATCCCTTCGTCTCTCTCCCGATCGAGATCACCGTTTCGGTGGGAAAGGCACGTCCGACGATACGGGAGCTTATGGGACTGGACCAAAACTCTGTCCTCACTCTCGATAAACGGATCGACGATCCGGTCGAGCTTTATGTCGGTGATCGGCTGGTCGCACGCGGACAACTTGAAGAGTTAAGCGGGGATCAAGCTGGCCAACTGGCTGTCCGCCTGAGCGAGATCGCGGATTTACAGAATGGGCTTGAATGAAAACCCTTTTAAAACTCTGCCTGATTACACTCGCCCTAGGGGCCATGATCACGTTTCCCCAAATTGTCCAGGCTCAGGAACTCAGCCTCTCCCTTGGCGAGGGCGGTTCGATAACCGCGCGCTCGATCCAATTGATTCTGCTGATCACCGTACTCAGCCTGGCACCTGGTCTGGCGATCATGATCACGTGTTTCCCCTTCCTCGTGACAGTGCTCGGCATTTTGAGGCAGGCAATCGGGTTGCAACAAAGCCCACCAAACATGCTGATCGTGAGCCTTGCGCTTTTCCTGACCTATTTCGTCATGGAACCGGTTTTTACCGAAGCTTGGGAGGCCGGCATAAGCCCGCTGATCGAGGAAACTATCGACACTGAGACAGCGATCGAGCGCACGCTCGATCCGTTTCGCCGATTCATGGCAGCGCGGGTTGATCCCGGCACCTTCCACGCCTTGGCCGACCTTAGGCCGCAGACAGAAACACTTGCGCCCACGCCGGATGCGCCGACTTCTGTTCTGATCCCCAGTTTTCTGTTGTCCGAAATCGCGCGGGCCTTCCAAATCGGATTTCTAGTTTTCCTGCCATTTCTGATCATCGACCTGGTCGTCGCCGCAGTGTTGATGTCGATGGGCATGATGATGGTTCCGCCGGCCATCGTCTCGCTGCCCTTCAAGCTCGCATTTTTCGTGATCGCCGATGGATGGAGCCTGATCGCCAGCGCACTGGTCCGCAGTTACTATCCATGAGGGTACTCACATCAACTGAGCCGCTCGTGAACAGCTTAAGCTGTCAGGCGGCCACCGTCGACGCCCCGAATTTTGGTCGTGACAACCTGTCCCTCTAGCTGCGCCGCGACAAATCGAACTTCGGTGAATTGCTCTGTGCGTCCCATATGCGCGTTTTCCATCAACACCCGGTGAGTTTTCCCCTGTTGAGCCGCGAGATGTCGCGCAACTTGCTGATCCCCTGCCTTGCGCAGCCTTGCCGCGCGCGCCTTGATATCGCTGCCATTAACCTGCGGCATACGCGCGGCAGGGGTTCCGGGACGGGGCGAATAGGGGAAGACATGCAGCCATGTCAGGTCACATTCCGCAACCATCGCAAGCGCGTTTTCAAACATCGCCTCGGTCTCAGTCGGAAACCCCGCGATAATATCGGCACCGAATGTCATGTCGGGGCGCAGCGCACGCGCCGTCTGGCAAAAGCGAATGGCGTCCTCGCGCAAATGTCGGCGCTTCATCCGCTTCAGGATCATGTCGTCGCCATGCTGAAGGCTGAGATGTAGATGCGGCATCAGGCGCGGCTGCGTGGCAATCGCGTCCATCAGCGCGTCGTCAACCTCGATGCTGTCGATACTGCTGATCCGCAACCGGGCCAAATCCGGCACAAGCCGCAGGATCCGCTGCACCAGATTTCCAAGCTGCGGCGTAGCAGGCAAATCAGCCCCCCAGCTGGTCAGATCCACCCCGGTTAACACGACCTCATTATAGCCCTTGTCGACAAGGCGCTTGATCTGTTCGACCACGACCCCGGCGGGAACGCTGCGTGAGTTGCCGCGCCCAAACGGAATGATGCAGAATGTACAGCGGTGGTCGCACCCGTTCTGAACCTGCACATAGGCCCGCGACCGCGTGCCGAAACCGTCAATCAAATGACCGGCGGTTTCGGTTACGGACATGATGTCATCGACCTGAACCGGTTCGGTTTCGAATTCACCCGCCAACCCGGCCCACGTGGAGGCACGCATCTTTTCAGCGTTGCCGATGACCGCGTCGACCTCGTCCATCGCTGCAAAAGTCTCCGGCTCGGTCTGTGCAGCACATCCGGTAACAATCAATCTCGCACCAGGATTTTCGCGGCGCAGCCGGCGGATTTCCTGCCGCGCCTTGCGCACCGCCTCGCTGGTAACAGCACAGGTATTGACGATCACCGCATCCGACAAACCCGCCTGCCCCGACAGCTCTTTCATGGCTTCGGTTTCATAGGCATTCAGACGACAGCCAAGCGTCGTAAACTTTGGTGCGCTCATGCGATACCATCCAGAAATTCGCGCGTGAATGCGCCGTTGAATACATGGGCTGTCGGTCCGGTCAACCAGACACCATCCTCGCGCCAATCAACATTCAGCGTGCCGCCGTCCAGATCGACGCGCACGCTGCGCCCGGTCAGCCCGCGCCGCGCCGCCGCCACCGCGACAGCGCAGGAGGACGAGCCCGATGCCAATGTCACGCCAACGCCACGTTCCCAGACCCGCATCCGCAGGCGATCCTGTCCCGCCACATGTACGATCTGCACATTGGTCCGTTGCGGGAATAGCAGGTGGTGCTCATAGCGAGGTGCAAACTCCGCAAGCGAGATCTGATCGACGTCTTTGACAAAAAACGTGCAGTGAGGGTTTCCCATGCCTGTCGCCGTCGGATTGCCTTCAATCGGCAGCTTTAGGGTATCGATATCTTCCGCCAGAGGTATCTCATTCCATAGCAACTGCGGTGCACCCATGTTGACCGAGACCAATCCCTGCCCTGCCTTGCAAGCTTCAAGACGGCCGCGCTCGGTTGTCAGCGCCAGCCGGTCTTTTCCGGTCTCGGTCATCAAATATTGCGCGATACAGCGGGTGGCATTGCCACATGTGCCCGACACTGATCCATCTGCGTTGTAAAAAATCAGCCGCGCATCGCTGGTCGCTGACGGCATTATAATTGCGAGTTGATCATACCCGACACCGCGATGCCGATCAGCAATCGCGCTGATCATGGCAGGTGTAACCTGCATGTTGTGCACACGCATATCCAACACGACAAAGTCGTTTCCAAGCCCGTGCATTTTTATGAAGCGTAATTCGTCTTCCATCGCACTGTTCTTCGATTACTCATAACGCCCACGCAGCAACGTATCCAGCCAAATCGAGCTATTACATCTGGACAGCGCAAAAGGGGTGGACCGTTCCCAATCCACCCCATGAGACCTTTGCGCCATCGGATCAGTGCGTTGTGGTGTTGCCGGTCCCTTCCGATTTGGCCAAGGCTGCCTTCGCGGCTGCCGCCTCTTCGGCTGCCTCATCCCACTCCACCGGCTCGGGCTTGCGCACCAGCGCGTGTTCCAGAACTTCGGACACATGGCTCACCGGGATGATGGTCAGCCCCTCTTTTACATTGTCGGGGATGTCGACCAGATCCTTTTCGTTCTCCTTCGGGATCAGCACCGTCTTGATGCCGCCTCTCAGCGCCGCCAAAAGCTTTTCCTTCAATCCGCCGATTGGCAGCGCATTGCCGCGTAGCGTCACCTCACCGGTCATGGCAATATCCTTGCGCACCGGGATTTGCGACAGCACCGATACGATCGATGTAACCATTGCCAAACCGGCGCTCGGGCCGTCTTTGGGCGTCGCCCCTTCGGGAACATGCACGTGAATGTCCCACTTTTCAAAACGCGGCGGTTTCACGCCGATCTGCGGGCTGATCGAGCGGACATAGCTGCTTGCCGCGTCGATGCTTTCTTTCATCACATCGCCCAACGTGCCGGTGGTCTTCATCCGGCCCTTGCCCGGCAAGCGCAGCGCCTCGATGTTCAGCAACTCGCCCCCAACCGATGTATAGGCCAGCCCGGTGACAACGCCGATCTGGTCCTCCTCCTCGGCCAGGCCGAAGCGGAATTTCGCCACACCTAGGAAATCAGACAGGTTGTCCGGCGTCACCGTGACGCTGTCGTCCTCCTTGCGGACAATTCGCGTCAGCGCCTTGCGGGCAACCTTGGCAATCTCGCGCTCAAGGTTCCGTACCCCGGCCTCGCGCGTATAGGTGCGGATGATCGCGGTCAGCGCGTCTTCGGTCAGCTCGAACTCGCCTTTTTTCAGGCCGTGGTTCTTGATCTGCTTTGGCAGCAGGTGCTGCTTGGCGATTTCACGTTTCTCGTCCTCGGTGTAACCGGCCAGCGGGATGATCTCCATCCGGTCCAGAAGCGGCCCCGGCATATTGTAGCTGTTCGAGGTCGTCAGGAACATCACGTTGGACAGATCGTATTCCACTTCAAGATAGTGGTCCACGAAGGTGTTGTTCTGCTCCGGGTCCAGCACCTCAAGCATCGCGCTGGCTGGATCACCCCGGAAATCCTGACCCATCTTGTCAATCTCGTCGAGCAAGATCAGCGGGTTGGTGGTTTTCGCCTTTTTCAGCGCCTGGATGATCTTGCCCGGCATCGAACCGATATAGGTCCGCCGGTGACCGCGAATTTCGGATTCGTCGCGGACGCCGCCAAGGCTGATGCGGATGAATTCGCGCCCCGTCGCCCGTGCAACCGATTTGCCAAGACTGGTCTTGCCAACGCCCGGAGGGCCGACAAGACACATGATCGGTCCCTTCATCTTCCGCGAACGCTGTTGCACCGCCAGATATTCGACGATCCGTTCCTTGACCTTTTCAAGGCCATAGTGATCATCATCCAGCACCTGCTGGGCTTTGCTCAAATCCCTTTTCACACGGCTCTTCACGCCCCACGGGATGCTTAACATCCAGTCCAGGTAATTGCGCACGACTGTCGCCTCGGCGCTCATCGGCGACATGTTCTTGAGCTTCTTGAGCTCGGCGTCGGCCTTTTCACGGGCTTCCTTGCTCAGCTTGACCTCTTCGATTCGCGCCTCCAGTTCGGCGATTTCATTCTGGCCGTCATCGCCATCGCCCAACTCGTGCTGAATGGCCTTCATCTGCTCATTCAGGTAATATTCGCGCTGGGTCTTCTCCATCTGGCTCTTGACCCGAGTCTTGATCTTTTTCTCGACTTGCAGAACGCTCATTTCGCCCTGCATCAGACCATAAACCTTTTCCAGTCGCTCGGAGACCGACAGGGTTTCCAGCAAATCCTGTTTCTGCTCGACATCGATGCCCAGATGCCCGGCGACCAGATCGGCCAACTTGGCCGGTTCAGCGCTCTCGCCGACGGCGGCCAGCGCTTCTTCGGGAATGTTCTTACGCACCTTGGCATAGCGCTCGAACTCATCCGCAACGGTCCGCAACAGGGCCTTGGTCGTGTCTTCGTCGCCTGGAACCTCGGTCAGATATTCTGCGCGCGCCTCAAAAAAGGCGTCGTTGTCGATGAATTCGGTAATACGGACCCGCTCATGGCCTTCGACCAAAACCTTGACTGTGCCATCGGGGAGTTTCAGCAGTTGCAGCACATTGGCCAACACACCGGCTCGGTAAATACCGTCAGCTTCGGGGTCGTCAACGCCAGGGTCGATTTGGCTGGACAGCAAAATCTGCTTGTCATCCGCCATAACCTCCTCAAGCGCGTTCACGGATTTCTCGCGCCCCACGAAAAGCGGAACGATCATGTGCGGGAATACCACGATGTCGCGCAGCGGCAGCACCGGGTAGGATGAATTGAGTGGCTCTTGCATGCTCGTTTCCTTGTTGTTGGCAAGGGACGCTGGCCCCGGTTATCGGCAGCACACGGTCCCTTCCTGTCGCTGAATTATCTGGGGCGCGCGGCCCCTGGTTTCAACCATGTCCGGTTCTCGGCGGCGAACATGCCCTTGGATGCCATTGTGGGCAAGGCCGTTTTGCCCAATTATTGCAATCTCGCCCTATGCACTCCCGAACAGATCAACCGCCACGCTCCGTTTTCTTCTTGCCCGAAATATCCCCGCCGGAGGCTTCGCGCCGCCGGCGCGAAATACCCGGCATAGCCCCTTACAAAGGCTCGATATCGCCCTGTTCGCGCTGGCGATGGAAGGCACTCTGCCAATCAGCAAATTGCCCGGCCGTGATCGCGTCGCGCATTTCGGCCATGATCTGCTGGTAATAGTGCAGATTATGCCAAGTCAGCAGCATCGAGCTAATGATCTCCTGACTGCGAAAGACATGATGCAGATAGGCACGTGAATAGTTGCGGCAGGCCGGGCAGCCACATGCCTCATCCAGCGGGCGCGGGTCGTCCTGATGGCGGGCGTTCTTTATGTTCAGCACGCCATGGCGCGTGAACACCTGCCCCGTCCGCCCCGAGCGGGACGGCAACACACAATCCATCATGTCGATGCCCCGTGCCACCGCGCCGACGATATCATCGGGCTTGCCGACGCCCATCAAATAGCGGGGTTTGTTCCGGGGCAGCATGTCAGGCGCGTATTCCAGCACGCCAAACATCGCCTCCTGCCCCTCACCCACAGCCAGACCGCCGATCGCATAGCCGTCAAAGCCGATCTCCCTCAACGCTTCGGCGCTTTCGCCGCGCAACTCTTCGGTCACCCCGCCCTGCTGGATGCCAAACAGGGCGTGACCTGGTCGGTCCCCAAACGCCTCGCGTGACCGCTTGGCCCATCGCATTGACAGCCGCATACTTTCCGCCACCGCCGCATCAGTTGCCGGCAGAGCTGGGCATTCATCGAAACACATTACGATGTCGGCCCCCAAAAGCTGTTGGATCTCAATGCTGCGCTCAGGTGTCAGATCATGTTTCGAGCCGTCGATATGCGACCGAAACGTGACCCCGCGCTCAGTCAGTTTGCGCAAACCCGCCAGGCTCATCACCTGAAAGCCACCCGAATCGGTCAGGATCGGCTTTTCCCAGTTCATGAACCGGTGCAGCCCGCCCAGCGCCGCGATGCGTTCGGCACCGGGGCGCAGCATCAAATGGTAGGTATTGCCCAGCAAGACATCGGCACCCGTGGCGGCGACGCTTTCAGGCAGCATCGCCTTGACCGTCGCGGCGGTGCCCACCGGCATGAAGGCGGGCGTCCGGATCCTGCCGCGCGTCGTCTGAATGGCGCCTGCCCGCGCCTTGCCGTCGCGCGCATGCAGATCGAATGTTACGTGACTCGCCATAATCGGCCCCCGCTGCCTCTTTGCTGCCTTTTGCGCCAAATCGCACCGCATGCCAAGCCTTGCTGGTGCGCGACACTTAGGCGCCGGCACGGCACTTTACGGCGGCGCGTTTAAATCCTATATAATCAATCAGGAAACAAACGCGAGGCAGGTATGACCCACGCAACCGAACCGCTAGAGGGCGCGCCTTTGATCGCGCCATCAACCACCGACCATCCGCTTTACGAACAGATCGTAGAGGCGTGTCGATCGGTTTATGATCCGGAAATACCGGTTAATATCTATGATTTAGGCCTGATTTACACGATTGATATTTCACCGGAAAACGAAGTGCATGTCACCATGTCACTGACCGCGCCGGGGTGTCCTGTCGCGGGCGAGATGCCCGGCTGGGTGGCCGACGCCGTCGAGCCGATTGCCGGGGTCAAACAGGTTGATGTGGACCTGACCTGGGAGCCGCCTTGGGGCATGGACATGATGAGCGACGAAGCCCGGCTGGAACTGGGATTCATGTAAGCAAGTAAAATAACTTGCTTTTCTAAAAAGAAGGCGGATATACTTTCCTCAAGTTTCCAGGAAAGCCATGCCAGAGCCATTCGCAGTCCTTACCGGCGACCTGATCGACTCAACGAGTCTCGACCTCACGCAACTGAATGACGCGCTGCAAGCCTTGGAGAATGCGTCGCGCGACATCGCAGGTTGGGGCGGCGGCATTGTAACCGGCTTCGCCCGACGCGGTGGCGACGGGTGGCAGTGCGCCATCGCCGTACCGGCACTGTCGTTGCGCGCGGCGCTGTTTTTACGGGCCGCCCTGCGTGAACTGGGTAAATCCCGCTCCACAAGGATTGCCATTGCCGAGGGCTTGGGCACCCTGCCCGCTGATCGCAACCCGAATTCCGGACACGGCCCCGCCTTCATCGCTTCCGGTCGTTTGCTTGCCACGCTGCCCGCGCATGTCGCTATGGCCCATGCGGCCAAGGGCGATTTGGCCGCTGCAGTGCGCTTGGCCGACCATATCAGCAGCGGCTGGACCCCCGCACAGGCCCGCGCCGTGCGCCTGATGCTGTGGCCCCGCGACCGCATCCGTGCCGATGCCGCCAAGCATTTGGGCATTACCCGTCAGGCCGTTAACCAAGCACTCTGGGGCGCGGGCTTTCCCGCCATCGACGATGCTCTGAGAATGATCGAAGCAAAGGGGTGCGCAACGTGATTTACCTTCCATCCCTAAAAGCAAGCATTTTCACCTGCGGGGGTGGACGGGGCCGATGATCGAAACCTTCACCGCCTTGCTGTTTGCCCATGTGCTGGCCGATTTCCTGTTCCAGACGAACTGGATACACGCCAATAAGGCCCGCCCATCGGTCATGCTGCTGCACGGTGTGATTGTGTTGATCACCGCGCAAGCGGCGCTGGGGCGGGTCGATGCGCCGGAGCTGTTGGTGCTGGCGCTGACCCATATCGCGATAGATATTGCCAAGACCTCGGGCAGATTTGGCGGGCTTTCCGGGTTCCTCATGGACCAAACAGCGCATCTGGTCACACTGATGGCCATCGCCGCATGGGCACCCGGCCTGTGGCAATCAGGATGGTGGGCCGCATGGCCCGAAATTCTGCCTTTGATGGCGCTTGCCACCGGTCTGACCGTCACACTGATTGCCGGACAATATGCCGTCGGGCTGCTGATGTACCCGCATGGGGTGCGCATTCGCAATAACGGACTACGGCAGGGTGGTCGGCAGATCGGCGTTCTCGAACGCGGTTTGATATTTGCGCTGCTCCTGACTGATCTTGCCTTGGGGGTCGGTTTTTTGATCGCCGCCAAATCCATTTTGCGCTTTGGCACCGCCTCGCACGACCAGCGTACCGCCGAATATGTTATCATCGGGACGCTGGCGTCCTTTGGCTGGGCAATTCTGGCGGCGCTGGCCACCCGTGCGCTTCTAACGTGGCTACCCCCTCTGGAATTATTGGCCCCCAACTCCCTGAGCGGAAGCGGTATCTAAGGGCTGGGCCTTGAGGAACCTGACGCTGCAACTTAGGTTAAAGGTCAAGAGAAGGAGCAATATTCATGTTCGCCATTCCCGGAAAACCGCCGATCACCATTACTCCCACTGCAATCCGCCAGATCACTCGCTTGATGGAGAAGGACGGTCGTGCCGGCCTGCGCATCGGCGTCAAAAAAGGCGGCTGTGCCGGGATGGAGTACACGATGGAATATGTTGATCAGGCCGACCCCAACGACGAGGTCGTCGAGCAGGAAGGTGCCCGCGTCATGATCGCGCCAATGGCGCAGATGTTCCTGTTCGGCACTGAAATCGATTACGAAACCGGCCTTCTGGAATCCGGCTTCAAGTTCAACAACCCCAATGTCTCCGAGGCCTGTGGCTGCGGTGAATCAATCAAATTCGACAGCGCGGGAACCACGGAGGGCTGAGCTTCTCCCGCCGGAGATTGCCTGCCCCTACGGGCGGTGCTAGACGCGGCATCGGTTTGAGCAGGACAAGGGGCAGAACATGCGGCGGAAATTGGCGGCTGGCAACTGGAAGATGAACGGCACCGGGCAGGCATTGTCCGAACTGGCAGATTTGGCACGTGCCCATCCGGACCCCGCCTGTGATATCCTGATCTGCCCGCCGGCCACCCTGCTGCACCGTGCAGTTCAGATAAGTGCGGACAACGCCATCAATGTCGGGGCACAGGATTGCCACGCTGAAGCGTCCGGCGCACACACCGGCGACATAAGCGCCGAAATGATCCTGGATGCGGGGGCGCGCCACGTGATCCTTGGCCATTCCGAGCGCCGCCAGGACCACGGCGAAAGTGACGCCGCCGTGTGTGCCAAGGCCCAAGCTGCCTTAAACGTAGGGCTGACCGCGATCATTTGCCTTGGCGAAACTCTCGCCCAGCGCGACGCCTCAGCAACGCTAGACATCATCGCCGGACAGCTTTCCGGGTCGGTTCCCGATGCCGTGACCGGCGAGAATCTCGTGATCGCCTACGAGCCGATCTGGGCCATCGGCAGCGGCCGCATTCCCGAACCCGCCCAGATCGGTGAGGTACACGGCTTCCTCCGCGCCCGACTAAAAGAGCGTTTCGGTGCAGATATCAGCGACGCTGTGCGCCTGCTATACGGTGGGTCGGTCAAACCCGAAAATGCCGCCGAAATTTTTGCCGTGCCAGATGTCGATGGCGCGCTGGTCGGCGGGGCCAGCCTGAAAGCGGCCGAGTTCTCCCCCATCATCGCAGCGCTTGAGGCGAGCGATTAATCCTCCAGCGGCAGCATCGTGGTCGATTTTATCTCTTCCATCGACAACAACGCCGTGACGTTGTGCACCCGCACCTCGGATATCAGCGCCTGATAAAATACGTCATAAGCACGCGCATTTTTCACCCGCACCTTCAGGATATAGTCGATATCGCCGGCGAGGCGGTGCGCTTCCTGAACCTCGGGGCGGTTCTGCAATGCCTCAAGGAATGACGCTTGCCAGACCGCATCATGTTCCGAGGTGCGGATCAGCACGAAAAAGCACGCTTCGAAACCCAGCGACTCGGCATCCAGTATCACGGTTTGCCGACCGATCACGCCACCTTGACGCAATTTGCGGATGCGATTCCAAACCGGGGTCTTTGAACTGCCCACTTTTCGGGCAATTTCGTCCAGCGATTGGCTGGCATCGCGCTGCAGCTCTGACAGGATTTTCCTGTCTACATCATCGATCCGCACCGTCATTCCTGTTTCCTCTATCCTAAAGGTCCAAACGGCCTCCTCAGCGGGCTGTTCGGAACAAACATCCTTATTTCCTCTGCCGTATGGCATAGATTTGGGAATATTTCCTATAGTCTGCGGCAAGTCAAACGCGGAGAATCTGTGCCATGCCCAATACCACCCCTTTTGAGACGGTCGAATTTGTCGGAGCAGGCCCCGGTGATCCAGATCTGCTGACCGTCGGCGCATTACGTGCCCTGCAAGGTGCCGGGATCATCCTGCACGACCGCCTGATACCGCAGGCAATCCTCGCTCTGGCCGGACCTGATGCGCAACTGATTGACGTGGGAAAGGCCGGATTCGGCCCCTCTACCCCGCAGGAACGCATCAATGACCTGATTGTCCATCATGCGACGCAAGGCGCACGGGTGGTGCGGCTCAAAGCCGGCGACACCACATTATTCGCGCGCCTGGATGAAGAAGTTGCCGCCTGCGACGCGGCCAATATTCCATGGCGCATTCTGCCCGGTATCACCTCGGCCGCCGCCGCCGCCGCCGCTCTGGGCCAGAGCCAGACCAGCCGGGGCCGAAATTCCTCGGTCCGCTATCTGACCGGTCACGACGTAAAAGGCTTTGCCGATCACGACTGGGCCGCGCTGGCCCGTCCCGGCAGCGTTGCCGCAATCTATATGGGCAAATCGGCCGCGCGCTTCGTGCAGGGCCGTTTGCTGATGCATGGCGCCGATCCGGCGACCCCGGTCAGCGTGATCGAAAACGCCTCGCGCCCGGACCAGCGCGTTCTGGCCGTTACGCTGGCCACCCTGCCCGCCATTCTCGCCGCCGCTGATCTGGACGGTCCTGCATTGATCTGGCTCGGCCTGCCGCCACGCGCAGCGGCCCTGTCCCACACCCGAAAGGAATTCGCCTGATGTCCCGACCCTTTACCCCGAAAGTGGTTACCGCCAATGACCTGCTCATCGGAGACGTGATCTATCAGACCGTTGACGATGGTTGGACCCGCGATTTGGCAAAGGCCGAGATCCTGACCGATGAGGCCGACGCGCAACTGCGCCTGCTCCATGCCGAACGACAGCACACCCGTCTGGTCGGCGCCTATCTCGCCGATGTCAACGAAGGCCCCGATGGCCCCCTCCCGGCTCATTTCCGCGAAGCGTTTCGCGCCAGCGGCCCCTCAAACCACAACCACGGTAAACAGGAGCGCACCAGCCATGTATGAATATACCGAGTTCGACCACGCCTTTCTGACCCAGCGCAACACCCAGTTTCGCGCTCAGGTCGCGCGCCGCCTGGATGGCTCGCTCAGCGAAGAAGAATTCCGACCACTGCGCCTGATGAACGGGCTCTACCTGCAACTGCACGCCTATATGCTGCGCGTCGCGGTCCCCTATGGCACGCTCAGTTCCAAGCAAATCCGCAAGCTGGCCGAGATCTCCGAGCGGTGGGACAAGGGCTATGGCCACTTCACCACGCGCCAGAACATGCAGTTCAACTGGCCGGCACTGCGTGACGTGCCAGACATCATGGATGCTTTGGCCTCGGCCGGAATGCATGCAGTGCAGACCAGCGGCAATACCATTCGCAACGTCACCGCCGATCCGTTTGCCGGGGCCGCGGCGGATGAAGTCGCTGACCCCCGCCACCTGGCCGAACTGATCCGCCAATGGTCCACCGACCATCCCGAATTCCAATTCCTCGGGCGCAAATTCAAGATCGCCGTCACCGGCAGCCCGCATGATCGCGCCGTGATCCGCACGAACGATATCGGGCTGCGCGTGGTCGAACGCGACGGGGCCCGGGGCGTGCAGGTTTTTGTCGGCGGCGGGCTCGGGCGCACACCGCTGGTTGCGCAGGAGATCCGCGATTTCCTGCCGCTCGACGACCTGTTGCCCTATCTGGAATCGATCCTGACGGTCTATAATCGTCTCGGGCGGCGCGACAACAAGTGGAAGGCGCGCATCAAGATCCTGGTGCAGGAACACGGCATCGCGCGCATTCGCGAACTGGTCGAAGAAGAGTTCCCGCAGCGGCGCGCCACCTATGCGCCCGATATCGTCGCCCGGCAGCTTGAACTGGTCGCGGCGCGCTTCGCCCAGCCGGTGCTCAAATCGGCCCCCACTGACCCCTTCACGCAGGCTTATGACTCGGATCCGGTTTTTCGCTCGTGGAGCGATACCAACCTCGCGGCGCATCGCGACCCGGATCACGCCATTGTCACGATCAGCCTCAAGGCGCATGGTGCAACGCCCGGCGATGTCAGTGCGGACCAAATGCGCCTGCTGGCCGATCTGGCCGAGCGCTATGCCCACAGCGAGCTGCGGGTCAGCCCCGAGCAAAACGTGATCCTGCCCCATGTGCACAAATCCGACCTGCCCGCGCTGCACGCGGCACTGAAGCTCGCAGGGCTGGGCACCGCCAATATCGGGCTGGCTTCGGATATCGTCGCCTGCCCCGGCATGGATTACTGCTCTTTGGCCACAGCGCGGTCGATCCCGGTCGCCCAGCAGATCGCCGAACGGGTGGACGCGCTGAAGCTGGAACATGATATCGGCGCGCTCAAGATCCGCATCTCGGGCTGCATCAACGCCTGCGGCCATCATCATGTGGGCCATATCGGCATCCTCGGACTGGACCGCGCAGGCGTCGAGAACTACCAGATCACGCTCGGCGGTGACGGCAGCGAAAACACCACGATCGGGGCGCGGACCGGGCGCGGCTTCGCCCATGACGAAATCGTGCCCGCGATTGAACGGCTGGTCCATGCCTATCTCGACCTGCGCAGCGACGCTGAGGAAACCTTTTTGCAGACCCTGCACCGCCTTGGTGCCGACCCATTCAAGGCGGCGCTCTATCCACAGACCGCCATTGCAGCGGAGTAGATCGCCCATGCTTCTTCTGGCTGAAAATATCCCCCCCGGAGGGCCGGATTCAACCGCGCTCTCCGCCCGGATAGGCGCGCTGAATGATCGGTTCCGCCATCACAGCGCCCATGACGTGTTGACCCATGCGTTGCGCGGCATGGAGCGCATTGCGCTGGTCTCCAGCTTCGGGGCGGAATCGGTGGTGCTGCTGCATATGGCTGCGGTGATCGACCGGGCCACCCCGGTGTTGTTCATCGATACCGAGATGCTGTTTACCGAAACCCTGGTGTATCAGAATGAACTGGCCGAGCGGTTGGGTCTGACCAACCTGAGGATCCTGCACGCCGCCGACATTGCGCGGCAGGATCCCGACGGTACGCTGCACCGCACCAATCCCGATGCCTGCTGTGCGCTGCGCAAGACCGCACCGCTTGACGCAGCACTTGCGAAGTTCGATGGCTGGATCACCGGGCGCAAACGCTATCAGTCCGCGGGACGCGCGGCGCTGGAGTTCTTTGAACCCGAGGACGGCACCGGGCGCATCAAGATCAACCCGTTGGCTCACTGGGCCACCGAGGATTTGCGCGACTATATTGACGAAAACCGCCTGCCCCGACATCCGCTGGTCGCGCGCGGCTATGCCTCGATCGGTTGCGCGCCTTGCACCTCACCTGTTGCCGCTGGCGAAGACCCCCGCGCAGGACGCTGGCGCGGGCGCGAAAAAGACGAATGCGGCATCCATTTTATCGATGGCCGCGCCACACGGAAAGGACAGACAGCATGACCATTCTCGTCACCGATATCGGCTTTGGCAGGGACGACTGGACCGATGGTTTCGCCACCGTCGACGAACCGAAGGCGACGGCACTTGATCTCGCCCCTGACACCGATTTGCAACCGCTGCTGCCGCGCCTCGGCGATCTGCGCATGATCCGGGTTCAGTTCCCGGCCTTTGCCGATGGCCGCGGATTTTCCATCGCGCGCCAATTGCGGCTGGCCGGATATACCGGACGGCTGCGCGCCTGTGGACATGTTTTGGCCGATCAATACGCAATGGCCCGGCGGTGCGGGTTCGACGAGGTCGAAATTGACGACGCCCTTGCCGCCCGCCAGCCCGAAGAGCAATGGCTGGCACGCGCAGATTGGGCCGCTAATGATTATCAAACGCGTCTGCGGGGCTGAATTGTCGCGCCCGGTGGTAAATCCCGCGTTTTCCTGACATATATCAATGCAACACCGAAAGGGCCGGCCTCACGGTCGGCTGGAGAAACCATGACAAAGTTGACTCAATTGACCCAAGCCACCGCTGCCAAAGTTGCTACACTGCCCGACGCTCAGACCGTGACCGCGGTCAAGCACTGGACAGACAGCCTGTTCTCGTTCCGCGTGACCCGACCACAATCGCTGCGTTTTCGTTCCGGCGAGTTTGTCATGCTCGGGCTGCTGGGCGACAACGGGAAACCCTTGTTGCGCGCCTATTCCATTGCCTCACCGGCATGGGACGACGAACTGGAATTCTATTCGATCAAGGTTCAGGATGGCCCACTGACCAGCCGGCTTCAGCATATCCAGCCCGGTGACGAGATCATCCTGCGCACCAAACCGGTAGGCACGCTGGTGCATGATGCGCTGCTGCCGGGCAAACGCGTCTGGTTTTTTGCCACCGGCACCGGTTTCGCACCGTTCGCTTCGCTCTTGCGCGAACCCGAAACCTACGAAAACTACGACGAGGTCATCATTACCCATACCTGCCGCGGACTCGCGGATCTGGAATATGGTCGCCAATTGATCGAGGATCTGCAAAATGACCCGCTGATCGGCGAGATGGTCGACGGCAAAATCCGTTATTATCCCACCACAACCCGGGAAGAGAGTCCGCGGATGGGCCGGATTACCGATCTGTTAAAGGATGGCACGGTGTTCCGCGATCTGGGCATCGAAACGATCTCTCCCGACGCTGACCGTGCCATGGTCTGCGGCAGTCTGGACTTCAACAAGGATCTCAAGGAGATTCTCGAAGAGTTCGGCCTGCGCGAAGGTGCGAACTCGGAGCCCGGCGAATATGTCGTTGAAAAAGCGTTCGTCGACTGAACGCAAAGCCCTGAATTGAAAAGGACCGCGGAGATATTTCGCGGTCCTTTTTGTTTGAGCTATTACATGCCCAGTGCGGTGCGAACGCTGGTCAGAACTTCGCTCAGCTCTTCTGGGTTGTCGCGTGCGCGCTCGACAGCTGCCTTAAGCGTCGATTTCTGGACCTCTCCCAGATCCGAGTCATCAATCGCCGTGATGACGCTGTCGTAGTCGAATCCATCAACTGTCAGGTCTTCAGCATCGGCACCCGCAACCGGCTCATCGGCTGTTTCAGCTGCATCCGTGGTGTCTGTTGCCGCCTCATCCTGTGCAGCTACGTCGGCGGCGTCGGTTGTCGCTTCTGCGGCATCATCGGCAACTTCATCCTGTGCTGCCTCGTCCTGCATATCTGCGGCGGCGTCATCTTCTGTCGCCTCTGCCGTATCGTCGATGGCCTCGCTTGGTGCAGGCTCGTCTATCGCATCGGGTTCGGTTACTGGCGCAGTTTCGGTCGTCGTCTCCGTTTCGGTTTCCATAACCGCCGGCTCACTCACCTGCTGCGATGTGTACCAGTAATATCCGCCTCCAGCCACGATCACGGCCAGGACAACTACTAAAATGCCTCTCACGATATCACTCCTCTTTACTCGGTCCCGCCCAATGCGGGCTTGCAGTGCATCACATTTGTCTAATAACCTATGTTACAGATAGTCCAAGTGTGAAAAACCTCTGGTACAAGGCTTTACCGGAACAATAATGCCGCTTGATCCCGACAACTGGCAAAGTTAGGTTTACGCTTCAGGTAACTAAAACGATCAAAGGAGCGAATCCATAGCCCGCAGACCTCATAACGCGCCGCCGACCCGTGATACCGGCCCGCGCGTCAACGACAAGATCCGTGCCCCCGAAATCCGGCTGATTGGAGCGGATGGTGACAATGTCGGCGTCGTGACCCCAGAACGCGCCATGGAAATGGCCGAACAAGCCGGTCTGGATCTCGTTGAAATCTCGCCCAACGCAACGCCGCCCGTGTGTAAGATCATGGATTACGGCAAGTTCAAATATGAACAGCAAAAGCGCGAAAGCGAGGCGAGAAAAAAGCAAAAGGTTATTGACGTCAAAGAGGTCAAGTTCCGTCCGAACACGGACAAGGGCGACTATGACGTCAAGATGCGCAACGTGTTCAGATTTCTGGAAGACGGTGATAAGGTCAAGATCACCCTGCGGTTTCGCGGGCGTGAGATGGCGCACCAGAATTTGGGGCGCGAACTTCTTGAACGGGTCGCTGAAGACACGAAGGAACTGGGCCGGGTCGAGAACTTTCCCAAGATGGAAGGCCGTCAGATGGTCATGCTGATTGGCCCGTTACCGCAGAAAAGCTGAGTGTAGCTTTCACAGCTAACACCATCGCCCCGGCCTGCCAGTCAGCGCCGGGGCGTTTTCTTTTTATCATGGCCGGATTGCGACCCGGTTCAGACCGGATTTACTGCAGGAGCCGCGTGATGTTGCGCACCACCGCACGGCGGTTCGTCGGCTCGGCCTTTTGTGTCTGCACCTTGAGATAACGCTCGCCGAAGCCTTGGGTGACCATATTTTCCGGTGGCACATCGAAATACTGGGTCAGCGCCAAGGCAACCGTTTCGGCACGTCGATCCGACAGTGCCAGATTGTAGGAATCGTCCCCCACCGCATCGGTGTGCCCTTCGACCAAGATCACCGTATTGGGCTGACGGTGCACGAGATCACTGATTGCCCGACCCAGATTTGCCAGTTCACGGGCCTTGTCGGGCGAGATCGCGGCGGAGCCAGTGGCAAAGGTAATTGCGTCGACCTCGATCTGGGGGGCCAGTTCGCGAACCTGCCGGATCGAACGCACCTGCTCGAGCGAGAACTTACGCCCAACCTTGCCGCGCAGCTCAGCCTCCAGCGCGCGGCTCAAAGCCGCCTCATCGCCGGGGGTTGCAACAAAAGCGGTGCGGCGGGTGTCGATCTCAGGCAGTTCCGCAACCGAGACGGGCGCGACCGACTTGGTATCATCGAACAATAAATACTCCTCGCCGCTGGCCAGAATGCGCGAACGGCGTAAAACCGAACCGTCGGCATCGCGGATCGTCACGATGCGGCTGCCATCAGGGTTGCTAACCGTCGTGCGGCTCGAACCATCGGAAAAGGTTTGCGTACCGATTTCGCTTCCCGGACGGCGCAGCAGGGCGTCATCATTCTTGAGCACAGCCAGTTCGCCATCACGGCGCACCACAACCCGGTCGCCCGAATTTGACACGACCTCATCGCCGTTGCTGAGAACCGTACCGACCACTGCGGCCCCCAGACCCAAAAGCAATGCTTTTTCAAACTTGCTCATCCCATCGTCTTTTTCCGCCTCGGGGGTGTCGATGGTTTCGCCGGTGGCGGCAACATTGGTGTCGAACTCTTCATCCGACGAGCGAACATCCTCTTCGCCAACTGTCTCTTTTTGGGTTTCAGTCGCGTCAACTTCTTCTTCGGCTGCAGCCGCTGCGCGGCGCTCGGCGCGACGTTCCGCGCGGCGCTCGGCACGCGCGGCTTCTTCCTCGGCCTCAGCACGGGCTTCTTGTTCAGCGCGCTCATCGGCCTGATTATCGGCCTCCTGAGATTGGGTATCGCCGTCGGATTCGGCTTCTGTCGCGGCCTGCTGTTTTTGACCCTCCGCTTCCAATTGGGCTTTTAGATCGGCTTCCGCATCAGCCTCCTGCTGGGCTTGCGTTTCCGACTCGCCTTGCGGCTCCGCATCGGATTGCTCATCGCTCTGCGCGTCTGTGGCCTCGGCTTCCAGTTGGGCCTCCAGATCGGCCTCCACACCAGCCTCCTGCTGGGGTTGCGTTTCCGGCTCGCCTTCCGGCTCTGCATTAGATTGCTCATCGCTCTGCGCGTCGGTGGCCTCGGCTTCCAGTTGGGCCTCCAGATCGGCTTCCGCATCAGCCTCCTGCTGGGCTTGCGTTTCCGGCTCGCCTTCCGGCTCTGCATCGGATTGCTCATCGCTCTGCGCGTCGGTGGCCTCGACTTCCAGTTGGGCCTCCAGATCGGCTTCCACACCAGCCTCCTGCTGGGCTTGCGTTTCCGGCTCGCCTTCCGGCTCTGCATCGGATTGCTCTCCGCTTAGGTCTTCGGCTGGCTCAGCTTGTTCTGCCTTGCCCTCGACGACCGTCAGCGCGCCAGATTCCGTGTCTTGCGGTGCCAGTTCCTCCACCGCCTGAGACAGCGCCTCGGCTTCGCCATCTGCCTCCGGCGGCACATCCACCTCTGGATCCGCTGGTGCGTCGCTTGCCGCCTGTTCCGTGGCGTCTTGCTGACCTTGCGCTGCTTCAGGGTCGACTACCTCTGGCGTGGTCTGCTGCGCCTGTTCTTCCGCGGCCGAACCAGATTGCAGTTCTCCATCCGAATCAGCTTCTTGCTTTGCCGTGATTTCCGCGTCGATATGCGGTTGCGCCGGCACACCGCCGCCCAAAGTCAGCAATGCTTCGTTATTCTCAACGACCTCGTTGTTCGCGCCCTTACAGGGGAACTGCCTTTCAGCCTCATCGAGTGCGCAAAAGGGCGTTTGCCCCTCTTGCGCCGCGCCCGACGCGCTCAGGCCGACACCCAGCACAAGGGCCAGTGACGTTGTGGAGAGATAGTGGCGTGGCATGATCGTTCCTTCGGAAAATGAAAAACTGTTTCAGCCCCCAACGCGTCGATCGGCCGGAAGGTTCCTCGAGCCGTTCCCAGGCTCAATGGGTATTAAAGGTCCGAGAAAAAGGGGCGCTCTGGCGACCCGGTGATCAAGCACCGCGGCAACCAATCGCAATAAAGCGCCCGCGATCTCGGCTTCATGTTTGTGTCGGTTTGCACGTGCGCCAGCGCAGCGGGCGACCCAAGATCGATAAGCCCGAACCGTTAACCGTGAGAGAAAACAGCCTCAGCCCTGAAAGACGCCAGAAATTTCCTTGATCATGCTTTGATAGCGCTTGGGAGCGTCAGTCTGTCCTGTCACCCATTGGTAAAGGTCATGATCGTTTTCATGCAGCAGCGCTTCGTAATCATTCAGCGCACTATCGGTCATTTTGGCAAGATTGTGATCGGCATAGGCTGTCAGGATCAGGTCCATCTCACGAATGCCACGCCGCATCGACCGCATTTTCAACCGCTTGAGGCGGGCCTCGGCCGGGCTGGTCATTCTGCTGCTTGCCGCACCAGACGGTGCAGCTTTTTTTCAAGGCGGGCAGCGCGTTCGGCATTGGCGCGCATGCTGGTGCGGATTTCGCGCAATTCGGTCAGCACATCGGAAAAATCAAGCACAGCTTCATCGACCGCAATGGGGTCGAGTGTTCCGTCGCCCTCCCCTGTCAAAAGCCACATGATCGATACATCCAAAAGCCCCGCCATCATCGAAAGACGATTAGCGCGGGGTTCAGAGAGATCCTGCTCCCATGCCATGAGCGTCGTTTTCTTGACCCCCAGTCGACGCGCCAACTGTGACTGGCTCATCCCCGCAGCTTCGCGTGCACCGGCTACACGGTCGCCGAAGGTTGCAGCCTCCGCTCCGAACCAGTTGTTTTCCTGATCGTTCATGGCTTCTCCTGCATGCTGCGCAACGGCTTGATCGAGCACAAATCGCACCCTATGACAGACAAGGCAATTATTCAAACCAGGATCGTCCATGTCATTTCTGTCCGCGACATTATCTCGTGTCAAACCGTCACCGACCATCGCGATTAGTGCGCGCGCCCGCGAAATGAAAGCCGCCGGACACGACGTCATCGCGCTGAGTGCGGGCGAGCCAGATTTTGACACTCCCGACAACATCAAGGTTGCTGCCAAAGCGGCAATTGACGCAGGCCAAACGAAATATACTGACCCCGACGGCACGCCTGAGCTAAAATCCGCGATCAGTGCCAAGTTCCAGCGCGAGAATGAGCTGGACTATAGCGAAGCACAGATCAGCATCGGCACCGGCGGCAAGCAGATCCTTTACAACGGGCTGATGGCCACACTGAATCCTGGCGACGAGGTCGTAATTCCCGCGCCCTATTGGGTCAGCTATCCCGATATGGTGCTTCTGGCCGGCGGCACTCCGGTGATCGCCACGACAACCTTGGAAAGCGGGTTCAAACTCAGTGCCGAGCAACTTGAGGCCGCGATCACGCCGCGGACCAAGTGGATCATCTTCAATTCACCGGGCAATCCCAGTGGCGCGGGCTATTCATGGGAGGAACTCAAAGCCCTGACTGATGTGTTGATGCGCCATCCGCATGTGTGGGTGATGACCGATGACATGTATGAGCACCTCGCCTATGACGGTTTCGAATTCTGCACACCGGCGCAGGTTGAGCCAGCCCTGTACGAACGCACGCTCACCATCAACGGCGTGTCCAAAGCGCACGCCATGACCGGCTGGCGCATCGGTTACGCGGGCGGGCCCGAGCCCTTGATTGCCGCTATGCGCAAGATCCAGAGCCAAAGCACCTCCTGCCCCTGCACGATCAGCCAATGGGCCGCTGTAGAGGCGCTGGAGGGCCCGCAAGACCACATCATCGCCAATAATGCCGTGTTCAAACGTCGCCGCGATCTGGTGGTGTCACGGCTGAATGCCATCACGGGCATCACCTGTCCGACGCCCGAAGGCGCGTTCTATGTCTACCCCTCGATTGCCGGTCTGATCGGGCGAACCAGCGCGGGCGGTACGAAAATCACAGATGACGAGGCCTTCGCCACCGCTCTGCTTGACGAAACCGGCGTCGCTGTTGTCTTTGGTGCGGCCTTTGGGCTCAGCCCCAACTTCCGGATCAGCTATGCCACCGCCGACGCCGCGCTGGAAGCGGCCTGCGCGCGCATCCAGACGTTCTGTAACAATCTGACATAAAGAAAGCTCTCGTTCCACCAGCAGATCTGTCGGTGCTCAAACACTATCGATGATGGGTCCGCTCGATCATGTGACGTCGGGCGCCTTATGATGAGTTTTGCATCACGAATGTGAACTCCGTCGCGGTCCTGTCCGAGCGAAAGCTCAGCCGGCCGTGATGCGCCTCGGCAATCTGCGCGGTGATAAACAGCCCTAGCCCCAACCCATCGGCGCCTTCCCCTTCCCCTGCAAGCCCACGGGTAAAGGGTTCGAACAGGCTGTCACGGGCCTCGGTCGGGATCGGGTCGCCAGAGTTAATGACGCTAAGCATAAAGCGGTCATCGTCATCATTCGCGACGACAATTACCGGATGCGCGTGTGATCCATGTGCGACGGCATTGGCCAGCAGGTTGGACAGCATCTGGCAAATGCGCTGGGGGTCGCAATAAACCGGATCATCAAAATTGATCCGCTCTTCGATCTGAATGTGAGGATGGCTGAGCCGGATTTCGTTTATCGCATGCTCAAGCGACGGGCGCAGCGGGATATCGCGACGGCGCTCAATGGTGATACCGCCGCCCAGACGGGCACGGGTGAAATCCATCACATCGTCAATCATCCGGGTCATCCGGTCTACCGACCCGTCAATTGTTCCGAGCATGGCATTCACGTCTTGGTCCTGAACGGATCGCGCGATCATACGTCCGGCCGCCGAGATCGCGGCGAGGGGATTGCGCAGATCGTGCCCCAAAACGGCGATGAACTGTTCCCGGAACCGGGCCTCGGCTTCGGTACTGCGCAGAGCGATTTCATTGGCTTTCTGCTCGGTGATGTCGCGGGCGCTGCAAAAAAACTTATCGCCCTCGGGAACGCCGTTCCAAGACAGATAGCGATAACTTCCATTACGGTGGCGATAGCGGTTTTCGAACCCTAAAATCGGTTTCCCGATAAGAATCTGGTCAAAAGCGCTATGAGTCCGCGCTAAATCCGCCGGGTGGATGAACTCGAAAAATCGACGCGACTGGATATCGGAAGGATGGTATCCCAACACGCGCTGCCATGCCGGATTGGTCGCTTCAAAATACCCCTCATTGTTTAGAATGCCCAATAAATCGGGGGTGACCCGCCATGTCAGGCTGTACTTCGACTCTGCGGCAATCATCGCGCTAGTGCCCTGCATTCAAACAAATTACTGCATCCGCGAAGAGATTAGACGATTGCGAACAAAAAGCACCACCCAAATTTCTATCAGCAAATAACTGCCATACGATTCAAGCCTCTGCGCCAAAACCGCAGGGTCAGGAACAAACCAGCACACCCCAACCCGATGACCAAACCCAACCAGACGCCGGTACCCCCCCAGCCAAAGACAAAGCCCAGTAGATAAGATGTCGGAATCCCCAGCGCCCAATAGGACAGCGCCGCCACCGCCATCGGTACGCTGGTATCTTGCACGCCGCGCAACAGACCGATCGCGACGGCCTGTGCGCCATCAACCAGTTGAAACAGCGCCGCGATAGCAAGGAACCCGACACCAATGGCCAGAATATCGAGACGCGCCGGGGCGTCATTGTCCATGAATAGCGACAGAAGCGGCACCGGAGCGGTCAGAAAGACCGCTACAGTAACCAGTGAAACGCAAAGTGACAGCGCCGTCACCACCAGCGCGCCGCGTCGCATATGGTCGCGGTCACCGCGCCCATAGGCACTGCCGGCACGGATCGTCGCGGCGTTGCTCAACCCCAGATGGACCATAAATGCAGCGCCCGAAATACTGATGACGATACCATGCGCCGCCAGCGGAACCGTGCCAATCCACCCCATCATCATCGACGAGGCAGCAAACATGCTGACCTCGCTGAGCACCGTCAGGCCGATCGGAAGACCCAGAACAAAGACCCGCGCGAACATCTCCCAGTCCGGGTGCCACAGCCGCTGGAACAGATTGTGATGCGGCAAGGCGCGAATGGCGTAGAAGATCACCGCAATCAGGGACGCCCCGTGGGTCGCCAATGAGCCGATGGCCGCGCCTCTGATGCCCAGTTCGGGCGCGCCCCAGTTGCCGAAGATAAGCGCGTAATTCACCACTGCGTTGATCAAAGCTGCCAGCACGGTGATCCACAATACCGCCTGTGTGCGCTCCAATGCCGCGAGATATGATTTCAGCACCATCACGAGCAATGCCGGAAACAGCCCCCAGCCCGCGATCCGCAAATATGTCGCGACCATCGCCGCCACGTCTTCGGTCTGGCCCAGCGCCAGCAAGATCGGCTCGGACCACCACATGACCGGCATCGCCAAGGCCGCGAATAGCACGGACAGCCACAATCCCATGCGTGTGCAGCGTCGGATCGAGACCTGATCACCGGTGGCGGCAGCCGTGGCGACCAGGGGCATCACTGCGAAGGCAAAGCCCGAGCCTAAAAGAAAAAAGACCAGAAAATAGCTTCCGCTGGCCAAGGTCACCGCCGCCAGTTCCGCGACGCCATACCAGCCAAGCATTGCCGTGTCGGTCAACCCAATGGCGAACTGCGCCAGATGGCCGCCGACCAACGGCAGCCCCAGTAATAGCGTCGCCTTCACGTGCCCCGGATATGTCATTACCGCTGCCATCGGACCGCCTTAGGCCCAATGCAATCCTGCGGCAAGTGCAGACCTATCTTGCGCGCCCGCTCAGGCCGAAAAGGGCCGACCAATTACTCTGTTCCGTCGCCGGGTTGTGGTGCTGTCGCGGGCATATATTCGGCACGCTGGATGACATTATGCGCCTGCCCCACGATCAACGGATCGGGCGGCTGCACGACTGCGTCATCCCGGTCGGGATAATCCAGCGAGTACAGGAAATGCCGCATGCAATTCAGCCGCGCGCGTTTCTTGTCATCGGACTTGATTACGGTCCACGGCGCATCGGCGGTGTCAGTGTAAAAGAACATCGCCTCTTTGGCTTCGGTATAATTGTCCCATTTGCCCAAAGAGGCCTTGTCAATCGGCGACAGCTTCCAACGTTTCAGCGGATCGGTGGCACGGCGGTCGAACCGGCGTCGTTGTTCGGCCTGTGAAACCGAAAACCAGTATTTGTAAAGCCGGATCCCCGCGCGCACCAGCATCCGCTCAAGCTCGGGAGTCTGGCGCATAAACTCCAGATACTCGTGCGGTTCGCAAAACCCCATCACCCGCTCGACCCCGGCGCGATTGTACCAAGAGCGATCATAGAACACCATTTCTCCCGAAGTCGGAAGATGGCGAATATAACGCTGATAATACCATTGTCCGCGTTCGCGGTCGGTGGGCTTATCCAACGCAACGACACGCGCCGTTCGCGGGTTCAGATGTTCGTTGAACCGTTTGATCGTCCCGCCCTTACCCGCAGCGTCGCGCCCCTCAAACAGCAGAACGAATTTCTGCCCTGTCTCATGGGCCCAATGCTGTACTTTCAGCAGCTCGGCCTGCAACTGGGCTTTTTCGGCTTCATAGGCGCGCCGCCCCATTTTTTCGGAATAGGGAAAGCGGCTGCTTTCAAAGGCATGTCGCACCTCTTCGGGGATGGGCTTGCCGGGGCGGCCAGTGTCAGAAACGTCTTCCTCAACGGGTCTGACGTCAGTTACGGAAGCAGTGGACGATGTAATGGGTGAAATCATATAAAACCTCTTATTGAGCAAATATGCCACAACCTCCCTTAAGGGGCCAGCCACTCTGGCATGCCGTATTCTGCGCCACGCGCAGTCCCTTTCCCCGCCCCGCAGGCTCTGCCATAATAAGGGCCAACCAATCAAAAGAGCAGCATCAACACATGGCCGACGACCTTCTCAGTGCCCAGCACTCCGCCGATTATGACGCCGCCTCGATCGAGGTTCTCGAAGGGCTGGAACCGGTGCGCAAGCGCCCCGGCATGTATATTGGCGGCACCGACGAGCGCGCGCTGCACCATCTGGTCGCCGAAGTGCTCGACAACTCGATGGACGAAGCGGTCGCTGGTCACGCCAACCGCATCGAGGTGGAACTGCACGCGGACAACTCGATCACCATCCGCGACAACGGGCGCGGCATCCCGATCGATCCGCATCCGAAATTCCCCGGCAAATCCGCGCTGGAGGTGATCCTGTGCACCCTGCATGCGGGCGGCAAGTTCTCAGGCAAGGCCTATGAGACCTCGGGCGGATTGCACGGGGTGGGCGCCTCTGTGGTGAACGCGCTCAGCGACTCGATGGTGGTTCAGGTGGCGCGCGACCGGCAGCTACATGAACAGCGGTTTTCGCGCGGTCTGCCGCTTGGCCCTGTCGAACAGATCGGGGCCGCCCCCAACCGGCGCGGCACCACGGTGACCTTTCACCCTGATGCCGAGATCTTTGGCCAGCATCGGTTCAAACCGGCGCGGCTGTTCAAATCGATCCGCTCCAAGGCGTATCTGTTTTCAGGCGTCGAAATCCGCTGGAAATCCGCCGTCGAGGAGGGCGACACCCCGACCGAGGCAACCTTCCACTTTCCCGGCGGGCTGTCTGATTATCTGGGTGAGACACTGGGCAAGGCCAGCACCTATGCTGACAAACCCTTCGCCGGTACCGTCGATTTCCGCGAAAGGTTTAACAGCGCGGGCAAGGTCGAATGGGCGATCAACTGGACCCCGTCGCGCGACGGTTTCATCCAATCCTATTGCAATACCGTCCCCACCCCCGAAGGGGGCACGCACGAGGCCGGGTTTTGGGCTGCGATCCTAAAAGGCATCCGCGCCTATGGCGAATTGGCAGGCAACCGCAAGGCCGCGCAGATCACCCGCGAAGACCTGATCGCCGGGGGCTGCGCGCTGGTGTCCTGTTTTATCAGCGAACCAGAATTCGTCGGCCAGACCAAAGATCGACTTGCGACGGTTGAGGCGCAACGGCTGGTGGAAAACTCGGTACGTGACCATTTCGATAATTGGCTGGCCGCAGACACCAAGAGCGCCGGTGCAATCCTTGATTTTCTGGTCTTGCGGGCCGAAGAACGGTTGCGGCGTCGGCAGGAAAAGGAAACCCAGCGCAAATCTGCAACCAAAAGGCTGCGCCTGCCGGGGAAGCTGACCGATTGTACGTCGAACAGCCGCGAGGGCACCGAACTGTTCATCGTCGAGGGTGACTCGGCGGGTGGCAGCGCGAAGATGGCCCGCGACCGCAGGACCCAGGCCCTGCTGCCCCTGCGCGGCAAGATTCTGAACGTGCTGGGGGCGGCCAGCTCCAAACTGGGCAGCAATCAGGAAATCAGGGATCTGTCTCAGGCGCTCGGTGTCGGATTGGGTAGCAAGTTCAAGCTTGATGACCTGCGTTATGAAAAGGTCATCATCATGACCGATGCCGATGTTGACGGCGCGCATATCGCATCGCTGCTGATGACATTTTTCTTTACCCAGATGCGCCCGATGATCGATGCCGGGCACCTTTACCTCGCCTGTCCACCCCTGTTCCGCCTGACCCAAGGCGCGCGCCGCGTCTATTGCGTGGACGAGGCCGAAAAGGACGCGCTGCTTGAGAAAGGTCTGGGCGGAAAAGGCAAGATCGACGTCAGCCGCTTCAAGGGTTTGGGCGAAATGGACGCCAAGGATCTGAAAGAAACCACCATGGACCCGGCGAGCCGCAAACTCATCCGGGTGACGATCGACGAGGATGAACCCGGCGAAACCGGCGAATTGGTGGAGCGGCTCATGGGGAAAAAACCGGAACTGCGGTTCCAATACATTCAGGAGAATGCCCGCTTCGTAGAGGAACTGGACGTCTAGGGCGTATTGTATTCAATCGAATTCGCCTGCTGTCATGAGGCAGCGGTTGCGCGGCAAAGGCGTTCATGACAGCTGGCGAATAAGTGAATCCATTTAAACCTAACTCCGGCTAATCAATAGTTCTCTTTCGCACAATCCTATTTCTTGCTGCGATCTTCGTATGTTATCGCGAGAACATGTCAGGGAGCGCTCACTGCAGTGTGCGCCTGAGCGGATCAACCCGCATAGGCAAACAACCACTACGCCCGTATGGAAGGCGGCCGCCCTCATACATGACCGCGCCTTTCGTGCATTTGGGTAAGCGCTGGATCGGTCGCTGGCACCGATCAAGAACTCTCGAGAATTCCGAACCTCTGATGGGTCCGCCGGGAAGGTATATCCCGCCTTTTGCGACCAATTGCTGCGTGCCCCACCTGCGTTAGCTGCGTCATCATACTGCAGCCGAATAGCAGCGACCTATCCACCCTAGACTGAGTTGGCGTTGGCCTCGATGCAGCGCTCAGGAACCAGTTGCGCACAAAATGTCTGTATTTGGTTCAGATCCGGTCCTGCATCGTACAGCCGATCAGGCGCCAACCATAATACCGCCCAAAACCCGCATGTTAATAAACCCCTGCGCAACTTTCGGGAATCGGTCTCACAAGTCCGGCAATTAAATTTCTTGTCAGGAAATCCGTATACTGTTAGCTTTTTTACAGGAATCACGGATAATTTTGGGATTAGCCGCAAAAACTGGTGCAGCACTGGCGTTCACGCCCTCCCAACTGGTTTGAAACTGGTTCCCTAAAAAATATCACGCAAAAAATTGCGGAAAACCAACATGGGAGGAACGAATGATTGCCAAGGCTTTGAGGGGCGGGTTTTCCCGTCGCATGTTTCTGAAATCCAGCGCGGTTACTGCGCTTGGCGCAGCTCTGCCGAACATGACACTGGCTGCAGGTGAAACCATCAAAATCGGGTTTCTGGCGCCGCTGACCGGACCGGTTTCTGCTTGGGGAAAACCCGGCCTGGACGGTTGCACAATCTGGGCTGAACGGGTGAACGCGGAGGGCGGCATCAAGCTGGAGGATGGCGAGCATAAGATTGAATTCGTTGCCTATGACAATGAATATGATCCCGCCAAGGCCCGCACCGGTGCGACAAAGCTTATTCGCGAAGACGGCGTCAGCTTTGTGATGATGTTGGGCGGTGACACTTGGCCAGGCGTGCAGCCCGTCGCCGACAGAACAGGCATGCTGTTCTCGACCCTGCTGCCCTCGGATCTATCACCAGATACCACGACCCTTGTCGCCCCGACCGAGGTGCACCCGATCTATATCGTGACCGGGGTACAGTGGCTGGCCGAGAACCGGCCCGAGTTGAAAACCGCCGTCATGTGCGCGCAGGACGACGCGCTGGGTCTACCATCGGTCGCTACATATCTTGCCGCGTTCGAAGCCGCCGGCATCGAAATGCAAGACGATCCGCTGCTGTTTGACCCCGCAACCACCGATTTCGCGCCTGTGGTGACGCGCTTGCTGTCCTCCAATCCCGATATCGTCTGTCTCGATACCTGCTATTCCGATTACGTGCACCCAATTTGCACGCAATTGTTCTTGCAGGGTTTCAAGGGGCAGATCATTTCGGCAACGGCGGATTTTTACGACCAGATGATCGCCAAGACTTCGAAAGAGTTTATGGAAGGTTTCATCTTCCAATTCCCCGATTTTGACGATCCAGCCCTGAATGCCGAGCATATCAACTTTCCCGACGCCAACGGGTTCTACACCGAGTATAACAAGCGATATCCGGGCCAGTGGGGCGCGGTCAGTTGGGAATACGCCTCGATTATGGAATTGTGGAAGTTGGCTGCCGAGAAGGCCGGCAGCGTCGATCCCGAAGCAGTTCTAGCGGCGATGCAAGAGGGCGGCAAAGGTCAACACGCGTTTGGCGAGGCCTCATGGTGGGGCGAGGAACTGTTTGGTATCGACCACGCGCTGGTTGGCGATTGGCCTGTCGTAATGATCGAAGACGGCAAAGCAAGGATCAAGGCCTTCGTATCGATCCCGGATTGGTATGACCAACATGGCGATCTGCTGATCAAATATATGACTAAATACGATCAGATGTGGAGCCAGCGTAGCTGATCTGACGCGGTCTCCCACCGGCGGCGCGTGCCCCCTGCCCGCGCCGCTGCAATTCGCAGAAACGGGAATACGCTATGATTGAACTTCTGGCCCAAACCGGCCTGAACGCGGTCTACGCCGCCAGCTATATATCTCTGGTCGCGGTCGGACTGGTTCTGATCTTCGGTGTCATGGGCGTCATAAACTTTGCCCATGGCGAACTGTTCATGGCGGGTGCCTATGTTGTCGTCGCCCTTTACGCCCAACGTTTTGTGCCGTTCTTTATCGCGGTTGCTGCCGGGTTGGTCTTTGTCGGCCTACTGGGTCTGTTGATGGAACGGGCATTGTTTCGCCCCTTGCGGGACAATCCGCTTGGCGGGTTGGTCGCGTCGATCGGATTTCTGATGATCCTTCAGGCGCTCGCGGTGATGGGGTTCGGCGTACGCATGGAATACATCCCCCCCGTCACGCAAGAGGTCATCGCGTTCTCGGACAAGGTGCGGCTGCCGATTTCGCGACTATATGTGATCATTGCCGCCGTCGTGATGCTCTCATTGCTGTGGTATTTCCTGAAACGAACGCGGTTCGGCTGGGCCTTGCGGGCCTCCGCGCAGGATCCGCAGGCAGCGGCGCTTCAGGGCATTTCCGTAACTCTGACAGCCAAAATCGCGATGTTCATCGGCGCGGGTTTTGCCGGTCTGGCCGGAGCGCTGACCGCGCCTTTGGTGTCGGTCAATCCATATATGGGCCACTCGATCATCGTCACCGCCTTTATCGTGATTATCGTCGGCGGGGTCGGCTCGCTGGAAGGGGCGGTGCTGGCCTCAATCGTTTATGCCTTTGTCCACACCTTCGTGACCACGTTTTACGACGGCGTGATTGCCGATATCACCGGCCTGATGCTGATGCTGATTGTTCTGATCGTCAAGCCAACCGGCCTGTTCGGGAGTGCCGACCGTGCGTAACATCTTCATTTGGACCGTTATCGCCGCGATATTGTTCGCCCTGCCAAATCTTCTCAGTTTCTCGCAGCAGGAAGTGTTGGTTTTCCTGACCATCAATATACTGGTGGTGGCGTCTTATCGTCTTTTGACGCTGACCGGTGAGTGGTCATTGGGTCATGTGGTCATTATGGGCGTCGGGGCTTATGCCTCGGCGATGCTAACGAAATCCTCTGGCCTTTATGTCCCGCTCGGGATCGTGATGGGCGGGGTCGTCGCAGGCCTGACCGCGCTGGCGCTCAGCTATCCGCTGTTTCGCATGAAGGGGTTCTATTTCCTAATTGGCAGCTTTGCCGCAGGTGAAATCATCCGACTTCTCTGGAAGCGTTTCCGCGAACCTTTCGGGGGCACCAAGGGCATCAAAGGCATCGACCCCATGCCGGATTTCTCGGTCGGTTTCTATGATTTTGATTTTTTTGAACCAACAAGCTATTTCTACTTCTCGGCCATCGTGGTGGCGATCTGCCTTTGGATCCTCTGGCGGATCGAAAAATCGCCGATCGGGTTGACCTTCCAAGCGGTGCATTGGCAAGACAAACTGGCCCAGGCATCAGGCGTCAATTTACGGGCCTATCGAACACTGGCCTTTGTTATTGCCTCCGGGTTTGCCGGCATCGCGGGGGCGCTGCTGGCGCACTATATCGGAACCATCAACCCCAACAGCTTTGATGTCGAGGTTATGGTATTCGTGCTTACCTGGGCCATCGTCGGGGGTACCAGCACGTTCTATGGCCCAATTCTGGGCTGTGTGGTGCTGACGATCCTCAATGAAGTCGTCCTGCGTGAATTGGGCCTCGAGCAGACAAGGCCGCTGATCTACGGCCTCATCCTGATCCTGTCGATCCTGTTCATGCCCAACGGCTTAGAGAGCATCGTGCAAAAATTCACCCGTCAGAAAGAGCGCAGATCTCTGCGCCCGGAGGAAGCCAAATGACCTCTCTTTTGGAAGTAAAAGACCTGACGATGCGCTTTGGCGGACTGACCGCCGTAGACACCCTGAACTTCAAGGTCGAGAAGGGCACGATCCACGGTTTGATCGGCCCTAACGGGGCCGGCAAAACCACCACCTTCAACATGATTTCAGGTTTTTACACCCCGTCAGCGGGTGAGGTTCTGCTGCGCGGCGAAAACATCGCTGGCCTTCCGATGCACGAGGTCGCCCGCCGCGGGGTGGTACGCACGTTCCAGCACTCGACCCTGTTCGCCGAATTAACGGTGTTGGAAAACGCACTCGTCGGGACGCATATGCCGTTTCGCCCCAACCTCTTTGCGGCGATTTTCGGCTGGGACAAAGACGCCCGCAATGGTGCCGAGGCCCGCGCCCGAGAGGCTTTGACATTTTTCGGTTTGGCGGATGTCGGCCACGAACACGCCGGGGATTTGTCCCATGGTCACCAACGTGCGTTAGGTATGGCTGTGGCCTATGCCAGTCATCCCGATATCGTCCTTCTGGATGAACCTTTTACCGGGATGAACCCGGAAGAGACCAAGCACATGATGGGACTGATGAAGCAGCTTTGCAGCGACGGCATTACTATTCTGCTTGTAGAGCATGACATGCAGGCGATCATGGGCCTGTGCGATAACATCACCTGCATGAGTTTTGGCAAGTTTCTTGCCGAGGGCGGTCCAGCTGAGATCCGCAATCACCCGGCTGTCATCGAAGCCTATCTGGGAGGCGCCCGACATGTTGCTTGAAATGCGCGATATCAACGTGAATTACGGCAAGATCTCGGCGATCCGCAACATCTCGATAAATGTCCCCGAAGGCCAGATTGTCACCATCATCGGCGGCAATGGCGCGGGCAAGACGACAAGTTTACGCGCCATGTCCGGGATGCTGCCCCTGAAAAGCGGTGAAATCCATTTCGAAGGCAAGCGCATCGACGGCATGGCG
Source organism: Pontibaca salina (assembly GCF_016307205.1). Lineage (GTDB taxonomy): Bacteria > Pseudomonadota > Alphaproteobacteria > Rhodobacterales > Rhodobacteraceae > Pontibaca > Pontibaca salina. Next base: position 100,931 of record NZ_JAEIJD010000002.1, on the reverse strand, counting down.
CCGCATAAGATCGTAGCACACGGCATCGCCCATGTGCCCGAAGGGCGGCGGATTTTCCCCGATATGACAGTCGAGGAAAACCTGCGCACCGGAGCGTTCCTGCGCAAGGACAAAGCCAAGGTCGAGAATGATCTCAAAGACGTGTTCGAACGTTTCCCGCGCCTGCACGAAAGACGGCGGCAACGGGCGCAGACCATGTCGGGCGGCGAACAGCAAATGCTGGCGATCGGGCGGGCGTTAATGTCCGATCCGCGCATCTTGCTGATGGATGAGCCGTCAATGGGTCTCGCCCCCGTCATCGTCGAGGAAATCGCCGTCATCGTCGAAGAGATCAACGCGCGGGGATTGTCGGTGGTTCTGGTCGAACAGAACGCGGTGCTGGCGCTGGAATTGGCGAATTACGCCTATGTTCTGGAATCCGGCAACATGGCATTGGAGGGCCCTGCGAGTGAACTTCATGACAACGAACATGTCCGCGCCGCATATCTGGGGCTTTAGCCGGGACGACCGTGAGATGCAGGCCGCGCGCGCCGCCGGTTGGACGCGGGCAGATCTGGTCTGGGAGCGTCTGATGGAGGCGGGCAATCGCCGGTATTGCGAAGCTCGCATCGCCAAATCCGCCGCGCTATTCCGTCAGGCCGAAATACTTGCGCGACTGGCTTTTGAGCGCTCCGACCTGCGGCGCGCCACCTCAGCGGCCAGTCTGGCGCGGATCGCAATGCACAACGGTGATCTGTCTCGCGCCCAAAAGCTCCAGCGCCGGGCGTTGTGCATATGGCGCAATGCCCCGGAACAGATCGCCGCCATGAAGATCGCCCCGCGCTCGCGCAGTTCCCTTTTCCATCTGCGTATGGAAGTGAAACACCGCGACACATTTCACGATAACATGCGCATTCGGTTTTCCCGTTTCGCTGCAGAAACCGAAGAAACCCTGCGCACGTTGACCGCGCCGACTGCAAAGCCGCGCCGGCATTTCTCCCGCTGGCGCGGCGAGCGCCCCGGCATGTATGACGACACCCGCAAGATCATCGGCGCCTGTCTGCTGATCACAGATCAGAATCAGAAGGCTTCCGCCGAACCTGCCCCTCGACCAGGTAAGAAAACTACAACAGCGTAGTTACGATTCCCACGCTGGAATCGGCGCGTGAACTCGCCAAGTGCCCATAGAATATCTTGGTATGGTGCGGGTGAAGGGACTTGAACCCCCACGCCTTGCGGCGCCAGAACCTAAATCTGGTGCGTCTACCAATTCCGCCACACCCGCACAGCACCGCCGGGGTGTTCCGGCGGGTTGCTGCCTCATAGCAAAGCCTGCCTGAGGAAGCGAGAGGGAAATTGCAATCGCGCCGTGCTTGCCAATCTTCGATCACCAAAGCGGTCACGTCAGCTTGCGTAAGACCAATGGCAAAGTTTCCGCTATATCCTCGGCAATCAGACCGGGACCAAATTTTCGCGCGCATTCCACATGGAGCCACGCAGCGGCTTCTGCCGCCTGCATCGGATCAAGCCCGCGTGCCAGCAGACCAGTGATGAATCCCGCAAGCACATCCCCAGCCCCGGCTGTGGCAAGCCAAGGTGCTGCCCATTCGCGGCGGGCCGAATTAATGGCGCATGTCCCGTCGGGAGCGGCGATTACCGTGTCAGACCCTTTCAACAACACCACACACCCCGCCCGCTGCGCTGCCGCGCGGGTAGCATCAACGCGGGAATAGGCCGGCCCTGTGGTTGCCGGTGTGGCCAATTTGTCGGCAATGTCCGCAAACAGGCGCGCGAACTCTCCCTCATGTGGGGTCAGCACACAGGCTTTGTGCAACATGTCAAACAGGGTTTGGGGATCATCCGAAAACACGGTCAGCGCGTCCGCGTCCAAAACGCAGGCCCGCCCGCTTGTCAGCGCGACTGTAACCAAATCGCGAGCGCGGCTTAGTCCCAATCCCGGCCCGAGGCAAAGCGCGTTGATCCGCGCATCTTCAAGCACCTGCCCTAACGCGTCACCATCATCGACCCGTTCCAGCATCAGGGCAGTGATCTGGCTGGCGACCTCCTGTTGCGCCGACCCCGGCACGCCCAGGGTGACCAGCCCGGCCCCGATCCGCAGCGCGCCGCGCGCCGCCAGTCGCGCCGCCCCGGTCCGCCCCGCCCCGCCCGCCAGGACCAGTGCATGACCATGTGAATATTTATGGGCACCCGTGGACTTCGCAAGCCTTCGCGACGAACTCCGCGCCTCCTTCACTAGCTCGATGCCGGACACCAGATCGCGGACCTTTTGGTCCAACCCAATGCTTTTGACCACGGTCTTGCCCGACAGTGCGCTGCCTTGGGACAGCCGATGCCCAAGTCGCGCTCGCTCGAAGGTCACAGTCATGTCAGCCGCTGTCAGTGTCCCCGATGAACCGTCCGGTTTGACCAGTTGCCGCCCACTATCCGAACAAAGGCCCGAAGGCATGTCCACTGCGACCAATCGCGATGGACCCGCCGCCCCGCGCATGGTCGCGACTTGTCCGATGACTTGCACCAGCATTTCATCGACTGGGCGCGTCAGGCCGGTTCCGAATAATGCATCCAGAATAAGATCGGGGGAAAGCCGAGCAATATTCTGCGGACCGGATAGCGGGTGCACCGAACCGAGCGCCGCCCAGCGGTCATAATTCTGCCTTGCATCCGGCGGCAGTCTTTCGGCGTCGCCGTAAAGGAACAGATCGATCCGCCAGCCCTGCTGCTGCAGCAAACGCGCCACCACAAAGCCATCACCGCCATTATTGCCCGGTCCGCACAGGACGACCGCATGACGCGGCAACTGTTTCCACTCTGGCCATTCCTTCAAAATCGCCTCGACGATAGCCTGTCCGGCGCGCTCCATCAGGATCAACCCGGTCGTGTCGCCGCTGTCAATCGCTGCATTTTCTATGGTGCGCATCTGCGCCGCGCTCAGCAATTCAGTCATGTGACGCCTTCACTCCGTTATTGCCAAAACCACCAAGTCGATGCATAAAATATCCACGCCGCCCGTAAAACCTATGGCTCTGCACTATCCTATATGATTGTCTTGACCCGCGAAAAATGGTCTGTGTCGACTCATCCTGCCTGAAGGAACTCCGCCCATGAAAAAGATCGAGGCTATCATAAAACCCTTCAAGCTCGACGAGGTCAAGGAAGCGCTTCAGGATGTGGGGATGCAGGGATTGAGCGTGATCGAGGTAAAGGGATTTGGTCGTCAGAAAGGTCACACCGAACTTTACCGGGGCGCCGAATATGTCGTGGATTTCTTACCCAAGGTAAAAATCGAACTGGTGCTAGAGGATGATCAGGTAGAAGCCGCGATCAAAGCGATCATAGACGCCGCCCGCACCGACAAGATCGGCGACGGCAAGATATTTGTCACCCCGGTCGAACAGGCCATCCGCATCCGCACCGGCGAATCCGGCCCGGACGCCCTTTAAATATCCGCGTTTCCAAAGGAAGGACGCAACGCCAATGAGTACCGAAGCCATTCTGCAACAGATCGTCGACGAGGACATCGAATTTGTCGATATCCGCTTTACCGATCCGCGGGGCACAATGCAGCACGTCACCCTTGTCGCCGATCTGGTCGACGAGGATTTCATCGACGAAGGATTCATGTTCGACGGCTCGTCAATTGCCGGTTGGAAAACGGTTGAAGCCTCAGACATGAAGTTGTTACCGGATACTGAAAGCGCCTATGTCGATCCGTTCTATGCGGAAAAGACCCTGTGCATCCATTGCACCGTGGTAGAACCGGATACCGGCGAACCCTATGCGCGAGATCCGCGCGGCACTGCTCAGAAAGCCGAAGCTTTTCTGATCGCAAGCGGCATCGGCGATACTGCTTATTTCGGACCGGAAGCCGAGTTTTTCCTGTTTGATGATGTGCGGTTCTCGTCCACAATCAACAAAGTTTCTTACGAGGTGGATGCAACCGACGGATCGTGGAACACCGATACCGAGTACGAGATGGGCAACATGGGTCACCGACCGGCGCTGAAAGGTGGCTATGTCCCGATCAACCCGGTGGATGAGGCTCAGGATCTGCGCTCGGAAATGCTCAGCACGATGAAGCGGCTTGGCATGAAAGTGGATAAGCACCACCACGAAGTTGCCTCGTGCCAGCATGAGCTGGGGTTGCTGTTTGGCACGCTGACCACGCAGGCTGACGAAATCCAGAAATACAAATATGTCATCCACAACGTTGCTCATGCCTATGGCAAGTCGGCAACTTTCATGCCCAAGCCGATTTCCGGCGACAATGGCAGCGGCATGCATGTCAACATGTCGATCTGGAAAGACGGCAAGCCGCTTTTTGCGGGAGATCGCTATGCCGATCTCAGTCAGGAGGCGCTGTATTTTATCGGCGGCCTGTTGAAACATGCGAAAGCGTTGAACGCATTTACCAACCCGACCACGAACAGTTACAAGCGGCTGGTGCCGGGATTTGAGGCCCCTGTTCTGCGGGCCTATTCAGCACGCAATAGGTCTGGCTGCATTCGTATTCCGTGGGCAGAATCTCCCAAGGCCAAACGGGTCGAGGCGCGCTTTCCCGATCCGGCGGCAAACCCCTATCTGTGCTTTGCAGCCCTGCTGATGGCTGGCCTGGACGGGATCAAATCCCGGATCGACCCGGGCGAGGCGATGGATAAGAACCTTTACGATTTACCCGCCGAGGAACTGGCCAGTATTCCGTCGGTTTGCAGCTCCCTGCGTGAAGCGCTGGAAGAACTGGAAACCAATGGTGAGTTCCTGCTGGCGGGGGATGTGTTCACGCGTGACCAGATTGATGGATATATCCGCCTGAAACGTGAGGAACTGGAGCGGTATGAAACCACGCCCCATCCGGTCGAATTCGCGATGTATTACAGTTGCTGATCGCACCAGCGGGCGGCTTAATCTCCGCCCGCTCGCCCGTGCGCGAAGCTTGGAATTGGGTATTTTAAACCAGAAAGAAGCTGGCGGTCTTTGACATCCATCGTGGTGCCTCCTAGGGTTGCCGGAAGAATGGAGGCACGCGCATGTCCGATAGCACCGGGGGCTCGGAGCCCTGTTTCGCCCATGAACTGATTGACGGCCATCCGGTCGATCCGCAGACCGCAAAAGATGTCGCGCGGTTTCGCACCCGTGAAAGAGCTAGGTTATACGAAATGCGCCGCTCGACATCGCAAAGCGACAACGCCCAGATGGCGCAGGTCGTGGGTGCGGAGCTGGACCGACTGATCAACGCACCGCAAGGGCAAAACATCGCCGTTTATTGGCCAATTCGCGGCGAAATGGACCTGCGGCCATGGATGACAAAAGCCCATGAGGCAGGTGCGAACATCGCCTTGCCTGTCGTGCTGAAAAAGGGACAGCCGCTGGAATTCCGGCCCTGGGCACCACGCTGCAAAATGGAACGCGGCATATGGAATATCCCGGTGCCGGTCGATGGCGATGCCGTGCAGCCAGACATTGTGATTTCGGCGGTTTTGGGGATTGATAACCAGCTTTATCGGCTTGGCAATGGCGGGGGCTATTATGACCGCACATTGGCTGCGATGGATAAACTCCCCTGGGTGATCGGGGTCGGCCAGCCCTTTGCGCGCATGAAGAGCATTTTCCCGCTGCCTTGGGACATTCCGATGCAGACGGTGGTTCTAGGCGATGGTTCCGTGCAAGGACACATCCCAAACTGATACAGCTTGGATCCGAGCACCTTAACGGTTGCTCCAACCCATATCACGTTGCGCAATACCCCGTTGCCGACCTGACCAAGAGCACTCAGTTTCAGGGTTACGCCGGCTCTTACCTTGTGGCAGCGGCCTAGGCGGTCTATTAGGCTCGCAACTCCAATATGAAAGGTGTCGCTGCCAATGATCCCCCGCTATTCCCGCCCCGATATGGTTGCCATCTGGTCGCCCGAAACCAAGTTTCGCATCTGGTTCGAGATCGAGGCCCACGCTTGCGATGCCATGGCCGATCTGGGCGTGATCCCGCGGGAGAATGCGCAAGCGGTGTGGAAGGCCAAGGACGTGGAGTTCGACGTTGCCCGCATTGATGAAATCGAGGCGGTGACCAAACATGACGTGATCGCCTTCCTGACTCATTTGTCCGAGATCGTCGGCGCGGATGCAGCGCGCTTCGTGCATCAGGGCATGACCAGCTCCGATGTTCTGGACACCACCTTCAATGTGCAACTGGTGCGCGCCGCCGACATCCTGATTGCCGACATGAAGGAATTGCTGGCTGCCCTGAAACGTCGCGCTTATGAGCATAAGGAAACGGTGCGCATCGGGCGCAGCCATGGCATCCACGCTGAACCGACCACGATGGGCCTGACATTTGCCCGGTTCTATGCCGAGATGGAGCGCAACCTCAATCGGCTGGAAAAGGCGCGATTTGAAGTCGCCACGGGCGCGATTTCTGGTGCAGTCGGCACATTTGCCAATATCGATCCGCGTATCGAAGAGCATGTCTGCGCCCAGATGGGACTGGAGCCCGAGCCGATTTCCACACAGGTGATCCCGCGCGACCGGCACGCCGCTTTCTTTGCGGCGTTGGGTGTGGTTGCCAGCAGTATTGAAAATATCGCCATCGAAATCCGGCACATGCAGCGCACCGAGGTGCTGGAGGCCGAAGAGTTTTTCAGCGCCGGCCAAAAGGGCAGTTCTGCCATGCCACACAAGCGCAACCCGGTGCTGACCGAAAACCTGACTGGCCTTGCCCGTCTGGTCCGTATGGCCGTGGTTCCAGCCATGGAAAACGTGGCGCTTTGGCATGAGCGCGACATTTCCCATTCCTCGGTCGAGCGCAATATCGGGCCCGATACCACCGTCACGCTAGACTTTGCCTTGGCCCGGCTTACTCAAGTGATCGATAAACTGGTGATCTACCCCGAGAACATGCTGGCAAACTTGCATAAGTTCCGCGGTCTGGTGATGTCGCAGCGGGTGCTTCTTGCCCTGACTCAGGCAGGTGTATCGCGCGAGGATGCCTATACCCTTGTCCAACGTAACGCGATGAAAGTCTGGGAAGAGGGTAAGGATTTTAAAACTGAACTTTTGGCCGATGCGGACGTGACCGCCGCGCTTAGCCCCGCTGAGATCGAAGAGAAATTCGACATGGCCTATCACACGAAACACGTGGATACGATTTTCAAACGTGTGTTCAAAGACTGACGAGAACCATAGAACCAAGTAAGATTAAGATGAAGCGCCAGAACAAGCTGTCTGGCGCTTCATCTTTTTGGATCCTAGGTGCACATATCGACCACAGATCAAGCCATATGTCGGCGCTCTGAGAGCGGTTAACAAACAGCGAAAAGCAATCAGACCCGGCGTAGCCTGATGACCACGTCGACCGAAACGATCTCGGCCCCTTTAGGCGCTTGCGGTAGGCCGCTGATGCGCAATTGCTCGGACGGTGCGTCGCTCAGATGCCCTTCGTCTTCCCAGTAGAAATGTGGGTGATCGTGGGTGTTGGTATCGAAATAGCTTTTCGAGCCATTCACCGTCACCTCTTGCATAAGACCGGCTGCGCAGAACGCGCGCAATGTGTTGTAAACCGTCGCCAGCGATACGGCAGCTCCGGTATCATGCGCCGCTTCAAACAGGCTTTCGGCGGTAACATGGCGATGCCTGCCATCGCCCACCAGCAATTCCGCCAGTGCCACGCGTTGTCGGGTCGGGCGCAAATCCGCCTTGCTCAACCATGTCGTTGCCGTTTCTGTAGGACAGTCGCTCATTGGTATCTCTGTCTTGGCCATATCTCTATATAAGGCGTTCATAGCACAGGTTTCAAATGAAATTCATTCGCAACTAGGAGGATCGCTCTCGGTGATCCATGACCATGCTGGCTGCCACCGGCGACCTTGCAGGAGGACCAAGTGCAATGCTAGACGAAGCAAGATGCGCGAAACGAAATAGTCAGGAGAGCACGCCAGATGGCCCAATACCCCAGCAGCTTTGACAAAGAGGGCTTGCTGAAATGCGCCCGCGGCGAACTTTTCGGCCCCGGTAATGCACAGTTGCCCGAACCGCCCATGCTGATGATGGATCGCATCACCGAGATCAGTGCCGACGGCGGCAGTCACGGCAAAGGCCATGTGATCGCCGAGTTCGATATTCATCCCGACCTGTGGTTCTTTGACTGCCACTTTCCCGGCAATCCGATCATGCCGGGCTGCCTGGGCCTGGATGGGTTGTGGCAGCTCACCGGTTTTAATCTGGGCTGGCGCGGGATGCTTGGTCAGGGCATGGCGCTGGGTGTGGGCGAGGTCAAGCTGACCGGTATGGTCAAACCCGACCGCAAGATGCTGACTTATTATGTAGACATGACCCGCGTCATTGACCGCAAGCTCAAGATCGGTGTCGCCGATGGACGCGTTGTCGCCGACGGCGAAGAGATCTATGCCGTCAAGGATATGAAGGTTGGGCTGGCCACGCCTGAGGCCTGATTGCCCGGGCGAGGAGCCAACAAGATATAAAAGGAGAGGCCGATGCGCCGCGTCGTTGTAACAGGGCTGGGCATAGTTTCGTCCATCGGAAATAATGCAGATGAGGTTCTGGAGGCTCTGAAGGCCGGGCGCTCGGGAATCGAGGCCTGCCCCGCCATGGCCGAGCATGGGTTTCGCAGCCGGATTGCCGGCACGCTGAAGATTAACCCCGCGGAACATGTGGACAAGCGCACCCTGCGCTTCATGGGGCCGGGGGCCGCCTATGCCCATATCGCAATGGCCGAGGCGATTGCCGATTCGGGTCTGGACGAGGGCGATATCGTCAACCCGCGCACCGGCCTTGTTGCCGGGTCCGGCGGGCCATCGACCAGCGCCATGCTGACCGCCCATCAGACCGTGCTGAAAAGCGGCGCAACCCGGCGGATTGGACCCTTTGCGGTGCCCAAATGCATGTCTTCGACGGTCAGTGCCAATCTGGCCACCGCCTATAAGATCAAGGGCATCAATTACTCCATCACCAGCGCCTGTTCGACTTCTTTGCACTGCATCGGCAACGCCGCTGAACAGATCATGTTGGGCAAACAGGACGTGATGTTTGCCGGGGGCGGCGAAGAACTAGACTGGACCCTGTCCTGCCTGTTCGATGCAATGGGCGCGATGTCGAGCAAATATAACGACACCCCCGAGCGCGCCAGCCGAGCCTTTGACGCCGATCGCGACGGGTTCGTGATATCGGGCGGCGGCGGTATCCTTGTCCTGGAAGAATTGGAGCATGCGCGCGCGCGCGGTGCGAAAATCTATGCCGAGGTCACCGGTTACGGTGCCACCAGCGACGGGCATGATATGGTTGCGCCATCTGGCGAAGGCGGCGAACGCGCCATGCGTCTGGCCCTGCAAACCCTGCCCGAGGGGCGCCGCGTTGGCTATATCAATGCGCATGGCACCAGCACCCCGGTTGGTGACGTGGGCGAGGTCGAGGCGGTACGCCGTGTGTTCGGTCAGGGGCAGACCCCGCCGATCAGTTCGACCAAATCGATGACCGGCCATGCGCAAGGGGCCGCCGGAGCCTTGGAGGCAATCTTCAGCCTGCTGATGCTGGAACACGACTTCATCGCCCGTTCGATCAATGTGGAAACGCTGGACCCAGCGCTGGAGCCGTCGGAAATTGCGCTAGAGACCGTGCAGAATGCTGGGTTGGACAGCGTGATGACCAACAGTTTCGGCTTTGGCGGAACCAATGGGTCGATGATCCTTTCGAAATTTCAAGGATAACAGCAGATGTCAGATGCATTGAAGGGGAAGCGCGGCCTGATCATGGGGGTCGCGAATGAGCGCTCGATCGCTTGGGGGATCGCCAAGGCAATGCATGAGGCAGGGGCCGAGCTGGCCTTTACCTATCAGGGCGAATCATTCGGCAAGCGGCTGGAGCCATTGGCGGCCAGTGTCGGGTCCGATTTCATGGTAGATGTCGACGTGACCGACGATGCCTCGCTGGATGCCGCTTTTGCCGCGCTGGCCGCAAGCTGGCCAACGATTGATTTTCTGGTCCACGCCATCGCCTTTTCCGATAAATCGGAACTGACCGGACGATTCCTGAACACCAGCCGCGCCAATTTTCGCAACTCGCTGGAAATCAGCGCCTATTCTTTCATCGAGGTGGCCCGCCGCGCGCATCCTTTGATGACGCAGAATGGCGGTACATTATTGACCCTGACCTATCAGGGCAGCAATCGGGTGGTTCCTAATTACAACGTAATGGGCGTGGCCAAAGCGGCGCTGGAATCGGCCACGCGGTATCTGGCCAACGATCTCGGTCCTGAAGGGATCCGGGTGAACGCGATTTCGCCGGGACCGATGCGCACTTTGGCGGGTGCTGCAATCGGCGGGGCGCGCAAAACCTATAAGTTTACCGAACAAAACGCCCCGTTGCGGTCCAATGCCACGCTTGAAGCGGTTGGCGGTACCGCCGTCTGGTTGGCCTCGGATGCTGGTGCCTACACGACCGGAGAAACCGTGCGCGTTGATGGCGGCTATCACGTTCTCGGTATGCCGCAGCCAGAATCGATGTGAGTTCGCCCCGCCTGTAGTGGCGGGGCAATCCTAAATTCAGGCAACTTCGACCAGTTCGACGTCAAAGCGCAGATCCTGCCCGGCAAGCGGATGGTTGGCGTCCAATGTCACTTCGCTATCGGCGACTTCGACCACGGTGACAGGCATCACCTGCCCTTCTGGCGTCTGCATTTGCAACTGGGTGCCGATTTCAAGCGGAATCTCGGCCGGGATATGCTCGCGCGGCACTGCCTGACGCATTTCGGGATTCACTGGGCCATAGGCCTGATCGCAGGGTACTTCGACCGTCTTCTTCTCGCCGACCGACATGCCAGGCATTGCCACATCCAGCCCCGGAATAATCTGGCCCGATCCAACCTGAAACTCCAGCGGGTCACGCCCTTCGGAACTGTCGAATGTGGTGCCATCTTGAAGGGTGCCAGTATAGTGAATGCGCACGGTGTCGCCGGTTTTGACCTCGGTCATGAAAACTCCAATCTGTAGGGGGGGAATTTGTGAATTGCAAAGGCCGCGTGTCTGCGCGGGTGCTTTCGAGACGCACAACGTAATCATTCAGCAGTCGATGTAAACCCGCCCCCTTTTGATTTTTTTCGTGAAAAACCCCGGTCCAGCGAAGGGAAACGCTGTGAAATTCACCCGCCCCCTCCTCTTGGCGCGTTTCAGCCAAACTTGGGCGGTCACCACATAGGATGGCAGCCCCGCCCTGCTCGCTTCCGCAGGGCTGGCCCGCAAAGGCCGCATGTGAACCTTCTGTCCGCCCTCAATAAATCACTTAGCTGGACCGACAATGGCAAACCATGCGCCTTGGGGATCCTGAGCAACCGCAATAAAGAGACCACCCGGCACCTCAGCCGGTCCGTGATGCACATTGCCACCTGCGGCCTTGATTACATCAATGCTGTCCGACACGCGGCCATCGATTCCGAAATAAGGCAGCCAGTTAGACACTGGCGCATCACCCAGCCCCATCATGCCGCCGATATCCACGCCATTGCGGCGGAACATTTGGTATTCACCAGTCTCGCCCATGTCGATCGCGTCGCCTTTGGTCCAGCCAAACAGATCTGAATAGAACGTAAAACCCGCAACAGGGTCCGTCGACATCAATTCGTTCCAGCTGGCATGGCCGGGTTTACTTTGGTCGAACGCGCCCCCGTCCGTATCAGCCTTGGCCATGTCGGCCGCCGACATGCTGCTCATATCCGCTTGCAAGACCCCGAATACGGCCCCTTGCGGATCGGCCAGCACCGCAAACCGTCCGGTCCCCGGAATGTCTGCGGGGTCTCGGTGAATGCTGGCACCGGCCTGCTTTGCATCGGCCACGGCCCTGTCCGCATCATCGACCGCAAAATAGATCATCCAGAAGGGCGGCATCTCGGCCACGTCCTCGGGCATGGTCATCAACCCCGCCACCATCTCGTCACCGACCTTGGCAAGGTGGTAATCTACGCCTTCCATGCCCGAATCTTGCACCTGCCAGCTGAGAATTTTGCCATAAAATTCCTCAGCCGATTTGAGATTGCCCTTGCTGGTCGCCAGTTCATACCAACATGGATTGCCATGATTGCTTGTGGTCATTGTCTCACTCCCTAGGCTTGGCCGAGGATGATTAGGCTTTCGAATCAAAGACCGGCTCGAATCCCGCCCATATCATCCGCATGCCGTCGAACGGCATTTTGGACATGTCGAAATCGGCCATCTCGGCCTCCATAGCCTTGGCCGCGGCATCGCAACTGGCACGGTCAGGCCAGGCGATCCAACTGAAAACCGGGATCTCACCAGTTTGCGCCTTAGTCGCACGATAAAAATCGGTCTGCTTACCGTGCGGCACGTCTTCGCCCCAAGCTTCAACCATTTCAAGCGCACCATGTTTCTTGAACATCTGCCAGCCTTGATCGGCCATTTCGATATATGCGGACTTGTTCTTTTCCGGCACTGCCAGCGTGAACCCCTGATAGTAACCCACTCCAGAGCTGCTGCCCCGCTCGTATACGGGACTAAAGCCGCCAAAAATCATGCGGCGGCCGTCAAAGGGCATTTCCGGTAGGTCTTTCATCGCCGAGCTGTTTTCGATCTTTTGCCATGCGGCATCCGTGGTCGCCTTATCGGGCCACGCGATCCACGAAAACACGATGCTTTCATCATCTTTGGCCTGCACCGCCCCGTAAAAATCGGTGACCTTGCCGTTCGGCACATCGACCCCCCACGTTTCGACCATCCGGCCCGCCCCAAAGGATGCGAACACAGGCCAGACTGCGACCACATGATCGATATATTTCTGCTTATTCACGGTCGGGACGGCCGCGATTGAACCGGTGTAATAGGTCATCGCGCGTCTCCTTTTTCAATGGCGTGCCGCTTCGACCCCGGTCACCAGCATGCCCGCTGAATTAGTTCAAAGCAACTTCCTGTCGCAAAAAGTGACCGGGAAAAGCGAGGCACGGCGCATCCGCTATGAAAGAAGCAGTATGGCAGCCCGTACGCTTAACACCATCGGCGGCTGCCAGTCGCTGTTCGGGGTATGCAAGCTGATTTATGCGCCCAAGCGGTTGCGTAATTACTCTCGGGCCGCCGCCCTTTATAGCACGATCGACCTGCGGGTTTTGATCGCCAATGATTTGGTTGGTAGGATCAGCGTGGATGGCATTATCGCGGCGCAGGATTTCGGCGATCTGGTCCGCTTGCCGGCGGATGATCACGCAACTCCAGCGCTTGGACTTAATCCTTGCGCCGAAAGGTCAGGTAATGCGGCGAACGCCCTTCGCGCAGTGCCTTTTGTTCATAGCGGGTAGAGATCCAATCATCCCATGGTTCGCGCCAGTCGGCCGGGCGCTCGGCAAGCCAATCGAACCCGGCGCGCGGCACCTCTTCCAATGCTTGCCGCACATAGTCGGGAATATCCGTCGCAAGTCGCAGGATCGCCCCGGGCGCCATTGCGCGGGCCAAAGGCTCAAGATGTTCTTGCGTGACGAAGCGGCGGCGATGATGGCGCTTCTTTGGCCAGGGATCAGGATAAAGCAGAAACGCCCGTGCAACCGATCGAGGCGGAAGAACATCCATTAAATCGCGCGCATCACCCGGATGCACTGCCAGATTGCGAACACCGGCGCGCCGGATCTTGCCCAACAGCATCGCCACGCCGTTGATATAAGGTTCGGCTCCGATGATTCCCACATCGGGGTTGCGGGCGGCCTGATGCACAAGATGCTCGCCCCCGCCAAAGCCGACCTCCAGCCAAAGCGGTCGTCCGCCATATAATGTCTGAATATCAAGCGGTGTGCGCTCTGGGTTTACATCCCAATCGACCGCTCCTGGCGAGAAGGAAGCCAGATCTTGATCGATATAGGCTTTCTGGCTGCGCCGGAGTGATTGCCCCTTGGTGCGGCCATAAAAATTTCGGTGTGGGCGAACTGATTGTTTCATGGCGCGCGGTTTAGCGACGGATTGCCGGCAAGGCAACGCGCCTTCTCAGCTGAGGTTACAATCGAAGAAAACCGGCCCGAGGGGGGCCGGTTTTATCACAAATCAGCCGGGCAACGGCGCGTTTGACGACAATCTGATATGGTCGCCCACGGCCACCATATCAGCCAGAACCTTTGCCGCGTCATCAACCGGGCCCGGCTCATTCTTGAAGGTTTCCTGCGCGTTTTCATGCGCCTTGCGGGCTTCTTCAATCATCTGGTCCAGATCCTCGCGGGTCATTTCGCCGACCGGGATCGCTTTTTCCGCCAGCACCGAAAGGCTGCCCGCGTTGATCTCGGCGAAACCACCGCTGACGACATAATCCATCTCGCCGTCAGGTCCATCGACTTTTAACACGCCGGGGCGCAGGGTGGTGATGGTGGGCGCGTGGCCCGCCATCACGGTCATGTCGCCTTCGGCCCCCGGGATCTTGACCGAAGCCACCTTGTGCGAAGCAAGGCGGCGTTCGGGGCTCACGAGGTCGAACTGCATTGTATCTGCCATCAGGCTTCTCCTCAGGCCGCGTCGGCAGCCATGCGCTCGGCTTTAGCCTTCACGTCGTCGATGCCACCAACCATGTAGAACGCACCTTCGGGCAAGTGGTCGTACTCACCAGCAACAACCGCCTTGAACGATGCGATGGTTTCCTCCAGCGGCACCTGCACACCGTCCGATCCGGTGAACACCTTGGCCACATCGAATGGCTGCGACAGGAAGCGCTGGATCTTGCGCGCGCGCGCCACGGCCAGCTTGTCCTCTTCGCTCAACTCATCCATGCCCAGAATAGCGATGATATCCTGTAGCGACTTGTAGCGCTGAAGCACCTGCTGCACATCGGTGGCAACCTTATAGTGTTCCTCTCCGACCACCGCCGGGTCAAGCAGACGCGAAGTCGATCCCAGCGGATCCACCGCAGGATAAATACCCAGCTCAGAAATTGCGCGGTCCAGAACCGTTGTCGCATCAAGGTGGGCGAAGGACGTCGCAGGAGCCGGGTCGGTCAAGTCGTCCGCGGGCACGTAGATTGCCTGCACCGAGGTGATCGAACCCGATTTGGTCGAGGTGATCCGCTCTTGTAGCGCACCCATGTCGGTCGCCAGCGTCGGCTGATAGCCCACCGCCGATGGAATCCGCCCCAGAAGCGCCGACACCTCGGAGCCCGCCTGCGTGAAGCGGAAGATGTTGTCGACGAAGAACAGAACGTCAGTACCGGACTGGTCGCGGAACTGTTCGGCCAAGGTCAGACCGGTCAGCGCGACACGGGCCCGTGCCCCTGGCGGTTCGTTCATCTGGCCATAGACCAGTGCCACCTGCGATTCTTCTAGATTGTCGGGATTGATGACGTTGGATTCGATCATTTCGTGGTAGAGGTCGTTGCCCTCGCGAGTCCGCTCTCCCACGCCCGCGAACACGGAATAGCCCGAGTGAACCTTGGCGATGTTATTGATCAGCTCCATGATCAGAACCGTCTTGCCGACACCAGCACCGCCAAACAGGCCAATCTTACCGCCCTTGGAATAGGGTGCCAGCAGGTCGATCACCTTGATCCCGGTGATGAGGATTTCGGATTCCGTGGACTGCTCGGCAAAGTCCGGCGCTTCGCCGTGGATCGCACGGGTTTCAGTCGCATTGACCGGCCCCTTTTCGTCGATCGGCTCGCCGACCACGTTGAGGATACGGCCCAAGGTGGCATCCCCGACGGGCACCTGAATCGTGCTTTCGGTATCCGTCACTTCCTGACCCCGCACCAGGCCCTCGGTTGCGTCCATCGCGATGGTGCGCACGGTGTTTTCGCCAAGGTGCTGGGCGACCTCAAGCACGAGGCGCTTGCCATTGTTATCGGTTTCCAGCGCGTTCAGGATCTCGGGAAGCTCGCCTTCGAACTGCACATCGACCACGGCGCCAATGACTTGCGTCACCTTGCCTTTTGCTTTTGCCATGTTTTTAACTCCGGTTCGTTAGAGCGCCTCGGCGCCCGAAATGATTTCAATCAGCTCGTTGGTGATCACGGCCTGGCGCGAACGGTTGTATTCGATCGTCAGCTTGTCGATCATCTCGCCCGCGTTGCGGGTGGCGTTGTCCATCGCGGACATCCGCGCACCCTGCTCGGATGCGCCGTTTTCCAACAGCGCCGAGAAGACCTGCGTCGCGACACCGCGCGGCAGCAGGTCGGCCAAAATCGCCTCTTCGTCCGGCTCGTAATCATAGACCGCGCCGGTATCGGCCTGCGTGTCCTCGCTCACTTCGGTCTCATAAGCCGCGGGAATGATCTGCTGTGCAGTTGGCTCCTGAGTCACAACGTTGACGAATTTCGAATAGAACAGCGTCGCCACGTCGAACTCACCCGCATCGAACCGCTTGATGATATCGCGAGCGATACCCTGCGCATCGGAATACGCGATGCGCTTGATTTCGGTTAGATCCACATGGTCAACGAAATACTCTTCATATTCACGCTTAAGCGCATCACGGCCCTTTTTGCCGACGGTCACAATCTTGACCGTCTTGCCTTCGGCTTTCAGCTGTCCGGCATGAACGCGCGCCAGTTTGGCGATATTCGCGTTGAACCCGCCGCACAACCCCCGCTCGGCGGTGAGCACCACCAGCAAATGGGTTTGATCGCTACCGGTTCCTGCCAGCAGGCGTGGCGCAGAATCTGATGCGCCCACCGATGCGGCCAATTGCGCCATGACGGCATTGAACCGCTCCGTATAGGGGCGCGACTGTTCCGCAGCCTCCTGCGCGCGGCGAAGCTTCGCCGCGGCAACCATTTGCATGGCCTTGGTAATCTTGCGCGTATTCTTGACGCTTTCGATCCGGTTCTTTAGATCCTTGAGGTTTGCCATCTGTCAAACCCCCTTAAGCGAAATCGGCGGCGAATTCGTCGATTGCAGCCTTGATCTTCTCCTCGGCTTCGCCTTTGACCTTGGGATCTTCGTTGGTGATGAAATCCAAGATATCCGAGCGTTTGCCCCGCAGGTGCGCCAGCAGACCGGACTCAAAGCGGCCCACATCCGACACCGGTAGATTGTCTAGATAGCCGTTCGTCCCAGCATAGATAACGCAAACGATTTCAGCGTTGGTCAGCGGAGAATACTGCGGCTGTTTCATCAGTTCGGTCAACCGCGCGCCGCGGTTCAGCAGACGCTGCGTCGCCGCGTCAAGGTCCGAACCGAACTGTGCGAACGCCGCCATCTCGCGATATTGCGCCAATTCCAGCTTGACCGGACCGGCGACCGATTTCATCGCGTTGGTCTGCGCCGAAGAACCCACACGTGACACCGATAGACCAGTGTTCACCGCTGGGCGGATGCCCTGATAGAACAGCTCGGTCTCGAGGAAAATCTGCCCGTCAGTGATCGAAATCACGTTTGTGGGAATAAACGCCGACACGTCGCCGCCTTGTGTTTCGATGATCGGCAGCGCGGTCAGCGACCCAGCACCGAAATCCTCGTTCAGCTTGGCCGAACGCTCGAGAAGCCGCGAGTGCAGATAGAACACGTCACCCGGATAGGCTTCGCGTCCTGGTGGACGACGCAGCAGCAGCGACATTTGACGATAGGCCACAGCCTGCTTCGACAAGTCGTCATAAACCACCAGCGCGTGACGGCCATTGTCGCGGAAATGCTCGGCCATGGCGGTCGCGGTATAAGGAGCGAGGTACTGCAGCGGAGCAGGCTCGGAAGCAGTTGCGGCAACGACGATGGAATATTCCATGGCGTTGTTCTCTTCCAGCTTTTTCACCAGCTGCGCCACGGTCGAACGCTTCTGGCCGACGGCGACATAGACGCAATACAGCTTCTTGCCCTCATCGTCGCCTGCAGCGTCATTATAGGATTTCTGGTTCAGGATCGTGTCGAGCGCCAAAGCGGTCTTGCCGGTCTGACGGTCGCCAATGATCAGTTCGCGCTGGCCGCGTCCGATCGGAATCATCGAGTCGACGGCCTTCATGCCCGTCGCCATCGGCTCGTGCACAGATTTACGCGGGATGATGCCCGGTGCCTTGACGTCGGCAACACCGCGTTCGGTCGTCGCGATCGGCCCCTTGCCGTCGATCGGATTGCCCAGACCATCGACAACGCGGCCCAGCAGCGCATCGCCAATCGGAACATCCACGATGGAGTTGGTCCGCTTGACGATATCGCCTTCGCCAATGTCACGGTCGGAGCCGAAGATCACGACGCCGACATTGTCGGTTTCCAGGTTCAGCGCCATGCCCATGATGCCGCCGGGGAACTCGACCATCTCACCGGCCTGCACGTTGTCCAGCCCATAGATGCGGGCAATCCCGTCGCCTACGCTCAGGACGCGGCCCACCTCGGCCACCTCGGCTTCCTGACCATAATTCTTGATCTGGTCCTTTAGTATCGCAGAAATCTCTGCTGCTTGGATACCCATTTATCCGACCTCTTTCATTGCATTCTGGAGGGAATTGAGCCGCGCGCGAATCGACGTGTCGATCATCTTGCTGCCCACCTTGACGACAAGACCGCCGATGAGGCTTTCATCGACAGTCGCGTTGATGGTGACGGTCTTGCCCACATTCTTCGTCAGAGTGGACGCGAGTTTTTCGGTTTGTGCCTTGGTCAGGGCCTTGGCGCTTGTGACATCGGCGACAACCTCGTTGCGCTGTGCAGCCAGCAGGGCGCGCAGCGCCGTGATCAGGTGCGGCACGACGTAGAGGCGGCGCTTGTCAGCCATCAACGCCAATGTATCGCGCAGCACTGGAACCAGTTTCATTTTCTCCGCAATCGCGACAATGGCACCTTTCTGATCGGTCCGCGATATCACTGGCGATTCGATCAGATTACGCAACTCGGCGCTGTCTTCCAGCGTGGTGGCCAGATCCGTGAGACTGGCCTCAAGTCCGGCGAGATTATCATTCTCTTGCGCGATCTCAAATATCGCGGTGGCATAGCGCTCGGCGATACTTGTGGAAATCGATGCTGCTTCTGACACGTCCACCCTTCCGGTATTGGCCCCGGTTAGCCGCATATGCTGCGATCTCCGGGGGCGTTGAATAGCCCGGCGAATTGGCAGGGCATCAAAATCAGCGTGGATGTAGCAGAGGCATCCCATTCCCGCAACATGGCACAGGCATTATGCACACTCCGATTATTCGCATATTTCCAGTATCTTGGACACTCGGCGGTAGATTGCGGGAAATCCGTGATAAATTTGCCCTATCTGATGATCGGGTTTTCAAACGATTCCCGCATGTTCAAGCAATCTAGAGTTCTCCATCAGGCCGGGCGTGTGACCCCTTTTACCCCCTTGAGGGCGCGCGCCGGTCGTCTGGCAAGTTCCTTCACGCCGGTTCCTGTCGGTGCCTGTACCCGTTTACTGACCTCGATCATCACCACCCCGCCGGCGACAACTGACGGCAACCTCCGCCCCAACCGTTCAAAGACCGTTCGCGACTTCAGCCAGAATCGCCGTGACGATGGCGGCTGATACAACGCTGCAGCATGTCTTTCCGGTACAAAGCGATGCTGTCTCAACAGGGTCTCCAACTGACCCGGCGTATACGGTTGCCCGTGCCCGAACGGCGTGGCGTCGTTGCGCGACCAAAGCCCGCCGCGGCTCGGTACGATAAAGATCGCTCGCCCCCCCGGCCCCAACACCCGCCAGCACTCGTCAAGAAGCTGTGAAGGGTGTTCCGACCCTTCCAGCCCATGCATTACTAGAAGCTTGTCGATATGTCCGGTTTCGATCGGCCACTGCGTCTCTTCAGTCAACACCGACTTATTCGGCAGCCCCGGCGGCCAGGCAATCACGCCCTGCTGCGCGGGCATCAATGCGATCATCCGCCGCGCCTGCGGCAGATAAGGGCGCAGCGCCGGCACTGCAAAACCAAAGCCGGCGACGGTCTGGCCGTTGGCCTCGGGCCACAATTCCAGCAATCGCATGCGGATCGACGCCTGCGCTCCGCGTCCCAGCGTGCTGCGATAGTAGAAGCTGCGAAGTTCCTGCACGTCGAGATGCATTGCGCACGCCTGTCAGTTAAGTCAGTCTTGGCTGAATGAAGTTTAACAACGAAAGGACGAAAGACCATGCCCTTGGAGATTTTGACCGTCCCGTGCCTGTCTGACAATTATGCCTTCATCGCGCATGACAGCGAAAGCGGTGAAACCGCCGTCATTGACGTGCCCGAGGCCGCGCCGATCTTGGCGATGCTGCAAGAACGTGGCTGGCAGGTCAATCAAGTACTGCTGACCCACCATCACGCGGATCATGTGCAGGGGCTAGATACGCTGCTGGAAAGCCATTCCGCCAAAGTGGTCGGGGCGCGCAGCGATGCGCATCGCCTGCCCGCGCTCGATATCCAGGTGGACGACGGCGACACGGTCAGGATCGGCGGGCAGACCGGCCATGTTATCGCCGTACCGGGCCATACGCTGGGCCATATCGCGTTCCATTTTCCCGACAGCAAGGCGGCCTTCACCGCCGACAGCCTGATGGCCCTGGGTTGTGGACGTGTGGTCGAGGGCACGATGCCGCAAATGTGGGAAAGCTTGCAAAAGCTGGCCAATCTGCCAGAGGACACGATCATTTACTCAGGCCATGAATATACTCAAGCCAATGGCGCTTTTGCCTTGACTATTGAACCCGATAACCAAGACCTTATATCGCGTGTTGAAGACATCGCGCAGGCGCGGGCGCAGGACATCCCGTTGGTTCCCTCTCCCCTGCGGCTGGAACTGAAAACCAACCCGTTTCTGCGCGCGAATGAACCAACGGTACAGACCGCCCTTGGCATGGAAGATGCCAGCCCTGCAGAGGTCTTTGCAGAGATCCGCACCCGAAAAGACAAATTTTGATCCCCGCGCTTCACGCCGCCTTGCAACGGTCACGGGAAATGTGACTGCGCCAGCAAAGAAAAAACTTGAAGACGTGGCTCTATCAACCAAACTCTATTAGTATAAGATCAAGTTGGCTCGGGGGTGCGACCCCATTCGCTCCCTCACCGACACAGACCAGAGGAGCACGCCGTGCCTTCATTTTCGAGCACCCTTGAACAGGCCATCCACGCCGCGCTTGCGCTGGCGAATGAACGGCGCCACGAATTTGCAACGCTGGAACATCTTCTGCTGGCGCTGCTGGATGAACCCGATGCGACCCGCGTGATGCAAGCGTGCAGTGTCGACATGGGCGAATTACGCAACACGCTTGTCGAATTCATTGAGGACGATCTCAGCAATTTGGTGACCGATATCGACGGATCGGAGGCGGTGCCAACGGCGGCGTTTCAGCGTGTGATCCAGCGCGCGGCAATTCATGTCCAATCCTCAGGCCGCACCGAGGTGACTGGCGCCAACGTGCTTGTCGCAATCTTTGCCGAGCGGGAAAGCAACGCAGCCTATTTCCTGCAGGAACAAGACATGACTCGCTATGATGCGGTCAATTTCATTGCTCATGGTGTCGCCAAGGATCCGGCTTTTGGCGAAAGCAGACCGGTAACGGGGGCGGCTGACATGGATAACGAATCTGAGCACGTCAGTGCAGGCGACGACAAGGAAAGCGCGCTTGGCAAATATTGCGTCAACCTGAACGCGAAATCGCGCGGCGGCGGTATCGACCCACTGATCGGTCGCGAAGACGAAGTCGAACGCTGCATTCAGGTGCTTTGCCGGCGGCGCAAGAACAACCCGATTCTGGTGGGCGATCCCGGCGTGGGCAAGACAGCGATCGCCGAAGGGCTGGCGCGCAAGATCGTTGCCGGTGAAACCCCTGAGGTGCTGGCGAAGACAACGATCTTTTCGCTGGACATGGGCGCGCTGCTCGCCGGAACCCGCTATCGCGGCGATTTTGAAGAGCGGCTGAAAGCGGTGATGACCGAGCTTGAAGAACATCCCGACGCGGTATTGTTCATCGACGAGATCCACACGATCATCGGCGCTGGTGCGACCAGCGGCGGGGCTATGGACGCGTCCAACCTGCTCAAGCCCGCGCTTCAAGGTGGCAAACTGCGCTGCATGGGCTCGACCACTTACAAAGAGTTCCGCCAGCACTTCGAAAAGGACCGCGCGTTGTCGCGGCGGTTCCAGAAAATCGACGTGAACGAGCCGTCGGTCGAAGATTCGGTGAAAATCCTGAAAGGTCTGAAACCCTATTTCGAAGAGCATCACCGGGTGAAATACACCGCCGACGCGGTCAGGACCGCGGTGGAACTGTCGGCGCGCTATATGAACGACCGCAAACTGCCCGATAAGGCCATCGACGTTATCGACGAGGCAGGCGCGGCGCAGCATCTGCTTGCGGAATCCAAGCGCCGCAAGACCATTGGCACCAAGGAAATCGAAAACGTGGTGGCGAAAATCGCCCGTATTCCGCCCAAAAACGTCAGCAAGGACGATGCCGAGGTTCTCAAGGATCTCGAAAGCTCGCTCAAACGTGTCGTGTTTGGGCAGGACAAGGCGATCGAGGCGCTTTCCAGTGCGATCAAATTGTCGCGCGCGGGTCTGCGCGAACCGGAAAAACCCATCGGAAACTATCTGTTCGCCGGTCCCACCGGTGTCGGCAAGACCGAGGTGGCGCGGCAGTTGGCCGATTCGCTGGGCGTCGAGCTATTGCGCTTCGACATGTCAGAATACATGGAGAAACACGCGGTTAGCCGGCTCATCGGCGCGCCTCCGGGCTATGTCGGGTTTGACCAAGGCGGCATGTTGACCGACGGAGTCGACCAGCACCCGCATTGCGTGCTGCTGCTCGACGAGATCGAAAAGGCGCACCCGGACGTCTATAACATCCTGTTGCAGGTGATGGACCACGGCAAGCTGACCGACCACAATGGGCGCACCGTGGATTTCCGCAATGTGGTGCTGATCATGACCTCGAATGCGGGCGCAACCGAACTGGCCAAATCGGCGATCGGCTTTGGCCGCGACCGCCGCGAAGGCGAGGATACGGCCGCGATCGAACGCACCTTCACGCCGGAATTCCGCAACCGTCTGGATGCAGTGATCTCCTTCGCGCCGCTCAGCAAGGAGGTGATCCTGCAGGTGGTCGAAAAGTTCGTGCTGCAGCTTGAGGCACAATTGCTGGATCGTGGTGTGAGCATCGAACTGACCCGCGCCGCGGCGCAATGGCTGGCAGACCGGGGCTACGACGACAAGATGGGTGCGCGCCCGCTGGGGCGCGAGATCCAAGAGCATATCAAGAAACCGCTGGCCGAGGAACTGCTGTTCGGCAAGCTGGCCAAGGGCGGTCTGGTCAAGGTTGGCGTCAAGGACGGCAAACTGGAGCTGCGCATGGACGGAAAAGAAAAACCGCGCCTGTCGGGCAACAAGCCGCCACTTCTGACGGCCGAGTAACACAAAGGGCAGCTGCCCTGTGCCAATGACGCCCGCTGCGATCTTCAGGTCGCGGCGGGCGTTTTCGTTCCAGCTGCTATTTCTCGGTCAGCTTCAACTCGATCCGGCGGTTCTGGGCGCGCGCTTCGGCCGTGTCGGCGGTGTTGACTGGCTGGAACTGTCCGAATCCGTTGGCGGTCAGCCGGTCGGGCGGAATCTCCAGCGCGTCGACCATATAGCGCACCACCGAGAGCGCCCTCGCCTGGCTGAGCTCCCAATTGTCGGCAAATCTGCCATATCCGCTGAGCGGCGTGCTGTCGGTATGTCCGTCGACCCGGATCACCCAATCAAGTTCGGGCGGGATATCGTCGATAATGCCGCGCAGGATGTCGGCCACCCGGGCGATCTGCTGCTGGCCTGCTGGCGACAAAAGCGCGCTGCCAGACGGAAACAGCACCTCGGAGGAAAACACAAAGCGGTCGCCCTCGATGCGTATCCCTTCCTGATTGCCCAGCAGGTCGCGCAGCCGCCCAAAAAACTCCGAGCGGTACCGTTCCAGATCCTTGGCCTGCGCGCGCAGTTCCTCCGCCTCCTGTGCCAGCCGCTGGCGTTCCGTTTCCTCCAGCAGGCGGCGTTTGCGCTCTTCCGAAGCGGCGCGGGCCAGTGCCGCGTTCAGATCGGTTCCCAGATTCTGCAATTGCACCTGCGCTGCCGCGTCACGCTCTTTATAATCGCCTAGCAGCGCCTGTAGCTGGCCAAGCTGCCCCCGCAGCGCTGCGACCTGCTGGTTCAACAGTGCGGTCTGGCGCTGTGCCTCGGTCGAATGCTCTTTCTGTTCGGCCAAAAGATGCAAGGTTTCTTCCGCCTCTTGCCGCTGGCGTTCCAGAAACAATGTCATCGCGGTCAGTTCCGCATCGGCATCGGCCAACTTGTCGCGCAATGCCTGAGCCGCCGCAGCCTCGGCCAAGCGCGCGGCCTCTTCGTCGCTTAACTGTTCTTGCAATGATTGCGCGCGCTCCTCGGACTGCACCTTGTCGGCGCGAAGGTCCGCCACCAGCGCCTCCAGCGCCTCGCGCCTGGCGGCGGCCAAACGGGCGGCCTCGGCCTGGGCGTCGAACTCCTCGCGGCTTTGGGCCAGCGCGAGGGTCAGCGCTTGCTGCTCGCTCAGCAATTCGCTCCGTGCCTGCTCCAGATCTTCGATGCGGCCCTCGGCGCGGTCGCGCGCCATGCTCAGCGATGCGATCCGCTCGGACTGGCTGGCCAATTCGTCCTGTGCTGCGGCAAGATCAGATTGCGCAGCACTCAGCGCGGCGTTCAGCGCCCCCAAACGGGCCTCAAGCACGCCGGCACGCTGTTCCTCCATCCCCAACGCCGTGGACAGCGCGCCGACTTCGCTGGTCAGCGCATCCAATTCGCTTTCCTGTCCGCTTATGGTTTCGCGCAGCACGAATTGCACCACCATAAAGATGGTCAGCAGGAACATCAGCACCAGCAAAAGACCGGTCATTGCATCGACAAAACCCGGCCAGATCGATGCCTGAAACCGTTGTCCTGTACGTCGTTGCAGGGCCATCCCCTAGCCCTCCCTCGGGCCATCCGACGAATGCGCGTGCCCCTGTCCGTGCGGCAACGTGAACGCCCTGACCAGTTGGTCGATCTCTTTGCGCAATTCTGCCATGCTTTCCTGCCGCCCGGCGGAAATTTCTTCGAGAATCCGCAACATCTGTACGTCGATCGAGCGCAGCCGCATCCGACTTTCGGCGTCGATGGTCTCGCCCGGTCCATGCTCGCGCAACAGATCGGTCAATCGGTCCTGCGCCCCGGCCACACGCTCCAAAGCGGTGGCGGTCGCGTCGGATTGATCCAGCCTTTCGTTTATCTGGGCAAAGGAGTCGATCAACCGACCCAGCTTGTGATCAAGCGCCGCGCGCCCCTCATCGGACTGACGGAATATCGCATGCAGCGCGTCCATCTGGTCTAGCACCGTCACCATCACATCGGCATCCGTGCTGCCACCTTCTTCCTCGCCCGAGGAAAACCCGACCCGGGTAAACGAGGACAGCCATTCCTCCAACTCGCGATAAAACCGGTTCTGACCGTGCCCCGCGAACAGTTCCAGCAGCCCCACGATCAGCGATCCGGTCAGCCCCATCAGTGACGAGGCAAAGGCAACCCCCATGCCTCCCAATTGCGCCTCAAGTCCGGTCATCAAGCGGTTAAAGACGCCGATCGCCTCTTCGCCTTCTTGCGGCGCTAGGCTGCGTATTGTTTCCACAACGGCGGGGACGGTGGTGGCCAGACCATAGAAGGTGCCAAGCAGGCCAAGGAAAATCAGTACGTTGACGATATAGCGGGTGATCTCGCGTTCTTCGTCGATGCGGGTGGCGACCGAGTCCAGGATCGACCGGGTCGAGGACGCGCCCAGTTGCATGCGTTCGGCCCGCGCGCGCAACAGCGACGCCAAGGGGGCCAGTAACTGCGGTGCTGATTTCGTCTGATTGGGGTCACCGGCAACAAAACGTTCGATCCACCTTACCGATCCGGCGAGTTGAAACACCTGCCAGAAACATGCCAGCACGCCGATCACAAAAACGAAAAAGATGAACCCGTTGAGATAGGGATTGGCCTGAAACACCGGCAGCACGCGCGGCAATGCCAAAACCGCGCCGGCCCCCGCCAGAACGAGAACCAGAACCATCGATACGATCTGGCGAACCGGCTGCGTGAACTGAGGCCGAATTTTGCGGTCTGATTGCGCCATGCGCCTCGATCCTAACACTTTTCTGCACGGGCAAAGCCTATCGAATACAATCCTCAAACGCCAAGTGTTTGTCCAGCAAGCCCACGCACCCGCTGGGTCAACCAGTCCAGATCGGGATCATGCAACCCAACTTCGGCCAGATGGTCGGCGGTGTTATACAGATATTCGGTGTTCGGGCCCATTTCGCCCACCGCGCGAGCGATGATATGGGCCTGGTCTTCAAGCGAGAGATCTTTGCAATATTGCTCATGCGTGGGGTCAATCACATATGTGACTGCGCCCACCTCGGTCCCATCCTCCAGCGTGATGGTGAGAACCCGCTCCAGATAGGCTGAAGAGATCAGTTCGCGCGCTCGCAGATACTCCAGCGTCTGCGCCTCCTGCCCCGGCGCAACGGCCAGCGCCATGCCGATGCAGGACACATCCGGTGCGGCATCAAGCGCAAGCACCAGCCCCGGTACCTCGGCTGTGCCGCGATGGTGGATCGAGCGCATGCAGAACGACCGGTGGTAGCCCGGCAAGGTCGCCACTACGCGCCGCGTAACTTTGAATCCCGGATTCCACAGCAGCGAGCCGTATCCGAACACCCACATCGTCATTGTTCTGGTCCTTGTTTCACGGCCCCTATAAACAGCAAATTAGGGGCAGGTGAAAGGGGGCAGCACATGAGGCGCGTGCTGAAAATCCTGATAATTCTGGGGTTGCTCTGGTCGGCCTGGTGGTATGGTGCGGGCTACATGATGCGCCGCAACATTGCCCACTGGTTTGACAAGCACGACGCTCAGGGCTGGCAAGCGGATTATGCCACGATGTCAACGTCAGGCTATCCGCTCCACTTATTCACGATGATCGACAAACCCGCTCTGGCTGATCCTGCCACTGGTCTTGCATGGCGGGCCGATTGGCTGCATCTGCAAGGCCCCGCGATCTGGCCCGGACGGCTGACCCTGCACTTCCCTGCCAGCGCGCAGCGGCTGTCCTGGCTCGACCAAACCACGGTGATCAATGCGCAGGATATGTCCGCGAATCTGCATTTGGCCCGCAGCCGCGCACTGGAGGTCGAGCGGATGGCGTTACAAACCGGTCCGTTGGAGGCAAGTAGCGAAGGGATCCCGCTGATCAGTGCCGAAAGCATCACGGCGATGATGGTCCAGACCGATATGCCCGAAACCTATGATGTCGAGATTAAAGCGACAGACTTTTCCACCGGTCCGCTGCTGCGGCGAACGCGCGGCCGCGCCGACAACCTGCCAGATACTCTCGGCACGCTCGACATCTCCATGCGCGTAGCATTCGACCGGCCTTGGGATCGCCGCGCTCTGGAAGAACGTCGCCCGCAACCCACCGCCATAGATTTGGCGCTGGCACTGCTCGATTGGGGGCCATTACGTCTGAAGGCCACAGGGCAAGTCACTGTTAACCGAGATGGAATCCCTCAGGGTCAGGTGACGATCAGAGCTGAAAACTGGCGCGACATGCTGGCTCTGGCGCAGGACAGCGGCGCGCTGTCGCCGCGCTCGGCTGCGACTTCAGAAAAGGTCCTGTCGCTGCTATCAAGTCTTGGCGCTAGCGGCGATACGTTGGATCTCAGCCTAGATCTGCGCAACGGAACCATTTATTTCGGCCTGTTGCCACTTGGCCCGGCACCATATCTGATACTGCGTTAAACGCCAAAACAGGTTCTGGCACAACCGGCAATGCCCCCGCACTCCAGAACCATCGCCAGCGATACTATTCTTTGGCCTTTGCGCGTCCGAAATCGGGCGCATCGGTATCCTGCCCCGCCTCGATGATGCCCCGGCGGATCGCGCGTGTGCGTGTAAAATATTCGTGCAGATGCTCACCATCACCGGTGCGGATCGCGCGTTGCAGGGCGAACAGCTCTTCCGTGAACCGGCCGAGTATCTCCAGCGTCGCATCTTTGTTGGACAGGAACACATCGCGCCACATGGTCGGGTCGCTGGCCGCAATCCGGGTGAAATCGCGAAACCCGGCGGCGGAATATTTGATCACTTCGCTGTCAGTCACCCGGCGCAGATCATCGGCGACACCCACCATCGTATAGGCGATCAGGTGCGGCGTGTGGCTGGTCACTGCCAATACCAGATCGTGGTGGTCCGGATCCATGATCTCGACATTTGCGCCCAGCAGTTCCCAGAAGGACTGCAACTGTGCGATGGGAGTTTCTGCCGTGCCATTGACCGGAACCACGAGACACCAACGGTTGTCAAACAGTTCGGCAAAGCCGCTCTCGGGGCCGGAATGTTCGGTCCCGGCCAGCGGATGCGCCGGAACGAAATGAACGTCGTCAGGCAATTGCGGCTCCACGGCAGTGATCACCGCCCGCTTGACCGAGCCCACGTCGCTGACCGTCGCCCCCGGCTTCAGCGCCGGCGCAATTTCCGCCGCGACCTGCCCCATGACGCCAACCGGCACGCAAAGCACCACCAGATCGGCCCCTTCGACCGCTGCCGCGGCACTGTCGCAGACGCGGTCACATAACCCGATCCGGCGCGCAGTGTCGCGGGTGGCCTGCGACCGGGCATAGCCCGTCACCTCCCCCACCACGCCGGCGCGTTTGATCGCCCAGTACATCGACGACGCAATCAGCCCCAGACCAATCAGCGCGACGCGGTTATAAATCGGGCCATTCACGCCACTATACCCTTGAAATTGGCCACCGCAGCAGCGACCCGGCGACAGGCGGGTTCGTCCCCGATGGTAATGCGCAGCGCGCTTGGCAAATTGTACCCCGACACCCGGCGCACGATCAGCCCTTGCGACTGCAAATAGTCGTCACAGGCTTCCGCCTCGGCCTGACTGGCAAAACGTGCCAGAATGAAATTGGCACAAGACCTGTCCGAGGGAACACCGACTTCGGCCAGCGCCGCGGCCAGCCAGTCACGCCAGCGCGCATTCTCGGCGCGGCACCATTTCGTATAATCCACATCGGCCAGCGCCGCCCGTGCGCCGTCAATCGCAGCGGTCGAAAGATTGAACGGCCCGCGCACCCGGTTCAACACGTCGATGATCGCTTTGGGCCCATAAGCCCAGCCGACGCGCAAGCCCCCCAACCCGTAAAGTTTCGAGAACGTGCGCGTCATCACCACGTTCTCACGTGCCGCGACCTGCGCCGCGCCACCGTCAAACCCCTCGACATATTCGGCGTAAGCTCCGTCCAGCACCAAAATCGCCTGCGGCGGAATGCTGTCTGCCAGTCGCGCCACCTCCTCCGCACCGATCATCGTGCCGGTCGGATTGTTCGGATTGGCAATGAACACCAACTTGGTCCGCTCGTTGCACCCGGCGATGAGCGCATCGATATCTGTGACCCGCTCACGCTCCCGAACCTCAACTGGTGTCGCCCC
The DNA here is from genome assembly GCF_016307205.1 of Pontibaca salina. Classification (GTDB taxonomy): domain Bacteria; phylum Pseudomonadota; class Alphaproteobacteria; order Rhodobacterales; family Rhodobacteraceae; genus Pontibaca; species Pontibaca salina. The sequence goes on along the minus strand of NZ_JAEIJD010000002.1, from coordinate 71,537 downwards.
CGCAGCCTGCGCGCAGATTCGGTACATACCAAAGCCATGCTCGGTATGCAGCACCTCGTCGCCCGGCCCGGCATAGGCTTGACATAGAAAGGTGATGATCTCGTCGCTGCCCGCGCCACAGATGACCCGCTCAGGCTCCAACCCATGCGCCGCGCCAATCGCCGCGCGCAAATCCCCGTGATCGGAGGAAGGATAGCGATGCATCCGCGCCGCCGCCGCCTGCACCGCCGCAACCGCTTGCGGGCTGGGGCCAAAGGGGTTCTCGTTCGAAGATAGCTTGACCACATCGGCCACCCCGGCGACATGCGCTGCGCCGCCTTGGTAAAGCGCGATATCCATGATTCCGGGCTGCGGGGCGATCTTGTTCATGTCACGGACTCCTTGCCGGTATTCTCATACTCGGTGGAATGAGGCGTGGAAAGCGCTCCACACCAAGATAATCTGCTTCTTTCTGGTGGGAAATACCCCTGGGGCGTGGGGGCAGCGCCCCCACAATAAAAAGGCCGCGCAACCGCGCGGCCCTGTATCGTAAAGAAGGCGCGCCGAGGCGTATCAGTTCTTGGCGTAGAATTCGACGACCAAGCTTGGTTCCATGATCACCGGATAGGGCACGTCGCTCAGGCTCGGCGTGCGCACGAATGTGCAGGTCATCTTGGAGTGGTCCGCCTCGATGTAATCCGGCACGTCCCGCTCAGGCAGTTGGACGGCTTCCAACAGCGCGGCCATTTGCTTGGACTTGTCACGCACTTCAATCACGTCGCCCTCTTTCACTCGGTAGGAGGGAATGTTGACGCGCTTGCCGTTCACCTTGACATGGCCGTGGTTCACGAATTGGCGGGCGGCAAAGACGGTGGGCACGAACTTGGCACGGTAAACCACGGCGTCCAAACGGCGCTCGAGCAGACCGATCAGGTTCTCACCGGTATCGCCGCGCACGCGCTCAGCCTCGCCATAAATACGACGGAACTGCTTTTCGGTCAGGTCACCGTAATAGCCTTTGAGCTTCTGCTTGGCGCGCAGCTGAATGCCGAAATCGCTCAGCTTGCCCTTGCGGCGCTGGCCGTGGTGGCCGGGGCCGTATTCGCGACGGTTGACCGGGGACTTGGGGCGACCCCAGATATTTTCGCCCATGCGGCGGTCAATTTTATATTTGGCAGACGTGCGTTTGGTCACGGCTGATCTCCTTCCTTATGTGCCCGTGGGGCGTGAAGGGCGTTGTCCTTTGGCCGAAGCCCGACAGGTATCCCCTTGCGGGGGCCACCAACACCAATGAAGCCGCGCTTATATTGCTCATACCGGAGGAGTCAATCAGATATCCTTGACCAGCCGCAGCGCGTCATAGATTGCCGCATGGGTATTGCGGGCCGAGACTGCATCGCCAATCCGAAACAGTTGAAACCGGCCCTTCGGGTTGCGCCTGATGGTCTGCGCCCGCCCATCGATCAGCGCCTGTTGATCCACCCCACCCTTATTTTGCGCAAGCGGTCGCAGGTCAAAATAGAGGTCAGCCAATGGCAATGTGCCGTAATTCAACACGACTTGATCATATTGTGCCTGCTGGGTCAGATCGCTGTAATCGGTGCCGATTGTTGCGGACAGGCGGTTGCCACTGCGCGTCACATCCAGCAGCCGCCTTGTGACGGTAAATGTCACGTCTTTATCCTGCAGCGCGCGCATGTAAGGCACAAGATTCATCGCCATGATCTCGGGCGCCAAGGTCCGGTCCGGCGTCATCACTTCGACCTTAGACCCCGCAGCGGCGGCGACCTCGGCGGCCTGAAGCCCCGGATGATCGCCGCTTTCGTCGTAGATCAGCACATGCCCGGCGGGTTTCACAGCGCCGGAAATAATGTCCCAACTGGTGATGACATGCGCCGCCTCACCTTTCTGTTCGAACAGTTCGGTATTGGGCAGGCCGCCAGTGGCGATGATCACCACATCGGGGTTCTGTTCAATGACATCCGCTGCCTCGGCCCAGATGCCAAAACGGAATTCGACATCGCGCGCGGCACATTGCGCCATGCGCCAGTCGATGATGCCGATCATCTCGCGGCGGCGCGGGCTTTGCGCGGTCAGCCGCACCTGCCCGCCGGGATCTGCCGCGGCCTCGAATACGATCACCTGATGGCCGCGCTCGGCCGCCACGCGCGCCGCCTCCAACCCTGCCGGACCGGCACCGACAATCACCACCTTGCGGCGCCTAGGCGCGGCTGTAATTTCATGCGGCATCGTCAATTCGCGCCCGGTTGCGGCGTTGTGGATACATAGCGCATCGCCCGCCTGATAGATCCGGTCAAGGCAGTAGGTCGCGCCAACACAGGGGCGGATATCGTCCTCGCGCCGCTCAACGATCTTTCGCACAATATGTGGGTCCGCCATATGCGCGCGGGTCATCCCGACCATATCCAGAAGCCCCTCGGCCACCGCGTGACGCGCGGTCGCCACATCGGGGATGCGCGCGGCATGAAAGGTGGGCATGCCGGTCGCATTGCGCACTGCTCCCGCAAAATCCAGATGCGGCGCGCTTTTCATGCCCTGCACGGGAATCACATCGGTCAGTGCCGGGTCGGTGTGGATACGACCCCGGATCACATTCAAGAAATCAACCTTGCCCGACTCGGCAAAACGGCGGGAAATCTCGAGCCCTTCTTCGGCGCTCAGCCCGCCTTTCTGCGCCTCATCCGCCGTATAGCGAAAGCCGACGATGAACTGATGGCCAACGCGCTTGCGGATCGCTTCCAACACGTCCATCGGAAAGCGCAGCCGGTTTTCCAGCGTATCGGCCCCATAAGGGCCGCTCAGATCATTGGTCAGCGGCGACCAGAACTGGTCCAGCAGATGGCCATAGGCCTGGATCTCGATCCCGTCCATCCCGCCCGCCTGCATCCGCTCGGCGGCGTCGGCGAAATCCGACAGGATGCGGTCGATATCCCAGTCCTCGATCAATTTGGGAAAGGCACGGTGCGCCGGTTCGCGATGGCGCGAGGAAGAAACCGACGGCAACCAATCGCCTTTGTTCCAGCCGGTCCTACGGCCCAGATGGGTCAGCTGGATCATCACCGCGCAGCCATGTTCGTGGCAGGCATCGGTCAGGTTTCTGATCCACGGCACGACCTCGTCTTTATAGGCCAAAACATTGTTGAACACCGGCGGACTGTCGCGACTGACGGCAGCTGAACCGGCCGTCATTGCCAGCGCCACACCGGCCTTTGCGCGTTCGGCGTGATAGGCGGCGTAACGTTCTTTCGGCATGCCGTCTTCGGGATAGGCCGGTTCATGCGCGGTGGTCATGATCCGGTTCTTCAGGGTCAGATGTTTCAACTGAAACGGCTCCAAGAGCGGGTCTTTGGTCATCCTTCCGCCTCAATACCACGCGTCGGGCATCGACGTTTTTTTCTCAGTCATGAAATCCAGCAAGGCTGCGTCGATAGCGGGGTCAAGCGGCGGTGGCTCATAGGCCGCCAGAACCGCCTTCCAACGGGCATTGGCGCGGGTGGCGGCGTCAATCCCGCCCTGCTCGCTCCAGGTTTCCCACGGCTGATTGTCATCCAGCGCGCTGTCGTAATAGGCGGTCTTGTAATGGCGCAGCGTGTGGGCCGTGCCGAACAGATGCTGGCCCGGTCCCAGCTCGGCCAGCGCGTCAAAGCCCAGCGCATCGTCACTGGTATCCAGCCCGTTGAGATAGACATGCAGCGCGCCGCAGGCGTCGGTGTCCAGCATGAATTTTTCATAGGACATCGACAATAATCCGTCGAGAAACCCGGCAGAATGCAGCAGATAATTGGCGCCACATTGCACCGCCGACAGCATCGACATCATCGCCTGTTGCATCGCCTGCGCGTCGGGCAGTTTCGAGGTCGAGAAATTGCCGGCACAGCGCAGCGGCAAACTCAGGCGGCGCGCCAATTGTCCCATCACCAGCGAGCCCAGCGCCGGTTCTGCGGTGCCGAAGGTGGGCGAACCCGAGCGCAGCGACATGGTGCTGAGGAAACTGCCCAGCACCGCCGGCGCACCGGGGCGCACCAGTTGCGTCAGCGCACAAGAGGTCATCGATTCAGCCAGACATTGCGCCACCGCCCCCGCCATGGTCAGCGGCGACACCGCCCCGCCCAGCAAGAACGGCAGATGGATCGAGCCCTGCCCGGCAGCCGCATAGGTGCGAATGCCCCGCGTCGTGTTCCCGTCGAGCACCAGCGGCGAAGTTGTGTTGAAATTGCCCATGATGACGCAGTTTTCATCCACGAAATCCGCGCCGAACAGAATGCGGCACATCGCGATGCTGTCCGCAGCGCGCTCGGGCGCGGTGATCGACCCCAGAAACCCGCGATCAGAATAGCGGATATGGCTGTAAACCATGTCCAGATGCCGTTTGTTCACGGGAATATCAGTCGGCTCGCAAATGGTGCCGCCGGAATGGTGCAGCCAGGGGCTGGATTGGCCCAGCTTGATGAAGTTGCGGAAATCCTCGATCGTGCCGTAACGGCGGCCTTGATCCAAATCCATCACGAAGGGCGAGCCATAGGCAGGTGCAAAGACCACCGCATCACCGCCGATCTCGACATTATTGGCCGGATTGCGTGCGTGCTGGGTGAATGTTGCCGGCGCGGTTTTCAGGAGGTCGCGGATCAGCCCCGGTTCGAAGCGAATGTTCCAGACATCGGGACTTTGTTCCCTGACCGTCCCGCCTGCCGCGCGAAACAGATCGACGGTTTCGGGGTCTTCGCGGAACTCCATGCCGATTTCAGCCAGAATACGGTCGGCGGTCGCCTCGATCCGTTCAAGCGCCGGTTCGCCCAGAATGTCGTAGGTGGGGATGGCACGCCGGATGAACGGCACTTCAAGATGCGGATTGTCCCCGGATGAGGCCGAGCGTCTGGCCCCACTGCCGCGACGTCTGCCCCGCCTCGATGTGGTTGCATTCGCGGTCATGGACCCTCCCCCGCCGGTCATTACAGATGATGGTACAGCCCTCGCGCTTGGCCCACCTGCCAAGAAAGACCTTTTATCCGATGGTTACGACATCGCCCCCGAAACCCAACCGTAGGCAGGAGCCATGGCGAACGTGGGGAAGGCCCGAACGCGTCATCCCATATTGCCGGATGCAGTTGGCGGCGGTACACCGGTTTATACCGCTTGGCAGGAGGAGGACGTGTCGATGAAAATGACCACCGAAGAGGCATTCGTCAAAACGCTTCAACGCCACGGTATCGCACAGGCCTTCGGCATTATCGGCTCGGCCATGATGCCGGTGTCCGACCTGTTCCCCAAGGCCGGAATCACATTTTGGGACTGCGCACATGAAGGTAGCGCCGGGATGATGGCCGATGGCTATACCCGTGCCACCGGCAAAGTCTCGATGATGATCGCCCAGAACGGCCCCGGCATCACCAATTTTGTCACCGCCGTGAAAACCGCCTATTGGAACCACACACCGCTTTTGCTGGTGACACCGCAAGCGGCCAACAAGACCATCGGTCAGGGCGGTTTTCAGGAAGTTGAACAGATGGCCCTGTTCCGCGACATGGTGGCCTATCAGGAAGAGGTCCGCGACCCGTCGCGCATCGCCGAGACCTTGAACCGCGTGATCCTTCAGGCCCGCCGTGCCAGCGCGCCGGCACAGATCAACATACCCCGTGATTTCTGGACCCAAGTGATCGATATCGATCTGCCCGACGTCCTTGAATTCGAACGCCCGGCAGGAGGCGCGGCGGCGATTGCTGAAGCGGCGGCGCTACTAAGCGGCGCGCAAAACCCCGTCATCCTGAATGGCGCTGGCGTGGTCCTAGGAAACGCAATCCCCGCCAGCATGGCGCTGGCCGAGCGGCTGGATGCGCCGGTTTGCGTCGGTTATCAGCACAATGACGCCTTTCCCGGCTCGCATCCGCTATTCGCCGGGCCGCTGGGTTATAACGGCTCGAAAGCGGCTATGGAATTGATTTCACAGGCCGATGTGGTGCTGTGCCTTGGCACCCGGCTGAATCCGTTTTCCACCCTGCCCGGCTATGGTATCGACTATTGGCCCAAGGATGCGAAAATCATTCAGGTGGATATCAACCCCGACCGGATCGGCCTGACCAAACCGGTCACGGTCGGCATTGTCGGGGACGCAAAGAAAGTGGCCCAAAGCCTGCTCGCGCAACTGAATGACAGCGCTGGCGATGCCGGACGGGCAGAGCGCAAGGCGCGCATCGCTAAGGCGAAGTCGCGATGGGCACAGCAACTGTCCAGCATGGATCACGAGGCGGACGACCCCGGCACCGATTGGAACGAACGCGCCCGCATGGAAAAACCCGACTGGATGAGCCCCCGCATGGCCTGGCGCGCGATACAAGCGGCGCTTCCGCGAGAGGCGATCATTTCATCGGATATTGGCAACAACTGTGCCATCGGCAATGCCTATCCTTCGTTCGAGACCGGGCGCAAATATCTGGCACCGGGGTTATTTGGCCCCTGTGGTTATGGGTTGCCCGCGATCATCGGAGCCAAGATCGGCTGTCCCGATATGCCCGTGGTTGGCTTTGCAGGCGACGGGGCGTTTGGCATCTCGGTTAATGAACTGACCGCCATCGGACGCGCGGAATGGCCGGCGATCACCATGGTGGTGTTCCGCAACTATCAATGGGGCGCGGAAAAGCGCAATTCGACCCTGTGGTTCGATGATAATTTCGTCGGCACCGAACTGGATGAAGCTGTGTCTTATGCCGGAATCGCCAGAGCTTGCGGGCTAGAAGGGGTGCAGGCGCGCACCATGACAGAACTGACCGCGGCGCTGGATCAGGCGCTGAAAGACCAGAAGGCAGGTACAACCACGCTGATTGAGGCGATGATCAATCAGGAACTGGGCGAGCCTTTCCGCCGCGATGCGATGAAAAAGCCTGTGACCGTGGCCGGGATCAACCCGGACGACATGCGGCCGCAAGCGGTCTCCACCTAAAGCCGCGTCCCCTTCTCGATCCGCTGTCCACGCAGGAAGCTGGCACTATCCTGTGCGCCACGTCCGGCGCGTTGCAGGCGCGTTATCTCGATCGCGCCGCCGGAACAGGCGACCACCAGCGCATCGCCGGCTTGCAGCACCTCCCCCGGCGCGCCCTGCCCCGGCGCCAGACGCGAATGCAACAGCTTGACGCGCGCGCCGTCGATCTCGGTCCAGGCTCCGGGAAAAGGCGATAGGCCGCGAATGTGGCGATCCACGACTTCCGCCGGACGGTTCCAATCCACCCGCGCCTCGGATTTGTCGATCTTTACGGCATAGGTCACGCCGTCATCGGGCTGCGGATCCGGCGTCAGCCTGTCGATACGTTCCAGTGCTTGCACGATCAGCGCCGCGCCGTTTTCTGACAGACGGTCATGCAGCGTGCCGGTGGTATCCTCGGGAGCGATCGGCACCGGCTCACGCAACAGCACGGGACCGGTATCCAGCCCGGCGTCCATTTGCATGATGCAAATGCCGGTTTCGGGATCGCCCGCCATGATCGCCCGGTGAATCGGCGCCGCCCCGCGCCAGCGCGGCAGCAGGCTGGCATGGATATTCACGCACCCCTGCCGCGGCGCGTCCAGAATCGCCTGCGGCAAGATCAGCCCATAGGCGACGACGACCGCGACATCAGCGTTGAGGGCGGCAAAATCCGCCTGCACCTCGGGTGCCCGCAGCGAGACCGGATGGCGCACCTTCAGGCCCAGTTCTTCGGCGCGCTTTTGCACCGGGCTGGGCCGGTCCTTTTTTCCCCGCCCCGCCGGGCGCGGCGGCTGGCAATAGACGGCGGCGATCTGATGCCCTGCATCGACCAGCGCCTGCAGCACCGGCACCGAAAAATCGGGCGTTCCCATGAAAGCCACGCGCATGGTCATGATAGCTTGCGCGCCCGGCGCAGCAGCATATCGCGCTTCACCTTGGATAGGCGGTCGAAATACATCCGCCCCGCCAAGTGGTCGATCTGGTGCTGAACACTGGTGGCCTCAATCTCGACGAAATCCCGCTCGGTCGGTGCGCCGCTCTCGTCCAGATAGCGCACCGTAACGGCGCGGGGGCGCTCTATCACTGCCGAAACACCGGGCAAACACGGGCTGGCTTCTTCATGTTCGCGCAACTTGACCGAAGCGTGCAGGATCTCCGGATTGGCCAATCGCACCGCGCCGCCGCGTGCCGGAGATGTCGCAACCACCGCCAGCCGCAATCCGACACCGATTTGCGGCGCCGCCAGCCCGACGCCGGGCATAGCCTCCATCGTGTCGACCATGTCGTCCCAAATCGCACGCACCTCAGAGTCTACCGTCGCTACTTCGCCAGCAGGAACGCGCAAGCGCCGGTCGGGCCAGCGCAGGATTGGCTGCACCGCCATCTTAGGCGCGCGCCTTTTCGCGTTTCAGCTTCTGCATCCGCCGGGTGATCATCTGGCGCTTCATCGGCGTGAGATAATCGATGAACAGCTTGCCGTTCAGATGGTCGATCTCATGCTGCACACAGGTCGCCCACAAGCCGTCGAACCCCGCCTTCTGCAGTTTCCCGTCGCGGTCGATCCAAGACACTTCCACCTCGGAGGGGCGGGTGATCTCGGCATATTGGTCAGGAATCGACAGGCACCCTTCTTCATAGCTGTTGGTCGCCTCCGAAACTGCCGTGATCTCGGGGTTGAACATGATCATAGGCTGCGGTGGCGCGCCCTCTTCCTTGACGCAATCCAACACGATCAGCCGCGCCAGCACGCCAACCTGCGGAGCCGCCAGACCGATGCCGGGGGCGTCATACATGGTTACCAGCATATCATCGGCCAATTGACGCAGATCATCGTCAAGATCGGCCACGGGGGCGCAGACCTTTTTCAGGCGTGGGTCGGGATGGATTAGGATCGGGCGTTTCATATCTCTGATTTAGGAGATCGCGGCGCGCGCTGCAACGCCTCTTGCGCCGCTCTGACATTGCGCTAGCCTGCGCCGCGATCAAAGGAGACTGCCATGGATTTCGACACGCCCATCGACCGGCGCGGCACCCACAGCACCAAATGGGACAAGATGGAGGCGCTTTACGGCGTGTCGCCCGACGATGGGCTGGCCATGTGGGTGGCCGACATGGATTTCCGCGCGCCCAAAACCGTGCGCGACGCCCTGCGCCAACAGGCTGATTTGGGGGTCTTTGGTTATGCCGACCTCGAATCCCCCTATCGCGATGCGATCTGCTGGTGGATGGAGCAACGCCATGGCTGGCAGGTTGACCCCAAGGCGATCTTCACCACCACGGGATTGGTGAATGGCGTTGCCTTGTGCCTTGACACCTATACCGATCCCGGCGATGGGATTGTGCTGTTTACACCGGTTTATCATGCATTTGCCCGGGTCATCAAAGGCGCAGGGCGCAAGGTGGTGGAATGTCCGCTGGTCAATAATGCCGGGCGCTACGAGATGGATTTCGCCGCCTACGATGCGCAAATGACCGGAGCCGAGCGCATGGTGATCCTGTGCTCACCGCACAATCCGGGCGGAACGGTGTGGACCCGCGACGAATTGCAGGGGCTGGCCGATTTCGCGCGCCGTCATGATCTGATTCTGCTGTCGGACGAGATCCATCATGATCTGGTCTTTCCCGGGCAGACCCATATTCCGATGACGAACGTGGACGCGTCGGTTCATGACCGGCTGTTAATGCTCAGCGCCCCCTCCAAGACCTTCAACATCGCCGGATTGCACACCGGCAATGTGATCATTCCTGACCCGGACCTACGCAAACGATTCGCTGCGCGGATGAGCGCGCTCAGTCTTGCGCCCAATACGCTGGGCCAGATTGCGGCCACTGCCGCCTATTCGCCAGAGGGGGCCGAATGGGTTGATGCGCTGATGGACTATCTTGATGGCAACCGGCAGATTTTTGACGCGGCGATTGCAGATATTCCGGGGCTCACCTCGATGCGGCTGGAATCGACCTTTCTGGCCTGGGTCGATTTTTCGGCCACCGGAATGCAGCCCGCCGAGTTCATCGCCCGCGTCGAGCGCGATGCCGGTATCGCCGCCAATCACGGCGACACCTTCGGAAGCGGCGGCGAGACGTTCCTGCGCTTTAACATCGGCACGCAGCGCACGCGGGTCGAACAGGCCGCCGAGCGTCTGCGCGCGGCCTTCGCAGATCTGCAATGACCGGCCGCAGCGCGCTTATTCGTGCGTCAACAATCCTACCGGCGCATCCGGATCGCTATAGAAATCCAGCGCGGCAGCGTCAGCAATGGCGGTGTTGCGCTTGAATTCATAGCGCATTTCGCCAGCTTCGGCATCGCTGGCCACGATCAGGCACTGATATAGATGCTTGCCGCCTCCATAGAGATCGACCAGACCGCGCAGCTTTGGCGTTGTGGCGTCTTCAACTGCGAATCCTTCGCGCCACAGCCGCAGCACCGGATAGAACTCATCGCCCACTTGCACGCGCAGGCGGCTGGTTTTCTTCAGGGTCGCAAGCCGCGCCTCCCACAGCCCCTCTTGCAATTCCTTTGGCAGATAGGTCGTCATTTCGCACCCTCCCCTGTGGCCGACTAAGGAAAGAGTGACGCATCTCCGGTTTTAATCAAGCACCATTTTGCATGATAGCGCCACTGCGCCGCAAGACTGGGCAATCGTGCCACGCTGTCTTAGCTTGCCAACCATAGACGGCAAAAAAGGAGGGCACGACATGGGTTTGCTGATCGACGGCATATGGCAAGACCAATTGGATAACACCGAAAAAACGGGGGGCGCCTTCAAGCGTGAACAGGCGCAGTTTCGCAACTGGATCACTGCCGATGGCGCGCCGGGACCAACGGGAACGGGCGGTTTTGCCGCAGAGTCGGGGCGCTATCATCTCTACGTTAGTCTTGCCTGCCCCTGGGCGCATCGCACATTGATCTGCCGCCGCCTCAAGGGGCTGGCCGAGCATATCGGGGTCTCGGTGGTGCATCCCGATTTGCTGGGCGAGGGCTGGACCTTCCGCACCGATTTTCCGGGCGCAACCGGCGACAGCCTATACGCAAGCAACTATTTGCGCGACATCTATCTGCGGGCGAAACCCGATATGACGGGGCGCGTCACCGTACCGGTCCTGTGGGACAAGGAAACGAACACCATCGTTTCCAATGAAAGCTCCGAGATCATCCGCATGTTCAATGCGGCCTTTGACGATATCACAGGCAATAGCGACGATTACTGGCCCGCCCAGCTGCGCGCCGCCATCGAAAGCGTGAATGAGCGCGTTTACGACACCGTCAACAACGGCGTTTACAAGGCCGGGTTCGCCACCACGCAAGAGGCCTATGACGCGCCAGTACATGTGCTGTTCGACAGTCTCGACTGGCTCGAGCACATCCTGTCAGAAAACCGCTATCTGACCGGCCCGCGCCTGACCGAGGCCGACTGGCGCCTGTTCACAACGCTGGTGCGGTTTGATTCCGCCTATCACACTCATTTCAAGTGCAACCGGAAACGGCTGACCGACTATCCCAATCTGTGGGGTTTTACCCGGGAATTATATCAAATGCCGGGCGTGGCCGAGACCGTCGATCTCCAACATATCGTGCGGCACTATCATCACAGCCATGACACCATCAATCCACACCGCATCATTCCGATCAACCCGGTGATCGATTTTGACGCGCCGCATGGGCGCGATCAGCGCGCGGCGTAATGTTTGACCATCGCGGCCAAGTCTTCGGGCGGAGTCTCGCTCTGGACATAGGCGCAAGCATTGGCGAAATGGGCGAAGATCGATCCGTCGGAAAAAAAGGTCGTGTTGGTGACAAAGATCACCCGCGCACCGGGGCGCCGATAGCTGGCGAAATCCGCCACCGCCAGCGCGCTGCCCTCCTCAAGCACCAGATCCAGAACGATGATCTGGAAATCGCCTTTATAAAGCGCCTGAATCGCGTTTTCCTGGTTGTGCACAAGTGTGACTTGCGCCCCTTGCCGTTCAAGGTGACGTTGCCATAAGCGGCCCAGTTCGGGTTCGCTTTCCACAATTAGAACTTGCATTGATCCACCGGACTCATATTGCGAAATCGACTGAGCGTCTCTCATCCTTTATGTGTGATGTGCCGAAAGTGTTAACAAACCTTAAACGCGAGAAAGATACATCTTAGACGTGTGCAATCCTTATAAACTCAGCGACAACGCGCTTGAAACAGGCCAGCTTGGCGGGTGCCGATTATCATCACAAGCTCTTTGACCCTGCCTACCCTTAAAATGCCAGGCAACAGTTCCGAATGACACATTCCCTGATTCTCGTGATAGCACTTATGCTGGACGCCGCCCTCGGCGAGCCACGATGGCTTTGGTCCCGCGCTCCGCATCCGGCGGTCTTGATGGGCCGGGCGGTGGCCGCGCTGGATCGCCACTTGAACCGCGGCAAATATTTGCGCGTTATGGGGGTCTTGACGGCGGGCGTCTTGATGGGCGCAGCGCTGGCGGTGGGGTGGACTCTCTCACTTGCCGGGCCGCTGGTCGAGACAGTCATCGCCGCAATGCTATTGGCACAACGCTCGTTGGTGCAGCATGTGCAAGACGTGAGCGCCGGATTGCGGCTGTCGACGGGTGACGGGCGCGTGATGGTGACGCGAATCGTCAGCCGGGACTGCCAACATATGGATGCATCGCAAGTGGCACGCGCCGCGATCGAAAGCGCTGCCGAAAACCTATCCGACGGGGTGGTTGCGCCGGCCTTCTGGTTCCTCGTCGGTGGGCTGCCGGGGATGTTAATTTATAAGGCAATCAACACCGCCGACAGCATGATCGGCTATCGCACGCCACGCCATGAACGTTTTGGTTGGGCGGCGGCACGGCTTGACGACCTGTTGAACCTGATCCCGGCGCGGCTAACCGGCCTGATCCTCGCGGCGCTTTCAGGTCAGATGCGGGAGTGGCCCGCCATCGTCAAGGACGCGCGTGCGCACCGCTCGCCCAATGCAGGCTGGCCCGAGGCCGCTATAGCCCGCGCGCTAGATGTCGCGCTGGCCGGTCCCCGCGGCTATCATGGCACCATGCTGGCACTGCCTTGGGTCAATCATCGCGGGCGCCACGATATTGGCCCGGACGAGATCGACGCCGCCGTGGTCATGCTCTGGCGGCTCTGGGCGGTTCTGCTCTTCCTGACGCTGGGGGTGGCCGGATTGAGCCTGTTCCGGGTGTGAGGCCACGCGATCAGGGGCCGACCGCCATAAACCGCGCCCCGATGGCACCGGAAAGATAGGTGAAGGTGCCGGCCGCCATCACCGCCGCGACACGACCGGTTGCGGCATCCAAAATCGCAAGATCAGCGCGCATTCCCGGCAGCAACGCGCCCCGGTCCTGCAGCCCCAGCACCTGCGCCGGACCCGACGAGACCAGCCCCCAAGCTGTCTCGAAATCGCAAATGCCACGCTCTACCAGCAGCAGCGCCGCGCGCCGGGGCGATGGATAGTGATAATCCGACGCCAGCGCGTCGCACAATCCGTGTTCGATCAGATCCTGCGCGCTGACATTGGAGTTATGCGACCCACCCCGCACCACATTCGGCGCGCCCAAAATGATCGAGTCGCCCCCCTCACGCGCTGCCGTCGCCGCCTCGACAGTCTCGGGGAACTCGGAGATGCGCACGCCGCGTGCGCTCCAGTCGTTACGCCCCTGCGCAGTGGTATCATCATGGCTGCCCATGTGAACGCCTTGGACGGCGAGAATTTTCGTCAACCGATCCAGCGCCGCCGGAACCTCGGAGCGCTGCGCGTGCATGCGCTGCATCAGTTCCAGATGGCGCTCGGGGTTGCGCCCGGCCCGCAACGCCTGACCGGCCAGCCGCGGTGGCTTGCGCCCGTCGGCCAGCCTTGCATGGGGCAGATGATCGTTGAACACCAGATAATGCACCCCCCACTCTTGCAACAATTGCGGCAGGCGCTGGTAATCCCCGAGCAAATGTATCTCGAAGCGTAGTTGCGGGATCAGATCGGTGGCAAGGTCGCCCCGCACCCGGGCAATGGCCCGCATGACACGGTCGGCAAATTCAGGGCTGCGCACCCCGCCTTCCCAACTGTGGAACTGCGCCAATACTGCCGTGGTGATCCCGTTGACGGCCAATTCCGCCTCGGTTGCGATGACCCCGTCGGCAGCGTCTTTCACTGCGCCACGGCGCGACGCGACGTGGCGCTCGAACCCGTCACCATGCAGATCGACGATTCCCGGTACAATGCGATAACCGCTCAGGTCGACCGCCCGTCCAGAGCTGTGGGACGTTATGACACCTTCAGCCAGCGACAGCCGGGTGCGCACCAGCCCGGCACCGGGCAGCAGGACCTCGGCGCCCTCCAGATCCAACGCAAGCGCACTCATTGCGCACCCCCCATCCGGGCTTTTGATGAGCATTCATCTTCGCCCGGCGCACAGTTCGTATTAACACGGCCAAACAGCGCATCCAGCCAGGAGATGTCAGGGTTGAAACGTCCGTTCTCGATAAAATAGACGGCTTCTGCGATCACGCGAGGGTTGTTCATCATGAAAGTATGGGTCACCGGTAGCGTGATGTGATCGGTCATGCCCTCAACAAAGGTCGAGGCGACCGAAACCTTGCCGTCATCCTGCCCATCTATCATCGAGGAAAACACCGGGTTTAGGGACATAGTGCCGGCAATTACCCCCAACGGGAAATCCACCGGTGGCAGGTTCAATGGCACACTTTCAGGCCCGGTGCCCAATTGCATGCCCGCCGGGCCGTGCAACAGGCCGAACACCTCCCAATCGCCAAGGCGGTCAACCAACTGGCTGCCCTGATTGGGCGGCCCCAGCATCACCACCCGGCCCAAGTAATCCGGGCTCTGATCGCGCAGCCAGAGCCGGATCAAGATGCCACCCATCGAGTGACTGACGAAATGCACCGGCGCGCTTCGACACTGAGACACGGCGGCAGGCAGCGTTTGTTCGGCGAGATCGGGAATCGGTAGATCGGTCGAAGGATAACTTGGCCGGACCACTTGATAGCCGCGTGCTTCCAGGACTTGTTCCATGATGGCAAAGGACGTGTCTGTGCGTGCCAAACCATGCAACAGCACAACGCAATCGGCCCGCGCGACGACGGGCCAAAGCAGAAATATCGGAAACAGCCACTTCATGCCGGCCAGATAAACCTTCTGCGCGGTGAGGGGAAGATGGCAGAGTGATCGCTCCGGCAACACTTTATAGAACGGTGAGTACCTCGGGCACGTTTTTCTAATCAGCTCAACTCACAAAAAAGGGGCCGCCCGGCAAGGGCGACCCCGAATTTTGGCGGTGTGGCGGTCAGCTCCCGTTGCCGGATGCTTACTGCCACGCCTGGTCGGCTTACATCATGCCGCCCATGCCGCCCATGCCGCCCATATCGGGCATGCCGCCACCGGCGGGGGCGCCTTCTTTCTGCGGCTTGTCAGCAATCATCGCCTCGGTGGTGATGAGCAGTCCGGCGACCGATGCCGCATCTTGCAGTGCGTGACGCACAACCTTGGCCGGGTCGATCACACCGAATTTGAACATGTCGCCATACTCTTCGGTTTGCGCGTTGAAGCCAAACTTGAGATCGTCGCTTTCGCGGATCTTGCCTGCGACAACCGAACCGTCGACGCCAGCATTCTCGGCGATCTGACGCAGCGGCGCCTCAAGCGCCTTACGCACGATGCCAATACCGACAGTCTGATCGTTGTTTTCGCCGGTCAGACCTTCGAGCATTTTGCCCGCTTGGATCAGAGCAACACCGCCACCGACGACGATACCTTCCTGAACCGCAGCACGGGTCGCGTTCAGCGCGTCATCGACACGGTCCTTACGCTCTTTTACTTCGACTTCGGTCATGCCACCGACGCGGATCACCGCAACACCGCCGGCCAGCTTGGCAACGCGCTCCTGCAGCTTTTCGCGATCGTAGTCGCTGGTGGTGTCCTCGATCTGCTGGCGAATTTGTGCAACCCGCGCTTCGATCTCGGCCTTTTCTCCGGCACCGTCGACGATGGTGGTTTCGTCTTTGGTGATGGTGACCTTCTTGGCGTTGCCGAGCATGTCCATGGTGACATTTTCAAGCTTCATGCCCAGATCTTCACTGATCACCTGACCACCGGTCAGGATCGCCAGATCCTGCAGCATGGCCTTACGGCGATCGCCAAAGCCTGGTGCCTTGACGGCTGCGATCTTCAGACCGCCGCGCAGTTTGTTGACCACCAGGGTCGCCAGTGCTTCGCCTTCAACGTCTTCCGAAATGATCAACAGTGGCTTCTGGCTCTGAATCACCGATTCCAGCAGCGGCACCATCGGCTGCAGCGACGAGAGCTTCTTCTCGTGCAGCAGGATCATGCAGTCTTCCAACTCGACGGTCATCTTGTCGGCGTTGGTCACGAAATATGGCGACAGGTAGCCACGGTCGAACTGCATCCCCTCGACCACGTCGGTCTCGGTTTCCAGTCCTTTGTTTTCCTCGACGGTGATGACACCTTCGTTTCCGACCTTCTGCATCGCATCTGCGATCTGGCGACCGATCTCGGCTTCGCCGTTGGCGGAAATCGTACCGACCTGTGCAACTTCTGCGCTATCGCTGACGTCGCGGGCCGCTTTGCGGATTTCTTCGACAACCTTGGCAGTGGCCAGATCGATGCCGCGCTTGAGGTCCATCGGATTCATGCCAGCGGCAACCGATTTCAGACCTTCACGCACAATCGCCTGGGCCAGAACGGTCGCAGTGGTGGTGCCGTCGCCGGCTTCGTCATTGGTGCGGCTGGCGACTTCTTTCACCATCTGCGCGCCCATGTTCTCGAACTTTTCTTCCAGTTCGATTTCCTTGGCAACGCTCACACCGTCCTTGGTGATGCGCGGCGCACCAAAGGATTTGTCGATCACGACGTTACGACCCTTGGGGCCCAGCGTAACCTTGACCGCATCGGCCAGAATATTGACACCCCGGAGCATCCGGTTACGGGCGTCGGTATCGAACTTCACGTCTTTTGCAGACATTATCGATCTCTCCTTGAATTTTCGTTAGTTACGGGAACATGCAGCGGGCAGCGTTCAGGCGGCCTTGGCAGCCTTGTCAGCCCCGATGATGCCCATGATGTCGCTTTCTTTCATGATCAGCATCTCTTCACCGTCGATGGTAACCTCGGTGCCAGACCATTTGCCGAACAGGATGCGGTCGCCTTCCTTGACGTCGGGCGTGATCCGCTCGCCGCTGTCATTGCGCGCACCCGCGCCGACCGAAACGACGATGCCCTCGGCGGGCTTTTCCTTGGCGCTATCGGGGATGATCAGCCCGCCAGCGGTTTTCTCTTCTTCTTCCACGCGGCGGACCAGCACACGGTCGTGAAGTGGTGTGAATGCCATCTTTGCAGCTCCTTACAGCTCAAAGGTTGATACTGGGTGGCCCTCCGCCGAGCGAAGGGCCGCTATCACTCAACCCAGTCGAGTGATAACGATGCAGAGGTAAGAGACCTTTTGCTCTCTGTCAAGTATCATGTTGCTGAAGTTTTTCATCGTGCCTGCAAGTGCTTGCAACCATGGTAAGCAAGGCCGGTCTGGCCCGATTTAGTCAGGTCGTAGATGCCGGTCCGAACCCGTTGAAACCAGCCATAATGGTTGTCGGACATGATCCGGGTCGCGCGCGCAACGCCTGTGGCTCGGGCAACATCAGCGCCTTTGCTGGCCCCGTTCTGCGCCAGATGCACCGCGCAGGCCAACGCATCCTGACGATAAACCGTGACAATGCCCCGCCGCGTCGATCCCCCAGTATTTGGGTCCCCCTTTAGCCTCTCAAATTCGCGCAGCAGCCGGGCGCGTCGCGGGTTCGATTTACGCGGTGCATATGGCCCTGGGTCGCATTGCACTTCTGCGCGACCATCCGCGCTTAGAGTGATCAGCCCCAGCCCCAGACGTCGGCACAGGGCCAGATTGTCGCGCAGCGTCCGCCGCGCGGTGCGCCCGCCGGGCCGACACACTGCAATGTAAACTACATCGGTGATCGCCAAACGGGCCACCGCCTGATGGAATAACGCCAGCGAAAAGCGTAGCTTCAACTCGACAATTACCGGCGGCTCATCGCCACGTCGCGCCACGATGTCGGCGCTGCCGACCTCGCCCTTGACAGTATAGCCCTGCCCTTCCAGCAGCATCTTAACCGGTGCATAAAGATCTTGTTCGCGCATCATCGCGCGCATGTTAGTCAACGCGGCGCCCCGCGTTCAATTTACCCCGCCGCCTTACGTGACATTGCCGGGCCGCTTTTCTATAAGACGCGCAAATCGCCCCCGCATACAGGACATCCTCATGACGATTCAAATTTTTGGCCATAAATCCCCCGACACCGATTCCGTCGGCTCGCCGCTGATCTGGGCGTGGTATCTGAGCGAAATCAAGGGTACCCCTGCAAAACCGGTGCTGCTGGGTGAACCCAATACCGAAGCCGCCTTCATGCTGAATCATTGGGGCCTGGACAAGCCCGAAATCATCTCGGACGTGGCTGACGATGCGCCCTGCGTGATTGTCGACACCAACAATCCAGCTGAATTGCCCGCCAATATTAACGGCGCAGACGTGCAGGCTATCATCGACCACCATAAACTGGTCGGCGGTCTTGAGACCAAGGGCGCGATCGACATCACCATTCGTCCACTCGCCTGCACCGCCACGATCATGTACGATCTGATCGGTGCGGACATGGACAAGATGCCGCAATCGATAAAAGGCGCGATGCTGACATGTATCTTGTCCGACACGCTGCATTACCGCTCGCCCACCACAACCCAACATGACAAGGACGTGGCCGAGAAACTGGCTGCCGATCTGGGCGTGGATGTGGCCGAATACGCGGCGCAGATGTTTGCGGCAAAATCCGATGTTTCGCGCTTTTCCGACGCTGAATTGCTGCGCATGGACTCTAAGGAATATGAGGTCGCTGGCACAAAGTTTCGTGTCTCGGTTCTGGAAACCACTGCGCCCAAGACCGTGCTTGAACGCAAAGACGCCCTGATGCAGGCAATGAGCGCCGTTGCTGCCGAGGATGACGTCGACCAGGTGCTGCTATTCGTGGTCGATATCCTGAACGAAGAGTCCACCTTGCTGATCCCCAATGATGCGGTACGCAGCTGCGCCGACATCAGCTTTGGGGTGAGTTCTGAGACTGACACGGTGGTTCTGCCCGGTGTCGTCAGCCGCAAGAAGCAGATCATCCCCCACCTCAAGGTCTGAGGTCAAGGCATCGCCCGCGCATTAGTCCGCGGGCGATGCGATCACGGCACCTATTGCAGCATCGCATTGCGCGCAGCCCGCCGTCACTCCACCCGGATAAATGCTTGACCGCAACGGAAAACATCCACAAACCTAGTTACGGGATGATAGCCCATGTGATGCGGCTTGACCCGCCTCGCACTCACCATGAAGCCGAAGGGGTGATCGCCCGCTGGACTTGCCCGACGAGGGTCAGGATAAGTTCCCAAACCGGCTATGTCGCGACGGGAAGGGACAGCAATGATGGCCACACTGAGATACACAGCTTTAACGCTGCTCGTGATAGCGCTGACGATCATGATCTCGCGATTCATCTTTGTCCTGCCCCCGAACGAGAAAACGCAAGGCACACATCTGCCGCCTGTTGAAACCGGCCCGTTGGCCGAGGCGCTGATACCACAGTTGCGCCAGCATGAGGGCAAGACCGGCATTGCGCCCTTGCAAAGCGGTGGCGATGCCTTTGCCGCCCGGATGATCTTGGCCGACGCTGCCGTCTCTTCAATCGACGCACAATATTACATCTGGCACGACGACCTGACCGGCCTGTTGCTATTGGATGCGCTGAAACGAGCGGCAAACCGGGGTGTACGGGTGCGGTTATTGCTAGACGACAACGGCACATCGGGTCTGGACCCAGAAATCGCGGCGCTTGATGCGCATCCGATGGCCGAGGTGCGGCTCTACAATCCCTTCAACCTGCGCCGGTTCAAGCTGCTGTCCTACGGGTTCGATTTCTTCCGCCTGAACCGGCGGATGCACAACAAATCCTTCACCGTAGACAGTCGCGCCACGATTCTGGGCGGGCGCAATGTCGGAAACGAATATTTCGACACTGGGCTGATGCCGCTTTACATCGATCTCGACGCGCTGGCGGTGGGGAAGGTGGTGTCCGAGGTCTCGCAGGATTTCGACCGCTACTGGAATAGCCGCTCAGTCCATGCCGCCGCCCCGATCGTCGGCGCGCCGCCACAAGATGATCCGATTGCCAGCCGTTTGGCTAGCTTTCAGGGCGACCCCCAGATTGGAGAATACCGCGACATCCTTAACTCCTTGGACATCGTCGGGGCACTGGCGCGGGGCACCATTGAGCTAGAATGGACTGATGTCCTGTTGATCAGCGACGATCCCGCCAAGGGAGAAGGTGTGGTGCCCCGCGACGATTTGCTGGCGGTGCGACTGATGCAGGCGGTGGGCAACGTGGAAACCCGCTTCGACGGGATCTCGCCCTATTTCGTTCCCGGAGTCGCGGGCGTAGAGTTCTTTGCCGGGCTCGTACGCGACGGCGTCGAGGTGCGGCTGTTGACCAATTCGCTGGAGGCCACCGACGTGCTGCCGGTTCATGCGGGCTACTCCAAGCGGCGCAAGGCCATGCTGGATGCCGATATCTCTCTGTATGAACTGCGCCGGCAGGCGGCCTTGGATGCACCGCGCGATGTGATGGGGCCGTTCGGGTCATCCGGGGCCAGTTTACATGCCAAAACCTTCGCTGTGGACGAGCAACGGATCTTCATCGGGTCGTTCAACTTCGATCCGCGTTCGACCTCGATCAACACCGAGATGGGGCTTTTGATCGACAGCCGGACGCTGGCCGGTCAGATGCACCGGGCTTTTGATAACGGCTTCGGCGGGCTGGCTTGGAAGGTTGAAAAACGCAATCGCGATCTGATCTGGATTAGCGCCGAAAAACCTGGCGCCCAACCCCGGATGGACGAGCCAGGCGGCAGCTTCCTACGTCGCGTGGCCGTCACAGTGATTGGCTGGCTGCCGGTGGAATGGATGCTCTAACAGGTCCATCGAAAAACACGAACGTTCCGACAGGAACAATCAGTTGGATTTGTCAATTGCGTGGCTTTAGGTGTTCCCTTGAGTCAAGCGGAAGGGTCCAGAATGGCTAATTTGCCTACCGACAGAGACACGGACGGCCTGAACGCCGGGTCCGTTTCCAATGCGACAACCGGGAGCATTCTGCCCGGTCTGGCGCTGACCGGGTTGATTGCGGCGACCGCCTTCGGATTGCGACTGATCCCCGGTATCGACGTGTTCAGCCCGCTGATCATCGCGATCCTGATCGGCATGGCACTGAACAACCTGATCGGCACCCCTGCCCTTGCCCAACCCGGCGTGGCCTTCAGTCAAAAACGTGTGCTGCGGGCGGGGATCGTGCTGCTGGGCTTGCAACTGACGGCGCAACAGGTGATCGCAGTGGGCGGCGTCGGAATCGCGCTGATCATCATGACGTTGCTTGCCACCTTTGCCTTTACCACGTGGCTGGGCCGTGCCCTGCGCGTCAATGCCGGGCTGACACAACTGATCGCGGCGGGCAGTTCGATCTGCGGAGCCTCGGCGGTGATCGCCACCAATACCGTGACCCGTGCCCGCGATGAGGACGTGACCTATGCGGTGGCCTGCGTCACCATCTTCGGCTCGCTATCGATAGTACTGATGCCGCTGGTCGGAGGGCTGCTGGACATGGGCCCACATTCGTTCGGCCTCTGGACCGGTGCCTCGATCCACGAAGTCGCGCAAGTCGTCGCCGCCGCCTATGCCCGCGGCCAGGACTCCGGTGAAATCGGCACCATCGCCAAACTGACGCGGGTGATGATGCTGGCGCCGATGGTGCTGGTGCTGGGTGCGATCGCCGCAAGCCGCCTGCGCAAACAAGGTGGTGAATCGAGCCGTTTCGCCCCCCCCGTGCCGTGGTTTGTGTTCGGTTTCATCGCCATGATCGGCCTTGCCAGCACCGGCTGGGTGCCCGAGGCGACCGCACCCTTTACCACCGGCACCACGCAATTCCTGCTGGCCATTGCGCTGGCTGGGATGGGTCTGGAAACTGATCTGCGCAAATTGGCCGCCGAGGGGCTGCGTCCCGCGCTGCTGGGGGCCGGGACATGGGTTTTCATATCCCTTTTCAGCCTCGGTCTGGTTCTTGTCTTGGCATGACCCTTGACCAGCTTCGCATCTTCATCGCTGTTGCGGAACGCGAACATGTCACGCAGGCGGCGGCAGCGCTGCACCTGACGCAAAGCGCCGTCAGCGCCGCCATTTCGGCCCTAGAGGAGCGCCATGCCGTCGCCCTGTTCGACCGGGTCGGGCGGCGCATCGTTCTGACCGATGCCGGACGGCTGTTCCTTGACGAAGCGCGCGCGGTTCTGGCCCGCTCCGAACAAGCCGAGCGTCTGCTGGGCGATCTGGCGGGACTGAAACGCGGTCGGCTGCGTCTTGCCGCCAGCCAGACGGTGGCGAATTACTGGCTGCCGCCCTTGATGCATCAATTCCGCCTCGCCCATCCCGGTTTTGCTTTGGACCTGACCACCGGCAACACCGCCGAGGTCGCGCGCATGGTCCATGCCGCCACCGTCGATCTGGGGTTTGTCGAAGGGGAAATCACGGATTCAAACCTTTCGGTTCGCCTGTTGTCCGGCGACGATATGGTTTTGGTGGTCGCACCCGGCCATCCTTGGGCCACGCATCCGCCGCGCGATTTGCAAGCCAGCCCTTGGGTGCTGCGCGAATCCGGCTCTGGCACCCGCGCGGTGGTCGAGGCGATGCTGGCCGAACATCGCCTGTCCATCGAGATGCTCGATATTGCGCTGGAACTGCCCACCAATGAGGCCGCGCTCGCCGCCGTCGAAGCCGGGGCTGGCGCAACGGTGCTGTCGATGCTGGTGGTCGCATCCGCGATCGACTCGGGGCGGCTTGTGCGGGTGGATTTCGCGCTGCCATCGCGCCGTTTCCGCGTATTGCGCCACAAGGAACGGCACCTGTCGCTGGCCGAACAGCGATTTCTGGAACTGGCCGATGTGTGATCAGGCGGCCTTGCGCGGCGCGGGCCTGCGCCGGTCCAGCAGCCGGTTCTCGATCTGCACGAAAGCATCATAGATCAGCACCGCAAACAACCCGACAATCAGCCCGCCCTGCAAGACAAAGGCGGTATTGTTGGTCAGCAACCCGGCAATGATTGGCTCGCCAAGTGTGCGCGCCGCCACGGTCGAGCCGATGGTTGCCGTGCCCAGCGCGATCATGACTGAAACACGGACCCCGGCCAGGATCACCGGCGCGGCCAGCGGCAATTCGACCTGTATCAACCGCTGCCAACGATTCAGCCCCATGCCGCGCGCCGCCTCCATCGTACGCGGCGGAAGCGTCGAAAGCGCGGTCAGGGCATTCTCGAAAATCGGCAGCAGCCCGTAGAGGAACAACGCCACCAGCGTCGGTCGCGCGCCAAAGCCCAGCGCCGGGACTGCCAGCGCAAGAACCGCAACCGGCGGAAATGATTGGCCAATATTGGTAATCGTGCGCGACAATGGCCGGAAGGCTTCGCCGGCTGGACGCGTGACAAAAATCGCCAGCGCAACCGCGATAACGGTCGCGGCAAGGCTCGCCACCGCCACCAGGACCAGATGGTTCATCGCCAGCGACAGCAGCGAGGTGCGGTCATAGATTGCCGACCCACGCTCAGGCGCGAATGGCTTGAACATCCACACGAACGCGTGCGGGCGCAGCACCAAAGCCAGTAATAGCCCCAACAGAGCGAGCCGCAGAATTGTCGCCGGTCTCACGGGTGTTGCCCAACGCGGTGGCGGATCGCGGCCAATGTGACGCGCCCAATAGGGGCGCCATCGCGTTCGACCGGCACCGCATCGCGCCCGGTCCAGAGACAGGCCGACAGCGCATCGCGCAGGCTTGCGGTCTCGGGCACAGTCGATCCTTCCGCCGCGCCCTCTTCGGTCAGATCGCGTACCGGAATCAGCGATAACAACCGCATCGGGCGCTCGGCATCGCCCACCATATTGGCGACAAAGCCGTTCGCCGGACGTTCGACGATTTCTTCTGGCGGGCCATATTGCACCAGCTTGCCGCCATCCATCACCCCGACGCGGTCGCCCAGCCGGATGGCCTCGTCCATGTCATGGGTAACCAGTACGATGGTCGAGCCCAGCTTGCGCTGTATCTCTCGCAGATCATCTTGTGCGCGGGCGCGAATGATCGGGTCGAGCGCGCCGAAAGGTTCGTCCATCAACAGCAGATCGGGGCGCGAGGCCAGCGCCCGGGCAACCCCGACCCGTTGTTGCTGCCCCCCCGAAAGTTCTTGCGGAAAGCGGTCGCGGAATTCGTCCGGGTCCATTCCGAACAGGGTCAGAAGCTCGTCCACGCGGGCGTTGATCCGGTCTGCCGGCCAGTCCAGCAGGCGCGGCACCGCCGCGATATTGCGCGCCACTGTCTGATGTGGGAACAGGCCGTGGCCCTGAATCGCATAGCCGATCCTGCGGCGCAAAAGATAGGGCGCAATGGCATCGGTCGGTTCGCCGTTGATACGCACCCCGCCCGAGGTGGGCTCGACCAGGCGGTTGATCATCCGCAGCAGAGTCGTCTTGCCCGACCCTGATGTGCCGACAACCACGGTGATGGTCCCAGTCTCGATCAGCATGGACACCGCGTCCACCGCGTTGATCTCGCCATAAGTCTTGGTGATCTGGTCGATTTCGATCATGGGTATTTCCGGTTTAGAGTAGGTTGCGCGATTTCCACCACGATATCCATCAGGATCGCAGCGACCAAGGCCATCAAAACGGTAGGCAGCGCCCCCAGCAGGATCAGATCGGTGGCAGTCTGGTTCAGGCCTTGGAAAACAAATGTCCCGAATCCGCCGCCCCCGATCAGCCCGGCGATCACCGCAAGGCCGATATTCTGCACCAGCACGATACGCAGCCCGGCAAGGATCACCGGCAGCGCCAGCGGCAGTTCGACCGTCCAGAACCGCTGCCACGCGGTCATCCCCATGCCGCGCGCCGCTTCGACGCTGGTTGCAGGGACTGCGCCCAGTCCGGCCACGGTGTTGGCGACAACCGGCAGTAGCGAATAGAGCAGCAGAGCCACAAAGGCCGGGGCAAAGCCGATCCCCGCGATGCCGATGGATTGCGCGCCCGGTACCGTGTCACCGACCCAGCCCAAGATCGGGATCATGATGCCAAACATCGCGAGCGACGGAATTGTTTGCATAAAGCTGAGCACCGGCAGCGTAACCGCACGCACGCGGTCCCTGCGGAATGCCAGAATACCCAGCGGAAAGCCGATCGCGGCAGCGACCCCCAGCGAGCCGAGCGCGAGCGCCACATGCCGCCATGTCGCGGTGCGGAACGCTGCGGCGCGGGTGCGATATTCCTGCATCGGCGACAGATCATTCAACGCGCCCGACCATAGCAGCACCGCCAACCCCGCCAGCACCACGGCGAGCAGCGCAAACCGCAGCCGTGGGCCGGGGCGCAGACCGCCAATCGCATCTGCCATCAGCAGCATGATAACCGCAAGCAAGCACCAAAACCCGGCGGCGGGCGAGACCCGTGCGAGATTGTCGGCCCCCTTCAGCAAAGTTGCTGCACCAAGGGCCAGCAATACGACCAATCCGGCAAGGCCGATCAGACTGCCGGCAAAGCGCACCCACGGGCGCGATGGTAACAGGCCAAGGGTCAGCCCCGCCGCGATCGCGATCAGCGCAGCGGTGCTGGCGATTGGGTCGGCAACCTCCCACGGTGCCGCGCCTTCGCCCGCAACGATGCGGTTCGCGCGCAGCGTGAGGAACGGCAGCCAAAGCGAGGCCGCTCCCAATAGCGCAAACAACACACCGGGGGGCGAAACCGTCAGACCTGCAGCAGGCGAGACATCCGATGCAGCCATCAAAACCGCCTCTGGGTCAGTCGAACACGCCGATCTGCGTCAGATAATCGCGCGCGACGGATTCGGCCCCTTCGCCGCCGACCTGAATGCGACCGTTCAGTTTTTGCAACGTGGTCATGTCAAGTGTCTCGAAAATCGGGTTCAGAACGTCAGCGATCGAAGGATATTCTTCCAGCACTTCGGCGCGCACGATGGGAGCCGGCTCATAAACCGGCTGCACGCCCTTATCGTCATCCATCACCACCAGTCCGGTCGCACCGACCCCGCCATCGGTGCCATAGACCATCGCCGCATTGACGCCAGAGGTGCCTCGCGCCGCCGCTTGGATCGTTGCTGCGGTATCGCCGCCCGACAAGATCACGGTCTGATCCTGCCCCAGTTCGAAGCCATAGGTTTCCTGCATTGCCGGAAGCACCGCCGGGGAAGAGACGAATTCGGTCGAGGCCGCCAGCTTGACCTCGCCGCCACCCGATACCCATTTGCCAAAATCGCTCATCGTGGCGAGGTCATTCTCCTCTGCCACGGGGCCGGTCACGGCAATTGCCCACGTATTGTTGGCCGGGGCCGGTTGCAGCCAGACGATATTATTCTCCTCTGCATCCAACTCCTTGGCCCGCGCATAGCCCGCATCGGCATCTTTCCAAGCGTCGCTGTCGGCCTCGTTGAAGAAATACGCGGCATTGCCGGTATATTCCGGATAGATGTCGATCTGATCGGCCAGCAGCGCCTCGCGCACCACCTGTGTACCGCCCAGTTGCAGACGGCGCACCACCGGCAACCCGGCACCTTCCAGCGCAAGCGCAATCACATTGCCCAGCAAGCCGCCTTCGGTATCGATCTTCGAGGACACTGTAATATCGGCCTGCGCCATCGACGCAACCCCGAGCGTAAGCCCGATTGCAGTGATGAATCTGGTGGCGGTCATTGGAAATACTCCTGTCTGTTGGCTAACTGAAGTAGGTAGGCGAGGTTTCCCCCGCGCCAAGTTTTTGATTCAATATCGCGCCAAGGTGGCCAACGGATCCGCAAATGGAAAGCGCAAACTGGCCCAAGCGCTGGTTTCAGCGAAACATCGGCCCGCTGACAACGCCCGGCCCAATGGGGCATTTACAATACCAATTGAGCCACTTACAATTGTAGCCGTAGGATAACCATCCTGTCAGGCGATGTAACAATGCGCCTGCGAGGCGATCGAGCTGCCGCATCCGTCGCTTGTGAGCACAATGGTACGGCGGCCCTGCAGGGGTTCGGAGAAATCTGTGACGGACAATAAATTCGCAATAGCTCATGGCCATAGCGCCAAGAAACGGACCCAGATCCGCGCAGCAGCGGCAGCAAAGGGCATTGACGAGGCCTATCTTTCGTTTCTGGTCGATGAATTCTATTCCCGTGTGCGCGCTGACGCCCGATTGGGGCCGATTTTTATCGGTGAAATCGGCGATGATTGGGCCGCACATCTGGAGCAGATGAAAGCCTTTTGGGCCTCGGTCGCGCTGAATGCGGGGCTCTATTCCGGTAAGCCTGTGCCTGCCCACCAAAAGCTCGTCGGTGTCGAGCGTAGTGATTTCGGGCGCTGGCTTGGTCTGTTCCGCGACACGCTGAACGATACTGCGCCCACGCCGGAAGCCGCAGCTTATCTGAAGATCCGCGCCGAGCGGATCGCCAGAAGTCTGGAAATGGCAATGTTCGAACGCCTGCCCGACGGAGTTCCGTCGCTCGGTTAACCTGACAACATGCAGCAAAGTGATCCATTGCGGGCTTCCCGCCGAAATGGCTAAGTTGAGGCCATGAAACCAAAATTGATCACCACCCTGCGAACTTACACCCTGCAGCTATTCTTGGCCGATCTTCTTGCCGGCCTGACGGTGGCCATGGTGGCATTGCCGCTTAGTCTGGCGATTGCTATCGCGTCCGGGGCCGAACCGGCTGATGGGTTGGTCACGGCAATTGTCGGCGGGTTCCTGATTTCGCTGCTGGGCGGCAGCCGTGTGCAGATCGGCGGGCCGACGGGGGCGTTCATCGTCATCGTCTTTGGTATTATCGCGCAACATGGCTACGATGGTTTGGTTTTGGCGACCTTCATGGCCGGAGTGATCCTGATCGTGGCGGGGTGGCTGCGAGCAGGCAATTTGGTTGAGTACGTCCCCGAACCTGTGGTCAACGGGTTCACCATCGGCATCGCAGTGATCATTGCCACCAGTCAGATCAAAGATCTGTTCGGCGTCACCTTTGCGCAGCAGCCGGCGAACTTTCTCGAAACGCTAGCCAGCCTGAGGGCCTCATATTCCACATGGGGCTTGGCCGCGACCGCCATCGGCTTGGGTACGATGGTATTGATCGTTGGATTTCGCCGGCTGGCGCCGCGGTTCCCGGGCCTCATCGTTGCGGTCGCAGTGACGTCTTGCATAGTGGCGGTGGCCGGGCTCCCGGTGGATACAATCTTCAGCCGGTTTGGTGCCCTGCCCAATACCCTGCCAAGCCCCGCGCTGCCCGACCTTTCGCTGACGCGGATTATCGCTCTTTTGCCATCGGCGTTCATCATCGCCTTTCTGGCAGGCGTGGAATCGCTACTGTCAGCGATGGTGGCCGATCGCATGATCGTCGGCAGCCACCGCCCCAATGCCGAAGTTCTGGCACAGGGAGTCGCCAATATCGGATCGTCGCTGTTCGGCGGCTTGCCCGCCACCGGAGCCATCGCGCGCACAGCCACCAATGTGCGCGCAGGCGGCCTAACGCCGATGGCCGGGCTGATTCACGCTCTGGTAATCCTGCTGATCATGATACTGGCCTCCGATCTGGCCGGCTATCTGGCAATGCCCGCCTTATCGGGGCTGCTTATCCTGACTGCTTGGAACATGAGCGAGCCAAAAAAATGGCGCGGCTATCTGCGCGCCCGTCCTTCGGATCGTGTGCTCCTGGGTCTAACGCTGGTGCTCACCGTGTTTGCCGATCTGACCGTTGCCATCGGCGTCGGTGTCGGGCTGGGTCTCGCTCTGAGAATGCGTCGACGCAATGTTTCACCCCCGGATTGGACACCGCCTGATCCATGACAGCCCCAGCTAAGACGGTCGCCTTGTGTAACCTACCGAACTGCAAGTGAGTATATTGCCTGCGTCATCTGCCGTGATCCGCATTCGGCGCGCAGGCGAAAAGAAGGTGACCCGGACCCGGCCCGCGTCTTCGCCCTCGCCGCGCTCGCAACGGCTGGTGATTGAGCCATCGCGCATGCCCTGTTTAAGCGCTGCGGCATCGATCTGCAGTCCGCTGGCCACAGCCTGCGCATCGATCACGATCACGTCCTCGGCGATTTCTATCCGGGTCATTGGGATCGCCCCTTTTCTGCGCTCCGTCAGGCAGCGGCACCGTCGCGCCAAGTACAGTCGGCGATGGTGCTTCGGTCAAGATCCTTAAAGAAAGCTTCACGCGCCGAGGCCAACCGCGCCTTCAGCCGACAGCGCGGTTCAAGCACACATTCACCACCATCCGTTTGGAAACACTCGACCAGTGCGAAACGCCGCTCAAGATACCGCACGACTTCGCCCAAGCGGATGGTATCGCTGTCACGTGCCAGCGAGATGCCGCCGCCGCTGCCGCGCTGGGTGGTAATGAACCCACCGCGTGCCAGATCCTGTACCACCTTGGTCAAGTGATGCTGAGATACTCTGAATTGAGTGGCCAGTTCAGCAGTACTAAACCGCCGCTCGGGCGCATCCGCCAATCGCATGAGAATCCGCAGTCCATAATCGGTAAAAGCCGCCAAGCGCATGAACGTTCCTTCAGTCTATATTGACAAAGCCTATTATAGGGCATGTAATCTGCGTTGAAAATACCTGTTAGACTCCGCGCGCCGGGTCAAGGTCGTCCATCCCGACGCCGTCTTGTCACCGTTCGAGGAGAAGACCGATGAGCGAGGCCACACTAGGTCATAGCGCTAGAGGGCGCGATTTCTTCACCCGCTGGTTCATGTCGACGAACCACAAGGATATCGGCATCCTCTATCTGTTTACGGCGGCCTTCGTCGGGTTGATCGCGGCAGCACTCTCCGTGCTGATGCGGCTTGAGTTGATGGACCCCGGCGTGCAATTTTTCTGCACCGAGGGGCTGCGCTTTTGGATTCTAGCCACGGCTTGCACCCCGGATAGCCATCTCTACAACATCCTTGTCACCTATCACGGCCTGCTGATGATGTTCTTCGTGATCATCCCGGCGCTGTTTGGCGGTCTTGGAAATTACTTTCTGCCGCTGATGATCGGCGCGCCGGATATGGCGTTTCCACGGCTCAATAACCTCAGCTACTGGCTGTTTGTCGCGGGAACATCGATGGCGGTCATGTCGTTTTTCGTACCGGGCGGTGACGGATCGCACGGCGCGGGCGTGGGCTGGACCCTCTACGCCCCGCTTTCCGTACATGATGATAGCATGTCAATGGATATGGCGATTTTCGCTGTGCACCTATCGGGTGCGAGTTCGATACTTGGGGCGATCAACATGATCACCACGTTCCTGAACATGCGCGCACCGGGAATGACACTGTTCAAGGTACCGCTGTTTGCCTGGTCGGTCTTTGTCACGGCGTGGATGCTGCTTATGGCCGTCCCTGCCTTGGCTGGTGCCGTCACCATGTTGCTCATGGACCGCAATTTCGGGTTTGGGTTTTTCACGCCTGCCGAGGGCGGCGATCCGGTCCTTTATCAGCATCTGTTCTGGTTTTTTGGGCATCCCGAGGTTTATATCGTCGTCCTTCCAGGATTTGGCATCGTTAGCCACGTGATTGCCACATTCTCAAGAAAACCGATCTTTGGCTATTTGGGAATGGTCTGGGCGCTGATCGCGATTGCCTTTCTTGGGTTCGCGGTGTGGGCGCATCACATGTTCACTGTTGGCATGTCGATCCCGCAACAGAGCTTTTTCCAGATCGCATCGGTGACGATCGCGGTGCCCACCGGTATCAAGATCTTCTCATGGCTTGCCACCATGTGGGGTGGCTCGATCCAGTTCAAGACGCCAATGCTATTTGCGACCGGGTTCATCTTCCTGTTTACGATCGGAGGTGTGACCGGCGTAAGCGTCGCGCAGGCATCCATAGACCGATATTATCACGACACCTATTATGTGGTGGCCCATTTCCATTACGTGATGAGCCTTGGTGCCATATTCGCTCTGTTCGCTGGGCTTTATTACTGGATGGCCAAGATCTCTGGCCGACAATATCCCGAATGGGCGGGCAAGCTGCATTTTTGGCTGTTCTTCATCGGGGTCAACCTGACCTTTTTTCCACAGCATTTTCTGGGCCGACAGGGCATGCCACGTCGCTACATCGACTATCCCGAAGGCTTCGCACTGTGGAACCACATCTCAAGCTGGGGTGCGCTACTGTCGTTCGCATCGTTCCTGCTCTTTATCGGCATCGTGACCTATACGCTGCTGGCGGGCAAACGAGAAATCCGCGCGAATTACTGGAACGAATACGCCGATACGCTGGAGTGGACCCTATCCAGCCCACCCCCTGAACACACTTTCGAGCAGTTGCCACACCCCGACGATTGGCGCCATCACCCGGCCTGATGGTCTGCGGCCGTAATGATACGCCATCGCGCTGACGCGCAATCAGTCGAAGTCATCTTTCATTACAGAACTGCCGCGCGCGCCGCTGCGCACCAGTTCAATCCGGCGATGCGGTACGATACTGCCCGCCTGACGCAAGGCATCGTCGATCAGGCTGTATACCTCATCGCGGCAGTCGACGTCGCGCTCAAACCGGGACAGCCAGTAGCGCACGGAATAGGTGATACCGCCTTCGTCATAGGAGCGAACACGCACATCGGGCGATGGATCCTGCTGGATCAGCTTGGCCTTTTTCACCGCTTCCAGCATCAACTCACGTGCCGTTGAAATTGGCAATGTGTGGTCCAGCGTAATCGCGATCTGGGCCCGGTATTGCGGCTTGGGAGCGGAATAGTTGATGATGCGTTGGCGCGCAATTTGGCTGTTCGGCAGGATCGTATAGGCGGAATCGCGGGTCAGAATTCGGGTTGTACGCCAACCGATCTCGATCACCTTGCCACGGGCCAGCCCGTCGATGTCGATCCAGTCGCCGATACGGAACGGCCCTTCGATGCCCAGCGCGATTCCCGACAACGTGTCGGCCACCACGTTTCGGATCGCGAAGCCCAGCATCGCGATAACCAGACCCGAACCCGCCAAGGCTCCCACGGCGCCCTGCCCCATAAACAACGCGCCTGTCGCGGCAAAAGCCACGAAAAACAGAATAACGGCGATCAGATCCTTCAATAGGCGCGGGTAGCGCCGCTTGCGGATCGGGTTCTGGTCAAGAACCAGTGCCACAATACGACTGAGCAGCCACGCGGCTGAGAAATATGACAATGCAGTGATCGCAAGGATCACCAGGTCGCCATTTTCAAACAGCCCAGCGAGCGCTGTCCGGTTAATCAGCAGCCCGACCGCAACGATCATCAGAACGACCGGCCAGACAAGACGTCTAAGATTTTGTTTTGCGCTCATGCAACATGCCTAATAATTGGACGACGCGATAGAACTCGGCGTCGCGGGGTGATCGGATGATGACAGTGAGGACAGCGCACACGAGCGGCTCGGGGCAGGATCGCAGCGCAACCAGCACAGATGACGCGAAATAATGCATAAGACACGGTACAACTCCATACAGCAGTGTCAGCGTTGAAAGTAATAGAACCGCGGAAAACAGAGCTTCTACTACGTATACACAAAAAGGTGGTCCTGTAGAGAAATCCATAGTCGCAGGGTGATCCCCACGGGATTGTGACTCAACTTTCCAAGACCGGCGCAACAAAAAGCACCAGTTCGAAGATCAGACCAGCGGTGAACGGCAGGCGAAACAATTAGAGTTCGCCTAGTCCGATCAATGTAATCCCAAACAAAGAGGCTACAGGGATGTCTTCGAGGCCGGTGTCGGCCCGCACCAGCCGCGCGCAGCACACCTACTGAACCACATAGGTCATATGTGAGTCGAACGACACAAGATCGCGAGAGAGCGCCCTATAAGTCCAAGCGCTAAAGTTGATCTTATCACGCAGGATAAAGCCTGAGTTTGTCGACTGGCCCTTGATGGTCATGCCACCTCCCAAACAACCTTAAGGTTATTTTCCGCATCAGGATTATCAGGAAGCCCCGGAAGGCGACACAGGCGTTCTGACGCCACCCCCCGGGGTCAGAGGCGGGTCAGCAATCGAAAACGGAAGTAATATTGGTGAACCATCATAGGGCCACCATAAAGATCCCTACCATTTTAGTCAACTAGCCTCCGAACCCGAACGGGTGACCGCAGCGTCGACGCGACAATCGCCCGCTAAAACAGGCGTTTTCATGCCGATTCCACCTAAAAAGAGCAGCCTCAAGGGATTGAAATTCAGAGCCATTGAGACCATATGAAGGGTATGCTCGTGTTCAGTTTGTATAGGAAATTTATGCACCATGCGGGGTCACTACTGACCCGCATGTAACCCCGGGCGACAGGGATCGTCTACACCCCTGTCGGCCTCGGGGTCTTCTTGATCAATTACCGATCAATCGTGCGTGCGACCTTCGCCGCACAAACTGGCAACAAGGCAATCCCAACGGATTCTCCGAAATCGCCACACAGCGTTTTCCGGCGTCGCTGTCACCGTATTACCGCAGCGCCACCGGATCAAAAGCACCTGATTTCTGACATGAGGAGACAAAAACATGACTGTACATACACAACCGCAGTGGCAAGGTCAGTTGCACCCGCAAATCTTTGCGCCAGCAATGCCCGGCCTATTTCGCCGTCTACGCCGCGTCTTCGCCAGAGGATTCGCCAACTGGCAACGGCGCCGCGCGATTGCCACTCTGCAAAGCTTTGACGACCATCTGCTGTCCGATATTGGCATCACGCGCGGGCAAATTCCGCACTATATTCGCGAAATCGAAACGTATGAAGCCGATCAGTCTCTGACGTCACCGCGTCAGCGATAAACTCCGACCTCTACGCGTGTCGTCCATATTTCGGGCGACACGCCATTTCATAGCCGCTTACGCAAGTCGCTGATTAATCCGCCATACATACGATCAACGGGCGCAATCTGTGAAGAACCTTCACGGTTCCCGCATGTGCCTCAAGAACTTCGGACAAATTCTTGTAAACTTCTGGTGCCTCATCCGCGCCGCCCCCCCGCAGGACGATCCCTTCGTTTATTAGCCTGTCCTGTACCGCGTCGAAATCCACGCGGCCGCCCTCATGTACCCATTCATTAAATCTATATGTCGTTCCGTCCGACCTTTTTCTTTGGCTGCGGACCCTACGCCTTCGACCTGCCGCCTGTGTGCGTGACATGACGCGCCCGGCCCCATGAATGGTCGAGTAGAACAACCTGCGCGATGCTTCGTTGTCCACACCTGTCAGAATGACGGAATCATCGCCCATTGAGGCACCGACAAACCCGCGCTGATCGGGAAAGGCCGGAGTGGCTCCCTTTCGCACAACCCAATATTCTTCGTTATCATGCGTTTCCAGCCAGGCATAGTTGTGGTGATTGTGGACCTCGTCCGTGATTCTCCCGCCTAAAATGTCCACCACGGTTTCACAAACCCAGTCGCGACCGGCATAGGCATATTGTCCCGCCAATTTCATGCAGGCGATATAGTCTTGGCCAAGCTGCGAGTTCACATCAAGTGTATGGGGAGTTTGATCCATAATATTCAGATTATCCCCGGCTTGTTTCATGAAATGCGAGGCGATACTGTGACCCAGATTACGCGATCCGAAATGCGCACCGACCCAAATATCGTCATTTTCATCGGCAAAGACATCGACATAATGATTTCCCGCGCCGATCGATCCCAATTGCGCGCGAGCGGTTCGCTTCAATCGGGGTGTATCTTTTAAAAATGGAACTTCATTCCATACCGGATCGTCAAAGAGCGCATGCTCGACCCTGATCTTGTTATCCTCACCGACTCCGAAAGCCAGTGTATCAAAGATGGTTTCGGCCAAAGGTTCCAGTCTGCGCTTGATATCGCCAACCTTAATGTCGGTCTTGACGGCCTTGTTCCCGCACGCAATATCAAAGCCCACACCGGCCGGAGGAATTTTATCTTTATAGACGGCTACACCGCCGACCGGCATGCCATAGCCCTTGTGATTATCCGCCATCAGCAACATCGCTTCAGCGTCAACCAGGCAGTTTTCGGCCTGTTTTATCGCGCCTTGTTCCGCGTCACCCATGACGATTATTTCTTTCATGCTTGTCTTCCTTGATGCAGGTTCCCCCGACGATTCTTCAACCTGTACTCAGGCGAAACGGGTTTGGGGTTTGGGTTATGGCCGATGCGGCGCATTTTCACGCGATGCGCCTACTGCATATCAAAGTATAGAATGCAGCCTATCAAGGCCGAGCCCCTCTTTTAAACCATTACCGCAATGTCGGCAAGTTTCCCACGTGGCCTCCCGGAATCCTCTGGCTTTCTCCCGAAAAAGATCATTTGGGGCAAATCGGCACCCTATGCTACCCTTCCCTTGTTATCGTAGCAGGAAACGGTCGGAACAACCCACCACCCTGCGCATGGCAACAGGAGGAATACATGTCAAAAAAACAATTAAATAA
Source organism: Pontibaca salina (assembly GCF_016307205.1). Classification (GTDB taxonomy): domain Bacteria; phylum Pseudomonadota; class Alphaproteobacteria; order Rhodobacterales; family Rhodobacteraceae; genus Pontibaca; species Pontibaca salina. Next base: position 36,033 of record NZ_JAEIJD010000002.1, on the reverse strand, counting down.
TCCCCATCGCCGCAGGTTTATGAACTCTGTTGGCTTGACGGCAGGCCTAGTGACGCTTAGCGCGTCCTTCGCCGCATCAACCTGGGCGCAGGAAGCGCCGCCCGAAGTCCCGATCGGTCAGGTCGTGGCGTTTACCGGCTCCGGTGCCGAGTATGGCGTATTCTACCGCGATGCGGCCAAGCTGGCGCTCGATCAGATCAATGTTGCCGCAGAAGAGGTTTTTGGCGGCCCCATCGTTTCCCGGCTGATCGCGGAAGACTCCAACACCTTGCCGACCCCCGCAATTGAGGCGGCGCGCAAGCTGGTCGAGGCAGACGGCGTGCCGGCGGTCATCGCCGCATGGTCCAGTGGCGTCACCGTCGCGATTGCAACATCGGTTACCATTCCCTCAGGTGTGCTTCAGGTCGGTAACGGTACGACATCGCCGCTGGTTTCGATCCTGCCCGAAGATGCCGAGGCTGATCTGCTTTTCCGGACCAGTCCCTCGGATGCCCTGCAAGGCGTGGTTGCAGCTGACCTAGCGGCGGGCAACCTTATTGATGACTACAAATTTTCAACAGCAGCTACGATTTATATCAACAATCCATATGGTCAGGGTCTATCGAACGCGTTTACCGCAGCTTTTGAGAAGCGCGGCGGCACGGTTCTGGCCGAGGTCGCACATCCCGAAGAGGTCCAGCCGACCTATCGCTCACAACTGTCGGCCGCGCTCAAGGATAATCCGGATATCTTGATCTTGCCGACCTACCCCGCTCATACTGCGGCAATCCTGAAAGAAAGCCGCGATATCTTTGACTATACCAATTGGCAGTTTACCGATGCCAACCGCTCTAGCGAGGTGCTAGATGCAGTCGGCGGGGCAGATCTGGTTGGCAAACTCGGCACCGTGCCCTCTGCCGACCCGGAATCGGAAAGCTACAAAAGTTTCGCTGAAGCCTACAAGGCCGCATATGGACATGACCGTATTCCTCCCTTCAGCGAAACCACTTATGACGCAGGCATGGTGATCGGTCTGGCGCTGGCCAAGGCGATTGCCGATGGCATCACCGACCCGGCCGAGATTACCGGGCGCGAACTGGCCGACCGACTGCGCCCGATCGCCAATGCCCCCGGCGAAACGATCATCGGCGGCAGCCAAGCAGAGATCACCAAGGCGCTGCAAATGATCAAGGATGGGCAAGACATTGATTATGTCGGTGCTGGCGGGTCGGTCGATTTTGACGAAAATGGTGACGTGAAAACCCCGGTCGCGATCTGGCAATTCACCGAAACCGGCGACGAGACAATTAATATCGTCCCAGCGGAGCAGATCGCCTCGGAGTAAACCCGAACCATCGCAAGCAACTGGAGCGGCGCCCTATTAGGGCGCCCTTTCTTTCACTCGTCTTTCGGAAGGAAATCCGACACCTTCTTACGCTCGCGCAGTATCCCTTGGGGCCGAAACAGGACGATCCCCCCCAGCAGGATTGCCACCAGCATCCAGCGCAGATAGGCACCGCGCGATGGTAAATCAGCTGAGATCGCGCGCAAGGCGGGACTGGCCATGTCGATCACAAATGCGGCTCCGCTCCACACCGCCCAGACGGCAAAAGCCCCCAAGATTGCGCCTTTGTTGTTGCCGCTGCCCCCCAACATCAGCATCACCCAGACGATGAAGGTAGCGAACAGCGGGTTGAAGTGGCTGTAATCGATGCTGACAACATAATGGGCATAGACCGCACCAGCGACCCCCATGATGAAGCTGCCTACAACAAAGGATTCAATGCGGCGCAACGTGACATTCTTGCCATTCATCGCTGCAGAGTTCTCTTCATCGCGCACCGCACGCTGCATCCGCCCCCAAGGCGAGCGGGCGATACGTTCGAGCGCCAGATAAACCACCGCCACGATCAGCGCGACCACGACAAGGTAAAAGAACACATAATCGCGCGGGCTGAGTGGGGCGAGCCAGTTCGCGACCCTTGCCGGCAACCAAGAGCAGGCCGGATCCGCAAACAGACAGTCAAGTGGTCGCGGGATGCCGCGCATCGGCTGCGGACCGTTAGCCAGCCAGCGTTCATTCTGAAAGATGAACCGGATCACCTCGGCAATGCCCAAAGTGGCGATGGCGAGGAAATCCGTGCGTAATCTCAGCACTGGAATCGAGATCAAAAAACCGACAAACGCCGCAATGATCCCCGCCATGAGAACGCCCGCCAGAAACGGCCATTCCAGTCCGAATGCCTGCTGTGAATACGCCGCCAACGCGCCTTCGGGCATCTTGGTCGTGAACAGCGCCGAGGTGAAGGCACCCACTGCAAAAAAACCGGCGACACCAAAGTTGACGTGCCCGGTCAGCCCCCATTGGCTGTTCAGCCCAAGGCTAAGAATAGCGTAGATCCCCGCCATGGTCGAAAACGAGGCCAAATAGGTGAGAATGCCACGAGGTAACCAAAGCGGCAGCACCAGCGCAACAATCGCGGCCGCGACCACCGCCAGCAGCAACCGCAGCACAGGTCGCCCTGGAAACACCAGCAGCCCCAGCAATACCAGCGGCAGAAACAGGAATGACGCGCGCGCAAGATCAACCGGCTCCATGTCAATCCCCTCCCTTGCCGAACAACCCCTGCGGTTGCAGCACCAGCACGATCACCAGCAGCACAAATGCCACCCCCGGCCCATAGGCGGGATTGATGAATGACGAAGAAACCTGCTGCGCAATCCCGATGATCACTGCGCCCACAATCGCTCCCACTGGATTGCCCAAGCCCCCCATGATCGCGGCGGCGAACATGGGCAGCAACAGCCAAAACCCCATTTCGGGACGCAATTGCGAGGCCAACCCATACATTACGCCACCCGCCGCAGCGAGGCTGGCCCCCAACACCCAGGTCCAGGCGATGACGCGCTCGGTATTGATACCGCGCACCTGTGCCAGATCCGGATTGTCGGCGGTGGCACGCATCGCCTTGCCCATCCGCGTGCGCTCCAACAGGAGCCAGGTCAACGCCACAAGGATCATCGCCAGAACGAAAACAAAGATCTGGTCGGCTTGGATACGGATGCCCAGCGGCAAATGCAGGGCCGGATTAGCGCGTCCGGGATAGTAGAACAGAAAATCCGGACCCCAGATCAGATAGATGGAACTGCGCAGAAAGAATGCCGCCGCCAACGATGCCATCGCCAGCAGCACCAGCGATGCGTCGCGCTGGCGCAGCGGGCGAAACAGTACCCGGTCGACGACCAGCGCCACCAGCGATACGGCAGGCATGGCCAACACCATCGCCGCGAGCAACTCCCATCCGAACGAAAACGGCAACAGCACCGGCCCACGCGGCAGGAATGAGGCGATGGTAAACGCGCCGTAAGCGCCCAGTGTAACCAGCGCGCCATGAGCAAAGTTTGGGAACTTCAGCACGCCGTACACCAGCGTCAGCCCAATCGCACCGAGCGAGATAATACCGCCCAACATGATGCCCCAGACGGTCAGCGACAGCAGGTCCGACAGCGATGCGCCGTTGCGCTGGCCAAGGATCCAGAACACCACCAGCGTCAGCAGCAACGCCACACCAAGCGCCACCCGACTGCGCAGCGCAGCTCCGATGCGCTCGCGCAGCGAGCGGTCATCGTGTCGGCGGCCAACCGCATCGTCTGGCGTGTCTTGCATGCTCATCCTTGCCTCTCCTCCTGCGGCTTTGTCGCATCGCCCGGTTCAGCCCCCCAGATAAAGCCGCCCCACCTCGGGATCATTCAATAGTTCTTCGCCGGTCCCCTCGAACCGATTTTCGCCGCTGGCCAAAACATAGCCCCGGTCGGACATCTGCAGTGAAAGCTGCGCGTTCTGCTCGACGATCAAAATGGCGGGTCCGGAATCGTTGATCTTCTTGATCTGCTCGAAGATCACACCAACCATCTTTGGCGACAGCCCGGCCGACGGTTCGTCCATCAGCACCAGTTTCGGTTCCAGCATCAGGGCGCTGCCCATCGCCACCATTTGCCGCTCCCCCCCCGACATCTTGCCGGCGCGCTGGTTGCGCCGCTCTTTCAGGCGCGGGAAGTAATCATAGATGCGCTCCTTGCGGGCGGAAATATCGCCCTTTTTGGCCAGAAACGCGCCCATCTCGAGATTCTCCGCGACAGTCAGCTCGGTAAACACGTTTGATACCTGCGGCACATAACACATACCGCGCTCCACGATCTGATAAGGATGCAGCCCAGAAATATCGTCACCGTCAAAAAAGACCTTGCCCTCGCGCGGGTGCAAGAGGCCGAAAATCGTCTTCATCAAAGTCGATTTACCGGCGCCATTGGGGCCGATTATCGAGACCATCTCGCCCCGGCGGACTTGCATCGAAACGTCGCGCAGGATCTCGGTGTCACCGTAACCAGCGGTGACGGATTGCACGTCAAGCAGCGCCATACTGCCCCCCCAGATAGGCCTCGAGCACGTGTGGATCATTGCGCACCTCCTCGGGGTGGCCTTCCATCAGGCGCCGGCCCTCGCTCATCACGATGACCGGATCGCAAAGCCGCATGACAAGGTCCATGTCGTGTTCGATCAGCAGAAAGGTGATGCCGCGTTCGCGCCGCAGATATTCGATGTTCTCGGACAATCGTTTCATTAGCGTGCGGTTCACCCCGGCGGCAGGCTCGTCCAGTAGCACCAGACGTGGCTCCGCCATCAATGTGCGTGCCAGTTCCAACAGCTTTTTCTGTCCGCCCGACAGCCGCCCGGCAAGTTCATCAGCCAGATGCGTCAGATTCACGAAATCCAGAACTTCCATCGCCCGGTCGCGGATCTCGCGTTCCTGCCTGTGCACCAGTTCCGGGCGAAACCAGCAATTCCAGAATCGTTCGCCCGCCTGATCAGGCACGACCAGCATTAGGTTTTCCAGCACGGTCATGGTGCCATGTTCACGCGGGATCTGGAAAGTCCGGCAAATCCCGCGATTGAAAACGCCATGAGGGGGCAGGCTGGTGATGTCCTGCCCATCGGTCAGCACACGGCCCGAATCCGGCTGGAAAAAGCCGGTGATCGCGTTAAACAAAGTCGTCTTGCCGGCACCATTGGGACCGATCAAACCGGTGATCGTTCCTTCGGCAACCTTGAGAGAGCAACGATTCAGTGCGCGCAACCCGCCGAAATTCTTGACCAGATCGCGCACTTCTAGAACTGGCGGCTTCTTGTGCGCGTGTTGGCCGTCATCCGTTTTCTGCATGTGACGCCTCCCCGGATCATGATGAACGCGGAAATTTTCAAATGCAACAGGGAGGTTGGCTGATTCTCGCTCCAGTGTTCGGCGCTCAGCGCGACCTCAGCGCATGCGATTATATCGCGGACTTGCACCACGGCATCGCTGTAAGCCTCAACGCGTTGACGCGCAACTCCCGGACGAGTTTCGCATCAGATAGATCGCGTGATCACTCCAGATGCTGCGCACGAAATTGGCCAGCATCGTCAACGTGCCAACGCGGTTTCCCTATCTTTAGCCCTGACTACAGGCTCCACATTGACGATGCGACGCGCAAAGGCTAGGGCCGGCAAGCACTTGCACAAACAGGGTCGAAACCGCACAGATGCACATCGTTTTTCATCCGGGTGTCCATCACACCGACGGGGATCGGCTGATGAAATGCCTGCTGAGCAACAAGGAAGGTTTCTGCAAGAAAGGCGTCGCTGTCCCTGGTCCCAGCCGGTATCGCACGTTGTTCCGAGAGGCTTTCGACGCCTTAAAACACGCCCCTGCTGCACCTGATTCGCGGAATGTTTTGCTGGACGCCATACTGGATGAGGAACAGGCCGCTCGATTGATCCTGTCCAATGTCCATTTTTTCGGGTCCGCTCGGTTCGCCTTGGGGGACGGGCAGCTATACCCTCTGGCCGGCGAACGGGTCGCGCAGCTGCGCCAATTACTACCCACGGGCCAGATCGAAATCTTCATGGCCATTCGCAATCCCGCCAGTTTTCTGCCCGTAACCTTTCCGGGCATCACCCAAACCGAACTGGACAACCGTCTTGCGGGACGCGATCCCCGCGAATTGCGCTGGTCCGAAACCATGGCCCGAATCCATCGGGCAGCCCCTGATGTGGCCATCACGGTCTGGTGCCATGAGGATATGCCGCTGATCTGGGCGGCAATCATTACCGAAATGGCCGGTTTGCCAGAACACGAGAAAATTAATGGCGCATATGATCTCTTAAGCCAGATCATCTCAGCCCGGGGCATGAAGCGATTTCGCGCCCACCTCCAGCAACATCCGAATCTGGACATCGGGCGCGAACGCACCGCCATCGCGGATATGCTGGACGCCTATGCGCTTGAAGATCAGGTAGAGGAAGACCTGAACCTTTCGGGCTGGAACGATGCGCTGGTGGCCGAGATGACCGAGATTTATGAGCACGATATGATACGACTTCGGGAAACGCCCAATCTGCGTATGATCACACCCTGATCGACAGCCCGCGAATTCCACGACGGAAACACAAAAAGGGCCGCGCCCCGCGCGACCCCATGCCGATCCGTAAAATAGGCTATCTTACTTGATCTTACCTTCTTTGTACTCGACATGCTTACGGACAACGGGGTCATATTTGCGCACGGTCATTTTCTCGGTCATCGTACGTGCGTTTTTCTTGGTGACATAAAAATGCCCTGTTCCCGCCGACGAGTTCAGACGGATCTTGATTGTGGTCGGCTTCGCCATGATTTCTCTCCTGCGTCGAAAGACCAGCGGCCTTTCGTAAAATCTCTTTGAGGGTGCGCTTGTACCCGCGTGATGGCCCAAGTCAAGGACGTTTTGCCCCGTCGGATCCCGCATTTGACCCAAAATTGCGCGGAGGGCCTATAAGCCGGATTTTGTCTGGAGACACAAGGCCCCCTGGATGACCATTCATCTGGGACGCATGTTGCCATGCGCCTCAAGCTGCCAACCCGATCCCCCGACCAGAGCGGGCTCGCGGGCAAGGCCCGCGCGAGGATCCTATTTGGCATTGCTCCCGGTGGGGCTTGCCGTGCCGCCGCTGTTGCCAGAGGCGCGGTGGGCTCTTACCCCACCGTTTCACCCTTACCCCGGACCTGCCGGGGCGGTCTGTTTTCTGTGGCGCTTTCCGTCGGGTTGCCCCGCCCGGGCGTTACCCGGCACCGTTGCTTCTTGGAGTCCGGACTTTCCTCTCGGGTCGGGTTCCCCCTGCCCAAGCAGCCATCCAGCCCTCCGCGCCCGTCCGATATGTGCGCAAAGCCAAGGCAGGTCAATGGCATTGCGCGACGAACCCCGCCAGTGCGGCCATATCCGCCGCACACAGATCGCCCTGTCCGCAGGGACGTAACCGCCAGCGTACCACCGCCAACAGGTCGCCATCGCTGGTCGGGGCAGTAAACCCGGCCCGTCGCGCCAGATCCCGAAACGCCGGCCAATCCGCAACGCCCCCGCAGATGGGCGCAATTGCCTGCGCCATCCCCTTGCGTGCCAGCCGGGCCCAATCGAACCGGGGACCGGGATCACGCTTGCGCCCCGGGGCCATGTCCGCATGCCCGATCACACCGGCAGGTGGAATGCTGTGGCGCACCATCACGCCGGACAGCAGACCCTCCAGCGTGGCTATCTGCGGCTCGCTGAACGGATGGTTTCCGGCATTGTCCAACTCCACCCCGATTGAGCGCGAATTGATATCATCCATACCCGCCCATTCGCCCGCACCTGCGTGCCAGGCCCGCTGGCTCTCATCCACCAGCTGCCACAATTTGCCGTCGCGCCCGATCAGATAATGCGCCGAGACCTCGCTGCCGGGGTCGCACAACCGGTCCAGCGCCGCCTCGGCGGATTGCATCGCTGTGTAATGCAGAACGATCAAATGCGGGATTAAACCGTCGCGACGCGGACCAAAATTCGGTGACGGATGCCACAGTGGCATTGCTGCTTAGTTCCGCACCGAATTCCGGAACGGCGATGGATCCCAGCCGCAAGCGAACCCGTCACCATCCGGATCCAGTCCCAGCCGGTCGCGTTTCGGTCCGCCCTTTGCCAGAAATGCGATCTGGGCCTGATCAGGTGACGGATAGGCGGCGCAGCGGCGTTCGCTCCGCGCCCCCAGTTTGATCGGCGAACGATTGTAAACCTTGGTTCCGGGAGCGTGAGTCGTGCTAAGCGCATAGCTGACGATATTGGGCCGCCCCTCGCTCGGACGCGGCGGCAACTCAGTAGGCTGCACCACCTGATATTGCGCCCGATTGCGCGCAATCCGCTCGGCGTCGCTTTCAATGCTTTGCCGTGCCGACACCGCGACGAAATCGTTTTCGCTGGAAATTCCGAACTGATTTACGGCAGCCGGGGAGGAATTGTCGGGCATCGCGGAAAGTGGCTCACCGGTTTCGATCGGGTTGGGCGGGCTGATATGCGACGGCCCCTCATCCGCGCCATCGTCCTTGTCGGAACTGGCTTCCAAAGCCGCGGCGGTTTGGGCTGCGATGTCAGAGGCGCTGTTCGCCGGACCCGGAGCATAGGCCGCCCCTGTGGCCGGATCCAGTGATTGCTGAGACACTTCGGCGGGACGAGTCAGCCGATTCGCGCCAGCCAATTCCCCACGCAACTCGCTTTCGCGTGCGCGGTCGGCAGAGCCGCCCCACCACGCATCATTCGGGGTTTGTGGGGCACAGGCACCTGCAAGCGCCATGGCAAAAACGCAAATCGCTGCACGCATCGGAATGTTCCTGTTTCAATCGTTGTTGCGCACGTGAAATTACCACCATTTCTCCGGCTTGGCTACAAAACCAGCGGCGCGCTCCAGCGCGAAAGCGGCATTCAGCATTTCGCCCTCTTCCCAAGGCCGCCCGATCACTTGCAGACCCAGCGGCAGCCCCTGCCCGTCAAGCCCCGTCGGCACTGTAACCCCCGGCAGCCCGGCCAGATTCACCGTCACGGTGAACACGTCGTTGAGATACATCTGCACCGGATCCGCGTCTTTCATCTCGCCCAGACCAAAAGCCGCCGAAGGCGTCGCAGGTGCCAGAATCGCATCGACGCCATCCGCGAACACGGTTTCAAAATCGCGCTTGATCAAGGTACGCACCTTGCGAGCGCGGTTGTAATAGGCGTCATAAAACCCAGCACTCAGCACATAGGTGCCGATCATCGCGCGGCGCTGCACCTCGTGGCCGAACCCCTCTGCGCGCGTCTTTTCATACATCTCGTTGATACCGTCGCCCTGTGCCAGTTTCGCCCGATGCCCATAGCGCACTCCATCATAGCGCGCCAGATTCGACGACGCCTCGGCCGGAGCCAGCACATAGTAGACGGGCAGCGCATATTTGGTGTGCGGCAGCGAGATATCGACGATCTTCGCGCCCGCGTCGCGCAGCATGTCGGCACCATCCGACCACAGCTTTTCGATCTCGGCGGGCATACCCTCCATGCGGTACTCACGTGGGATGCCGATGGTCTTGCCCTTGATGTCGCCGGTCAGCATCCCCTCGAAATCTGGCACCGCCAGATCGGCACTGGTGCTGTCCTTGGGGTCGTGACCAGCCATCGCTCCCAGCATGATCGCACTGTCGCGCACCGATTTCGTCATCGGCCCGGCCTGATCGAGACTGCACGCAAATGCCACGATCCCCCAGCGCGAGCAACGCCCATAGGTCGGCTTGACGCCAACGGTCCCGGTAAAGGCCGCCGGTTGGCGGATCGAGCCGCCGGTATCGGTGCCGGTCGCAGCAAGACACAGATCGGCGGCGACTGCCGCCGCTGACCCACCGGACGACCCGCCCGGCGTCAATTGCGCATCGTCGCCCGAGCGCCGCCAAGGGTTGACCGCGTTGCCATAGACGCTGGTTTCATTCGAGCTGCCCATAGCGAATTCGTCCATGTTCAGCTTGCCCAGCATCACCGCCCCGGCATCGGCCAGGTTCTGCGTGACCGTGGATTCATATTCCGGCACAAACCCCTGCAGGATTCGGCTGCCCGCCTGCCCCGGCACACCTTTGGTGCAGAACAGATCCTTGATCCCGATGGGCAAGCCGCACATCGCTGGCGCGTCGCCTGTCTGCAAACGCTCATCGGCGGCACGTGCGCGTTCCATCGCGATTTCGGGCGTCTTGTGAACGAACGCATTCAGCGCTCCGGACCCTTCGATAGCACCTAGACAAGATTCTGTCAGTTCGACCGATGTGACATCGCCGCGCTTCAATGCATCGCGCGCTTCGGCAAGACTCAGTTTGTTCAGCTCGTCCATCATTCCATCACCTTCGGCACGGCAAAGAAACCTTCACGCGCATCGGGCGCGTTGGCGAGGATTGCCGCCTGCTGATTGCCATCCGTTACCTCATCGGCGCGTTGCTTCAACCGCTGCGGCGTGACCGAGGTCATCGGCTCGACCCCTTCGACATCGACCTCGTTCAGTTGTTCGATAAAGCCGAGGATGGCATTGAACTCTTCCGCCAGCTCCGGCAGCGCGTCCTCTTCAACCTTAATACGGGCCAGCTTGGCAATCCGTGCGGCGGTGGTTTGGTCAATCGACATGGAGACTTTCCTTCTAGCGTTGTTGCGCATTTATCGTCCTGCCGCGCGACCCGCAAGTCTTGGCTCGGTTCGGTGCCGGACATGGTCCAGCTTTGCACCCCAAGGTTGCATTTCCGGCCCGCTATGTTACCTGTTTCACAAACTCTCGGAGGATTTGATATGAAGCTCATCTGGCTTGGCCATGCCGGCTTTCGCCTTGAAACCGGTAATCTGGTCATCCTCATCGATCCCTGGCTGACCGGCAACCCGATGCTGCCGGAAGATCAGCACGAGGCGGCCGTGGAGGGGGCCACGCACATCCTGCTGACCCATGCCCATTTTGACCATTCCGGCGACGTTCTGTCGCTGGCCAAAAAACACAATGTGCCGGTTCTGGGGCAGTTCGATATCATGAATCTTTGGGCAGAAACCGAAGGCATCGAAACCATCGGCTTCAACAAAGGCGGCACGATCGACGTCGGCGGAGTGCAGATTTCGATGGTGAATGCGGAACATTCCTCGACCTTCCAGACCGATGACGGCCTGCGTCCCGGCGGCTCTGAAGTGGGCTATATGATCGCCGCCGAAGGGCACATGATCTATCATAGCGGCGACACCGATATCATGGCCGACATGGAATGGTTTGCCGACTATTACAAACCCGATATCGGCATCCTGTGCGCCGGCGGACATTTCACAATGGACATGGCCAAGGTCGCCTATGTCGCCAAACGCTGGTTTGACTTTAAGACGATCATTCCCAGCCATTACCGGACTTTCCCGCTGCTGGCCCAATCCGCCGAGGAATTGATCACCGCCCTGCCCGACGTCAACATTATCGAGCCGCAGGTGATGAAACCCATCAGTTTTTGACAAGCCTCGGCGCCTTGCAACCGCGTCATCGTCTCGCTAGCTGATAGATATGCTTTTGCTTGAGAATATCATCAGCGACCGCGGGTCCAAATATGCCGTTGCCGGCGGCCCGTGCCGGTCAGACAAGGAGGCCAAGAAATTTCTTGCCCAACTGAAACGCCGCAAGAAATTTGCGAAAGCAACGCATAATTCATGGGGGCTGTTGACCGATGACGGCCCGATCAAGAACGACGACGGAGAAAGCGGCGCCGGTCAGGTGATTTTGCGGATGCTGGAACGCGAAGAATTGCACAACCATATCATCGTTGTGAGCCGCTGGTTTGGGGGCAAGAATCTTGGCGGCGACCGCTTTCGCCACGTGCAGACCGCGGTGCGGATCTATCTGGACGAACTTGCTCAGGGCAAAGCATAGGCGCTTCAGTCCATGATACGCCTGTCGCGGAAAAACTCTCGCAGTAAGGTTTCGGATTCTTGCGCGGAAATCCCGTCATAGATTTCGGGGCGGTGATGGGCCTGAGGATGCGACAGCACCCGCGCGCCATGCGCCACGCCACCCGACTTCGGATCGCCGGCACCGTAATACAACCGCGCGACACGTGCGGCGGCGATGGCGGCGGCACACATGGCGCAAGGCTCCAGCGTGACATACAGATCATAGCCGACCAGACGTTCGGACCCGGCGGCGGCACAGGCGGCGCGAATCGCGACAATCTCGGCATGGGCGGTTGGGTCGCTCAGTTCGCGGGTGCGATTTCCGCCCGATGCAACCACGGTGCCATCGGGCGCAACGATCACCGCCCCAACCGGCACCTCGCCGCGTGCGCCTGCCGCACGGGCTTGCTCCAACGCTTCCTGCATATACGACTTGAATACCATCGCCGCTATCTGCCCCGCATCTGCATCTTTCGCAAGCCGCGCTGATACGCTATCGCAGGGTCATGAGTACATCCCCTCCCCCCGGCGATCGCATCGCCAAAGTTCTGGCCCGCGCCGGTGTCGCCTCGCGCCGCGAAGCCGAGCGCATGATCGAAGCCCGCCGCGTCAAGGTTAACGGCAAAACCATCGACAGCCCGGCGCTGAACGTCACCGATTCGGACCGTATCATGGTCGATGGAAAACCGCTGGCCGAACCCGAACCGCCACGGCTGTGGCTCTATCACAAGCCGCCCGGCCTGGTGACCAGCGCACGCGACGAAAAGGGGCGCGACACCGTGTTTGATGCCCTGCCCGAAGACATGCCCCGCGTGATCAGTGTCGGACGGCTGGACATCAATTCCGAGGGGCTGCTGCTGCTGACCAATGACGGCGCGATTGCCCGCAAGCTGGAACTGCCCAGCACCGGCTGGCTGCGCAAATATCGCGTGCGCGTGAATGGCCGCCCGAAAGACGAAGATTTCGCGCCGCTGCGCAAGGGCGTAGTGATCGATGGCGAAAAATTCCAGCCGATGGAGGTCAGCCTTGACCGCCAGCAGGGCGCGAACGCTTGGGTCACTGTCTCTGTGCGCGAAGGCAAGAACCGCGAAGTGCGCCGCGCCATGGCCGAGGTCGGGCTGGCGGTGAACCGACTGATCCGGGTGTCTTACGGGCCGTTTCAACTGGGCGACCTGAAACCCGGTGCCGTCGAGGAGGTCCGCCGCCGCGTGATGCGCGACCAACTTGGGCTTGATAACAACGCCGAACCGCCGGTCGGCACCGCCAAACCGGGTAAACCCGGCGCGACGCCCAAACGCAGCCGCCCCTCGCAACGGCCAAAACGCTGATCCATACTGTATGATTTGCCTCCTATGTCGCTTCTCTCTGGCAAGCGCGCCCTGCATCGCCTAGATTCCCTTTAGCGAACCAGCGAAAGGGCCATCATGTCAGGACGCACGGTTCAGAGAATCGCTTATGCAGGGCTGATCGTCCTGCTGCTCGGCGTGGCGACCGGGTGGCTGGGGGGGCTTTAGGCCATGGCGCAGCGTTATGGCGGCAAATACAGCCCCGAAACCGACGATGTCGCCCCCACAGCAAAGAACAGTTTTGACGGCGCGCAGGTCGACCCGATCGGATTTGCCTCGAACCTGCTGTTCGTTCCGCCGATCCTACTATTCTTCCTGTCGCTGTTTAAAGGCCCGGTCGGGCTTGGCTTTGGTGTTTTGGGCGCGGCACTGTTGGGCCTTGGGGCGTGGCTGTTGCGCGACGGGCTGCGTGCGCAAGCTGCTTATGACGCGCGCAAAGTGGCCCGCCGCCCGGCCTTTCCGCGCAAGATCGCGGCGGCGGTGTTGGCCGCGCTCGGTGTGGGGGCGGGGATTCTGGCCCAGCCCGACGGCGGCACACTGGGGGCGGCGCTTTATGGTCTAGTCGCGGGAGCCTTGCATTTGGTCGCCTTCGGTCTCGACCCGCTGACAAGCAAGGGCGCACCTGGCGTCGACGATTTCCAGCAATCCCGCGTCTCGCGCGCGGTGGACGAGGGCGAGACCTATCTGGCCGATATGACCCGGGAAATCGCCCGCGCAAATGACCGCCGGATGAGCGCTCGGGTCGAGCGCTTTCAGGCTACCGCACGCGATCTGTTCCGCACGGTTGAAGAAGACCCCCGCGACCTGACCGGCGCACGTAAATACATGACCGTATATCTGATGGGGGCACGCGACGCGACAGCGCGGTTTGCGAATATCTATGCGCGCAGTCGCGATGCCAAGGCACGCGAGGATTATCTTGCCCTACTTGATGATTTGGAACAGAATTTCGCCGCCCGGACCCGCAAAATGCTGCTTGAGGACCGCAGTGACCTGACCATCGAGATCGATGTGCTGCGCGACCGCCTGAAACGTGAAGGCGTGCGCCCACAGTAAATTTACAACCGCTCCAGTAACAAGGATTTCCATTGATGTCTGACGATGTGCGCAGCAAGGCCCAGCAAACCGCAGCCGAGGTCGAGCAGGTAACCACCGCCACCCTGTCCGACCCATCACCCGAAATTGTGTCGCTGGAACAAGCCGATGCCTCGATGAGCGCGGAAATCCGCCGACGTATCGACGAAATCGACATGAGCGACACCGGTTCCATCGTCGGTTTCGGCGCGCGCGCGCAGAGCGAGTTACAACAGATCAGCCAAGCCATGCTGGCCGATGTCCGCAATAAAGATGTCGGTCCCGCAGGCGATTCGCTGCGCGGCATCGTCACCACGATCCGGGGCTTTTCAGTCAGCGAACTGGACATCCGCCGCCAGCGGTCGTGGTGGGAAAAGCTGATCGGCCGCGCGACTCCGCTGGCCAAATTCACTGCCCGCTTTGAAGAGGTGCAAGGCCAAATCGACAGCGTTACCGATGATTTACTGAAACACGAGCACAGGCTGCTGAAAGATATCAAATCTCTCGACCTGCTGTATGAAAAGACGCTGGAATTCTACGACGAACTGGCGCTTTACATCGCCGCGGGCGAAGAAAAGCTGCACCAGTTGGACAGCGAGACCATCCCCGTCAAAGCGGCTGAAGTCGATCAGGCCGCCGAGGACGATCAGGTGATGAAGGCGCAGGAGCTGCGCGATCTGCGCGCCGCGCGCGATGATCTGGAGCGCCGGGTCCATGATCTGAAACTGACCCGGCAGGTTACCATGCAATCGCTGCCCAGTATCCGCTTGGTCCAAGAAAACGACAAATCATTGGTGACCAAGATCAACTCGACCTTGGTGAACACGGTGCCGCTTTGGGAAACCCAGCTGGCCCAAGCGGTCACTATCCAGCGCAGTGCCGAAGCGGCAGGTGCAGTGCGCGAGGCCAGCGACCTGACCAACGAACTGTTGACGAAGAACGCAGCCAATCTGCGCGATAGCAACAAGATAATCCGGCAGGAAATGGAGCGCGGTGTGTTCGATATAGAGGCGGTTAAACAGGCCAATGCCGATCTGATCGGCACGATCGAGGAAAGCCTGCAGATCGCCGACGAGGGCAAGGCCCGCCGCGCCCAAGCCGAAGCCGAACTGCAAAAGCTGGAGGCCGAGCTGCGCGATACGCTGGCATCGGCCAAGGCCCGCAACCACGGTACCGGTGACACTGCGGCAACCGCAGTCCCCCGTTAGGGTGGGTGGCTTTGGAAATGGGTCGTAACTTTCTGCGGCTTTGTACCGCAACATTGTCGGCGGCAGGTGCTGTCACCCTGACCGCCTGCACCGCGCCACAGCCTCCGGCCTCGGTGGTGCCCCCCAACCGCCCCGGCGGTTTGGCAAAAGCGGTGCAACCGGTGGTCACCCCGCGCTCGGCTCAAAGCAGCGATCTTCAAGACTATTACATCCGCATTCAGGACGATTTACTGGTTCAGGGCCTGTTGCGCACCGATGGCGGAGGGCCGGACACGCCGTTTTCGCCCGAGGATCTGGTGCGCAACTTCGAGAATATCGCGTTTTTCGATGAATATACCCGCGGCGGCGGGCTGCGGGCCGGAGGTGCCAGCGGCGGGCTCAACCGATGGTCACAGCCGGTGCGCATCAGTGCCGAGTTTGGCTCCAGCGTTCCGCTCGACCAGCGGCGGCGCGATCAGGCCGCAATTAATGAATATGCCAGCCGCCTTTCCCGTGTCACCGGCCATTCCATCACCGGGGTCCGCAGCGGCGGCAATTTCCACGTTTTTGTGGCGGGCGACGATGACAACGAGCAATTGCTGCGTCGTCTGAACCAACTTGTCCCCGATATCAGCCGGGTCGAACTTGGCCTGTTCCGACATCTGCCGCGCTCGTTTTATTGCATGGTCGTCGCGGTGTCCTCGGCACAAGATCCCCACAATTATTCGCGCGCCATCGCATTGATCCGCGCCGAACACCCCGATCTCGTGCGCCTTTCCTGCATCCACGAAGAGATCGCGCAGGGTCTGGGACTGCCCAATGACAGTGCGGCGGCGCGCCCTTCGATCTTCAACGATGATAACGAATTCGCGCTGTTGACCAGACATGATGAATTGCTGCTGAAACTTCTCTATGATCCCCGCCTGAAACAAGGCATGACCGCGGATGAGGCGCGCCCGATTGCTCTCGCCATCGCACATGAACTGATGGGCATGGAACTGTGACACCGGCATGGGAAAGGAACTGAATGATGGGTATCTTTGATTTTCTCTCGGGACAGTTCATCGACGTTATCCACTGGACCGATGACACCCGCGATACCATGGTCTGGCGCTTTCAGCGTGAAGGCCATGAAATCAAATATGGCGCCAAATTGACCGTGCGTGAAGGTCAGGCTGCCGTTTTCGTACACGAAGGCCAGACCGCTGATGTCTTCACCCCCGGACTTTACATGCTCGAAACCAACAACATGCCGGTGATGACCTCACTTCAGCACTGGGATCACGGGTTTCGCAGCCCGTTCAAATCGGAAATCTATTTCGTCAATACCACCCGTTTCAACGATCTGAAATGGGGCACCAAGAACCCGATCATCTGCCGCGATCCCGAATTTGGACCGGTGCGCATCCGCGCCTTTGGCACCTATTCGGTACGGGTGACCGATCCGGCGCGTTTTCTGTCGGAAATCGTCGGCACCGATGGTGAATTCACCATGGACGAGATCAGCTTCCAACTGCGCAATATCATCGTGCAGGAGTTTTCTCGCACCATTGCCGCGTCGGGTATTCCGGTTCTGGACATGGCCGCCAACACCGCAGATCTGGGCAAGCTGATCGCGACGCAAATCGCACCCACACTGGAAGAATATGGCGTCGGCACGCCCGAACTCTATATCGAGAACATCTCGCTGCCAAGCGCCGTCGAAGAGGCTCTGGACAAGCGCTCCTCGATGGGGCTGGCCGGCGACCTTGGCAAATTCACCCAATATTCCGCCGCCGAAGCGATGAGCACCGCCGCGCGCAATCCCGCTGGTGGCGGCATGGCCGCAGGGCTGGGGGCTGGTATGGGCATGGCGATGGGCGCGCAGATGGCACAGCCGGGGCCGTGGGGTACAGTCCCGACCCAGCCCACGCCACCACCGCCGCCGCCGGTCGAGCGGGTCTGGCACATCGCCGAACAGGGGCAGTCTCGCGGGCCATTTTCGCGGGCCGATCTTGGACGCATGGCTGCAGACGGTTCGCTCAGCCGTGAAACCCATGTCTGGACGCCAGGGCAAGATGGCTGGCTGCGCGCGGGCGAGGTCGATGAGCTTGCCCAGTTATTTACGGTAATGCCACCGCCGCCACCACCTGCCCCTTGAGCATTTCTTCTTGCGCAAAATATCCCCGCCGGAGGCATGAAATCAATGTCCGACGCCAGCCCAGCGCTGCCACCCGCGCCGATCGAGCACCGCTTTCCCTGCGAAAACTGCGGGGCCGATTACCGGTTCGACCCGGCCCGTGATGTGCTGCACTGTGACCATTGCGGCCATGAAGAACCTGTCGCGTCGTCTCCATGGCTGGGCACTGCGCTGAAAGAACAGGATTTCGAAGCCGCCCTAGCCCATCACCTGCCCGCACAGGAATTTGAGGAAATCCGCGCGCTGTCTTGCCCCAATTGCGGGGCGCAGATCGAATTCGCACCCGACAGCCACGCCACCGAATGCCCGTTCTGCGCCACCCCCATCGTCACAGACACCGGCGCGCAAAGGCAGATTAAACCGCGTGGAGTTCTGCCGTTTTCCGTGGACGAACGCAGCGCCCGCAAGGCCATGACCGACTGGCTGGGCAGCCTGTGGTTCGCCCCGAACGGGTTGCGCAAATATGCCCGCAAGGGGCGGCGGATGCAGGGGATCTATGTGCCCTACTGGACTTTCGATGCGGATACGCAATCGCGCTATCGCGGCGAACGCGGCACGGTCTATTACGCCACGCGCACTGTCATGCGTGACGGCAAGCGCGTGCAAAAACGCGTGGCCAAAGTGCGCTGGAACCGCGTATCAGGCCGCGTCGCGCGGTTTTTCGACGATGTGCTGGTGCTGGCCTCGCAAAGCCTGCCGAAAGCCTATACTGACGCGCTGCAGCCTTGGGATCTGGGCGCACTGCAGCCCTACCAGCCGCAATACCTGGCCGGATTTCACGCCGAAGGCTATACTGTCGACCTTTCCGACGGCTTCGCCGAGGCGCGCGCCCATATGGCGCGCGTCATAGAACGCGACGTACGATTCGACATCGGCGGCGATCGCCAGCGCATCCATGATATCAAGACCGACGTGACCGACGTAACGTTCAAACATGTTTTATTGCCGGTCTGGTTGGCGGCTTACAAATATCGCGGCCGGACCTATCGCTTCGTGGTCAACGGCGAATCCGGCCGGGTTCAGGGCGAGCGGCCCTGGTCCGCCATCAAGATCGCAATCGCGGTGATTATGGGGCTGATTGCCGCCGGAATCGTCGGTTATTTCGTTGCCATAAACCAGTAAACAACAATGAATGAGGCTTCCAGATGCGCGCCCTGATCCAACGTGTGACCCGTGCCAGTGTCGATGTGAACAATGAAACCATCGGCAGTATCGACGAGGGTCTTTTGCTACTGGTCTGCGCGATGAAGGGAGATACTGACGCCCAGGCCGAACAGCTGGCGGCGAAGGTTTCCAAGCTGCGTATCTTTCGCGACGAACAGGGAAAAATGAACCGATCGATCCTTGATATCGGCGGCGCAGCTCTGGTGATCAGCCAGTTCACTTTGGCGGCCGACACATCGCGCGGCAACCGCCCCGGGTTTTCCGCTGCCGCCTCTCCAGACGAAGGCGAGCGCCTGTATAACCGCTTTGCCGAGGCTCTCGCGGGGCTTGGTATACCGGTGCAAACCGGGCGTTTCGGCGCTGATATGGCAGTGTCGCTTGTAAACGATGGTCCGGTTACGCTAAGTGTCGACGTTTGACGCAGCTGGCACGCCTCGCAATTAAGCTAGGTGGGATAAAAGGTTGCCAGGTTGTGTGAAATGCGTAACGCTTCGTCTAGAAGCGCGAAAACAAAAACACCAAGGGGGAAACTGGTATGAAAAAGCGGATTGACCATTATGCGGCTGACGTGACTGGCGGCAGGATGAGCAGGCGCGAATTCATGGGTCGGGCTGCGGCATTGGGGGTATCTGCCTCGGTCGCCAGCGGAATCCTTGCAAATGCAGCTTATGCCCAAGACCCCCAGAAGGGCGGCCACCTGAAAATGGGACTTGGTGGTGGCGAAAGCTCGAACTCGTTGGACCCGGCCCTGACCCTCAGCCAAGCCCCTTATAACGTGATCGCCCAGATCGGAGAGACTCTGGCCGAAGTGGATTTCGATGGCGGGCTGACCCCCCGCGTCGCCGAAGAAATCAGTTCGACACCCGATGCCAAGGTCTGGTCTTTCAAGATCCGCGACGGGATTCAGTTTCATGACGGCAGCACGCTAAGCGCAGAAGATGTGCTGAAGACGATGCAGCGCCATTCCGATGAAAAGGCGACCTCAGGCGCGTTGGGCCTGATGAAAGGCATCGAATCCATGCGCGCCGAGGGCGATCTGTTCGAGGTCACGCTGCACGAGCCGAACGCCGACCTGCCCTATCTGATGACCGACCCCCATCTGCGCATCCAGCCGGGCGGCGGGATTGAAAACCCGGCCAGTGGCATCATGTCGGGCCCTTATCGTATCGTCGTCAACGAACCCGGTGTGCGACATATGATGGAGCGCTTCGAAGATTACTGGGACGATTCGCGCGGCCATTTTGACAGCACCGAAGTGCTGGTGATCAATGACCCGACCGCCCGTATTTCCGCGCTGCAATCGGGGCAGGTCGATATGGCCAACCTAATTGGGCCCAAGCTGGCCGATCTGCTGGATCGCGCCCCCGGCATGGTGCTTGAGCGCACGCAAGGACGCGGCCAGAACGTGTTTGTGATGATGGTGGACACGGCCCCATTCGATAATAATGATCTGCGCCTAGCACTGAAATACGCGGTCGACCGCGAAGACATGGTCGACAAGATTCTGCGTGGCTATGGCACGGTCGGCAATGACATCCCTGTAAACGCCACCTATCCACTGTTTGACGGCAGCCTGCCCCAGCGCGAATTCGACCTGGAAAAGGCCGCCGAACATTACAAGAAATCCGGCCACGATGGTCGGCCAATTATCCTTCGCGTGTCGGACGTCGCCTTTCCCGGCGCGGTCGAAGCGGCGCAGCTTTATCAGCAGACCGCGCGCCAAGCTGGAATTCCACTTGAGCTCAAGCGCGAGCCGGGAGACGGTTATTGGTCCGAAGTCTGGAACAAACAACCGTTCTGCGCCTCTTACTGGAGCGGACGTCCGACACAGGACCAGATGTATTCCACTGCCTATCTGTCCTCCGCAGACTGGAACGACACCCGTTTTGACAATGAAAAGTTTGATAAGCTACTCCTTGAGGCCCGCGCCACGCTGAATGATGAAAAGCGCACCGAAATCTACAACCAGATGGGTATGATCGTACGCGACGAAGGCGGGCTGATCATGCCCATGTTCAATGACTTCCTCGACGCGCGTTCTGAGCGCATCGCCGGCTGGCGCCCCCACCCCAACGCCGACATGATGAACCATTCCGCAGCAGTGTTCTGCTGGATGGCCTGAAATGCATCCCGTCGTGATCCTTATCGCCCAGCGCATTGCGCTGGGCGTGTTGTTGCTTTTCGCGACTTCAATCCTGATCTTCGTCGGCACGCTAATTCTGCCCGGAGATGTGGCGCAGGCCATTTTAGGACAGTCCGCAACACCACAATCGCTGGCCAATCTACGCGAAGAAATGGGGCTAAACGATCCAGCTTGGCAGCGCTATTTCCAGTGGCTCCGCGGCGTATTGCAGGGCGATCTAGGTTCCTCACTGTCCAACCAGCGCGACATTGCCACGCAAATCGGCGCGCGGCTGGGCAATACGCTGTTTCTGGCATTCTGGGCAGCACTTGTTGCGGTTCCGCTGGCGATCTTCCTCGGCCTGCTCGCCGTACGCTACCGCGACCGCTGGCCGGACAAATTGATTTCCGGATTTACGCTGGCCTCGATCTCCCTGCCCGAGTTCTTTCTGGGCTACGTGCTGATCTATTTCTTCGCGGTAAAGTGGCGCTGGTTTCCCTCGGTTTCGACCATCTATGACAGCATGAGCTTTTGGCAAAAGCTAGACGCAATCGTCCTGCCGGCAGCGGTGCTGACACTGGTGATCCTGGCGCACATGATGCGCATGACCCGCGCGGCGATTCTGAACGTCATGCAATCGGCCTATGTGGAAACCGCCGAGTTGAAGGGCTTGACCACATTCGATGTGATCCGCAAACATGCCTTCCCGAATGCGATTGCGCCCGTGGTCAACGTGGTGATGCTGAACCTCGCCTATCTGGTGGTCGGCGTGGTCGTGGTTGAGGTGGTTTTCGTCTATCCCGGCATGGGCCAATATCTGGTCGATCACGTTAGTAAGCGCGATGTTCCCGTGGTCCAAGCCTGTGGTTTGATCTTTGCGGCCGTCTATATCGGGCTGAACATGATCGCCGACATCGTATCCATCCTTGCCAATCCGCGGCTGAGGCACCCAAGATGACCCCATCATTATCTAAAATCAATGCGTGCAGGCTGGACCGCTTTCCGGCTGTAAGCGCACATCCCCTCCTCCCGGAGGATTTCTGATGAAGAACATCCCCGTTGCCGCCATGCTTGGGCTGTTGTTCACCGGCCTTTATTTCCTTGCCGCCATTTTTGCGCCGCTGCTTGCCCCATACGGGATGGCCCAGATTGTCGGCGACGTGTGGGAGCCATCGTCGTCACGACACTGGCTGGGCACTGACAGTATTGGACGCGACCTGCTCAGCCGGATGATCTATGGTGGGCGTACGACCATTTTCATCGCCACAGCCGCCACATTGCTTAGTTTTCTCACCGGCTCGGTGTTAGGACTGATCGCAGCAGTGATCGGTGGCTGGGTGGATCAGTTCCTTAGCCGCTTCATCGACCTGATCATGTCGATCCCGACACTGATTTTTGCCCTGGTGATTCTTTCGGTGATGCCGGTCACGATCCCGATCCTGATCCTGGTTATGGGGCTGCTGGATTCCACCCGCGTCTATCGTCTGGCCCGTGCTGTGGCGGTAGACATCAACGTGATGGATTTTGTCGAAGCCGCCAAATTGCGCGGCGAGGGGCGGATCTGGGTGATCTTCCGCGAGATTCTTCCCAACGCGCTGTCGCCGCTGATAGCGGAAATGGGACTGCGCTTCATCTTCGCAGTGCTGTTCGTCTCGACACTGTCATTTCTGGGCCTCGGCGTACAACCGCCGCAGGCGGATTGGGGTGGCATCGTCAAGGAAAACAAGGACGGCATCGTTTACGGTATCCCGGCCGCGCTGATCCCAGCCATCGCCATCGCAACGCTGGCGATTTCGGTCAATCTGGTGGCCGACTGGGTGCTGAACCGGACCACCAGCCTGAAAGGAGGCCGCGGTTGACCGAGGACACGTTTCTGAAGGTCCGTGATCTAAAAATTGGCGCGACTGCCTATCCGCCGGGCGAGCCGCCGAAATGGATCGAAATCGTCCATGGCGTTTCCTTAGATCTTGAAAAGGGCAAGGTCTTGGGCCTGATCGGTGAAAGCGGAGCAGGTAAATCAACCATTGGTCTGGCTGCGATGGGCTATGGCCGCGGCGGCGTCGAAATTTCTGGCGGTGAAGTTTGGATTAATGGGCGCGACATCCTGTCTGGTAGCCCCCGCGAACTGCGCCGCCTGCGCGGTTCCGAGGTAACCTATGTCTCGCAATCTGCGGCGGCTTCGTTCAATCCGGCCAAGAAGATCATGGAACAGGTGATCGAAGCCTCGGTCCGCCATGGCAAATTCTCCCGCTCCGAGGCTGAAAAGCGCGCTGTTTCCCTGTTCGACAAGCTGGGCTTGCCCGATCCTGAAACCATCGGCGAGCGCTATCCGCACCAAGTGTCGGGCGGCCAGTTGCAACGGGCGATGACCGCGATGGCGCTGTGCCCACAGCCCGATCTGGTGGTGTTCGACGAACCCACCACAGCACTGGACGTGACCACTCAGATCGACGTGCTGAAAGCAATCAAGGAGGCGATTGCCGATACCGGCGTGGCCGCGATCTATATCACCCACGATCTGGCCGTGGTGGCGCAAGTGGCCGATGATATCATGGTTCTGCGCATGGGCGAGAAGGTAGAATACGGCAGCACCGAACAGATCATCAACGCGCCACAAGAGGAATACACTCGTGCGCTGGTCTCGGTCCGCTCCATAAGCCACGAGGAAAAGCCCCCCACCAATGAGCCGCTGCTCAGCGTTCAAAATGTCACCGCGCGCTATCGCGGCACCAATTTCGACGTTTTACACGATGTCAGCGTGGATGTGCATCCTGGTCAGACACTGGCTGTGGTTGGCGAAAGCGGGTCGGGAAAATCCACGCTGGCGCGGGTGATTACGGGCCTCTTACCACCCCGTGACGGGATGATCGAATTTTCGGGGCGCACCCTGTCGCCGACGCTCGCCGGTCGGACGCGCGAGGATCTGCGCGAATTGCAAATGATTTATCAGATGGCTGATGTGGCGATGAACCCGCGCCATACGGTCGGCACGATCATCGGTCGCCCGCTCGAGTTCTATTTCGGCCTGAAAGGCGCCGAAAAGAAGAAACGGGTCAAAGAACTTCTCGACGAGATCGAAATGGGAGATGGGTTTCTTGACCGCTATCCCGCAGAGCTTTCCGGCGGTCAGAAACAACGTGTCTGCATCGCTCGGGCGCTGGCGGCCAAACCCAAGCTCATCATTTGCGACGAAGTGACCAGCGCGCTTGACCCACTGGTCGCGGACGGCATCCTGAAACTGCTTCTGAATCTCCAGAAAAGAGAGGACGTCGCCTATCTTTTCATTACCCATGATATCGCCACGGTGCGCGCCATCGCAGATTCCATCGCGGTGATGTATCAGGGTCGCGTACAACGCTACGGTGCCAAATCTACCGTCCTGTCGCCGCCCTTCGACGACTATACCGACCTGCTGTTGTCTTCGGTCCCCGAGATGAAATTGGGCTGGCTGGAAGAGGTGATCGAAACACGCCGGATGACCAGCGCCGGAAACTGAAAACGGTTCTTCTTGCCCGAAATATCCCCAACGGAGGCTCAAAATCTCTTTGAGGGTGAGAGCTTCGATGCCTCCGGCGGGGGTATTTTGAACCAGAAAGAAACGCGACTTTTTAGTTTCCGCGCCTCTCGCCCGAACGGCGTTCAGGCTTCCCAATCCCAGGGTCGGGTGAAGTCACTCAACGCCTGGGCGACCGCCCCCTCGTCCGATCCATTGCGGCGCAATTGCGCGACCAGCCCGCGCTTCTTGTCGTCGATGACCGAAACCACGCGCGCCGCCAGCCCCGCAGTCTCCAAAGCGTCGTTATAGACGCGGGTGATTGCCAGTTTGCGCAGCGCGGGTTTAAAGACCTTGCCGACAGCTGTCTTGGGCAGCTCTGCCATGATCTCCACATGTTTCGGTTGCGCCGCCCGCTCATGAACATGGGCCTTGCAATGTTCCATCAGGTCGCCGGGAGTGACCACGGCACCGTGGACCAGTTCGACATAGGCGCAGGGCAATTCGCCGGAATGGGCGTCGGGCTGGCCGATCGCGCCAGCAAAGGCCACCG
Source organism: Pontibaca salina (assembly GCF_016307205.1). Taxonomy (GTDB): domain Bacteria; phylum Pseudomonadota; class Alphaproteobacteria; order Rhodobacterales; family Rhodobacteraceae; genus Pontibaca; species Pontibaca salina. The sequence goes on along the minus strand of NZ_JAEIJD010000002.1, from coordinate 11,140 downwards.
CCTCATGTTGTAAAAGCGCCTCTTCGATCTCGGCAGGGTCGATATTGTGGCCGCCGCGAATGATGAGATCCTTGGCCCGACCGGTAATCCAGAGATAGCCGTCAGGGTCGATCCGGCCCAGATCTCCCGTGCGCAGATAAATGCCGTCATGGAAAAGATCGCGGTTCTTCTCGGCTTCAGTGTAGACGCTGCCGGAATTTACACCGGGATTGGTCAGGCAGATTTCACCGATCTGATCCACATCGGCCTCGACGGGGCCGGTTTCTGTCGATTTGATAATTTTCACATCTGTATAGGGGAACGGAATGCCGACCGAGCCGATCTTCTTCACGCCCTCGACCGGATTACAGGCGACAAGGCAAGTCGCCTCGGTCAGACCATAGCCCTCGATAATCGTGACACCCGAGGCCTTTTCAAAGCGTTTGAAGAGTTCCAGCGGCAGCGGAGCCGAGCCGGAAAAGGCCTTTTTCACTGTCGATAGGTCGGCATCAACCGGGCGCTGCATGCTGGCGGCGATGGCCGTCGGTACCGTGATGATAAAGCTGATCTTCCAGCGCTCGTTAAGCTTCCAGAAATTGTCGAACACGCCGTCGCCGCGATAGCCTGCAGGGGTCGGAAACACCACATGCGCCCCGCAATAGACCGCTGCCATAAAGATCACATGGCACGCGAAGACATGAAACAAAGGCAGCGGGCACATGATGTTGTCCTCGGCTGACAGCAGTAACTCGCCGCCGATCCACGCGTTATAGATCACACCGCCATAGGTATGCTGTGCCACCTTGGGCATCCCGGTTGTACCGCCGGTGTGGAAATGAAATGCGACCCGATCCTGGGCTTCATCTGCGAAGGTCAATTCCGTCGGCTGACGGGCGAGTTCGGCGTTGAAATCCTTGTATGACGCTGTCGCCCTTTGCAGCTTGGGGCGGATCAGCGGCACCAGCCAGGACTTGGGCGGCGTGAGATAGCGGTTGAGATCAACCTCAAGCACGGTCTTGACCCCGGGTGCACCAGCAATCGCCGCGGCGGTCTTTTGTGCCACATCCGTCTTGGGGAAAGCTTTCAAGGTGACCACGACTTTCGCGCCGGTCTCGCGCAGGATCGATGCAATCTGTTCTTGGTCCAGAAGCGGATTGATCGGATTCACGATTCCGGCAACTGCGCCGGCGAGAATGGTTATACCGGCTTCGCTGCAATTGGGCAGCACGCAAGCCACCACATCCTTTTCACCCACGCCGAGCGAGCGGAATAGGTTGGCAGCCTGATTGACGCGGGCGAGAAGATCGCGCCAGGTCAGTGTCTCAGCCTTGTCCTGGGGCCCGGACAGAAGCTGGAAACTGGTGGCATTGTACTCGGGAAAGTTGCGCGCGGTGCGCGACAGCATTTGGTGAAGCGTAACCGGCACATCACGTCTCGACCATGGCATTTCATTCTCAATCGCATCGCGATCTGCCCGGTTTGCAAATGACATCGCGTGCTCCCCTTCCTCTCATACCCATTTCGGGGCATCTTCATTGAGGTCAGGATGGGCGGAAAACGTTGTGTTCGCAAGCCGCTGCCGGGTCGCGAACACCCAAGTTGTCTTATTCGGCAGCGATCCCGTCGGTGAACTGCAACCGCGCCAACCGCGCATAGAGACCGCCCTCGGCAACCAGCTGGTCATGGGGACCGGTGGCAACGATGCGGCCCTGATCCAGAACCACAATGCGATCGGCTTTTTTCACGGTTGCCAGACGGTGCGCCACGATCAATGTCGTACGTCCCGCGCTAAGCTTGTCCACGGCCGCTTGTACCGCGCGTTCACTTTCGGCATCCAGCGCGCTGGTGGCCTCGTCCAGCAGCAGCACCGGCGCATCGCGCAAGATCGCCCGAGCAATGGCGATTCGCTGTCTCTGCCCCCCCGAGAGCATCACGCCACGTTCTCCGACAAAGCTATCATAGCCCTGTGGCAGATCCATGATGAAGTCATGGGCAGCGGCTGCGCGGGCGGCCTGTTCGACCTCTTCATCACTGGCATCAAGGCGACCGAACCGGATATTGTCGCGCGCACTGGCTGCAAAGATGACCGGGTCTTGCGGTACAAGGGCGATCGCTTTGCGGAAATCTTCGCGCGCCATGTCGGACAGGGCGATATCATCCAGCAAGATTTTTCCCTCGTCAGCGTCATAAAACCGCTGGATCAACTGGATGATTGTGGTCTTCCCCGCGCCCGATGGTCCGACAAAGGCCACCGTTTCCCCGGGCGTGATGCTAAGCGTCACATCTTGCAACGCCGCGACCTCTGGACGGGCCGGATAGCGGAAAGACACGTTGCGAAAGGCGATCTCGCCGCGCACCGGGCGGGGCAGTGCGATCGGCTGTTTCGGATCGCGCACATAGTCGTTGGCGTGCAAAAGCTCGACCAACCGTTCGGTGGCCCCTGCTGCGCGCTGCAATTCGCCCCAGATTTCGGACAAGGCGGCCACCGATCCGGCGACAAGAACCGCATAGATCACGAACTGGATCAGCGCACCTTCCGACATGGTGTCCGCACGCACATCGCGCGCGCCCATCCACAACACGCCGACAATGCCAGAAAACACCAGAAAAATCACGATCACCGTCATGATTGCCCGGGTGCGGATACGACGCTGCGAGACCTGGTACGAGGTCTCAATCATGTTCCCGAACTGAACCCGGCTGGCGGCTTCATGGGTGAAGGCCTGAACCGTTTGCACTGCGGTCAGCGATTCCGAGGCATTGCCCGAAGACGCAGCTATCCAGTCCTGATTTTCCCGGCTGAGCACCCGCAACCGGCGGCCCAGAAACAGAATCGGCACCACGACCACCGGCACGATCAGCAGCACCAACCCGGTCAATTTGGCCGAGGTCAGCAGCATCAGGGCCAACCCGCCCAAAAACAGCAGCGCGTTGCGCAATGCGATGGAGATCGACGAGCCCAGAACCGATTGAATCAATGTGGTATCGGTGGTGATCCGGCTCAGCACTTCGCCGGTCATGATCGTCTCGAAGAACTCGGGGCTCATCCCGACCATGCGGTCAAAAACGGCCTTGCGAATATCGGCCACGACCCGTTCCCCCAGCTTCGTGACCAACGCGTAGCGCAGCCCTGTTCCCAGGGCCAAAAGTGCGGCAATGACCAACGCGCCCACAAAATACTGGTTCAGCAACGCCGCGTCATCGGTGCGGAAGTTATCGACCACCCGGCGCACCGCCAGTGGCAATGTCAGCGACACACATGCCGCCAATACCAGTGCCAGCACCGCCGCCAACATCAATCCGTTATAGGGGCGCAAAAACGGCCACAACGCAGCCAGATTGCCGATTTGGCGCGACTTCTCGCGCTCTTCTGTCTTGCCGGGAAGCGCAGCAGGCGGCTGGGGGGAACGTGCCATTCGGGGAATCCTTTAGTATCGCCGCAGCGCGGTCTTTGGCGATGCTTAATCGCAATGCAGCGCGGCGGGGTCAAGCGCTGCATTATGGCTTTAAAAGCCGGTGATCATGGGATCCGGGGTTTCTGGAGCGGGCGGCGGGAATCGAACCCGCGTCATTAGCTTGGAAGGCTAAGGTCTTACCACTACACAACGCCCGCTCACAGAACCCGGTCTTTATTTTACAACGCGCCTGGGGTCAAGTGGCCTCTGGCCCCTATTTAACGAAGAGCCAGTTTTTTAGACGATGCGGCTGACCCGCACCAAAAAAATCGGTCCATATCAGATAGCGGTCTTGAGGCTTTCCTCAATATAGATCTTGCGCAACCGCTGTGCCACGGGCCCCGGAGTGCCAGCGCCCAGCGCGACATCATCAATCTGGACCACTGGCATGACAAAGGTCGTGGCCGAGGTGACAAATGCCTCATCTGCTGCCTTCGCCTCCTCCAGCGTGAACTTGCGCTCCGCCACTTCCATCTGCGCTTCCTCGGCAAATCGCAGCACCGCCGTGCGGGTGATCCCGCTCAGGATCTCGCTGGAGGGCGGGCGGGTGATAATTTGGTTGCCTTGCACGATATAGGCGTTGTTGCTGGTCCCTTCGGTCACATAGCCGTCTTCGACCATCCAGGCATCATCCGCCCCGGCACTTTTCGCCATCATCTTGCCCATGCTGGGATAAAGGAGTTGCACCGTCTTGATATCACGCCGTCCCCAGCGGATATCGTCGATGCTGATGATCCGGATGCCCGTCTGCGCGGCCGGATTGTCGGCCAGTCCGGGTTTGGATTGGGTAAACAGAACCAGCGTCGGCGGGGTGGTTCCCGGATCGGGAAAGGCAAAATCACGATCACCTGGCGCACCACCGCGCGTGATCTGCAAATAGACCAGCCCTTCGTCGATCCCATTGCGCGCCACCAGTTCGCGGTGGATCTGCAACAGCTCGTCCTTTGTCACCGGTTTGACAATGTCGAGCGCCGCCAATGAGCGCTCTAGCCGCGCAATATGGCCGTCAAAATCTACCAGCTTGCCGTCCAGCACGCTGGTCACTTCGTAAACGCCATCCGCCATCAGAAACCCGCGGTCGAAAATCGAGACCTTTGCCTCGGCCTCTGGCAGATAGGTCCCGTTTACATAAGCTGTGTGCATCCTATCATCCCCACAATGCTGCATCCGGGGGATGCACGCCGTTCTCGTCGAATGTCAAAGCGTTTTCGCGGTCTTCCGCCAATAGAAGCGGGCCGTCAAGATCGGTCACCACCGCCCCTTGCGCGACCAGCACCGCCGGGGCCATCGCCAGCGAACTGCCAACCATGCACCCGACCATGACCCCAAAGCCTTGGGCGCGCGCCGCATCCCGCAGGGCCAATGCCTCGGTCAATCCGCCCGCCTTGTCGAGCTTGATGTTCACCATGTCGTATTTGCCTTTCAGCCCCGGCAAACTTGCCCGGTCATGGCAACTTTCATCAGCGCAAACCGGCACCGGTCGCGCCATCTGGGCCAGCGCATCGTCCTGCCCCGCCGGCAGAGGCTGCTCGACAAGTTCAACGCCAAGTCGCAACAAATGGGGTGCCAGATCCGCGTAATCACCAGCGCTCCATCCCTCATTGGCATCCACAATGATACGCGCCTCCGGGGCGCCTTCCCGCACCGCTTCCAGCCGGGGCATATCCTCGGGTGTGCCCAGCTTGATCTTCAGCAACGGGCGGTGGGCATGTTTGGCCGCCTGTGCCCGCATCGCGTCGGGCGAGTCCAGCGACAGGGTATAGGCCGTGATCTCTGGCCCCGGCGCCCCCAGCCCTGCCAGCTCCCAGACCCGCCGGCCGGTGCGCTTGGCTTCCAAATCCCACAGCGCACAATCCGCCGCATTGCGCGCCGCCCCGGCAGGCAGCAAGTCACGCAAGCTCTGGCGATCAAACTGCGCCGGCAACCCGTCGATCTGCAGCGCGACCGACTCCAGCGTCTCACCATAGCGCGCATAGGGCACGCATTCGCCCCAGCCACACAGATCGCCATAGCATAATCGCACGGTTAAGACCTGTGCTTGGCGCCGCGATCCGCGCGAAATAGTAAACGCCTGCGCCAGCCGAAAGACATTGCGCTCAACCGTCATTTTCACGGACCTCATCCTTCTTCTTGCGAAAATATCCCCGCCGGAGGCTCCCGCGCTCTCATTTTGCGCCATCAGTCGATCACAAGCTTGCCAGCGCATCCACCAGCCGGTCGGCCCCGTGACGATAAGGATCAATCGCAGGCAAGCCCATGCGCCGCTCTACGCCGGCAAGGTAATCCTTTGCCATGTCGTCGTCCATCGCCCGGGTATTCACCGCGATTCCCACGACCTCGCAAACAGGATTGGCGACCCGGGCCAACGGCAGAGCAATATCGCGCAACGTTTCTAGGCTGGGCAGCATATAGTCCGGCAGGCCGCGCATATGGGTACGGGTCGGCTCGTGGCTCAGGATCAACGCATCGGGCTGCCCGCCATGAAGCAACGCCAGCGTCACGCCGGAATACGAAACATGAAACAGGCTGCCCTGCCCCTCGATGATGTCCCAGTGATCAGAGTCATTCTCAGGCGTCAACCACTCCACTGCGCCGGCCATGAAATCGGCCACCACCGCATCCAGTGGCACACCGCGGCCAGCGATCAGTATGCCGGTCTGCCCGCTGGCACGAAAAGTGCATTTCATGCCCCGCCTGCGCATCCCTTGCTCCAGTGCCAGCGCAGTATACATCTTTCCAATCGAACAATCTGTGCCCACAGCCAGCACCCGCTTGCCGCTGCGCCGAACCCCATTGGCGATGGGGTAGGAAACCGCAGGCACGCGCACGTCATGTAACGTCCTGCCATGATCTGTCGCCGCGCGAACCAAATCGTTTTCCTTGCGCAACAGGCTGTGCAGCCCCGACGCCAAATCAAAGCCCATGCCAAGTGCCTCGATCAGAACCTTTTTCCAAGCCTCACTGATCGTGCCGCCTCGGTTGGCGACGCCGATCACAAGCGTACGCGCTCCGGCCTCGCGCGCTTCGGCCAATGACATGTCGCTCAGCCCGGCATCCGCCTTGCACCCGGCCATGCGGAACTGCCCCACCGCGCTTTCGGGCCGCCAGTCAGCGATGCCCTGTGCCACCTTGGCCGCCAATTGGTCCGGCGCATCGCCCAGAAACAGCAGATAGGGGGTCTGGATCATGCCACCGCGCTCCTGTGATTCTACGTCAGCCTAGCAAATCCGCGCGATCCACGCAGGGTCATTTTACCTCATCGCCACCGGATGATTGCTCCACCTGCTTATATAGCCTTGCAAATCCAAGGGTAATTTCATAACCCCTAGATGTCACAAAGCGCAACATCCTTACTTCGCGAGGTATCTGCACCATGAGCTTCCGCCCGCAACCCACGCCCCCTGCCCGCCCCAACCGCTGCCAGCTTTTCGGGCCCGGCTCCAATGAGCGTCTGTTCGAGAAAATGGCGGCTAGCGAGGCGGACGTTATCAACCTCGATCTCGAAGATTCAGTCTCGCCATCTGACAAGGACACGGCGCGGGCGAATATCATCAAGGCAACCGGTGCCGTCAATTGGGGCAACAAGACGCTTTCGGTCCGTATCAACGGGCTGGATACGCCGTGGTGGTATCGAGATGTGGTTGATCTGCTCGAGCAAGCTGACGAGCGGCTGGACCAGATCATGATTCCCAAGGTCGGCTGCGCCGCCGATATCTATGCCGTCGATGCGCTGGTCACCGCGATCGAGACTGCCACGGGCCGCGACAAGAAAATCGGCTTCGAGGTCATCATCGAATCCGCCGCCGGCATCGCCCATGTCGAGGAAATCGCCGCCGCTTCGCCCCGCCTGCAGGCGATGAGCCTTGGTGCCGCCGATTTTGCCGCTTCCATGGGCATGGCGACAACTGGGATCGGCGGTACCCAAGAAAACTATTATATGCTGCATGAAGGTCAGAAACACTGGTCCGATCCGTGGCACTGGGCGCAGGCTGCCATCGTCGCCGCCTGTCGCACCCATGGGGTTCTGCCAGTCGATGGGCCTTTTGGCGATTTCAGCGATGACGAAGGATTCCGAGCGCAGGCGCTGCGCTCGGCGACATTGGGTATGGTTGGAAAATGGGCGATCCACCCCAAGCAAATCGCCCTTGCGAATGAGGTCTTCACCCCCTCGGCCGAGGCCGTCGCCGAAGCGCGCGAGATCCTTGCTGCTATGGAAGAAGCCACGGCCAAGGGCCAAGGCGCGACCGTCTACAAGGGTCGGCTGGTGGATATCGCTTCGATCAAACAGGCTGAGGTAATCGTGCGGCAATCAGAGATGATCGACGAATAACCCATATACGCACCCAAGCTATGATCTGCCCTTGCCTTTTGGAAGGGGCTGCGACTGTGCGAGACTGCAGCTATTGCCCAGCACGTCACTTATGTTGGGCTGAGGCAAAGGTCGAACCGCTTGCCTCTTGTTGTTAGCCGAGCCTCGCGGAATTAGGGGCACCCCGTCTTTTCCGATCGCCTGATCCGCTGTCTGAGCTTTGAGGTACATGCCAAACAAGGTGACAGACAGGCGATCAACGATAGCTTGGGGATCAATGACGTTCATTCTGGCGCGTTGACATTGCATTGGCCGCGTTAGGGCGGCATAACCCCGCCAAATCGGCGGAGCGGATAATGACACAATACCTGGATTTCGAAAAACCCCTGGCCGTGATCGAAGGCAAGGCAGAAGAACTGCGCATGCTGGCGCGCAGCAACGAAGGCATGAACGTCGCTGACGAGGCCGCCGCGCTGGACGCCAAAGCCAAAACGCTGCTCGACAATCTTTACAAGAACCTCACGCCTTGGCGCAAATGCCAAGTCGCCCGCCACCCAGAGCGGCCTCATTGCGGGGCTTATATTGACCGGTTGTTCACGGATTTCACGCCACTGGCAGGAGATCGGAACTTTGCCGACGACCTGGCTGTTATGGGTGGACTGGCGCGGTTTAATGGTCAGCCTGTCATGGTGATCGGCCACGAAAAGGGCAGCGATACGAAATCGCGAATCGAGCGCAATTTCGGCATGTCCCGTCCCGAAGGATACCGCAAGGCGGTTCGCCTGTTGAACCTTGCCGGGCGTTTTAAGCTACCGGTCATCACCTTGGTGGACACGCCCGGCGCCTATCCCGGCAAAGGGGCCGAGGAACGCGGCCAGTCCGAAGCCATCGCGCGCTCAACCGAGGCGTGTCTGCAAATTCAGGTGCCCTTGATCAGCATCATCATCGGTGAAGGAGGGTCGGGTGGAGCCGTGGCTTTCGCAAGTGCCGACCGGGTCGCGATGCTGGAACATTCGATTTATTCGGTGATCACCCCCGAGGGCTGCGCGTCGATCCTGTGGAAGGACGCAGAAAAGATGCGCGAAGCCGCCGAGGCCATGCGCCTCACCGCGCAGGATCTGAAAAAGTTGGGTGTCATCGACCAGATCATTCCCGAACCGCGCGGCGGCGCCCATCGGGGACCGGAAACCGCGATCGATGCGGTCGGTCAAACTATTGCCGACATGTTGGAAGAGCTTCGAAACGAAGATGGCGCGACGTTGGTAAAACAGCGGCGGCAGAAATTTCTCGACATGGGCAGCAAGGGACTCACGGCCTGATCCCTTCGCCAGATCCGCAGCGGCAGCCAGCAGAATGAGTCCGCCGTGATGGAGACTCCGCATCCGTACAGGCGCGCAGGAACGTTCGGTCGCCGGGCGATGGCATGGTCGCGCCCGGCCATGTCCCAATCCGCGGTCACCTCATGCGGCTTATTAGCCCACGGTGCTAATCCGGTTTGGAAGCGATAACGCCGCATGATCAGCTGGTGATAAAACGCAATCCCTGCGTCACATCCGTGCGCACGGCCAAACGCAGCCCCGGCTCATCTCCCGCTTTCAGCGCAGCAATGATCAGCTTGTGATAACGCGGCGAATCAGTTCGTCGCAATCGGCCATAAAGCGCGCGCATAGTCGGCCCCAGTTGCAGCCAGACGGTTTCGGCCATGGCCAGCATCGCGGGTGCCTGTGCGCGCAAGTAGAGTGTGCGGTGGAACTCAAGATTGGCGCGGATATAGCCGACCGCATCGCGGCTGGCTGCGGCGTCTGCCACGGTGCCATCAATCGCGATCATACGGTGAATCAGCGCAATATGGGCACGCGGCAAGGCCCGGCTGGCCAGTTCAACTTCAAGCAGCGCACGCAACGCGGCCAATTCCTCAATTCGGTCATTGTTCAACTCTGGCGTTGAAACCCGCCCCGAACTGGACAGGAACAGCGCCCCCTCGGCCACCAGACGGCGCACAGCTTCGCGCGCTGGTGTCATCGAAACACCAAAATCGCGGCCAATTCCGCGTAATGTCAGTGCCTGTCCCGGCTCGATTTCGCCATGCATAATTCGCGTGCGCAAGGCGCGGTAAACCCTTTCATGGGCGGCGGTGACGATATCAACGGGGCGTTGGGTCATTCTGGTGCCTGTCCTGCAATTAATCTGTCTGAAACCGGTACCGGTGAAGGCTATGACCGTGATCGCGCAGCCACTTGCGTTGCTCCTCCCAAGGGCCGTGCAGACGCTTGACTGTGTCCCAGAACGCGGGTGAGTGATTCATCTGGGCTAGATGTGCAACCTCATGCGCCGCAACATAGCGCAGGATGCTGGCTGGCGCTAAAATCAGCCGCCACGAATACATCAACGCCCCTTGCGCCGAACACGAACCCCACCGCGACCGCGTGTCACGGAGCGTGATCCGGCTGTATTGTCGCCCCAGTGCGGCAGCGTAATGATCTGACGCTGCAGCCAGTCGGTCACGTGCCAGCGCGCGTAGCCATGACTGCAATCTCGCGCCAACCGCGTCGTCAGGTACAGCGATGCGATCGGGGGCCAAAACGACACCGCGCCCGGACGCTGCGACAATCCGGCGCGGCACGCCTTCCACGGGGATTGTGGTCCCCGCCGCCACGATCACGTTGTCGAGACGCTGTGCCAGATGCCCCCGGATCCAGCTTTCCTTGCTGCGGGCAAATGCCAGTGCTTCGGCCTCGGCGACCCGGTGCGGCAGGGTCAGCGTCACGCGACCGTCAAGCTGCGAAATGCGCAGATTGATCTGCCGTGCCCGTGCGGAGCGACGCAGAATCAAAGGCACCGGCGGTCGCCCCGGCAGGCAATGTCTACCCATTCTAGCTCCCAATCGCTGTCAAAGCCTTTGACAGTGCCAAACTCATATGGCACGTGACCAGAATCGTCGATATGACTCACGCTTTATTTGAGGGGATTCACATGCCCAAGGAAGAATGGGGCGTCAAACGCGTATGCCCGACCACCGGCAAACGGTTTTACGACCTGAACAAAAACCCAATCGTCAGCCCCTACACAGGCGAGGTTGTGGAACTGGACATTAGCAAAAACCGCATGATCGCGGCTGACGCCGAAGATGCGGCCACGCTTAAGGCCAAGACGGCCGCCGCAGAGGACGATGATGCCGTTCTGGACGATGACGACACAACGGATGTCGATCTGGACGATGATCTGCTTGAAGATGATGACGACGACGACGTCTCGCTTGAAGAAATTGCGGATGTTTCCAAGGACGACGACGACGAGTGATCGTGACCTGCCACGGGATTTTTCCTCCATCTGGAATTAGAGTCTGGCCCAACGAAGGGACGGACAATGAAGCGATCAAGATACACAGAAGAACAGA
>NZ_JAEIJD010000029.1 GCF_016307205.1 Pontibaca salina | reverse complement strand
TGACCTGCCACTGAACTTTCATCCATGCGGAACCGGAGCCCGTTGGGTTGATACGCCGATTGGCGCGATGTGAGCAACCGGCAGCGGCGCGGAGCATTCAATTCGCGCAGCGCTGATGCCGGTTGCGGTGGAGAGGTGCTCTGCAAACGCCTTGGGCGTTTCGTATCCGAGTGCCGAATGTGGCCTTTCTTCGTTGTAGTCTACCGCCCAGGCGCGAACCACCGCACGGGCGTGGGGCATGTTTCGGAACATGGTTTCGTTCAAGAGCTCGTCGCGCATGCGGCCGTTGAAGCTTTCAACAAACCCGTTCTGCATCGGCTTGCCTGGCGCGATGTAATGCCATTCGATGCCCTTTGTGGCGGCAAAGGTTAAGATCGCGTTACTGGTCAGTTCGGTGCCGTTGTCTGAGACGATCATGTCTGGCTTGCCGCGCCGCTCGATCAAACCACTCAGTTCCCGAACAACGCGCTGCCCGGAGATCGATGTGTCCGGGATGGCTGCGAGACATTCCCGGGTCACATCGTCGACGACGTTCAGGATGCGGAACCGGCGGCCGCAGGCCAACTGATCATGGACAAAATCCAGCGACCAACGGGCATTGGGCCGTGCCTCCACCAGGATCGGGGCACGCGTGCCGATGGCCTTACGCCGGGCACGACGCTTGCGCACGGCCAGCCCTTCCTCACGGTAGAGCCGGTAGATGCGGTTGATTCCGGACGCTTCACCCTCACGGCGCAACAGCACGAACAGGCGGCGATACCCAAAGCGACGACGCTCGTTCGCCAAATCGCGCAGCCGCTGGCGCAACTCCGTCTCCGGTGGTCTGCTTGATTGATACCGGATCATCTTGCGATCCGCCCCAACTATCCGGCAGGCCCGTCGTTCCGACAGACCCAACCGGGTCCGCAGATGCGCGACGGCTTCGCGCTTCACGACGGGCCTCACCATTTTTTTGCCAGCAGCTCCTTCATCGCCGCCGCATCGAGCATCTGTTCTGCCAACAGCTTCTTCAGCTTGGCGTTCTCGTCCTCAAGCGTCTTCAGCCGTTTGGCATCCGACACAGTCATGCCGCCGAACTTGGCCTTCCACGCGTAGAAGGTGCCTTCCGACATGCCGTGCTTGCGGCAAAGATCGGCACACTTCGCGCCTGCCTCATGCTCGGTCAGAATCCCGATAATCTGTTCTTCTGTGTATCTTGATCGCTTCATTGTCCGTCCCTTCGTTGGGCCAGACTCTAATTCCAGATGGAGGAAAAATCCCGTGGCAGGTCA
>NZ_JAEIJD010000028.1 GCF_016307205.1 Pontibaca salina | reverse complement strand
GAAGCAGAGGAGATGGAGTGGTTGCCGCCCTCCCCAGACGGCATCGATTTGTGCCAAGGTCGTGGTGTCAACAGCCACACAACGAGGAGGACGGCGAGATGAAGGATATGATGATTGGGGTCGATCTGGCAAAGACTGTTTTTCAGGTCCACGGCGCCCTGCGGACAGGGGGGGAGGTCCAGTTCCGCAAGAAGCTCACGCGAAAGCAGTTTCCCGTGTTCATGGCGCGGCAGGAGCCCTGCCTGGTCATCTTTGAGGCCTGCGGCAGCGCGCACTACTGGGCGCGGGAGATGGAGGCGCTTGGGCACGAGGTGAAACTGATCGCGCCACAGTACGCTCGCCCGTTCGTCAAGCGCCAGAAGAATGACGCCGCCGATGCCGAGGCGATCGTCATCGCGGCCCGACAGCCAGAAATGCGTTTCGTGGCGCCCAAGACGGTTGAGCAGCAATCCCGCGCGGCTGTGTTCCGCGGCCGGGAGCGTCTGGTGCATCAGCGGACTGCGGATGTGAACGCTTTGCGGGCGCTGCTGTATGAACATGGCCACGTGTTTCCCGTAGGAACACGCCACCTCAATCGCATGACGGCGCTTGTGGAGGATGAAGCTTCGGACCTACCCGCACTGATCCGGGAGGAGTGCCAGGACCTGCTGGCGCAGATTGCAGAGAAAACGGCGCGTATCACCGAACGGACCATGAAACTCAAGACGCTGGCGGCCCAGTCAGACAGGGCGCGCCGGCTCCAGACCATGCCCGGTGTTGGACCGCTGACGGCCGTCGCGGTGGAAGCGTTCGGACCTGACATGGCGCAGTTCAAAACAGGGCGCGACTTTGCGGCTTGGCTGGGTTTGGTCCCCAGGCAGCATTCCTCTGGAGGCAAGGAGCGCTTGGGGCGAATGACCAAGGCGGGGCAGGCTGATATCCGACGCCTCCTGATCATTGGCGCAATGTCGCGACTGAACTGGCTTGGGCAGCGCACAATTACGGAGGGCAGCTGGCTGTCACGCATGTTGGCGCGCAAGCCCAAGATGCTGGTCGCGATCGCGCTGGCCAACAAGATGGCCCGACAGATTTGGGCGATGCTGACGAAGAACGAAGATTACAAGGATCCGGCGCTGGCAGTCGCGGCATGATGCTCATGTCGAACTGCTGGTAACGGTGCCAAGGGGGGTGTGGAGAAGACGACGACCTGAATGGGCAAAACGATCGAACAGATCCGGATTGGGAAAACCAGTTAAAGCCTGCGAGCTGAAAGCTCGAAGAGGAGATTTGGACCCGGTTCGCTGATCACCATCCCGGCCCGCGGCTTCTGGAAGTGCCGCATCATGAGGCCTCACAGAAGACCGCACTCGATCACGCGCCAATAAGGTCAGAAACTTCTTGCACTACGGGCGTCAACCACAGAAG
>NZ_JAEIJD010000027.1 GCF_016307205.1 Pontibaca salina | reverse complement strand
ATATGCGAAAACATTGCCAGCGATCCGTGTCGATTTGGAAGCGGTCATTACCATCGAAATGATCGCCACCGGGGTGCTTTCGCCCAACACGGGGTTCATGAAACAGGCCGATTACAATTCGGTTTTGACCGATGGCCGGCTTGCCGACGGGACGATCTGGCCGGTTCCGCTCAGTTTTGCGCCGGTGGGTAATCGCAATAGCGAAGTGATCAAGGGATTGTCTGTTGGCGATGAGGTCGCACTGACCGACTACCAGAACGAACCAGTTGCTATTCTGAGCATCGAGGACCTGTTCGAATACGACAAACGTGGTCGCGCGCAACAATTGTTCGGGACCACGGATCGCAGCCACCCGGGCGTGGATTCAATTTATCGCCGGATGGGCGATATCTCTCTCGGAGGGCCAGTGCTGCTCTTGCAGCGCGCCGATTGGGGGCCGTTTGAAAAACTGCGGCGCGAACCCAAGGATACCTGGCGGCTGTTCTATGAAGAGAAAAAGTTCAAATCGGTGGCCGGTTTCATCACTGGCGCCAATCCGCTGCACCGCGGGCATGAATACATCCACAAGAACGCACTCGAAGAGGTTGACGGGCTTTTCGTGCAGCCCTTGGTGGAAATGGCCAAGCGCGAATATGTTCGGCATGAATACCGCATGTTGGCCTATCGCAGCGTGCTGGAGACATATTACCCGACCGAGCGCACCATCATGGCACCATTGCGGGTCACCTATATCTTCGCCGGCCCGCGCGAGACCATTCTGCATGCGCTGATCATGAAGAACTATGGCTGCACCCATGCCCTTATTGGCCGCGATCATGCAGGTATCGGCAGTTTTTATGACAAATATGCCAGCCATACGATCTTCGACGATTTTCCGCCCGAAGAACTGGGCATCGACATCCGGTTGTTCCACGAAGTGTTTTATTGCACGCGTTGCGCCAGCCACGCCACCGAACAAACCTGCCCGCATGACCAACGCTACCGGCTGAATATTTCCGGGACCGGCATCCGCGAAATGCTGCGTCACGGCATTTTACCCGCCAAGGAAGTGGTGCGCCCCGAAGCTGCACGGATCGCGATCCAAGGCGTCCAGCCCAAGGGGGTCGATGCCGAAGGGCAGGGCACGCTGCCGGTGGGCAAGGTCGTCCAAAGCATGTTCCCCTATTACAGTGAACACACCCGCCTTGGCGGGCCGCGGCGCGCGCAGGTGCTGGACAAGGACGATCTGACCGTGCGCGATCTGGAAGCTGCCAGCCTGGATGTGCGGGCCAATGCAGGGCGTATTTATGGCGACATTTATAGTGAATACAGCAGTTTGGCCGACCACAATCAAAACCTGCAAGCCACTTGGATCGTTGAGGCCCGCGCGACATTGAAAGGCCATCAGGAAATGGTCATTGCCGATCTTCAGGAAAAGGTGACGCTGGCCCCGGATGAGGCCTCGGACGAGTTCCTGTATCAGGATAAACAAGAAGCCGAACGCGAACTGGCGGCGGCCAAGGGGCTGCTGAACACCACTCCGCCCGTGCCGGAAGCAGAGGCCCTGAACCAGCGGGTCTGGAACCCCTTGCCCTATCACCGCTATCGCGGTG
>NZ_JAEIJD010000026.1 GCF_016307205.1 Pontibaca salina | reverse complement strand
TCCGCGCCGCTGCCGGTTGCTCACATCGCGCCAATCGGCGTATCAACCCAACGGGCTCCGGTTCCGCATGGATGAAAGTTCAGTGGCAGGTCAGCACGACCACATTGGCGGCGACGGTCAGTTTACGCATGACGGCTGAAGCTGAACATCACTTTGATTACTAGGCAGGCCTGTGCCACGCTCGCCGAGAGACACCCTATATAGCGAGGTAGCCGATGGCCGTGAAAGTTATGGCCACGCCATACCATTGGCCGGGGGATACACGCTCGCGTAGAATCAGCCATGCGAGAATCACGGTGATCATGCCGAAGGTCGAGGACGCGACGGCCGCAAACTCAGGTCGGGCCATGCCGGCGGCGGCAATTACAATGCCGAGTGCGACGCAATCCAGCAGCCCCATAAATCCAAGCATCGGTAGTGCGTTTCGAGTGGGCAGGCGGATTCCACCTGCTGCCAACAACAAGACGATAGCGCCTAGCACTGCAACAATTTGGGTCACCAGAATGACTGGCAGTTCACTGCCCGCATGGGCGGCGGCGTGACCGAGAGCGAATGTGCCCGCAAAACCGGTGCCGCCGAGCACAGCCCAGATGATCGCCGCGCTCTGGCTTCCACCGCTCTCGTCATCGCGCGACAAAAGGCCAACGATGGCAACGCCCGTGATAACGCCGCCCACAGCAAACCATTGATCCCATGACACGCCCTGTCCCGATAGCGCGGCCCACCCGACGGATAGGACCGGATAGGCGCCGAGGATCGGCGCAACGAGGCGCACCGGGCCGATCTCGAATGCCTTGTAGAGGCCGAGATAGGCGACAGTGAAGACTGCCCCGCTGGCAGCAGCCAAGGCAATGGCACTGAGGTCCATGGCTCTCCAATCACCAAACAATATTGCGAAAGGGGTCGTCAGGAGCGCGGCGACGATTAGGATTGTTGCCAGTGCGGGGAATGCTCCGACCTGTTGTGAGACGTAGCGCACGCAAATGTCGTGTATCCCCCAGCAGAGCGCGGCGATGAGACCAAAGATGAGCGAAATCATTAGTGCAAGCTCGGAAAGGATATGGCTGTAAATTTGGAATGCGCGAGCGGAGATAAGGCTGCGGCCAAAATAAACTGGACATGGCCGATGCTGGTGCCGCAAAGTCTGGTTGTTGTGATCACAGAAAAACTCCCTCGTTAAATTGAGAATCGGTCATAACTTTGCTGGCTCATACCAATTGAGCCGGATTAAGGCACGTTATCGAAGGCGGTGACCGCATTCTCGTAGTTCGGGGTTTTACAACGGCGATTGTGCACAATGAAGCCTCAAATTTCACAAAATTGGGCCGCGCAATCAGCAGAGCGCTGTTGAGCGCACGGCCGTGCTGGAGATCTGTAATTCAAAGGAATTTACCAGCATTCCGCCAAAAGCCAAATGATGCCAGCACTGGCCGATCAGGGTCGCTATCTGCCATCAGAATCCAGCCTCTAGCGCATCCTGCGCACCGACGGGCAACAATATCACCGGGGCTGGGCCAAGTGCCAATGCGATGATCTGAGGGGCGCGTTCCAACAACGCCTGTACGTTTTCCCAGTCTCCGCGCGGCGCAAGGACACCCGCATCTTCGCCCAGCAGCTCGGACTGAAGTCCTGCTTTACACCTGCCAAAAACCCGCAGTCCAACGGGATGTCCGAGGCATTCATGAAGACTCTCAAGCGCGACGACGTCCGCCTAAACCCGTTGCCTGACGCTAAGAGCATGCTGCCATCGTGGTCCAGCCCCCGTTTCACCGGACACCTAAGCGGTTTCAGTTTCGGCCCTTATGAACTCGCGAGGCGATTTCCATTTCAGGCCGCTGTGTGGG
>NZ_JAEIJD010000025.1 GCF_016307205.1 Pontibaca salina | reverse complement strand
TTGGGACACGCCCTTTCCCTCGCTGGATGCGCTGCACGACGCCTGTGCGGCGATCCCGCAATCGCGGGCTCTGACCCGCGGGCTGGAAGAGGGGTTTCTGGGCATCAAGGACAGTCTCAAGGTGGTGGTCGACCCGCTGACCCAGCCGCTGTCCTGGGCGCTGAACGAGGCGCTGTGGCTGATGCAGGCGGTGCCGTGGTGGATCATGATCCCGGCGCTGATGCTGATCGCCTATGCGGTCGGGCGCTCGCTGAAACTGGTGGCGCTGGTGGCAATCTGTTTCGGCTTTCTCGCTTTCGTCGATTATTATGACTATACCATGCAGACCTTGGCGATCATCTTCGTCTGCGCCTTCATCTGTGTGCTGTTCGGGGTGCCGATCGGCATTGCCATGTCGCGCAGCGATGGGGTGCAGCGGGCGATGATCCCGGTTTTGGACATGCTCCAGACCCTGCCGCCCTTTGTCTATTTGATCCCGCTGATCTTCCTGTTCTCGGTGACCGAGCCGAAGCTTTATGGCATCGCCATCATCCTGTACGCCATGGTGCCGGTGATCCGGCTGACCGATCTCGGGATCCGGCTGGTGGACAAGGACGTGATCGAGGCCGCCGACGCCTTTGGCATGACCAAGCGGCAGAAACTGTTCGGCGTGCAGATCCCGCTGGCGCTGCCCAATATCATGGCCGGGGTCAACCAGACCATCATGATGAGCCTGGCCATGGTGGTGATTGCCAGCCTGGTGTCGGCGCCGGGTCTGGGGGTGCTGGTGCTGCGTGGCATCCGCAGTCTTGAACTGGGGGTGGGGCTGCTTTCAGGGTTGGGGATCGTGTTGCTGGCGATCATCCTTGACCGGGTGACCAAGGCGGCGCTGGCGCGGATCAATGCCGGCCAGTCGAGATAAGGAAACGGACATGCGCGACAATATCAAGATCTCGATCCGCCACCTCTACAAGATTTTCGGCGGCAATCCGAAAGCGGCGCTGGCCCATGTCAAAGGCGGCATGGGCAAGACCGAACTGCTGGCCGAACATGGCCATGTGCTGGGGCTCAACGACATCAATGTCGACATGCGCGCGGGCGAGACCACGGTGATCATGGGGCTGTCCGGGTCGGGCAAATCGACCCTGATCCGCCACCTGAATCGCTTGATCGAGCCCACCGCCGGCGAGGTCTGGGTCGATGACGAGAATATCCTGGACTATAATGAGCGCCAGCTGCGCCAGCTGCGCAAGCACCGCATGTCGATGGTGTTCCAGAAATTTGCGCTGTTCCCGCATCGCACGGTGCTGGAAAATACCGGCCTTGCGCCCGCCGTCGAGGGCAAGGGCAAAGGCAAATATGCCGATGAGGCGCGCAAATGGCTGGCCCGCGTCGGGCTGGAAGGGCAGGATGATCAGTACCCCCACCAATTGTCGGGCGGCATGCAACAACGTGTCGGGATTGCCCGCGCGCTGACCAGCAATTCCGATATCATGCTGATGGACGAGGCGTTCTCGGCGCTGGATCCGCTGATCCGCACCGATATGCAGAACCTGCTGATCGAATTGCAGGCCGAATTGCAAAAGACCGTGGTGTTCATCACCCATGATCTCGACGAGGCGCTGAAACTGGCGGATCATCTGGTGATCCTCAAGGACGGGTTCATCGTCCAGCAGGGCGAGCCGCAGCACATCCTGCTGAACCCGGCCGATCCCTATATCGAGGACTTCGTCAGCGACATCAACCGCGCCCGGGTGCTGCGCACCCGCTCGGTGATGACCAGGACCGCCCAGCCGGTTGAGGGCGTCGCGGGTGAGGTCGATCACGACGCCACGCTGGAATCGGTGATCGAACTCTCGGGCGGCGACACCACCAAACAGTACCGGGTGATGCAGGACGGACAACAGGTCGGCTTGCTGGAAATGCGCGACCTGGTGCGCGCTTTGGTCCCCAGCGGCGGTTC
>NZ_JAEIJD010000024.1 GCF_016307205.1 Pontibaca salina | reverse complement strand
CCCCCCCGCATCAGTGCTAGAGTTAGAGTTAGAGTTATAGTTAGAGTTGGCGCCAACTCTGGGCCCATCATTAGCTCCAGAATTAACTCTGGTGTTAATCCTGATGTTAAAGTTGACGTTGATGTCAGCTTTGTCTTATGGTTCCGAGCATGTATGTTATTACTTTTGCCAACCCAAAGGGTGGGTCCGGAAAAACGACCTCCGCAATGCTCTTGGCCGAGCAGATCGCCCACTCTGGGGGACGTGTCGCGATTCTCGACCTTGACCCCAACGCCAATATTCTCGCATGGGCTGAAGCGCGCAGTGCAGACGGGCGCCAGGTGCCTTTTGCAATCCATGCCCGCCCGCAAGCCGACGAGATCGTCGAGCTGATCGACTCCTTGAATGACACGACCGATTATCTGATCATCGACCTCGAAGGCTCGAAAGATCAGGTCGTCACCTTCGCACTTTCGCGGACGGACCTTTGTGTGATCCCGCTGGACGGCTCTCCCATGGAAGCACGACAGGCCGCTGCCGCAGTGCGTCTTGTGCAGACCACTTCCAGCATGATTCGCGCACCGATCAATTACACGCTTCTGTTTACCCGGACCAATGCCGCGTTCCAAACCACGGATGAGCGCGACGTTCGGAAAGAGATGGAGATCAACAATATTCCAAGCCTACCGGTGCGGGTTGCCAAACGCGCGCCATATACGCGCATTTTCCGCGACGGGGTGCTTCTCTCCGAACTCCTCGCCATCGTTACTGCCGAACATGAAGGGAAAACCGCATCCGTTACCGATAAGGCCTTGAGGCAAGTGACAAGCGCCATCGAAAATGCCCGGGACTACGCCCAGGCTCTCATTCATGCCCTCACCAATGAGAGGGCATCATGAGCAAATATGGGTTTGGTGGGGGCATTGAACTTCCCAAGACCACAGAGCCGCGCAAGCAACGTCCAAAAATCGAACACAGCAGCGTCGAAAAGGCCGTGCAAGCCGGTTCGGAATTGGGATTTGTCGCCCGCGATTCATCCCCACGCCTGAAGCCGGGACCCAAGCGCAGAGAGCCCCAGGGCAAGGTCTCAATTCCGGGGCCGAAACGCGTGGTGGATCGCTTCCGGGATTTTTGTAGAACGCGCGACCTGACCCTATGGCAAGGTCTTGAACTCTTGCTTGATGCACAGCGGGGCAGGGAGGACGATTAGCGCGTGTTGCCTTGAAACGCATTCACGGGGCGCCATGCACGCATTTGCTGCGTAAACGCCGCCTCATGTCACCGCGTGAACACTTGCACCTAGGCAAGTGCGACACGCTTTAGGTCGGCATGCATATCTCAGCCACCGCGACTGTTACTCGCTGCTATGGCCCGCCCCGACGCTCAAACACTTTGCGGCAAAAGCCGATGAAAGCCGCATCTGGATTGCGCGGCGGTTCCGTCATCCAGCTGCGCCAATCCTGTTCCAGCACATAGACATCCCATCCCGGCGCAACCATGCGGGCTTTTTCATAAGTGTCTGGGTGCAGAGAAATCTCCGGGGTATGCCCTACCGTTTCGGTACTCCCCGCTGCAGTGACCGTTCCTCGATTGGTGAACACCACATTGTCGCCTTCTTCCTCAAAGCTGACGCTATAATCGGGAAGATGATCATGCCGCGCCAAATCGCGGATCACGAAGCGGAACCGTTTCAACGGCATGCGTGCGCCGGTCCGTTTCAAGAGATTCTCAAGCCCCACCTTATGTGATGGTTGAGAGCCGCAGAACTTGCGGGCAATCTCATATACCCGCCGCTCGATCGGTTTTCGCAATCGGAAATAGTCGCGATGAAGCGTGAGAACCTTGTTCCGCCGAATGCTGTTGAAGATCCACTCTGAAATCTGGATTTCAGCCCACAGAATGCGGCCATTCTGGGTGCCATCCTTCCGGCGCACATGCGCACTCTCGATCAAATGGAAGAGACCAGTCTCTTCTTCGTCCCCCAGCGCCACCGCTGACCTATCGCTGTGGGTCGTGATGTTCGTCTTTATGACCGTTCCCATCAGGCGCTCGAGACCCTCCACGAAGGCGTTGTAATCTTTCCCGCCCGTGCCACGATTGACGAAGATCAACAGCTCGCGGGGGCTGAACCTAAGGCGCCGGTCGACTTTTTGGCCCTGGTTCAGCTTGTCCATAATCTGCGAGACCGCGTAGATCAAAATATCCTTATCATAAATCGTTGCCTGCCCCTTCACGCTGGGAATTATTTCCAGCCAATGCCCCTTGTGCTCATAGCGCCGGACCGCCGTTTCAGGCTTCTTCGACAACGCGTAGAACGGATGCTCCATGGTCGGCATAAGATCCTTGAGAACCGCATCCGCTACGTCACAAATGAAGAAGTCCGGCTGAGGGTGCCGGTCAGGAAGAAGTTTATCAAATGAGTTCGGGGTATCAGGAACCATGCCCTACATTCGGGGTATCAGGAACCGTTGTCAAGATTCGGGGTATCAAGAACCAGAAAGCCTGTGTGTAACTTTTTCCAGACGCGGGTATCAGGAACCCATATTCGGGGTATCAGGAACCAAAGTTCGGGGTATCAGGAACCGACGGTAGTGAAACTGCATTATATTACATATAGTTAGACAGTGTTTTTTTGCGCGTAACACAGAATCTAACATTTATAACACTCACCCAGTGTAGTTGATCGCGGTGCCTCATTTTGCCCTCGGTTTCACCGGACATCTATTCAGCTTCAGTTTTGGCCTAGATAAACTCACGGGATGAACATCTTTTCAGACCCTGTCTCGGTGGTTTTCCTTACAGCGTTCAATCCATGTGATGGGACCAACAGCCAGAATATAGCAAATTCAACCATAGCACCCCCGGCCCGTTACTCACGCCGCCAAATGCAGGCACTCAAAAAGAGAACAGGCTCGTCTTATGAGAGGTTCTGAAAAAAGAGGAGGGTAGTTGACCTGCCACTGAACTTTCATCCATGCGGAACCGGAGCCCGTTGGGTTGATACGCCGATTGGCGCGATGTGAGCAACCGGCAGCGGCGCGGAG
>NZ_JAEIJD010000023.1:0-2500 GCF_016307205.1 Pontibaca salina | reverse complement strand
CAGCTCACTGGTCTAAATAAGTTGTCCTGCGGCGAAGATGTAACGGGGCTCAAGCCATGAGCCGAAGCTTAGGATGCACATAGTGCATGGTAGCAGAGCGTAGTGTGACATAACTCCATGCGTCTTTACTTCTGGCAGCGCAAGCCACCAGGAGGTTGGACGCAAGGAGTTTTCGGTGAAGCCGGCGCGTGAGCGATCCGGTGGAGAGATCACTAGCGAGAATGATGACATGAGTAGCGATAAACAGTGTGAGAGACACTGTCGCCGAAAGTCCAAGGGTTCCTGCTTAAAGCTAATCTGAGCAGGGTAAGCCGACCCCTAAGGCGAGGCCGAAAGGCGTAGTCGATGGGAACCAGGTTAATATTCCTGGGCCAGATGGAAGTGACGGATCATGAAGATTGTCAGCCCTTATCGGATTGGGCTGGCCGTTAATTGGTCCCTGGAAATAGCTCCATCATAAGATCGTACCCTAAACCGACACAGGTGGACCGGTAGAGAATACCAAGGCGCTTGAGAGAACGATGTTGAAGGAACTCGGCAAATTACCTCCGTAAGTTCGCGAGAAGGAGGCCCAGTTTCTACGCAAGTATTGGCTGGGGGCACAAACCAGGGGGTGGCGACTGTTTACTAAAAACATAGGGCTCTGCGAAGTCGCAAGACGACGTATAGGGTCTGACGCCTGCCCGGTGCCTGAAGGTTAAAAGGAGGGGTGAGAGCTCTGAATTGAAGCCCAGGTAAACGGCGGCCGTAACTATAACGGTCCTAAGGTAGCGAAATTCCTTGTCGGGTAAGTTCCGACCTGCACGAATGGCGTAACGACTTCCCCGCTGTCTCCAACATCGACTCAGCGAAATTGAAATACCTGTGAAGATGCAGGTTTCCCGCGGTTAGACGGAAAGACCCCGTGCACCTTTACTACAACTTCGCACTGGCATCAGGATTGTGATGTGCAGGATAGGTGGTAGGCTTTGAAACAGGAACGCCAGTTCCCGTGGAGCCTCCCTTGAGATACCACCCTTCGCACTCTTGATGTCTAACCGCGGTCCGTTATCCGGATCCGGGACCCTGCGTGGCGGGTAGTTTGACTGGGGCGGTCGCCTCCTAAATCGTAACGGAGGCGCGCGAAGGTTGGCTCAGAGCGGTCGGAAATCGCTCGTTGAGTGCAATGGCAGAAGCCAGCCTGACTGCGAGACTGACAAGTCGAGCAGAGTCGAAAGACGGCCATAGTGATCCGGTGGTCCCAAGTGGGAGGGCCATCGCTCAACGGATAAAAGGTACGCCGGGGATAACAGGCTGATACTGCCCAAGAGTCCATATCGACGGCAGTGTTTGGCACCTCGATGTCGGCTCATCTCATCCTGGGGCTGGAGCAGGTCCCAAGGGTACGGCTGTTCGCCGTTTAAAGAGGTACGTGAGCTGGGTTTAGAACGTCGTGAGACAGTTCGGTCCCTATCTGCCGTGGGTGTAGGATACTTGAGAGGAGTTGCCCCTAGTACGAGAGGACCGGGGTGAACGTTCCACTGGTGGACCAGTTGTCGTGCCAACGGCAGTGCTGGGTAGCTATGAACGGACAGGATAACCGCTGAAGGCATCTAAGCGGGAAGCCCCCCTCAAAACAAGGTATCCCTGAGGGCCGTGGTAGACCACCACGTCGATAGGCCGGAGATGTAAGCGCAGCAATGCGTTCAGTTGACCGGTACTAATTGCCCGATAGGCTTGATTTGATCCAGTAAAAGGCAGACTTTGTCGCCCCAGCTGGTCAAAAGCATACACAACACATGATGTACTGACTTGGACACGGAGGATTTTCCCGGTTTGGTGGTCATAGCGCAAGTGAAACACCCGGTCCCATCCCGAACCCGGCCGTTAAGCACTGCAGCGCCGATGGTACTGCGTCTCAAGACGTGGGAGAGTAGGTCACCGCCAAACCTGATAAATCCTCCGGTATCTCTCGATTACGATATCCCTTCCTCAATAAAACACCGCCCGACGCGGCCCCAGCCGGGGTGACACGCTGCTGCGTGCAGAGGTCCCTAAAGCGGCGTCCGTTGCAGCCCATTCAGCCGGCCTCGGTGACCGCAGGCGCGGCACAAACCCTGCCACAGAAAACGGCCTGACGGCTTGCAGCCACGCAAAGGCAACCAGCTTGCGCTCGGTGACATCCGGCCCGGCACCGCGCCGCCGAAGCAGCGCCCCATAGGCCCCAGGCCTGCGGGGCAATGCGTTATTTGGAATGACCGTTATCCCGGATCATATGTTCGGCTGCCGGGAAGCTGCGGTTGCGCACCTCGGCCGCATAGGCCTGAACCGCAGCCGCCGAATCCGCGCCAAGATTGGCATAGCGCTTGACAAAATTCGGCTTGAACCCATCAAACAGCCCAAGCACATCGTCGGTCACCAAAATCTGACCGTCGCACCCAACCGAACCACCAATCCCGATCGTCGGAATAGAAACCTCAGACGTAATCAAATCAGCAAGATCAGCAGGCATCTTCTCCAA
>NZ_JAEIJD010000022.1 GCF_016307205.1 Pontibaca salina | reverse complement strand
GATGATTTCAATCTCAGACATAAGCATGTGCTTAAGGCTATCCTTAAGCCTCCTTGGTCAGGCCAAGGTGTCCGGTCGAAACGGGGGCCAGTTCACATCGATAGGAGATTGGATCGAAGACTATAACGAAAACCATCCACATAGCTGCCTGAAATGGCACTCGCCCCGCGAGTTCATCAAGGCCAAAACCGAAACCGCTTAGGTGTCCTGTGAAACGGGGGCCAACTCAAGGGGGTTGCCGAGTGGGAAAAATAACATCGGACTCATGGCGACATTGGCGGCATGTGAAATCCACAATCCAAACGCGGTCCATTCTCAGAACGCCTTGCTCTCTGGCGGGCACTGAAACCGTTATCGAGGCTTCATTGGAGTGGCATTTCGGGCATTCCAGCACTTTCCCGTAAGGCAGGAGGTCGGGCAGTTGCGCCAGCTGCTCGCTCAGGTCGCTGAGATCCGCGTGGAGTGTGATGTCCTGCACGTCTTTTTGGCAAGCTATACAAAGTGTGAAGACCGTCCTCGGATTATGAGGGTGCAGTGTGAGAGGGTGCAGGTCAAACCGCACGAAATGGAGCCATACGACCCTACCCAGACGGAAGATCATTCTCCAGTTAGGCGAAGGCCTGTCCGGGTGTCGAGGGCGGTCATCTGGCTCGCCGCATCTGTTACAGCTCATTAAAATGCGGTCTTCGTGGATGTGATCATCGGTCTCACAGAATGTCCTTTTCGGTCGTCTGATCAGATATACGCGCCCGCGACCAACAGTGAAAGGCTTTCTAATTCACACAACGCGGGATAATGTAGGCGTCTTTCAGTCAGCGTGGGGACCTGCCGAGATAGGCATACAGATAGACCAGCGCAACGCCGCCCGCGCCCCCTACGGCATTCCCCAAAGTGACCCAGAACAAGTTGTTCAACGCATTGGTTACCGACACCCCAGACGCGGCCTGAACCGCCCGGTTTTCCCGGAGGCTGGTTACGCCGTTTCAAGCGCCTTTGTCGAACTGATTGCACTGTTCATAGAACTTCTGCTCGGCCGCCGCTGGCGGGATGTTTCCGATTGGTTGCAGCAGGCGGCGGTTGTTGAACCAGACGACCCTTTTCAGGGTTTCCCATTCGACGGAATCGGCGGTCTTCCACGGTCCCAGCTGGTAGATTACCTCGGCCTTGAACAGTCCGATCATCGTCTCTGCAAGGGCGTTGTCATAGCTGTCGCCGACGCTGCCGACCGAGGGTTCGATCCCGGCCTCGGCCAGGCGTTCGGTATAGCGGATCCACACATATTGGGCGGTTTCAACCGATCGTCGCAACACCCTATTGAAGGAGGTTGCGATGGCAAGAGGCAGCCGAAGATCAGAGCGATCAGCTGCGTCGCTTTTTCCAAGAGCCCTTGGACATTTTCCCAGTCTCCGCGTCGTGCGGCGCGGCGCAAGGCGCTGTTCTCGGCTTCGAGCCGGGTGATGCGGCTATCAATCTCGGCATCGCTGTGGGCTCCCAGTGTGTCCTGCTGGTCAAGATTGCGGGCAAGTTCCGCGCGAAGCACTTCGCTCAACAGCGCCTTGGCATTTGCCGGGCTGAGGGTGCTCTTATTCACTGCGCCCACGATCTCTGTCTCCTTCTGCTCGTAGACCGTGAGCAGCCTTGCGGCGCGCTTCACGGCGTCGAGCGGGAGGTCGGTGCGCAGAGACTGGCAGAGAAATAAGTTTGAGAGCTGGTTTGATCCGGCTCTCGGCAGGCGTTTTCTGAAATAGAAGATGCGGCCCCGGCGCATGAGATAGGGGCCGGCGTGGTGTTTGGATTTGCGGGACGGGACTCGACGCCGTTTTCGGGCGTAGCGGGCGATGTCATGTGTCACAGCCTGTGTCACATGATTCGGAATCTGTGACACAGTCGGCAAAGCAGGACTCTCTAAGTCCTTGATTTTGCATTTCTTGGTGATTTTTATGGCTGGGGTGGTAGGATTTTCTGTCATAATATCAATAGCTTAGCAACAAAAGGAAATGGGTCAACTATATTTTCGACAAAGAGAGTTTGTCTCACTCCGTGTGTCACTTAGAGCGGGCCGCGATCGCGTTTCTGCCACTTCTCATGACGGCTTGTACAATAGCCGGCTGGTCAGGGCTTACCGGAGACCAAACCTGTTGCGAAACGTTGCATTGTTATTGAAGATTGTCTGTATGAACTACGAACGCATATCCACACTGATCCGCTGGAGCCGCCGCCATGTCGAACTGACAACATTGGCCCTTCTGAGTTTGACAATTGGCGCAATTTGGGCGCTGGCTGAGTTGATTGACGAAGTTGTCGAAGGCTCCACCCACAGCCTCGATCAGAAGATCCTCTTGAGCCTGCGGAAACCTGGCGATGGGTTAGATCCAATTGGCCCCTGGTGGCTGGAAGAAATCGGGCGTGATCTCACAGCCTTGGGCGGTGTCGCCGTTCTTACGCTCACGACAATCGTCGTTTCCAT
Source organism: Pontibaca salina (assembly GCF_016307205.1). Taxonomy (GTDB): domain Bacteria; phylum Pseudomonadota; class Alphaproteobacteria; order Rhodobacterales; family Rhodobacteraceae; genus Pontibaca; species Pontibaca salina. The sequence continues at coordinate 4,569 of NZ_JAEIJD010000022.1, read as the reverse complement.
GTTTTTCGTGCTATGTCGGCGATGGGCGTCAACCCTGTATGTCCTGGTGACAGTTGGCGGCGGTATCGCGATCAGCAATCTGGCAAAAGAATTTTTTGACCGCCCGCGGCCGGACCTGGTCCCGCATGGTTCAATCGTGCACACAGCCAGCTTCCCCTCCGGGCATTCCATGATGGCTGCCGTCGCATATTTAACTTTGGGCGTACTGATTACTCGCCTACAGCCACGGCTGGTTCTCAAGGTCTATATTTTGACAGTGGCCGTACTGCTGACGTTTCTTGTGGGCGTGAGCCGGGTATATATGGGGGTTCACTGGCCGACAGATGTGGCCGCTGGCTGGCTCGCAGGAGGCGCTTGGGCGATGGCGTGTCTGCTGGTCGCCGGTCGATTGGCCAAGCGCGGACTTGTCGACGATGAGGTTCACGAAGAGGCTACATAAAGCGAAAAAGCAAGTTGCGCGAAAGCTTTTTGCCAAGTGCTCTGGATGAAGCGCTCCGGCTTTGTCGGAGACCATAAGCTTAATTTAGGATGATGGTTAACATAAAGCTGGAGCGGTTCAATGTTCCCTTTCTAAAGTCGGCGTCTGCGGGACTTCTCAGCTTGCATAGTGAAAATTATGAGCGCTTTCTCGTGTCGATCGCGACACGTTATTTACGAGATTGGAGATGTCCGCCCTGACAATTCCCAGTACTTCTCCTCGAACCTACAGCGAAACGCGTTTCAAACTTGCGCGGAAAGATAACTGTGTTCGACCCGACGGATCAAAGCTGTTCTGAGATGTTCTTCTGGGGTTCGGACCGCCGCTTTTCGGGCGGCGGCCCATGGCTTGCTTACGGTCGCAGACCCTCAGCAAGTCGCTCTGCCTGAGCAATGGTCAGGACAGTTCGCATGGCGGTCAGCAATTGCCTTACGGGTTCTGCTGCCGCTTCGAGGGCTGCCGCTTCGGCTGTGAGGACGGTGTCCATCCAACCGCCCTGGACGGCATGGACGTCGACAACAAAGCCTTGTCGGGTCCCCTGCTGGATGACCTTCTCGATCCGATCCAGGATCCGTTCGAGGTCTTCCAGATACCGAGGCTCGAAGAAAGCCCCAGACGGCAGACGACGCACAAAGTCGGCGCAGTCGCGGCGGAACCTTCGATCGAAATTTGCGCCTGTCAGCCTTAAAAGGCTGACAGTTACCGCCTCCCTCAGATTGAGCGCTGAGAGAATGGCATGGCGTAAGTTGATCCCCTGATTGTCTATCGTGCTCATGCCCAGCCTCCCTCTGTGCCATTGGCACCGGAAAGAGAGGTCTGACCCATGTTGGCACCGAGGGCCTTGCTCTCAACCAGTGCCCTGATCAGGCCATCTGCAAGCGCGCAGATTTCCTCAACATAGGGCATGGCTGGATCCAGGAGCGCGAAGTAAGCAGCTTCCGGACGCTCGTCGTCGTGAACATGCTCAAGGGTGAGAAGCTCCTGTAGCACAGTGACTTCGTACTTGACGCTGCGAGTCAGCTTCGGCTGGCGACGAAGATCGTCGATCAACCTCTGCGTTCGGCGCAGATAAGGCCGCCCACCCAAGAGGAGAGCCGCATATTGCAGCCCCTCTGAATTCTCCTCGACGAACAGGTGGAAGGGGGTCGGTGGGTGGTAGGTGTAGTCGAACATTTTACATGCTCCCTGCAGTGCCCAAATCGGAATGAAAGGGGCTCAAATTCGGCCGTTTTCCCTGCGCTGACCGGGGGTTATAGCTTTGGACCTGCGAATCCGGTGGCTGAACCTGCTTTGTTTCGTTTGCTGGTTTCATCGAAGAGATCAGCAACGCGAAAAAACTGGTCAGTGGTTATCGGTAAATTGTGCTTTTACATGTGCTTGGCTTTCCCTTTCTTCCTTACTTCTCCTTTTCAGGATCGAGTCCGCTCGCTGCGCGGCCTCAAACAAGGGGCTGCGCAGCGAGCGGATTTGATCCGATCCTTGCTTCTTTTTATCTGAACTCGAACAAGGCGCGCTCTTCCGGGGTAATGATGTCCGCAAACTCCGCCTGGCCTTTCAGGCGCTGCACCTTTTTCAGTGCATCATCTTGGTACTCCGCCTCAATACCCACTGAGCGCTGGCCGCAGGCGGCTTTGGCCATACCCGTGCCGGCCATGCCCAACTCAATCCCCAGAAACGTGTGAAGGATGGTGCGGGCGATATGTTCACCCGTGCCGACGGTTTTGCGCCAGGCATCCGAAACATAGTTATAGCCAACCAGGCTGCCGTTCCCATTGATGAAGAGGGGTCGCCGGCCTTTCAGGGCCTTTTCTCGCATATCCGGCAACCATGCCGGATCGCATCCGCGCAGGATCAGCGCCTCTATGAACCGGTTGAGCCGCGGATCGACGTCGCAGCCCCAAGGGTCGCCGCCTTTTGAGAGGACAGTCTCGATCGTATATTTGCCATCGACCCAGAAGATGGTCTCGCCGAAGGTGAGCCGGGTATCGGCCAAACGGACCGGCATTACCGAAAACAACGCGATTGCCGCAGCCCCGTTGCGCTGAGCATGCTGTCGTCGCGGACAGGGCAGCTCGTCCACGGCTTTCAGAAGCGCGGAGGCAGTGTTGATCAGAGCAAGTGGGGAATACCCCGTATTCTGCAGTTTTTGATATTTTGTCTTTGGCGCCTTAGCCGCTTTACCGTCGTAAATTCGATTCAGCTCATAAAGCAGGGTGATCGCCTCAGCCTCGGCCCCGGTATAGCGAGCCATCTTCAGAAGCGAGGAGAAGGAGGCCAGAAGCGTCACAGGGGACAGGTCGCGGGCCCGCAAATCCCGGGCATAAGCGCGGACACTTTCGGTCGAGATCTCCTCTGTCAGTCCAGCCTTGCGCGCAGACAGCACGAGTTGGCGCAATTTCATGACATGGGTGCTCATCATGCCCGCGGCAGGCGCCATGACGCTGTTGCGATCAAACCCGGCACACATATCTGCTATGGCGTCCTGATAGAACGCTGACAGTGCGCTTTCCGGCACGGATTTAGTGAGGACGCGTGGTCTTGGCTTGGGTCTTTTTCTGGACGCAAGATAGGCCGCGTCTTTTTCCCGAATGGCAGCCATCAGTTCGAGCACAGAAGGATGTCTTGGAAAGAGGGCACTGAGACCAGCCTTCAAGACCCGCAATCGTCCGACCGAGTTGTAGCCGACATCAAAGTCGATAAAATGTCGCTTGGTCAGATCCCAGATCGCGGCGATTTTTCGACCCTCGAGAAAAACCAGGAAATCATCAACGACCCGAAGCTGTGGGGTCGTGATCTGGGTCAGCCCGGGTTCCCCGATGAGGGGCTCCCAGCGCTGCTGTTTCAGGATGTCATCCTTGGTGCGATAATCGGGCTTTTTCTTCATGACAGGTCCGACAGATCAAGAATATACTTCTGCACCTCGAGGCGTTTTGCACGTTTGTTGACCCAGCCATAATTGCGTATTGCGGTCATCGGCGTATCATCGAGCAGGCGCTCCAGCAGATCCCATCGCCCTGGGTTCTTCTGCACGAGCAAAGAGGCCAAACCATGGCGAAAATTATGCGGCGTCATCGGCAATCCAGCTGCGCGACTGTGGCGTTTGAACCATCCGAGAAAGGTTCTATAGGCCAGAGGGGTGCTGTCACCCACGGCCGGAAACAGATATATACTCTCGTCTGAATGCTCGAAAAGCGGACGGATCGACGTCAAATACCACTCGATGACTTCGAGACCATTCATATTGTCGCGGTTAATTGGCGCCCATATCTCGACCTCGTTCTTCGTGTCCTTTGGTGCAAGCTGGATCGTTGCATGATTGGTCTTCTCAGTGGGACGCAAGAACGTCCGTGCGGGCCCTATCATGATCAGATTCAGGGCGTTTTCGATTCGAATGGGCGCCCCCCGGGTTTCAAGGGCGGCGAAGGCCGCCACAGCGCCGATCTGGCGGACCTGGGTAATCTCGTGAGCAGTCATCTCTCGTCCCGCCGCTTTCGCCTTGACCATGATCGCCCTCGCCTGATTGCGCAGCTGTACATGCATCGACAGCAAGGTCAGGGTTTGTGTTCGGGATCCAAGCAGCCCTTCGCAGAACTTACGCGCCGAAGCCCCCATGCCTTTTCGAGCTTTTTTGCCTGACTGCAGAAACTGGTTTACGCCGAGGTGTTTTTTGAGCGAAGCTGGGCAGTGACCATTGCGCGCCATGCACAAATAGATTTCCGACAAATACTCATAGGCCGTCCTGGCCTGAATCTTGCCCTTTGAGGCGGTGTTTCTCGACCAGGCTCGCACAACCACTGTCGAATGGTCAGGCGTCAGCAGAGACGCCAATGTATCCGTTTCCTGAATATCGACCTTGCCGCTCAGGGCCAAGGTGCTGACGAACTTGCGCAAGGCTGCTATTTTAAGATCGAAGTTGCTTTTAGAGATTACGTCCACATAGACCTGTTCGACTGGGTCAAACTCGGTTTTCGTCGCGATTTCGACCCACTTGATAATCTTCTGTGGTTGACGCCCGTAGTGCAAGAAGTTTCTGACCTTATTGGCGCGTGATCGAGTGCGGTCTTCTGTGAGGCCTCATGATGCGGCACTTC
>NZ_JAEIJD010000021.1 GCF_016307205.1 Pontibaca salina | reverse complement strand
CTTCCGTTTCGCCATATCTGAACTCCTTCGTGTTGAAGATCAGCAGACTACAAATCGCAGCTTACGTCAGTGTCCTAATTTCGGGGGATAGCTCAGTCGGATTCATTTGGGCCATCGCCAGAGCGGTGACAGCCGCGCCAGTCGAGAACGTCCGCTCCCAAGGCTGAGAGGCAAAGACACGCCCCGACACCACGCCGACGCGCAAGGTTGGGGACGGAACGCGGTGGGGAGCCCTCGTGGTTTGCTATGAGCCGACGAAGTCGACGCTCGCCACTTAGAACGAGGCAGCCCCAACACGAAACCACGGTCATGCGGTAACGAACCCGCGCATGAGAGCTTGCTCAACCGTCGTCTCAGTTCCGCCTCCTACCTTGCGCGTCCATATCACCCTGCGTCCGGCACCACCGGTGTATTCGTCATGGAAAAGGGCTTGACGGTGATCATGAGAGCAACTGGTCCGAAATCCTGCGACCACCTCTCCATACTGCGACAGGTCCAGGTCGGGCAGCGCCTGAGGCTTCAAGGATCTAAGCGGTTTTCAGTCTGATTCCAGTTTAACGGTGCCCTGCGAACAGCTGCCCACTGTTCGCTTGTAGCTAATTCCAGTCGCGCCGTCTGCGAAGGCGACCTGTCCAGTATTAGAAAAACCAGCGCTAGGTAATTGCCGACGTACTCGAAAGGAGCAGAAGTAATGGCCGTGATCGCTAGATAAGCTAGCAGGGCCCAGACTAGCTTGCGCAAGCCTGCCTCGGGGAGGTGAAGGGTTCGGAGAACGAGAAATGCCGCAGCATTGCCGATAAGCAGCAATGCGGGGATAGCGCCGAGGCGGAATGCGGTGCCTATTATGCCTACGTCGCCAAGGAAGAAGCGTTCCGAAAAGATGCGGTGGAATCCGTCCTGCCACAGTAGCGACAGCGCTCCGTGTCCGAAGGTGAGGTTCATCTGTTCGAAGATCGATAAGGCGGTATCGACCCGAGCGAGGGCGTAAAAATCGGCGTTGAGTGTGTTGTCGAGCAATCGGGACTGCGCAAGAAGCAAGTCGCTGCTCAGATAGGCGAAAAGAATTGCGCCGACCCCGGCGATCACTATCGCCACGCTGCCCTTGCGTATCCGGCGGAGATGGAACCCCGACAGCACGAGATAAGTCAGTGATACGCTGACCCCGACCATGGTCTGGCGTTCCTGCAAAACGAACACGATGTGCCAGAGCGCGACGAAGGCGACGAATTTCCAAGCGTGCGACGCTGACTGTGTCACCATCGTTAAGGCGTATATGGTGGAGAAAATCACGATGAAACGCCCGGTGGCCATGCGGTCGCCGCGTAGGGTGTCTGCGCTATAGATGTCTCCACGCGCCGCGAGGTCCGATGTTCCGAAACGGTAATAGCCGGCGATGGAGAATAATCCGAGTTTCACCAGAAGGCCTAGGAGAGCCACGAGAAACAGGATGAAGACCGTGGTGTTCAGCGCGTAAACCAGCCGCTTCTTCCGGCCCCGGACGAGATCCTTCAAGGGAAAGTATGCCAATGTCATAAGTGTTACACGCGCTTCCAAAATACCATAGAATAGGGGCTGGCCATATTCTAATAGTGCAAACACGGCGGAGAGGCCGGTAAATAAGGTGGCGTAGAGAAGGACGAACCCGTCCATCCGGCTGATGACCGCGGACTTGCGCAAGACGTATACCGGGACATAGGCGAGCAGGGCGAGGAGATATAGCTCCTGCACGTAGTGAACGCCGAAGGGGTTGGCGCTCTTCACGAACAGGAACTGGCAGTTTAGAAACGAGATTAGGACGATCACTGCCTTTGCCGACCAGCCGAAGCGCGGGTCGGGCGGGTAGTCGCCGACGAGGGGATGGTGGTGCATGTGCCCCGCCTCAGTCAAAGGTGTCGACCACGTGCTTCATGTCCGCGGTCCAAGGATGATTTCGGCCATTGCCCGGGCTCCATGCCATGTCGTCCGGTTGGTGGACAGGGTTTTGAACTCGGCGACAGCGTTACACACCGCATTAGGTAGTTGGTTGAACGCGTCATAGTACACCCCGACTGGGCAGGGCATAGAGACTTGTGAGCGGAGCACCGGAAACCCGGGAACGACCGGAATCACCCCGGAAGAAACCGCGTCCATCACCGTGCCGCTGTGGCGGTAATAGTAGCTTTCAGCGCTGGCGACAAAAATCGCGATATCAAGGAGTTCTAGATAGGCGCGGAAGTTCTCTCGCGACCTTGTGTCATAGATGCGTAAGCCATCTATGAGGCGCAGCGGCTCGGGCAGGTCATCGCGCGCACCATAGTAAAGCTCAATGTCTTCTTCGTTAGCAATCTGTGTAAGTTTTCGGAAGAAAAGTTCGTTTTTGGCCCCAATCGAGCCAATGCTGCCAACAAGCCCGACTCGTATTGGCAAAGCATGCCCTAAGCGGGGCCTTGGCGGCGCGACGCTAGGGAAAAGGGGCGTATGGAGCGACGGGCGCACCTGCGCCGGAAAATGCGCCAAGCTGCTAGCGCCGTCAAATAGCACGAATTGGAACCCGAGGCGAGCAAGCAGGCGGATCGGCCAAGGCACGCTGTCGCTTGCGCCTGTGAGGTTGTGGTTCACGTTGAACAGCACGGATCGGGCGACAGGCCAGATGAGTGGCGCGGTCACAAGCAGCGGTATGGTCCAGAATTCGCGGACGAAAACTGCATGCTGCCGAGGGCGGGCGCGATAGATGTCGACGACTAAGAAGAGAGCGGCCAACGCCGACAGCACCACCCGGACCGGGTAGTAGGAGCTGGTATATGCCTTCAATCGCGACGCAACCACGATCGGCGGCTGCCCGTTGACACTTAGGTGGCGGAACGCTTCCGTGTAAATTTGGTGCGGATCTTCGGTACGATGCAGTATCGGCATAGGTGCGGGCTCTTGCCTTTGGATCTAGCGTAGGAAGATTGCGTCGAACTGAAGCAGCTGGCGCGTCCTGGGATCGCGAAACCCGGGCTCGACTGACCATAGCCGGAGGCCGGCCGCGTGCATTACGTCGAATATCTCGAAATAGTCCGCTTGGTCTTTGTAGAGTGGCGCGATGGAAATCTCGAGCTGGACGCCCGCGATTTCCGGCAGGAGCTGCGCCGCCCCTTCCAGCACTTGGCCTTCGAAGCCTTGCGTATCGATCTTCAGGAAGGTCCACTCGAGATCGGCAAGGGGGAGATCGTCGAGCGCAATGACCGTTACCTCTTCCGCGCAGGTGAATTTCGAGGTCGGGGCGGCGGACACATGCGCCTCCTCGATCGTCAGCACCGAGCTGCTCACCGCGTTGGCCGCGCGATTGATGGTGACCGTTCCCGCCGCTGCGCCTACGGCACAGCGCTCATGCACCCGCCAGCGCGGATTGGAAGCGGCGTTCTGTGCAAGCTTGGCATGGATGTTGCCCAGTGGTTCAAATGACACCACCTCACCTTTGAAGCCTGCGGCGAACACGGAGCTGGCATACTGCCCAAGATTGGCCCCGACATCAAGCAACTTTACCGCGCCGCGCGAGTTGAGCGTGCCCACGAGGTCTGAGATATCGCCGGAGTTCACCCGTTTAATCTCCCAACCAAAATGATTTAATTGCTTCTGGATGAGCTTTTTTGCAAGAGTGACAATCGACATCAAGCTTTTCCTTTGGAGTTTGGGTAAGGCGAAGGGCAGGCGGCCAGGCTGCGATGCCTCGAAAAAGAATTCGATGTGGCGCTTGAAATTACTTAGTTTCAGGGACGAGAGCGCCCCGTCCTGGCTCAGCGCATTCGGGGCGAGCAGCCCAGCGCGATGATCATCTCTAGTACGTGCCTACGGCCTCGCTGAAGGCATCAAGATTGAGGTTTGCTAATTCGATCATGATGAACCTTGGCCTGCGCGACGAGATCGTACCAGACTTTCACCGCACCATAGCGCTTGCCGCTAGCCGCCCAGCAGGAGGCGATCTTTAGACTGAGATCCGCGTCGCGCTGCGCCCGCAGGGACGCTCTGGACGGCTCCCGCAGAACCGCCTGGTGGTGGTGATAGGTGGAGGGCGCGATCGGCAAAACCTTGCAGATCGCCTCGACGCCGTGCTCCCCGCGATGATCATCAATGAACATGATCATCTCTCGCGTAGGCGGTCGAGGTCCGCCGCCGCGAAAAAAGCCGATGCCTTGCGAAGGATCTCATTGGCCTGCTTGAGTTCGCGATTCTCCCGCTGCAGCGTCTTGAGCTCATCACGCTCGGATTGCGTCAGCCCGTCGCGATCACCGTCCTCGACAGCCTGCTTATTAATCCAGCCGCGCAACGTATCGGGGCTGCATCCGAATTTCTTCGCGATCGAGGCAATCGCTTGCGAGCGCGATTTGTAATCCGCTTCGTTCTCCAAAACCATCCGTACCGCGCGGGCACGCACCTCAGTCGAAAAACGGTTCCCTGGGTTTCCTTAGATCATAGCTTACCTTCCGAGCTTTCTGCTCTCCGGTAACCCGGTCTAGTTCATCGCGCGCCGGTATATCTTTGCCAAAAGCATAATCTGCTTTTCACGTAGTTTTCCGACCGTAAACCCCACATTTCCTCGGCCTGCCGTTCACTATAGGTCAATTTTAGTGAGGTACTATATTTGCCGGCTGAGGTCGCCGCTGACAGTTTTGACGTGTCAGGGCATAGGATACCCCGATCAGTGTGTCGCGGCCTAGGCGTCCAGTCGGCGCTGGCCGGGGAAGACGGTGAAGAACAACCCGACCTGCAGCGCCGCGGCTGCGCTGATCGCGAGCAACATCGAGACACCGATGCCGTCAAGCCCGAGTCGCATCGATAGTGGGCCGACCAGCGCGGCGAAGGCCGCCATTTGGAATAGTGGGACGAGGAACTTTAACAGCTTGGCGGACGAGAGCAGCAGGCCGAGGCTATACATGCTGAATGTCGACTGAATCGAGAAAGCAATCGCTAGAAGCACGAGCGTCGGTTCGCTCCCTGTATACTCTGGCGGGAGCACCGAACGCAGGAGCGCGCCACTGGTGAGGTGGATCAACAGCAGAAGAACCACCGCGATCAGGCCGAGTACCCTAGCATTCACCGCAACAATGCGATGGACGCGACCAATATCGTTGCGGGCGATGGCGCTGGCGAGACGGCCCCGGAACACAGCACTGGAAATCATCCAGGGTAACAGGAAGAACTGGCTCCACCGCGCCGCGATGCCATAAACGCCCACCTGATCGATCGGGAACAGCAGTTTGACGGCCCAGATATCTAGGGTGGCCGCAACGGCGACCAGCACGCTATACACAGCAAAAGGTGCGCTCTCGCGCGCCTGCTTCGCCATCTCCGGCCAGCGAAACCGAAGGTTAATATTCGAGATTAAGCGGCGCAACACGGCAAAGGCGGTGGCAACGGCCACTGATGCGGCAACCGAGAGCACCATGAGGCCCGACACAACTGTTAGATCTCCCGAGACCAAGTAGAAGGTCAGGAGGACTGAGAAGGCTATCCCGTTTGAAAACAGCCCACTGAAAAGCGAGGCGTCACGGATTTTCGCAAGTCCCCGAAAGGCTTCCGAGATTACTAGAAGCAGGGTGAAAGCGGGCACCATGGCAGTGAGGATCACCCGTTCGAACATGTCCGGTGCGAAATCCGTCCCGCTCGTGGCACCCATAAACGCGATAAACCCGACCGACATGAGTGTGCTGGAGACCAATGCGGCGCCCAGCACAGCTGAGAGATCGTCGCCGAGCGAAGCGTCCTCCTCTGGTTCGCCGCCGCTCGCCAGCATCAGGCTCTTCCAGGTCAGCCCGAGGTTTGACACCACCAACACCACGCTCATCGTGCGCAGCACGAATTCGAAAGTTCCGAAGGCCGCAACGCTCAGCATCCGCGCCATCAGCAGGCTGATCCCGAACTGAAAGATCCCGGTGCCGAACTTGGCCGCCGCAGCCCAGAGTACCTCCCCTCGCAATCCGCGAAACCGGCTCACAGCCGTCCTGTCCCCGTCATTCGACGAGCCAGTCCGGGATATGTTCGAGCTTGAAGTACTCGCCCAGAAGCACGCGCAACGCCTCGTTGCGGGGGCAGTAGAATTCGCGCAACTCCACGATGTCCTCGGCCTCCAGAACGGGTCCCAGCGCCCCAGCGCTGTGGCTGATATTGACTGAGCGATAGGCAGAGTAGAGTTTTCTCCGAAGCCCCGGGAACCGCTGCAGAGTCGGCTCGATGAGGTAGCGCACGGCGCTCGCCAGCTTGTGGAACGACAGATTGCGCGGGGCGTAATAGGTGTTTTCGGCGCGGATCGCGCCCGGTTCGAGCGGGATATAGAGCCCGAGGGCCTCGGTGAGATAGTCAGCACAATAGTTGGGGGCGGTGGTGAACCAATCCATGAATACCGGCACGATGCGCCTGGGCGGGAATTGCGCGAGCAGCTGTGTGAGGATCGCCGGATAATCCGCGATCTGAAGCCAGACGTTTTCGGCAAGGGGCTCCCTCCCGGCCGGCCTGTTATCGAACCCGCGCGAGAGCCGGACGTAATCGGATAGTGTTTTCGCCCCAGCGGTACCCTCGCGCTGATCGACGCGGTAATGCGAGAAGAAGCGGTCGACTGGATCGCGCAGCATTACAATTATCTTTGCGTCGGGAAGTGTTAACTCAATGCGCGGGGAGACGATAGGCATCACCTGCGGATGGCTATATACTGGGCTTGCTTCGAGGCTGAAACGTGCTCCGGCCTTTGGGGGGATATGAGCAAGGTATGGCGCCTGCTGTCCTAGATCGAATTGGTCATGCGTGACGCTGAGGCCGGTGAAATAGTTCAGTTCCTTGCGCTCCGATGGCGCGATTTCGGGGTGTGTGGCGAGCCAGCGGAAAAAGGCGGTAGTGCCGCACCTTGGAGGGCCTATTACGATGATCGCACGCATGCGACCTGTGTCTGCGGATTGACTAGAATAAAGAGCCGAACTGTTCATCTGAAGGGTTGTCGGCAAACGTAACAATGGCCGAACGTGCATAAGAGGTTTCCAATGTTCGCGTAAGAGTGGGCCTTGTAGAGTTTCGATAGGTTGAAAATCGCACTGCTCCGCAGTCAAAGAGTAAAACGCAGGATGAAATAGTTATCGGCATCTTCGTGGGTCGAGTTGCTGCCGTCATAGATCCCTATTAACGTCCCTTCGTTAATAGCATACAAGGTGCGCGGGCATCCATCGCCATTTGATCCAACCGAATATGGACGGCTGTTTGTGAGCTATCCCCCGAAATTAGGACACTGACGTAAGCTGCGATTTGTAGTCTGCTGATCTTCAACACGAAGGAGTTCAGATATGGCGAAACGGAAG
>NZ_JAEIJD010000020.1 GCF_016307205.1 Pontibaca salina | reverse complement strand
GAAGTGCCGCATCATGAGGCCTCACAGAAGACCGCACTCGATCACGCGCCAATAAGGTCAGAAACTTCTTGCACTACGGGCGTCAACCACAGAAGGCATTCTACGCAAGCTTGAACGCTGCGGAAAAAGCAGCTTAATTATTGAACCGGAAACTCTCCGGTAAACCCGGGGCGGTTCAGTGTTGTTACACATCGAGCAACCGAAGGCGTGAAGGCCAACCCCGAACTCAACACTGGCGGACATAGGCCATGGACTTTGAGTGACATCGAAAAGTATCGCGCTTATTGGCCCTATGGTAGCAAACAACGAGTGGCAATGGAGCTTCAATACTGGGCTGGTGCCCGAATCTCGGACACCCGCAAACTCGGGCCTGGTCACGTGGATGGCGACGGATGGCTCAACTTTGTTCAACAAAAAACCGGCTCCGAAGTGTCGGTACCCTTCCAGCGCGTATTGCCCAGCTTTGCTGAGCCCGCCGACCTTGATCACCTTATGAAGGCGATTGCAGCGATGTGCAGCGAGGAGAATATCTGGTTGGCAACGCAGTTTGGGACCATGCGCTCGGAGAAAAGTGCCTCGCAGTGGTTCGCTAAAGCGGCCCGCGCCGCGGGCTTGGTCGGGCGGACATCCCATGGCTTACGCAAAAGCCGCATGATCCTGCATGCTGAGAATGGTGCGAGTAGCAAAGAGATTGCCGCATGGAGCGGACATGAAACCTTGAAAGAGGTCGAGCGCTACGTGCGTGGTGCTGATCGCCGCAAGCTGCTGACTCCGTCTGTTTTGCAGACAGGCGAGTTTCTTTAGCTTGTAGATGTTCTGAAACCTGTCTGTTGACTGCGCCGCCCTGGATGATTTCCGGGGCGATTGCATTTCAGGGGGAGCAGAGGCCGCGATGCGAAATTCACACATCCAACAGGATTCATCCATCCTGACCCGTCTTCTTAGTTCACGTGCTGAGTATCAGTGTCTCCAGCAATTTGTCTAAGCCCCCAGCCCCCTTAGACAAAAATCAAAGGAAGTCAATGATTTTGTTGTATTTTAAAGAGGGGGGTGGCGGACCGAGGAGGATTCGAACCCCCGACCCCTTGATTCGTAGTCAAGTACTCTATCCAGCTGAGCTATCGGTCCACAACTGCGGGCAATAGACGTGGGCGCGCGGCATTGCAAGGCGAAAATTCAAAAAATGACAGCTGTTTTTAAATCTTTCTGGAAAATCTAGAAAACCCAGGTGTCACATCCGGTCAGGTTGTATTGCCGTTCATCGAAGCGCCGTTACTAGAGCGTGCTGCGCGTACGCGTTTCGGGAAGTGGATGCACGGTTCTACACGCAATGCGCCCGCGCTTTTAGCGGCGTTCAAGCTCTGCATCCCAGTACAGGAAATCGATCCACGTTTGCTGCAATTCCTCACCCGACTTGGGCAAACGGCGCGCTGCGGCATCGAGTTGGAACCCGGTGGGCCGGAATGGTTTTCGCAGCAGCTTAAGGCCAGCCTGTGCCGGGGTCTTGTTGCCCTTGCGAAGATTATCGGCGGAACAGCACGCGACGATATTGTTCCAGTTCGATTTCCCGCCGCGACAACGCGGCACGACATGATCGAAAGTCAGGTCCTTGGCGCGGAATCGCTTCCCGCAATACTGGCACCTGAATTCATCCCGCAAAAACACGTTATATCGGGTGAATGCGACGTGCTTGCGCTGCCGGTATTTCTTCAGCGCAATGACGGCGGGGACTTCATGATTGCTGGTGGCGGATCTGACGTAAATGTCATCATAGGTTTTGACCTGTATGACGCGCCCTTGAAAGACCGAGACAATCGCCTGCTGCCAACTGCATACCGACAAGGGGGCATAGCTCAAGGGTTGCATGTCCGCATTCAGAATAAGCGTTTGCAGGTTGCCAACAGGCACGTTCATGCTCTGCCCCGGCGCTCAACAGACGTGTGGCTCTGCTTCTTCACTTCAAACGGAGCGGCCCAGTGGCTAATATCTGCGGCCACGGTGAACCTATCCCAACTGGATAATCTGATCCTCGTTACGAGATCACCTTTCATGCGTGTCATTCATCCTCGCGTCCCGGCGCCTGTCTCACAAGGCCGGAGCGAGGGAGACCCGCCCCTGCCGTGATTCGACTATAGAGCGAGGTCGCGCTCTGGCAAGTATTGAATTTCCCAATCGATCTGCACTCTTGTACCTAATCAGGGTCGGGTTTCCCACTCGACGGACGCCATTTCGTCGGGCCTCCTGAGCTTAGCTTTTCACGTCACGCGGCAGCACTTGTGCAGCACAGAGGCTCATGACAGCGGGCGAAGCCGATTGAACGCAAAATGCTCTTATATCTGCAAGCGGCTCCCAAGCCGCCGGCCCGGGTTGCGGATTTTTCACGAATACGTGAATGATCTGATCCCATTGCCCAGCCGTAATAAGAACGTTGCCAGTAAAGGCATCGGCTAAATCCAATCGGGAGATCCAAAATGATCCGCAGAACTTTTTTGGCGCTTGCTGCGTCCAGCGTCTTCGCATTGCCAGCCTTGGCCGCAGATAAAGACATTGTTGACACTGCAGTTGAAGCTGGCTCCTTCGGCACCCTGGTGGCAGCGGTTCAGGCGGCGGGGCTTGTTGATACGCTCAAAAGCGAAGGCCCTTTCACGGTATTTGCGCCCACAGATGACGCGTTTGCCGCGCTCCCAGATGGCACCGTCGACGAGCTTTTGAAGCCAGAGAACATGGAGCAGCTTACCGCAATTTTGACCTATCACGTGGTCCCCGGCAGGGTGATGTCATCTGACCTGAGCAATGGCATGAAGGCGGGGACAGTTCAGGGTGGCGAAGTGACGATCATGACCGAAGACGGCGTAACAGTTGACAACGCTAACGTTGTTTCAGCAGACATCGAGGCGTCGAATGGTGTCATCCATGTGATTGATGCTGTGATTATGCCCGCCAAGTAAAATGGGTGGCCGGGGCAGCGTCTTTTCTGCCTTGGCCAGTCCGCGTTTATGGTTCCGGTATGAGATCAAGGCGGGATTTTGGCAGAGCTCTTCAACTTTTGCACGCCAAATCGGAGCCGAACAAGCATCAACCCGTTTACCTAATCGCTCACGCTGACAGAAGAGGTTCTAGAACTCCCCAGTCACATGGAGGCCTGTGATGAAACGCGCATTGGTGGTCGGGGCGTCGGGCGGCATCGGCAGTGCATCGGTGCAAGGGCTTCAGCGGCGCGGGCACCAGGTTGCTACATTGTCGCGCAGTGCTGACGCGTTCGATATAACCGACGAGGACAGCATTATCGCAGCTATGGCGCGTGTCAGCGGTCCGTTTGAGACGGTCATCGTTGCGACAGGCGCTTTGGAGGTCAATCAGTGCGGTCCAGAAAAACAGTTAAAGGCGCTTCGCCCCGACGCATTGGCCGCACAATTTGCTTTGAATGCCGCAGGACCGGCATTGATGTTAAATCATGTGTTGCAGCACATGCCGCGTGATCGCCGCACGGTCTTTGCGGCATTGTCGGCGCGGGTCGGGTCGATTGGCGACAACCGGCTTGGCGGCTGGTACTCTTACCGGGCATCAAAGGCTGCATTAAATCAGTTGATTCATACGGCTGCGATCGAGGTGGCACGCAGCCATCCGCACGCAATTTGCGTGCTGCTGCATCCCGGCACTGTCGCAACCAGATTTACAGCAAATTATCCAAACCATGCAGCTGTTCCGGCGCAAGAAGCGGCGTCAAATCTGATTGGTGTGATTGAAAATCTGTCGCCATCCCAAAGCGGCGGCTTTTTTGACTGGCGGGGGGCACAGGTGGCTTGGTGACGCGGGATGGCGGATGATCAACTTACTGCCCGCGCGACCATGACCCCCGCCCATGCTGAAAACCCGGTTAAGACGCCGCCCCATAATACATCGACCGCCACCTGTTCGAGTGACCAGTCACGCAGCGTCGCGTAATTGGTGAATTCATAGGTGCCATAAGCCATAAGCCCCAATAGCGCCCCTCCAACCAAAGCAGCCATTGGGTTCCCCGTGCGCAGCGCCGGAACCGAAACAAACCACAGGATGCCAGCGACGTATCCCAGATAGAAGAAAGTGGCGGGAATGACCCGAAACGGATCGGCAAACAGGTGGCCAACGTGGCGCTCGAAGACAGGTTTGACCAGCAGACGTAAACCAATGGCATCGGCGGCAAAGAAAATGACGCAAGTCGAGACATAGAGAACTAGAACTTTCATTGGCCAGCTCTTTTCATAAGGCAAAAACGGGTACAACACGCTGTGCCGCAGCATTATTCATCGCGCCAACCCGCGTGTCAGGGGCAAGGCAGCCCAATAGGGCAGGGCGCTCAGCAGTTTCAGCGCATAGGTCAGTCGGCGGGGGAAATGCACTTCGAAACGTCGCCGATCTAAGCCGGTGATGATGGCGCGCGCGGCGGCTTCCGGCGTGACCATTGCCGGCATCGTGAAATCATTGCGTTGCGTCAGGCGGGTATCGACAAAGCCCGGCGAAATCAGCCGCACATCGTAGCGCCCCGCCAGTTCAGCGCGCAGCGATTGCGCAAGATTGATCACGCCAGCCTTGGTCGCCGAATAGATCTGGCCCTGCGGCAAGCCGATATAGCCGGCAACGGACCCGCACAGCGCCAATTGACCGCCATCGCGGAGCAGAGGTGGCGCGATCTGAGCAATATGAAAGCTGCCGGTCAGGTTTACAGTCACAATATTGGCCGCAGTTTCAGCATCCAGATCTGCAACCTTGCCCGGATCATAGATCGCCGCCAGATGCACGACGCGATCCAATGGCGCGATCCGGGCGATCTTTTCGGCGGCTGCCTCAAGGCTCTCACGCGCGCTCACATCCAAGGGGAGGGCCAGATGATCGGGGCCAAGGGCTGTGGCCATTTCCTGTAAGCGCCCGGCCGAACGCGCGGATAAAATCAGTTGCGCCCCGCGCCCCGCCCAGTCGCGGGCCAGAGCGGCGCCAATCCCTTCGGTGGCGCCGATGATCCAGATGGTTTCCGCCTTAGGCATGGGCCAATTCCACCTGAACCACATCGGTCTGACCAACCGCAAACGAGGCCGTGCAGATGCCGAGGTAAAAGCGCCAGTTGCGCAGGAAGCTTTCGTCATGGCCCAGCCGTCGAATCCGGCTTGATTGCTGGTCTAGACGCTGGTTCCAGATGGCGCAGGTGCGGGCATAATCGGAGCCAAAAGCATGGCTGTCCCGGACCACCAGCCCCGCACGCCGGGCCTGCTCGGCGATCACAGCATTGGACAGCAACATGCCACCGGGGAAGGTATAGTAGCGGATGTAATCCGAGCCGCGTTGATAGGTGTCAAAATAGGCATCCGGGACCGTTATCGCCTGAATCATGGCGCGTCCGTGATCTTCCAGCCGCGACTTCAGTGTGGCAAAATATGTCGGCCAATAATCCTGCCCGACAGCCTCGATCATTTCAATTGAGACGATGTTGTCGTATTTTCCGTGGCTTTCGCGGTAGTCTTGAAGACGAATTTCCGCGCGCCCGTCCAGCCTTGCATCAGCGTATCCCTGCTGACTAGGCGAGATCGTCAGACCAAGGACATCGCGCCCCGACTCCGCCGCCCGTTCAGCAAATCCGCCCCAGCCGCAGCCGATTTCAAGCAGCCTTTCACCGTCGCCGAGGCGGTGCAGTATTCGGTCATATTTGCGATTTTGCGCGCGGTTCAGATCGGCATCACCGGAGGCGAACATCGCTGAGGAATAGGTCATGCCCTCGTCAAGCCAGAGCTGATAAAACTCGTTACCCACATCGTAATGCGCGCGGATATTGCGCGCTGCACCTCGGGTGGAATTAGCCCGCATAAGGCGGTTCACCACCCGAAATTTCAGCGTATTCCAGAACCCCGCATAGGCATAGTTGCGAAACTGTTCGAGGTTTCGCAAAGCAACCTCGGTCAGATCCGCAATGGATGCGGTTTCCCACAGGCCCGCGACATAGGTTTCGCCCAGCCCAATGTCACCGCGCGCGGCAATCGCGGTGATCACCGACCAATCATGTATCAGCATTTCGGCGGCGGGGCTGCCCTGCCCAAAATCGTATACCTCATTTTGAGGTGTGCGCAGGCGTAGGCTGCCGCACTGGATCTGGGCGCATGTATCCAGAAAATCATGTTTCACGCGCTTGGTCAGGAATTGCATCAGGTCACCTCGGAATTGGGTGGGGATGGACGGGGGCGATATTTCGCGCCCTTCAATTTCAGGCGCAGGGCCTGCCAATAAATCAAAATGATCGTACGCAGCGCCCCCAAAGGGCGGCGCAGGCTGGCACGGATAAGCCCGGTAGTGGTCAGGGGCGCGCGTGGTCCTGATAAGGTGGCAACAAGACCTTCATCGCCATTGCGGTACAGGATCCGAATGGCAATCTGATCGCTGCGGATATCAAACGAGAACTCATAAGACCCTCTTACCTCCTGAAACGGCGATACATGTAGCGATTTTGGGGCGGTAATCCTTATGTCCTTGGTGATCGGAGTGAAGTCGGGTTGGTGGCACAGATAGGAATGACGGTCGCCAAAGGGCGTCGAGACCTCGGCAATCACCGCGATCAGCGCGTCACTCTCCATCGCCAGCCAAAAGCTCACCGGGTTGAAGACATAGCCCAAATAGCGGGGCTGCGTGAGCAAGCGCAGGTCCAGAGCGCGTTCACCCAGCCCGTGCGCTGCCAGCACTTCCCGCGCCCAATTCGCGCCGCGCCCCGCCTTTATCGGGCCGCCATGATCGCAATCATGCACCGACACCAGATTGAACCGATTGCGGGAAAACAGGCGGGGCCGTGTCATTGGGGCTTCGGGGTTGATCAACACGTAATCGACGCCATAGCAAAACCTGTGGCGGATTTCACCGCGTCGCGTATGGGTTGTTACGCCCGCGATATGTTGCGGGGTGAAGGTCATGCAATCTGGCCGTCCATCAGCCGCGCAATGCGGGCGGCGCTGGCAAAGCCGTCTTCGTGGAAGCCGTGTCGCGTGTAGGCTCCGGCGAACCATGTATGGTTCTCTCCTTGGATCTTTGTCAGCTGTCTCTGCGCCGTCAGTGCCGCAGCGTCGAACACCGGATGGCGGAACATTTTTTGGTTATAGATCAGGTGCTCGGGGATTTCGCTCGACGGATTGAGTGATACAAAAAGCGGATCCTGCTCAGGGATATTCTGCAGGCGATTCATCCAGTAAGTGACGCCGATGGCAGGCTCGGGCCGGGTGGTATCGGCCTTATAGACCCAACTGGACCAGACCGCGCGCCGCTGCGGCATCTGGCTTGTGTCGCGGTGCAGAATCATTTGGTTGTCCTGAAACCGGATGGCCGACAAGGCCGCAGTTTCCTGTCGGGTGGGTTGGGCCAGCAGGCGCAACGCCTGATCCGAATGGCAGGCAAAAATCACCTGATCAAATGGTTCAGGCGGCCCAATACTGTGAACTATGATTTTCTGATTGTCGCGCGCGACGCTCTGCACTGGCGTAGCGGTGCGGATCGCTACACCACACCCGCGCAAAAAATGCTCCAAGCGCCGCACATATTCGATGCTGCCGCCATTCACCGTCCACCATTGATGTTGGCCCGAGGCGCTCAGCAAAGCGTGATTGCGGAAGAACTGTACCAAGGCGCGGGCCGGAAAAGCGCCGATTTCGGCAGGCGGCGTCGACCAGATTGCGCCGCAAAGCGGCATCAGATAAAAACGCTGGAACCACTCGCCCAGGTTCAGATCCCGCATCAACTCGCTGATCGTGGCGTTGTCGTCGGTGGCTTGGGTCTCGGCCTTGTTGTTGAAGCGCAGGATGTCGCGCACCATCCGGGCGAACCCAGGCCGCAGCAGATTGCGCCGCTGCGCGGTCAGGGCACGCAGGTTGCGCAGCCCGTATTCGATCTGTCCGCCATTGATTGACGCGCCAAAACTCATATCGCTTTTGGCCACAGGCACATCGAGCTCCTGAAACATCCGCGTCAGATGGGGATAGTTGGCGTAATTGAAAACGATGAATCCGGTATCAACCGGCTGATCTCCATTGCGTCCGGCCATCACCGTTCGCGCGTGCCCGCCCATTTTTGGCGCAGCTTCGAACAAGGTCACTGCGTGATATGGTGCCAGTAGATATGCGGCTGCAAGCCCAGATATCCCGCCGCCGATAATGGCGATGCGTTGCGGGCGGATCGGGTGGGCATCGAGTGACATCTTATCTCCAGTCGGCTGCGTACTTTTAATACGTCATTGATAAGAATTTGGATCAATTATGATCCAGCCTCCCACAAAGCACGTAAATAATATATGCTGAACATACGCATTGATATGAATTCCGCCGACCGGCACCCTGTCGCACGGCTGCGAAAGGACGATGCTGCCGTGACGCAACCAGCCCGCAAGGCCTCGCCACAAACAACATGGATGCTGGCAGTGCGTGACAAGCGTGACCGCGTCGCTTTTGAGGCGTTGTTTGATCATTTCGCTCCACGCCTGAAAGGCTTCATCATGCGATCTGGAACCGGATCCGGGCAAGCGGAAGAGATCGTGCAGGATGTCATGCTGACGGTCTGGCGCAAAGCCCAGCAATATGACCCGGCGCGCGCGCAGGTCTCGGGCTGGATCTATCAAATCGCGCGAAACCGCCAGATTGATGTAATCCGTAAGGAGAACCGTCCCTTGCCCGAACAAATGGGCGAAGCGCCGGAAATCGAGACCGATGCAAGTTTGAGGCTCGCCTTAGAGCAAGAAACCGAACAGTTGAAACAAGCGTTGGCTCGGCTACGACCGGATCAGCGCGCAATGATAGAAAGAGCCTATATGGGTGAGCTCAGTCATCAGGAAATTAGCTCCCAGACCGGCCTGCCGCTTGGTACAATCAAGTCCCGGATCCGTTTGGGTCTGGAGCGATTGCGACACGAATTGAAGGAACTGCGCCAAGATGACCGCAATCACCCACCACGCCCCTGATTCGCTTCTGGCGGCTTATGCTACAGGCAGTCTGCCGCATGTTTATGCGCTGGTTGTGGCGAGCCATATCTCGCTGTGTCTGGAGTGCCGCGCTGCGTATGAAGCGCATGAGGCCGGCGGTGGCGCGGTTTTGGAAACTGTCGCAGCCGAAACCGTGTCCGAAAGCCTGAAATCCAGAACTCTCAGTCAGCTTGATGCCCCCTTCACGCCGCAGCCAATCTATCCGCGCTCTGGTGTCTTTCCCGGACCGGTGGTGGAGGCTTTGAAGGGCAGGCGGCCAAGCTGGAAATCACTCGGAATGGGTGTCCGTCAGTGCATCTTGTTTGCCAATCGCGCGGGCTCGGTTCGGCTGCTCTCTATTCCGCCCGGTCAGGCTGTGCCGGATCACAGTCACAATGGCCTAGAACTGACATTGGTTCTGCAAGGCAGCTTCAGCGACGAAACCGGACGCTTTGGGGTTGGCGATCTTGAGATTGCTGATCAGGATCTGGCGCACAGTCCGATGGCCGATCCGGGACTGCCCTGCATTTGTCTCGCCGCCACCGATGCGCCGCTGCGCTTCAGATCGCTAATCCCACGCATTTTGCAGCCTTTGGTCCGCATCTGACTGTGAAAGCCAGAATCTGCTTGATGCACGTCGCACAAATGACCGGGTCAAGCGGTTTGGGTGCTGTCGGTAGCAATGCCAAACATTCCCGCGTTTCTGTCGATGGTAAGCGTCGGCTAGAGTTTCATCCTTGTTGTATACCGCAAGTATAATCAAAAAGGATGCCTACGAACCGGAAGCCTTTAAGTTTAAGGATTCCTATAACTTAAAAGGTGATTTGGTGGAGCCTAGGGGGATCGAACCCCTGACCTCTTGCATGCCATGCAAGCGCTCTCCCAGCTGAGCTAAGGCCCCTGACCGTGTGCCGCTCTCTAGGCCGGGACGCGGGCAGGATCAAGTGGAAAATCCTGCCCTTGTCAAAATAGGCCGATTGACCTGCCACTGAACTTTCATCCATGCGGAACCGGAGCCCGTTGGGTTGATACGCCGATTGGCGCGATGTGAGCAACCGGCAGCGGCGCGGAG
>NZ_JAEIJD010000001.1 GCF_016307205.1 Pontibaca salina | reverse complement strand
ATCTGTTCTTCTGTGTATCTTGATCGCTTCATTGTCCGTCCCTTCGTTGGGCCAGACTCTAATTCCAGATGGAGGAAAAATCCCGTGGCAGGTCAGTGCGAGATCGACGTAAATGGACCCAAATCCGGGCTTGATCAGTCGGGATACTCGGCAGTCGTGATGTTGATGCTGTGAGGCCAGGCCGCTCATGGTTGCTTTCCGGGTGAAGGCCAAGCCGGTTCCCCGGCTCGGACTCTCCTTCTTGTCGCCGCGATCAGTTCAGCAGCGACGCCAACCGTGCACGCGCGTGATCATTCAGCCAAGCTGTCCAGATGTCCTTGTTGGTCAGAAGAAAGTGCACCGCGGTTTCTTCGGTCGTGGCGTTGTTGTCGGCCTTCCACGCCAGAAGCGCACTCATCTGATCGGTTGGAAAGCTGATCTTGCTCACCATTTCGGCGACTTCGGGTTCGCGTTCGATGAAGGCACTTGTCGCCACTGTATAGACAAGGCTGGGTGGGTAGGCGCTTGGTTTGGGATCGGCCACGTCGGGATCAAGATTGGCCTCATGTACTGCTTCGTCCACAGGGCCGATATCAACCATGGTCATATCGAAGCGCCCCATGATCTCTGTTGGCTCCCAATAATATCCGAACCACGGCTCTTGCTCTTCGTAGGCGGCTGCAAGGGACGCCGCCAGCGTGTCGCCCGAACCATGGTCGAAAATCTCGATTCCGGCTTCCTCAAGGCCATAGGCTCGCGCGATATTTCGATTGATAATGCCGCACATCCAGCCACCATCCGGACAGTTGTTAAACCGATTTCCGATCAATTCGGGGTGCTCTAAAATGCCCTGAATCGTCGTTAGCTCCGGATGCTCTTTGGCAAGATAGGTGGGGATCCACCAGGCTTCGATGCCGCCGGGTTCGAGAACTTTGACCAAATCTTCGATTACGCCATCGGCCTTCAGTTTATCATAGGCGCTGCCCGCCGAATTAACCCATAATTCCGTGACGATGTTCGGTTCGTTGTTCTCGGCCAGTGATGTCAATGCCGGAATTGTGTCTGAGGGCACACGGGTCACGGTGCAACCATACCCGTGCTCCATGATGAACGATGCAATTTCCGTGGTGATGATCGCAGAGGAAAATGTCATCTCGGTGATCGAGACGTCACCACAGTCGGCCAATGCGGTCGCGGGCAGGGCGAATGTGCCGACAGCGGCCAAAACAGCAAGTTTTCTCATGGTTTACTCCCTTTTATCGTTTTTATATGTTTGATCGGGCGGAGCTGATTTGCGCCGCCCGACCACTGCTTTTACATCTGTCTCTCTCTAGAAATACCGATCACTTAGACGCAGTCGAAATTCCACGATTGAGGAATGCGAGATCAGCAAGCTCGTATGTTGCCCGAGGAGACACGGGACAGCTTTGCAACATATTTTACCGCATTTGCGAGCCCGTTTTTCGAAGAGATTCGGTCTGCGATACCAGCGTTACTTACAATGATATTTCGAGTGAACGGCGCCCTTCCAACAGTTCGCCAAATGCAACTACCATCACGATACCATCCGAATTCGCTGACGCAGTCGCCGTTAACGTATACAAAGGCGCCATTGTCATTATATTCCAAGATGGGGGTCATATTAACTTTCCTATTTCAACTCGGTGTCGTCTTAGCCCATTATGGGCGCACGGGAGCAGGGCGATGCCCAAGCTCTACCGATGCGTCGTTCACGCGACATCCGGACTTTATAAACGATTGCGCACCTTACCCGTTATTGCTGCCAACTTCAAATCCTGTGGCTGAAAAGCTCGAATCTCCCTTCAAACAGGGGCAGTATTAGCTGCAAATTTGATTCAGGGAGATCGGTTAATTCTCTGTAATTATAATACATTACCTGTACGGCCGAGCGCTGCATATTGCTTGTCTTCAGTGCATCGGTTCGCTTGCTCAGGTTGGCATATCTACCCGCCAGAGAGGTCGTGGCCTGTGACAGTTAGCTTTTATCCCAGCGGTGGTTTTGCAGGGGCCGGACCTTGCCGCTCGCTGAGCTTTTGCGCTGCCTCATGTTGGCTGAGGAAGATTTCTCCGGTCAGCGCTGCCAGTAGATCGCTGCGCTTGAGGCGATCCATGACCGGACCTTTTACCTCGCTCAAATGCAGTCGAATCCTGGCCTCGCGCAGACGTGTGTTGATCGCTTCAAGCGATTCCAGTGCAGAGAGATCGACCTCGTTGACCGCGGGAAACATCAGCACCACATCCGTTAGTTCCGGCTTGTCCGCCACGAATGCAGCCAACTGGTCTTCGAGATAGCGGGCGTTGGGGAAGTACAGGCTCTCGTCGACCCGCAGCGACAATATATGCGGCTGCGTCTCTACGTTGTGGCGCAGCACGTTACGGAAATGCTCGGTTCCCGGCACCCGACCGACAACAGCAATATGCGGGCGCGATGTCTTGTAGAGATGCACAAGGATCGATGTCAGGACGCCAGCTGTTACCCCGACCTCAACCCCGGCCAGCAACGTTAACAGGATCGTGACCGAGACAGCGGCAAAATCGGCGCGGCTGAAGGTCCAGGCACGTTTCAGGATCGACAGGTCCACGAGGCTCAGCACCGCGACGATGATGGTGGCCGCCAAGGTTGCCTTCGGCAGGTAGTGGATCAGCGGCGTCAGGAACAGCGCGGCCAGAGCGAGGCCAAGTGCGGTGAAGGCCCCTGCGGCGGGGGTCTCGGCACCGGCGTCGTGGTTAACAACCGAGCGCGAAAACCCACCCGACACTGGGAAACCACCAGTGAAGGCGGCGCCAAGGTTCGCGGCACCAAGGCCGATCAGCTCTTGGTCCGGGTCGATGCGTTGGCGCTTCTTGGCAGCCAGTGTCTGGGCGACCGAGATCGATTCCACAAAGCCGATAATCGAGATCAGCAATGCAGGCACCGCCAATTGCGAGACCAAATCCGGTGAGAAGGATGGCAGCGTGAGCGGCGGCAGGCTTTGCGGAATCTCTCCCACGATGGCGACGCCGCGTTCACCCAGATCGAAGGCCCAGACCACCAACGTGGTGGCGATGATTGCCAGAACAGGGCCGGTTTTGGCGCCGATATCGGCCATACGCCGCCCGAGACCGAGGCGTCGCAACAATGGCTCCAGCCCGTCACGTACCCAGAACAGGAATATTGTCGTCGAACCGCCAAGTGCCACGGTTATGAAATTGATTTCGCCCAACTGCGCCCAGAGATTGGCGATGACCTCGATCAGTGTTTGGCCCCCTGCTTCAATGCCAAGAATATGTCTCAGCTGGCTTGCGGCAATCAGGATGCCCGATGCTGTGATGAAGCCTGTGACCACCGGATGCGACAGGAAGTTCGCCAGAAAGCCCAAGCGAAACAGCCCCACCGCCAACAGCATCGCGCCCGACAGGAACGTTAGCGTCAGCGCCGCCGTAACATAGCCCGCAGTGCCCGCTTTGGCGACATCACCCACGGCTGCTGCCGTCATCAGCGACACAATGGCCACTGGCCCGATCGCCAGCGTGCGGGAGGTGCCGAAGATCGCGTAGAGAATGATTGGCGCGATCGAGGCGTAAATCCCGGCCTCGGGCGGCAAACCGGCGAGCAGCGCATAAGCCAGCGATTGTGGGATCAGCATGATCGTGACGATCACGGCCGCGATCGCGTCGCCGGTAAAGGTCGAGCGATTGTAACGGCGTCCCCACTCGAGGATCGGGAGATAGCGCGACAGCGTCATGACATCGAGTCCAGAACTTGGCGTAGGACAGGCTGGCGCGTTAGGCCGCCCGCCCAAGGCTCAGTCGAAGCGGTTAACAGGTACCTTTAGGTAATGGTGGCCGTCGCGCTCGGCCGGTGGCAGACGTCCGCCCCGCAGGTTGATTTGGAGCGCGGCAAGCATACGGCTGGGCAGCGGCAAGGTCGCGTCGCGTTCTTGGCGGCGCTTGATAAATTCCGCCTTGAGCGTGCCATCCTTTACGTGTCTGTTATTCGCCCTGTGCTCAGCGACTGTCGCTTCCCACTGCGGTTCATCGCGTTCGGGCCCACCATAGTCGTGGCCGACAAACAGCCGGGTGTCGCCGGGTAGCGTCAGGATGTCCTGAATTGAATTCCAGAGCTCGGTTGTGTTGCCGCCCGGGAAATCCGAGCGCGAAGTGCCGATATCCGGCTGCATCAGCGTGTCATGCACGAAGGCTGCGTCGCCGCAGACATAGGTGATCGAGCCAAGCGTGTGACCGGGTGAAAGCATGATCTTTACATCGAGTTCGCCAATCTTGAAGGTTTCGCCCTCCTCGAAGAGCCGATCAAAGTCGCGCTGCGGATCAAAGGCGTCCGGCAGGTTGTAAAGATCGGCCCAGATTTTCGCGATCTCGGATACCAGCGCGCCCATTGCGTTGCGGGCGCCGGTGCGCTCTTTCAGCAGCGCCGAGGCAGTGAGGTGGTCCGCGTGCGGGTGTGTGTCCAGCACCCACTCCACCTCCAGCCCGTTTTCGCGCACCAGGTCGAGCACCTGGTCCATGCTTTCGGTCGAGAAGCGATAGTTCCGATGATCGAAGTTCCAGACCACATCGATCAGCGCGGCCTTATTTGTGGCTGGGTCGGCACAGATATACTGGATCGACCCGGTGTCTGGCTCATAGATGCCCCAGACATCGGGGCTGCCCGCCCCGGTGGAGGGCGAGTGGCGGACGACGGGAGATTTTAGCGGCGCGCTCATTCGGTACCTGCTTTCAACAACGATGGCCTGCCGGAAAACTGGCGGGCGGCCCACATACCCGCGAGCATACAGGGAACAAAGATCAGAGTTCCGGCGGCCCCGATCGGGAGCGCGGTGAGCGCCGGGCCGGGGCAGAAACCGCCAAGCCCCCAGCCAATGCCAAATACGCCAGCCCCGACGATGAGTTTCGGTTCCAGATCGCGTTTCTGGGGCATGCGGAAAGCGGTGGCGAATAGCGGTCGGCTGCGGGTCCGGGTCAGCCAGAAAAAGCCCGGTGACGTGATCAGGATCGCGCCGCCCATCACAAATGCAAGGCTTGGATCCCATGTGCCGAACAGGTCAAGAAAGTTCAGGACTTTCGCAGGGTTTGCCATGCCTGAGATAATTAGGCCCAACCCGAAGATCAGCCCGGAAAGCAAAGCGAATATCTGTTTCATCGATCAGGCCTCAAATCAGGTGACGGGTGACAAGGACGGTCAGAAAAGCGGTGGCCATGAAGACAAGCGTTGCGACAATCGAGCGGACCGAGCCGCGAGAAATGCCGCACACCCCGTGGCCGGACGTGCAGCCACTACCGAAAACGGCGCCGAAACCGACAAGCAGACCGGCAACCGCCATCAGGATCGGGCTTGCTGGCACCCATTGCTGCGGCCAGCCATCCGATGCCAGAAACCAAAGTGGCGCGGCCAATAGCAGGCCCAGCACGAACATGGCCGAGACGCCGCGTGCCTCGCTGTCGCTGTCGCGGGCGAAGATGCGCGAAGCCAAGCCGCTGATCCCTGCAATGCGGCCATTTGTGGCCATCAGCAGCACCGCCGATGCGCCGATCATCAGGCCCCCACCGAGCGACAGCCAAGGTGTGAATGCAGTTTCCATCTTTCGACTCCGTGATAATGGCCAACGTCAAGCGGGCTGGCCTTGTTGCGTGAGATTAATATATTCCGTCAGCTTAATATTCAAGAGGCTGCATGTGATGATCGTCGGCGACCTACCTCACGGGGGCATCAGGGACGCCGTGTAGTTTAAGGGTAGGGCTTTTCCGTGTCGGTACGACGTCTTGGTTCCATGCCGGTTGCGCTATCTGCCCAACCGGATCATCCTTCAGTCTGAAGCAGCACAGTCACAGACGCTTAACAGTACGAAGAGTGCCGCAATTCATAAATATCTTTATTCGGCAATCGATTAGAGGTGCAGATCCAGCAGATATTGTCTGCGATGTACTGGGTTGGTTTGGGTTTTTTCTATTCACAGCAATATTTCCGTGGCATTCTTCCAGTGACCGATGCCCACTTCCGAAATCTGGCCGTGTGGTGGGGGAAGCAATTGCAACACAGGGTCAGCGGCTTCGGATGAATGGTCCAGATTGACAAGGGTTACTTAAGACGAGGCACGACCTGAAACGATAAACATGCGATAATGAATTGAGCAGACTAACCTGAAAGTCTCAGACTGGGAGGAAGCGGATGCAAGAAGCAATTGTGGAGCAAGCGGAGTTAGGTGGCGACCACGGCACCTTGAATCCGGTAACCCAAGAAGAGAAGTCGTGGGGCTGGTTCGCGATCTTCAACGTCTGGGCAAACGATATTCAATCGCTCTTCGGGTATTCACTGGTCGCGTCGCTTTTCATATCTTTCGGGGTCAGTGGCTGGACCGCCTTCGCGGCGCTTATTTCAGCCGCGTTTCTCGTCATGTTTTTGGTCAATCTCTCCGGGGCCGCAGGAGAACGTTATGGCATACCCTATCCGGTGTTTGCGCGGGCCAGTATGGGAACAGCCGGTGCGAAACTACCGTCCGTCTTGCGCGCCATAGTTGCAGTCTTTTGGTACGGTGTGCAGGTCTACTTTGCGTCGACTGCCATTGAGCTTTTGGTCCGCTCCTTAACCGGCATTTCCGGGGGCGCCGAGTTCCTTGGCCTCAACGCTATTGACTGGGCAGCGTTCGTTATGGTTTGGGCTTTCCATATCGTGATATTTTGGCGCGGTATGGGTTGGGTCGAGACCTTTCTGAATATTGCGGGTCCATTTGTTTACGCCATTATGATTGGGCTGGTGATCGTCCTTTGGTTCAAATCGGATGGCCAAATGCTGTCGCGGGCACAGACGATCTTTGTCAACCCCGATGCCACTTGGCGCACCGAGTTTAATGGCTTCATTGCAATCATTGGAACCATGGTGGCCTATTTCGCCGCTGTTATGATCAATTTCAGTGACTTCTCAAGATATGCAAAAGACAAAAGGGCGATGACCTTGGGAAATCTCGCCGGGTTGCCTCTTAACATGATCTTGTTCTCGGCGCTGGCCTTGCTCACGACTGCGGGTGCTGCGGTCGTCTATGGTGAAAAGATCATCAATCCGACGGATATCGTCGAGCGTACCGACAGTGTGATCCTTGGCATCATTGCGGCCATAACCTTCTTCGCAGCGACAGTTGGTATCAACCTTGTTGCGAACTTTATTCCCGCCGTAAACGGCATCGCCAATCTTGCGCCATCAAGGATCGGCTTTCGAAAAGCCGGGTTGATTACATCGGGCTTTGCGCTGGTGATCGGCGGCTTGTGGACGAGTTTCATCAGCCAGTTCGGCATCAGCGGCTTTGTCAATACGCTTGGCGCAACGCTTGCCCCGCTTTATGGAATCATGATCGCTGATTACTATGCCTTGCGGAGACAAAAGCTGAATCCTGCTGATCTCTACAATATGGACGGCGGGGTCTATCACTTTGGCAATGGATGGAACGACAATGGGCTGGTTGCCTTTGCTATCGCCGCAGTGTTTTCGGTTGCTACAGTCTGGGTTCCATTCCTCAGCGCACTTGCCGGTTACGCTTGGATCATTGGCGCAGCACTGGGTGGGGTAATTTACTATGTTCTGTGCAAGAAATCACATCTCGTTTGAATCTATGACGGCCGCGGCCTAGCCGCTTATGCGGCTAGCTTTAGCGCCTTCCGTCTGGCCCCGCGGATATCGGTGCCAGCCAATTGTTGGAACACTGCCAGATCGAATTCAGGTAGGGTTGCCAGAATGTGATCGAAGATATCCGACTGAATGCCTTCGTACGCTGCCCATGCGGTCGTATTGGTGAAGCAGTAAATTTCCAGCGGAACCCCTGTTGGACCCGACTCCATCTGACGGACCATTAGCGTCATGTGCTGATGGATACCCGGATGGGACTTCAGGTAAAGCTTAAGATAGGCGCGCAGCAAGCCGATATTGGTTTGCCGGCGGGTATTGGCGGGGTTGTCCGCTTCTGCACCAAGCGATTCGTTCCAGTTCTCGATTTCCGTGGCTTTCTTCGCGATATAATCACGCAGCAGGGCCATCTGCG
Organism: Pontibaca salina; assembly: GCF_016307205.1. Taxonomy (GTDB): domain Bacteria; phylum Pseudomonadota; class Alphaproteobacteria; order Rhodobacterales; family Rhodobacteraceae; genus Pontibaca; species Pontibaca salina. The sequence continues at coordinate 534,003 of NZ_JAEIJD010000001.1, read as the reverse complement.
CAAAATTCTTCAGATCATCCTCATCCAGGAAGCGTATGGAGTGTTGGTCAATATGGATCGAGCGTTTGATCCGGCGACCACCCGACTCTTGCATCCCGCGCCAGTTGGCAAAGCTTTCGGTCGCAAGCTTGCGGGTGGGGATTGAGGTGATTGTTTTGTCAAAATTACGGACCTTGACCATGTGCAGCCCGATTTCGATCACGTCCCCATCGGCACCAACCGAGGGCATCGAGATCCAGTCTCCTTGACGGACCACATCGTTGGACGAAATCTGCAACGCGGCAACGAAGCTGAGGATCGTGTCCTGAAAGACCAACATCAGAACTGCGGCCATCGCACCGAGCGACGATAGCAAGATGGTTGGGGAGCGGCCGGTCAGAACTGCCACGATCAGGATTGCCGCAATGGCGTAGATGATGATTTTACCGAGCTGGAAATAGCCCTTGAGCGAGGATTGCCGCCGATCTTCTCGGCGGTGATAAATCACATCCACAATCGAAGCCACTGCGACGAAAACCAGCGCGACACTCAGAATGATCGCGGCCTGCGTCACGATATTGATTGCGGAAGCCACGCTCGGGGGAACTCCGGGGATCGCTTTGACACCGGCCGAGATCACAATGAGCGGTATGACATTTGCCGCCCGCTTGATCACCGCATGACGGCGCAGCTCTTGATCCTGGCCAAAAGAGGTGTTCTGGACCAGCCGCTCAACCCCCTTCAGGAGAAGCCGCTTTACGCCGAAATTAGCAATGATTGCGATGACGATAAGGAGGCAGAACGCGATCGCTGGCTCAGTATAGCTGGGGTCCAGGTAGGAGGATAAATTGATTGATCTGGGCATAGGTTTTATTGGCCGTCGTTCGATAAAATGAGGCTTCAGGGCGAATTGAGCTTTGGAAGTAATTTGATCGGATTGCGTGATTGATTATGCTGCATGCAACTGCGGTTGCAAGCAGCCGTCGTTGATTGCCGGAATTTCACGATGCCTCAGTGGCAGCGGAGCGCCACGTGGCGCGGCCCCAGGGCACCCGCTGCCGCGTGGCAAGGTCGGGCGCGGCTGGACTGTCCGTCCCGTGTGCGCCGCGGGCCTGCATGACACTTGGGGGTGTCGCTCTACAACAGCAGCGGTGGCGGTCCGGATCTATCCAGCACCCATTCATAAACTTGTTCTATTTGCTTTGCTTTTGCTGACCAGGTGAACGCCGCAGCAACGCGTGCATGAGCGGCATCTCCCGTGCGCTGCAAGTCGGTTACATCTGTGACCTGTTTTTCCAGTGCGGTCCGCAATTTAGAGACAATTTCAGCACGCGTGCCAAGGGGGAGTTTATATCCCCAGTCCGAAGTGACGAGCTCACCAGGCCCAGCATAATCCAAGACGAGCGGTGGGACACCCAAAGCCATTGCTTCGAGCACGACACCGCCACCGAATTCGCGGATTGATGGAAAGGTTAGAAGGTCACAGCCGACCATCACATCCTGTACCTCGCGATGTGCCAACCAGCCGTGAAAGTGAACCGCCGAAGCCACGTTCTCGCGCAGCACGGTTGTTTTCAGGTCCTCCATCATTGGTCCATCGCCAATCATCTCAAGAACCATGCGCCCGTCGCGCAGCAGCGGGGCTGCGGCTTCAATCAGCATGTCCGGGCCTTTATAAGGTACCATGCGTCCAACAAAGCAGGCTTTCAACGGCAAGCCCGCGGTGCCGGGTGATGCGCGGGCATTGAAGCGATCCGGGTCAATCGCATTTTCAGGCAGATAGATCGTGCGATCATGATGCTTTTTCGGGATTTCACTCATGGTGTAACGCGAGCCGACAAGTATTGCGGCAGCAGCGCTCAGTGTGACCGCCCGCCCAGGAAGGATTTTATAAGCTCCTCGTATATAGGACAAAAATTCGCGTTCGCGCCGTCGCTCGGCGCCAAAACCCGCCGGCCACGGCACTCCGCCATTCAAGGGTCCTAGGACAAAAGGCACGCCGGCGCTGTTGCAGCGCGGCGCGATAAAGCTTGACTGCGTCGGTGTCAGCGGGGTGACTCGATGCACGATATCCCATTCACCAGCCTTTATGCGTGCCCCGAACCGCCGCCAAACAAGCCGTTCGAACCAAGCATAGGAGATTGCGCCAATCGCCTGTTTGGTTGTCCAGCCCTTACCTTCGCCCATGCTCAGAACTTCGCCGATGCGCCAGAGTGGGCGGGCAACGGATTCAGAGTTGATAGCGGTAAAATCTTTGTCTTCAATCCATCCTGCCCGTAGCATGGCATCCCGATTGCGCGTTTGGGTGACGACATGCACATCCGCAATGGCACGCAACGCTTTGGCGATCGACCATCCGATCAGCGGAACACTTACCAGTTCAGGATTAGCGGCCTCGGCGATGACAAGAACCTTAAAACGCTTGCTGGCGACTGTTTTCTTCGCGTCTTCGCTGGGCGAGGCCGTTTCAAAGCCATCAATATTGGTGGATGATTTGTTGTGCATATCCGCGAGCGCCTCTCGAATTGGTGAAGTCCGCTATGACAGGTGCCCGAAGGTTTTACTTGGGTCTCATGGATGAGGTGGCTCCTGAGCGAGGTAGGAAACACTGCCCGACACGGCAAATATACCGAACAGTGTCGGAGGTAGGAACGTTCCCCTCTTGGTCCGTTTGGTCCATAATCGAGTATGCTCGCCTCTGTCTTTTCTATCAACCCATACGGATGCCTGGGCTTTAGGTCCGCATGGCGACCCATGCTTGGGGCGTGCAACAGGCTATTATCAATGGATAGCGGCTCTGATGGATAGCGGCTCTGATGGATAGCGGCTCTGGAAGTACCCCATTAGTTTTCGTAGGGTCTAACTCTCTACGATCCGTGCAGCGGGAGCCACGAACATGCGCCATCCAGAACACCAGTACCTTGACCTGCTTGCGCAAGTCCTTGATCACGGAGACGAGCGGCTTGATCGGACGGGAGTGGGGACACGTTCCATATTCGGCGCCATGCTACGCTTCGATCTCTCAGACGGCAGCGCACCAATCCTGACGACAAAGCGTGTCTACTGGAAGACGGCGGTGAGGGAGATGCTTTGGTTCCTGACCGGTGGCACAAACATCCAGCCGCTGCTCCGCGAGAATGTTCGGATCTGGTCCGACTGGCCGCTTGCGGCTTACCGCCGCGAGACCGGCGAGGCCATATCGCAGGAGAAGTTCGAAAAGCGGATTGTCGAGGATGACGCTTTCGCCACCCGTTGGGGTGAACTTGGCCCGGTTTATGGCAAGCAGTGGCGGCGCTGGCTTGGCGCTGACGGCCGCGAGCACGATCAAATTGGCGACTTGGTGCAAACGCTGCGCGAGAACCCTACGAGCCGCCGGATGCTCTTCCACGGTTGGAATGTCGCCGAACTTGGAACGATGGCATTGCCGCCGTGTCACATGGTGTACCAATATCACGTGACGTCTGACGGGCGCCTTAACTGCTTGTTATTCCAACGTTCGGTTGATCTGCTGCTCGGCGCCGCATTTAATTTCGTCGGCGCCACAGCCCTCCAGCTAATGCTTGCCCAGCAGGCCGGATTGCGGCCCGGAGAACTGGTTTGGGTCGGTGGGGACGTCCACCTATACCTCAATCACCTAGATCAAGCGCGCGAACAGCTCGCAAGAGAACCGGGTCCGTTTCCTCGGATGAAACTTCTCCGCCATGCGGCAAGTATTGACGATTATCGGATTAAAGACTTTGAGGTGGAAGGATACGCGCCTCACGCCGCGATCAAGGCGGATGTCGCGGTATAGGCGTCGCAATGGCACCGCATTGTCCGTCGGCGGATATAGCTGAAAGCTGGTGGCGGCCCAGAGGGCCGGCAGATCATGGCGTCGTTAACGGGCCGCAATTCTCATCTTTCCAAACCGCGAGGTGTTCGGCGTGGACAAGCCGCGTGCAGTTAGCGGCCCATGCCCCAACACATTTTCTAGCGTTACACCGGGAAACTGACTCTTTTCGCTTCGGGTCTGAGACGCGGTGGACTGCTGGGGCGAAAGTGATATCAAGCAACTTGATCAGAAGGTGCAACGAGTAACTTCATTTACGCCAAGCACATCTCCGATAAAAGGGGAATTGCTCAGCATTTCGAGGGAAGTAAGGGGGAGGCTAAAGTGATTGCGGTTATTTTTGAAGTAGAACCGATTGCCGGGCAGTATGATTCTTATCTTGAGATAGCCGCTGATTTGCGACCGCTACTCGACGACATAGATGGCTTTATCTCAGTCGAGCGCTTCCAGAGCTTATCCGATCCTAATCGGATCTTGTCTATGTCTTTCTGGCGAGATGAGGAAGCAGTCGCCGAGTGGCGGCGGCGAGACAAACATCGCATGGCGCAAGCAATGGGCCGATCAGAGGTTTTTCACGATTATAGGATTAGAGTGGCGCAGGTTGTCCGCGACTACGGCATGCAGCAGCGCGCCGAGGTACCGAAGGATTCGCTTATTGCCCACGATAACGAGTGACACAGGCTGAGACGGACCAGTGAGAGTGCCGGTGAAACATTGCACCCCGTGAGCGGCGCGATTGGCTTGTCGCAGACGAGTCGATTGATCTGTCCTGTTAATCGCTTCCTTTTGGTTGAAGGCGGAATTGAGAGAAGGTGCATTTGTATGGGCGCGTTCGTCACGCTGCTCTTGTCGAGGGAATGAGCCGCCGGGAAGAGGTGGTCAGGAAGAAGAATCCCTACCACCTGCCAGGATGTGAAAGTTAACCAGAGAAATCACTCATCTCCTCTTTTGGAGCAGCAGTTCAGATGGTCAGAGCAAAATCAATGGGTCTAGAGTGTACCGATGCCGTTGGCGTGGTGGTTGCGCCGCTATGCTTGATGGTCAAGTCGGGCTAAGTCGACAAAAAATGTGGTGCCCCGTTCGTTATTGGCGTAATAGTCGATCGTTCCCCCGTGCGCTTCAACGATGCGCCGCGAGATGTCCATACCCAAGCCGGTTCCCCCCACCTTGCGGCGATCCGAAGAGTCTACTTGGCTAAACCGGTCGAAAACGAGATCGTGATCCAGGTCAGACAACCCCACTCCGGAGTCCTTCACCTTCATTCGCACTCGTTCAGGGCCTACATCGACAGACACCTGAATTTCGCTACCTGCCTCGGAAAACTTGATTGCGTTCGACAATATATTTGAAAGAACCTGCTCCAAGCGTTCGGGGTCGGCTTTTACAAAAATGTCGTCGTCGACAGGAGTATAGTGCAATTTAATATCGAACTTCCCGGCGAATGGTCGGTTAACTGAAAGGACCCTGTGGATGAAGTTTGATAGCTGAACCGGTTTGAAATCATACTTCATCTGGCCCGCTTCCATACTCTGTTGGTCCAGAAGGTCATCAATCAATACATTCAGACGATTAGCATTGCTCTGTGCAATCTCAAGTAAACGTGAGAAACCCTCGGGAAGCTCTCCAAGAGCCCCTGAGTTTGCAAGGTCCAATGATCCTTTGATTGAGGTCAGGGGCGTGCGCAACTCATGACTTACCGTCGCAAGGAACTGTGTCTTGGTTTCAGAGACCGCTCTGGTTCTCTCATTGTCGCGCCGTAAAATCTCCATCTGCAAAAGGTTCTTTTGATACAAACGAAAGTAAACAACAGAGCAATCAATGATGAAGTACAAGACGAAGATGCTCGTAAAAAGCTGCGCCCACAGATCAGATGTCAAAGGGGCGGACGTGATATAAATATCCCAGATCGGGATGCTCAAGAATATCGAGCCATATAAAGACAATCGTACCATCAAAACTGATACAATCTGGTGGCTATTCATTGCGGCAAACAGTGCCGCCGCAAAAAGAAAGAATAACGGCAAGAAATGCGTGGTCGGTCCTTGGATAAGCGCGATCGATACGGTGTAGAATATGATAACACCAGCGTTTAAAAAGACGCCGATATGGATAAGTGCGAGATACCAAGAAATGTTCTCGCTGCGGTCCTCGCCTATAGCAATGATTTTATCTGCGACAACGTAGTCAAAGATTTCCGAGATGATAACCAATACACCAGAAGCAATAGCCACAGCCACACTATAATAGAAGGCAGCAAGTATAAGCGCGGCTGAATAGATGGTTAATCTCTGCATTAAGAGACGTTTGGTGACTGCTGTATAATCATGGATCTGACGCATCAACACAGCGGGGTTGCGCTCTGGAGCCATGGCACTGCTCAGCGACAGACGTGCGGTCAGCAAACCCACGGACCTTTCCCAGAGAGCGCTCAGTTTTTCCGGCATCAATCTTGATCCTTGTCATCCGCTCGCTGCGGGCTGAAGCAGAGCTATCTATAGCGCGAAGCGCGCTATTTTCACAACCAGTGACGATCATCTGGCAGCAAGCGCGCCGGGGCTTGATCAAGATACTTGTATATCTGTTTCTCGTTCTCTACGTGTATAATTAAAATATGCGGCTGCTGGTTGATCGGCCTTGTGTGAGTTCGCCTTCTAGGCTTTACACTAAAACAAGTGTCCGTAGGAGCTGTATAGATGATTATCGGATACATCGTTATTGGAATCTTGACGGGCCTCTTGGCCTTAGTTTCAGCGCTCGTATCGGGGGCAAGCATCTGGTCGGCGTTAGCCCTTTACAGCTTGGTTGGGGCTATCGGGATGATCACGGTACCACTGGTGCGCTTCGCGATTGGCGCGCTCGAATCGGAGCCAGAGGCACCGTCCAATAAAGATGTTCTGGATGCCGAAGTAGAGGTAATCGCCCCACTTTCGCCCCCTGCCTCGGAGGGCGAGGATCTGGAGAGACATGAGCGGCCTGCTCCTCGGGTGGTCGAAAGCGGCGAATCTGCTCCGCCCTTCAGGATACTCGCCGTTGACGATGATCCCTCCGTGCTGGAGTTGATACCCATGATTGCTGCCACGGGCGGCTATTCAGACCTGACTACAGTCGCTAACGGGAAACTTGCGCTGGAGGCGTTGACCAGCAAGAACACCGTTTTCGATTGTCTGCTTTTTGATATCAATATGCCCGAGATTGACGGCATTGAGCTTTGTGCGCGTGTCCGGCAAATACCGACGTACCGGGATACTCCAGTTATTATGCTCACTGCGATGCGTGACATAAAATACATGGACCGCGCCTTTCAGGCCGGGGCCACGGACTATACGACCAAGCCATTTGACATAACGGAGCTAACTGATCGCCTCAAGTTTGCCGAGGAATCGATAACCGCTCAGCGGCGGAGCTCTGCCATGGCAGAAACAGCGGGTCATCGCGCCGATGTCGGGCATCATCGCCCCTTCGCCTTGCCTGATAAGATCAGGATTGATGGCAATGCCAGTCTCATTGAGCTTGCTGCTGCGAGCAATTATGTGGCCCAACTTTCACGAGAGCAGCTGAGCAAAGTTCACGTAACTGCTGTCAAGATTGATCACATCGAAAATATCCATGCCATCACCAGATCAAAAATGTTTGAGCGCATTCTGCGGGAAGTTGCCGGGGTGGTTCAGAGCACATTAGATGGGCGATTAATGGCCTATACCGGGAATGGCGTACTTTTGTGTATTTCAGATATAACAGATCTGGATCCTTCGCTGGTCGAGGAAAGCGTTCGCAGCGGCCTTATGGGCATGACTTTCACGAACCGGGACAATGATCTTTTCCAGATTGCCGTGTCTATCGGTGAGCCCGTGATGCCTATCGAAAGCAAGATCAAGCGCTCGGAAATAACGTTCGATCGTGCGATCATCCGTGCCGAAAATCGGTTTTATCAAAAACAGCATGAACTGATGCAGGATGGGGCGCAGAAGCACCAACAGTAAAACGGCGCGACGCGTGGCCGGTTGTCGTGAACTCGGGTGGCGGGCTGTTGTGCGGTGGCCAGATCGCGGCTAGTTCGCCCGCGAGTCATGGCTTGCTCCGGGGACTGTTATAGCGCCTCACGGGCGCCGCCCAGAGGGCGCTTGTCTCCTTTGATAAACACCGTATCTTTGGCACGCATCACTGTCGTTGTATGCGCGCCCAAATCCCATCAGAAAACGAGCCGCAGCTTGCGAAGCGGGTTGGGCGTTCTATCCGCGAAACTTTGCCAGGAAAGGGTAATCTTTGTTATCGGGACTCGCGCATGCTGAGCTTATCGCCGTTCTGGTTGCCGTCACGGATGACGAGCCGCGGGTGATGACGGTGCGGGCCGGCAATGCGCTGCCGTCCGGCCCGTTTGAATCGCGCCATCGCAGCCTGCAAAGCGGACTGCGCGCCTGGATCGAAAGCCAGACCGGCCATCCCGTAGGTTATCTCGAACAGCTTTATACATTTGCCGACCGAGGCCGCGATCCTAAGGTAGGCGACGACATCCGGCACATTTCGATTGGCTATCTCGGGTTGGTCCACGAACAGCCTGCACCGGGGGCGGGGCGGCCTGAATGGCACGGATGGTACGAGTATTTTCCTTGGGAAGACCACCGGGAACGCCGCCCGGACATGCTGGACGAAATCGTTGCCCGGCTAACAGCTTGGGCCAAAGGCGATCCGCTGCGCCGCCAGCGTATCGACTACGTGTTCGGCTGCAACGGCATGGCTTGGAACGAAGATTTGACCCTGCAGCGCCACGAGTTGATGTATGAGGCCGGTCTGGCCGAAAGCGCGGCCCGCCCGGCAAAAGCGCTTTTCGGGCGCACGATGGCCGGCGATCACAGACGCATCCTTGCCACCGGCATTGCCCGGCTGCGCGCGAAGATCAAATATCACCCGGTCGTGTTCGAAGTGATGCCCGAAAGCTTCACCCTGCTGCAATTGCAGCGCACAGTCGAGGCGCTGTCGGGGCTGCGGCTGCACAAGTCGAATTTTCGCAGGCAGATCGACCAGCAGGAACTGGTCGAGGAAACCGGTGCTGTGTCGGCTGCGACCGGCGGCCGTCCGGCCAAGCTGTTTCGCTATCGTCCGGCGATCCTCGAGGCGCAGGCGCTTTCCGGCACACGGCTGCCGGTTTCCCGTCATTGACATATTCTCAGAACGAGAATAAGTGATCGTCCCTATATGCTCAAGTTGAGTACAAGGAGACGCCATGACCGACCTTCGCCTGCCGCATCTGTATGACCGCGTAAGCAAAGTCATTCCGCAGCCCGACTGGATGTTGTTCGAGGATGACATCGCCGCAATTCTCGAACTCAAGCGCGAGAAAAACGCAGTGATCCTTGCGCATAACTATCAGACGCCAGAGATCTATCACGGGGTCGCCGATATCGTTGGTGACAGCCTCGCCCTTGCCCGCAAGGCGGTAGAGGTCGAAGCAGATGTAATCGTTCTTGCCGGTGTGCATTTCATGGCCGAGACCGCGAAGCTGCTCAATCCGGAAAAAACCGTGCTGATTCCCGATATGGATGCGGGCTGTTCGCTGGCGGATTCGATCACAGCCGCCGATGTCGCACTGCTGCGCGAGGCGCATCCCGGTGTGCCGATTATCACCTATGTGAACACCTCGGCGGCGGTAAAGGCGGCTTCGGATATCTGCTGCACCTCTGGCAACGCACTGGAGATCGTCGAATCACTTGGTGTGCCCAAGGTTCTGATGATCCCGGACGAATATCTGGCCAAAAACATAGCCCGCGAAACCAAGGTCGAGATTATCGCCTGGCAGGGCCATTGCGAGGTGCACGAGCTGTTCACTGCCGAGGAGGTGCGCGGCCTGCGCGAAGCTTGGCCCGGTGTGACGATCCTTGCGCATCCCGAATGTCCGCCCGAAGTCGTGGCCGAGGCCGATTTTTCGGGCTCCACTGCCGTCATGTCAGAGTTTGTCGGGACCAAGAAACCCGCCCGGGTGGTGTTGCTCACCGAGTGCTCGATGAGCGACAACGTTGCGCTTGATCATCCCGACGTGGAATTTGTGCGCCCGTGCAACCTCTGCCCACATATGAAGCGGATCAGCCTGCGCAACATCCGTGAGGCGCTCGAACAGAACCGCCACGAGGTGACGGTCGATCCAGCCATCGCCGACGACGCCCGCCGCGCCGTCGAGCGGATGCTGGCGATCTGATGCGCACGCGGGGCGAAGAAACACGGACGCGGGCACCAAGAGCCGAGTTGTCGGAAGACGGGCTGGGCATGGCCTTCGCGCCATTGCCGCTTCCGCGCCCGATGATCGAACCGGTGGTGCGCCGCGCGCTGGAGGAAGATTTGGGCACCGCCGGGGACATCACCTCGGCGGCCGTGATCCCGGCCGAGCATCGTTCGCTCGTCACCGCTGTGGCGCGGCGCAAAGGCGTGATCGCGGGTCTGGACTGTGCGGCACTGGCCTGCGAACTGGTCGATCCGGACATCGTCGTGACTTGTCATCTGCGGGACGGTGCGGCAGTGCAGCCGGGCGAGCGCATCGCCAGCTTTTCCGGCCCGTCCCGCAGCCTTCTGACCGCCGAACGCACGGCGCTGAATTTCCTCGGGCACCTTTCGGGCATCGCAACCGTTACCGCAGATCTGGTGCGCGCCGTCAGGGGCACTGGAGCCGCGATCACCTGCACGCGCAAAACTACGCCGGGCCTGCGCGCGCTGGAAAAATACGCCGTCCGCGCGGGGGGCGGGATGAACCATCGCCACAGTCTGGCCGACGCGGTTTTGATCAAAGACAACCATATTGCCATCGCCGGCGGGATCCGCCCGGCACTGGAACGGGCACGCGCCATGGCGGGGCATATGGTCAAGATTGAGATCGAGGTCGATACTCTTAACCAGTTGGCTGAGGCTTTAGCGAACGGCGCCGATGCGGTGCTTCTCGACAATATGGATCCGGCCACGCTGCGCGCCGCCGTGGCAATGGTGGATGGCCGGGCGGTGACCGAAGCCTCGGGGGGTATCACTCCCGATACGGTCGCTGAAATCGCCGCCGCCGGGGTTGATCTGGTCTCACTCGGCTGGATCACTCACAGCGCGCCGGTGCTGGATATCGGGCTTGATTTCGTCGCTGCGCAGTAAAATTGCGCAGCAAGGCAATGCCTTTCGGCCCTGATCCGCGCCGGGCAGCTGCCCGGTCACTTCGGCGTGCAGGGTGATCTAGAATTCAACGCCCTTCTGCGCCTTTACCCCATCCCTGAACGGATGTTTGATCAAGCTCATCTCGGTCACCAGATCGGCGGCTTCGATCAGTTCGGGCTTCGCATTGCGCCCGGTCAGACAGACATGGGTCATCTCGGGTTTTTTCGTCAGCAGGAAGTCGACCACCTCGTCAATATCCAGATAATCATAACGCAAGGCGATATTGATTTCGTCAAGCAGAACGAACTGGATCTCGGGGTCCAGAATCTGTTCCCGGGCGATTTTCCAACCATTTTGCGCCGCAGCGACATCACGTTCGCGATCTTGGGTTTCCCATGTGAAGCCCTCGCCAGAGACGAAAAACCGGACCTCGTCGGCAAATCTGTTTCGCAGCAGCATGCGCTCGCCAGTTTCCCAGTTACCCTTGATGAATTGCACCACCGCCGCCGGCATTCCGTGGGCGATGCAGCGCATCACCATGCCGAACCCGGACGAGGATTTGCCCTTGCCCGAGCCGGTGTGAACCATGATCAGACCCTTTTCTTCGGTCTTGGTGGCCATCATCCGGTCCCGCGCGGCCTTGATCTTGCGCATCTTTTCATTGTGGCGGGCGGCTGTTTCGTCGCTCATCTCATCGGCCTTCGCTTGACAAGTCAAAAAATTAGCGCCTATCTGGCACCGAACTGGTGCCTGTGTAAACAGGTGAAAAGGGAATGCCACCCCCGGGATTACCCGGGGCAAAGCAGCCGCCCCCGCGACCGTGACCGGAAAGGTCCCCGAACCACTGGCCAAAGGCTGGGAAGGTCGGGGCACCGCTGATCAGCCAAGCCTGATCGAGATCCGCAAGCCGGGAGACCTGCCAGTCAGATGACTTTGCAACCGGACGGGGCGTTCCGGTGTCAGGCTCTTTGCTCTGATCGTCAGGGCGTTCCTGCGCCTTGCCCTGTTCGCAACAGAACAGGACGTGACGGCATGACGGAAACCCTTGATCCTCTGGAGCCTCTGCAGACCGAGCTGCTGGTCTGCGTGAAATGCCGTAAAGGCCAACCCACCCCCGATGATGGAAGCCCGCCCGGACAGCGGCTGTTTGACCGCCTGACCGAAACACCGTTGCCTGCCGGGATTCATGTGCGTGCGGTCGCATGTCTGCAGAATTGCGATGCCGGGTGCAATGTGGCGCTGAGGGGCGGCGATCGCTGGACCTATGTTTATGGCGGGCTGGATGCGGCGATTCACGTCGAGACACTTGCCGACGGGGTCATCCGCTATCACGCCACCACCGATGGGCTGATCCCGTGGCGCGAGCGCCCCGAACATTTCAAGCGCAACTGTGTGGCCCGTATCCCCCCGATCAATCACGCAGACCCCAACCAGAAGGCTTCACAATGACCGATTTTTCCAAACTGCCCGTTACCGTGATCACTGGCTTTCTCGGGTCGGGCAAAACCACGTTGATCCGCGAGTTGATGCAGAATCCCGGCGGCAAGCGGCTTGCCGTGGTGGTCAACGAGTTTGGCGATGTGGGGGTGGATGGGGACATTCTGAAAAGCTGCGCCATCCCCGATTGCCCGGCGGAAAACATCGTGGAACTGGCCAATGGTTGCATCTGCTGCACCGTGGCGGATGATTTCATCCCCACGATAGAGGCGTTGATGGCGCTCGAGCCGCGTCCGGATCATATCGTCATCGAAACCTCCGGCCTGGCGCTGCCAAAGCCGTTGCTCAAGGCGTTTGACTGGCCGGATATCCGCTCGCAGATCACCGTCGATGGCGTGATCGCACTGGCCGATGCCGAGGCGGTGGTCGCCGGGCGCTTTGCCTCCAATGTGGCGGCGGTGGATGCACAGCGTCTGGCCGATGACAGCATCGATCATGACACCCCGCTTTCAGAGGTCTTCGAGGATCAGATTGCCTGTGCCGATATCGTGCTGCTGACCAAACCCGATCTTGCCGGTGCAGACGGCGTGGCACAGGCCAAGGCCATTATTGCGCGCACCGCCCCGCGCCCGCTGCCGGCGATAGAAGTGGCCGAAGGCGTGGTTGATCCGCGCGTCATTCTGGGGCTTGAGGCCGCAGCCGAAGACGATCTGGACGCAAGGCCCAGCCATCACGACACCCCCCATGATCACGACCATGAAGAATTCGACAGCATCGTGGTTGATATTCCCGAACTGGCCGATCCGGCAGACCTTGTTCGCGCGATCGAAATCTTGGCGAACAGGCATAACATCCTGCGGATCAAGGGGTATGCCGCAGTTTCTGGCCGGCCGATGCGCCTGCTCGTACAGGCGGTCGGCGCACGGGTGCGCCATCAGTTCGACCGGGCCTGGCGGCCTGACGAGGCGCGGCAGGGCCGTCTGGTGGTGATTGCCGAACATGGTGATATTCGCCGCGACGTGATCGAGGCCGCGCTTGGCCTTGCGCCGCAGGCCGCGCAGTGAAAGGTGCCGCGCGGCCACGCGCGGCGGTTGACCGATGCATGTAATCTTTCGCGAAAGCCACGGGCTGGAAGAAACCGAAACGCCCACCGATCTGGGTCAAAGCCCCGCCGATCTGGTGATGCTGTCCTTTTCCGACAGCGATCTCGGCGCGTTCTCGGGCGCGTGGCATCGCGGCGGCGGTCCCGTGGGGCTGTTGCCGACATTGCGGCTGGCCAATCTGGGCGCGCTCAAACATCCACTTTCGGTCGATACTTATGTCGAGCAGACGCTGTCTGGTGCACGGGGCATCCTGATCCGGCTGATCGGCGGCGTGCCCTATTGGGCCTATGGGCTGCAACAGGTGCGGGCGCTGGCCGAGGAGAAGGGCATCGCTTTGGCGATCCTGCCCGCCGATGGCCGCCCCGACCCAAGCCTCGACGCATACTCCACCCTGCCGGTTTCGACCTTGCGGCGTTTGGCGCATCTCTGCGATACAGGCGGACTGGTGGCGGCGCAGGCTGCGCTGGCGCAAATGGCGCTGGCGGCGGGACTTTACGCCGGCCCGGTACCCGGATCGAAGGCTTTGCCGATGATGGGCGCATGGACACCGGCACGGGGTGTTTTCGACCCGTCCGGGCTTGGCCCGAAAAACGGCACGCGAATCCTGATCACCTTCTATCGCTCCTATCTCGTTGCCGCGGACACGGCGCCGATAGAAAACCTGTTCAAGCAGTTTGAAAGCAAAGGCCATGAGGTTCTCGCGCTCTATGCGCCCTCGCTCAAAGCCCCCGAGGTGGCGAGCTGGCTGGCCGAGCAGGTGGAGCAATTCGCGCCCGATGCGATCGTCAATGCCACCGCATTTTCCGCGCGGGGCAATGACGGCACGGCACCGCTGGACGCGGGCGGAGTGCCAGTATTTCAGGTCGCATTGGCAACCACCGCACGCGCGGCCTGGCATGAAGCCGAGCGCGGGCTGTCGCCGGCTGATTTGGCAATGCATGTGGTGCTGCCCGAGGTCGATGGCCGGATCATGGGCGGCGTCGTGTCGTTCAAGGAGCCCGGTCCGCGCGATCCGGATCTGCAGTTCTCGCATTCCGTCCATCAGGCCGAGACCGAGCGGATCGCAGCAGTGGTGAAGCGGGTTGAAGGCTGGTTGCGGCTGGCGCAAACCCCGGCAGCAGACCGCCGCGTCGCGCTGGTACTGTCGACCTATCCGGGCAAGGATTGGAACATGGGCCATGCAGTTGGTCTGAACGCTCCGGCCTCGGCGCGGGCGATCTTGGCGGATCTGGCGGAAGCGGGCTATGCTGTACCGACACCATCAGAAATCTTTGAAGACGCACTTGCTGCCCGCACAATGCAATGGCCGCTATCGGCCTATCTGGCGGCGCTATCGGACCTTCCGAAAGACTTGCGCGAAGCTCTGCAAGAGACATGGGGCGCGCCGGAAAATGATCCCAGTTTTGCCGATGGCGCTTTTCATTTTGGCGTGGTCAGGCACGGCAGGGCGCTGGTCGCATTGCAGCCCGAACGTGGCAATTCTCAAACGCGGGTCGATGATTATCACGATTTATCCCGCACCCCCTGCCACGGCTATGTGGCCTTTTATCTTTGGCTGCAGAGACAGGCGGACGCGCTTGTTCACATCGGGGCACATGGCACGCTGGAATGGTTGCCGGGCAAGTCAGTGGCCCTGTCGCGCCATTGCTGGCCCGAAGTGCTGACCGGAGATCTGCCTGTCATCTACCCGTTCATCGTCAATGATCCGGGCGAGGCGGCGCAGGCAAAACGCCGCATCGGGGCGGTCACATTGGGCCATATCCCGCCCCCCTTGAGGCAAAGCGGCACACCCGACCGTCTGGTGCGGCTTGAAGCGCTGCTGGATGAGTTTTCCAATGCAGACGGGCTTGACCCGCGCCGCCGCGACCGCCTGCAGGGTGATATTCGCGATGAAGCACAGGCGCTGGGGCTAAACGACGATCTGGGTTTGGACCGTGCCGATTGTTTGGCCGAAGCAATTACCCGTGTCGATGCTTTCGTCTGCGACATCAAAGAAAGCCAGTTTGGCGAGGGCCTGCATATATGGGGCCGCCTGGCCCGCTCCGGTGCCCCGTTCGAGACCGAAAGCTCGGTTGCCGCCGAGCGGCAGGCGCTTCTGGATGCGCTGGATGGCAGACGGATCGCGGCAGGGCCGTCCGGCTCGCCCTATCGGGGGCGCAGCGATGTCTTGCCCACTGGCCGCAACATGTTCACGACCGACCCGCGCTCGGTGCCGACACGTGCGGCCCATGCGCAGGGTGTTCGGCTGGCCGACGAACTGGTGCGCCGACATTTGCAGGATCATGGCGACTGGCCGCGCAATCTGATCATCGATCTATGGGGCTCGGCGACCATGCGGACCGCCGGCGAAGAATTTGCCATGGCGCTGCATCTATTGGGGACACGGCCCATTTGGGACGCAGGATCCGAACGTGTTTCGGGGGTCGAGGTGCTGCCGATAACCGAGTTGGACCGCCCTCGCATCGACGTGACCCTGCGCATTTCCGGCCTGTTCCGCGATGTGTTTCCAACCCTATCGGCGCTGTTCGCTCAAGCCGTGCGCGCGTTGACTGCACGCGACGAAGCGCCCGATTGGAACCCCTTTGCCGGGCGCACGGCAGAACCCCGCGTTTACGGGCCGGCACCGGGCAGCTTTGGGCTTGGCATGGGGGCAACGCTGGAGGATTACAGCGAAGCGGGACGAAGCGCAGCCGGTGAGGCTTGGCTTGCTGCTTCGTCTTGGGCGTTGGATGGCGAAACGGCGCGCCATGACGTTGATGGGATACGGCAGCGCGTCGCCGGGGCCGATAGTTTTGTTCACCTTCAGGATTTGCCGGAAACGGATCTTTTACTGGCCTCGGACTATGCCGCGCACGAGGCGGGATTTGCCGCTGCACAGGCGATAACCGGCGGCAAGGCGGCGCTCTGGCATCTTGACAATACCCGACCGGAAAACCCGCGCGCCCGCAGCTTGTTCGAAGAGATCGCCCGCGTCGTGCAGGCACGCGCCGCCAATCCCGATTGGATCGCCGGAATGCGTGACCACGGGTTCCGGGGCGCGGCCGAGATCGCTGCAACTCTGGAACATATGGCCGCGTTCGCGCATCTGGCGGATGTGGTCGGGGCGCATCTGTTCGACCTTTATCACGCGGCCACATTGGGCGATCCGCAGACGCGGGATTTCTTGCAGCGCGCCAATCCCGAAGCCTGCCGGGCCATGCAGGACCGGTTCAATGCCCTGCTTGAATCCGGTCTTTGGCAAACCCGGCGAAATTCTGTTTTCGCGACGCTGAAGGTGAGCGAATGAGCGCGCCGCAGGTCAAAGGCTGGTGTCCGGGTGCCTATCGTCCGATGATGTCTGGCGATGGGCTTGTGGTGCGGGTGCGTCCAAGGTTGGGCCGGCTGGATCGCGAACAGGTGCTTAGACTATGCGCGCTGGCCACCCAACACGGCAGCGGCTGCATTGACCTGACCAACCGCGCCAATCTGCAAATCCGTGGCGTATCGGAGGCCGCTTATCAGGCGCTTTTGCAGGGACTTGCGGCGCTCGAACTGCTGGACGCTGACCCTGATCTGGAACGCCGCCGCAATATATTGGTGACACCGTTCTGGCAGCACGGCGACCTGAGCCAGTACTTGGCAGAAAATCTGACGGACATGTTGGGCGATCTGCCTGAGTTGCCGGACAAGGTCGGTTTCGCCATCGATACAGGCATGGCCCCTGCCCTGACCGACACCCCCGCTGATTTTCGCTTCGAACGCAGTGAGACAGGCCTCATTTTACGTGCCGAGGGCAGCGCCATGGGGCGCCCGGTGCGCGAAGATACGGCGCTCGGCGCGCTTCAGGAGCTCGTGCAATGGTTCGATACCCGCCGGACCGCCGCGCAGCGGCGTATGGTGCAGGTGGTGGCCGCCCATGATCTACCACCGGACTGGGTGACAACCGCACCGCGACCTCCGGCACCACCGCCTCGGGCCGGGCGACACCGCCTTGGCGCGTTGCTGGGCGCTTCTTTCGGTCAGATCGATGCGACTGCCCTCGCGCGGGCCATGCGGCAGTACAGCGCCACGGGGATGAGGATCACCCCATGGCGGCTTTTCCTGCTCGAAGGCGCGGACGTGCCGGCTGACGCGCCTTTCATCACCGATGCGGATGATCCCTTGTTGATCGCCCATGCCTGTGTCGGGAAACCTTATTGTCTACAAGCCACGGTCGATACGCGCGCTCTCGCAACCCAATTGGCCCCGCAGATGAAGGGGCGCTCAGTGCATGTATCGGGCTGTGCCAAAGGCTGCGCCCGTCCGGCTGCAAGCGATGTGACGATCATCGGGCGCGACGGCGCATTCGACCTTGTCCTGAACGGCACGCCGCAGGATGCCCCCTGCCGGCGCGGCCTGACCCCAACTCAAATAATAGAACACGCGGAGTTTTCCCGGATGCCCTATGACTATGAAAAAGACGGTGCTGCAATTTACCGTCAAAGTTTCGCCACCATTCGCGCCGAGGCTGACCTT
Organism: Pontibaca salina; assembly: GCF_016307205.1. Taxonomy (GTDB): domain Bacteria; phylum Pseudomonadota; class Alphaproteobacteria; order Rhodobacterales; family Rhodobacteraceae; genus Pontibaca; species Pontibaca salina. The sequence goes on along the minus strand of NZ_JAEIJD010000001.1, from coordinate 516,039 downwards.
GCCCGTTTTGCCCCCGACGAAGAGCAGATTGCGGTGCGGATGATCCATGCAGCAGGCATGGTCGGGCTGGAGTCACATATTCGCTTTTCCCCCGGATTTGTGCAGGTCGCCCGCGCGGCGCTGGAAAGCGGCGCACCGATTTTCTGTGACGCACATATGGTGTCCGAAGGCGTCACGCGCCCCCGCCTGCCGGCGGAAAACGATGTGATTTGCACACTCCGGGATCCGGCAGTGCCCGGACTGGCGCAGGAACTGGGCAACACCCGTTCAGCCGCCGCACTCGAACTGTGGCGTCCCCGCCTGCAAGGGGCATTGGTCGCCATCGGCAATGCGCCAACCGCATTGTTCCATCTGCTGAACATGTTGCAAGACCCGGATTGCCCACGTCCGGCGGCGATCATCGGCTGTCCGGTGGGATTTGTCGGCGCGGTGGAAAGTAAAGCCGCGCTTTGGGCGGATCAGCCGGTTCCCTGTTGTGTTGTCGAAGGCCGACTTGGGGGCAGCGCCATCACCGTCGCTGCAATCAACGCCATCGCGAGCCGCGCCGAATGAACGCGGGTACGATTTACGGGCTGGGGCTGGGTCCGGGCGATCCCGATCTGATGACGGTGCGCGCCCAGCGGCTGTTGCAGCAAGCGCGGCATGTCGCGTTCTTTCGCAAGGCCGGGCGCAGCGGTCAGGCGCGCCGGATCGTCGAGGGGCTTCTTCCAAAAGATGCCACGGAATATCCTATGGAATACCCGGTCACCACCGAAATCCCCTTTAGCGATCCGGCATATAAACGGCTTTTGGCCGGGTTTTACGAGACCTGCACCGCGCGTTTGCATGAGCTTGCCCAAAAGGGCGAAGACGTGATCGTGCTTTGTGAGGGTGATCCGTTTTTCTACGGCTCGTTCATGCATCTCTACACGCGGCTTGTGGATCAGGTGCCGGTGCAGGTTGTCCCGGCAATCACCGGGATGTCGGCGGCGTGGACCGCCACCGGGGCACCGATCACCTGGGGCGATGATGTGTTGACCGTTCTGATGGGCACGCTCGACGAAGCGGATTTAGCCCGTCACCTCGCTCAAACCGACGCGGCGGTGATCATGAAGATTGGTCGCAATATCGAAAAAGTCCGCCGTGCCTTGCGTGAGTCCGGTCGCTACGAGCAGGCTTGGCTGGTCGAGTTCGCCTCGATGCCAGAGCAAACCATACACCGGCTAAGCGAAGCGGAGGGCCGGGTTACGCCTTATTTTTCGATCATCATCGTGCATGGGCAGGGGCGGCGGCCATGAGCGGCTGGCTGGTCATTGCCGGGCTGGGTCCGGGCGACGCGGCGCTGATGACGCCCGAAGTCGATCAGGCCCTGGCCGCGGCAACAGATATCGTTGGCTATATCCCCTACGTCGCTCGCATCGCGGACCGGAAGGGGCTTGTCAAACATGCCTCTGACAATCGGGTGGAGTTGGAGCGGTCACAGCACGCGCTTGAATTGGCGGCGGCCGGTCGGCGGGTGGTGGTGGTGTCATCGGGCGATCCCGGTGTCTTTGCCATGGCCGCGGCCGTGTTTGAAGCAGTGGAAAGCGGGCTCGCGGACTGGCGGAATCTGGATATCCGCGTGCTGCCCGGTATCACCGCAATGTTGGCGGCAGCCGCGCGGGCCGGAGCGCCATTGGGCCATGATTTTTGCACCATCAATCTCAGCGACAATCTGAAACCCTGGGCGGTGATCGAAAAGCGGTTGCGTCTGGCGGCCGAGGCGGATTTTGCGATGGCCTTTTACAACCCTCGATCCAAGGCGCGGCCCGAGGGGTTTGCCCGCGCCCTGACAGTGCTGCAAGAAGCTTGCGGTGACCAGCGTCCGGTGATCTTTGCACGTGCCGTTTCGACCCCCGAAGAAACATTGCGCATCGTGGCCCTACCCGATTGCACTGCGGATATGGCCGATATGCGCACCGTCGTCTTAGTTGGGTCGTCGCGCACGCGGCTGATCGAACGCGTTGGCGCGCGCCCTATTGTCTATACGCCAAGGGCGATACCTTGATGCATCAGCCATTCCAGAACGGCATCCACGCTGTGAACTTCGTGCCGATGGGGCAGAACCGGCCGGTCGATCATGATGACCGGAAGCCCGAGCTCGCGCGCCGCCGTGATCTTGGCCACTGCCCCGGTGCCGCCAGCGTTCTTGGACACGATCAGATCGATTTTGTGCTTACTTATGAGAGCCTTGTCACCCATGACGTTAAACGGGCCGCGGTCAATTTCGACAATGGCATTGGCCAAAGGAAGGGGGGTTTCAGGCGGATCCACAAGGCGCAGGAGGTACCGATGCTGCGGGTACGCGGCGAAAGCGCTCAGATACATGCGTCCGATCGCCAGCATGACCCGTCGCGCGGGGCGGTCCAGCGCGGTGGCCGCATGGGCGATATCGGGTACACGCTGCCAATTGTCGCCCGGCTGCTCGCGCCACGGCGCACGGCCAAGGGCGATCAATGGCACCCCAGATTTATCGCAGGCGGCCAAAACGTTACGGCTGATCTGTGCGGCGAAGGGATGGGTGCCGTCAATCACATGGGTAATGGCTGCCCGTTCAATGAAACGCTGCAACCCGTCCGCACCGCCAAACCCGCCGACCCGCACCGGCACGCGCTGATCTTTGGGCCGTGCCACCCGTCCGGCCAGCGACAGGGTCGCGGCAATCCCGGTATCGGCCAATCGGTTGCAAAGCGCGGTCGCCTCAAGCGTGCCGCCCAAGATCAAAAGGTTCGGTATCATGGCTGAACACCCCTGGCTGACAATCATCGGTTTGGGCGAAGATGGTCCGAGCGGGCTGACCTCTGCAAGCCTTGCCGCGCTTGCGGATGCGGAAATTGTCATGGGTCCGCCCCGTCATCTTTCGCTTTTGCCCGCTCTGACCGCCGACATCGTCGAGTGGCCGACCCCTTTCGCCGACGGAATTGCGCGGCTACTGGCGCTGCGGGGCCGCCGGGTTGCGGTGCTCGCCTCTGGCGATCCGTTCTGGTTCGGGGCCGGTTCTGTTCTGGTGCAGCATTTGGAGGCCGACGAATGGCGTGCGCTGCCGGGGGTATCCTGTTTTGCGCTGGCCGCCAGCCGGCTGGGTTGGCCGCTGGAGACAACCGAATGTCTGGGGTTTCACGCTGCCCCATTCTCGCGCCTGCGCCCGTATCTGTCGGGCGGGATGCGCCTGATCGTTACGCTGCGCGATGGCGCAGCGCCGGGTGCTTTGGCAGAGAATCTTTCCGAGGCTGGATTCGGCGAAAGCCGTTTGCATGTCCTGGAAGCTCTGGGCGGACCGCGTGAGAAAATCACCGCTGCCACCGCGGCGCATTACAGGGAAGCTCGGCCAGTCAGCCATCCGGTCTGCGTTGCGATCGAAGTGGCGGAGGGCGCAGATAGTCTGCCGAAAGCCAGCGGTCTGCCGGACCGATGGTTCGATCACGATGGCCAGATTACCAAGCGCCCGGTACGGGCATTGACCCTGTCGGCCCTTGCCCCGCAGGTCGGTGAGCATCTTTGGGATATCGGCGGTGGCTCGGGCTCGGTTGCTATCGAATGGCTGCTTGTCCAACGCGCGATGCAAGCAACCTGCGTCGAGCTCGTCCCCGAGCGCGCGGCGCGGATCACCGCGAATGCCGCACGTTTGGGGGTGGACCGGTTGAATGTGATAACGGGCGCGGCCCCCGAAGCGCTGGACGGATTGCCCCCGCCCGATGCGGTGTTTGTCGGCGGCGGTCTGTCGCCAGGCCTGCTGCGCCGCCTGACCGAACTCGCCCGCGGGACGCGACTGGTGGCAAATGCGGTCACGCTGGAAACCGAGACGCTTCTGGCCGAGGCCCACAGCCGACTGGGTGGATCGCTGACAAAGATCGAATTGGCGCGAGCTGCTCCGCTGGGCACAAAACGGGGGTGGAAAGCTTCCTACCCCATCGTGCAATGGAGCGTCACGCTATGATCGTGGCAGGATTTGGCTTTCGTGCAGCGGCGGATGTCGACAGTCTGCACAACGCGTTGCGCCGCGCGGTGGGCGACCGCAGGATCACATCGCTGGCCACAGTCGGCGACAAGGCCGATACGCCCGTATTTCGGCAATTCGCCAAACGGCTTGGTCTGCCGGTGCGCCGCATTTCTCACCATCACTTGCCCAGCGCAAAGACACAGTCGCAGGGTGCCATGTCCCAGACAATGCGCCAGACCGGCAGCGTCGCCGAGGCCACAGCGCTTCTGGCCGCTGGACCCGGTGCGCGCCTCGTCCAGACACGGATCATTTCAACGGATCGCATGGCCACTTGCGCAATTGCCGAAGGAGACACAGATTGACCGTCCATTTCATAGGCGCCGGACCCGGTGCGCCCGATCTTTTGACATTGCGGGGGCGGGATATCATCGCCTCCTGTCCGGTCTGTCTCTATGCCGGATCTCTGGTACCCGAGGGAGTCCTTGAGCACTGCCCTGCCGGAGCGCGCATTGTGAATACCGCGCCGCTGAGTCTTGATCAGATCATCGCTGAGATCCGTGCGGCCCATGCGAATGGGCAGGATGTGGCCCGGCTGCATTCCGGCGATCTCTCAGTCTGGTCCGCCATGGGTGAGCAAATCCGCCGTCTGCGCGCCGAGGGGATCCCGATTTCGATTACCCCCGGCGTCCCGGCCTTTGCTGCCGCCGCCGCCGCGCTGGGAAGCGAGCTGACCCTGCCCGGGCTGGCGCAATCGGTGGTACTGACCCGCACACCGGGGCGCGCCTCGGCGATGCCCGCAGGTGAAACCCTGACTAATTTCGCCGCCACCGGCACCACGCTTGCGATCCATCTGTCGATCCAGAACCTTGCGCGGGTCGTACAGGATCTCACCCCGGCCTATGGTGCCGATTGCCCGGTCGCCATCGTCTATCGGGCGAGCTGGTCCGATGAGCAGATCATCCGTGGCACATTGGCCGATATAGAAGGCCGTATCGGTGCGGATATCCAGCGCACCGCGCTGATCCTTGTTGGCCCGGTTCTGTCCGGTGAAGGTTTCGGTGAAAGCTGCCTTTATGCCGCCGATTACGACCGCCGCTATCGACCGCAAAGCGTCGATAGCCAATGGCACGCCTGGACCCCGGAGGACGAATGATTATGCGCGGACTAATGATCTCTGCCCCGTCTTCGGGCACCGGTAAAACAACAGTGATGCTGGGCCTGTTGCGGGCGCTATCCGACGAAGGGATGACGGTTCAGCCGTTCAAGTCCGGCCCCGATTACATTGATCCGGTCTTTCACCTTGCGGCCTGCGGGCGAGCGTCTTTCAACCTTGATAGCTGGGCCATGAGCCAGGATCTTTTGTCGGCCATCACCCGCGAGCAGCAGGGCGCAGACATCAGCATTGCCGAAGGCTCTATGGGGTTGTTCGACGGTGTCGCAACGCGCGGGCTAAGCGGCTTTGGCTCCAGCGCGGAAACCGCGCGGCGGATGGGCTGGCCCGTGGTGCTGGTGCTGGATGTCGGCGGGCAGGCGCAATCGGCGGCGGCAACGGCGCTGGGGTTTCGCACCTATATGCCGGATTTGCCTTTTGCCGGCGTGATCCTGAACCGCGTTGCCTCACCGCGCCATGAAAGGCTGACCCGCGCCGGAATGGAGCGCGCCGGGCTGCCGGTATTGGGCGTGCTGCCCCGGCGGGGCGATCTGACCTTGCCCGAACGGCATCTGGGCTTGGTTCAGGCGGTTGAGCATCCTGACCTTGACACCGCCATCGCGGGCTATGCACAATTTCTGCGGGATCATGTGGACTTGGCTGCGATCAAGGCGGCTGCGCAGGGCATAAAGGCCGGACCCGGTGGCACATTGCCCCGCCCGCCAGCGCAGCGTGTCGCCTTGGCGCAGGACGCAGCCTTTTCCTTTGCCTATCCGCATGTGCTGGAAGGCTGGCGTCGGGCCGGCGCCGAAATCATTCCGTTCTCACCGCTGAATGACGAAGCACCTGACCGTGACGCTGATCTTGTCTGGCTGCCGGGTGGATATCCCGAACTGCACGCTGGCAAATTGGCGGCGGCCGAGCACTTTCGCGCAGGGCTGCGCAAACATGCTCAAACCCGTGCAGTACATGGCGAATGTGGCGGTTACATGGCGCTTGGTCAGGCCTTGATTGACAAGAACGGCACGCGCCATGAAATGGCCGGGCTTCTCGGATTGGTCACAAGCTATGAAACGCGCAAGTTTAATCTGGGATATCGACGCGCATTGCTAAATGCGCCTTTGCCGGGGCACGCCAGCGGCGCGGCGCTGCGGGGCCATGAATTTCATTACGCCACCATCCTTGAGCAACCCGACGCCCCATTGGCGCAGGTGATGGATGCCGACGGCAACCCGGTACCCCAGACCGGTTCATATGTTGGTCATGCCAGCGGAACATTCTTTCACCTGATCGCGGCGGAGGAGGCATGACCGGTTTTGTCAGTTTCGTCGGCTCCGGTCCGGGCGATCCGGAATTGCTGACGCTCAAGGCGGCGGACCGGCTCGGACGGGCCGATGCGGTTCTGTTCGATGATCTCTCCGCCGGGCCAATTCTAGACCATGCCGGACCGGAAGCCGATCTTGTCGGGGTTGGCAAACGCGCCGGACGGGTGTCGCCGCGTCAAAACCATGTCAGCCGTTTATTGGTCGATTACGCCAGCGCCGGACAGCGCGTGGTGCGGCTTAAATCCGGTGACAGCGGGCTATTCGGCCGCTTGGAAGAAGAACTGATCGCGCTGCGCGAGGCCGGTATCCCCTATGAGATCATCCCCGGCGTTCCCTCTGCGGTGGCGGCGGCGGCACAATGTGGCATCCCTCTGACGCGCCGCCTGACCGCGCGGCGGGTTCAGTTTGTTACCGGTCATGACACCAATGGACGCCTGCCGCAGGACATCAATCTGGCCGCCTTGGCCGATCCTTCGGCCTGCACCGTTGTTTTCATGGGCAAACGCACCTTTCCGGCCTTGCTGGCCGCCCTTTGCGCGCACGGTCTCCCGCCCGAGACACCGGCAATTCTGGCCGAGGCGATATCGACCCCCGCGCAAGCCGCTCACCGGGCGACAGTCGCCGCTTTGGCCGAGCGGTTGGCAGGCGAAATCGGGGACAAACCCGCGCTTATCCTTTACGGCCCCCTGGCCGAGATCGGAGTCGGCTTTGACTGAACTCTGGCTGATCGGCATCGGCACCGGAAATCCCAGCCATCTGACGCTGGAAGGGATGCAGGCCCTAAAAGATGCGGCCTGCGTGCTGATACCACGCAAGGGCAAAGGCAAGGAGGATCTGGCCCATTTGCGCCACGCAATCCTGCGCCATGCCGACGTAACCGCCAAGATCATCGAATTCGACATGCCCGAGCGCGACGAAAGCCTACCTTACCAGATCCGTGTGGGGCTTTGGCACGATGAAATCGCCCGGCGCTGGCAGGCCGCGCTGAAAGATGCGCCGCACGGACCGGTTGCGATCATGGTCTGGGGCGATCCGGGGCTTTACGACAGCACCTTGCGGATTGCCGACCGTCTGGAGCCAAAGCCATCTTTGCGGGTGGTGCCCGGCATCACGGCGTTGCAGGCACTGACCTCGGCCCATGCCATTCCATTCAACACCATAAACGGGGCTGTTGTCGTCACCACGGGGCGGCGGCTGCGCGATCATGGCTGGCCGGATGGGGCCGAAACCGTGGTGGTGATGCTTGATGGCGCCTGCAGTTTCCAATCGCTCACAGAACGCGACCTGCACATCTGGTGGGGGGCGTTCCTGGGGATGCCCGAGCAGATCCTCGACAGCGGTTCGTTAAAGGCGGCGGCGGCGCGTATCATCGCGGCCCGCGCACAGGCGCGGGCGCGCCATGGCTGGATCATGGACACTTACATGCTGCGGCCCATGCCCTGAGGTTGCGCATAACGAAATCCGCCTGGGCGCAGGCGCTGAGCACGGGAACCGGCCATGATGGCTGGCGTTACCCCTCAAAGCACCGCCTTGATCCAACAGGAGGCTCGTTATGACACATCCGGCAAATTCTTCGATACCACCGGACGACTTGAACACGGAAAACTTGGAGGGCGTTCAGGTCTATGGCCTTGCAGAGGTGGAGCAGCCCCTCGGCAAGATCACTCGTGTCCACCGAGACGAAGCGAATACCACCGTCGATCTGCAGACCGGCGGCGTCCGTGGTATTCCCAAGGGGTCTCTCACCTTGGACCTTGCCCGGTTGAGTTTCATCCGAAATAATCGGGGGGTCCTTTATGCGCGCACCAATCTGGAGAATCTGCTCAATCTGGGCCGCTGATCAATCAGGCCCAGACAAGCCCCGGTTTGTCGGGCCGCGCGTATTTGTGAGCACAAGCGCTGGAGGCACTTAGCGCCTTGCCGGTTGATCACACGCCGCCTGCGGCGCCCCGCGCGCGTAACAGCAATTGATAAACAAGGTCATCATTTCACGAGTATGCCGAAACATTCAGCATCCCATTCAAACAGACGGGGTGCAGCCGAACACGGCATTGTAATATCGTGGTCAAAATCGCAAAAAAGCATCAACACCGGAAGAGTTGACTTCCGAACCAGTCGAACGCGGGCTCCAGTGGCAGGGCGTCAATATCGCGGCAAAGACCGAAAGCCCGCCGGGGACCGGCGCTGACGTACAAGACCAAAGCTGTGCGATAGGTTAGCAAAGTCATCCCGCAGTATTCTTTGCGAATTTCTTTACGCTAAGGCAAGTTCGAGGTGGCGCTTTGCAAAAGACATTGAAGCAGCTCCGACGAGGAATTGGAGAATGGATTTGAGACCTTGGAAAATTACAGCGACCATTGCAGCCCTGATTGGGTGGGCTCTGCCTGCTATCGCAGACCCGAACGGGACCTACTCCCTGACCGGGACGAATCCACATGGCGGCACCTATCACGGCGAGATCACGATTGAACCGGTCGGCGCTATCTATGACCTTACCTGGCGGATCGAGCGTGATACATTCACCGGGATCGGCATCGTCGAGGGTGAGACGCTTTCGGCGGCTTACGGTTCGGACACCAGCGTTTCGGGCGTTATCCAGATGAACCGTACCGAGGCGGGCTGGGAGGGGACTTGGGCCTATGTTGGCGAAACCGGTTTGGGCAGAGAGACGTGGAATGCTCAACCCACTCCTGTTGTAGCGAACCAGCAGGCCAGCCCTGAGAGCGGGGCGAGCGCAGCAATTTGGGAGCGGTTTATCGCGGAGGCAGGATATGAAGTTCAAGATGTCACTGTCTTGAATGACCTTATTGAGCGGCAGTTAACGCCAAGCAATCCAAACTCGGTATTCTTGCCGAGCGGGGCGCTCAATCCTTTCGTCAAGGGCATCCTGACGCTTGAGGCCGCAGACAATGTTCTGGAGCGGGTCCGCTATCGGGTAACTTATGCGCAGGAAATGGTTGACGCACCCCCGGCGGCCAGCCCGGTGCCGGTCAGTCTGGTTCAGATTGACCGTTTCAACCTCGGCCCTGTGATCAGGGACGCGCTTGTCCAAGACATCGGAGCAGAAAACGTTGCGCCACCTGCCGATTTTGGCGTAGGGCCGCATGTTTCCTGGCGTTTGGCGACGCGCTCGCTTCAGGGACACAAAGCCGATATTCTGGCGGCCTCACGGAGCGAAATCTTAGATTCAGAGGCGCAGGCTCGGATGTGTTTCACCAGCAATTGCCTGGTTTTGGGGTCGGTAATTGAGGATGCGGTGCCGTCGTGGGATGGCACGACCGCCCCGCACCCCGACGCAGGAAGGCCTTATCCGACCCAGCGCGATGGCCTTCTCACTCCGGCCGCAGCCATCGACAGCCTGACCCGCGACTTCAGCTATGAGCCGCGCGAAGGTTCCCATGCTCCAAGCCCATTTGTCGAAATCATCATCGAACAGAATCTGGGGCAGGACACCAATCTCGATGCGGCAATTCGCGAAGGTGCGATGATGGACGACTCTGTCGGCGCCATCTGGCAGAGGCTTTCGGCATTTTCAGCCGGTGCAGGCAGTGCGCCGTCACTCTCTGCAGCGCGCGCATTCGAGTGCCGGCGCGGACCGGATTTCGCCGCGCCGGGAACCTATTGCCCATGATGGGTGAACAGCCCTAGCTGTTTCGCCCCACACCCGACTTGGGTTCGGCCTGTAAGCATAGGCTCGAACCCATGTCGGGGTCTTCGGATCGGCACCTCATCCCTGCGTTTTTAGGGCAGCATCAGGCATTACACTCGGCGGGCATTTCGGATTTCTTCACAGAACCGGAATGCGAGAGCAAAAAAGGAGCGGTCAGGCTCGTTTCCGACTGTGCTATTTTCGCAGGAGGGCCTTGGGCAACGATCGTTCCGCCCGCATTGCCAGCGCCGGGTCCGATGTCGATAATCCAGTCGCTGTTTCGGGCCACCCGCATGTTGTGTTCGACCATGATGACCGAGTTGCCCGCATCAACCAGCCCATTCAGCTGGTCCATTAACATCGATACATCAGCGGGATGCAGACCGGTGGTCGGTTCATCCAGAACATAAAGCGTGTTGCGTCGCCCGGCCCGTTGCAGCTCGGTTGCGAGCTTGATCCGCTGGGCTTCGCCACCAGAAAGTTCGGTCGCCGGCTGACCCAAACGCAGATAGCCCAAACCGACCTGCAGCAAAGCATCAAGAGCGCGCAAGACCGGGGGATCATCCGCAAAAAATTCATGCGCCCTCTCGACAGTCAGATCCAGCACTTCGGCGATGTTCTTGTCGCGATAGGTGATTTCCAGAGTCTCATCATTATAGCGTTGGCCATGACAGACAGGGCAGGGCGCATAGACGCTGGGAAGAAAAAGCAATTCAACACTGACAAAGCCCGCACCCTCGCAGTTCGGGCAACGACCCTTTGCGACATTGAACGAAAAGCGACCAACATCGTAACGGCGTGATTTCGCATGGGGCGTTGACGCGAACAGCCTGCGAACGTGATCGAACAAGCCGGTATAGGTCGCAAGATTCGAGCGCGGCGTGCGGCCAATCGGTTTTTGATCGACGGTAACCAAGCGCCGGATATGTTCCGTGCCTGCGGCAATCCGTCCGCCTGTGGCTGTTTCGAGTTCTTGTTGCAGCAACTCGCTTTCACCGTCTGCAGTTTCGACAAGTTGTTTCTGCCCCAGAGCCTCACCAAGAAGTTCGACAAGCGCCTGACTGATTAAGCTTGATTTGCCTGACCCCGACACGCCGGTGACCGTGGTCAGCACTCCGAGGGGAAGATCAACGTCCAGACCTCGTAGGTTGTTGCGCTCTATCCCCTCCAGCTGCAGCCAACCTGTCGGCTGGCGCGGCGTGCGCGTTTTTCCGGATTCGGGTGAAAACAAATAGCGCCCGGTATGCGATTCTTTCACCTCGCGCAGGCCCTCTGCCGGGCCGTTATAGACAACCCGGCCACCATGGGTTCCGGCATCGGGGCCAATGTCGACGATCCAGTCGGCATGGCGGATAACGCTGTCATCATGTTCGACGACAAAAAGCGAATTTCCAGCCCGTTTGAGCTCATCCAGCGCGTCCAGCAATGCCTGCGTGTCGGACGGATGCAGCCCAGCCGATGGCTCATCAAGTACATAGATCACACCGAATAATTGTGAGCGGATCTGTGTCGCGAGCCGCAAACGCTGCAGTTCTCCTGGCGACAAGGTTGGCGTACTGCGCTCCAATGACAAATAGCCAAGCCCGAGCGCGGTAAGGGCTTCGACACGGGCCAGAATATCGCTGGCAATGCGCTGCGCGACAATCGCCTTTTCCGGATGCAGGTCACTTTCTAGGGGTTTTGCATTGGCGACATCGCGCAACCGTTCGGCAAGATCGCTTAGCGCCAGCTGTGACAACTCACCGATATCCAGCCCAGCAAATTTTACCGACAGCGCTTCACGCTTCAGTTTCTTTCCGTCGCACGTCGGACATTGGGAAATCTGCATGAACCGCGATACGCGGTTTTTGGTGCGCTGGCTTTGCGTGGTCGCAAATGCGTGGGTCACATAACGTTGCGCGCTGGTGAAGGTGCCCGTGTAACTGGAGGGCAGGTTACGTTGTTTCGCCACGCGCGTTTCTTCCGGGGTCAACCCGGCATAGACAGGGATTGTGGGTGTTTCGTCGGTAAAGAGAATCCAGTCACGGGTTTTCCGCGGCAGATCCTTCCACGGTATGTCGATATCATGGCCCAATGAAACCAGCATGTCGCGCAGGTTCTGCCCGTGCCACGCCGGTGGCCATGCGGCGATAGCGCGCTCCCGGATCGTTTTGCTGTCATCCGGAACAAGCAACTCTTCGGTCACGTCAAACACGCGCCCGATGCCGTGACATCGCGGACAGGCCCCCTCAGGCGTGTTCGGCGAGAACGAGTCGGCGTCCATATTCTGCTGGCCGGGAGGATACTGCCCGGCCCGCGAATACAACATGCGCAGACCGTTGGAGATTGTCGTGACGCTTCCGACTGACGAGCGGGCGGATGGGGCGCCCCGCTGTTGCTGGAGCGCAACCGCTGGCGGAAGCCCGTCGATCGAATCGACATCAGGCTCACCCACTTGGTCAATCAGTCGGCGCGCGTAGGGTGACACCGAATCGAGGTAACGGCGCTGCGATTCCGCAAACAACGTCCCGAAAGCAAGCGAGGACTTTCCCGACCCCGAGATTCCGGTGAAAACGACAAGCGCGTTGCGCGGCAGATCAACGCTGACGTTATCAAGATTGTGAACACGCGCACCCCGCACCTGAACACAGTGATCGGGATCGCATGGTGCGATAATAGATTTATTTGTAGAGATTGTTCGAGTTCCGTCTGATTAGGTCAATATCGCGGTGGGGCTGGAGGGTTCTGTGGTCCTTCTAACTCCTGATTCGCCACATCGGAATAGCGTTGCCGCCCCCGATTGGGTTTTGATAGATGTCATTAAACATATTCGCATATCAAAATTCTAAAGGCGGCGGTTCGTAAGGTTTAATTGCTTTCTTTGGTGAGGTTCGCCGGTAGTTGCTTAGCGCCATAATTAGCAATACATGATAATAATTTCAAGGCGTTAGCGTGGTCCGTCAAGCTAGGTTTGGGGTGTTAGATTAACGCGGCCACTAGTTAGCTACCGCTAGCCGTCTTTTGAATCCCGCCTGATTTCTCAGTTTCGCCTAAAAGCTTGTTTAATTGGTTCATAACCCCGCCCAATGGCGCGTGAGATGTATCCTGTAATGAAAAATTGTTGACTAGCGATCATTGTGTACCATAGCGTGGTATGTGTCACGTTAAGGGGCGAGGATCTTGATCGCCGATACTGCAATACCTGACAACAGCCGGATAGCCCCTGTGGGGGCGTCTTTGGTTGGTGGAGTGGCAGTGCTTCGGCAAGAGACACAGAGCCCCACAAAAGCAGTGTACCATAGCAATCGACAATGATGCTCTTTTGCAAGGTCTTCGGCAAACACGGCCCTAACGCGCGCACGATACGCGCGTCAGGCGGTGCTATTGCAAATGTTATAATGTGGTCGATCTGGCTTAAGGCGTATTTGCGAGTTGCGATGGAGTAACGCAGAAAAACGTTTTCATTGTCTTTCAAAATGGGCCAACGTAGGCTCGATTCGAGAGAGGAATCGGAGGAGGAATAGAAGCGCAGAAGTAATCCACTTTAGCAGTTAAGTGTAAATCAATTGGTGGCTATTTTCGGCTTTCGAGGCGCGTTTTGTCGGGCTCGAGGGTGGTGTGGGTTGTTTTGCGCGAAAGTAAGGAAGGGTGGTATTGCACGCGTTAATTGAGTTTCCGTCAATCGACTAGATACCCTCTTCGGTGCGGTAGTTTTGGTTTACTAAGGGAGAGAAGAGAACATGGCAAAAGGCAACTCGGCTTACGATATCTTGTTTACGCCGATTAAGATCGGGTCCAAGACCCTCAAGAATAGGTTTTATCAGGTGCCGCACTGTATCGGTGCCGGCACAAACAGCCCCGGCTTTCAGATGGCGCATCGCGGGGTCAAGGCCGAGGGTGGCTGGGGTGCTATCAATACCGAGCAGTGTTCAATCCATCCAGAATGTGATGACACGCTGCGGATCACTGCCCGCATCTGGGACGACGGCGACGTGCGCAATCTGCGCGCAATGGTCGATCAGGTGCACAAATATGATGCCTTAGCCGGTTGCGAGCTGTTCTACGGTGGTCCGCATGCACCGGGACTTGAGACGCGGACGATTGCACGCGGGCCAAGCCAGTACGCATCGGACTTTGCGACCGTTCCGGGCTGCCCCGGCTTCACCTATGGCCACGAAGCCGACAAGGATGAGATCAAGCGCCTCCAGCAGCATTATGCGGATGCTGCGATGCGAGCCCGCGATGCAGGCTTTGATCTGGTCAACTTGTACGGCGCCCATGCTTATGGTCCGATGCAGTGGCTCAACCCATATTACAATCGGCGTACAGATGAATATGGCGGAAGCGTCGAGAACCGTTCCCGCTTCTGGATCGAAACGCTGGAAAAGATCCGCAATGCGGTGGGCGATGATCTTGCGCTGGTGACCCGCTGCGCGGTTGATACTCTCAAAGGACCCGGCGAGATCGAAATTGGCGAAGATGGACTCAAGTTTATTGAGATGGCGTCTCCTTATCTCGACCTTTGGGACATCAGCTTGGGTGACATCACCGAGTGGGGCGAAGATGCTGGTCCGTCACGCTTCTATCGTAGCGGGCACCAGAACGACTGGGTACGTCATATCAAACAGGCAACGGACAAGCCGGTTGTGGGTGTGGGCCGTTACGTCGACCCTGAAAAAATGGCCGAAGTCGTCAATGCGGGTATCATTGATATTATCGGCGCGGCACGCCCGTCAATTGCTGACCCGTTCCTGCCCAATAAGATCAAGGAAGGTCGCGTTGAGGATATTCGGACCTGCATTGGCTGTAACGTTTGCATTTCGCGCTGGGAAATGGGTGGCGTGCCATTCGTCTGCACGCAGAATGCGACTGCGGCAGAAGAGTATCGTCGCGGCTGGCATCCCGAAAAGTTCGAGCCGGCAAAATCAGACAAGGACGTCCTGGTCGTTGGCGCAGGCCCGGCTGGGTCGGAATGCGCGCGGGTTCTGCTGGAGCGCGGTTATACCGTCCATATCGTCGATGAGCGGGACAAGGTCGGTGGCTATGTCAATGACGTCGCGACCCTGCCGGGCTTAGGTGAGTGGGGTTACCACCGGGATTATCGCGAAGTTCAACTCGACAAGCTGATCAAGAAGAGCAAGGGATCGCAGCTTGCGCTTGGTCAAAAACGAATGACCGCAGACGACGTTCTGAACTATGGTGCGGCACGTGTCGTCATCGCGACGGGTGCCAATTGGAGCCCGGTTGGTATCAACCACACCACGCACCAGCCAATTCCCGGAGCTGATGCGTCGCTGCCGCACGTCCTGACCCCCGAGCAGGTGTTTGAGGGCAAGAAGGAAATCGGCAAGCGGGTAATGATCCTGAACTATGATCCTTACTATATGGCACCAAGCCTGGCCGAGAAGTTCGCCCGTGACGGTCACGAGGTGACGATCGCCAGTGTCTGCACCGTCGGGGCCTATATGGACTATACGCTGGAAAGCGCCAACGTGCATCGCTTGCTGCACGAGTTCGGTGTCAAGATCCTTGGCGACACCGCTTGTTCGCGGGTCGAAGAGGGCCGAGTCGAGCTCTTCAATATCTGGGGTGATGGCTTCCAACGTGTCTATCGCGGTGCCGGACAAGGTCCACGGACCGAGAACAAGACACACGAGTGGCACGAGTGCGATACGGTGATCTTGGTTACGGGTCGTCGGTCAAACGATACTCTGTTCCGTGAACTCAAAGAGCGTCAAGGCGAATGGGCCGAGAACGACATCGAGGCCGTATACGTCATCGGTGATGCCGAGGCCCCGCGCATCATGGCTGACGCGACCTTTGACGGCCATCGCTTGGGGCGCGAGATCGAGGATGAAAGCCCCCAGCACCAGAAGCCATATAAGCGTGAGCAGAAGGTCTGGGGTGTGCCCTACAATCCCGACGAGAGCCCCGAGCTCGAGTGGCGGTTGTAAGCTGCGAAGCGATCTGGATTGCGCAAGATAATGGCGATCCGGGCGGTCGGGATAATTCCGGCCGTCCGGCGCACACATCGAAATGACCCGGCTGATCGAGCCAACTCTAAACAGTACCCATCGGCAATTGGGAGCGGGCGAGAAGCGAGGCTTGAGGCAGTCAAAAGCTTCTAACTTTGCAGCTCACATTGGCGGAGATTCAAGAAAGGACCGAAGATATGACGAAGCGCGTATTTGCAAATGAAGATGAACATAAAGCGCTGGGCGCAGAGTTCATGGAATGGAATGGCCTGAAATTGGCCGCGAGCTATGACGGGATCACGGGTGAGCAGGAACATGACGCGGTGCGCGAAGCCGCCGCTATGTACGACCTCACCGCCTTCCGCAAGCTCTGGCTTCGGGGGCCCGATGCATGTGCCGTACTGGACCAAGCCTGCACCCGCGACATTACCAAGCTCAAGCCCAACCGCGGCACCTATACCTGTGTGTTGACCGAAGAAGGCGGGGTCGTTGACGACAGCGTTGTCTTCTGCACCGGTGATGATGAATACTTATACATTATCGGCACCGGTGGCAGTGGCGAAGTCATCGAAGAAATCGCCAAGGGCAAGGATGTTGAGCTGGAGTGGGATAACACGCTTCAACTGATGTCGGTTCAGGGACCAAAGTCGATTGATATCCTTGCCCCGAATGCCAGTGGCGATGTGTCCGGGCTGAAGTTCTTCCAGCACATGGAGACCAAGCTGTTTGGCCGCGACGTGCTGCTTGCGCGCGTTGGTTATTCCGGCGAGCGTGGCTATGAGATCTATGCAAAGGCGGAAGACGCACCACATATTTGGCGCAGCGTTCTTGAGGAAGGCAAGCAGTACGGGATCCAGCCGGGTTCCTTCGCAAGCCTCACCCCGATCCGCGTAGAAGCAGGTCTGTTGTTCCACCCCTTTGACGTCGACGAGGATACGACCCCCTGGGAAGTCGGCCTTGGGTTCACCATCGATAAAAACAAAGGTGATTTTGTCGGTCGCGATGCCGTTCTCGCAAAGGAAGGAAACGAGCGGTTCCTTACCCGCGGTGTCTCGTGCCCGTCGGATAAGCCGATTTTTGAAGGTGGCGAAGAGCTGTATCGCGACGGCAAAAAGGTCGGCTCGATCATCACTCCCTCCTATTCGCACCGGATGAAAAGAGCGCTCGCAATGGCACGTCTGGACCCGGATGTGAGCGAAGGGGCGAAGCTGACGGTCGGAAACGAAGCTGGCGCCCCAGAGGTCGCTGTCGAGGATCTGCCGTTCTACGATAAAAACAAGGAGCGGTTGCGTGCTTCATAAAGGGGCACCTGCAAAGGGTTGCTGAACTGTCGGGCCCGAAATGGCCCGACCTTAATGCGGCAAACCATGTGTTTAAGACCGGGCTTGGTGAAGTGAAGCATTGTCAGAGCAGGACGATACGACCTTGCAAAGCCCCAAGTTCTACTACGGCGAAGACGAGCAAGAAATAGCGGGCAGAGCTAAGCTCGTAATGAAAAAGACGGTCGCGTGTCCAGATGCGGACGACCGCAAAAGCGAGGAATGGCATTGATGTTTTCTTCCGACTACGATCCCGAGAACGTGACACGCATTCTGTTCCAGGATTTCCCAACCTGGATGCTGGTCGTATTCTACATCATTGCAATTATCGCCATCGGCGTCTTTCTCTATGGGGTCTGGGCGCAGATCCGCAAATATCGCCGCGGCGTGCGTTCCGGCGCATGGTCGCCGTTCTGGCCCCGCTTCCACGAGATGGTGGCCACGGTACTGTCGCATCGCACGATCAAACGGCGTTCGAAGATGACGGGAAAGATGCACGCCTGGATATTCTACGGGTTTGTGCTGCTGTTCATCGGTACCAGTATCATCACCTTGGATCATGACATCACGGGCCCGCTCGGGATCAGTTTTTGGTATGGTTGGTTCTATCTGGCCTTTGGGCTCGTGATGGATCTGGCCGGCGTCGTGCTGATCGGCGGGTTGCTGTACATGATGTATCGCCGCAAATGGCTGGCCTTGCCCAAGCTGGATTACACCCGACCCGATCGCGCGCCGGGCGACCCCGATTTTGATCGGTCGGATTATCGGCGTGAAGACTGGGCGTTTCTCTGGACGCTGATCATCATTGCCATTACCGGGTTCTTGCTTGAGGCTGCGCGGGTGGTCTGGTTGCAGAACGACCCAATGGTTTGGGACGTGCGCTGGCACGCACCGGTCGGTACCGTGATCTCCTATGTGATGATGGGGCTCGGCCTCAGCCCAGAAGGCGGCGGTGATCTGCGCATGGGCCTGTGGTGGTTCCACGGGATTCTGGCGCTCACCTTCATCGCGCTCATTCCTTACACCAAGGTGCAGCACATCTTTACCGCCATGGGGTCGCTGATGGCGCGCGATCCCGATGGCAAGCGCCGGATGCCATCCGCCGATGTCGACGCCGAACATATCGGGGTCAATCATCTTGGCGATTTTAGCGACAAATATTTGCTTCACTTTGATGCCTGTACCAAATGCGGCAAATGCCATGAGGCCTGCCCGGCCAATGCCGGTGGCTACCCGCTGTCCCCCCGTGATCTGGTGCTGAGCCTGCGTGAACTGTCGAAGGACACGTTTTCAGGTGCCACGATGCCCGCTGAACCGGTGCAGGTGATCGGGGATGGGCCCAACATGATCCGGCCTGAAACCTTGTGGTCTTGCCGGACATGTGCCGCCTGTATCGAGATCTGTCCGGTGGGAATCGAACATCTGCCGATGATCGTGGAAATGCGCCGCGCGCTGGTCGAAGAGGGCGAATTTGACCCGATGCTGCAGCCGACGCTGCAAAGTCTTCAGAAATCGGGCAATTCGATGAGCGAATCCAAGCGCAAGCGGCCCCGCTGGGCACGACAACTGGACTTCAAGGTGAAGGATGCGCGCAAGGAGCCGGTAGACGTTCTGTGGTATGTCGGGGATTATGCGTCCCTTGATCCGCGCTCGCAAAAGGTGACTGTCGCCTTTGCACGTATTCTGCACGCTGCCGGCATCGATTTCGGTATCCTATACGAGGACGAGCAGACCGCCGGCAATGACGTGCGCCGCGTTGGCGAAGAAGGGCTGTTCCAGGCGCTGGCCGAAGCGAATATCGAACTTCTGGACAGTTGCGACTTCAAGACCATCGTCACAACAGATCCGCATACTTACAACACGGTGAAGAACGAGTATCCCGAATTTGGCGGCAATTACATAATCGAGCATGCCAGTTCCATGCTTGAGCGGCTGATCCGTGAGGGCAAAGTCGCGATGCCGGTTGATCTGGATTATCGGGTGACCTTTCACGATCCCTGCCACCTTGGCCGCATCAACGGGGATGTGGAGCCGCCGCGCCAAGTGTTAGGGCAGTTGGATGTGGATCTTATCGAAATGCCGCGCAACCGCGATAACTCGTTCTGTTGCGGTGCGGGCGGGGGTCGAATCTGGTTGCCTGATCCGCCCGAGATGAAAAAACCTGCGGAACTGCGCGCCACCGAGGCCTCGGCCATCGAAGGGCTGGATGTGCTCGTGGTCAACTGCCCCAAGTGCCTGAACATGATGGAAGATGGGGTAAAGGGCACCGGAAACGAAGATAATTTCCGTGTGATGGAACTGATCGAACTGGTTGCAGAAGCGATGGGTCCGATTGACCAACCCGATCCTGACGATGGCGGCGCATCCAAGCCGGAACCGGTCGGGGCCGCTTGAATGGGCGTACGGAGAGACTGGTCATGGCTTTCGTAAGTGCCGCCGATGCGCTGATCAGCCGCCTTGTAGCATTGGGCGACCCCTACGCCGCACTCGGAGCCTATGACCATATGGGCGATGAAGAGCGGGCCATGTTGCAGGATATTGCCCTTGGCACGCGGCGCCAGCGGTTGATCGTGGCCGCTGCGCCCTATGCGCCAGCAGGGTTGCTCGAACTGCTTTCGCGCGAGGCGGATGCGGCGCTGGTCCTGCGATTGGCCAAAAACCCGGCCACGCCGGCGGATGCACTTGCGCGGCTACTGGCAGGGAACCCACCGGCGCGTGTTCGCCGTTATATCGCCGCACATGCCCACGCGGGGGAGCTTTTGACCCAGCTCGCACAGGACAATTCGATCGAGGTCCGGCGCGCGGTATCGGGCAATGCTGTCGCAACAACCGAGATCGTCGCCGCTCTCGCCATCGAAGACGACGGGTTGATCGCGCGCAATGTCGCGGCTGCCCCCAATGCGGATGCCGCGACCCTGCAACAACTCTGGCATGTGGGGGACGCATGGGTGCGCGCGGATGTCGCCGCGCATCCGGGCTGCCCGCCCGAGATCCTTTCCCAAGCCGAAACGTCGGATGATGCACTTATTCGCCGCAAATGCGCTTCCAATCCGGCGCTGCCCGAAGCGATGCTGATGCGTCTGCTGGAGGATCCCGATGAGCAGGTGCGCGGGGCCGCGGTGCGCAATACCGCAATTTCGGGCGAGCAGCTTGACGATGCCGACGATCCTTCGGCCAAGGTTCGGCGCTTGTTTGCCCGCCGCACCCGGCTTCTCGAGGCTGTAATCGCGCGGCTGGCGGCTGACCCAGACGACTGGGTCCGGCGCTGGATCGCGCGCAATTCGGACGTGCCGGCCGAGTTGCTGGAACAATTGGCCAAAGATCCTGCGGCCGCTGTGCGGCGCAGTGTTGCCCGCAACCCGGCCTGTCCACCGGATATCCTTTCCGCCCTCGCAGCCGACCCGGAATCTTGGGTGCGCGCCGGTGTGGCGCTTTGCGAGGACGCCCCTGACAAGGCGATTGCGGCACTGCTTGATGACGGTGACCGTGACGTGCTGGGGGCCTTGGGGCGTAATCCGCGCACGCCGCCCGAGCAGCTTTTGGTAATCGCCCGCCACCAAGACAAGGATGTGCGCCGCTCGGTTGCCTTCAATCGAGCGGCACCCCAGGAGGCTCTCGCCGTACTGGCCGACGATACCTATCCGTTGAACCGCGCGACCCTGGCCAGCCGCAAAGATCTGACGGCACTACTCGCCGAGCGTCTGCTGGAGGACCCAGAGCCACAAGTGCGCTTTGCCGCTGCGGCAAATCTGGCGCGCACCGCCGCAACCCAAACCTGAAAAAGCAATAGGAGTGGAGCACTAACATGAAAATACTGGTAACGGTAAAACAAGTTGCCGCGCTCGACGACGAGTTCGAGTTGCGCGATGACGGTCGTGATGTCGACGAAGACTTCTTCGAGGAAGATCTCAACGAGTTTGACCATTACTCGGTTGAGGAGGCGCTGCTGATCAAGGAGGCAGCTGGCGACGATGCCGAAGTGGTCATTGTCACGGTCGGGAACGAGGATACCGATGACGCCTTGCGCACGGCGCTTGCGAAGGGGGCAGATCGCGGGATTCGTATCTGGGATGAGTCACTTGCCGACGCGGATGGAATCGCGGTCGCTAAGGTGCTGGCGAAAGTCGTTGAACGCGAAAAGCCCGATATGGTCTTTACCGGCGCTCAGTCGGCAGATTTTGGCTCGGCTGTGACCGGAATGGCGCTGGCCGGATTGTTGGGGTGGCCTCATGCCGCCGTGGTCTGCAATCTGGAATATTCGCCGGGCTCGGACACCGCGACATTGCGGCGCGAACTTGAGGGTGGCCTTGAAGAGATCATGACGGTCCGTTGTCCGGCGGTGCTGTCCATCCAGCTAGGCATCAATGAGCCGCGCTATGCATCGCTGCGCGGCATCAAGCAGGCCAAGCAAAAGCCGGTGGACGAGTTGACGCTGGACGATCTGGGCCTTGCTGCTGACGGGGTCACATCGGCATCGCGGGTCCGACGCATGTATGCGCCGGAAAAAGGACAGGCCGAATTGATCACCGGTTCCGCTGCCGAGCAGGCGACGCGGCTTGCCGAAATCATCAAAGAATTGCGGGGAATGTAAACTATGGCAAATCTGATTGTTATTGCTGAGCAGCGTGACGGAGAGCTTCGCGAGACCTCACTGGAAACCATCGCGGCACTGACAAGCATCAAACAGGCGGATGACAAATTGGCGGTTGCCATCATTGCCGCGGATCCGCAGGCACATGTGCAGGCGCTTTCGGTTGACGGGGTCGATGAAGTGGTCGCCGTCAAGGCGACGGATGATTTCCAGCCCGATTTGACCGAGGCGGTGATTGTCGAACTCGCCAAAGAGCGCAAACCCAGCGTGATCGCCGTGGCCCACGGGGTTGATGCCTGGTCTTTTGCGCCTGCGGCTGCGGTAAAGCTGGACTCTGGCCTGGCCACCGACGTGATGGGGCTGAAGGTCGAGGACGGTGAGCTTGTCGCCACGCGCGCAGGCTACGCCGAAAAGGTTTTGGTCGACATCGACTTTCCCGAAAAAGAAACGGTGCTGTTGACGGTTCGTACGAATGTGTTCGAACCGGCCGCTGGCTCGGGGTCGCCAGAAGTGACCGAAATGGCCCCGCCCGAGGCTGATGTGGCCACCACGCACGAAGGCTGGAAGCCGCCCGCCGATGCCGGTGGCATTGATATTGGCGGTGCCGAATTCATCCTCTCGATCGGACGCGGTGTCGGCGACGAGAGCAATGTCGAAGAGTTCCAGGAACTGGCTGAAAACATGGGGGCCACGCTCGGCTGTTCGCGCCCTATCGCCGACAATGGCTGGCTGCCCAAGGCCCATCAGGTGGGACAATCCGGGCAACTGGCCGCGAATTGCAAGCTCTATATCGCTATGGGGGTGTCGGGCTCGGTCCAGCACCAATGGGGTATGAAACATGTCGAGAACATCGTTGCTGTAAACACCGACCCAGAAGCGTCGATCTTCTCAATTGCCCGATACGGCATCGTTGGCGATATGTTCGAGATCGCCGAAGAGCTTGAAAACCATTTCTGAACCCATTTGGCGGAGGCGGCACCCCAGCGGTGTTTCCTCCGCCGGACTGACACAAATGGCTTAAGAACGGATGCGGTTGCTGATGGCCGAAAATATGCAGGAAATCAAAAATATCCAAGACGATCGTCGCAGCGACGCCTCTGCTGCCGTCGATTACCTGCTGTGATTTCCGGGCATCCAGTAAGTGAAAGGGGTGAGATTAGACGCGGCCAATAACACAAGATCGACAGCATTAATCACCAATAAAAACCTATCAAGGGCGGTGGCACGATCAGTTTAAACCAACAAGGAGTTTAGTGATGAGTACGACTAGCGGACAAGGCGAAGTGGCAGACGCCTCCGGCGGCTTGCATCGAAGCATTGGCTGGAAGGATGCGTTCTGGATGGCGTCAGGGGTTCCGGCGCTGGTGTTGTTTTCAATCGGTGGCATCGCGGCCACCGTCGGCAACCCGTCTTGGGTGATCTGGATACTTTCGGTGTCCTTCGGGTTTCTCGGGGCGTTCGTCTATGCCGAGATCGCCGGGCTGTTTCCCAGCAAGTCCGGTGGCGCATCGGTCTATGGTGCGGCGGCCTGGATCCGCTACTCCAAGTTTGTCGCGCCGCTGTCGGTTTGGTGCAACTGGCTGGCCTGGACACCAGTTCTGGCGATTGGCGGCGGTCTCGGCGCGGGCTATTTGCTGACCGCGTTATTTGGTGCTGACGCTGCCATTAATGAATGGCGGATCACGCTGGTTGACCTTGGGTTCCTCAAGGAAGAACTGTCGCTGCGGATCGACGCCACCTCAATCACTGGCACGATCATTTTGCTGCTCGTATTCGCGATTCAGCACAAGGGGATCTCGGCAGCGGCGAAGGTTCAGACGATCATTGGATTGGCGGTCCTGATCCCGCTGTTGATCGTGGGCTTTGTGCCGATCCTGTCGGGCGATGTGTTGGCCGAAAACCTGGTGCCGCTGGTACCGATTTCAGGGGCGTGGGATATTGAGGGGACGACGCTGTTCCTGGGCGGGTTGTTCATTGCGGCCTGGTCGGCCTATGCGTTCGAGACCGCGATCTGCTATACAAGCGAGTTCCGAGATCCCAGCCGGGACACGGTGCGCGCAATCCTAGCAGCCGGTGCGGTCTGTATCCTGATCTACACCGTGGTGCCGCTGGCCTTTCAGGGGTTCCTCGGGGTGGATGGCATCTTGCAGCCCGGCGTCGAGGACGGTTCGGCGGTGGCCGGGGTGATGGCCAATATGGTCGCCGGGGGCAACACGATCGTGACCCGTGTGATGGTGGTGATGCTGTTTCTGGCTTTGACACTGGCAATCATGACATCGATGGCGGGCTCGTCGCGCACCCTGTTCCAGGGGTCGGTCGATGGCTGGCTGCCACGGTTTCTGTCGCACGCCAACCACCACGGCGCGCCGACCAATGCGATGTGGACCGATTTGGTCTTTAACCTCGTATTGCTGATGATGTCGGACTACCTGTTCGTTCTGGCGGTCTCGAACTGCTGTTATCTGGTGTTCAACTTCCTTAACCTGCATGCAGGCTGGATCCACCGGATCGATAACGCCAATGCGCACCGTCCGTGGAAAGCGCCGACGATCATGCTGTGGATCGGTGGGTTCCTGTCGTTTGTGAACGCCGTTCTATTGGGGGCGGGCGCCAACGTCTGGGGCAAGGGCACGCTGTTGTCCGCGGGTATCGCTATCGCGCTGATCCTGCCCGTGTTTGCCTGGCGTCATTACGTGACGGATAAAGGTGAATTCCCCGACAAGATGCTCGAGGACCTCAAGGTTGGCGGCAATCCCGACCTGTCGGTGCGCAAAGCCGGAATGCTGCCATATCTGACACTGGCCGCAGGTATCGCAGTGGTCTTCATCTCAAACCAGATCTTCCAGCTGGGGTGAGATTGCGGAGGAACAGCAGCTGAACTCAGGTGCTGTGATCAGAGTGCGGGCTCCCGGCGATCGATCGTCGGGAGCCCGTAAATGTTTTTGGCTGCACGAAGCAAAGACTTACAGCCACGCCGCGACAGCCAGTCCGGTGATCTGCTGTTCGTCAGCCATCACTGAGTCGGGTCAATGCGTGAGAACGCGGGAGAGGAAGCTCTGGGTACGCTCGTTTTGCGGGTTGTCAAAGACCTCATCAGGCGTGCCTTGCTCAATGATCTCACCCTGATGGATATAGATCACGCGATCGGCGACCTCGCGCGCAAAGTTCATCTCGTGGGTGACAATGACCATGGTCATGCCATCGCGGGCCAGTTCGCGCATGGCATCAAGCACCTCGCCGATCATTTCCGGATCGAGCGCTGATGTCGGCTCGTCGAACAGCATTAGGCGCGGTTCCATCGCCAGCGCACGGGCCAGCGCCACACGTTGTTGCTGGCCGCCCGAAAGCTGGGCCGGATATTTGCTGGCCTGATCGGCAATGCCGACCCGTTCGAGCAACCGGTGGGCGGTATTCATCGCCTCTTCACGGCTGGCCTGGCGGACTTTCCTTGGGGCAAGCGTCACGTTTTCGAGCACGCTGAGATGCGGGAACAGGTTGAATTGCTGAAACACCATGCCGACTTCGGTGCGGATCTCCTGCAAGGCTTGACTGGCCTTGCCGTGCGGTTTGAGAACCTTGCCGTCGACGTCAAGATACCCCTGTTGGAATTCTTCCAGCCCGTTGATGCAGCGAATCAACGTCGATTTGCCCGAGCCGCTCGCCCCGATGATGACCACAACCTCGCCGGGGATAACGGCCAGGTCGACATCCTTCAGAACATGTAGCGGACCGAAATGTTTGTTCAGCTTCTCCATCCGCACAATAGGTTTGGCGGTTGAGTTAGTCTTCATGGTGTCAGTTCTTTTCATTGACCCACCAGCCCCTTGCGTTCGAGCATCCGCAGTGCGAGCGACAGCGTCAGGGTGATAACGAGATAGAGCAGGGCGACCATCAAATAGACTTCAAGCGCGCGAAAAGTCGTGGCGATGTAGATCTGCCCCTGACGGACCAATTCACCGACCCCGATAACGGCGAACAGTGACGTGTCTTTGATGCTGATGATGCCCTGATTGCCCAATGCAGGGATCATCCGGCGAAAGGCCTGGGGCCAGATCACATAACGAAAGGTCTTCACCCGCGAAAGGCCCAGCGACAGCCCAGCCTCGCGTTGGCCGCGGGCGATGGATTGCACGCCGCCCCGGACAACCTCGGAGATATAGGCACCCGAATTCACCGCGATTGCGGCGATACCGGCGGTGATTGCATCGATTGGGCCGCCGAGTAGTTGTGGCAGCCCATAAAAGATGAACAGAACCTGAACCAGCACCGGCGTGCCGCGAAAGATCTCGATATAAGCGATGGCAGGCCAGCGCAACCAGAACGCAGGGGATATGCGCAGCAAGCCAAAGATGATGCCGATGACAAAGCCGATAGCCAACCCAACAAACGAGATCAGCAGCGTGTAGGGGATACCTTTCAGAAGGTACGGGATCGAGGCGAAAGCAGCCTGCCAGTCGAATTGAAAGGTAATGTCCAAGGTCGAGGCTCCGCAACGGGCAAAAGATAAGGCGGTCCAGCCTCCCTCGAGGTGTAACCCGAAGGAGGCAAGACCGTCAAAATGACGAAAGGCTCATGCCGGTGAGCATGAGGTGACCTGGCGCGTTACTCGCCGCTGCTGCCGAACCACTTGGAGTGGATCTCGTCATAGGTTCCATCCTCACGCATGGCCGCCAGTGCTTCGTTGCTGGGCTCAAGAAGGTTGCTGCCTTTGACGAAGGCGATCCCATATTGCTGGCCTTCATAAAGTGGACCGACGACTTTGACGCGGCCTTCGCCACGGGTTTTGGAAAAATAACCCACATTGGGTGCGTCGTAGAATACCGCATCGACGCTGCCGCCAAGCAACGCCATATACATGTCGCTTGATCCCGGATAAGGTGTGATCGTCGCGCTGTCGCCAAGATTGTTGGTGAGATAGTCAAAGCTGGTCGAGCCGATCTTAGTGCCAATTTTCATACCGGCCAGATCGTCGACGGTTTCGACCGCGTCCTGATCCGCACCGACCAGAATTCGCAAACCACTGTCGTAATAGGGGTCCGAGAAGTCCACGACCTGCGCACGCTCATCAGTGATCGTGATGCCAGCGATGGCGATATCCACGGTGCCGGTCTGAACTGCCGGGATGATGCCGTTGAAATCCATCGTGTTGAGCTCATATTCAAAACCGGCGCGCTCAGCGATTTCGCGGATGATGTCCATATCAAAGCCGACCATCTCGCCGGTTTCCTGATCCAACATCTCGAAAGGAACAAAGCTGGGGTCGGTGGCCACTTTGGCTGTCTCGGCTGCGGCCATGCTGCTTAGCGTCATGCCAAGACCCACGAAGCTTGCCCGTGCAAAATTCTTGAGTTTATATTTCATCATCTTCCCCATTGCCTATTGGAAATAGTCCGTTTCTGAGTGTCGAACATGGGCTCCACAGTGACGAGTCGCCTATTACGCGTCAACCCGAATCCCCCGTGGGCTCATCCAATTGGTTCTCTTGGTCGTCGGTGCAGTCTATTGCCAGAAAGGGGCTTTGACGCCTATGGGGCAGCCGCTGGACGTCACCCTAATGCGGCAAGGCTGGACCACACCTGTCGCCCGGTTGTTCAGTCCTGCAAGCGGCGCAGCACGAAGAGCCGGATCGCCGAGGCCAGCCCGCAGTCCGTGCCGCGCTCAGCGTCAATTTCGGCAGCAAGATCGTTGATCGCACGTCCTTCACGCGCCGCAATCTCGCGGAAGGCTGTCCAGAACTCGTCTTCAAGCGAAACCGAGGTGCGATGGCCGCGCAGGGTCAGCGAATGTTTGCGGGGGCGGCTCATCCCTCGCGCTTGTGTCCGTCCAGATCGCGGGCGGCCTTGTCGCGGCGCGCCCGGTCGGCCTCGCGCGCTGCCTTGCTGCGCCCGAACCGCGCCGCGTTTTCGTCGGCGCGGGCCTTTTTCGCGTCTCGCGCCCTTTGCTTGCGCACCCGGTTCAGATTGACCGGCTGCGCCATCACTTGGGCCCGATCATCTGCTCGGGGCGCACTACGCGCTCGAACGTCTCTTCATCGACGAACCCGAGATTGATTGCCTCTTGCTTCAGGGTCGTGCCGTTTTTATGCGCGGTCTTGGCCACTGTGGTCGCGTTGTCATAGCCAATCTCGGGTGCAAGCGCGGTGACCAGCATCAGCGACTCGTGCAGCAATTTGTCGATCCGTTCGCGGTCGGCCTGCAGCCCTTCGATCAGGTTATCCGTGAACGCAGCCGCTGCATCGCCGAGAAGCTGCATGGACTGTAGCACGTTATAGGCCATCATCGGCTTGTAGACGTTCAGTTCGAAATGTCCCTGCGACCCGGCGAAACCCACAGCGGCATCATTGCCCATGACCTGTGCGCAGACTTGGGTCAGCGCCTCACATTGGGTCGGGTTGACCTTGCCCGGCATAATCGAACTGCCCGGTTCGTTTTCGGGCAGAATCAATTCGCCCAATCCGCAACGCGGCCCCGAGCCGAGAAAACGGATATCGTTGGCGATCTTGAACAGGCTGGCGGCGACGGTTCTCAGATGACCGGAAATCTCGACCATCGCGTCGCGGGCGGCCAGCGCCTCGAACTTGTTTGGGGCGGTGACAAAGGGCAGTCCGGTGATCGCGGCCATGTTAGCCGCAACTTTTTCGCCCCAGCCCTTGGGCGAGTTCAGCCCGGTGCCAACAGCGGTGCCGCCTTGCGCCAATTCGTAGATCCGGCCCAGACCGTCCTTGACGCGCGCAATTCCCATGGCGACCTGATGGGCATAGCCGGAAAATTCCTGCGATAGGGTCAGCGGCGTGGCATCCTGGGTATGGGTGCGCCCGATCTTGATGATTCCGTCGAATTGCTCGACTTTGGCCAGCAACCCGGCGTGTAGCTTTTCCAGCCCCGGCAACAACACGTCACGCGCCATGGTGGCGGTGGCGATATGCATGGCGGTTGGGAAGGTGTCGTTGCTCGACTGGCCCATATTCACGTGATCGTTGGGATGCACCGGCTCCTTCGAGCCGATTTCGCCGCCCATGATCTCAATGGCACGGTTGGCGATCACTTCATTGGCGTTCATGTTCGATTGCGTGCCCGAGCCGGTTTGCCACACGACCAACGGGAAATTGTCGTCGAGCTTGCCCTCAATTACCTCGCCGGCGGCGGCGATGATGGCCTTGCCGCGGTCGTCGTCCAGCTTGCCCAGATCGATATTGGCCTGTGCACAGGCTTTCTTGACGACTGCCAGCGCGCGGATAATGGCGGTTGGCTGGCGTTCCCAACCGATGGGGAAGTTGCGGATCGACCTTTGGGTCTGTGCGCCCCAGTATCTGTCCGCCGGCACCTCAAGCGGGCCGAAACTGTCTGTTTCTGTGCGGGTCTGGGACATTTATCATCTCCGTGTGGTCGACGGCTACAGGCCGTTTGCGCGCCGTGCCAGTCAAATACGGACGGGCAGGTATACGCATCGTGTTTGCGACAGGTGTCGCCTATTTGCGAAAAGAGTCCAGCGATACGACCTGCGCGTCCGACTTGGCGGCATCCTCGGGCGTTTCGCGGGCATGATCGGTATTGATCGCCGGGCTGGGCTGAGCTTCGTCTTCGGACAGATCCTCATCCTCGGGGTTTTCAAACCGCAGCCCGAATTCCACCGATGGATCCACGAAAGTCTTGATCGCCTCATAGGGGATATACAGCGGTTCCGGTGCATCACCGAAATTGAGCGTAATCGAAAACCCCTCGGGCCCCACGTCAAGATTGTCATACCAGTGCTGCATAACCACTGTCATCTCGCTGGGATAGCGATCCGACAGCCAATCCGCCAGTTCAGCATCAGGATGCCCGGTGTCGAAAGTGATAAAGAAATGATGCGCCCCGGGCAGGCCGTTCTCAGCTACGTCCTGCAACACGGATTTTATGAGACCACGCATGGCCTGATGCATCAAGTTACCGTAATCGATGTCGCGCGCCATTTAGTACCCTTGCATGTTTGCGCCAAGCATAAGGCATTCGATGCAAAACAAAAGGGTGTCCGCCATTTTTCCTTACGGGCAATGGCTGTTGCAAATTATCTTTCATGAGCAATGATTTGTGCCCGAGTATGGGCGCAGCCGATCCGCCCCAGATGCGTAGGTGCGGCGGCGAGTCGAGGTCAACTCTCGAAAGCGTCGGCCCAATCCGGATGGCGGTTGCGCATCGCTTCGACAAAGGGGCAGGTGGGGCGGATATGATAGCCGCCAGCGCGTGCATCCTCGACCATCCGCTTCACAAGTGCCGCCCCCGCGCCGGTGTGGCGCATGGCATCAGGTACGCCGGTATGGTCGGCCAAGATTAGATCGGGCGAGGCAATTTGATAGGTCAGTTCCGCCTCGGCCCCGTCGCGGCGCAGGGCGTAGCGGCCCCCGTCGGGCCCGCGTTCATGGGCAATGGATTCAGGCTCAGACAATCGTTGCCTCGGTCGCGGCGCGGATATCGGCTTCGGTGATGCCATCGGCGGTTTCGATCAATTGCAGGCCGCCTTCGGCCACATCCAATACACCCAGATTGGTAATGATGCGGTCCACCACGCCGGTTCCGGTCAGCGGAAGGGTGCATGTCTTGAGCAATTTGGACTCCCCGGCCTTGTTGGTGTGATCCATCACGACGATCACACGCCGCACGCCGGCGACCAAATCCATCGCACCGCCCATGCCCTTGACCAGCTTGCCGGGGATCATCCAGTTCGCCAGATCGCCGTTTTCAGCCACCTCCATCGCGCCCAGAATGGCGGCAGCGATCTTGCCGCCGCGAATCATGCCAAAACTGGTCGCACTGTCGAAATAGGAGGTGCGGCTCAACTCGGTTATCGTCTGCTTGCCGGCGTTGATCAGATCCGGGTCTTCCTCGCCCTCAAAAGGGAAGGGACCCATGCCCAACATGCCGTTTTCCGATTGCAGGGTAATGTCCTTGTCGCCGACATAGTTCGCCACCAGCGTGGGTATCCCGATGCCGAGATTTACATACCAGCCATCTTCCAGTTCTTCTGCCGCGCGGGCGGCCATCTGGTTGCGATCCCAGCCCTTGATGTCATTGGCCATGGTTTACGCCTCTTCGCGCTTGCGGGTGGTGCGCTGTTCGATGCGCTTTTCATGATCCCCCTGAATTAGGCGATGCACATAGATGCCGGGTAGATGGATGCCATCAGGATCAAGGCTGCCGCGCGGCACGATTTCCTCGACCTCGGCGACGCAGATCTTGCCGCACATCGCTGCGGGCGGGTTGAAATTGCGCGCGGTCTTTCGAAATATCAGATTGCCGGTGTCGTCGGCTTTCCAGGCCTTGACGATGGCAAGATCAGCGACGATTCCGCGTTCCAGAATATAGGTTTCGCCGTCGAAATCCTTGTGCTCCTTGCCTTCGGCGATCTGGGTGCCGACACCGGTCTTGGTATAGAAGCCGGGGATGCCGCTGCCACCGGCGCGCATGCGTTCAGCCAAGGTGCCCTGAGGAGTAAATTCCAGTTCCAGTTCGCCGCTCAGGTACTGGCGCATGAATTCGGCGTTCTCACCGACATAGGACGAGATCATCTTCTTGACCTGTCTGGTCTGCAGCAAGACGCCGAGCCCAAAATCGTCCACGCCTGCATTATTCGACGCGACGGTCAAATCCTTGGTACCGGCATCGCGGATCGCCGCGATCAGAAATTCAGGAATGCCGCTGAGGCCAAAACCACCGGCCGCGATCAGCATGCCATCACGCAGCAGCCCGTCGAGAGCCTGCTCGGCGGTGCCATACACCTTCTTCATCGAATACCCCTTAACAACGCTGCTGCCTTGGTTGTGCCGTTGCAGGGGTTCAGTGTCAACAAAACAAGAAGGCCTGCGCCCCAATCGGGGCGCTTGCGATCACGTTTCGGGGGCTTTCGTTGTCGTCTTTTTTGCCGCCGCCTTTTTTGCAGCAGGTTTCTTGGTTGCGGTCTTCTTGGCCGCGGTCTTTTTGGCGGCGGGTTTCTTGGCTGCGGGTTTTTTCTTGCCCGATTTGGCGGCTTTCTCGGCGATCAGTTCCACCGCCATTTCCATGGAGACATCCTCAGGCGGTGTTTCCTTGGGCAAAGTTGCGTTGATCTTTTCCCACTTCACATAGGGGCCATATTTGCCATCCATGATATTTACAGCGCCGCCCGCATCAGGATGTTCGCCCAGTTCGCGCAGCGGTTTGGCGGCCCGCCCACGCCCGCCCCGGCTGGCCTTCTTTTCGGCCAGAAGCTGCACAGCGCGGTTCATCCCGACGGTGAACACCTCGTCGATGCTTTCCAGATTGGCGTTGGTGCCGCCGCGCTCGGAGGTGCTTTCAGCATGTTTCAGATATGGCCCATACCGGCCGATATTCGACCATATCATGACCCCGTCTTCGGGATGGGGGCCGATCGGGCGGGGCAGTGAAAGCAGCATCAGCGCCCGATCCAGCTCCAGCTCCTCGGGGGCCCAGTCCTTGGGGATCGACTGCCGCGGGGGCTTTTTGTTGTCTTCGGTCACCTCGCCACGCTGGACGTAAGGTCCGAACCGACCTTTGAAGACACGGATCGCGTCGCCCTCGTCATGGCCCAGCAACTTGCCCTCGGGGGGGATCGCCGAATCTTCTTCCATGCCCGGCGGTCCGAACGGCCGAGTATAGCGGCATTCAGGATAGCTCGAGCAGCCGATGAATGCGCCACCGGCGCGCGCGGTGCGCATAGACAGCCGCCCCTTACCGCAATGCGGGCACAGGCGCGGATCGCTGCCATCTTCGGTTGCGGGAAACAGATGCGGTTCCAGCACCTCGTTGATCTTTTCGAGTACATCCGTGATGCGCAATTCGCTGGTTTCGGCAATAGCGGCCGAGAAATCTCGCCAGAAGCGCGCCAGCACCTCTTTGTAATCTTCGTCACCCGCGCTGATGTGATCCAGTTGGTCCTCAAGCGCCGCGGTGAAATCGTAACCGACATAACGGCGGAAATAGTTTTCCAAAAAGGCCGTCACCAATCGGCCCTTGTCTTCAGGGATCAGCCGGTTCTTTTCCTTGCGCACATAGCCGCGATCTTGGATCGTCGTGACGATGCTGGCATAGGTCGAGGGGCGGCCAATGCCCAGTTCTTCCATTTTCTTGACCAGCGTTGCCTCGGTATAGCGCGGCGGGGGCTGGGTGAAGTGCTGGTCGGGCGTGACGCTGCGCTTGTCGGCCTTTTCACCTTGGGAAATTTGCGGCAGGCGCTTGTCGTCGTCCTCGACCACTGCGTCGTCGCGCCCCTCCTCATAGACCCGTAGAAAGCCGTCGAACAGCATCACCTGTCCGTTTGCGCGCAGTTCGATCTGGCCATCCTGGCTGGCGATATCGACTGTCGTGCGCTCCATGCGGGCGCTTTCCATCTGGCAGGCCAGTGTGCGCTTCCAGATCAGATCATACAGGTTGCGCTGATCGGCGTCCGACAGCTTCAGCGCCTCGACATCGCGCGCCATGTCAGTGGGGCGGATGCACTCGTGCGCCTCTTGCGCGTTCTTGGCCTTATTCTTGTAGATGCGGGGCGATTTCGGCACGTAATCGGCGCCAAAGCGATCCTTGATCGCGTCGCGGGCGGCAGTGACAGCCTCGGGAGCCATGTCAATGCCGTCGGTCCGCATATAGGTGATGTGCCCAGCCTCATATAGCCGCTGCGCTGCGCTCATCGCCTGGCGCGCACCCATGCCAAATTTGCGGCTGGCCTCTTGTTGCAAGGTGGAGGTCATGAAGGGAGCAGCCGGGTTGCGGCTGGCCGGTTTCGCCTCGACCGATTTCACCGTCAGATCGCGGCTGGTGATTGCCTGCACCGCCAATTCGGCCTGGGTTTCGTTTTCGATGTCGAAACGTTCCAGCTTTTTGCCCGCCAGAACCGTCAGCCGCGCCTCATATTCCTGCCCGCGCGGCGTGGCCAGCACTGCTTTGACGGTCCAGTATTCGCGGGCGCGAAACGCCTCGATCTCCATCTCGCGCTCGACGATCAGCCTGAGCGTGACAGATTGCACGCGTCCCGCCGACCGCGCGCCGGGCAGCTTGCGCCAGAGCACCGGCGAGAGATTGAAACCGACCAGATAATCAAGCGCGCGGCGGGCCAGATAGGCCTCGACCAATGGCATATCCACCTGCCGTGGGTTCGCCATCGCTTTTTGCACCGCGTCTTTGGTGATCGCGTTGAAGGTGACACGCGAGACCGGGGTGTCCTTCTTGATCGAGCGGCGCTTGGTCAGCGCCTCTTGCAGGTGCCAACTGATCGCCTCACCTTCGCGGTCGGGGTCAGTGGCGAGGATCAGTTCGCCGTCTTCGGCCAGCGCGTCGGCAATCGCCTTGACGTGTTTCTTACTGTCGCTGGCGATTTCCCATTTCATGTCGAAATTATTGTCGGGATCGACCGATCCGTCCTTCGGCGGCAGGTCGCGGACATGCCCATAGGACGCCAGAACCGTGTAACCGGGGCCGAGATATTTGTTAATGGTCTTGGCCTTGGCCGGGGATTCTACAACAACGACGGGCATTTAGGTGAAAACCTCCTACGGCGAAACTGGCGCGGTCTATGGCGGGGCAACATGTGGGCGGCAAGGTCGAAATGTCAATGCGTCGGTTTTGCGGCGCTTTTCCAACGTCGCAGAGCGCCTGAAACAGTCGCCTTGTCCATTGGTGTCCGGGCGTCAGGCCAATCGGGCGACGACGTAATCGGCAAGATCGTGTAATAGGGTGCGGATCCGGTGATCGGGCAGGGCGGCTATTGCAGATTTCGCCGTGTCCGCCCAATGTCTGGCATCATTCCGGGTGGCGGCTAAGGTGTTGTATTTCGCCATCAACTCAAGAGCGTGATCCAGATCGCGGGCGTCTTGTCGGCCCAGTTCGATGGTACGCTTCCAAAAGGCGCGCTCGTCCTCGGTGGCCTGACCGACGGCCTTAATAACAGGCAGCGTCAATTTGCGTTCGCGAAAGTCGTCCCCGATGTTTTTGCCCGTGGCCGTGCTATCGCCTTGATAGTCCAGCAGATCATCGGCGATCTGAAAGGCGATTCCCAAGGCGTCTCCGTAATTGAACAAAGCCCGCACATGATCGTCGGGTGCGTTGGCGATGACTGCGCCAGATTCGGTTGCCGCCGAGAACAGGGCCGCCGTCTTGCCGCGCACGATCTGAAGATAGATGTCTTCATCCGTGGCCAGATTCTGGGCTGCGCTGAGTTGCAGAACCTCGCCTTCGGCGATGGTGGCGGCGGCATTGGACAGGATCTCAAGCACCCGCAGATTGCCGGGCTCGACCATCAGTTGGAAGCTGCGCGCGAACAGGTAATCGCCAACCAGAACGCTGGATTTGTTGTCCCACAGAAGGTTTGCAGTGGGCCGTCCGCGACGCTGGGCGCTTTCGTCCACCACGTCGTCATGCAGCAGCGTTGCAGTGTGGATAAACTCGACCGTGGCGGCAAGGTGGATGTGCCAAGGGCCGTCGTAACCACATAACCGCGCCGCCGCCAGCGTCAGCATCGGACGCAGGCGTTTACCGCCGGCTTCGACCAGATGCGCGGTGACCTCGGGGATGCGCGGCGCATGACGCGATTCCATCCGCGCCCGGATCAGGGCGTTGACGGCTACTAGGTCGTCGGCCAGTTCTTTGGCCAGACGGTCGTGAGGTCTTGCGACGATTGCGCTGTCCGTCATGCGTTCATTTCCCGGCTCGACATCGTTACTGCGTTGCCCTTAGATCATGTTTAATGAAAGAACTTTTGCGCACCACCGACCTGACAGTCATGGCATTTGCATCGGCTCTTCTACAGGGCGAGGCTATAGACTGCTTTGAAATGGACGTAAACATGAGCGTCTTAGAGGGCGGTATCGGAGCTTTTCCCCGTCGCATGATGGTGCGCGAGGCGGACTATGATCGTGCGTTGCGGGTTATGCGCGACAACGAAATCCTGCCCAGCAATTGAGCGCGGATTTGCTTGCGGTGGGCGATCTGATCAAAGCCCGATGTTTGGGCGGTCAGCTGCGCCTGTTGCCGCGATTAAAGGGGTGTCGTGCGTGCGCTCGCCCTGTTGCAAGTACCGCATCGGCAGAACCCCGCCACATTTAACGCTGTTAACCAGGTAGCGATTCAACTGACGTGACAGACTCAGACGAATATGCTCAACTATTTACGCAACTTGTTCAGAAGGAGGACTGCCATGAGCTTGAGCTCGCACCTGACGGAACTGAAAAGGAAGCACCAGACACTGAGTAGTGAAGTCGAGCAGGCCCAGCGATCGCCCGGTGTGGACGGCCTGCATGTGGCGGAGATGAAGAAACAAAAGTTGAAGCTGAAGGAAGAGATCAAGCGCCTTTCATCCTGACAGCGACAGGTTCTGCACGCGGCGCGCGATGCGTCGGGAGTGTTTAGAACTGTGGTGATTGCCCGCGGTCACTTAGCGCGGGCAGTCGCGGTTAAGTATCAGAAAAAGCCTAAATCGCGGTGCCGCGTAAAGCCGGATACCGAAAAGCCAAACGTGATCGTGTTTTATGCCGGTGTACCGGGACACAGGAATGGCCGATCC
Source organism: Pontibaca salina (assembly GCF_016307205.1). GTDB lineage: Bacteria > Pseudomonadota > Alphaproteobacteria > Rhodobacterales > Rhodobacteraceae > Pontibaca > Pontibaca salina. Next base: position 479,567 of record NZ_JAEIJD010000001.1, on the reverse strand, counting down.
GATATGGGACCGGCCATTTTTGCTGAGTTATTCGCTTGCACAGATCCTCGGGCAAATATCAGGCGAAGAATTGTGCGCCATTCGCCGAGATTGTTGAACCGTTGATGAAACCCGCATCATCAGAGGCCAGAAACACCACGCAGCGGGCAATTTCCTCGGGCTCACCCAAACGGCCGGCAGGGATTTGCCCAATGATGCTTTCGCGTACCTTTTCCGGTACCGCCATGACCATCTCGGTGGCAATGTAACCGGGGCAGATTGCGTTGGCAGTGATGCCTGCGCGCGCGCCTTCCTGCGCCAGCGATTTCACGATCCCCAGATCGCCCGCTTTGGTCGCGGCATAGTTAACCTGCGCGAATTGGCCTTTTTGTCCGTTGATCGAACTGATCACGATGACACGGCCGAACTTGCGCTCGCGCATGCCGGGCCAAATCGGATGAATGGTGTTGAACACGCCCGTCAGGTTGGTATCGATTACCTCGTTCCACTGCTCGGGGGTCATCCGATGGAACGGCGCGTCACGGGTGATTCCCGCATTCGCCACGACCACTTCGATCGGGCCGAGTTCGGATTCGACCTTTGCGATGCCCGCCTTGCTTTCGTTATAGTCCGCCACATTCCATTTATAGGTCTTGATGCCGGTTTCTTCACTGAACTTGCTGGCGGCCTCGTCATTGCCTGCATAGGTCGCGGCGACGGTATAGCCGTCGTCCTTCAGCGCCTTGGAAATCGCGGCGCCGATACCCCGGCTGCCGCCGGTGACGAGTGCAATTCTTGCCATTTGTCTCTCCTGTCAGATTGCGTGTCGGAAATGATGTTATCGGGACGATCGTGCACCCGCAACAATGTTGCGCAGCCTATTTTCGCCGATTGTCCCAAGGCAGAGAAAAAAGGCGCCAGCTGGCGCCTTTTCGGTGTTTCGGGGGTCAGGGGCGTTCGACGCACATGGCGACACCCATGCCGCCACCGATACACAGCGTCGCCAGACCGCGTTTGGCGTTGCGGCGCTTCATTTCGAACACGAGGGTGTTCAGGATGCGCGCGCCCGATGCGCCGATTGGGTGGCCAATGGCGATGGCCCCGCCGTTCACGTTCACGACGGTGGGATCCCAGCCCATATCTTTATTGACGGCGCAGGCTTGCGCGGCAAAGGCCTCGTTGGCCTCGACCAGATCCAGATCTTCGGGCTTCCATCCGGCCTTTTCCAGCGCTTTACGGCTGGCGCCGATAGGGCCGACGCCCATGATCGACGGGTCAAGGCCGACGGTTGCATAGGACACGATGCGCGCCAGCGGTTCGATCCCGCGTTTTTCAGCGTTGTCCGCGCTCATCAGCAGTACAGCGGCAGCACCGTCGTTCAGCCCTGAGGCATTGGCCGCGGTCACCGTGCCGTCCTTGGTGAAGGCCGGGCGCAGCTTCTGCATTGTTTCGATGCTGGCACCGTGGCGGATATATTCGTCCGTCTCCATCACCGTCTCGCCTTTGCGGGTCTTGATGGAGAAAGGAATGATCTCGTCTTTGAACTTGCCTTCTTTCTGCGCAGCTTCGGCCTTGTTCTGGCTCGCGACAGCGAACTCGTCCTGTTGTTCGCGGCTGATTTGCCATTTTTCGGCAACATTCTCGGCGGTGTTACCCATGTGATAGCCATTGAAGGCATCCCACAGCCCGTCACGGATCATTGTGTCGACATATTTCATGTCGCCCATCTTGTGCCCTTGGCGCAGATTCGCGGCATGGGCCGACATCGACATGTTTTCCTGTCCGCCGGCGGCAATGATCTCGGCATCTCCCAACTGGATATGCTGCGCCCCCAAAGCCACCGAGCGCAGACCCGACCCGCAGACCTGATTGATAAGCCAAGCGGCGCTTTCTTGCGGCAGACCGGCATTGATATGGGCCTGACGCGCGGGGTTCTGGCCTTGTGCGGCGGTCAGAACCTGACCCAGAATGGTTTCGCTGACTTCGGATTTATCGACACCGGCCCGCGCGACGACCGCTTCCAGCACGGCGGCGCCCAGATCATGCGCCGGAGTGTTGGCGAAGCTGCCGATAAAACTGCCGACCCCAGTACGGGCCGCTGATGCGATAACTACATTTGTCATGGATGATTCCTTTGGCGGGTAAGTAAGAAAGTTGCGCGCTTTGCTATCGAATCCTTCGAATCTTGCCCTCCCGGCTTACTGGATTGTCTCAGGGTCAGCAACAGCGACTGTATCGGCTGCTGCAGATAGTGACTGCGCATACAATCTCTGCAATGGCAGGATAGGGTGCATTAGCGATTCGTTGCTAGGGCAGTTTGGCGCCCGCATTGCCTGATCACGTGGAAGGTGCGCGATGGAACGGTGTGGCTGGGCCGGGCCCGAACAGCTCTATATAGATTATCACGATACCGAATGGGGCGTGCCCGAGCGCGATAGTCGCGCGCTATGGGAAATGCTTGTGCTGGAAAGCTTTCAGGCCGGGCTGAGCTGGATCACGATTCTGAGAAAACGCGAGAATTTCCGGGCGGCCTTTGCCGGGTTCAATCCGCAAATCATCGCGACATGGGGCGAGCGCGAGGTGCAGCGATTGCTCGAGAACCCGGGAATCATCCGCCATCGGGGCAAGATCGAAGCCGCAATCCGAAACGCCAGAGCCTGGCAGGAAATCGAACGGACACAGGGTTTTCAAAGGTTTCTATGGCGTTATGTCGAAGGACATCCGGTGCAAAACGCGTGGACGAGTTCGGCAGAAATTCCGGCCTTTACGCCGCTTTCGATACAGATATCAAAAGATTTGAAAAAGGCCGGCTTTGGGTTTTGCGGACCGACGACTGTCTACGCGTTCATGCAAGCGGTGGGCATGGTGAACGACCACATTGTCACCTGCCCGCGCCATAGTGAGCTGGCTTAAGGCGTGTAAGGCTGCACCAGACGCGCTAGGGCCCCGCGCAAAAGGGTGATGACGATGCCGCCCAAGCCCGCGCAGAGAAACAGATATCCCAAGGGTATCAGATAAAAAGGTTCGCGCAGATAGCCCTGAGCATCGACCGTGGTGCTGATCGATGCATAGGCTGATGCACAGCCCATGCCCATCATCGTGACAATGGAAAAAGTTAGCAGTTTCCGATACATACGTCCCTCATTCCGACGGCGCGGAGCGTTGTTTTTGTAGTTTGTTGCAGGGATATCCGCATTTTCGCTGCTGCGATCAACCGAAATCGCAACCGGGCCGCCGATTGGCAGAAGATTGCCGAGCGTAGAGGGAAGTAGAGGGGGCGGTTCTGTTGAGTTTGGCCTGTTCAGCTTTGGCAGGGCGTGCCATCGGCCGTGCTGGCCCCGCCGGTTGACCGTGCCAGAACGTCGCGCCGCTCAGGCAGGATCAGACCATCAGCGCTACAGGTGAGGGTGTCAGTTGGTGTCTTGATTGATCAGATGCGCGATGATTGCCCGGGCGCTCTCCGAATGCCAGTCTGCATCGCCTTGCAGGCGGGCGATTTCCTTTCCTGCGGGGTTCAGGATGACGGTGATTGGCAGGCCCAGAACGCCCATGTCGCGTGACACGGCCTGCCTGGGGTCTTGATGACGCGGCAGATTGTCGACATCGATTTCATCCAGAAACTTCTTGATCCCGGTTGGTGAGTTCGGCCCACTGGCCAGCGTCAGTACCTCGAATGAGTCACCGCCAAATTCGCTTTGCAGCGCCGAAAGATGCGGCATTTCCTTGCGGCAGGGCGCGCACCATGTCGCCCAGAAGTTCAGCACCACCCATTTGCCCTGCCAATCCGCTAGTGTCGCGGTGCCTGCGCCATCGGCCAAGTCGAAGGGCAGGTCGGAAACCGGCTGTGCTGTGCTGTGGATATTCAGCTTTCTCATATCGCCTTCGCGCAGCGCCTCAAGCGAGGCGGAATCAGCCAGTGCGGTATTTGCACCGACCGCAAGGGCCATATAAAGGATCAGGAAACGAAACAGACGCATATCATTCTCCGGGTGCAGAACATGGCAAACAAGACCTCGAACCAAATGTGGGGCGGCCGTTTCGCCGCCGGACCTGACGCGATCATGGAGGCGATCAACGCCTCGATCGGTTATGATCAGCGGATGGCGGCGCAGGATATCGCAGGCTCAAGGGCCCATGCGGCGATGCTGGCCGCGACAGGCGTTATCAACGATAGCGATGCCGAGGCGATCAGGGAAGGGCTGCTCACGGTTTTGTCGGAAATCGAGAGCGGTACGTTCCAGTTCTCGACCGCGCTGGAAGATATCCACATGAATGTCGAGGCGCGGCTGAAAGAGCTCATCGGCGAGCCGGCAGGGCGTCTGCACACGGCCCGGTCGCGCAATGATCAGGTGGCGACCGATTTCAAACTGTGGGTGCGCGACCAGCTAGACGCCACCGAAGCGGGCCTGCTGGCGCTGATTCGCGCCTTGCTGGGACAGGCCGAGGCCGGGGCCGATTGGGTGATGCCGGGGTTCACGCATCTACAAACCGCACAACCGGTGACATGGGGCCACCATATGATGGCCTATGTCGAGATGTTCGGGCGGGACCTGTCGCGGGTGCGCGATGCGCGCACGCGGATGAATGAATGTCCCTTGGGTGCCGCCGCGCTGGCGGGCACATCGTTTCCGATCGACCGCGATATGACGGCTCGCGCGCTGGGTTTCGACCGGCCTGCCGCCAATAGTCTGGATGCGGTCAGCGATCGCGATTTCGCGCTGGAGTTTCTGTCGGTCGCGTCGATTTGCGCCATGCACCTGTCGCGCATGGCCGAGGAATTGGTGATCTGGTCCAGCGCGCAGTTTCGATTCGTCACCCTGTCGGATCGTTTTTCGACCGGGTCCAGCATCATGCCGCAGAAGAAGAATCCCGATGCGGCCGAACTGATCCGTGCCAAGGTGGGGCGGATCTTCGGTGCGAACACGGCGCTGATGATGGTGATGAAAGGGCTGCCACTGGCCTATTCCAAGGACATGCAAGAGGACAAGGAACAGGTTTTCGACGCCGCCGATTCGCTGATGCTGGCGCTGGCGGCGATGGAGGGCATGGTGCGCGACATGACCGCCAATCGCGAAGCGCTGGCGGCCGCTGCTGGCAGCGGCTTTTCGACAGCGACTGATTTGGCCGATTGGCTGGTGCGGGTGTTGAACCTGCCGTTTCGGGATGCCCACCACGTCACAGGCGCACTTGTCGCGCTGGCGGAAAAGAAAAACTGCGACCTGCCCGACTTGACGCTTGCGGACATGCAGACGGTTCATGCGGCGATCACACCCGATGTTTTCGACGTGCTGGGCGTGGAAAACTCGGTCAATTCGCGGGTATCCTATGGCGGTACGGCACCGACACAGGTGCGTGCACAAATCGCGGCCTGGCAAGAGCGGCTGGGTTGAATTGCGCTGACAGCGCGGCAGTTCGGCGCTAGCGTCGGTTCAGGAGGGCTGAACATGAAATCAAGCATAGGGCTCCTGTTCGCAGCATTGTTGCTGGCAAGTTGCGGCGTTGACGGCGATCCGGTTCGACCGACGATGAGCGCCGGACTTGGCGTTTCGGCGGGGGGCGGAGTGCATGCGCGTGGAAATGTCGGAATGCATCAGGGTCCGGTATCGCTTTATGTCGGCTTGTGATGTCCGGATTGCGCAAGATTTACTTGGCGCTTGCGGTTTTGGGGGCGGTGCATTCGCTGTACTGGTTCGGTCGCTGGGCGCTTGAAGGCGGATTTGATGTTTCTCATCTGGCCAATCCTTTGCGCGTCGGTGCAGCAAATGGTGGCCTGGCCTGGGAACTGGCGTTGGCCGTTGTTACCCTAACGGTCTGGGTTTTAGCGGAAATTGCCGTGCGGCGTAACTGGATTGCGCTAATCGCCATTCCGGCGACCCTGGTGATGGGAATCGGGTGCGGCCTGCCGCTTTATCTGTTTTTGCGCACGCGGCCGGTGCACTGAGCGGAAACCATTTGATCCTGAGCGCGGTTTCTCCTAATTCCGCCCTATGGATCATTTTCTCTATCGCAACGGCGCATTGTACGCCGAGGACGTACCGGTCGCCGAAATCGCGGCGCAAGTCGGCACGCCGTTTTATTTATACTCCACCGCGACCCTGCTGCGCCATTATCACCTGTTCAACGAGGCGCTGAGCGGCATGGACCATCTGGTCTGCTATGCGATGAAAGCGGCTGGAAATATGGCAATCCTGAAAACGCTGGCTGATGTCGGCGCAGGAATGGATGTGGTGAGTCAGGGCGAATATCTTCGCGCCCGTGCCGCCGGAGTGCCGGGGGAGCGCATCGTATTTTCTGGCGTTGGCAAGACCGCCGAGGAAATGCGCGTTGCCTTGCAGGGCGGGATCCTTCAGTTCAACATCGAATCCGAGCCCGAGATGGAGACGCTTAACGCCGTCGCGCTGGAGCTGGGCGTGGTTGCGCCGATCACTGTCCGGGTAAACCCCGACGTTGATGCGAAAACCCATGCCAAGATTTCGACCGGCAAGTCGGAAAACAAGTTCGGCATTCCGATCTCGCGTGCTTCCGCGGTCTACGCCCATGCGGCGCGGCTGCCGGGGCTAGAGGTGGTTGGCATCGACATGCATATCGGCAGCCAGTTGACCGATCTCGCCCCGTTCGAGCAGGCCTATACCAAACTGGCCGCTCTGACCGAGACATTGCGCGCCGAAGGGCACGATATCAGGCGGTTGGATCTGGGCGGCGGGCTGGGTATCCCCTATGAGCGCTCAAACGAAGCGCCGCCGCTGCCAGTGGAATATGGCGAGATGGTCAAGCGTGTGCTGGGCCATCTTGGTTGCGAAATCCAGATCGAGCCAGGGCGGCTGATTGCCGGCAATGCCGGAATCATGGTCAGCAAGGTGATTTACCTGAAATCCGGCGAAGGTCGTGATTTCCTGATCGTGGATGGTGCAATGAATGACCTGATCCGGCCCGCGATGTATGATGCCTATCATGAAATCGTCCCGGTGATCGAACCTGCGCCGGGCACACCACAGCAACCTTATGATGTCGTTGGTCCGGTTTGCGAAAGCGGCGACACCTTTGCGCGTCAACGCAATTTGCCGGTTCTGAAGGCGGACGATCTGATCGCCTTTCGCAGTGCCGGCGCCTATGGCGCGGTGATGGCCAGCGAATATAACGCCCGCCCGTTGATCCCCGAGGTTCTGGTCAAGGGCGATCAGTTCGCGGTAATTCGCCGACGGCCGACCTTTGACGAAATGATGAATCGCGATACTATCCCGGAGTGGCTGTAACGCAATCGCGCGCTGCGGCCTGACGGAGAGTCTCGATGGCCAACCCCACGCGTTCAGACCCGGTGCTGCGCAAGCTTGCGCAGCCGCTGGCGCTGACGCGCGCCGGCCTGCTGGCCGAGCAGGCCTTGCGGGCATTCTGGCCATTGATGACCGTGGCGATGGCAGCGCTGGCCGCGCTTATGCTGGGGCTGCAGGACCATCTGCCCATCGAATTGGTCTGGGGCGGTTTCGTCATCGGGGTGCTGGGGCTGATCGTGACCTTTGCCCTTGGCATCCGGCGCTTCCAGTGGCCCACCCGTACGGATGCACTGGCACGGCTGGATGCAACCCTCCCCGGACGGCCGATCGCCGCAATTCTCGACAGGCAGGCAATTGGCGCAGGCGATGCGGACTCGGTTGCTCTTTGGCAGGCGCATCAGGCCCGTATGGCGCAACGGGCAGCGGGGGCCCGGCCTGCGCGGCCTGACCTGCGGCTGGCTCCACGCGATCCCTATGCCTTGCGCTATGTGGCGCTGCTGGCGTTATTGGTGGCACTGTTGTTCGGGTCGGTCTGGCGTGTCGGAACCGTGGCCGGAATGGTGCCCGGTGGCGGCACCGGACTGGCCAGCGGTCCGACTTGGGAAGGGTGGATCGAACCGCCCCGCTATACCGGAAAGCCGACACTCTACCTAAGTGATCTGAATAAACCTGATTTGAGTGTGCCAGAAAGCAGCCGGATCATTCTGCGCTTCTATGGCGAAGTGGGGGCGCTGACGCTGGCCGAGACGGTTTCCGGCCGCACTGGCGAAGACGCAGCGATACCCTCGGCTGCCGACCCACAGCAGGAATTTACCGTCGAACGGGATGGTGAATTGCGCATCAGCGGCCCCGGCGGGCGCAAGTGGTCGATAGATGTGATCAAGGATATCCCGCCTGAGATTGCCGTCGCCGGTCCGGCCAGCGCCGAGGCCTCGGGAGAAATGACGCTGCCCTTTAGCGCCAGCGACGATTACGGCGTGACCGGCGGGCAGGCGGTGATCGCGCTGGATCTCGAAATGATCGACCGCCGCTTTGGGCTGATCCCGGACCCTGAGCCGCGCGAAAACATCACCGTACCCCTGCCCCTGCCGATCACCGGCGACCGGGCAGAGTTTGGTGAAACCCTGGTTGAGAATTTTTCGCAGCACCCGTGGGCCAATCTGCCAGTCACCATAACACTGACGGCGAATGATGCTGCAGGCCATGTCACGGCAACCGCGCCCTTTGCCACGCCATTGCCGGCGCGACGGTTCTTCGACCCGATGGCGGCGGCGGTGATCGAACAGCGCCGTGATCTGTTGTGGTCGCAGGCCAATGCGCCTCGAGTGGCACAGATCCTTCGCGCGGTGTCGCATCGACCCGAGGACATCTTTCGCTCACAAACCACCTATCTGCGACTGCGGGTGATCCTGCGGCGGCTGGAAACCTTCACCCATCACGGACTGGACAAGGCGCATCGCGACGAGATCGCTGCGGCGCTCTGGGATCTTGCAGTGCTGTTGGAAGAAGGCGATCTGGGGGATGCGCTGGAGCGGCTGCGCCGCGCGCAGGAACGGCTTAGCGAGGCGATGAAGAACGGGGCCTCGGATCAGGAGATTGCCGACCTGATGCAGGAACTGCGCGACGCCACACAGGACTATCTGCGCCAATTGGCGCAGCAGCAACCGCAGGAGGGCGACGAACAGCAGAACGCTGAAAACTCGATCCAGATGGGTCAAGATGATCTGCAACGCATGATGGACCGGATTCAGGAACTGATGGAGCAGGGCCGCATGGCCGAAGCCCAGCAGGCGTTGCAGGAATTGCAGCAGATGATGGACAATATGCGCGTCACGCAAGGGCAGGGCGGCCCGTCCGAGGGGCAGCAGGCGATGGAAGGGTTGGCCGAGACCCTGCGCGAACAGCAGGGTCTGTCCGATCAGGCATTCCGTGATCTGCAAGACCGGTTCGGCCCCAACGGCGCGCCGGGTCGGGATGGCCAGCAGGATCAGGAACAAACCTTGGCCGACCGGCAGCGGGCATTGCGCGATGAATTGGCCCGCCAGCAGGGTCAATTGCCAGCCCAAGGCAGCCCCGAAGGGGATGCAGCCGGCAGGGCGCTTGAGCGGGCCGGACGGGCAATGGACGACGCCGAAACTGCCTTGCGCGAGGATGACTATGCCGGTGCGATCGACCGGCAATCCGAAGCGATGGAAGCGCTGCGCGAAGGGATGCGAGATTTGGGTGAGGCACTGGCGCAGAACCGGCGGACTCAGCCCGGCGAGGGAGAAACCGGCGCCGGAAGTCGCCGCGCCGATGGGCGCGATCCGTTGGGTCGCGAGACCGGACAGCGCGGCTCGGTGGGAACGGATCAGGGCTTGTTACAGGGCGAGGACATCTATCGCCGCGCGCGTGAGTTGCTGGACGAAATCCGGCGTCGTTCCGGCGAGGGGGAGCGCTCGAAAACTGAGCGCGATTACCTGCAACGCCTGTTGGAGCGTTTCTGATCGTCAAATCCTCGCGATCAGCCATTTTATCGCGCTATGATTGCCACGACGATGGATTCCAGCCAGATTCTCGCTCCGGTGACCGTTTGCGAGTATGCGGCAAGTGCCGGTTCGGCCTGTGGCACCGTCTGCGCGATCCGTCCTGCATTCAAATAGATCAGTAGAAAAATCGCAGCCAGTAGCAGGGTCAGCGCAAAACCCAGTACGAACCTGCGGCGCCGCGGCGCATCCACCGGAGCAGCGGCGCGGCGACCGTGATCGACAGGGCTGGAAACGCGCAATGTGGAACTGATCTCTTCCAGATCGGGCAAAAGGTTGTGTTTGGGGTGGGGCTTCTTTGATTTGGTGGAGGTTCTGGAGCTGGGCGTTTCGCGGTCGCTTTTGCCCGACGTGGGACTGGCGGCGGCATCAAGACCCAGATCCGGTTGGCTTTCCAACCCGGCCTGAGCCTCTGAAATGCGTAGCCGGGTCTCATGCTCGGCCTCTTCTCGAAGGATCTCTGCGACCTCGGGGTCCAGGCGGCGGCGGGCGGGTTCGTTTGGTGCTTCCGGTGGGGGTGCATCACCCTGCCGTTGCGCGCTTGGTTCATCTTCGGGCTGATCAGGATGGCGCTGATACCATGTATTGCCGCAATTAGAGCATTGCACATCGCGTCCTGCGGGCGGGATCGCCGCGTCAGGAACCTCGTATTGGGCATCGCAATGGGGGCATGTCAGTCGCATCTACCGTATCCGTTCCCGTGTGTTCGCGGGCCTGTTTTGAGCTTACTTTATGCGTTTACGCGAAAAGGACAAAGAATCAATCAACGACAGATCTTCACCAAAGACCCGCGGGCATTGAAACTGTCCAAGCGCTGGGGCAAGAAGGCGCAATGTGACAGGGGGCGCGTTTGATCGAGCTTGAGAATGTCGGTTACAGCTATGGCGGGGGCGAATTGCTCAGCGATGTGTCGGTGCGTCTGTCGCCGGGGTCGTTCCATTTCCTGACCGGGCCTTCGGGGGCTGGGAAGACCACGCTGATGAAGCTGTGCTATGGCGCATTGCAGCCCACGACAGGGCGCGTGCGGGCCTTTGACGCCGACATGGCGGGGCTGGATCGCGACCAGATGGCACTGCTGCGTCGCCGTGTCGGGGTGGTGCACCAGGACTGCCGGTTTCTCGACCATTTGCCGCTGACCGATAACATTGCCCTGCCTTTGATCGTGTCGGGGCACGACAAGGAGCAACAGCGCCAGAACCTAGATGATCTGATGAATTGGGTCGGCCTGTCACAGCGTGCCGAGGCGCTGCCGCCGGAACTGTCGGGCGGCGAGCGCCAGCGCGCCGCGTTGGCCCGCGCGGTGATCCTGTCGCCGGATGTTGTGCTGGCCGACGAACCCACCGGCAATATCGATTGGGAAATGTCCCAGCGCTTGCTGCAACTGCTGATCGAGTTGAACAAAATGGGCAAGACCGTGTTGGTTGCGAGCCATGACCTCGCGCTGATCCGCGCCGCCAAAAGTCAGGTACAGGCCCGGGTTCTGAGGATCGCGAATCGTCAATTGCATCTGGCGGGGGCCGACCTGTGAGCCGGGGTACGATCCGTGCCTTCGTTCTGGGCGATGCGCAGGCCGACCGTATGGTGCCGCCCAACGGAATCACCGCGCGCCTGACGCTATTCGTCGCCGCAGCAATGGCATTTCTGGCGGTTTTTGCGCTGGCACTCTCGCTGGCCACAGGGCGGCTGGCTGACCGCTGGGCCGGAGAACTGGCGCACGCTGCCACTCTGCGGATCAGCGCCGCCCCAGATCAGCGCGCCGCCCAGACCGAGGCGGCTTTGGAAGTGCTGAACCAGACCGAGGGCGTTGCGAGCGCCCGCGCGCTGAGTGAGGCGGAACAGGCCGCGCTGCTGGCGCCATGGCTGGGGCCAGATCTGGCGCTGGAGGAGTTGCCGGTGCCGCAACTGGTCGAGGTGATCGCGGAGGATCCGCCTTATGACCTTGCGGGATTGCGCTTGCGCTTGTCCGCCGAAGTGCCGGGCGCGGTGCTGGACGACCACTCGCGCTGGCGGCGGCCGCTGGTCGACGCGGCCCTGTCGCTGCGGCGCCTGGGGTGGATCTCGCTTTTGCTGATTGTCGGCGCGACCGGAGCGATGATTACGCTGGCAGCCAACGCGGCGATGGCAGCCAATGCGCAGGTGATCGAGGTTCTGCGGCTTGTGGGCGCGACCGACGATTATATTGCGCAGGCTTTCATGCGCCGCTTTACCCTGCGTGCGCTGAGCGGTGCCGGGGTCGGTACAGTACTGGGCATCGGCGGCGTGATATTGCTGCCCGCGGCCTCGGATGAGGGCGGTTTTCTGACCGGGTTGGGGTTTCAAGGGGCGGGCTGGCTGCTGCCGCTGCTGATCCCAATGTTGGCGGCGGCGGTGGCGTTTCTTGCGACATTGCGCGCCACCCGCCGCTGTTTGGGGGCACTGAATTGATGAAACAGGGTTTGCGCTGGCTGGTGTCGCTGTTGTTCACCATACAAATCTATCTTGTGATGTTCGTGCTGGGCATGGTCTTTGCGCCTTGGGCGCTGGTATCGCGCGAAGGCGCATTTGCGGCCTGTAAGGCTTATTGCCGCTGGGTGTTCTTTTCGGCACGCTGGATGCTGGGTCTGCGCACAGAAGTGCGGGGCGAGGTGCCACAGGGCGAGGTGATGGTCGCCGCCAAACATCAGTCGTTTTTGGATATTCTGATAATTTTCCATGCGCTGCCGCGGCCCAAGTTCATCATGAAAAAGGAGCTCTTGCGCACGCCGATCATCGGGCTTTATGCCAAGCGGTTGGGCTGTGTTCCGGTCGATCGCGGCAAGCGCGGGGTGGCGATTGCCCGGATGGTCGAAGATGTGGCGCGCGAATTTCGCGATCCGGGCCAATTGGTTATTTATCCGCAAGGGACGCGGGTGCCGCCGGGAGAGCACAAACCCTATAAGGCAGGCAGCGCGGTGCTTTATGGCGAATTGAACCAGCCCTGTGTCCCGGCGGCGACCAATGTCGGTTTGTTCTGGCCCCGCCGGGGCGTGATGCGCAAGCCGGGGCTGGCGGTAGTCGAGTTCCTAGAGCCGATCCCACCTGGCCTTAAACGCGCCGAGTTCATGGCGCGGCTGGAACAAGGTATCGAGACGCGCAGCGATGCGCTGATGGAAGAGGCGCGGCAGGTCGCACGAAGCTAAAGCCATCCGCCGCGCGCTGCATGGAGTTCAGGCGTGGATCGCCCCGTCGCCGCAGGCCAGCGCCGCCTCGCGCACCGCTTCGGAATAGGTCGGATGCGCGTGACAGGTGAGGGCGAGATCCTCGGCGCTTGCGCCAAATTCCATCGCAACGCAAATCTCGTGAATCAACTCGCCCGCGCTGGGCCCGATGATATGCGCGCCAAGAATGCGGTCGGTTTTCTTGTCGGCGAGAATCTTGACGAATCCATCGGCGGCAAAGTTGGCCTTGGCCCGACCGTTGCCCATGAACGGGAACTTGCCGGTCTTGTAGGCGCGGCCTTCCTCTTTGAGCTGTTGCTCGGTCTGTCCGACCATAGCGACCTCGGGGTGGGTATAGATGACCGAGGGGATCACGCCGTAGTTCACATGGCCGTGCTTGCCGGCAAGTATAGCGGCGAGGGCCATGCCCTCGTCCTCGGCCTTGTGGGCCAGCATCGGGCCGGTGATGCAGTCGCCGATGGCGTGGATGCCCTCGACATTGGTCTGCCAGCGCGCGTCCACCGCGATCTCGCCGCGATCGGTCAGTTTGACCCCCAGCGCGTCAAGGCCCAGCCTGTCGGTGAAAGGTTTGCGCCCGGTGGCGACCAAAACGGTATCGGCCTCAATCTGGTGGTCGCTGTCATCCTTACGCAGCTGGTAGGTCACCTTGGCCTTGGTTTTGGTGGCGTCCACCTTTTGCACCGCCGCGCCCATGACGAAGGTCAGGCCCTGTCTCCTTAACAGGCGCTGAAAGGTCTTCTGCACCTCGCCGTCCATGCCGGGCGTGATTGTGTCCAGATATTCGATCACAGTCACTTCGGCACCGAGGCGCGAATAGACGCTGCCCAGTTCCAGCCCGATCACCCCCGCGCCAATCACCACAAGTTTCTTGGGCACCTTGCCCAGTTCCAGCGCGCCAGTCGAGGTGACGACGATTTTTTCATCGATCTCGACGCCGGGCAGGGTAGAGGAGTCCGAGCCGGAAGCGATGACGATATGGTTCGCCTCGTAGATTTCGTCGCCGACCTTGACCTTGCCCGGTTCCGGGATGCTGCCCCAGCCCTTGAGCCAGTCTATCTTGTTTTTCTTGAACAGGAATTCGATACCTTTGGTGTTCTGCGCGATGGTGTTGTCCTTATAGGCCAGCATCTGCTTCCAATCGACCGACGGGCTTTTGCCCTTGAGGCCCATGGCTGCGAAATTATGCTCGGCCTCGTGCAGCATATGGCTGGAATGCAGCAACGCCTTGGAGGGAATGCAGCCCACATTGAGGCAGGTGCCGCCCAGCGTTTCGCGGCCCTCGACACAAGCGGTTTTCAAACCCAGTTGCGCGCAACGGATGGCACAGACATAGCCGCCGGGGCCGGAACCGATGATGATGACGTCGTATTTTGCCATAATGCGTTATCCTTTATTTGAGCCAGGTCAGGGGGGCCAGCCCCCGCCGCGCTCTGCGCGACTCCCCCGGGATATTTCACTGCAAGTAGAAGTTCAGATGAGGGCGGAGAAATACATGAGCACCGTCGCCAAGAAGCCGACGCTCCAGATGATCGAGCGCGCCGGGGCGAGCCCCATGGCATAGGCGGGAACGTAGAGGACGCGGGCGGCCAGATAGGTCCACGCGCAGGCTGCGGTGAAACCAGTGGACTGCCCGGACAGGGTGACGACCACGCAGGCGATGGTGAACAGGATCAGCGCTTCGAAATGGTTGTTCAGGGCGCGCTGCAGCCGCCCGGTGCGAGCCGAAAGGCCGCGCGGAGGCGGGGTATCGCGCGGGGACATGGTATAGGCGGCGCCGAGTTCGAGATTGGCGGGAAGCGCAAAGAGTGCATATTGCACCACTTGCAGCAGCGCCACGAGGGTGAGGACGGTAAGTTCTGGGGTCATGTCTTCCCTGATTGGTTGGCGCAAAAACAGAACCGTGCGAATTGTGGCGGTTGCGCTTTCGAACCGCGACAATTGCAAGATAGCGGCAGAATATGGCCTGGTGCCAGGATCTGTTTGAAGAGCCAAGAAATCTGATGGTTTGTCTCCGTTTGTCAGGTTGCGCCGGGGCGGGGTTCATTCCCGCCGCCCCATCACAGATCCATCAACATCCGGCGCGGGTCTTCCAGCGCCTCTTTCACGCGGACGAGGAAGGTGACTGCGCCTTTGCCGTCGACGATGCGGTGGTCGTAGGACAGTGCCAGATACATCATCGGGCGGATCACCACTTCGCCGTTGATCGCCACTGGGCGATCCTGGATCTTGTGCATGCCCAAGATGCCCGATTGCGGTGGGTTCAGGATCGGCGAAGACATCAGCGAGCCGTAGACACCGCCATTCGAGATAGTGAAGGTGCCGCCTTGCAGATCGGCCATCGACAGTTTGCCGTTGCGGGCGCGGGCGCCTTTTTCGGCGATCGCCTTTTCAATGGCAGCAAAGGACATGGAATCTGCGTCGCGGATTACCGGAACCACCAGACCGGTGGGGGTGCCGGTGGCGATGCCCATATGCACAAAGTTCTTGTAGACCACATCGGTGCCGTCGATCTCGGCATTGACCTCGGGCACCTCTTTCAAGGCATGGCAGCACGCCTTGGTAAAGAACGACATGAAGCCGAGTTTGACGCCATGTTTCTTCTGGAACACGTCCTTGTATTGACTGCGCAATTCCATCACCGCGCTCATGTCGACCTCGTTATAGGTGGTCAGCATCGCAGCGGTGTTCTGGCTTTCCTTGAGGCGGCGCGCGATGGTCTGGCGCAGGCGGGTCATCTTGACCCGTTCTTCGCGCGCGGCGTCCTCTGCGGGAACCGGAGCGCGCGGGGCTGGCGGGGCTTCGGCGGAGGCGGGGGCCGGGGCGGGGGTTTTCTTAGCCTTAACGACGTCTTCTTTCATGGCGCGCCCGTCGCGCCCGGTGCCGGTGACCTGATCGCGGGAGATGCCGGCCTCGGCCATCGCCTTTTTCGCGGAGGGCGCGTCTTCGATATCGGTGCGGGCCGGCTGCGCCACCGTTTCCTTTGCCTGCGTGCTGTCTTCGACGCCCGGGCGCGGAGCAGGTTCGACCGCGCCATCGGCAGCGCCGCTGATGATCGCCAGTTTCCCCTTGGGCGCAATTGTTGTGCCTTCGGGGGCGATAATCTCACATAAAACGCCGCCGATGGGGGCGGGAACCTCGACGCTGATCTTGTCGGTTTCCAGCTCGCACAGGATCTCGTCCTGCGCCACGTCATCCCCGATTTTCTTGAACCAAGTGGCAACGGTGGCTTCGGTCACGCTTTCGCCCAGTGTCGGGACAGTCACGTTCATTTTGCCATTATCGCTGTCCTTGCGTGCGGATTTCGGTTCGGGTTTGGACGTGGCCTCGGTCTTGTCTTCAACTGCCGCGCTGTCAGTTTCACCCGCGCCCGCCTCGGATACGGTGGCAAGCAATGCATTGACGCCGACGGTCTGGCCCTCGGCTGCGACGATCTCGGCCAGTTTTCCGGCTGCGGGGCTGGGCACCTCGACGGTTACCTTGTCAGTTTCCAACTCACACAGCATTTCGTCAACCGCCACGGCGTCACCGGGCTTCTTGAACCAGGTGGCAATGGTGGCCTCGGTGACCGACTCTCCCAGGGTGGGCACACGGACTTCGGTGGTCATGTCAGTTATTTCCTTCGATGGTCAGCGCCTCGTCGACGAGGGCTTCTTGTTGCTGTTTGTGCTGGCTGGCCAGACCGGTTGCGGGCGAGGCGGATGTGGGCCGTCCGACATAGCGCGGGCGGTTGTAATTGGCGCCGATCCGGTTCAGCACCCATTCGATATTGGGCTCGATGAACGACCAGGCGCCTTGGTTCTTGGGCTCTTCCTGACACCAGATGATTTCGGCTTGCTTGAAACGATCAAGTTCCTTGACGAGGCTAAGTGCTGGGAACGGATAGAACTGTTCGACGCGCAGCAGATAGATATCGTCAATGCCACGAGCGTCGCGTTCTTCCAGCAGATCATAATAGACTTTGCCCGAACACATCACGACCCGGCGGATCTTGTCGTCTGCCAACAGCTTGGTATCCGAAAGCCCCTTTTCGGCATCATCCCACAATACGCGGTAAAAAGACGATCCGGTGATGAAGTTCTCGGCTCGGCTGACCGCTAGCCTATGACGCAGAAGCGATTTCGGGGTCATTAGCATCAATGGCTTGCGGAAATCACGGTGCAATTGGCGGCGCAGGATGTGGAAATAGTTGGCTGGAGTCGTGCAGTTCGCGACGATCCAATTGTCCTGACCACACATTTGCAGGAACCGCTCAAGACGGGCGCTTGAGTGCTCGGGGCCTTGGCCCTCATACCCGTGCGGTAGTAGGCAGACCAGCCCGGACATGCGCAGCCATTTGCTTTCGCCTGCCGAGATGAACTGATCGAACATGATTTGGCCGCCATTGGCGAAATCGCCGAACTGGGCCTCCCACATCACCAGTGCGTTGGGTTCGGCCAGCGAATAACCATATTCAAAACCCAGCACCGCATATTCCGAAAGCATCGAATCAATGACTTCGTAATGGGCCTGGCCGCTGCGAATGTTGTTCAGCGGATAGTGACGGTCTTCGGTATCCTGATCGACCAGCGCGGAATGGCGCTGGCTGAAAGTGCCCCGCGTGCTGTCCTGTCCGGCCAGCCGCACCGGATAACCTTCGGTCAGCAGGCTGCCAAAGGCCAGTGCTTCGGCTGTGGCCCAGTCAATGCCCCGACCGGTTTCGAACATGTCTTTTTTATGGTCCAGCAAGCGCGATACCGTGCGGTGGAGGGCAAACCCCTCGGGTGCGCGGGTCAACGCCTGGCCAATCTCGTCAAAAGTCTCGCGTTTGATGCAGGTTTCGCCGCGTTGGTATTCCTCACCCGCGAGTCGGTCGAGATGCGACCAGCGTCCGTCCAGCCAATCGGCCTTGTTGGGCTTATAGTTCTTCCCGGCCTCGAATTCGTCGTTCAGCTTGGCCTGAAACGCGGCCTTCATATCCTCGATCTCGCCCTCGGGAATTAGGCCGTCGGCGACCAGACGTTCGGTGTAAAGGCTAAGCGTGGTCTTGTGGCTTTTGATTTCCTTGTACATCGCCGGGTTGGTGAACATCGGCTCGTCGCCTTCGTTATGGCCAAAGCGCCGGTAACAGAAAATATCAAGCACCACGTCCTTGTTGAACTTCTGGCGAAACTCGGTCGCGACGCGCGCGGCATGGACCACCGCTTCGGGGTCGTCGCCGTTGACGTGAAAGATTGGCGCTTCGACCATCAGGGCGATGTCGGTTGGATAGGGGGAGGTCCGGCTGAAATGTGGCGCGGTGGTGAAGCCGATCTGGTTGTTCACCACGATATGCATGGTGCCACCGGTGCGGTGGCCGCGAATGCCGGAAAGCTGAAAACACTCGGCCACGACGCCCTGGCCGGCAAAGGCCGCATCGCCATGCAGGAGCACCGGCAGGACCGTGGTGCGCTCGGGGTCTTTGTTCTGGTCCTGTTTCGCGCGTGCCTTGCCCAGTACGACGGGGTTTACTGCTTCGAGATGGCTGGGATTGGCGGTCAATGACAGGTGCACCACATTGCCGTCAAATTCGCGATCGGACGATGCACCCAAATGATATTTGACATCGCCCGAACCATCGACGTCTTCGGGTTTAAAGCTGCCGCCCTGAAATTCGTTGAAGATTGCGCGGTAGGGTTTGCCCATCACATTGGCCAGCACTGACAGGCGGCCCCGATGCGGCATGCCGATCACGACGTCCTTGACCCCCAGCGCGCCGCCGCGTTTGATGATCTGCTCCATCGCCGGGATCAGGCTTTCGCCGCCGTCCAGCCCGAACCGCTTGGTCCCCATATATTTGACGTGGAGAAACTTTTCGAACCCTTCGGCTTCGACCATCTTGTTCAAGATCGCCTTGCGCCCCTCACGGGTGAACTGAATCTCCTTGCCAAAACCTTCGATGCGCTCTTTCAGCCAAGCGGATTCTTCGGGGTTGGAAATATGCATGAATTGCAGCGCGAATGTGCCGCAATAGGTGCGATGCACAATCTCGATAATTTGCCGTAGCGGCGCAATTTGAAGACCCAGTACATTATCGATAAAGATCGGTCGATCCATATCTGCATCGGTGAACCCATAGGTTTTTGGGTCAAGTTCGGGATGATGGGACTCGTCGCGCATATTCAGCGGGTCCAGATCGGCAATCAGATGCCCCCGCATGCGATAGGCCCGTATCAGCATCAGCGCGCGGACACTGTCCAGTACCGCCCGCTTCACCTTTTCTTCGGTCAGTTCGACCTGTGCTTCCTGGGCTTTGCCAGCAATCTTGGTCGCGGCTGCCCGAGCCTCTTGAGTTGGCCATTCACCGGTGAGCGCGGCGGTCAGATCGTCATCGGGCGAGGGCGGCCAGTCGCGCCGCGCCCAGGACGGGCCGGCGGCTTCGCGTTTGATGTCCTGATCCGAGTCACCCAATTCACGGAAAAACTCGGCCCATGCGGCGTCGACTGCCGCTGGATTGCCGGCATATTGCGCATAGAGCTGTTCCAGATATTCGGCGTTGTGACCTTGCATGAAGGACGAGGCACGAAACTGGTCGGTGGGAGACTGGTCGGTCATTGCGATACCTCAGAAGAGTTAAAGCCAGATAAGGCGGGGTGTGAAAAAGGTAGGTCGACGGCCCGGAGCCGACAACAGGTACCGATACGGCAAAGAGTAAGGCAGAGGCGCAGGATCGTGCGTGAAAAGAACTGTTGCATGTCAGCCGATCGCCTCCAGAACAGCTTCGCCCAAGGTTGCAGGGCTGTCTGCGACAATGATGCCGGCAGATTTCATGGCCTCGATTTTATCGTCTGCGCCGCCCTTGCCGCCGGTGACAACCGCTCCGGCATGGCCCATGCGCCGCCCCGCAGGTGCGGTGCGCCCGGCGATGAATCCGGCGGTGGGTTTCCAGCGGCCTTTCTTGCGTTCGTCTGCTAGAAACTGCGCGGCGTCCTCTTCCGCCGTGCCGCCGATTTCTCCGATCAACAGGATGCTTTCGGTTTCATCATCGCCCAGCAGCAATTCCAGAACATCGACATGCTCCATGCCCTTGATGGGGTCGCCGCCGATGCCCACGGCTGTGGATTGGCCCAATCCCACATTGGTAGTTTGCTTCACCGCTTCGTAGGTCAGAGTGCCCGAGCGCGACACAATGCCGACCGACCCACGCTGGAAGATCGAACCCGGCATGATGCCAATCTTGCAGGCACCCGGCACCATCACACCGGGGCAGTTCGGGCCGATCAGCCGTGACTTGCTGCCCTTCAGCGCGCCCTTGACCCGCATCATGTCGAGAACCGGAATGCCTTCGGTGATGCAGACGATCAGTTCGATTTCGGCGTCGATCGCTTCAAGGATACTGTCGGCGGCAAAGGGGGTTGGGACATAGATTACGGTGGCGTCGGCCTCGGTCGCTGCCTTGGCGTTGTGGACGGAATCGAAAATGGGCAGGTCCAGATGGGTCTGTCCGCCCTTGCCGGGGGTGACGCCGGCCACCATTTTCGTGCCATAGGCGATGGCCTGTTCGGTGTGAAATGTACCTTGGCTACCGGTCAGGCCCTGACAGATGACTTTGGTATGTTCACTGATGAGAACTGCCATTCGGCGAATCTCCGTTGGGGGACGGGGTTGGCCCCGTCATGTAGTTTCAAAGACCGGGACAGGCCCGCCCTGTTTCAACCTTGAATCGCTTTCACGATCTTCTGCGCGCCGTCCTTCAGATCAACGGCTGCAATCACATCCAGACCAGAATTGTTGATGATTTCCTTGCCTTTCGCATCATTGGTGCCTTCCAGTCGCACCACCAGCGGCACTTCCAGCCCGATTTCTTTCACCGCGTCGACAATGCCCTCAGCGATGATGTCGCAGCGCATGATGCCGCCGAAAATGTTGACCAGTATGCCTTTGACATTCGGGTCAGAGGTGATGATTTTGAACGCCGCCGTCACCTTTTCGGCAGTGGCTCCGCCGCCCACATCCAGAAAATTGGCGGGTTCGCCACCGTGGCGTTTAATGATGTCCATGGTCGCCATGGCCAGACCTGCACCATTGACCATACAGCCGATTTCGCCATCCAATGCGACATAGGTCAGATCGTGTCTGGCAGCTTCCTGCTCAGTGGAGTCTTCCTCGGTTTCGTCGCGCAAGTCGGCGATGTCGCTGTGGCGGTAAAGCGCGTTGTCGTCAAAGCTGATTTTGGCGTCGATTATCTGAAGACCGCCCGTATCGGTGACGATCAGCGGGTTGACTTCGAGCAGCTCCATGTCTTTTTCCACAAACGCCCGGTAAAGTAGCCCCATCAATGCGACGCAGCGCTTGATTTGCCGCCCCTCCAGCCCCAGCGCAAAGGCGATGCGGCGACCGTGGAAGGATTGGTACCCCGTTACCGGGTTGACGCTGAACGATAGAACCTTTTCGGGTGTACTGACCGCGATCTCTTCGATATCCATGCCGCCATTGGTTGAGCAGATGAACGAGATCCGGCTGGCCTGGCGATCCACCAGAAGCGCCAGATAGAATTCGTTCACGATGCGGCTGCCGTCCTCGATGTAAACACGGTTGACCTGCTTGCCCTTGGGGCCGGTCTGTTCGGTCACTAGGGTGCGGCCCAACATTTTGCGGGTTTCGGCAGCGGCCTCTTCGACAGACCTGGCCAGCCGCACACCGCCCCTTTCCCCGGCGTCCGCTTCCTTGAAATATCCCTTGCCGCGTCCGCCCGCGTGGATTTGCGCCTTGACCACCCAGAGCGGACCGCCAATTTCGCCGGCTGCGCTTTTGGCGTGTTCGGCCCGCAATACTACACGGCCATCCGGCACCGGCGCACCAAAGCTGCGTAGCAGAGCTTTGGCCTGATATTCGTGGATATTCATGCTGAAACTGCCCGCCCGACTGCGATTACGAAGCGGTATATGGGGTTAACCCGACCAAGTTAAATGAAAACTTGGTTAAAGCGGCGTTTCATGCCGAAATAACAGCATTTGTGATCACAGAATAAAATTGCGTGATCACAAAGGGCAGGCTTAAGAATCTTTCGGGATGTCATCGCGTTTGATAAAAGGGTGTAACGGACTGAGATCAAGGGAACCGGGCGGGTTTGGCTGCGTTCGAACCTAGGGGCTGGCGCTGCGCAAGCTGCTTTGCGAATAAAGGGGATAGAATGGCCGAAGTAACAAAGAAAGCCACCGGTGGAATGCTGGTTTTTGTCATAATCATTGCGGTCATCGGTTGGCTGTTGGCGGCCTATTTCGGAATCTCTAGAACCCGGCTCGAGACCAGCATGCAGGACCGCATCGCAGCAGTGCAAAGCGATCTGGAAGAGCATCGGACAGTTGCCGGCGATCTTGAACAGATGGAAGCGCGCAAGACGGAATTGCAGCCCGAGATTGATGATCTGACGACGCAGCGCGATTTTGTGCAAGAAGATTTGAAATCGCTGTCCGCCGAGGTGGAAAATCTGGAAGGACAACGTGACGCGCTGGACGAGCAGATCAGCGAGAACCAGAAAAAGATAGACAGCCTGACGGCTCAAGCGGCCCCCTTGCGTAAAGAGATCGAGGGGTTCGAAAGCCGCAGCGCCGAATTGACCGAACAGATCAGACAACAATCGGACGAATTGAAAGAGGTTGGCACCCGGTTGGAGGGGGCGCGCACCCGCGAAGCCGAACTACGCCAGACACTGGCATCCTTAACTGAAGATGCGGCAAGCCTTTCAGAAGAAACCGCCGAAGCGGAGGAGCGTCTGCAAAAGGCAGTCGAGCGGGATGCGCAGTTGAGCAATAAGGTTGCAGAGGCTGAAAAGACGACGGCGGAACTGGAAGCGCGTAAAGCATCGCTAGAGGAAAACGTCGCTTCCTTGGCTAAGCGCCAGACAGCGGTGGTTTCGGACCTGCGCGCGCTGGAGACGCAGCGTGACGAATTGCAAAAGATCGTGACCACGCTCAGTGAGAATCTGAAAGATCGCAGCGCTAAGCTGGCCGAGATTGAACAGAGAATCGGAGAAATGCAGCAGCAGAGGCCAGCACCGACGGGCGTGGGGTCTGAAAAAGACGCCGCCGCCAAGGAAGGGGTGAATGGCGCGACTAGTAAGGCGGAAGGTGAAAATGCCAGCGGCGATGACGGTCAGTCAGGCGGGAACGGTGCTGACAGCGATAGCGAGGCAAGCAGTCAGTAACATCGACCTGACCCCATAAATGAAAAAGGCACGCCAACCACGGCGTGCCTTCTGCGTTTGTTACCGCGCAACAATCATTGCAGCGAGGAATCGATGCCCTTGCAGGCGTCAAGCAGGCCTTGGACTGCATTGACCGAACCGTCGAACATCGCTTGTTCATCCTTGGTCATCTTGATGTCGATGATCCGCTCGACCCCGCCGGCCCCGATTACCGTTGGCACCCCGACATACATGCCATCGAGTCCCAGTGCGCCATCCACATAGGCGGCGCAGGGCAGAACCCTTTTCTGATCTTTCAGATAGGCTTCGGCCATTTCGATGGCGGATGTGGCGGGTGCATAAAAGGCGCTGCCGGTCTTCAGAAGCCCGACGATCTCGGCACCGCCATCGCGGGTGCGTTGTACGATCGCGTCCAGCTTCTCCTGCGTGGTCCAGCCCATCTTGATCAGGTCGGGCAGCGGAATGCCCGCGACGGTCGAGTAACGCACCAGAGGCACCATCGTATCGCCGTGGCCGCCAAGGACAAAGGCGCTGACATCGCGCATCGATACGCCAAATTCCAGGCTGAGGAAATGCCGGAAACGGGCGGAATCCAGCACGCCAGCCATGCCGCAGACCTTTTCGTGGGGCAGGCCAGAATATTCGCGCAACGCCCAGACCATCGCATCGAGCGGGTTGGTGATGCAGATCACGAAGGCATCGGGCGCATGGTCGCGGATACCCTCGCCGACGGATTTCATGACCTTGAGGTTGATACCCAGCAGGTCGTCGCGGCTCATTCCCGGCTTGCGCGGAACGCCTGCGGTGACGATGCAAACATCGGCCCCGGCGATGTCGCTATAGGATTGCGTGCCCTTCAGCGCCGCGTCGAAACCTTCGACCGGGCCGCTTTCCGCGATATCGAGCGCCTTGCCTTCGGGCGTGCCTTCGGCAATGTCGAACAAGACGACATCGCCCAGTTCTTTCATGGCGGCGAGGTGAGCAAGCGTGCCGCCGATCTGCCCTGCGCCAATAAGTGCGATCTTGGGTCTGGCCATTGGATATCTCTCCGATCCGATGATAATGTCTTGATGCGTAGAGTCTAAACGGACCGCATGCAAGTCTGTGCCGGTGAGATCGGTGCTAGAATTCGGGCCGGGACGCAATGGGGCTGGCGGCAGAAAACCGCTTTATCCAACTGTCCAGCCAACGCCGAGCGCCGTTCATTTGCCTTGCGGGGCGCGCGCGCAAA
Source organism: Pontibaca salina (assembly GCF_016307205.1). Lineage (GTDB taxonomy): Bacteria > Pseudomonadota > Alphaproteobacteria > Rhodobacterales > Rhodobacteraceae > Pontibaca > Pontibaca salina. The sequence goes on along the minus strand of NZ_JAEIJD010000001.1, from coordinate 455,202 downwards.
ACCAGCCGATGGGGCCGTTTTACGAAACTCAACTGTATCATCAACCGGCCCCGGATACGTGACGAATCGCTGGATCTGGCAGGATGTTTCAGAGGGATGGCGCAGATCCACGCTGCGTCGCGGCGTTTTTGTGCTTGAACTTTCTTGCAAGAAATGGCCTTTCGTAGCGCAAGATTGTATCAACAGGGGGGTCCCATGGATTATCGCACCCGTCTTTATCGTTCGGTACTCTACATGCCCGCCTCAAATGAGCGCGCGCTGGAAAAGGCGCGCGAGCTGCCGGTTGATGCGGTGATATTCGATTTCGAGGATGCTGTTGCCCCCGACGTGAAGCCGGACGCGCGCAAAACGCTGAAAGCCGCCTTGGCGCGGGGAGGGTACGGGCCGCGCATGCGTATTGTGCGGGTCAACGGGCTGGACACTGAATGGGGCCGGGCCGATGCCGAGGCAGTGCGAGACATGGAAACCGATGCCATCCTTCTGCCCAAGGTCGACAGCCCCGAGAAAATCGACGAATTGGCCGCAATCACCGGCGAATTGCCGATCTGGGCCATGATGGAAACACCACGCGGCATGCTGAACGCCTCTGCCATTGCGGCGCACCCAAAGGTTGCGGGACTGGTGATGGGGACCAATGATCTGACCAGTGAAATGAACGCCCGCTTTCGCCCCGACCGCAGACCGTTGCGCACGGCGCTGGATCTGTGCCTATTGGCGGCCAAGTCCGAAGGGCGGATTATCGTTGATGGGGTTTACAACTCGTACCGGGATACCGACGGGCTGGCCACAGAATGTGCGCAGGGGCGCGACATGGGGTTTGACGGCAAGACGCTGATCCATCCCGCCCAGGTCGAGGTGGCCAACCGGATCTTTGCGCCCAGTTCGGGGGAGATCGATCTGGCCCGCCGACAGATCGCCGCCTTTGAAGAGGCGCAAAAGCGGGGGCAGGGGCTTGCGGTGGTTGATGGCCAGATCGTCGAAAACCTTCATGTGGCGACCGCCCTTAAAACACTGGCGAAAGCCGCGGCAATCGAAGCCCGACAAGCGGAGCGCACGTCATGATTTATCTGATCCTTGGTTTGCTGCTGTGGAGCGGCGCCCATCTCTTCAAACGCGTGCTGCCGCAGCAGCGCGCCGCAATGGGCGATGCGGGCAAGGGGCTGGTCGCCCTGCTGGCACTGGGCGGTATCGTGCTCATGGTGGTCGGTTATCGCAGTGCCGACGTCGGCACGGTGTTCTGGGGCCGCCATCCGGCGACCGTAGGCATCGCCGATCTGCTAATGCTGTTGGCGGTCTATCTATTTGCGGTCAGCGGCATGAAGACCCGTCTGGCGCGTACCATTCGCCACCCCATGCTGACCGGGGTCAAGACATGGGCGGTGGCGCATCTTCTGGTAAACGGTGATGCGCCGTCACTGGTGCTGTTCGGCGGGCTTTTGGCTTGGGCCGTGGCCGAGGTAATCATCATCAACCGCTCGCAACCCTGGTCGCGCCCCGCCCCCGTACCAATGCGCAAGGAGATCATTGCCATTATCGCCACCCTGGTGGTTTATGGCCTGATTGCGTGGGTGCATACATTGTTGGGCTATTACCCGTTTGGATGAGAGCATGAAACTATACCGATTTTTGACTGCCGAAGATGATTCTGCCTTTTGTCATAAGGTCAGCGAGGCGCTGAGTAAGGGCTGGAGCCTGTACGGTGATCCGACCTATGCGTTCGATGCGCAGCACGGTGTGATGCGCTGCGGTCAGGCTGTGACGAAGGAAATATCAGGCGATTACAGTCCGGACATGAAGCTGGGGCAGCAATGATGGCAAAAACCAATCCGGGCCGCTTTTTCGAGGATTACGCGCTGGGCGATGTGATCACCCACGCGGTTCCGCGCACCGTTTCGGGGGGCGAGCGCGCGCTATACCATGCGCTTTATCCCGCACGCCATGCGCTGGCCTCATCCGATGCTTTCGCCCAGGCCTGTGGTTTGCCTGCCAGCCCGCTCGACGATCTGGCTGCGTTCCATGTGGTGTTTGGCAAGACGGTGCCGGATATTTCGCTGAACGCGCTGGCCAATCTTGGCTATGCCGAGGGGCGCTGGCTGCGTCCGGTCTGGCCCGGCGATACTCTGCGCTCGGTCTCCGAAGTGATCGGGATCAAGCAGAACTCGAACGGGAAATCCGGCGTGGTCTGGGTGCGCACCACCGGACTGAACCAACATGACGAGGCGGTTCTGGAATATGTCCGCTGGGTGATGGTGCGCAAAAATGACCATGATCTGCCGGCACCGGAAACCGTGCTGCCCGAACTGCGCAATACAGTCCCCGCCAATCGGCTGGTAATCCCCGAGGGGTTGGATTTCACTGACTATGACTTCGCCTTGGCGGGCGAGCCGCATCGCTGGGGCGATTACGAGGTCGGCGAGCAGATTGATCACGTCGATGGTGTCACCATCGAAGAAGCCGAGCATATGCTGGCAACGCGCCTATGGCAGAACACCGCCAAGGTCCATTTCGACGCGACCAATCGCGACGATGGCAAGCGGCTGATCTATGGAGGGCACGTGATTTCAATGGCGCGCGCGCTGTCGTTCAACGGTTTGGCGAACGCTCAGATGATCATTGCGCTGAATGGCGGAGCCCATGCCAACCCCTGTTTCGCGGGCGACACCGTGCGCGCGTGGTCCGAAGTGCTGGACAAGGCCGAAACCACGGCCCCTGGCGTCGGGGCGATCCGCCTGCGGCTGGTGGCGACGAAAGGGGGCGCTCCGTTTCAATTGCGTGGGGATGACGGCAAATACCTGCCCGACGTGCTGCTTGATCTGGATTATTGGGCCTTGATGCCGCTTTGATCCTTGTTGCGCAGCGCCGGAATCGGAAAGACGATATCATATCCCCAATTGAACACAAAAGCGTAGCACATGAAGAACAGGGCGTATCCCATATCCATGATCAAGGCATCGACCAGACCAATGCCGAGATACCACATGATGAACGGCAGCATCAGGATCATCAGACCGATCTCGAACAGGATTGCATGCAACGCGCGCATGGCCACTGTCTTGTCCAGTTGTCCACGGAACCTCAGCAACACATGATCGAATGCCAGATTGTAAAGATAGTTCCACAGCATCGCGAGCGTCGCGCCGAAAATCGCGATCACGCCCATGTTGCTCATGGGGGTGCTGAAAACCCATGTACCGGCCAGCGTGAACAATATCAGGCCGATGACCTCAAAGAGGATGGCGTGGCGGATGCGATCAAGGGTTGTGCGCACGATATTCTCCCGAATTGCTACTTTCGGGCCGCCCCGAACACCTGTCCCGAAAGAGGGAAATCGTCATTTTTTCCAGAAGGTCTAGGATGTGCAATCTTACATGACAAGCTTTGGGACATGGTGCGGCTAGTGGCCGCGAGATTCAATCAAGCACAGAATCTTTCTGATGAACCCGGCATCCCGCGCTATTCTATCGCGCCATTAATGCGGCCTTTCTATGTGACACTGTCGCAAAAAACGTTACACACATGACTAACCCTATCGGAAAGGAGCCTCCCATGTCCGACGGAAAAAAGATCGAGCGCCCGTTATCGCCGTTTATGCTGGGGCCGTATTATCGGCTGCAGTTGACGTCGATTACCTCGATCCTGACTCGGATTACCGGCAACGCCCTGGCGATCAGCGCAGTCCTGTTTGTCTGGTGGCTGCTGGCGGCAGCGACCTCGCCAGAAGCATTTGCACGCGCCGATGGCATCCTGACCAGCTTTATAGGCCATATCGCGCTGATCCTGTCGCTTTGGGGTGTATGGTATCACTATCTGGCGGGGCTTCGGCATCTGTACTGGGATACGGGGCGCGGATTGGATATTCCGACCGCTGAAAAGCTGGGCTGGGCCGTCATTGTCGGATCGGTGGTTCTGACCATCGTGACGATCATTGTCATCTGAAGGAGCGAGCCATGCGTTTTCTGACCGACCGTAAACGAGCCGAAGGCCGCGGGGCCGCAGGTTCCGGCACAGCACACCACTGGCACATGCAGATCAGCGCGTTCGGGCTGGCGTTGGTCGTGCCGGCCTTTCTGTACGTCTTTGGCAGCTCGCTGGGCAAAACCCATGCGGAAGTTCTGGACATTTTCAGCCGCCCGTTTCCTGCTGTTGTGACGGCATTGGTTCTGGTGGTGGGGATGATACATTTCCGCAAAGGCGCACAAACCATGATCGAGGATTACTCCGATGGTATCACCCGCAAGGTGCTTATCATGTCGGTAGCGGCGTTCAGCTATGCGCTGATCGCGACCGGGCTGTTTGCCCTGGCTAAAATCGCGCTTTGAGGAACTGAACGAATGGCAGCTTACGAATACGAGACCCATGAGTATGACGTGGTGGTGGTCGGTGCCGGTGGCGCGGGGTTGCGCGCAACGCTGGGCATGGCGGAACAGGGTCTGCGCACCGCCTGCGTGACCAAGGTGTTCCCGACCCGCAGCCACACGGTGGCTGCGCAAGGCGGCATTGCCGCGTCGCTGTCGAACATGGGCCCCGACAACTGGCAGTGGCATATGTATGACACGGTCAAGGGCAGTGACTGGCTGGGCGATACCGACGCGATGGAATATCTCGCCCGGGAAGCGCCTAAGGCGGTTTACGAGTTGGAACATTACGGTGTGCCGTTCTCGCGTACCGAGCAAGGCAAGATCTACCAGCGGCCCTTTGGCGGGCATACCACTGAATTTGGTGACGGCCCCCCGGTGCAGCGCACCTGCGCCGCTGCCGACCGCACCGGCCACGCCATTCTGCACACGCTTTACGGCCAAAGCTTGAAGCAACGCGCGGAATTCTACGTCGAGTATTTCGCCATCGACCTGATCATGTCCGAGGACGGGCATTGTCAGGGCGTTGTATGTTGGAAACTGGACGACGGCACCATGCACGTGTTCAGCGCCAAGATGGTGGTGCTGGCAACCGGCGGATATGGCCGCGCCTATTTCTCCTGTACCTCGGCCCACACCTGTACCGGCGACGGTGGCGGCATGGCCGTGCGCGCTGGGCTGCCGCTTCAGGATATGGAGTTCGTCCAATTCCACCCGACCGGTATTTATGGCGCTGGCTGTCTGATCACCGAGGGCGCACGCGGCGAGGGTGGCTATCTGACCAATTCCGAGGGCGAGCGGTTCATGGAGCGCTATGCGCCACAATACAAGGATCTTGCACCGCGCGACTATGTCAGCCGTTCGATGACGATGGAAATTCGTGAAGGGCGCGGTGTGGGCCGTAAGGGCGACCATATTCACCTGAACCTGTCGCATCTGCCGCCCGAGGCGTTGCACGAACGCCTGCCGGGGATCTCGGAAAGCGCTCGGGTCTTTGCCGGTGTGGACGTGACCAAGGAACCGATCCCGGTCTTGCCGACAGTACATTACAATATGGGCGGTATACCAACCAACTATTGGGGCGAGGCGCTGAACCCGACCCCGGAAGATCCTAATGCCGTGGTTCCGGGCCTGATGGCCGTGGGCGAGGCGGGCTGTGCTTCGGTGCACGGGGCCAACCGTCTGGGCTCAAACTCGTTGATCGATCTTGTGGTGTTTGGCCGGGCGGCAGCAATACGGGCCGGGCAGGTGGTGGATCACGAGGCTCCGAACCCGGAACCCAATCAGGCTTCGATTGATGCAGCCTTTGATCGCTTCGACCGTCTGCGCCATGCGAATGGCGGCACACCCACGGCGGAACTGCGCCTTGAAATGCAACGTGCCATGCAGGCCGATGCCGCTGTCTTCCGTACGGCGGAGACCCTCGCCGATGGCGTGCAGCGGATGACCGCGGTCGCTGACAAGACGGACGATCTGCACGTGACCGACCGTAGCCTGATCTGGAACAGCGATCTGATGGAAACGCTGGAACTGACCAACCTCATGCCCAACGCATTGGCCACAATTCATGGTGCCGAAGCGCGTAAGGAAAGCCGCGGCGCGCATGCCCGTGAAGATTACGCTGACCGCGACGACGAAAACTGGCGCGTGCATACCATTGCCCGGGTTCAGGGCAACTCGGTCGGCCTGTCCTTTCGTCCGGTCATAACCGAGCCACTGACCCCCGAATCCGAAGGCGGCATCGACCCAGACAAGATCGCGCCCCGCGCGCGGACCTTTTAGGAAGATGCGCGCGTATCCAGCATGGGCATGCCCGACATCCAATTCTTTCAGGAGGCAATAACATGGTCCAATTGACCCTGCCCAAGAACTCCAAGATGCGCACGGGCAAAACCTGGCCCAAACCCGAAGGTGCCAAAAATCTGCGCAAGTTCAGTATCTACCGCTGGACGCCGGATGATGGAGAAAACCCGCGCGTTGATACTTATTTCATCGATCTGGACGATTGCGGCCCGATGGTCTTGGACGCATTGATCAAGATCAAGGACGAGATCGACCCGACCTTGACCTTCCGCCGGTCCTGCCGCGAGGGCATTTGCGGATCCTGCGCGATGAATATCGACGGGATCAACACGCTGGCCTGTATCTACGGCATGGACGAGGTGAAGGGTGATATTCGCGTCTATCCACTGCCGCATATGCCGGTGGTGCGGGATCTGATCCCCGACCTCACGCATTTCTATGCCCAGCATGCCAGCATCATGCCGTGGCTGGAAACCAAGACCAACCGCCCCGCAAAGGAATGGAAGCAATCCATCGAGGATCGCAAGAAACTGGACGGGCTATACGAATGCGTGATGTGCGCGTCCTGTTCAGCGGCGTGTCCGTCCTATTGGTGGAACTCGGATCGCTACCTTGGTCCTGCCGCTCTTTTGCACGCCTATCGCTGGATCATCGACAGCCGGGACGAAGCGACCGGCGAGCGGCTGGACGATCTGGAAGACCCGTTCAAGCTGTATCGTTGCCACACGATCATGAACTGTGCCAAGACCTGTCCCAAGGGGTTAAACCCGGCCAAGGCGATTGCCGAGATCAAGCGGATGATGGTCGACCGGATGGTGTAACCCAAAGCCCGCTTTGCGCCGGTGGTGCCCGGAAGGTGGTGGCATCGCTTCCCTTGCAGTGGCCGCATTGCGGGTCTTCGATAATGGGGGATGTGCTGACCGCGTCTCGGGCCCATCTGGAAAGCATCGAGCGAAACACCACAAGCAGGAAAAGGCACATCCCCATGTCCTTCGAGACCAGACCAAACGAGACCTACGCTGAATATGCGCTGCGCACTCTTACCGAGTCGCTGGCCTATTTCTCGCAGCCACATGACTTGGTGCGAGGGGACGCAGCAACCCAGTGTTCGACGAATACCGACCTGCCGCAAGCGGGCTGAAAATTGCCAACCTCACATGGATGCGCCGCCAGTCTATTTCGGCGGCGCATTTGGGTTTGCGACGTTGCTCTGTACAGTTTTATTACAAAGGAATCGGCAGTAGTGGGGTGTTAAATGGTGGTCCTAATTGGCATCGTGATCACGTTGATCGTGGTTGCCTTGCTTGCGAATCCGGCCACCAGACAATGCCGATGGCGGGAATATCCTGACGACGAAGAATGTCTTTGGCGGTGCGCGGCATGTGGAGCCGAAACAACCGGTGCGCGCGGCGCGAAGCCAAAAGTGTGTTTAAGCAACATAAGCTGAGGCGCGAAAGAATATATGCGCGCCGAGGTCTATTCCCACTTGAACAGAATCGCGATTGGCCTCAAATGCGCTAACAAGACGCCAACGCACGCGCCTCTGTCTCAAGGGCGAAATCCCATGGTTACGTAGCGACGGTAACGTCTCTGATGGAAGTAAGCGGCCATATCTGGCCGGGTCTTTTGGAGATGACCAATGAACGCATACGTAACCGATTTGTCGGTGGCTAGTGGCATTGCGCCTGCTGCACAGAGCACCTCCCGCCTTGACACGTTTCTGCAAACCACCCAGTTTGACCGCCCGACTTTGGTTCTGGATATTGAAGCAGTGACCCGCCAGTATCACGCGCTGAAGGCGGGGCTGGGCCGCGCGCATATACATTATGCCGTAAAGGCAAATCCGCAGCGCGAGATCATTGAAGAGCTGGTGCATCTTGGCTCGGGCTTTGATGCAGCGTCGCGTGCCGAGATCGAACTGTGTCTGTCGCTTGGTGCTGCGCCAGATCACATCTCGTTCGGTAATACGGTGAAACGAGCCAGCGATATCGAATTCGCCCATCACGCCGGGATTACCCTGTTCGCTGCGGATGCCGAGGAAGAGCTGGAGAAAATCGCCAACCACGCGCCCGGCGCGCGGGTCTATATCCGCTTGATCGTCGATGCGTCACAGGCCGACTGGCCGCTGTCGCGTAAATTCGGCTGCGCGCGCGACAAGGCAATCACGCTGCTGAATATGGCTTTGATGCTTGGATTAAAACCGGTCGGGTTTTCATTCCATGTCGGAAGCCAGACCCGGCGCGCGGATATGTGGATCGCCACGCTGGATCAAATTTCTCAGATCTGGGCAGAGGCCCAGGCAGCTGGTCACGACCTGTCGCTGCTGAACATCGGCGGCGGTTTCCCGGCGTTTTACGGCGAAGAGATCGAGGCGCCGACCGCCTATGCCGCCAGTGTCTTGGCCCTGATTACCGAGCGCTTTGGCGACGTGCCTCAGATCATGGCCGAACCCGGCCGCGGCTTGGTCGCTGAGGCCGGAATGATCGCCGCCGAGGTGCTGCTGGTGTCGAAGAAGTCGGAGCGTGATTTGTTTCGCTGGGTATATCTGGATATCGGCAAATTTTCGGGGTTGGCCGAAACCATGGATGAAGCAATCCGCTATCAGTTTGTAACTGACCGCGATCATGAGGAAACCGGCCCGTGTATTTTGGCCGGTCCGTCCTGTGACAGCGCTGATGTGCTCTATGAAAAGCGGCCTGTATTGCTGCCGTTGGGCTTGCGGTCAGGTGATCGCATCCTGATCCGCAATTGCGGGGCCTATACCTCGACCTATGCTACGGTCGGTTTCAATGGCTTTCCGCCGCTGGATGTCGTGGTGATCTGATCTGCAAAGGCTCGGCAGGGGGCAACCTTGCCGATAATTTGCATCCTGCCCGCCATTTCTGGGCTGGGCTTTACAGATCATCATCCAAGCAGAACCCGATATACCCTGCCCGAGATCGGGCAGGGTCCTGTCAGATTTCGAGATCAGTCAAAGCGGTGCCTTTTTCCAAGGCGTCATGCACCCATTGCGGCCTGCGACCGCGGCCTGTCCAGGTCTGCTCTGGCTTTTCGGGGTTCCGATATTTGGGGGCAGCTTTCGGGCGAGCGCTGGAGCCTTTTTTTCCACCGACGAGATCTTCTAGGGGATAGCCGTATTCGGCGGCCGCACTTTCGGCTGCTTTTAATGCTTCGCGCCGATCCCGCTTTTCAGCGTCTTTTAACGCTTTCTCCACATCGATTTGCAATTGGAGCAATTCCTTGCGAGACATTGCGGTGAGATCTAAGGTCATAAGAGTCCTATTGATTTGGGAAGGTGGCAGAATCGCGTCATGCACGCATCATGGATTAGAAGCGCGCGCGGATCACTAGCAATTTTTCCAAACGAGAGTAAAGGTGTTATTGCGCCGCTACTGGATTCTGATCGATCAGCGCAACAAGATCCATCATGATGGTATTCAGCTCGAAATCTTTGGGCGTATAGATTTTTGCGACCCCCATTTTTCTCAGCCGTCTGGCGTCTTCTTCGGGAATGATACCACCGACAATCACCGGTACATGGCCCAGGTCCGCGTCGGCCATTCGCTCCATCACCTCTTTTACCAAAGGAATGTGGCTGCCTGACAGGATGGAAAGCCCCAGAACATGTGCGTTTTCGTCTATTGCGGCGTCGACAATTTCTTCGGGGGTCAGGCGAATGCCTTCATAGGCGATGTCCATTCCAATATCGCGCGCGCGCACGGCAATCTGTTCTGCACCATTGGAATGCCCATCAAGTCCGGGTTTGCCCATCAGCAGTTTCATTCGCCGCCCCAATCGGTCGCTGACCGCGTTTACGGCATCGCGCAATTCATCCAGACCTTCGGTGCGGTTCGACATCGATCCCGACACGCCGGTTGGCCCACGATAGGTGCCGTGAACGGCGCGCATCTGATCAGCCCATTCACCAGTGGTGGCCCCGGCCTTGGCGGCAGCGATTGAGGGCTCCATAATATTTTGCCCGGCCTTCGCAGCCGCGCGCAGGTCGGCCAGCGCGGCCCGCACTGCCGCCTCGTCGCGCTGGTTGCGCCAAGCGCTCAGCCGGTCGATCTGATCCTGTTCGGTGGCCGGGTCCACGACCATAATGCCGCCATCCTCGCTCATCAAAGGCGAAGGTTCGGTGGTGGTAAACTTGTTGACGCCGACGACGACGGTTTCGCCCGCCTCGATCCGCGCCAATCGGTCAGAATTGGATTCCACCAGCCGCGATTTCATGTATTCGATCGCTGAAATTGCCCCACCCATGCTGTCGAGATTGGCCAATTCGGCCCGCGCGCCTGTTTTTAGCGCTTCAACCTTTGCGTCGACGGCGGGGTTGTTTTCAAACAAATCATCATATTCCAGAAGATCGGTTTCATAAGCGAGAATTTGCTGCATTCGCATCGACCATTGCTGATCCCAGGGTCGTGGCAGGCCAAGTGCTTCGTTCCAAGCGGGCAATTGAACCGCCCGCGCCCGCGCTTTTTTAGACAGCGTCACCGCCAGCATCTCAATCAGGATGCGATAGACGTTGTTTTCGGGCTGCTGTTCGGTCAGGCCCAGCGAATTGACCTGCACGCCATAACGGAAGCGGCGGAATTTTGGGTCGCTGACACCATAGCGGGTTTCGCAGATTTCATCCCAGAGATCGACAAAAGCGCGCATCTTACACATTTCGGTGACGAAGCGGATGCCGGCGTTGACAAAAAACGAAATTCGCCCGACAAGCACCGGGAAATCCGCTGCTGCGACGCGTGGGCGCAATTCGTCCAGCACAGCGACCGCCGTCGCCAGAGCAAAGGCCAGTTCCTGTTCCGGCGTCGCGCCGGCCTCTTGCAGATGATAGGAACACACATTCATCGGATTCCATTTTGGAATATTCCGATAACAATATTCGGCCACATCCGCGATCATCTTGAGGGACGGCTTTGGCGGGCAGACATAAGTGCCGCGCGACAGATATTCCTTGATCAGGTCATTCTGTACCGTCCCCTGCAATTTCGAGACGTCGGCGCCCTGTTCCTCGGCCACCGCAATATACAGCGCCAGCAGCCAGGGTGCGGTGGCGTTGATCGTCATCGAGGTATTCATCTGTTCCAGCGGAATATCGTCGAACAGGGCACGCATATCACCCAGATGGCAGACCGGAACGCCGACCTTGCCGACCTCGCCGCGCGACAGGATGTGGTCACTGTCATAGCCGGTCTGGGTCGGCAGGTCGAAGGCAACGGAAAGGCCGGTCTGGCCTTTGGCCAAATTGCCCCGATACAAGGCATTGCTGGCTTTGGCGGTGGAGTGTCCGGCATAGGTGCGGATCAGCCAGGGGCGGTCCTTCGTGGTCTGTGTCATCGCGGCCTCATGGATCGGTCGGGCAATAATCTGTCTCTGCTGCCCTCTAAAGCGCAATTTATAGAGCCTGTCAATTCGCTGCGTCGCGGCATATGCGGGCATCTATACGATTGTCGGCGCCTACATATCGTGACAGTTTGGCGCCATGATGCGCACCGTGGAAATGCCGCTTTGGCTGCTGATTCTGATTTTGCTGTTCGCGGCGGTCACTTTTGCCTCGCATTTCCTGTTTCCTTCGGTGCGCTGGTTCTTTCGCCGCCGCCTTGAGCGCGCGGTGGAGCGGCTGAACAAGAGTCTGGAGCGCCCAATTCAGCCGTTCAAACTGGCCCGCCGCCATGACATGATTCAGCGGCTGATCTACGATCCGCAGGTCAGTCAGGCGATTGCCGATCACGCCCATGCAAAAGGCATCCCGGAAAACGTGGCCTTTGAGGATGCCCGGCGATATGCGCGCGAAATTGTCCCGTCTTTTTCCGCCTCGGCCTATTTCGGATTTGCGATCCGCGCGGCGCGGGGGCTCAGCAATGCGTTATACAATGTGCGTCTGATTCATCATGACGAGCCAGCCCTAAGGGCAATTGCGCCCGACGCAACGGTTGTTTTTGTGATGAACCATCGCAGCAATATGGATTACGTGCTTGTCACTTATCTGGCGGCGGAACGTTCAGCCCTGTCTTATGCGGTGGGCGAATGGGCGCAGGTCTGGCCACTGAGTCGGTTGATCCGCGCGATGGGTGCCTATTTTATCCGTCGCAAAACCCCCGACCCACTTTATAGCAAGGTGTTGGCCCGCTACGTCAAGCTGGCGACGGATGCAGGGGTGACACAGGCCATGTTTCCCGAGGGCCGCCTGAGCCTGTCAGGCGCGTTGATGCCCCCCAAACTGGGCCTGCTGCGGTACATCATCAATGATTTCGATCCCGAGGGGCGCGATGTGGTCTTTGTGCCAGTTGCCCTGAACTATGATCGTGTGCTTGAAGACCGGGTTCTGGTCACCGCCGCAAAACAAGGCGGGCGCTTTCGGGCGCGGATCGGGGTGATCGCGGCAAAATCGCTGAAGTTGTTGTGGTTGCGATCGCTTGGGCGCAAGCATCGGTTCGGCCATGCCGCAGTGAGCTTTGGCGCACCGATTTCCCTGCACGGATTGCGCGCAAAAACGCAGGGCGATCTGACGATCCCGCTGGCCCGTTCTCTGAACCGGCGGATCGGTGCCATCGTTCCGGTGTTGCCGGTTCCATTGATCTCGTGGTTGTTTCTGAGCCACGGCGCGATGACGCGGTCGGAGCTGGCCGAAGCGTTTTCTGGGTTGATGGAGCGGATGCCTACGGCAAATATCCAGTTGCCCGACGGAGATCCCAACAAAGCGATCACTGTCGCTCTGGCCCATTTGGTTGGGCGCGGTTTCCTGAGTGTCGAAAAAGGCGTCTACCACCCCATGTCCGATCAGGCAGAGCTGTTACAATTCTACGCCAACTCAATCCGGCACCTGATCCCAGGACAGGATGATAAGGGCGCTGCATCTTCAAGAAAGACCGTGGCGCAGGTTGGGACATAAAATTACAATAAGCGGCAAGCTACCTGTTGCAATATTGCGTGATGGTTCATATTCCTTTTACAATAGTCGCGATTCTGCATCGCGGCATAGTGTTGAACAAAGGAGGCCATCATGGCTTTGGACACTCACGGCGATATTGCGCCCTATGAGGCGCCAGAAAAGGATCTGTACGAGATCGGCGAGATTCCTCCGCTCGGTTATGTACCAAAGCAGATGTACGCATGGGCCATCCGCAAGGAGCGCCACGGCGAGCCTGACACTGCCATGCAACAGGAAGTGGTGGACGTGCCTGAGCTCGACAGTCAGGATGTGCTGATTCTGGTGATGGCGGCGGGCGTCAATTACAATGGCGTCTGGGCTGCCTTGGGCAAGCCGATCAGCCCGTTTGACGGCCACGGACAGCCCTATCACATTGCCGGATCGGATGCTTCGGGCATTGTCTGGGCGGTGGGCGACAAGGTCACACGCTGGAAGGTTGGCGACGAGGTCGTGGTGCATTGCAACCAGGATGATGGTGACGACGAGGAGTGCAACGGCGGTGATCCGATGTATTCGCCCAGCCAGCGCATCTGGGGATATGAGACGCCGGACGGGTCGTTCTCGCAGTTTAGCCGCGTGCAAAGCCAACAGTTGATGCCGCGCCCCAAGCACCTGTCATGGGAAGAATCGGCTTGCTACACACTGACGCTGGCCACCGCCTATCGCATGCTGTTTGGCCACGAACCCCACGATCTGAAGCCCGGTCAGAATGTGCTGGTTTGGGGCGCATCGGGCGGCCTTGGCTCCTATGCAATCCAGTTAATCAATACAGCCGGCGCCAATGCGATCGGAGTGATCTCGGACGAAAGCAAACGCGATTTCGTGCTGAATCTCGGAGCCAAGGGCGTCATCAACCGGCGCGATTTTGACTGCTGGGGCCAGTTGCCCACGGTGAACACGCCCGAATACGGCACCTGGCTGAAAGAGGCGCGCAAGTTCGGCAAGGCGATCTGGGACATCACCGGCAAGGGTGTCAACGTTGACATGGTCTTTGAACATCCCGGCGAGGCGACGTTTCCGGTCTCGACGCTGGTGGTCAAAAAGGGTGGTATGGTGGTGATCTGCGCCGGTACCTCGGGGTTCAACCTGACCTTCGACGTGCGGTATATGTGGATGCACCAGAAGCGCCTTCAGGGCAGCCATTTCGCACATCTCAAACAAGCCAGCGCAGCCAACAGGCTGATGCTAGAACGTCGCCTTGACCCCTGTATGTCCGAAGTGTTCTCGTGGCCCGATCTGCCGCAGGCGCATATGAAGATGCTGCGCAATGAGCACAAACCCGGCAACATGTCGGTGCTGGTGCAGGCGCCCACCACCGGTCTGCGGACCATGGAAGAGGTTCTTGAGGCACGATCCTGACCCATTTTTTTGGAAGGATCCCGACCCGCCCGCGAAGCCCCGAAACTCTTCGCGGGCGGGTTCTATTTAGATATTCGTCTGAGTAATAACAGGCACTTACAAGGTCAGACCTCACTATTTCAGGGGAAGTGAAAGCGGTGAATGTCCAGCGCACTCAGCTCATGCTAGGAATCGTTAACCGAAAGTTAAGAATTTGGGGGCGATCCTTGATGCGGCATTATTGGATACTAGACGTTCTAGAGGATCTTTGCTCATATGCTTCCGAGAATGGCCTTGTTGCCCTGTCAAACCAGTTGGCGGATTCTAAGCTGATTGCCGCGACGGACATTGCAAAAAAAATGCAAAAAGTAAGTGCGAGCGCCGATGGGCAAGTTGGATCTGGATCAGATACTCAAGGACTTGGACGCTACCAGGGCGCTTGAAGACCTTCAGGATATTATTACCGCGCTGCGCGATGCGTTCGGCGTCGATCACATGGTTTATCACTGGGTCGAAAGTTCCGGAGATCAATATGGCTGCGGCACCTATAGCCCCGAGTGGGTAGAGATTTACAAGTCGCAGAATTATCTGCGTACTGACCCCGTAGTTCAGGGGTGCTATCAACGGTTCCATCCGGTTGATTGGAAACGGCTCGACTGGTCCAGCAGATCGGCCCGCAAAATGCATCGGCAGGCGATGAAATATGGGATCGGTAACCAAGGTTTCTCGATCCCTATTCGCGGCCCCAATGGCCAATTCGCCCTGTTTACTGCCAACCATAATTGCGACGATGATGCTTGGGCCCGTTTTACCAAAGCACACAGCCGCGACCTAATCCTGATCGCACATTATTTTCATCGCAAGGCGCTGGAGTTTGAGCCGGGGCGGCAATCCGAGCAGTCGCGCGCCCTGTCACCGCGCGAGGTGGACGCCATGACCTTGATCGCCATGGGATACAGTCGTGCCCAGATCGCTGACAGCCTGTCCATCTCGCAAAACACATTGCGGGTCTATATCGAAAGCGCCCGTTTCAAGTTGGGTGCATTGAACACCACACATGCCGTAGCCCGTGCGCTGAGTCGTGGCCTGATTATCGTGTAACAAAATATCCGATTTCCGGTGGCCGCACAGACCCTGTAACCGACAGTTTTTCACCATGAAAGGCAAGATATTGCCGGTGGATGACGATTTGTTAACCATTCTCGCCGTAGCATTGTCGATGCGAACAGCACTTAAAGAGGCTACGATATGTTGCACTACATTTACGGTCACGATCTGCATAAGTATCCAAAGCTTGCGCAGGAAATGTTCCGTGATCGTGCTGATCAGTTTCGCACCCGCCTCGGCTGGGACGTTTCGGTAGACGATAACGGCTTTGAGCGCGACCAATACGACGAACTCGATCCGCTTTACGTGATCTGGCAAAACCAAGATGGTGGCCATGGCGGATCGATGCGTTTTCTCCCAACCACCGGCCGGGTTATGGTTAACGATATATTCGGCCATCTAACCGGTGGCGCGCCCATTACCAGTCCGCTGATCTGGGAATGTACGCGGTTTTGTCTGTCACACAGCGCTCAATCTAATGTGGCTGCAGCGCTTATGCTGGCGGGTGGTGAAATCATGGCAAATTTCGGCATCCGGCACTTTGTGGGGGCGTTTGACGCCCGCATGGTGCGTATTTATCGGGCCATCGGTTCCTCGCCCGAAATCCTTGGTGCTGAAGGGGAGGGCCGCGAGCGGATCAGCGTCGGCCTCTGGAAATACACTTCGGAGGCCCGCGCCCGTGTCGCGACCCGCGCCGGTTTATCGCCAGAACTGTCGACCCTGTGGTTCGAACGTGCATTCGGTGCGATGCCGCAGCCGGAAATAGTTCTGACTGCCTGACTCGGCCGTGCAAACTCTGGTCGGCGCGCGCGTACGGCTGTAGGGTCGCGCGCATGAATGATTTGCCAATCAGTTTTTCCGACGATCAGGCTGTGGCCTATGACAGCGTGGCAGATGCCTTGCGCAAGGCCGGGATTGATATGGTCAGTGGCGCGGTAACCCCGCCCAAGGACGTCGGGTCCGGCATCTTAGCCCTAATCGGCAAGGCAGGCTCGGGCAAGACGCTGCTGTTGGCAGAGCTATTCAAGGCATTGCGCGAGGCCGGTGTCGAGGTGATTTCGGGGGATTACGAAAGCCGAAAACTTCGCGACAAACGCACATTGGCGATTCTTGCCCCCACCAATAAAGCTGCCAGCGTATTGCGGTTGCGCGGGGTTCCGGCGACGACGATTCATCGTATCCTCTATACGCCTGTCTATGATCCTGAATATGAACGCATTGCTGAATGGCTGACCGGAAATGGCGAGCGCCCGCAGATCGACGGGATCAGCGATCAGGCGCTCGACCGTGCTGCAGCATTTTATGCCGGCAATAATTCGATACCGGGCGCCTTGGCTGCAGCGGGGCTGCGCGGGTCGGATTTCATTACCGGCTGGAAACGTCGCGACGAGGCACTGGATATCGGGTTCGTCGATGAGGCGTCGATGCTGGATAATAAGCAATTCGACGACCTGAAGGAGATATTCCCAAATCTCGTGCTGTTTGGCGATCCGGCGCAACTGGCACCGGTGCAGCAATCGGGCCATATGGTGTTCGACGCTCTGGCGGACGAACAAAAGCTGGTGCTGAACCGCATCCACCGGCAAGAGGCTGACAATCCGATCTTGGATCTGGCCCATGCGCTGGCTGATCCGGCGCTGGAATTTTCCGATTTCGAACGGATGGTGCGGGATAAAGCTCAGCAGGACGAGCGGGTCATCTGGGGCGAACGGGTCGAGGTCGATCTGATGGCGCGCAGTCCGGTGCTGGTCTGGCGCAACGCGACCCGGATTCGCCTGATCAACGCGTTTCGGACTGTGCATGGCGCGCCCGAGGATGCGCTATTGGAGGGTGAGCCGTTGATCTGTGATGGTCTGGAACTGCCCTTGAAACACCGTAAGCGGCGTCTGGATCTTGAGGCCCGCGGTCTGATCCGCGGCGCGCAGGTGGTCTATCTAGGCGAGGGCCGCAAACCCGGATTTTCCCGCCTGCATGTCATAGGTGCCGAAGATCCGCAGGTAAGCGCGGCCAGCATCGTCAAGATCGAAAAGCCAGACGAGGAAGAACCGTTCATTCCCTTTGCTGCGCGGATGGGCGCGACATTCCTGCATGGTGCAGCGGTGACGATCCACAAGGCGCAGGGCTCACAGTGGGATACGGTGCAGGTCTTTGCGCCGGACCTGTTCGCTGCCGCGCGTATGGGGCGGGTCGAGGCGGGGCAGCCGTTGTGGAAACGGCTGGCCTATGTGGCGATCACCCGCGCGCAAGAGCGGCTGATATGGGTGGTGCGTGCCCGGCTGTCGAAACCGACTCATCCGCTGCTGGTGGACGATTTACGTACTGCGCCTGCTCCGGCGCTGGTACTTGCGCGCGAGGAAGGCTGAGCTACCAGTTCCGCAGCTTGCGGAAGGCCGCAGATGCGCCCCAGCCCGCCGCAATGGCAATCACCAGCGCCATCAGCCCGTAAATGATCGGTTGCTCGCGTGACAGGGCAAACAGCCAGCGCTCCAGACCCACTTTGCGCACGTCGATGGTTTTTTTATAGTCCGAAACGATCTCGCGGTTGCGGGTCAGAAATACCCGTACAGAGTACTCTCCTTCGATCAAATCCGACGGCATCGAGATCGCGGTGCGAAACAAGGTTTGCTGATCCAGTTTCACATCTCCTTCCATCTCTTGATAGAGGTTTTCTTTTTGCCGGATCCGGACGATTGCATCAGTAAAGCCGGATGAATCTTTGATGGTATCGGGTGCTCCGACGGATCGAATTGCGCGGTTGATCGAGATTTTCCGCCGCAGATCTTCGGTGCTGGTCAGGATCTCGTTCAAGGGGGCGGTGGTAGCGACCGCATAGAAGCTGGGTGCAGCGTCGACTTCCACTGCGGCGGTATTGACCCAGACCCCAAACCACCGCGATTTGCGCCGCACGGTTACCCGCTGTTTGGGCCCTTCAACCGTGATGACCACGTGCAGCGGCGCATCGGCGCGAATGGGTGCTTCGCGTTTGACCGCTCCAAAGATCAGAATCTGCGAACCGGTAAAACTGGTGTTGATCGAGACCTGAGTGTCGGAAAGACCCATGACGACCTCTTCCGAATGCGCGAAGCTCGGTAGAAGCATTGCCAGACATAGGATAAAAAACCGGTGCACCAGATCAATCCTTGCCAGAGGCCGAAAGCGAGTAGAGCTCGCTTGGCTGAATAAGCAGATCGAGCGCCAGCTTACTACAGACGACGATGACCAGCCCGGCCAAAAGGACGCGCAGAAATTCGGGTTTCAGGCGCACTGCGACTTGTGTGCCGAACTGAGCGCCGATCACGCCGCCTAACAAAAGCAGTACCGCCAGAACGACATCGACCGTATAGTTGGTGCTGGCGTGCAAAAGCGTGGTAAAAGCCGCGACAAAGATGATCTGGAATAGCGAGGTGCCCACCACGACCTTGGTCGGCATCCCCAGAATATAGATCATCGCGGGAACCATGATGAACCCGCCGCCGACCCCCATGATTGCTGCCAGAATGCCCACGGCGAAACCGATCATTAGCGGCGGGATCGCCGAGATATAGAGACCGGAAGTGCGAAACCGCATTTTGAACGGCCAGACATGCACCCAATTGCGCTGACGGCGACGCGTCGGAGGATTTGCCCCAATGCGGCGGCTTTTCCGAAATGCATTTATGCTTTCGACGAACATCAAAATGCCGACAGACCCCAAAAATACGACATAGAAAAGTTGCACAAGTAAATCGACCTGGCCCAGACTCTTGAGGTAGTTGAACACCACCATACCAACCGCCACGCCGATCAGGCCGCCGGCCAGTAATACCGAGCCCATCTTGAGATCGACGGTGCGTTTGTGAAAATGCGTCATAACCCCCGAAAACGATGACGCGACGATCTGGTTCGCCCCGGTGGCAACAGCGACCGCCGGCGGTATGCCGATAAAAAACAGAAGTGGCGTCATCAGAAAGCCGCCGCCGATACCGAACATTCCCGAAAGCAGGCCGACGATGCCGCCCAATCCGAGAAGGAGAAAGGCGTTAACCGATACTTCGGCGATGGGCAGGTAAATTTGCATGGCAGTTCCTAAACCTTACCACATCTAAAGATCTATATTGTGATCGCATGTTTCCGGCAACCGGTCGAGGGGCAGGGCGCGGCGGATCAGGGCAAGGGGCGTGTCATCACGGTTGCATCGACCGGTGTGCCGCCATCTGGGCGCGCGTAATATCTGCGTCTGTGGCCCGCAATCGTGTAACCACAGGCCGAATAAAGCGTCAGCGCCGGCACGTTGTCGGCAGCAACCTCGAGATAGGCGCGGCGCGCGCCCAATTGGACGGCGCGGGTGTGCCAGACATTCATCAACGCCCGGCCAAGGCCGATGCGACGGTACTCAGGGTGGGTCGCGATGGTCAGCAATTCGGCTTCGTCCAGCGTGACGCGAACAAGGGCGAATGCCGTCTCATCGCCACAGACAAAGCAGCCGGGGGTGTCTAGAAGACCGGCAAACTCTGCGGCGCTCCAACTGCGGGAATCGATAAAGGTGGCAGCGTGGATTGCCGCCATCTGTGCCGGTGTGATCAATCTAGCAACACGGGCGGGCGATCACGCGATGGCGCGGCATCGGCGGGACGCACATAAAGCGGCGCGGGGGCAGGCGGACGCGTTTGCCAACGGGTAGCAGCGACCCGACAGATTGCCTCGGCCAAGCCCTGCGGCGCGCTTTCCGACAAGATATCCCCCGCCGTTTCGCGCGGCATCAGACGGGGTGTGTTTGCAGGATTGGCGTTATCGCAAAGAAAAATCTGATCGCGCGGGGCGGGAATCGCGACGCTCTGGCCTGGTGCCAGCAATGCGCGGGCTTCGCATCCGCTGACGCCGACGGCTGGAATGGCAAGACCCAATGCCAGCCCCCGCGCTGCCGAAACACCGATGCGGATGCCGGTAAAATTGCCGGGCCCGATACCGACCCCCAGCGCCGAAAGATCCCGCCACGTGGTATCAACCTCCGCGAGAAGCTCCTCAAGCAGGGGAATCAGCCGTTCGGCCTGCCCGCGCGCCATGTCCTCGTGCCGGGTGGCCAGAACTGTGTCGCCCCGCAACAAAGCGGCCGCGCAAAACGCGGCCGATGTGTCGAAACCAAGGATCAGAGGCGGTTGCGTCATCAGGTGTCAGACTGCGATCGGGCGCACTTCGGTCACTTCGGGAATATAGTGGCGCAGTAGATTCTCGATCCCCATTTTCAGTGTCAGGGTTGACGACGGGCAACCCGCGCATGCGCCCTGCATGTGCAGATAGACCACGCCGCGATCAAAGCCGTGGAAGGTGATGTCGCCACCGTCCTGTGCCACGGCAGGGCGCACGCGGCTGTCCAGCAGTTCCTTGATCTGATCGACGATTTCAGCGTCTTCGCCGCTGTGCTCGGCATGGCCCGAGGTGGCGGTGTGGTCGGCATCCATCACTGGCGCACCAGATTGGAAATGTTCCATGATGGCGCCCAGAATGGCCGGTTTCACATGATCCCATTCCGTCGCATCGCCCTTGGTGACAGTGACGAAGTCATGGCCAAGAAAAACGCCCGCGACGCCATCGACCGAAAAGATCCGTTTGGCGAGCGGCGATTTGTCCGCCGTATCGGGAGCGGGGAAATCAGCGGTTCCCGCCTCAAGCACAGTCTGACCGGGCAGAAACTTGAGCGTTGCCGGATTCGGGGTGGATTCGGTCTGGATGAACATCTGGAGCCTCCATGCGTTTCCCGCCCGATATGCGCCCAAGGGGGGTGCAAGTCAAGGATTGGAATGGTTCTAAACTGACGCACGAGGTGCGCTCAGGTGATCTCGATCAGCTTTTCCTTGCTCAGATGTCCCGGCACGATGGTGATGGGAATGGGCAGTGATCCGGCACCGCGCGTCAATTGCGTGACCAGCGGCCCGGGTCCGTTCTTGTCCTCACCGGCGCCTAACACCAACACGCCAATGTCCGGATCTTCTTCGATCTGGGCCAGCAACTCGGGCACCGGTTCGCCTTCGCGGATGACCAGTTCCGGGTCCACGCCCTGTTTGTCGCGCATCCATTTGGCGAAGACTTCGAAATGTGCGCGGATCCGCTCGCGCGCTTCTTCATGCATGACTTCGGCCACGCCGATCCAATGGTTGAACTCTTCCGGGGGGATGATCGACAAAATCGTGACACCGCCACCGCTATTGGCGGCGCGCATGGCAGCAAACCGCATGGCGTTCAGACATTCGCGGCTGTCATCGAGCACGACCAGAAATTTGCGCATCGATCCCCCTTTGCGTTCTGAAAAGTAAGATGCCCGATGCCGCAGATGCAGGCAACCGACTCGTTGCCGCTCAGCCGGTCGATGCGGCCCAGTCCCAATACAGATCGCGGACACGCTTGGTAACTGGTCCGACCGGATATTGCACATCGTCAAATGCGGTGACCGGTGTGATCTTGGCCATGTTGCCTGTCACGAAAATCTCGTCCGCGGTGTCGAAATCATGATAGCCTAGCACTGCTTCATGCATCTTTATGCCGTCGGCGCGCATGTTGCCAATATGGCGCGCACGGGTGATGCCGGCCAAAAAGGTGCCGTTTGCAATTGGGGTAAAAACTTCGCCATCCTTGACCATAAAAACGTTGGTGGTGGCGGTTTCGGCGACATTTCCCAAGGCGTCGGTGGCTAAGACATTGTGAAACCCCTTGGCGCGGGCTTCGGCCAGCATCCGGGCGTTGTTTGGGTAAAGACACCCGGCCTTGGCATTCACCACCGAGGAGTCCAGAACCGGGCGACGAAACCTTGTGCGCGTCAGCGTCACCGAGGCCTCGGGCGGGGGCATGGGAACTTCTTCAAGGCTGATGGCAAAGCCGGTTTTTTCCGGGCTGGGGATGATGGCCGAGGGGTCGCCATCAATGCCCCAGTACATCGGGCGGATGTAAACTGCCGCCCTTTTGCCATATGCTTTCAGCCCCTCGCGCGTGATCGCGACCATATCTTCGGTGCTAATCGTGGGCGTCAACATCAGGGCCTTGGCCGAACGGTTGGCACGGGCGCAATGGGCCTCTAGATCGGGGGTCAGCCCATCAACAAGGCGGGCACCGTCAAATACCGTGGTGCCTAGCCACGCGCCGTGATCGGCAGCAGACATGATCATCGCGTCGCCATCGTGCCATCCGTCGTCAAACCATGTGCGGATATTGCTGCCGATTGCCACCGCGTCGTCCTCATCTCATGCAAGGTTAGAGTAGGGCAGGATTGCCCCCGACGTCCAGTCCCGCATGCGGCTGGTCAACCGATTGTGGTGAGCGTTTGCGCGGTCAGACCGGGCCGACCATCCCGACGATTTCGTAGGTGCGCGCAAGGATTGGCGCGGTGATCGCACGGGCGCGCTGGGCACCGCTGGCAAGTATCCGATCGATTTCGCCCGGATCGGCCAACAGGCGCGTCATCTCGGTCGATATGGGGGCCAGTTTAGACACTGCCAGTTCTGCCAGCATCGGCTTGAACTCGGAAAACTGGCGGCCGCCAACTTCTTCCAGCACCTGATCGACGCTCTGATCGTTCAAGCCGGCATAGATGTTGACCAGATTGCGCGCTTCGGGGCGCTCTTCCAGTCCGGCGACTTCCGAAGGCAGGGCGTCGGGATCGGTTTTCGCGCGACGAATCTTTCTCGCGATGGTGTCGGCATCATCCATCATGTTGATCCGGCTGGCGTCCGACGGGTCGGATTTGCTCATTTTTTTCGAACCGTCGCGCAAAGACATGACCCGCGTCGCGGCCCCCTCGATCACCGGTTCGGTCATCGGGAAGAAATCGACGTCGTAGTCGTGGTTGAACTTCGCGGCAATATCTCGGGTCAGTTCGACATGTTGTTTCTGATCCTCGCCAACCGGCACATGGGTGGCGTGATAGATCAGAATATCGGCGGCCATCAGCGCCGGATAAGCAAACAGCCCGAGCGAGGCATTCTGTGCGTTCTTGCCCACTTTGTCCTTGAACTGGGTCATCCGCTGCATCCAGCCCATACGCGCGACACAGTTGAAAATCCACGCCAATTGCGCATGTTCCGGTACTTGGCTCTGATTGATCAGGATCGATTTTTGCGGATCGATCCCGGCGGCCAGATAACCGGCGCAAAGGGTGCGTGTGCTGCGCGCAAGGTCCGCCGGATCCTGCCAGACCGTGATCGCATGCAGGTCAACCATGCAATAGATGGTTTCGACCCCCGTATCTTGCACCTCGACAAAACGGCGAATCGCGCCCAGATAGTTCCCCAAATGCAGATCGCCCGAAGGCTGGACACCTGAAAACACGCGCGGGGTGAAACTGGCCTCGGCCATGGGGAAACTCCCATCTGGAAAATTCTGTCTGTCTCGCTTACCCATGGCACCACATATCGTCAACCGGCGCGCAACCGGCGCCAGCAAGGAGACCGGGCAGATGAACGGCAATAATTCCGCAGTTAATCCTCTGCCGCCGGTGGTGGCAGCGCTGTTTTTGATGATCGTCGGGATTGAGATCGCATTCCAACTGGGCACGCGCAATTTGATCGGTGGACCCGGCGCCGCAGGCTGGAGGCTGTCCGCATTTCAGACTTATGCCTTTTCCGGCAATATCTTTGACTGGATGCTGGCCAATAACCACTGGCCACTGTCGCAGCTCATGCGGTTTCTCACCTATCCCTTCGTGCACGCATCTTTCAGCCACGCACTGTTTGTCGGGGTGATGCTGCTGGCGATGGGCAAGATGGTTGCCGAAGCTTTTGGCCAGATCGCAACGCTTGGCATTTTTGTGGTTTCGGGGATCGGCGGCGCGCTGGCCTATGCACTGTTCCTGAACGATCCGGTGCCATTGATCGGAGGTTTCGCGCCCGTCTATGGCATGATCGGTGCCTTTACTTATCTGCTGGCCCGTTCGCTGGCCAATATCGGCGCAAATCAGGCCCGCGCGTTCATGCTGATTGCGGTGCTGATGGGAATTCAACTGCTGTTCGGGCTGTTTTTCGATGTGCAGAGCGACTGGGTCGCGGATCTGGCCGGTTTCGTCACTGGCTTTGCGATGTCATTCGTCGTGTCACCGGGTGGCTGGGCACGGGTGCTGGGGAAGATCCGCCACGATTAAGACGGCTGGCGGCGGCGCATGACGGCTTTGAACTCGGCCAAGCGGAACGCGCCGATCATCTGGCCAATGCCAAAATATACGACAATCCCCACCGCGACGAGGCCGATCAGAGCCAGATAGCGTAAGCCGGCGGTGTTCAGCGCCGGGTGCAGGATCTGCGCCGCCCCCCACAGCGCCGCCCCCATCACTGCGGAGGCCAGACAAATCCGCCAGATCCGGCTGGCGAACCGCGCATCGAATCGCGCCACATCGCCCATCGCGCGGGCGCCGCGCAGCAGCAGTGCGACCATGCCCCAGCCCGCCAGCGTTGTGGCGATGGCGGGTGCAAACCAACCAAGCACCGGGGCCAATCCGATGGCAATGCCAGCGTTGATCGCCATCGCCCACAGCGCATAGTGAAACGGCGAGCGCGTATCCTCACGAGCGAAAAACAACGGCTGCAGGATCTTTTGCAACACGAATGCCGGCAGGCCCAATCCGTAAATCGCTACCGCCAGTGCAATCGCGGCACTGTCGGCAGCGGTGGTCGCGCCGCGCTCGAACAGAACCGAAACCAGCGGCAGTGGGATCACCACCAAAGCCACCGCCGACGGTATCGTCAGCGCCAGCGAAACCTCGCCCGCCCGGCTGAGGGCATGGCGGCCACCAATGTCGTCTTCGGCGGCAAGGCGGCGCGAAAGGTCCGGTAAAAGCACGACGCCGATGGCAATACCGACCACGCCAAGCGGCAATTGATACAGGCGATCCGCCGCGTAAAGCCAGCCAACGGCCTTGTCGAAATAACTGGCGACCTGCTGCCCGACGAGCAGATTGACCTGCACCACCCCACCGGCCAGCGCGGCGGGGATGGCGATGCGCACAAGCCGGCGCAAATCGCCGGTCAGCCGCGGGCGACGAATGTGCAAGGTGAACCCGGCCCGCGAGGCGGCGATCCAAACCAGCGCCAATTGCGCAACGCCAGCGACTGGAATGCCCCAGACCAGCGCCCGGGCCACGTCGCCGCCCAGAAACGCCGCTACCGCCATGGCCGACACCAGCAGGACATTCAGCAGAACCGGCGCCGCCGCTGCTGCTGCAAAACGGCCGGTCGCATTCAAGATGCCAGACAGCAATGCGGCGAGCGATATGAACAGGATATAGGGAAACGCGATGCGCCCGAACTCGACCGATAAATCGAACCGCTCTTCACCGACAAAGCCGCTGGCCAAGGCAAATACCAACCACGGCATCAAGACCTGCGCCGCCAGCGTCAGCAGGATCAGAACCCCGGCCAAACCGGAAAACGCATTCTCCGCGAATTCCTGTGCGTCCTCCCCGGTCTCCAGCTTGCGCGAAAACATCGGCACAAAGGCCATGTTGAACGCCCCTTCGGCGAAAAAGCGGCGAAACATGTTGGGCAGGCGGAATGCCACCACATAGGCTTCATATAACGGCCCGGTGCCCAAAAATGCGAGGATCATCGCATCGCGTAGAAACCCGAGAACACGCGATAAAAGCGTCCACATGCCAACCGTCAGAAAACCGGACATCAACTGGATTGGCTTCACCGCAGCGGCCCTTTCGATGGTTCAAGCCTTTAGGAAGGGCCTAGCGGCTGTACGGTAAGGCTGCAATTGCTAACTGTGCCAAATGGCCCGCCAGTCACCTATTGCTCGGTGCGTTACTGTATAGGAATTGCGTCAGCGATCGGCGCGTGCGGCGCCCTCGATAATGGCTTTGCGCAGTTTTTCCTCAAGCACCTTCTGTTTGGGGAGGCTGTGGTATTTCAAGCCGAATACATCTTTGACATAAAACGTATCGACCACCTGTTCGCCATAGGTGGCGATGACGGCGTTCGAAATATAGACATTGGCCGCCGCAAGTGTGCGCGCGAGATCATAAAGCAGCCCGGGGCGGTCGCGGGTATCGACTTCGATGATGGTGTAAATCTCTGACCCTTCATTGTCGAAGGTGATATGGGTCGGAACATTGAATGCTTTTTCGCGCTTCTTCATGCGGTCACGCGTGCGAAAGGCATCGCGGGGCAGGATCTCGCCCTTTAGCGTCTTGTGGATCATGCGGCTGAGACGGGGCAGGTGGTCAACCTCGAACGGGTTGCCGTCCCCGTCCTGAATCCAGAACGCATCGGTCACATAGCCGTCCTTACTGGTATAGCTGCGGGCATCGACCACATTGGCCCCCACCAGAGCGAGCGCGCCCGCCAGACGGGAGAAGATGCCGGGATGATCTGCCAAGACGAAACAGGCGCGCGTCGCGTCGCGGTCTTCGTCGGGGTGCAGACGGATCAGAACTTGCTCGGGGTCTTGTGAAGCCTCTAACTCGCGCAGCATCTCGGCGAATTCGACATGCGCGGAAACCTGCAGCCCTTGCCAATAGGGCGGATAGTGGCGAGCAATTTCGCGATTTAACGCCGTTTCCGGCCAGTCTGGCAGGGCGGCGCGCAAGGCCGCGTGGGCCTCGGAGCTGCGATTGGTGCGGTTGAGAGCTTCCATGCCGGTCTCAAGCGCGTAGCGGGTCTGGCGGTAAAGCTCGCGCAGCAGCGTTGCCTTCCAGTTGTTCCAGGTATCTGGTCCGACGGCGCGTATATCGCAAACCGTGAGCACGGTCAGCAAATCAAGGCGGCTGACGGTTGTTACCGCCTTGGCGAAGTCGCGCACCGTGCGCGGATCCGAGATGTCGCGCTTTTGTGCCATGTCCGACATCAGCAAGTGATAGCGCACCAGCCACTCCACGGTTTCGCTTTCGGATCTGCTCAGTCCAAGGCGCGGCGCCACCCGCCGCGCGATCCGCGACCCCAAGATAGAATGATCCTCGGGCCGTCCCTTGGCGATATCGTGCAACAGTAGCGCGACATAGAGCACACGGCGATTAAGCCCTTCCTTGAGGATGCCCGACGCGATTGGCAGATCTTCGATCAGTTCGCCTTTTTCGATCTCGGCCAGCGTAGCAACGCATTGGATCGTGTGTTCGTCCACAGTATAGCTATGATACATATTGAACTGCATCATCGCGACAATCGGTTCAAACTCGGGCAAGAATGCCGACAGAACCCCAAGCTCGTTCATCCGCCGCAAGGCCCGTCCGGGGTTGCCGTGCCTGAGCAGCAGATCCAGAAAGATGCGCCCGGCAACGGGGTCGTTGCGCATCTCGTCGTCGATCAGATGCAGATTGCTGACCACTAAGCGCATCGCATCCGGATGGATCAACATACCGGTGCGCAGACCTTCTTCGAACAGGCGCAGAAGGTTCAGCTTGTCGGACAGAAATTCATCCGGATCGGCAATTCCAAGCCGGTTGTGAATGACGGTGTATTCGGGCCTGATTGGCGGAGGATGGCGAAAGCCCCGCGCGAGCAGTGGTTCGGGTTTGACATGTGCCGCTTCAAGCTTGGTCAGGAAAATGCGCGTCAGGTCACCCACTGCAGTCGCTTGCCGGAAATAATCCTGCATGAAAATTTCCACGCCGCGCCGTCCGGCGCTGTCGCTGTAGCCAAGCCGTTTGGCGACCGCGACCTGTTGGTCGAAAGTCAGTTGTTCGTTTGCGCGGTCTGAAATCAGGTGCAGATGGGCGCGAACCGACCACAGAAAGGTTTCGGCTTTGAGGAACCTGTCATATTCGTCGGGCAGAAAAAGCCCCAGGTCGATAAGTTCGCGAGAATTCTGGACACTGTATATGTATTTCGCAATCCAGAACAGCGATTGCAGATCGCGCAAGCCGCCCTTGCCCTCTTTTACATTGGGCTCGACCCGATACCGCTGACCGTATCGCGCGTGGCGCTTTTGGCGTTCATCCAGTTTGGCGACGACAAAATCACGTTCCGTTCCGGTGAACAGGTCTTTGACGAGCCGACGGTCAAGGCTTTCCGAAAGTTTGAGATCACCGGCCACGAAGCGGTGTTCTAACAGGGTGGTGCGGATGGTGAAATCTTCGGTGCCCAGGCGGATGCAATCTTCGATGGTCCGGGTTGCGTGGCCGATCTTTAGCTGGAGATCCCAAAGCATATACAGCAGCGATTCGATGACGCTTTCTGTCCATGCAGTGAGTTTGCAGGGGATCAGGAACAGGAGGTCTATATCGGAAAATGGCGCCATCTCGCCGCGCCCATATCCACCCACGGCGATCACCGCCAAGCGCTCGCCGGCGGTGGGATTGGCCAGAGGATGCAGGTGGGTGGTTGCTACGTGCAAAGCCGTGGCAACAATCCCGTCCGCCAACCATGTGTAGGATCGTGTCAGAGATCGTGAAGCCTGGGGCGCTGCCGCATAGGCGTTGGCAATCGCCTCGCGCCCGGCGTCACGCGCGGCAAGCAGGATGCGTGTGGCCTGCGCCCGTATCGCGGCGTGATCCGGAGCGTTTTCGACGGCCGCAGAGATTTCCGCGCGCACCGCGCATGGGTCTAAGATCTCCGCCGCCTCGCAGATCAGAGACCCGGCAGGCGCGGGTGGGTTCAGACAAAACAGGGTCGGCTCAGGAGCCGGCACCCGAGAAGCTTCTTGGAGCTGGAGAGATCACGACAACCTGCTTGTTCTGGATCGTGGCCACTGCCAGGCCGCGCTCATTGGAGCCGTCGCCACGCAGGCGCAGGACACCGCCAACGCCCTCAAAACCAGCGCCTTGGGTGAGGGCAGCAGCGCTTAGCGTATTGGCTTTGCCGTTCCCGACCAGAGCGCCAACTATCGCGATTCCGTCATAAGCCAACCCGCCGATAGCATGCGGTGCACCGCCATAGGCGGCGGAATAGCGTGCCGTGAACGATTGCATCCGGCCCGGATCGGGTAATGTGAACCATCCGCCTTGCACCCCCGGCTGCGACAGGGTCTGGGGCGGAATGTCCCAGCGGGTCAGGCCGATGAATTGCGTGCTGTCGGAAGTAACGCCGGCCTCGGGCAGTAGTTGCGCGAACATCGGCAGGGCACCGGCGGTGGTCGAGGTAAAGAATACGGCGTCGGCACCGGTGTTCGAAACCATTTCCCGCACCCTCGGCACCGCAGCAATCACCCCTTGCTGCGAGACGTCGTAGGAAACATCACCGGCCATCCGCGCCGAAGTCGAGGCCATCGCCCGCTGGATCGCCGCATAGCCCATCTGACCTGTCAAGTTCTTGCCATGCACAACCACGATATTGCGTTTGCCCTGATCCGCCGCGTAGCGTGCCAGCCGCATGGCGGCGTTTTCGAAGGTCGGTCCAAGTACGAAAACGTTGCCCCCAGCAATGGTGGCGTTGTTGGAGAATGACAGGACGTTCACATTGCGGTTGCGCACGGCCAGACCGGCCGCGTTGGCTGCCTCGGCATAGACCGGGCCGAGGATGATACTTGCCCCTTCGTCCACCGCTTTGGTTGCCTGCGCCGCCGCCATTGCGGCGCTGCCCGCAGTATCATAGACCCGCAGATCGATCCGCGGATTGCCGCCCAGATCAGCAATCGCCATACGAGCTGAGTTTTCCAGGCTCTGCGCCAAAATGGCATCGCCCGGTTGCCCCGAATTGCGCGGCACCAGAAGCGCAACAGTGACTGGTTGACCCCTATCGACTGCCGGGCCAGTGCTTGGCATACCGATGTTGTCACACGCTGACACAAGCAGCCCAGAGAGCAAAGCCAGACAATACAGTGCGAGCTTGCGGGCAGGGTTAAAAGCGGCAACCATGTATGATAATCTCCGATATCCGGCGGCCTTGCACCGCGTTTTCGTTGCAGTCGGATAATAGACGTCACAAGAGTCGGGTCCAGCATTGAATTACAAAAAGGTCATATTGCCTCCGGGGCTTTACTTTGTCGCTACGCCGATCGGTACCGCCCGCGACATCACTCTGCGCGCGCTTGATGTGCTGGCCTCAGCCGATGTGATCGCCGCCGAAGACACCCGCAGCCTGCGCCGCTTGATGGAGATCCACGCTGTTCCCCTTGAGGGGCGGAAAATCGTTTCCTATCATGATCATAGTGGGGCGGCAGCGCGTGAGAATCTGCTTGCTGCGCTGGCCGATGGCCGCTCGCTGGCCTATGCATCTGAGGCAGGAATGCCGCTGATCGCTGACCCCGGTTACGACCTTGCCCGCGCCGCCGCCGAGGCCGGTCATGTAGTGACAGCCGCGCCGGGGCCGTCGGCGGTTCTGACTGCGCTAACTCTCGCGGGTCTGCCTACCGATGCGTTCTTTTTCGCCGGATTTCTACCGAATGCGCGCGCTGCGCGCCGCGCCAGGCTGGAAACCTTGCGCACGGTGCCCGGCACGCTGGTTTTTTACGAATCGCCCAGACGCGTCGCGGCCAGCCTCGCCGATATGGCGGAGACACTGGGCGCGGAGCGATCGGCGGCAATGTGCCGCGAGCTGACTAAGAAATTCGAGGAAATTCGCCGCGCCCCGCTGCGAGAGCTGGCTGAGGCACTGGCCGGGGTCAATATTAAGGGCGAAGTGGTGCTGGTGGTTGATCGCGGAAGTTTGCCGAATGTTAAGGAAATCGATCTAGAAACGGATCTGAAAGAAGCCTTGAAGGCGCATTCGGTCAAGGACGCGGCGGATATGGTGGCAAAAATGCATGATGTGCCGCGCCGCCGCATTTATCAGCTGGCGCTGACCTTGGGAAAGGAATGATGTGATGCAATCCGTTGCGGTTAATCGCGGACAGGCCGCCTATCACGCGGGTCTGGCGGCGGAAAACAGCGTGGCAAGCAATTACGAAGGTCGCGGTTATGCGCTGCTGGATCGTCGCTGGCGGGGGGGTGGTGGAGAAATCGATTTGATCGCCCGAGATGGCGAAGAATTGGTTTTTATTGAGGTCAAGAAAAGCCGCAGCTTCGCAGCCGCAGCAGAGCGTCTGGGTGCCCGCCAGATGCAACGGATCTGTTTATCGGCGCAGGCTTATCTTGACGAGCGCGGCTTTGGGCAATTGACCAATATGCGCTTTGACGTGGCGCTGGTGGATGGGGGCGGCGCGATGCGGATCGTCGAAAACGCCTTTGGCGAATCATAGGCAACGCTGATCGTCATTGAACCCTCTGTGTGGCTGCGGCATGTATCCACCCCAAATGATGGAGAGAGCTGCCATGAAGATCGCCTTTCAGATGGATCCGGTCGGGGCCGTAGATATTGACGCTGACAGCACGTTTCGTCTCGCCGAAGAGGCACAGGCGCGCGGGCATCAGTTATTCTATTATGAACCCGACCATCTTGCCTATGAAGAGGGGCGGATAACCGCCCGTGGCCACGAAATGCAGGTTCAACGGGTCCGCGATAAACCCGCCATACTGGGCGACATGCGCAAGATTGATCTGGCGGAAATGGACGTGGTCTGGCTGCGTCAGGATCCTCCGTTCGACATGCACTACATCACTGCAACCCATATTCTCGACCGGCTGGCCGGGCAAACCTTGGTGGTCAATGATCCTTTCTGGGTGCGCAATTACCCGGAAAAGCTGATGGTGCTGGATTTTCCTGATCTCACACCGCCCACCACCGTCGCCCGCGATCTGGAGACGATTCGCGAATTCAAGGCGCGTCACGGCGATATCATTCTGAAACCGCTTTACGGGGCCGGCGGTGCCGGCGTGTTCCGGCTGGATGAAAGTGACCGCAATCTCACATCTCTGCACGAATTATTCACGGGATTTTCTCGTGAGCCGCTGATCGTGCAGAAATTTCTGCCAGCGGTACAAAAAGGCGACAAGCGGGTGATCCTTGTCGATGGCGAGGCTGTCGGCGCAATCAACCGGGTTCCCGCCAAGGGCGAGGTGCGCTCGAACATGCATGTCGGGGGACGTCCTGAAAAGATCGCTCTGAGCGAGCGCGATCGCGAGATCTGCGCCCGTATCGGGCCGCTCTTGCGCGAAAAGGGGCAAGTTTTCGTAGGGATTGATGTGATCGGCGACTGGCTGACCGAAATCAACCTGACCTCGCCCACCGGCATTCAGGAATTGGAGCGCTTCGACGACATAAATGTTGCAGGTGCTATCTGGGATGCGGTTGAGGCGCGTGTCGCCAAGCCGTGACGGGACAGCGGCGGGTGCTGAACGGCCTTGTGCGCCAGTTCGAAAGCCCTGCCTTACCCGTGCGCGAGATCCCGACAAGCTGCGCACCGCATTTGAAACCCGTGCACGGGTCTACCTTGGGCCACTTCGCGGCAGTCCGGTTATATGTGGGAGATAGGAAATCTTGCACAATGACAGCATCCGCATGGCTGCTCGGCTGCGCAAGCAGGGTGTCGAGGTACACCTGCAGGTGGCGCATGGCCTCCCACACGTTTGGCCGCTATTTCAACGCCTTTTGCCCGAAGCGGACGCGACGCTCGCGGAACTAGGACAGAGGATCAAGCGGCAACCGTCGCGCTCAAGCGATAGCTGAGCGCTTCGGCTATATGCGGGCGGCGCACATCAGGTTCGCCTTCCAGATCGGCGATCGTACGCGCCACCCGCAGAACCCGGTGATAGCCGCGCGCCGACAATCCGAATCGTTCAGAGGCACGGGCCAGCAGGGCGCGCCCCTCCGCATCCAGAATGGCGACTTGATCCAACACCTTACCGTCGGCGTCGGCGTTCAGGCGCAAGCCAGATGCGGTGCCGTACCGGTCGGCCTGAACGGAACGTGCGGCGGCAACACGTGCGGCGACCGTGGCCGAATTATCGCCGCTGGGGGGCAAGCCAAGATCGACAAAACCGACCGGAGGCACTTCAAGGCGCAGGTCGAAACGGTCCATGAGCGGCCCCGAAATCCGGCCCAAATAATCGTCGCCACAGGCCGGCACCCGGGCGCAGGCGCGGGCAGGATCTGAGAGATACCCGCATTTGCATGGGTTGGCGGCTGCCATCAGCATGAATTTGCAGGGATATTTTACATGCGCATTGGCGCGCGCAATCATGACCTCGCCGGTTTCGATGGGCTGGCGCAGCGTTTCCAGAACACCGCGGGCGAATTCCGGAAATTCGTCCATGAACAACACACCATTATGTGCCAGACTGATCTCGCCCGGTTTGGCGTTGCGCCCACCGCCAACGATAGCCGCCATCGACGCAGTGTGATGAGGCTCGCGAAAGGGACGCGTCCGGCTGATACCACCCTCGTCCAACAAGCCGCAAAGCGAATGGACCATCGATGTTTCCAACGCCTCACTCGGGGTCAGCGGGGGCAAGATGCCTGGGATTCGCGCCGCCAACATGGATTTCCCCGAGCCCGGCGTGCCGACCAGCATCAGGTGGTGCCGTCCGGCGGCGGCGATTTCAAGCGCACGTTTTGCGCGTTCCTGACCTTTGACGTCGCGCAAGTCGCGGTCGCTGGAGGGCAGCACGACCTCGCCCGGCTGGGCTGGGGGAATTGGCGACTGTCCAGTGAAATGGCGCACCACATCGCCCAGCGTTTGCGCTCCGATCACCTGCGCCGCACCGACCCAGGCGGCCTCGGCCCCACAGGCCCGCGGGCAGAGCAGCACATGGTTTTGTTCGGCTGCGGTCATGGCGGCGGGCAGTGCCCCCAGCACGGGCACCAAGGAGCCATCAAGCGATAGTTCGCCCAACGCGACAGTGTTCTCGGCAGAGTCGGCGGGAACAATTTCCAGCGCTGCCAGCAATGCGAGCGCGATGGGCAGATCGAAATGGCTGCCCTCTTTGGGCAGATCCGCGGGCGACAGGTTGATGGTGATGCGGCGTGAGGGCAGGGCGATGGCCATCGAACTGAACGCGCTGCGGACGCGGTCGCGCGCCTCGGAAACGGCCTTGTCCGGCAGTCCGACAACGGAAAAAGCCGGTAAGCCTGGGCTAATAGCGCATTGTACCTCGACCAGACGGGCCTCAACGCCCTGGAACGCAACGGTATAGGCGCGCGCGACCATTCCCTCTCCCCAGTGACACCATCGGTTAACGGCTATCCGGCAAGGCGTTTAAGAATCGTTAACGCGGCCGAGCCGAGAGGCGCAAAGAGCGATCAAATGCCTGACCCTCAGGGCAAAAGATTTATTGCGCCGGTTTGCCAGCCTTTGGGGCCGAGGCTGATCCGAGTCACCGACAGATTGTCGATGCGATGCGCGAAAGCCTTGCGCGCCGGGATAGCGAGTGCGCGCTGAAGCTGCGTGAGGATGACACCGAAATGGACGACCACGATCAAATCCTGTTCGGGATGAGCGGCAATCAGCGCGTCGATCGCCCGATTGGCACGGGCGCTTATCTGATTCCAGCTTTCTCCACCGGGGGGGGCGGGCGTGCCGGGCTGATCCCAGTAGGCGCGGATTAGATCGGGGGTTTCGGCTTCGACATCGGCGTGATGGCGCATCTCCCACGCCCCAAAATTAATCTCGCGCAGGTCGATTTGGTGGGGCAAACGGGTGCGCTGGCCCTGAATCGCATCGGCGGTGGCGCGTGCGCGCCAGAGGTCGGATGATACAACCACCGCCTGTGCGGGCAGATACGCAGACAGGCGCGCCAGCGCGGCGGTATCGCTGAGATCGGCCGGTAGATCGGTCCAGCCAACCATTCCGCTTGCATGGGTTGGCCCGTGGCGCACCAGATGCAGCCGGGTCATGGAAGCGTGCCTTTCAGCGCCAGCGGCAGACCCGCGACCACCAGCACCGCCACGTCCGCGCGCGCGGCCAATGCGATATTCAGCCGACCCTGTGCCTCGCGAAATTGCCGCGTCATGGCGTCGGCCGGCACGATCCCCTGACCGACCTCGTTTGAGACGATGACCAGTGGCGCACGACATGTCGCGATGCTTTGCAGAAGTTCTGTGGTGGCTTCTGTCAGATCCCTTTTTGCCATCATCTGATTGCTCAGCCAGAGGGTTGCACAGTCAAACAAGCAGATTTGGCCGGGTTCCAGCGATGCCAGCGCGGCAGTGACATCCAATGGGGCTTCGATCAGCGACCAAGTAGAAGAGCGTCGCTTGGCGTGGATCGCGATCTTCGCCCGCATCTCGCTGTCCTGACCCTGGGCCGTGGCGAGGTAAGTCATTGAAAGTCCGCTATTTTCAATGAGGTTCTCGGCATATGCAGACTTGCCTGAGGCTGCTCCACCTAGGACGAAAGTCAACGAACTCAACATTTTGATTGAACCTTTAAGTGATCCGGACGTTGGGCCGATACGTAACCATGACAGACGCGCAACATAAAATGCTGCTGCGATTATGTCGATTGGAAAGGGGGCTGGGATGGCACTAGACACACCGACGGATATGTCTTTCACGCGAAAGGCAATGAAGGCTGAGTTGTTGGATGCCGAAACGGAACTGGAACTGGCCTATGCTTGGCGTGATGAGCGCGACGAGGCAGCGCTGCATCGTCTGATTACCGCCTATATGCGGCTGGCAATTTCGATGGCCGCAAAGTTTCGCCGCTATGGGGCCCCGATGAACGACCTGATTCAAGAGGCCGGGCTGGGATTGATGAAAGCCGCCGAGAAGTTCGACCCCGACCGCGGGGTGCGATTTTCAACCTATGCAGTCTGGTGGATCAAGGCCAGCGTACAGGATTATGTGATGCGCAACTGGTCGATGGTGCGTACCGGGTCCACCAGCAGCCAGAAATCCCTGTTCTTCAACATGCGCCGGGTGCAAGCGCGGTTTGAACGCGAAGCGGCACAACGGGGCGAGTCTTTGGACCGCCATCAGCTTCACCAGTTGATTTCAACCGAGGTCGGGGTGCCGGTGCGTGATGTCGAGATGATGGACGGACGGTTGTCGGGCTCGGATTTTTCCCTGAATGCGACGCAGTCCACCGAAGATGAGGGGCGCGAGTGGATTGATGTTCTGGAAGACGACAGCGCGCAGGCCGCCGAAACTGTCCAACAGCAACTTGATCGTGAACAACTGCGCGATTGGCTTTTGATCGCGATGTCAGAGCTGAGCCAGCGTGAACGCTTTATCGTGCGCGAACGCAAACTGCTGGATAAACCGCGGACGCTGGAAAGCTTGGGCGACGAATTGAGTCTGTCCAAGGAGCGTGTGCGCCAGCTTGAGGCGGCAGCCTTTCAGAAAATGCGCAGATCGCTTGAAAGTCAGTCCATGGAAGTGCACCATTTTTTAGCATGAAGTTCGTGATTGCTGCCGCCTTGTTTGCGCTTGCCGCCGCCCCCTTACGGGCGGCGTCCTTGGATCAGGTAGTGTCCGCCGCGGCCCGCGCGGATGTGGTCATTCTGGGCGAGGTGCATGACAATCCGGCCCACCATACATATCAGGCGCAATTGGTTGAAATGTTGCAACCCAGTGCCGTGGTGTGGGAGATGCTGACCGGGGTGGAGGCACAAATGGTCGATCTGGCGCTGATCCCCGAGTGCGATAAACTGGCCGATCAGCTGGGCTGGGCACAAAGCGGCTGGCCTGATTTTGCCATGTATCATCCGATTTTTCTGGCCGCGCCCAAGGCACGCATATTTGGGGCAATGGTGCCGCGGCAGGAGGCCAAGCGCGCAATGGAAGGCGGAGTGGCGGCGGCGTTCGGAGCCGATGCCGCAGCTTACGGACTGACCGCGCCTTTGCCGAAGGCCGAGCAGACCTCGCGCGAAGAATTGCAACAGTTGGTGCATTGCAATGCTCTGCCACCTGAGATGTTAGCGCCTATGGTCGAGATCCAGCGGTTGCGCGATGCGGCTTTGGCGCGGGCGGTGATCGATGCGCTGCAGGCCACTGGCGGGCCGGTCGTGGTGATCACCGGTAACGGCCATGCCCGCAAGGATTGGGGAATTCCGCTCTATCTCAAGCGAGTGCGCCCCGAAGTAAAGGTTTTCGCGGTGGGACAATCCGAAAACGAGCAGATCGCGGGCGAATTTGATGCGGTTTTGGACAGCAAGCCCGTAGAGCGTGACGATCCTTGTGACAGGTTCCGCGCGCCCACGCCGGAGGGGGTGGAATAACCGCTGGCACACGCGCGGCGTGCGCCTTATGGTCCGGGAAAACACACCGGAAAGCCGATGCAATGCTGGCCCAGAAACGCATATTGTTGATCATAGGGGGCGGGATCGCTGCCTATAAGTCACTGGACCTGATCCGGCGGCTGCGGGATCGTGGTGCCGAGGTCGTGCCGGTTTTGACCCGTGCAGGCGAGGAGTTCGTCAAGCCTCTATCGGTTTCCGCGCTGGCCGCCCACAAGGTTTATCGCGACCTGTTCGATCTGACCGACGAGGCCGAAATGGGCCATATCCAGCTTAGCCGCAGCGCCGATCTGGTGGTGGTCGCGCCGGCCACCGCCGATATGATGGGACGGATGGCGGGCGGGCTGGCAAACGATCTCGCGTCGACCCTGTTGATGGCGACGGATAAACCGGTCCTGATTGCACCGGCGATGAATGTGCGCATGTGGGAGCATCCGGCCACCCAGCGCAATCGTGAACAACTGGCAGCGGATGGTATCCGCTTTGTCGGACCGGAGGCGGGCAGCATGGCCTGCGGTGAATATGGTCCTGGGCGTATGGCCGAAGTCGCGCAGATCATTGACGCGATCGAGGCGGAGTTGACTGCCGGGCCGTTGGTCGGCAAGCGGGTTTTGGTGACCTCCGGCCCAACGCATGAGCCAATTGATCCGGTACGCTATATCGCCAACCGTTCTTCGGGCGCGCAGGGCAGTGCGCTAGGGCAGGCATTGGTCGCGCTGGGGGCGGAGGTGGTGTTCGTCACCGGCCCCGCCGACGTGCCGCCGCCCAAGGGCGTGCAGGTGGTGCGGGTGCAGACTGCACGCGAGATGCAACAGGCCGTGCAACAGGCGCTGCCAGTGGACGCGGCGGTCTTTGCCGCCGCTGTTGCCGATTGGCGCGTGGCCACAGCTTCGGATCACAAGATGAAAAAAACCGCTGGCGGCCTGCCGGTGCTGGAACTTGAAGAGAATCCCGACATTCTGGCCGGGGTGGCGCAGATGGGCGCGGGGCGACCCCGGCTTGTCATCGGGTTCGCGGCGGAAACCGAAAACGTCACAGAGTACGCGGCCGCCAAGCGGCGGCGTAAGGGCTGTGACTGGATTGTGGCCAATGACGTCAGCCCGGAGACCGGGATCATGGGTGGCAGCGAGAACGCGGTGGTTTTGGTCACTGAGGAGAATGCCGAACCTTGGCCACGGATGAGCAAATCCGAAGTGGGCCGGCGTCTAGCAGCGCGCATCGCCGAGACGTTGGGCAGCTGAGTAGGCCGGGGATTATTGGGTATTTATGACCAGAAAGAAACAGGGGGTCGGCGCATGGTAGCAATCCGCGTGACCTATGACGCTGAGGCCGACCGCAGCATTGCCTTGCCGGCATATGAAACGGCTGGGGCCGCGGGCGCGGATTTACGGGCGAACCTGCCTGACCGGGGGCGGGTGACACTGCAACCGGGCGCACGCGCGCTGGTGCCGACCGGTTTGCGCATCGCGATACCGCTAGGCTATGAAGTGCAAATCCGGCCCCGGTCGGGGTTGGCGTTGAAACATGGGGTGGCGCTGGTCAATGCGCCGGGGACCATTGACAGCGATTATCGAGGTCCGCTGGGGGTGATCCTGATGAATGCGGGGCAAGCGGAGTTCGTCGTGACGCATGGGATGCGCATTGCGCAGATGGTGGTGGCACCGGTTGTTCAGGCACGGTTCGAGTCGGTGGACCAGCTTGATGACACGCGGCGGGGCGCAGGCGGATTTGGATCGACGGGGGCGAGCTGATGGCGCTTGTCTTTCTGATGGCGGGGGCGCTCTGGGGATTGGGCGCGGTCATGGGTGTGGCGCGACGGCAGCGCGGCCAGTTGATTGCGGGGCTGCTGGCCGTGGTCCTGCTGCTTCAGCTTGTCCTGCCGGTTGGGCATCCCCTGCGCGAAGCGACCGGTGGCTCACCGGTGCCATGGGCGTTGCTGGGGGGATTTGCGGCGCTGAGCTTTGTCTATGCGCTGGGCCTGCGGGCGCTGCACAAACGGGCACGAGTGGCGGCTCCTGCGGCTGAGCAGCGCCCTCAAACCCCGGCCAGTTTCAGTGCGACCGAACTGGACCGCTATGCCCGTCATATCGTGCTGCGCGAGATCGGCGGGCCGGGCCAGAAGCGGCTGAAACAGGCCCGGGTTCTGGTGGTGGGCGCTGGCGGGTTGGGCGCACCGGCGATGCTGTATCTGGCAGCCGGGGGGGTTGGCACTATCGGTGTGATTGACGATGACGCGGTCGAGAACGCCAATCTGCAACGGCAGGTGATTCATCGCGACGCGGATATCGGCATGCCGAAGGTGTTTTCGGCCGAGGCCGCGATGCTGGCGCAGAACCCCGCCGTGACGGTGCGCCCCTATCACCGCCGTTTGAGCGAGGACATCGCCGCCGACCTGTTCGACGATTATGATTTGATCCTTGATGGAACCGACAATTCGGCCACCCGCTATCTGGTCAACCGCACCGCTGTTGCGCTGGGAAAGCCGTTGATCTCGGGCGCTCTGTCGCAATGGGAAGGCCAGTTGAGCGTATTCGATCCCGCCTGTTCCGGCCCTTGTTATCAGTGCATCTTTCCGGAAGCGCCGGCCGCCGGTCTGGCCCCCTCTTGTGCTGAGGCCGGGGTGATCGCGCCGTTACCTGGCGTGATCGGCACGATGATGGCGCTGGAGGCGATGAAACTGATCAGCGGCGCCGGAACAGTTTTGCGCGGGCAGATGCTGATCTTTGACGGGCTCTATGGTGAGACCCGCAAGTTCACTATCGCACCGCGCCCGGATTGCCCGGTTTGCGGTGGCGCGAAAAGAGCCACCGCATGAGTCCACCGGTGGCGGTTTATAGGCTGCTATCCAGCGCTGCCAGAATGGCGTCGCCCATCTGAGAAGTCGAGACCGGCGTGACGTTCTCTTCGCCCAGAAGATCGGCGGTGCGCAGACCGTCGGCCAGCACCTTCTCGACTGCGGCTTCAAGACGTGCGGCTTCGTCACCTTGATCGAAGGAATAGCGCAGTGCCATGGCAAAGCTGAGGATACAGGCGATCGGGTTCGCCTTGCCCTGACCAGCGATGTCGGGAGCCGAGCCGTGCACCGGTTCGTACAACGCCTTGGGGCGGCCATTCGCCATCGGGGCGCCGAGGCTGGCCGAGGGCAGCATGCCCAGGCTTCCGGTCAGCATCGCTGCGGCATCCGACAGCAGGTCACCGAACAGGTTATCGGTCACGATCACGTCGAACTGCTTGGGGTTGCGGCAAAGCTGCATCGCGCCGGCGTCGGCATACATGTGGGTCAATTCGACATCGGGATAATCCGTATCGTGCACCCTTTGTACGACTTCGCGCCACAGAATACCGCTTTCCATCACGTTGGCCTTCTCCATCGAGCAGACCTTGTTGCCGCGTTTGCGGGCCAGTTCGAACGCAGAACGGGCGACACGGTCGATTTCGTTTTCGGTATAGCGCTGGGTGTTGATCCCGACGCGCTGGCCGTCTTCCTCAAAGATGCCGCGCGGTTCACCGAAATAGATGCCGCTGGTCAGTTCGCGTACGATCATGATGTCGAGACCGGCAACCACGTCACGTTTCAGGGACGAGAAATCCGCCAGCGCATCGAAACATTGGGCCGGGCGCAGGTTGGCGAAGAGGTCCATCTCCTTGCGCAGGCGCAGCAGACCGCGCTCGGGCTTGAGTGCGAAATCGACATCGTCGTATTGCGGCCCACCGACCGAACCGAGCAGCACCGCATCAACCGCTTGCGCGCGGGCCATGGTGTCGTCGTGTAGTGGCGTGCCGTGCTTGTCATAGGCCGCGCCGCCGACCAGATCTTCGGACACGTCAAAAGCAAGGCTGCGCTTGTCGCCATACCAGTCGATGATGCGGCGTACTTGGACCATGACTTCGGGGCCGATGCCGTCACCGGGCAGGATGAGAAGCGAAGGGTTGGACATGCGGGGCTCTCCTTGGGGATTGTTTGCGTTGGCCTAGCGCGGTGGCGCGGGGCGGTCAATATCCAGTGCCAGATCAACCCAGACCAGACGGTGGCGACTGGCAGCGAGCGCAATGTCATGGCCGGGTTCGCCAGGTGCGGGCCAGAACACCCCGGCATCCCTCACCCGCCAATCGCTGCTGGGCAGGACATAATCCACCCGCAGTCGCCCGACTTTGGGCCAGTCCACCGTGTCCAGCGCATTCGGTCCGCGATGGCCCTGATCTGCGGCCAGTGCCGCCCCTATGCTGGCAGGCGCGGGGTCTTTCAGGCGCGGATCGGCGAGCAAGCGGCGAATGGCGTCGCGCTGCCCGTCGCTGTCGAAGGGGTCGAGGTTCGCACCGCCCGCCAGGACCACGTTTTCCGGCACCGGCCCCAGCGCGCCGTCCAGCAGCGCCTGCCACAGCAGGATTTCATCGTGGTTGCGGCGCTGGTTTCGTTTTTCGGGGCCATCAAAGACCGGCGGGCTGGCGTAGAACGTCAACAAAGTCAGATCGCGCGGGCCGGGCAGGGCGATGGGAACCACCCAATGCGCCGTATAGGACAGCCTTTGCACCGCCTGCGCTGCCGCCGAGGGGAAGGGGCTGCCATCGGCATGGAGGGGCAGCAGCGCGCCGGGCAAATCGCGCCATAACAGGGGCGAAAGGTCACGGATTTCACCGGTGCGGATCGGATAGCGCGACAGCACCGCCATGCCCTTCTGCCCGGTGAAATTGCCATAACCCTGAGCATCGCCGGGGCCGCCAAGCCGCCCGTCGCCGTCAAGGTCCAGATCGCTGGCCAGCCCGCTATTGGGCTGGGCGGTGAAGCGATGGGGATAGTCGACCCCGGCATCCCTGAGCACGGCGGCCAGCGCGGCCAGCGCGGCCCCGTCGTGGTCCCAGTCGATGCTTTGCAGCGCCAGAATGTCAGGCGCGGTGTGGGCAATCACCCCAACCACGGCGGCAATCTGATCGTCCTTGCCGTTTGTTATATCGCGCAGCAGCAGCCCCGGCCCGTCGCGCCCCAGAGCCGCGTTGAAGCTGGCGACGCGAATGGTTTGTGCGCCGAGCGGAACCGGCAGCAGCGCGATCAGCAACATGGCACGGAGCAGGGCGAACATGCGATTAGCCGGATGCAGGCTTTAGACCCAGGGACGCTCCACCGCATTGCGGGATTCGTAGCTTTGAATCGACGCCTGTTTCTCAAGGGTCAGCGCGATGTCATCAAGCCCTTCCAGCAAGCAGTGCTTCTTGAATGCGTCCACTTCAAACGGGAAGGAGTCGCCGTCGGATGTGGTGATGGTCTGGGCCTCAAGATCGACCGTGATGCGGGCGTTTTCGCCCTTTTCGGCGTCATTCATCAGCACGTCCACCTGCTCTTGCGGCAGGGCGATGGGCAGGATGCCGTTTTTGAAACAGTTGTTGTGAAAGATGTCCGCAAAGCTGGGCGCGATGACGCAACGAATGCCAAAATCCTTGATCGCCCAAGGCGCGTGTTCGCGCGACGACCCGCAGCCGAAATTCTCGCCCGCGATCAGAATCTCGGCATTGCGGTACTGCGGTTTGTTGAGCACGAAATCGGGGATCTCGTTGCCATCGTCGTCATAGCGCATCTCGTCAAATAGATTGACGCCCAGCCCGGTGCGTTTGATCGTCTTCAGGAATTGCTTGGGGATGATCATGTCGGTGTCGATGTTGATCATCGGCATCGGGGCCGCAATCCCGGTGAGAGTGGTGAATTTTTCCATGTCTATATCTCCAGAAAATCCGCGTGCGCCGGCGACTATTTATGCAATATCCGGCCCAGAGTGCGGATAAAAAACGACAGCACGATTAGCCCCGCGCCATTTAGCAAAAGCTCCACGCCCAGCAGGATGCCCAGAAGCTGCGGGCCGACCGATGCGAAATTCGCTAGAATATATGCCGCCAGAAGAACCGAAAGCGCCCCCGAGATCAGCATCGGCCAGAAGAATGCCGTGCTGCGCATCCGCCATGAGAACACGATTCTGATGACGCCGCTGGCGGCCAGCAGGATCAGCACCAAAAGCGCCAGTGAAATCACGCCTTCAAGCGGGTTGAACAGGAATGACAGCCCCAAAAGCACCATCAGCGCGCCCAGCAGGATACTGAACACTTTGCTGCCCGTGCTTTCCGCGGCGAAGCCGCCCACGATCTGAAAGCCGCCGCTCAACACGAATAGCGCGCCGGTCAGCGTGGTCACCGCCAGTGATGCAAACGCAGCGTTGCCTAGCACGAAGACACTGAACACCACTGACACAAGGCCCAGCAAAAGCCATTTCACCCAATCTTTCATGTCCTCATCCCTTTCCGAGCCTGTTTAAATTAGATCCCGCACATCCGTGAGGTGTCCGGTGACCGCCGCAGCCGCCGCCATCGCGGGGCTGAGCAGGTGGGTGCGTCCACCCCGGCCCTGACGGCCCTCGAAGTTACGGTTGGAGGTCGCCGCGCAGCGCTCACCCGGTGCCAACTGGTCGGGGTTCATCGCCAAACACATCGAACAGCCGGGCAGGCGCCACTCAAAGCCGGCCTCTGTGAAGATCTCGGCCAGACCCTCTTCCTCGGCCTGTGCGCGCACCAGACCGGAGCCGGGCACAACCATCGCGCGGATGCCTTCCTTGATTTTGCGCCCCTTCAGAAT
The DNA here is from genome assembly GCF_016307205.1 of Pontibaca salina. Classification (GTDB taxonomy): domain Bacteria; phylum Pseudomonadota; class Alphaproteobacteria; order Rhodobacterales; family Rhodobacteraceae; genus Pontibaca; species Pontibaca salina. The sequence continues at coordinate 411,097 of NZ_JAEIJD010000001.1, read as the reverse complement.
TGCGGCAGCAGCGCGTAAATCCTCGATCCGGCCATTGGTGCAGGAGCCGATGAAAACAGTGTCGATGGCAATTTCGCTCAGCGGGGTGCCGGGCTTCAGATCCATGTATTCCAAGCTGCGCCGTACAGCGTCTATCTTGCCGCCGGTGAAATCTTCGGGGGCTGGAATTGCAGCGGTGATTGGCAGAACATCCTCGGGCGAGGTGCCCCAGGTAACAACGGGGGCAATGTCTTCGCCGCGGATGGTCACAACTTTGTCCCAATGCGCGTCCTCGTCGGACGTCAGCGTCTTCCACCAGGCCAGCGCGGCTTCCCATTGTGCGCCCTTGGGGGCATGCGGGCGGCCCTTTACGTATTCATAGGTGGTCTCATCGGGCGCGATCAACCCGGCGCGCGCGCCGCCCTCGATCGCCATATTGCAGACGGTCATCCGCCCTTCCATCGACATTGATCGGATCGCCTCGCCGCAATATTCGATGACATGGCCTGTGCCGCCGGCGGTACCGATTTTGCCGATCACGGCCAAGGTGATGTCTTTGGCGGTGACACCCGGCGCAAGTTTACCGGTGATCTCGACCTTCATGTTTTTTGATTTTTTCTGAATCAACGTCTGCGTTGCCAGAACATGTTCAACTTCCGAGGTGCCGATGCCATGTGCCAGCGCGCCGAATGCGCCGTGGGTGGCGGTATGGCTGTCGCCGCATACGACAGTCATACCGGGCAGAGTCCAGCCCTGTTCGGGGCCGACGATATGCACGATGCCCTGCCGAATGTCCGACACGGGGTAGTAATGCAGCCCGAATTCGCGCGCATTGGTGTCCAGCGCCTCGACCTGAATGCGGCTTTCCTCGTTTTCTATAAAGATGTCGCGACCTTCGGTCGTTGGCACGTTGTGGTCGGGCACGGCGATGGTCTTGTCGGGCGCATGTACCTTGCGGTTGGCCATGCGCAGACCCTCGAAGGCTTGCGGGCTGGTCACCTCGTGGACAAGGTGGCGATCGATATAAAGCAAGGTGGTGCCGTCATCGGCTTCGTGCGTGACGTGGGCATCCCAGATCTTGTCGTAGAGCGTCTTGGGGGACATCGGTCCTCTCCCGTACTGGTGTGGAATGTGAAAACTGCGCGCGGGATCGCGGCGCGGCGCACTATCGGCAGGCCGTGACCGTCAGGGTCGCACCAAAAAAGCGCCATGGCAGGCGTTTACGGTCATCAATGTCGAAAACGCGGATCATGATACCGGCAATATAGCGCAGTGTCACATCGTGCAAGGGCAAGGCGATTGTGCGAACAGGCTGATAGCGCTAAATTCGGCTGATGGAAGATCAATTGATCGCAATTTCAGAGTGGGTACAGGCGCTTTGGGCCGAGGCACTTCTGGATGCAGGCAACCTGATCCTGCCATCGCGACTTTATCAGTTTGCAATACTGGCGGGCTGCATTCTGGCCGCTTGGGGGTTGAAACGCATATTCTCGCCCCGATTTCGCGACTGGATGCGCGCGCGTGACGCGTGGCCAAAATGGCAGTTGCGCGCTTTGCTGCATCTGGATCGTCGGCTGGGGTTGCTGTTTTTCGTGATCCTCACATGGACAGCGACCGGGATCATGGCCGAGCTCACGCCGTTTCCTTCAAGGCGATTCATTCTGACGTTGGCCGCCACGATTGCGACCGCCTGGCTGCTGGTCAGCGTTGCTGTGCGGCTGGTGCGCAATCGGTTCCTGCGGCAAGTTGTGACCTGGGGCTTGTGGATTTATGTCACGCTTTATTATCTTGGCGTTGCAGACGATGCCGGCACTTTTTTGGACAGTGTCGCAATCGAAATGGGCAAGTTTCGGCTGAGTCTTCTGGCGATTGTGAAGGCCGTGATCGTCATGGCGCTTTTGTTCACGGCGGTGCGGCTGTTCTCGGTTGCGGTCTCGGGGCGGATTCGCGACAACGAGGATATCTCGCCGACAATGCGTGTGCTGCTGGTCAAGATCATGCAGATCACACTTTACGGGGCGGCTTTCCTGATCGGGCTGCGGGTGGTTGGGCTTGACCTGACCGGGTTGGCGTTTCTGTCGGGGGCAATCGGCGTCGGGCTGGGGTTCGGGCTGCAAAAAGTGGTCTCGAACCTTGTCAGCGGGGTGATCATCCTGCTCGATAAGTCGATCAAGCCGGGCGATGTCATTAGCATCGGCGAGACTTTCGGCTGGATCAACGCCTTGGGCGGGCGGTATGTGTCAATCACCACGCGCGATGGCAAAGAGTACTTGATCCCGAACGAGGATCTGATCACCGGACAGGTGGTCAACTGGACCCATTCGAACGAATATGTGCGCCTCGATATCAATTTTGGCACTGCCTACGCAGATGATCCACATCAGGTGCGCGAAATCGCCATTGCGGCTGCGACCAGCGCCAAACGGGTGCTGAGCGTGCGCCCGCCGGTCTGTCATATTGTCGGCTTCGGTGACAGTTCGGTGGATTACGTCCTGCGCTTCTGGATCACAGATCCGAGCGCAGGGCTGACCAATGTTCGCGGAGATGTTTATCTGGCGCTGTGGGACGCGTTCAAGGACCACGGAATCAGCATTCCGTTTCCGCAGCGCGAGGTGCTAATGTTGGAGGGATCGACATTGGACGTCGCAGCAGATAGCGGCTTCGGGGGCGAGCCCACCGACGCTGGATAAGCGGTATTTTGGGCAAATAAGCGCACCGCAAGCGGGGCAATTGAAAATGGTCGGCGCAGTTGCTATTTTTACGGTATCCCCAGCGTCGGGGTTTGTGGGCGCACATAAAGGAGGAAACTATCCTGACATCCCAGACAGAAGCGGCTGTGACCGCTGTCCATCGGGCAGGTTCCGTTGTGGATCAGCCCCAGCCAAGTAGCGAAGTGCTGCTGGATCATATCCTGACATCTCTTGCCGACGATAAGGCCGAAGATATCGTGCAGATTGACCTGCGCGGAAAGACGGCAATCGGTGACTTCATGGTGATCGCCTCGGGGCGCTCGACGCGGCAAGTTTCAGCTATGGCTGACAAACTGGTCGAGCGGCTGAAACGTGATTTCGGACGTGTCGCGCGAATCGAGGGCAAGGATACGGGCGATTGGGTGTTGATCGATACCGGCGATGTCATCGTTCATATCTTCCGCCCGGAAGTGCGCGAGTTCTATCAGTTGGAAAAGATGTGGTTGCCCGCCGAAGGCGACGGCAAGAACAACTGAAGCCGCCCTTCCATAACGGCTCACGCGGTGCGCCGCGGTGATGCGCGTCTCTATCTGCGCGGTCGGGCGGTTGCGCGCCGGGCCGCACAAAGAGTTGATTGACGACTATCTCGCTCGCTATCAGCGCACCGGCCGCCCACTTGGCCTTGGCCCGGCACAGGTGATTGAGGTCGAGGATCGAAAAGGTGGGGGCATAGCGGCTGAGACCGCTTTGATCCGACGTGCGCTGCCGCCGGGGGCACCGACCTGTATTCTGGACGAGCGCGGCAAGCGGCTTGATTCACCCGGTTTCGCGCAGCAATTGGCCAAGTGGCGCGATCAGGGCCGCGCAGATGTGGCGTTGATCATTGGCGGGGCTGACGGCATCGATCCGGCCCTGCGGAAAGAAGCCGATTTCAGCCTTTCATTGGGTGCGATGGTCTGGCCGCATATGCTGGTGCGGGTGATGCTGGCTGAACAGCTTTACCGTGCCGCAACGATTTTGGCGGGGGGGCCTTATCATCGAAACTGAGCTTGGGCGGCCGATTTTTCGATGGTCCTCAAATCTCCCCAATGGGGCTTGAAATCCATACTGGGCTGACCAAATAAGTCGTGCGAACCGCCTGAATGGGGTTCGCAATGAACCGCCCGTCCGGTGATCGGAGGGCAAGAGTCGTAAATCGCTCAGTATGAGGATAACGAAAATGCGTACATTTGATTTCACCCCGCTGCATCGTGCAACCGTCGGCTTTGACCAGATTGCCGACATGCTGGATCGGGTCATGACCAGCGAGGTCAGCCAGCCCGGCTATCCGCCTTACAACATCGAGAAGACCGCCGATGATGACTACCGCATCTCGATCGCGGTCGCCGGCTTCGATGAAAGCGACCTGTTTGTCGAGGTGAAGGAGGGCAATCTCATTGTCTCGGCGCGCAAGGCCGAAGAGGATGGTGATCGCACCTATTTGCACCGCGGCATCGCCACCCGCGCGTTCGAGCGCCGCTTCCAACTGGCCGATCATATTGAGGTCACCGGTGCCAGCCATGTGAACGGGATGCTGCATATCGATCTCAAGCGCGAGGTGCCCGAAGCGCTGAAGCCGCGGCGGATTGAGATTACTAACGGTGCCGCCAAGGCGATTGAGGGCAAGCCCGTCAATTAAGCGGTTTTTTCCTGACAAGGTCCAAGAAAGCCCGGCATCGACCGGGCTTTTATATATGGGGGCGCTGCCCCCATGCCCCCGAGGTATTTCCGACCAGAAAGAAGCAGGGCGGGGCGTTCAGACTGCCATGCAGATATATTTCATTTCTAAGAACTCCTCGATGCCGTGATGGCTGCCTTCGCGACCCAGACCCGATTGCTTGATGCCGCCAAAAGGGGCGACTTCGGTGCTGATAATGCCCGTGTTAACCCCGACGATGCCGTATTCCAGTGCCTCGGCGACCTTGTAGACGCGGCTGAGATCTTTGGCGTAGAAATAAGAGGCGAGGCCGAAGATCGTGTCATTGGCAAGCGCGATCACCTCGTCTTCGTCGGTGAAGCGGAATAGCGGGGCGAGGGGGCCGAAGGTTTCCTCGGTGGCAAATGCCATATCTTTGGTCGCGCCGGTGATGATGGTGGGGGTAATGAAATTGCCGGGCATGTCGTGCACTTCGCCGCCCAGAATGACCGCGCCGCCCTTGGATTTGGCATCGGCGATATGTTCACGCACCTTTTCGACCGCATCGGTATTGATCAGGGGGCCAAGATCCATGCCCGATTTCAGCCCGTCGCCAATCTTCAGTTCCTTGACGCGCGCCGTCAGCTTTTCAGCGAAAGCATCATAGACACCATCCTGCACATAGATCCGGTTGGCGCAGACGCAGGTCTGGCCGTTATTGCGGAACTTACACAGGATCGCGCCCTCGACGGCTTTGTCCAGATCGGCGTCGTCAAACACGATGAACGGCGCGTTACCGCCCAGCTCCATCGAGCATTTCTTGACCTGACCGGCGGCCTGTTCCAGCAGGATACGTCCGACGGTGGTGCTGCCCGTGAAGGTCAGTTTGCGCACCAGCGGATTTTCACAGAATTCTTTGCCGATCGCGCTGGCGCTGGAAGAGGTTACCACATTGAAAACGCCCGCCGGAATGCCCGCGCGATCCGCCAAAACCCCCATTGCCAGCGCCGATAGCGGAGTCTCCCCCGCCGGGCGGGCGACAAAGGCGCAGCCGGCGGCCAGGGCCGGGGCGGCCTTGCGGGTAATCATGGCGTTCGGGAAGTTCCACGGTGTGATCGAGGCGGCGACGCCGACCGGCTGCTTGATCACGGTAATCCGCTTGTCGCGCTGGTGACCGGGGATGGTTTCGCCATAGATGCGCTTGGCCTCTTCGCCAAAAAATTCAATAAATGCCGCGCCGTAGGCGATTTCACCCTTCGCCTCGGACAGGGGTTTGCCCTGTTCTGCGGTCAGGATGGTGGCAAGATCTTCCTGATGCAGCATCATCAGATCGAACCATTTACGCAGCACGGCGGCGCGCTCCTTGCCGGTCCAGCGGGCCCATTCTTTTTGCGCTGTTTCGGCCTGGGCGATGGCATTGGCGACCTGCGCCCGGCTGAGGTCGGCAACCTGCGCGATCACATCGCCGCGGGCGGGGTTGGTGACGTCAAATCTGCCATTGTCACCGTCGACCCATTGGCCGTCGATATAGGCGCTGGTTGCCAGTAGATCGGGGTCGTCCAGAAGCGATTCCAGATCGGTCGTTGCATCGGTCATGCGGTGCCCCCTTGATGTGTCTGTCTATGTCGAAAATGATGCAAGGTTTGTCCGGGTCAAGCAAGGACCGGTGGCTGTTTCGGGCCGTCCCTTCGGCGAAGTGCTTGTAAAGCGACAGACGGGAGGCCGCATGCTCTGGCTTGCACTGATTGATTTCCCGGATAGGGCGGAGCTTGTCGCATCCGAGGACCCATTGACGGGTATGCGATTGTCGGGTTTATCAACCTTAATACCCCGACAGCGATAGCCGTGGAGAGCAAGGATAGCCGCGGTCGGTCGGCGGGCTGGCATCGCCACGGCAAGTGTGGTTGTTAGGGGGTCCGAGTTCCAGCACCGGAAAGCTTTGATATGACTCTGAAGATTGCCTTTCTTTCCAGCGAGGCGCCGGTGGCACAAACGGCGCGAGCAACGCTTATCGGGCGCTATGGCGACACCGCGCCGGAGCAGGCCGATGTGATTGTTGCGCTGGGCGGAGATGGTTTCATGTTGCGTACGCTTCATGCCACCCAGGAGCTGCCGGCACCGGTCTACGGGATGAACCGTGGCACGATCGGGTTCCTGATGAACGAGTACAGCGAGAGCGATCTGATGGAGCGGTTGCACGCTGCCGAGAAAACCGAGATTAACCCGCTGTCGATGCGCGCCAGTGACCGCTCCGGCAAGGTGCATAGGGCGCTGGCGATAAACGAGGTTTCGATTTTGCGTGCTGGGCCGCAAGCCGCCAAGCTGCGAATAACGGTCGATGGTCGGTTGCGGCTGGCAGAATTATCCTGTGACGGGGCGTTGCTTGCGACACCGGCGGGGTCGACGGCTTATAACTATTCGGCGCATGGGCCGATTCTGCCGATCGGTTCGGATGTTCTCGCCCTGACCGCAATTGCCGCATTCCGTCCGCGCCGCTGGCGAGGGGCATTGCTGCCCAAAACCGCGCATGTGCGGTTTGATGTTCTGGAAGCCAATAAACGCCCAGTGGTCGCCGATGCGGATTCGTTTCAGGTAGATGATGTCGAGTGGGTCGAAGTCCGCTCGGAGCCGACGGTCAGCCATTGTATGTTGTTTGACCCAGGTCACGGGCTGGAAGAACGCTTGATTTCCGAGCAGTTCAACTGATTGCGCGCGTCTGTCGCTTGGCTGACGCGCCGCCGCGCTTGGGCAACAGCCCAAGCCATTTGCACTAATTCATATGATGGACGCGAAGACCGTCGCGCGTTAAACGAAAGCGTATGAAACAGGAGTTTCCTACGCTCGCGGCACTTTTGCATCATGGTTTCGATGCTGTGATTGATGTGCGCAGCTCCGCCGAATACGCAGAAGACCATTTGCCCGGCGCGATCAATCTGCCGGTTTTGAGCAATGAAGAACGCGCCCGTGTCGGCACAATCTATAAACAACAAAGCCCGTTTCTGGCGCGCAAAATCGGTGGCGCGCTGGTATTTCGCAACGCGGCCGACCATATCGAAACCACGCTGCATGGCTATGACGGTGGCTGGCGTCCATTGGTTTATTGTTGGCGCGGCGGGCAGCGCTCGGGCGCGTTTGCGTGGATGCTGGAACAGATCGGCTGGCGCGCTGGGCTGCTCAGCGGCGGTTACCGCACCTATCGCCGTTTGGTGAAGGCATATCTTTACGATACGGTGTTACCGCATCGATTCATTGCGCTGGATGGCTATACCGGCACTGCCAAGACAACGCTGTTGCACCTTCTTGAGGCGCGGGGGGTGCAGATGATCGACCTGGAAGGGCTCGCCAATCATCGTGGCTCGCTTTTGGGGGCCTATGAGGGCGGTCAGCCCAGTCAGAAGGGTTTGGAGACGAAACTGGCGCTGGCACTGTCGGCGCTTGACCCTGCAAGGCCGGTTCTGATTGAGGCGGAATCGAACAGGATCGGCGCGCGGTTCATTCCGCCCAGCCTGTGGAATGCGATGAAATCTGCGCCCCGTATCCAGATTTCGGCGCCGATCAAGGCCCGCGCGGCGTTTCTGGTGCAGGAATATGATGACATCCTGTCAGATGCGCCGCGCCTCAAGGCCAAGCTGGATCGGCTGCGCCCCTATCGCGGACACGCGGTGGTGGATGAATGGTTCACGCTGATCGACGCCGGTGAGCGCCGCGCTTTGACCCGCGCCTTGATGGAGCAGCATTACGATCCGTCGTATGCGAAGTCCTGCCACAAGGGCGCGCAATTCTTGGCCCGGATCGAGGCGGATCATCTGGATGCAGCAGGGCTGGAAACCGCTGCGGCCCAGATCGAGGGCTTGCTAACGCAGGTCAATCCGGGTCAAGCGTGATCCGAGGCGGTCCATCGGTAAGAAACCCGACCCGTGCAGCGTCATGGCCCAGATCGCGCAGCGCCGCGACCAATATGTCGGCCTGATTGGGTGCAACGGCCGCCAGCAATCCGCCAGCGGTTTGTGGATCGAACAGCAGGTCTGCCCGGCCGCCTTCGGGCAGATCAGGGGTCAATGCGCGGTTCTGCGGGAACAGGGTCGAGCGGATGCCGGCACCCGCTAATTCTGGCGCACCTGCCAGCAATGGGATTGCATCCAGTTGCAGATGCGCGGCCAGACCGGAGGCTTCGCAGATGCCCAGCAGGTGACCGGCCAGCCCGAAACCGGTCACATCCGTCATAGCATGTGCATCAGCCAGTACTTGCGCGGCGTCAGCCTGGGGCCGGGTCATGTGCGCCAGCGCTGCCGCAATCCAGCGTCCCTTGGATTGACCCGCCATTTCGGCAGCCATCAGGACACCGGTGCCGAGCGGTTTCGTCAGAATCAGCGCGTCGCCAGCCTGCGCCCCGGCCAATGTGATCGGATCGCGGTCGCACAGGCCGGTGATGGTGAAGCCGATGGTCAGTTCATCGCCCATGGTTGTGTGGCCACCGACGATTTCGGCTCCGGCTGCGCGCAAGGTCTGATGGGCGGTCGCGGTGATCTCGGACAGGGTGCGCCGTTGTAGATCGGGCGACAGGCGCGGCAGGATGATGGTGGCAGTCGCCGCCTGCGGTGTGCCACCCATTGCCCAGATATCCCCCAAGGCGTGGATCGCGGCAATGCGGGTCATCACCACCGGATCGTTGGAAAATGCGCGCAGATGGTCCGAGGTTAATACCATCCTTGCGCCGCCAACATGCAGCAACGCCGCATCATCGCCGGGCAGAGGGGTTATGTCTTCGCGCAGCGTCCCCGCATGTGGTGCCAAGGCATCCCGCAGCGCGGCGCGCCCGACCTTGGCCCCACAGCCGCCGCATAGAGGCTGGTCGCCCAAGGTTTCGCGCAGGCCAATCGTGTGCAACGCCGGAAGCTCCGAAGCAGGCATCTGGGGCAGGTTGCGGAATTTCTCGATGAATTTCCGGTCGATGCGATCCTTCCAGCGCCACATCAACGGGCCGCTCAGGGTTAAGCCAAAGCGCTGCGCCACAGCGGCTTTGCGGCCCATCGACATCAGTTTGAGATAGTCCGCTTGCGGGCGATAGCGGCGCAATCTGCGGTCAGTCAGGCTGGCGACGATATTGTGATATAAAACCGGTGCCTGACGCACCGCATAGACGCCAGCCTTGGGACGGGGCGTCGCGCGCATATGGGCGCAATCACCGACCGCGAACACGGCAGGGTCCGAGCTTCGCAGCCGGTCATCCACGCAGATGAATCCCTCATGCAGGTCCAGCCCGCTTTGTGCGATCCATGGAAAGGCGAATGCGCTCGCTGTACCGGTGGTGAAACGCGACGGGATGCGGCGACCATCGGCCAGTTCGATATGGTCGGAGGCTACCTGTGCGATTGCGGCATTTTCGATCAGGTCGATGTTCAGCTTTCGCATCTGCGACAACATCTGGTGACGTGCCCCTGCGGTCGCTTCCGAAAGGGCAGTCGCGTTGTCGATCAGGCTAACCTTACCGTGTTGCTGCTCGGATTGCAGCCGGTAGGCCATCGCCACGGCCAATTCCGCGCCCGCAACACCCGCGCCGATCACAACCGCATCGCCGCCGCCCTGCGCGACAAAGGCGCTCCAGCTTGCGGCGAATGGGCCAAGCGGTTTGGCTGGCACCCCGTGGTCGGCAAAACCCGGCAGGTCGGGCATGTCAGAGGTAATCCCCACATCCACCGAACACCGATCAAAGCTGACAGGCGGGTGTCCCTTTATCAGGACCACGCGCTGGGCAAGATCGATGTGATCCGCCGCGCCCAGAATGAGCCGCGCATCGGCAAATCGGGCCAGTCGGATCAGGTCGATCTCGAGTATATCGCGGTCATAATGGCCGGCGACATGTCCCGGCAGCATCCCGGAATAGGCGGCAGTCGGGCCGGGGTTGATCAACGTCAGCCGCGCACCGGGCAGGGGGCGCATTCCCCAACGGCGCAGCACCAGCGCATGGGTATGTCCGCCGCCGATCAACACGACATCATGGGTGAAAGGCAAGGGCGCGCGATGCATGGTTACAGTTCTATCCGCTTTCGATGCCGGCGCAAACGATACACGTATGACGCAAACGTGACTGTCTAGCCGGCGCAAATATGTCAGGTTTTCTCATCCGTCAATTTGATCAAGGAAAGGAAAGAAGATGAAAATCACACGACTTGGTCTTGTACTGGGCCTGCTGATTCCAACAGGTTTCGCCATGGCCGATGCGATAGAAGAGCGAGAGGGCTGGGTCGTGCGGCCCACCGAGAAAACCTATTCCGAACTGGTGGAGGCGGTGAAAGGGGCCACCCATGCCAACCAGATGGGTGTGGTGACCGAGGCCGGTCCGACGCAGGCGGCAGCAGGTCGCGGCATCACGATCCCCGGCAACCGAGTTATCGGTGTCTTCAATAATGATTTCGCGGTGAAGATTTTGAATCTCTCCACCGCTGCCATGATCGAAGCTCCGATACGGATCTATATCACCGAAAACCCGGATGAAACTGCCACCCTGTCCTATAAGTCACCCAGCCATGTTTTGGGCCCCTATCTGGACGAAGGCGGCCAGCCGCTTGCCGATCTGGCTGCGGCGCTGGATGACAAGTTCGGCCAAATTGCCGATGCAGCGGTGAAATGATGCGGCGGCGACATGGCCGCGCTCGGGGACGCGTTGCGCCATTGATCGCGTTTCTATTCGCAGCCGAAGATCCGACTTCGGTGGCCTCCAGAACCTTTTAGAACGCAGAGCGAATCACAGTCTGCAGATTTTCCCAGATTTCAGGCGGCCGCATGGCATTTGGTATACCAAAACGGAAAGCAAGAGGCTGAAACTGTCGATTTTCTGTGGAAAACCGGCGAAACCTTGCGTTCTAGGGCTGGACTAACTTCAAAAATTCCGTACCCAAGGCAGCACTTCGGTCCGAGGAGGAGACTCAGGAGATGCCGCATTGTCCCTGTTCCTGATTGCTGCGCTGCCATTTCTGGGAGCAATGCTCCCAGCGATCTTAATCCGAGCCGGGCGTAATGCCTCGGCCTCGGCGACGGGCTCGGTCACCTTGCTCGCGCTGATCGGGTTGTTGGTTCATGTCCCGGATGTGTTGGCCGGACGACCGGTTTCTGCCCGCATTGACTGGCTACCGAGCCTAGGGCTGAACGCGAATTTCTATCTCGACGGGCTGGGGCTATTGTTTGCTAGTCTGATCTTGGGGATCGGGCTGCTGATCATCATCTATGCGCGGTTCTATCTGTCGCGGCAGGATCCGATGGGGCAGTTTTATGCCTATCTACTGCTGTTCCAGGGCGCGATGGTGGGCATCGTCCTGTCCGATAATATTCTGCTTCTGCTGGTGTTCTGGGAGCTGACCTCGCTCTCGTCTTTCCTTTTGATCGGCTATTGGCGTCACTTGCCCGAAGGGCGGCAGGGGGCGCGCATGGCGCTTGCGGTCACCGCCGGTGGCGGGCTGGCGATGATCGGGGGCATGCTGATATTGGGCAATATCGCGGGCAGCTATGACCTGAGCGTAATCCTGACGCAAAAGGCCGCGATTCAGGACAGCCCGCTTTATCTGACCGCATTAATTTTGATCTTGCTGGGCTGCTTCACCAAATCGGCCCAGTTCCCGTTCCACTTCTGGTTGCCCCACGCGATGGCCGCACCGACGCCGGTGTCGGCCTATCTGCACAGTGCCACGATGGTGAAGGCGGGGTTGTTCCTGATGGCCCGGATGTGGCCGGTCTTGGCCGGGACCGATGCATGGTTTTACATTGTTGCCTCTACCGGACTTGTGACCATGGTGCTGGGCGCGGTGATTGCCTTGTTCAAGGATGACCTAAAGGCGCTATTGGCCTTTTCGACGGTCAGCCATTTGGGGCTGATCACCATGCTGCTGGGCATTGGCACGCCGCTGGCGGCAGTGGTGGCCGTGTTTCACATCATCAACCATGCGACCTTCAAGGCCGCTTTGTTCATGACTGCCGGGATCATCGACCATTCGGTGCATACCCGCGACATTCGCAGTTTGGGTGGCCTGCGCCGCCTGATGCCGGTGACATTCGTATTGGCAACGCTGGCGGCGCTATCGATGGCGGGTGTACCGCCCCTGAACGGGTTTCTAAGCAAGGAAATGATGCTGGAAGAGGTTGCGCATACCCATTGGATTACCTCGCCCTGGCTGCTGATGGCGGTGGTGACCTTTGGGGCACTGTTCTCGGCGGCCTATTCCTTCCGCTACATCGCGCATGTGTTTCTTGGGCCGGTGCGGCGCGATTATCCGATCAAGCCACACGACCCGAATTTCGGCATGTGGGTCTCGCCCGCCATTCTGGTCGTTTTGGTTGTGGCGATCGGTCTGTTTCCGATGGCAATTGCCGGTGATCTGGTTGCGGTCGCGGCGGGAGCTGTGACCGGGCAGGCGCTGCCTCCCTATGAGTTGAAGTTGTGGCATGGGGTCAGTCCGGCCCTGTTCATGTCGATCATCGCGCTGGGCGGTGGGGTTATCCTGCTGGCGCTCTATGCACCGGTCAACCGTCTGTGGCTGGCGGCGCGCCGGCCCGAGGCCAAGGCCATCTACGATGCCGGTATCGCCGCAATAGAGCGTTTTAGCCGCTGGCTCACCGACCTCCTGCACGATGGTGCGCTCAGCCGCTACGGCGCGATTTTCACGGTCTCTATTCTTGCATTGGCCGTTTGGGCGTGGACAACCGGCGTCGTCGGGCCGCAAACCCGCCCGGCGCTGGAGCCCGGGCCGATCGCCTATGTCGGCTGGGTCGCGTTGGTCGCGTCAGCCCTGAGTGTCGCGGTGTTTCATCACAACCGGCTGCTGATGCTGGTTCTGATCGGGGTCTCGGGGCTGATGGTGGCAATGACGTTCAACTATCTCTCGGCCCCCGATCTGGCGTTGACGCAGATCTCGGTCGAAGTGGTGACGATCATCCTGATGCTGCTGGCACTGAATTTTATGCCACAGGAAAGCCCGCGCGAAAGCAGCTTTGGCCGCCGGGCGCGTGACATCACCATATCGGTGGGCTCCGGGCTGGGCATGGGTGGGTTGATCTATGCCATCATGACGCGCGGGTTCGCGCAGCCGTCGATCTCGGAGTATCATCTGGCCAATGCCAAGACCGGCGGCGGCGGAACCAATGTGGTCAATGTCATCCTGGTCGATTTCCGGGGCTTTGACACATTTGGTGAAATCATCGTTCTGGGGATTGCAGCGATCGTCATCTATGCGATCACGGAATCGATTCTTGGTTCCAGCGTGCGGGCGCGTCTGCTGAACCGGGTGCCCAACCGCCCGCTGGCTGGTGATGCGCATCCCATGATCATGGTGGTGATCACCCGGGTGATGATGCCGCTGGCGTTGATCGTGGCCGCCTATATCTTTTTCCGCGGTCACAACGATCCGGGCGGCGGATTCATCGCCGGGCTGATCGCCGCTATTGCCATCATCATGCAATATATGGCCAGCGGATTTGGCTGGGCGGCCGAGCGGCAGCGGCTCCCTTATCATGCAATCATCGGCTCGGGCGTATTGATCGCGGCGCTGACCGGGGTCGGGGCGTGGTTCAATCAGATGCCATTCCTGACCAGCGCGTTCGGCTATGTGCATCTGTCGGGGCTTGAGCCTTTCGAACTGGCCACAGCAGCCCTGTTTGATCTGGGCGTGTTCCTTGCGGTGGTGGGGGCCGTGCTTCTGGCGCTGGAAAGCCTGTCGCGTTATGCGTGGCAGCCCAACACGGTCAGTGAGTATCCGATGGACATAAACCCCGCCCGCGAGGTGGGCGAAACACGGGGCAAGGAGGCCTGACATGGAATTACTGCTGGCTTCGGCCGTGGGCATTCTGACAGCTTGCGGCATCTATCTGGTGCTGCGTCAGCGCACCTTCCCGGTCATTATCGGGGTGTCGCTGCTGACCTATGCGGTCAATATTTTCCTGTTTGCCTCTGGTCGAGTGGTCATGAACATGCCGCCGGTCCTGAGCGACTCGGCGCAAGGCTATACCGACCCGCTGCCGCAGGCGCTGGTACTGACAGCCATCGTGATCTCGTTCGGGATGACGGCGGTGGTCGTGATGATCGCGCTCAGCGCCTATCTGTCGGCCCGCACTGACCGCATCGACATGGATGACGAAGCCGAAGGGAGCGCAAAATGACGCATTGGATCGTTTTGCCGGTTGTCCTTCCGGCGGTTATGGCCGCATTCATGATCATGGTGATCCGTCACCATCTTGATCTGCAACGTATCTTTTCAATCATTGCCACGGCGGCGCTTGTCATTATCGCGGGCGGGTTGCTGAACCATGCGGCAACCGGTGATGTGCTGGTGTACGAGCTGGGCGACTGGCCGGCGCCTTTCGGGATCGTGCTCGTGCTGGACCGTTTGTCGGCAATGATGGTCATGCTGACCTCGGTGCTGGCACTTGCGGTTCTGGTCTATGCAGTGGGCACCGGATGGGACAGCCGCGGGCGACATTTCCATGCCCTGTTCCAGTTTCAGTTGATGGGCATTCTGGGCGCGTTCCTGACCGGTGACGCCTTTAACCTCTTCGTGTTCTTCGAGGTGCTGCTGATCGCCTCTTATGGGTTGATGATCCACGGCGGCGGGTCCACGCGGCTGCGCGCCGGCATTCAATATGTGGTCTATAACCTGCTTGGTTCGACCTTGTTCCTGTTCGCGCTTGGCACGCTTTATGCGGTGACCGGGACGCTGAATATGGCCGATATGGCCGAGCGGGTGGCGGCGCTGCCGCTTGAGGATACCGCGCTGATCCGGGTCGGGGCGGCGCTGCTTCTGGTGGTCTTCGCAGTCAAGGCAGCGGTGTTGCCGTTCCATTTCTGGCTGCCAGCCAGCTATGCGAATGCTCCCGGCCCGGTGGCCGCATTGTTCGCGATCATGACCAAGGTGGGGGCTTATTCCATCCTGCGCATGTTCACGTTGGTTTTTGGCCCCGATCAAGCGGCCAGTGCCGGCTTGCAGAGCTGGTTGTTGCCGGCGGCGTTGGTAACCTTGGCAATCGGGATGGTCGGTATCCTTGGCTCGCGTCAGCTGAGCCGGCTGACCGCCTTTGCGGTGATTGCCTCGATGGGCACGCTGTTGGTCGCAATTTCGCTGTTTACGCCGGAGTCAAGCGCAGCTGCGCTATATTATATCGCGCACTCGACCTTTGCCACCGCGCTGATGTTCCTGATTGCGGATATGGTGATTGCCCGGCGCGGCGACGAGATTGCCGTGCATCGTCCGATGCCACAGGGGGGATGGATTGCGGCCCTGTTCTTTGTCGGCGCCATCGCGCTGGTCGGGATGCCGCCGCTGTCGGGGTTCCTGGGCAAACTTCTGGTGCTGGACGCGGTGCGCGGAGCGCCAAGCACGGTCGCGATCTGGACGGTAATTCTGGCCACGTCGCTGATCGGGATCGTCGGCTTCGCCCGTTCTGGCAGTATCCTGTTCTGGAAATGTCATGACCCCGGCATCGTCACCCCGCCGGCCGATGAAGACGAACTCCCGGACCCGATCGAGCTTGCGCGGGCCGAACGTGCCATGCGCGCGCCATCGCCGATGGCGTTCAGCGCGGCCTTTGCACTGCTGGGCCTGATCGTGGTGCTGACCGTCCTGTCCGGCCCGATGATGGCTTATGCGACGGCAACCGTTGACCAGCTTTACGCGCCCACTGACTATATCGACGCCGTGTTGAGGAGGACTGCACCATGAAAGTTGTCCATCGGTTGTTTCCCCATCCGGTTCTGACGGTTTTCTTGACGTTAGTCTGGCTGCTGCTGGTCAATCGCTTTTCGCTGAACTCGCTGCTGTTTGGGCTGATGCTGGGGGTCCTTATTCCATTCGTCACCAGCCCCTACTGGCCCAATCGGACTCGCCTGCGCAATCCGCTGATGATCGTGGAATACGTGCTGGTGGTCCTGTGGGACATCATCGTCGCCAATGTCGTCGTGGCGCGGTTGGTCCTGTTTCGCCGCAATCAGGACATGCAGCCCAATTGGGTGACGGTGCCGCTGGAATTGCGCAACCCGTCAGCGATCACCGTTCTGGCGGGCACGATCACCATGACGCCCGGCACGCTGACCGCCGATGTGTCCAGCAAAGGTCACAGCCTGCTGGTGCATTGTCTTGACGCCGCCGACCCGGATGCTGTCCGGGATGAGATCAAGCAACGTTACGAGCGCCGTTTGCTGGAGATATTCGAATGATTTTGACCTATGCAATCTATTTCAATTTCGCCTGTTTTGGCGCTGCGCTCCTGATGACGCTCGCCAAGGTGGTCAGCGCTCAGGATATCGGCGACCGGATTCTGGCGCTCGACACCATGGTGATCAACGTGATTGCGTTGCTGGTGCTGTACGGGTTGATGGCGGGAACGGCGGTTTATTTCGAGGCATCGATGATCATTGCCATGTTGGGCTTTGTGTCGACTGTCGCTTATGCGCGCTTCATCCTGCGCGGCAATATCATCGAGTGAGGGCATGATGGAACTGATCGTCGAAATCGTCATCGCGTTCTTCTTGGTGGTCAGCGGGATCTTCGGCTTTACCGGCTCTTACGGGCTGATCAAGCTCGGCGATCCGATGTCGCGCCTGCACGCGCCAACCAAGGCCACGACATTGGGCGTGGGGGGTCTTCTGCTGGCGGCAATGGCAAGCATCTATGTCTTTTATGAACATGTGTCGCTGCATGAATTGTTGATCACGCTGTTCCTGTTTCTGGCCGCCCCGGTGACCGCGCATTTCATTGCCAAATCGCACATCCACCGCCATGAAAATGCCGAGGATTTGCCTGATCCCGGAGACGACCCGGACTGGGCGGTGCTGCATCATGATCCCGAAGACGTACATCGCCCATCGCATGGGCCCGAGGACTGATCGGCCATATTTCAAGATCGCGCGCCTATAGGCGGGGCGCTGCGATTGCCTCAGCGCGGCAGTGTGCGTCGAGACGAAAAAAAGAAATAATGCAATTTCGGAGTGCCTTAGCTTTGTGGAATCGCGGCAATGATCTGCAGACAGCCCCTTGCAGCCCCGCTATGCCACTACTAAGACTCTGGAAGCGCTTTGTCGGGTATGGTCCCGATCCATCCAAAACAGCAGGCGGAATTACATGTTCGATCCGATTGACACCTACATGAATACCCTCGTCCCCATGGTGGTTGAACAAACCAGCCGGGGGGAGCGGGCCTATGACATCTTTTCCCGCCTTCTGAAGGAGCGGATTGTCTTCATTAACGGCCCGATTCACGACGGTATGTGCCATCTGGTCATCGCGCAGCTGCTGCATCTTGAGGCTGAGAATCCGACCAAAGAAATCAGCCTTTACATCAACTCACCCGGTGGGGTCGTGACCTCGGGCCTGTCGATCTATGACACGATGCAGTATATCAAGCCTAAGGTCAGCACACTGTGCATCGGACAGGCCGCTTCGATGGGATCGCTGCTGCTGGCCGGCGGAGCGTCAGGAATGCGCTTTTCGCTGCCCAACAGCCGGATCATGGTTCACCAGCCCTCGGGCGGCTATCAAGGGCAGGCCAGCGATATCATGATTCACGCCACCGAGACGCAAAAGCTGCGGGATCGGCTGTATGACATCTATGTGAAGCATACTGGCCAGACCAAGAAAGCCGTCGAAAAAGCACTGGACCGCGACAATTTCATGTCGCCGGAAGAGGCCAAGGATTGGGGCCATATCGACGAAATCGTGGAAAACCGCGGCAAGCATGAGGACATTGCGCCCGACGCGTGATGCGCTTCTGCGTGCTTTGTACTCCGCCAATTTCCGATTGTGATGCCCCCACCGCTGGCCTAGACTAGCAGTGACATGGTGCCGAAACGCTCCGCACCGGCGGGGCGACCTCGAAAAATCGAAGCCCGAAAGGTTAATCATGGCAACGAACTCAGGCGGCGACAGCAAGAACACGCTGTATTGCAGTTTTTGCGGCAAGAGCCAGCACGAGGTGCGCAAGCTGATTGCCGGACCGACCGTTTTCATCTGTGATGAATGCGTCGAACTTTGCATGGACATCATCCGCGAGGAAACCAAATCCTCCGAGTTGAAAACGACCGATGGTGTACCGTCGCCCAAGGATATCTGCGACGTGCTGGACGATTATGTGATCGGACAGGCGATGGCCAAGCGGGTGCTGTCGGTTGCGGTGCACAACCATTACAAACGGTTGAACCATTCGCAGAAGGCCGGAAGCGATATCGAACTGGCGAAATCAAACATCCTGCTGATCGGACCCACCGGTTGCGGCAAGACGTTGCTGGCGCAGACGCTGGCCCGCATTCTTGACGTGCCCTTTACCATGGCCGACGCCACCACACTGACCGAGGCCGGTTATGTTGGCGAAGACGTCGAAAACATTATTCTCAAGCTGTTGCAGGCCAGCGAATACAACGTTGAACGGGCACAGCGCGGCATTGTCTATATCGATGAAGTCGACAAGATCACCCGTAAGTCAGAAAATCCCAGCATCACCCGTGACGTGTCGGGCGAAGGGGTGCAGCAGGCGTTACTCAAGCTGATGGAAGGCACGGTCGCCAGCGTTCCCCCGCAGGGCGGGCGTAAACACCCGCAGCAGGAATTCCTGCAGGTGGATACGACCAATATCCTGTTCATTTGCGGCGGTGCGTTCGCCGGGCTGGACAAGATCATCGCGCAGCGCGGCAAAGGCAGCGCTATGGGTTTTGGTGCCGACGTGCGCGAAAATGATGATCGGGGTATTGGCGAGATTTTCCGCGATCTCGAGCCGGAGGATTTGCTGAAATTTGGGTTGATCCCCGAATTTGTCGGCCGTCTGCCGGTTCTGGCGACATTGGAAGATCTGGATGCGGATGCGCTGATCACCATCCTGACGCAGCCTAAAAATGCGCTGGTCAAGCAGTATCAGCGCTTGTTCGAGCTGGAAGAGACCGAGCTGCATTTCACCGACGATGCGCTCAGTGCCATCGCCGAGCGGGCGATCAAGCGCAAGACAGGCGCGCGAGGATTGCGGTCAATTCTCGAAGACATCCTTTTGGATACGATGTTCGAACTTCCGGGTCTGGACAGCGTGACCAAGGTGGTGGTCAACGAAGAAGCGGTGACTTCCGAAGCTGGACCACTGATGATCCACGCGGAGGAACAAAAAGGCTCCGCGTCAGCAGGGTAAATTGACCTTACGTGAACGGTTTTAAAGGGGCGGGCAATTATCCCGCCCTTTTTGTGATCAAGGAAACAAAGCATGACGATAGAACGTATTTCCTCGGGCGGTGAATTCGAAGCCAAGATCGGCTATTGCCGCGCGGTAGTGGCGGGTGGCTGGGTCCATGTTTCGGGCACTGTCGGGCAGGGTGAAACCGCGACCGAGCAGTGTCGCTCGGCCCTGTCGGTAATTGGTACTGCGCTGGAAAAGGCGGGTGCCGGATTCGCCGATGTGGTGCGAGTCAGCTATATCCTGCCCGATAGCGCAGATTTCGAAGCTTGCTGGCCGATCTTGGTTGAAACCTTTGGGGCGAACCCACCAGCGATGACAATGTTCGAAAGCAAACTCATCGACCCGAAATACCTGATCGAAATCGAGGTAACTGCACTGTTGCCGCAGAATAGCGCATCCTGACGTCACAAGCGTGCTTGTCTCTGGACCTTGGCGTCCGGATCAGTCATATCAAGTGCGAGATCAGCCGGAGGCATTCATGGGTATCGTGAACGTAATTCTACGCGCTTTTACATGGTGGAACGGGCAGACCCTGAACACGCAGCTTTTCACCTGGCGCAAGGGCGAAAAGGTGGGCGAGGATGCGCAGGGCAACAAGTTCTATCGCAACGCAGACAACAGCAGGCGCTGGGTCATTTTTAACGGCGAGATTGAGGCGAGCCGGATCAGCCCCGAATGGCACGGCTGGCTGCACCATACGTGGGATGAACCGCCAAGCGAACAGCCGCTGGTCCACAAGCCTTGGGAAAAACCTCATCTGGAGAATCGAAGCGGAACGCCACTGGCCTATGCGCCTATTGGCTCGATTCGCCGCCCCGATCCGGCTCCACGCAGCGATTACGAGGCATGGAGCCCGGAGTAAATCCGCCCTTATGCGCAATTCATTCCGAAAGCCGCTTCTTATTTTTCGGATCGCGCCTTGACCGCCCGGAGCGCCCCCATGTCGCATAACACCACCGAGATATTAGTCGGCGGTGCGGTATTGGCCGCCGCAATCGCCTTTGCCGTCTATGCTGGTCAGGCGACCGGGCTCTCTGGCGGCAGTGACACCTATCCGTTGCGCGCCAGTTTCCGCTCGCTCGAAGGGGTCGGAGTGGGCACGGATATTCGGCTGGCCGGGGTCAAGGTCGGCAATGTGACGGCTGTGACGCTGAACCCGGAAACCTATCGCGCCGATACGGTCCTAGCGCTGCGTGAAGGCATCCAGATTCCCGATGACAGTGCGGTTGTGGTGGCCTCCGAAGGCTTGTTGGGCGGGAACTATGTCGAGTTGTCTCCGGGTGGGTCGCCGTTTTATTTTGAACCGGGCGATGAGATCGCAGACACGCAAGGTGCCGTCAGCCTGATTTCACTATTGCTGAAATTCGTTTCTGGCAGCGGGAATGGCAATTGATGCGCTGGCTTGCGGCATTGATGCTGGCACTCGGACTGACCAGCGCAGCAGGCATGGCGCAGACCTCCGTTGATTCTGGTCTGGGGGCGGTGCTGCGGGGCTTGGACAAAGTGAATGGCGAAACCGTCGATGTCGAGATCCCATGGGGCGGCACACTCAATGTGTTCGGGCTGAGCGTCACTGTCCAAGATTGTCGTTATCCGCCGGAAAACCCGACGGGGGATGCCTTCGCGCTGCTGACCATTACGGACCGGGTCAGCGGCTATCAGGCATTCCACGGCTGGATGGTTGCCTCGTCCCCAGCGCTGAACGCGCTTGACCACAATCGTTACGATGTCTGGGTATTGCGCTGTATCACTTCCTGAGGCGATCCAATTGGTGGGCCGGTAAAGTCACCGGGAAGTGTGAGGGCCTGTTGCAGGCGGTAATGATATTGGGCCCGTGAGATCTCAATCGCGCCCAGACTTGCCAGATGGTCGGTAACGAACTGCGTATCGAACAGGGTGAACCCTCCCAGACGGAGCCGATCTACAAGCCAGGCCAGCGCCAGTTTGGAAGCGTCCGTGCGGCGCGAGAACATGCTTTCCCCGAAAAAGGCCGCCCCCATTGTGACCCCATAGACACCACCGACAAGCTCATCCTTTTCCCAGATTTCAAGAGAATGGGCGTGACCAGTCACGAAAAGCGCCTGATATAAAAGACGGATTTCCTGATTGATCCAAGTTTCTTCCCGATCCGCGCAACCATCCACAACGCCGGCAAAGTCGGTGTCAACGGTTACCGAGAAGCCCCCCCGGCGCATGCGCCGCATAAGGCTGCGAGAAATGTGAAACCGATCCAGCGGCATAACCCCCCGCCTCCGTGGGTCGACCCAGAAAACATCTGGGTCGTCACGGCGTTCGGCCATCGGGAAAATGCCGGACGAGTAGCCATGCAACAGCAGCTCGGGGGTTAGCTCCATGCCACTTCGCCGCGCCTATCCGGCGGCCAGATTGGTTTCCAGCCAATGTTCCAGCCAGTGGATGTTATAGTCGCCGCTTTGGACATCCGGCTCTTGCAGCAAGGCATGGAACAGCGGCACGGTGGTATCGACCCCATCCACGATCAGTTCGCCCAACGCTCGGCGTAACCGCGCCAGCGCTTCGGTTCGATCGCGGCCGTGCACGATCAGCTTGCCAATCAGGCTGTCGTAATAAGGTGGGATGGTATAGCCATCATAAAGCGCCGAATCCATGCGGACGCCCAAGCCGCCGGGGGCATGATATTGCGTGATACGTCCGGGACAGGGCGCAAAATTCGGCAGACGCTCGGCATTGATGCGCACTTCTATGGCATGGCCGTTAATGTGCAGATCATCCTGGGCCAAAGACATCGGCAACCCTGCCGCGACGCGGATCTGTTCGCGGACAAGATCGACCCCGTAGATCGCCTCGGTGATGGGGTGTTCGACTTGAAGGCGGGTGTTCATTTCGATGAAATAGAACTCGCCGTCTTCGTACAGAAACTCGATGGTGCCCGCGCCGATATACTTGATCTTGGCAATAGCATCAGCGCAGATCTTGCCGATACGCGCGCGTTCTTCCGTGGATATGGCGGGGCCGGGGGCCTCTTCAAAGACTTTCTGGTGACGTCTTTGCAGCGAACAATCGCGTTCGCCAAGGTGTATCGCCCCGCCGCGGCCGTCGCCAAACATCTGGATTTCGATATGTCGCGGTGCGCCAAGGTATTTTTCGATATATACTTCGTCATTTCCGAACACCGCTTTGGCCTCGGATCTGGCATTTTGAAATGCCGAAGCCATGTCAGCCGCGCTTTGCGCCACCTTCATGCCTTTGCCGCCGCCACCGGCAGTGGCCTTGATGATGACAGGATACCCGATTTCATCACCGATGCGCTGCGCTTCTTTCAGCGTCGCGACGCCGCCTTCGCTGCCCGGAACACAAGGCACGCCCAATTTGCGCATCGTATCCTTGGCGGTGATCTTGTCGCCCATGATGCGGATATGTTCGGCGGTGGGGCCGATGAAAGTTAGGCCGTGATCCTCGACGATCTGCACGAAATTCGCATTCTCGGACAGAAAACCATAACCGGGATGGATCGCTTGCGCGCCGCTGATTTCGCAGGCGGCCATGATTGCGGGAACCGAGAGATAGCTGGCGGACGCGGCGGCGGGGCCGATGCAGATCGACTCGTCCGCCATGCGCACGTGCATTGCATCGCTGTCCGCCGTGGAGTGGACCGCGACCGAGGCGATGCCCATTTCGCGGCATGCACGGATCACCCGTAGAGCGATTTCGCCACGATTGGCAATCAGGATCTTGTCAAACATGCGTCTGCCTTACTCGATGATGACCAGAGGCGTACCATATTCCACTGCCGCGCCATCCTCGACCAGAATGCGTTTGACCGTGCCGGCACGCGGAGCGGGTATGTGGTTCATGGTTTTCATCGCCTCGACAATCAGCAAGGTGTCGCCCTCGGCCACTGAGGTGCCGACGCTGACAAAGGCCGGTGCGCTCGGTTCAGGCTGCATATAGACGGTACCGACCATAGGCGATGTCACTGCGCCGGGATGTTGGGCGGGATCATCGACAGGCTCGGCTTCTGCCACCGCGACCGGGGCGGGCGACGCCGCACTGGGCGCCGGGATGCTGGCCTGTATCATCGCTGGCGCGGGCGCGGCGGCGCGGCTAACCCGAACGTTCAGGCTGTTATCATCGCCGTAATCGCGTTTGACCTGTAGTTCGGTCAGGTCATTTTCGCGCAGCAACTCGGCCAGCGCTTTGATGAAAGTCACGTCGTCTTCGTGATTTGGGTTCGTCATGAATATCCTCGGCCGGTTCAGCGTGGCCCGTTTTGCATCGGGGCGATCATATCTGCGGCTTATAGGGTATGGCGGTCCCGGTGAAAAGCGCAGTTACATCTTGTTTGCAGTCAGGCACGTCGCAAATGTATTCGCGCATTCGATCTGCCTGACCCGCCCGGTAAAGATGAGAATGAAAAATCCGGACGCCCGATCATGATCGATGCGGGATGAGAAAGTTTCTTCGCAGCTTAGGGCCGAATTCAAGAGAGTGAGCGAGGTAAGTCACTTTAAACACATAATATTTGTGTAAATTAATTAGACATGATATCTATCAACTTGTAAAATTAGCCTGCCGCGGTACGAAAAAAAGTATCCGAATTTCCGCGAAATAGGAATGTTGCTGGTCATGACACGTGATTCGATTACTGGCAGCCGGATTCGCGAACGTCGGCTGATGGTGGGATTGCGGCAGACGGAATTGGCCAGGCAGGCGGAAATCTCGGCGTCCTATCTCAATCTCATCGAGCACAATCGGCGCCCGATTGGCGGCAAGCTGCTAGTGACCATCGCCAGGATTCTGGCAGTCGAGCCTTCGGTGCTGACCGAGGGGGCGCAGGCTGCGCTGATTTCCGGGTTGCGCGAGGCCGCTATTGATGCTGGCATCGACACCGCCGAACTTGACCGTGCCGAGGAGTTCGCGGGCCGATTCTCGGGCTGGGCCGAAGCATTGGTCGCTGGACATCGCCGCGTTGCCTCGCTTGAGCGGATCGTCGAGACGCTTTCGGATAGGTTGACTCATGATCCGCAATTGGCCGCATCCCTGCACGAGGTGCTGTCAACCGCTGCCGCGATCCGCTCAACCGCGTCGATTCTGGTTGAGATCGACGAAGTCGACGCCGATTGGCGCGATCGGTTTCACCGCAATCTCAATCAGGATAGTCGTCGCTTGGCGGAAAGCAGCAAGGCGCTGCTCGCTTATCTGGACGAAAGCCCCGATGCAGGTAAAGCGCGCGGCACACCGCAGGAGGAGGTTGACGCCTTCCTGACCGCACACGCCTATCATTTTCCCGAACTTGAACAAGCGGATGCGGATCCGAAGCTGCTGGCACAGCACGCACCCGAACTGACCACTGATGCCGCGCGGCAAATCGCAGCGGTGATCCTGACGCAGATTGCCGAAGATGCTCGGACGCTGCCGATAGCCCCGTTTCGTGCGGCGCTGGGGCGGGTCGGGCTGCAACCGGCAGCTTTGGGACGAGAATTTGCCTGCGACCTTCCCACCGTGTTCCGCCGCCTTGCCGCGATGCCGCCAGAGGCGCTGCCCGGTGAGTTGGGGCTGGTGGTGTGCGATGCGTCGGGCAGCATCCTGTTTCGCCGCGCGATGGCCGGATTTGTCGTACCGCGTTTCGCCGCATCCTGTCCGCTTTGGCCTTTGTTCACGGCCCTTGCCCGTCCGATGATGCCGATCCGCCGACGGGTCGAGCAGGCCGGTTCCAGCCCAACCCGGTTCGATTGCTGGGCCATCGCATGGCCGCAGCAGGTGACGGATTTCAATGCCGACCCATTGTTGCGCTCTTATATGCTGATCCTGCCGGTCGCGGATCAGGGCGGGGCAGCGCAGAGCGCCCACAAGGTAGGTTCGTCATGCCGGGTCTGCCCGCGAGAGGCCTGTTCCGCGCGTCGCGAACCGTCGGTTATGGCGAAGGGTTTTGACACCGAGTCCGATGCAGGGCTAAGCTGATATTCCAGACGTTAAGGAGGAGCGGACAGGTGACAGGGCGCCATGTTCTTCTGATTGAGGACGAACCCAACATCATCGAAGCGATCCGCTTTCTTCTGACGCGTGAGGGTTGGAAGGTGGATAGCCATACGCATGGCGGCGATGCAATCGAGGTCGTGCAGCGGATCAAACCGGATTTGCTGATCCTTGACGTGATGTTGCCCGGTAAGAGCGGCATGGACATCTTGCAAGAACTGCGTGCCTTGCCGGAATACGCAAACCTGCCCGTGCTGATGCTGACCGCGCGTGGGCAGATGCGCGACCGCGACATGGCCGAGCGCGCAGGTGTCAGCCGTTTCATGACCAAACCGTTCTCGAATATAGAGGTTCTGGATGCTGTGCGTGACCTGCTGACACAGACCAGCCGATCATGAGCCCGGAAGCGACGCGCCGCCGCCGTCGCGAAACGGTTGTTCATGAACGTCAAACCTATCGTCGCCGCCGCCATCGCGACGCGGCGCGCCTGCTCGCGGTGTTGGGCACGGTGCTGTTTGCGGTGCCGCTGTTATGGGAGCGCGCGGGGGCCGAGGGCGGCGCGGTGGCGATGTCTTCGGCAATAATATATCTGTTCAGCGCTTGGGCTGCATTGATCGCGATCAGCTTTTGGCTCGGTGTGACCGCCCGCCACTGGGAGCAGGACGAAACCGGCTCAACCCCGAATCAGGATGCGGAGACCGGATGATGGCCTCGTTCAACCTGCTGGTTGCCGTGTGTCTGGGCTATGTCGCGATCCTGTTCGCAGTTGCGTTCCTGGCTGACCGGATCGCTGCGACGGGGCGGGGGCGCTGGCTGCGTTCGCCGTTGATTTACACGCTGTCGCTGTCGATCTACTGCACCGCATGGACGTTCTATGGCGCGGTCGGTTACGCGGTGCGCTCGGGGCTGGAATTTGTCACCATCTATCTCGGGCCGACCATTGTGATGATCGGCTGGTGGTGGGGCCTGCGCAAATTGGTGCGCGTTGGCCGCAGCCAGCGGGTGACCTCGATTGCCGACCTGTTGTCGTCGCGCTATGGTAAATCGAATACGCTGGCGATTTGCGTCACCCTTTTGGCGGTGATCGGCATTACACCCTATATTGCTCTGCAATTGCAGTCGATCACCCTGTCTTTCACCACTTTTTCCGAAGCCGACCCCTCGCGGGGCTGGAGCGATGTGTCAAGCGGCCTGTGGGTGGCCGGTGGTCTGGCGATCTTTGCCATACTTTTCGGCACCCGCAACCTTGACGCGAACGAGCGCCACCATGGCGTTGTCACCGCCATCGCGCTTGAGGCGGTGGTCAAGCTGGTGGCGTTGCTGGCGGTTGGTATTTTCGTCGTCTGGGGGCTGGCTGGCGGCGTCAGCGAAACGATGGCACGTATCGACGCGTCGCCGATTGGCGAATGGAACGTCGATCCGGGCCGGTGGAGCGCGATCACCTTTCTGGCGGCGGCTGCCTTTGTCTGTTTGCCTCGCATGTTTCAGGTGATGGTGGTGGAGATCGACAATGAACGCCACCTGCACACCGCCGCTTGGGCCTTTCCGCTATATGTGTTCCTGATGAGCCTGTTCGTCGTACCCATTGCCGCGATTGGGCTGGAGCTGCTGCCCGAAGGCACCAATCCGGATCTGTTCGTGTTGACCTTGCCGCTGTCGCAGGGGCGCGAAGACCTTGCGATGTTGTCCTTTCTGGGCGGGTTTTCCTCGGCCACGTCGATGGTGATTGTGGCCAGCATGGCGTTGTCCACGATGTTGTCGAACCATATTGTCATGCCGATCTGGTTGTCCTGGACGGGCAGCGGCGCTTCGGTCTCGGGCGATGTGCGCAGTGTGGTGTTGCTGGCCCGGCGCGTGTCGATCGTCGTCGTCCTGGCGCTGGGATATTTCTATTACATGCTGTCCGGGGGTGGTGCGGGCTTGGCCGCGATCGGGCTGATCTCCTTCGCCGGGGTGGCGCAGATGCTGCCGCCGCTGGTGGGCGGGCTTTACTGGCGCGGCGCAACGCGTTCCGGCGCGCTGGCCGGGCTGGCCGTCGGCGCGGGTCTATGGCTCTACACCCTGTTGCTGCCGGGCTTGGGCGGGTTCTTGCCGGAGGCCGTGTTACAGCAGGGCCCTTTCGGGCTGTCGTGGCTGCGCCCGCATGCCTTGTTCGGGATCACCGGACTAGACCCGATGACACATGCGGTGATGTGGAGCATGGCACTGAACACATTGGTCTTTGTCGTGGTGTCCCTGATCAGTCTGCCCGACCCGGTCGAGCGGCTTCAGGGGGCTCAGTTCGTCGATGTGTTTGAACATTCGACCGGCTTGCGGGGGTGGACCGGCTATGTCGCCCAAAGTGAGGATTTGCTGGTCATGGCGCAGCGGATCCTTGGCGCAAGCGACGCGCAGGCGCTGTTCCAGCGCGAAGCCAAACGACAGGGCGCGCGCGGCACTTTGCCCGAACCAACGCCAGATTTCCTGCAACGGCTGGAACGCAACCTTGCGGGTTCGGTTGGCGCGGCGGCGGCCCATGCGATGATCGCGCAGATTGTCGGGGGCAGTTCGGTCTCGGTCGAGGATCTGCTGGCGGTGGCCGATGAAAGCGCGCAGATGCTGGAATATTCGAGCCAGCTTGAGGCGAAATCTGCCGAATTAAGCCGCACCGCAAGGCAGTTGCGTGAGGCCAATGAGATGCTGACCCGCCTGTCCGAGCAGAAGGATGCGTTTCTGGGGCAGGTCAGCCATGAATTGCGCACGCCGATGACGTCAATCCGCGCCTTCTCGGAAATCTTGCGCGATACCGAAGATTTGACCCCGGCGGAAACGACACGCTATGCGGCGATCATCCATGATGAGGCGCTGCGCCTGACGCGGCTGCTGGACGATTTGCTGGATCTGAACGTTCTGGAAAGCGGACAGGTCAGCCTTAACATGCGGTCCGGGGTGCTGGCGCAGGTATTGGAACACGCCTTGTCGGCAGCGCTGGCGGGGGCCGCGCGCAAGATGATCGTGCACCGCCGCCCCGAGACGGAAAACATACCGCTGCATTCTGATCTTGACCGGCTGGCGCAAGTGTTCATCAATCTCATCTCCAATGCACTGAAATATTGCGACACCGAACCACCGGAACTAACCATTCGCGTGCAGTCGCAGGGGGGGAAGGTTTCGGTCGATTTTATCGATAATGGCAGCGGTTTGACGGAAGAGGCGCAGACGCTGGCTTTTGAAAAGTTCTATCGCGTGAGTGGCGAAAAGGCCGGGGGGGCAGGCTTGGGATTGGCGATTTGTAGGGAAATCATGCAGCGCCTTGATGGCGATGTGACCTATCTGCCAGGGCAGGGCGGCGGCGCGTTTCGCGTTACCTTGCCAATACGTGACGACGTGAAGGTCGCCTGATCGATCCAGCGGTATAAAGACCATGGTAACCAGCGGCCTGTTAGCTTGGCCCTCGGGCAACAGCCGGACGGGCAGGTCAAGGGACGATGACGGATAAGAATCCTGTTTCAGCATTGCAGCGCAAACTGGCCAGTCCGGGCGGTGAAACGCTGGCCAAGGGATGGTCAATTTTGCGAGCGTTACGCGTTGCCACGGCGCGCGCCGCGGCAGAGGAGTTTGGTCTGTCGCTTTCGGTGATCGGCGCGACGCAGGCTTGGCGCGATCACGGCGATCTCGCCCCCCATCTGGATGACGCTCGCCTTTTGATTCTGCTGGACGGGCCAGAATCTGCGACTGGCGCGCTGGCGCTGGATCGTGCGGTGGTTGGTGCGCTGATCCAGCATCAGACCATGGGCAAAGTGCTGGGCAATTCCTCGGGTACACGACCCTATACCTCGACCGATGCGGCCTTGGCAGCACCGCTGGTCGACGCGATGCTGACCAGTGCGCAAAAATTGTGCGATCAATCTCAAGATCGCGATTGCCTTGCCGGTTTCCGCTTTGGCGCACGGGCAGAAACGCAGCAAGCTCTGCTGCTGGCACTCGATGGCGACCAGTACCGCGCCTTCGACCTGACTCTGGATATTGATCGCGGCAAAGTTCAGGGTGTGCTGTCGCTGGTGGTGCCGGACCGCTCGCAACCAGAAAACAGTGCCTATACCGGCGACGGTGCGATGGGGCATAGTGCCATTTTCGGAATGGTGCGCGCTGAATTGATGGCCTCAATCGGTCGCATCCAATTATCGTTAAGCACGTTAACCAAGGTGCAGGTCGGTGATGTGCTGCCGCTGCAAGGTCAAAACCTGCGGGGCGTAGAATTTATCTCGATTATGGGTGAGCGGGTGGCAAGCGGGCGCTTGGGGCAGGTCCGAGGCTTGCGGGCGGTCCGACTAAGCGATGGCGTCGCCCCCGATTCTGCAGCGGGCAGTTTTGCTGACCGCGCTAATGTCTGCAACCCTGCCCCGTTAGCGAATAATGGGCGGCCGTCATCGGACACAGCTAGATTGGAGTCCGGCGGTTCTTGCAATACACCGCAGGAAATGGCTCCCGAAGACCAGACGGCCGTTCAAGCCGCAGAGGAGATTACGCAACGCAGCAATCTGGTGGCCGAGGATGCGGCGGAACCTGAAGCCGAGGAACAATAAACGCAGCATATTTCATTGTTACGGTCGCGCTGGCGCATTGGAATGGCAGTACCATTTACGGCAAAGCATAGCGGTTTGCCTAAATGCGTAAAACTCAGCCGGATACGCGGGAAAGTTGTTCCAGAGTGGGGCGCAGACCTTCCAGATCGTAGCCCGCACGCGCTGTCGTCGCGAGGATTTCGTCCACGGGCATCGTCTCTGCCTGACCCAGTGCCCAGACCACGCTGCAGCGCGTGCCGGTGGCGCAATAAGCCAGAACCGGTCCGTCCGAACCGTCGATGAGCTCGCGCTGGCGGGCGACATTTTCCGGCGTCATGGTCTGGTGGGTCAATTCCAAGGTCTCAAACCCCAGCCCGGCGTCTTGCGCTGCGGCACGGATTGCTGCGGCCTGCTGGTCCTGCGGCACTTCGGCATCCGGACGGTTGCAAATCACCGTCTTGAACCCGGCATCAGCGATCGCGGCCAGATTTTCCGGAACAAGCTGCGGGGCGACATGGTAGCGGGAGGTGATGCGGCGAATATCCATAGGGCCGCTTACTCTGAAAATATCGCCCTGTCCAGATTGGCGGGAGCCGTTGTCGTGCCTACGGGGCGATTTCCGATGGAGCGTTGATGGGAAACCACCGCTCACACCAGCAGCTTGTCGCGCATCGGAGTCATTCCGCCTATGGTTGAGATGACGCATCCCTCGCCGTGGGGTCATGTGCTATGTTCGATTCGAACAGCGCGTCAAAGGTTAACAACCTATACCGGATGCGCAGGCCGCCAAGTTGTCAGGCGAATGTGACAGCAATCAGGAAATGCATAGGGGGGATACCATGCCGATTTCTGATCTCGAAAGACGTGCGGATAATCTGGAAAGCCGAATCGCGCAATCAGACTATCCTGAGCGGCTTCGTTTTCAGCCGGAATTCAGCAAGGTGCTGGCGCGGCTGCGGGCCGAGGGCGCACGGGTGCCGACGCGTCTGAGCAATCTCGATGAAAACCTGACGGACGAGGCCATCGAAGCCCGGTTCGACAACATGCCGGTTTGATTAGCCCAGCATCACGCCAACCACGACCAGCATCAGCCCGATGACCGATAAAAACAGCGCGCCGATATTCAGCGGCAGTACCGTTTGCAGGATGGAGCGCAGCTCATCATCCGATAACTGCTCGCGTCGGGCGCGGACAACGCGCATGATACTCCAGATCAGCCCGGCCAGCCCGATCAGGGAAATCGCTGCGCCGGCCCATATCATGATCTCGAACATGGTGTTTCCCGTTCTTCTGTCAGATATGCTGCGCCTATCGCAAGGTGGCGCGCGGCACAAGATCGCCGCACCGGGTCAGGGACGGCCCGCAGATTGGCGAATTGTCTCCATCCACACCTGCGCGCCTGCCCGCACCGCGTCGTATGTGGCGCGGCCCA
Organism: Pontibaca salina; assembly: GCF_016307205.1. Taxonomy (GTDB): domain Bacteria; phylum Pseudomonadota; class Alphaproteobacteria; order Rhodobacterales; family Rhodobacteraceae; genus Pontibaca; species Pontibaca salina. The sequence continues at coordinate 379,630 of NZ_JAEIJD010000001.1, read as the reverse complement.
GCGCCTCGCCTTGCGGCGTGTGCAGTCCGGCATAGGCCCCTTCGCCCGGTGGTGCGGCGATGGCGATGCAGTCGGTGCCGGTGCCAGTGGCTAGACCGTCGGGTAGGCTGTGGCCACTGTCGATAATGGCGGCGGTGCGCGCTTCGGTGGCGATCGACAGCGCTTCGATCAGGGCCGGGGCACTCAGGGGGCAAGAGAGTTGCACCGCAATGTTGATCGTACCCCAGTCGGTGCCGTGCCGGTCAAGCCGGGTGCCGATGCGTTCAGCATTAGACAGCCCGACGGTCGCGACGCAGCGCGCGGTGATATCTTCGACTGTTGCCGAAGAAGTCTCAAACGCATCCAAATGGCGCGAGGTCAGCATCGCCACGGCGGATTCATCGCCAAGGGTGCGAACCTCTTGGCCCAGCCAGTCCACCGCGTCAAAGCCTTGCGGCAGATCGGCGTTGCGCACCTCGCGCCAGAGGATATGGCGGGCAGTGACGAGGCCGGGATTAACCACCGCCCAACTGAGCACCCGATGCGGTGTGCCCAGGTCGAATGTCAGCCAGGGCCTGTGCAGGCGGATGCTCATTTGGTCAGTTCCATCGGCTGGAACACCACGCCCTGCGGTGTATCGCGATAAAACGCAGTGACGCCGAACACGCGGGCCACGTTATCGGCTGTCAGCACCTGTGCCGGCGGGCCATCGGCCACCAGTTGCCCGCGATCCAGCATTAACAGCCGCGTGCAATGGCGGGCCGCTTGCGCCAGATCGTGCAGCGATACGATCACCGAGCGCCCGGCGCGTGCCAGACCGGCAAACACCTGCATCGTTGCGATTTGATGCGCCGGGTCGAGCCCGGCAATCGGCTCATCGGCCAGCAATAGTGGGGTTTCCTGCGCCAACGCACGCGCGATCAGCACACGCGCCTGTTCGCCGCCTGACAGGTGGGTAGCGGTGCGGTGGCGCATCGGCTCAAGCTCCATATGCGCGATGGCGGCATCGACGGCGGCGCGGTCGGCATCGCGCAGACGGGCCCCGCGTGGCAGGTGCGGGATGCGGCCCAACGCGATTACCGCCTCGACGCTGACCGGCCAAGCGATCTCGCGCGCTTGCGGCATCCACGCGACGGCGCGGGCGCGCTCACTGGCGGGCAGGGCGGCCAGCGAAGAGTAGCCGCGCGCCTCCAGCAGACCCAGTGCGGCGCGCAGCAATGTCGTTTTGCCCGCACCGTTGGGTCCGATCAGGCCCACGCATTCGCCGGGCAAAACGCGCACGGTGACGCCATCGACAATCGGACAGTCGTTGCGAAAAACGGTCAGATCCGACAGAGATAGCAGGGTCATGGCAGTTCCTTCCGCGTCTTGTATATCAAATGCAGGAACAGCGGCGCGCCGACCAGCGCCATCAGAACGCCCAGTTTCAGATCACGGGTTGGGAAGACCTCGCGCACGGCGATATCTGCGGCCAGCACCATTGCCGCCCCGCCCAGCGCCGAGGCCCAGAGCAGCGCCGAGGGGCGGCCCCCGACAAAGGGGCGCAGCAGGTGCGGTACCACCAGCCCGACGAACCCGATCGCCCCGGCGACGGCGGTGGCCGCCCCGACGCTGGCGGCGGTGCCAAGGATCAGCGCCAGACGCAAGCGGGGCAAGCGTACGCCCATCGCCTGTGCCGCGTCCTCGCCCAAGGTCAGCGCATCAAGACTGCGGCCCAGCCCGGCCAGCAATGCCCAGCCAACCAGCATGAAGGGCAGCGCCAGCCAGATATGGGTGAATGAGCGGTCGGCCAGCGAGCCCATCATCCAGAATACGATATCAGCGGCGGCGAATGGATTGGGCGAAAGGTTCAGCACCAGCGAGGTCAGCGCCCCGGCCAGCGCCGAGATCGCGATGCCTGCAAGGATCAGCGTGATTGATGCACCGCGCGGTCCGGCCAGCATCAGGATCAGCAGCACCGCCAGCACCGCCATCCCCAGCGCCGAGAGGGGGAGCGCCAGTGCAAAGGCCGCCGCCAGCCCGGTCTGCAACGCCAGCACTGCGCCCAAAGCGGCGGCCCCCGACACGCCGATCAGCCCCGGCTCGGCCAGCGGGTTGCGCAAATAGCCCTGCATTGCCGCGCCGGACAGGCCCAGCGAGGCACCGATCATCACCGCCAGCAGCGCGCGCGGCAGGCGGATTTCGCGCATCACCACGGAAAGCGGGGTGCCATCATCGCCCGCCAGCGCGGCCAGTGCTTGCCAAGCTGACACCGGCAGTGGGCCGCTGAGCAGCGACGCTGCAAACAAAGCTGCGACCAGCACGAGAAGCAGCGCCGCCAGCCTCATCCCGCGTGCTCCAGCCGCAGGCGCAGCGCGCGCATTTCGCGCACCGCGTCCAGCACGGCAGGGGTGCCGCAGATCCAGTCCTGATCGGTCAATTGGCCCGCCATTGCGGTATCGGGCAATGCGCGCAGGGCCGGGTGGGCCAGCACGTCCTCGGCGCGGGCCTGACCGGGATAGTCGCGCCCGGTCACGATCAAGTCGGGGGCCAGCAGCACCAGTTGTTCCAGCGGCAGGGTGCCGCCATGGTCAAGACCCGCATCATCCGCGACATTGTCGAAACCGGCCGCGCGCAAGATGTCCCCGGCCAGTGTGCGCCCGCCCGAACTGTAGCCGTTGGCGTAATAGATCGCGGCGCGCGGGCGGGCAGTCTGGGCATCGTCCAGCCCGGCCAGCGCGGCATCGAAATCGGCGGTCAGGCGGGTGGCCGCCTGCTGCCGCCCCAGCGCCGCCCCCATCTGTGCCAGCCGATCGGGTACATCTGAAAGCGCCGTCGCGGGGGCAAAAAGCGCGACCTTTATGCCGAGCTTGCGCAGCATCTGCACGGTGGCGGGGTCGGTGAAGGTGCCGGCCAGCACCAGATCGGGTTGCAGCAGATAGACCTCTTCGGCGCGCGATCCGTTGGTCGGCAAGGCCTTCGCGGCCTCGACCATGACGGAACTGCCCGGATCATGCGCCAGCCGCGACACCGATACCAATTGCCCCGGAGCGGCCAGCATCAGCGCCAGTTGATCGGTGCAGAGATTGACCGACACGACCCGCGCGGGCGCATCGGCCAAAGCCGCCGTGGCGGTTATCAATGCCACGGCGAAAGTGGCGAGTGTTCTAGAAATCGGCACGGACACCAACATAGAACGCCCGGTCGGACGTGCCATAGCCTTTGGCGGTCTGGTATTGCTCGTCGGTGAGGTTATCGATGCGCAGATAGACCTGCGATGCCTCGCTCAGATCATAGGTCAGCCCGGCATTGACGAGGGTGTAGTCAGGCATGGGGGTGCCCTGATCCACCCGATTGGCTACATGGTTTAGCATGATTTGACCGCTCAGGCGGGGCGCAAGTTCGGCCGAAACGCCAAGCAACAGGTCATGTTCCGGCACGCGGTCGAGCTGGTTGCCATCGGCTTTTTCTGCATCCGTATAGGTGTAGTTGCCGAACAGCGTCCAGCCCTTCGCAACGGACCATGCCCCGTCAAATTCAACTCCTTGCCGGGTCGATTCGCCCTTTGTATTTTCAAGCGTTGCAGGGGTGCCGGGTTTATAAGCGATGAGATCATCAATCTCGGTACGGAATATTGTTGCCGCGATCCACGCGACATCGTTGAAATGCTGATCAATACCCAGTTCGAAGGACCGGCTTGTTTCAGGCGTCAGGTCGGGATTGCCAATGAATGGAAAGTTACCGGGGTACTGACCATAAAGCTCGTCTATCGCTGGCGGGCGATAACCCGTTGCGACAGCGCCGCGCAAAACCGTCCCTTCCAAGGGCCGCCAGGAAAATGCCAGTCGTCCCGTCGTTTCGCTGCCAAAGCTAGAATGATCGTCCAGGCGAACCGTCGCGATCAGATCTAGATCATCATTGGGTGTATAGACGGCCTCGACGAAAGCGCCGGTTGTTTCGATCTTTTCTGACCCGCTCGTCAGGTTGGCATAGTTGGCAGTTTCACGCTGATGATCCATACCACCTGTCAACCGTATTGTGTCACTCAGGTTGCCTGTCGCACGGTATTCAAATCTCAATCGGTTCGCTTCGAACCGGCTGCTGTAGGGCTTGGCGTTGCCGGTTGTTGTCGGAGAGTCGACGGTTCGTTTGACTTGATAATGCTGTACCGACATGTCGTGTTTGACATTGCCAGCTTCAAAGCGGCCGTAGGCCCGCAACCCGACCGCATTACTCGTGGCGATTTCATCCGGGGTGCCGTCCTGTGGAGTATTTCCATACTCATCAAACTCGGTGCGCCCATCCTCGACAAAGCCATTTAAGCCGATAGAAGCAGTATCGGTCAGGTGATGTTCGATCCCGAAACTTAACCGCGTCCGGCGAAACCCATCGGCCTCGGTGCTGCCGTCGTTCTCATCTGCCGCCGAAAACCCGTCGGAGCGAGCATGAGCTAAGCCAAAACTGACTGTAGATCGTTCAGTACGATGGATTATGTCATAATTTGTCGCGAAACTGCCATAGGAGCCTGCTGCCACCTCGGCGGACTGGCTGATGCCGTCGGGTCCTTCGCTTGTTGGCAAAGTCGAAATGTTTACCACCCCAGCAACCGCAGAGCCGCCATAAAGCGCCGACTGGCTGCCTTTCAGCACTTCGATACGTGAGACCCCGCCCGTGATCAGTCCACCGAAATCGCTAAAGCCGCCGCTGGTGTCAGATGGATCGGTGGCGAGGATGCCGTCGATGTAGACGGGGATGTATCGACTTTCGTTACCGCGGATACGCAAGCTGCCTTCGGCCCCGACGGGACCGTTTTGCGAGATTGAGACACCGGGCAGATAATCGAGTTGCGACAACAGGCCTAGGTTTCCCGCGCGGTCGAGATCGTCGCCTTCCAGAACTTCGATGCTCTGTCCGGTGCGCGTGGCCTGCGTCGGCTCAGCCGTCGCCGACAGCACCATCGTGCCGAGGTCGAAATATTGCTGCGCCGCAGCTGGTGCCGCGCCAAGTGCCAATGTGGTTGCGAGTAATCTTTTCATGTCAAAGCCCTTCCCCGGACCTTTGATTGTTTGTGTGGTGTCTGGAAGGGCCAAGGCGGCGCCTGCGCAAACGGTGAGTGTGTCACCATTGCGGAACATGCCGCCCATATGACGCCCCTCGCGCCACATGAAGGTGATCGCTTTGGCAGGTCTCCTGACTTGCGGGTCGTCGCGTGGAACAGACCTTCCCAGCCCATCGGGCCAGTGGCATCCTCTGTTCACGCTCTCCGCCTACAGTTGCGGGGGCAGTCATGGTTTTGACCATATCGGTCGCACCACGTTCCCTTTAACGACGAGTCACCCCGCCGAACCAAAGCGAATCCCGGATAAGCGCAAGCGACTGTCGGATCAAGGGGGATCATATCTTGCGAAGGATGCGGGCGGGTTGTATTGCCCAAGTTCACCCCGATTTGCGAAGCCCGACGGAGTCTCACCGATGAGCGACCCAATATCGACGCCATGCCGCGCTGCCTCTGATGCGCCGGGGCAAGCGCATTGCGTTTCTGCGACAGAGGGCGCGCCGTCTAAGAGCGCCTTTCGCAGGCGATTGAAGCCATTGAAAAGGTCGAGCGGCGGGAACAGGGAACGCAGGATATAGCCGATCACGAAAACGAGGTCTCGGCGGAGAGCAAAGGGTGTGGATTCAAACAGGATTATCGGATTGTTGTGTGAGTGAGCAGGCAACAGCTTAGACGGAAGCACGGTTCTATTGCGTGTTCTCTTGGAAAAAACAGTCCTGAAGACTAAAATCGAGGAAAGCATGACAGATTACGAAGAAGCAACCGATTCCTACAAGGTAAGCGCGGGCGAACTGCGCCAGTTCGTCGAGCGCATCGAGCGGCTTGAGGCTGAAAAAAAAGACATCGCTGACCAAACCAAAGAGGTCTTTGCGGAATGCAAAGGGCGCGGTTACGATGTTAAGGCAGTTCGCGCCCTGATCAGACTCCGCAAGCGCGACAAGGACGATATCGCCGAAGAAGAAGCCGTGCTTGAGATGTATAAGGAAGCGCTGGGCATGTGATCCGGTCCCGCCCGCCACTGCCAATGGCAGAAGCGTTCCCACGGGTCCGCGTTTCGCGCGCGCCAGCGCGGGAATTATCGCCGGAGATTCAGTAACCGGCGCTGCGGTCCACAATATGCAACAGAGGCAGGCCTGCTTCGTTTCGGCGGATGTTCTCGGCAATGACATGGCTGGAACTGGCGGGACGGGTTTCCGAGGCAATATGCGGAGTCACCGTCACGTGGGGATGACTCCAATAACGGTGGTCGCGTGGCAGTGGTTCGGTGCGGAAAGTGTCCAGCGTGGCATGGCCGATTTGCCCGCTGTCGAGCGCATCAAGCAGGGCCGTGTCGTCGATCAGCGTGCCACGCCCCGGATTCAAGACGACCGCGCCGCGCGGCAGCAAGGCAAGCGTCTGCGCATTCAGCGTATTTTCGGTGGCCGCTGTCGCGGGCAGCAGCAAAATCACGATCTGTGCCGTCGCCAGCGCCTTGGCCAATCCGGCTTCGCCATGGGTGCAATTAATGCCCTCAAGCGATTTCGCGCTGCGGCTCCAGCCGGTGACGGGAAAGCCCAAACTGGATAGGGCGCGCGCACAGGCGGTCCCCAGCGCCCCAAGCCCCAGAATCGTCACCGGCCGGTCCTGCGCCAACGGCGGGGCGACTGGGGTCCACTCATGCTCGGGGTTGATGATATGCGCGTCCATGCCAAGGTGATGGCGCAGCGTATGGCCGGTGACCCATTCAACCATGCCGCGCTCCAACCCCGGATCGACCATGCGGGTCAGCGGGACGGTCAGGGTCGAATTGGTCACCACATCCTCGACCCCAGCCCAGATATTCAACACCGCCTTGAGCCGCGAATAGGGCGTGAAATCCTGCACCGGGCTGTTGGGCGCATAGACTATATAATCCACCATTTCGGGGGGGAAATCGGTGCGCAGATCGAATTCCAGACCGGTCTGCGCCAGCTCCGTGTGCAGCGGCAACTGATAATCAGCCCAGTCGGCGGAACTGGCAAAAAGGATATTGACCGGCATTCAGCGTCTCCTGTTGCGGGGGCGGTGGATATGGGCGCTTTGTACCAAACCAAGGGCGGCCATCAACACCAGCATAGCCGAACCCCCATAACTGATCATTGGCAAGGGTACGCCCACGACCGGGGCCAGCCCCATGACCATTGACATGTTGACCCCGAAAAACAGAAAGACCGTGACCGCAATGCCGAGACTGACCAAGGATGAAAACCGGTCGCGGGCGGCCAAAGCCGTTGAGATGCAAAACACCAAGATCAGCGTGTAAAGCGCCAGCAACGACAATCCGCCGACAAAACCGAACTCCTCGGCCAGTGTGGTAAAGATAAAGTCGGTATGCTTTTCTGGCAGAAAATTCAGCCGCGATTGTGTGCCCTGCATAAAACCGCGACCTGCCCAGCCGCCAGATCCCAGCGCGATTTTCGACTGGGTGATGTGATACCCAGCGCCGAGCGGATCGGTCGACGGGTCGAGAAAGGTGTCGATGCGGCGAAACTGATAGTTCTTGAGCAATTGCCAATCGGTGCCGCGACTTTGGAATACGGTGGTCACCAGTCCGATACCTGCTGCGATGACGACAGCGAAATAGGCCCAATGCACCCCGGCCAAAAACATCAGCGCGCCGCCGCCCAGGATAAAAAGGATTGAGGTGCCCAGATCCGGTTGTTGCAGCACCAGCCAGGTCGGCAGCAGGATGAATAGCAAGGGAAGCATGACCCAAAACGGGCGCGAGGTGCGCTTGGCGGGCAGCCAGTCGTAATAGGCGGCCAGCAACATAACCATGGTTATTTTGACCAGCTCGGAGGGCTGCAAACGCACAAAGCCGAGGTCGAGCCAGCGTTGCGCGCCCATGCCGACGGTGCCGAAAAATTCCACGGAAACCAGCAGGGCGAGCGATAAGAGATAGGCCAGTGCGGCAATGTTGCGCCAGAACCAGATCGGCACCAGCGCCACCACCAGCATCACCGCCAGTCCCAAGGCGAAACGCTCCATTTGCGGTTTGGCCCAAGGCGTGAAAGAGCCACCGGCAACCGAATAGAGCATCAGGAAGCCGACACAAGCCACCGTGATCGTGAGCACCAGCAGGGGCCAGTTCAGGTACAGCAGCTTGCGCAGCCCGGTTGGGACTGATTTGACGTTATATTCAAGATAGCTCATGCGCGATTGCGTCCATCGGATTTGATATCGGGGCGTTCGCGGTGCAGGCGTTTCTGTTGGGCCTCGATCCGCGCGCGGTCCTTTGACGGGTAGGCGGTCAAAGGCGGCGTGCCATCGTAGAGCGCTTGTAGCGTGATGTCGCGGGCGATCGGAGCGGCGACACTAGAGCCGCCGCCGCCGTGCTCGACCACCACAGATACCGCATATTTCGGATTATCAAAGGGCGCGTAATTCACGAACAGTGCGTGATCGCGCCGCTCCCATGGCAGATCTTGATTGCGGATTACTCCGGCCGCGCGTTCAGCAGCGGTGATGTTGCGCACCTGACTGGTGCCGGTCTTGCCCGCCATGCGATAGGCTTCTTCGATGATGCGACTGCCATAGGCGGTGCCGCGCCGGTCGTTGCTGACGGCAAACATCGCCCGACGCATATGGTGCAGATTGTTTTCGTTCAGGCCCATATCCTCGCCGGGATTACCGGTTTGTTCGACCCCGTTTATCGACCGGACAAGTCGCGGCGCGACGAGCCGCCCAGTCGCCAGCCGCGCGCTCATCACCGCCAGTTGCAGGGGGGAGGCCAGCATGTACCCTTGCCCGATAGAGGCGTTGACTGTGTCCCCGATCTGCCATTTCTGTCCATGCACGCGCTCTTTCCATGCGCGGTCCGGGGCGAGACCGGTGGCGACGGCGGACATCGGCAAATCGTGATAAACACCAAGGCCAAAGCGCTGGGCCATGGCCGAAATCTTGTCGATGCCGACCTTGATCGCCAGATCGTAAAAATAGACATCACAGCTCTGTTTCAGCGAGTTCTGCAAGTTGACATGGCCGTGGCCACCGCGTCTCCAGCAATGGAACCGGCGACCCGAAACAGTGAGATGGCCGGGACACCAGACGGTTTCCTCGGGGCCGATCAGCCCGGCCTCCAGTGCGGCCATTGCGGTCATCATCTTGAAAGTCGATCCCGGAGGGTAAAGCCCCTGCACCGTCTTGTTGGCAAGCGGGCGATAAAGATCTTCGGTCAAGGCCCGGTAATTTGCCACCGAGATACCGCGAACGAACAGGTTGGGATCAAAGCTGGGCGACGAGACGATCGCGCGCAAATCGCCGCTTTCGCAATCGATCACCACGGCGGCGGCGCTCTCGCTGCCCAGACGGGCCTGAACATAGCCCTGAAGGCTGGCATCGATGGTCAACTGCAGATCCGCACCCGGCTCGCCGTCGCGCCGGTTGAGTTCTCGCATGACCCGCCCGGTCGAGTTGACTTCGATCCGCTTGGCGCCGGCCTTGCCGCGCAGGACTTGTTCGAGCTTGGTCTCGACGCCAACCTTGCCGATCTGAAAGCGCGGGATGTGCAGGACCGGCTCGGGGTCGGTAAGCCGGCTGAGGTCGTATTCGCTGACCGGACCGACATAGCCGATGACATGGGCAAAATCCGCCTTGCGCGGATAAAATCGGGTCGAGCCGACTTCAGGGGTGATTCCGGGCAGGGCCGGGGCATTAACGGCGACTCGGCTGATGTCCTCCCATGTCACCTGATCGGCCAGGGTGATGGGCAGGAAGGGCGGGCTGCGGCGGATCTCGGCCATCGCGCGCTCGATCTCTTTGGGGTCAAGCGGAACTAGATTCGAGATTCGCGCAATCACCTCTTCCACGTCGCCGGCATCTTCTGGCACGATGATGATACGATAGCTGGGGCTATTTTGCGCGAGAATCTGGCCAAAACGATCATAAATCTCGCCCCGTTTTGGGGGAATCAGGCGCACATTGATGCGGTTTTCTTCGGCCAGAAGGCGGAATTGATCGGCCTGATCCATTTGAAGATATCGCATACGCAGAACCAGAACTCCGACGAATGCCGCTTGCGCGCCGCCCAGCAGCAATGTGCGCCGCGACAGGGTGCGGTGCGTGGCTTCAAGCTCTTTGGGATTACGTTTCATGGGCGCACTCTCGAAGTTCGTCCGTCCCTGGGCATGGGGCGGCGCACGCGCAGGATCACTTGCGTGACAACAACTATCAACGGATAGGTCACCACTGTCATGACCAGTTGGATCAGGCTAAGCGTGAGCGGTGCCTGCTGCACCGTCAAGATGCCAAGAACAAGGCGATTGGCAAAAGTGATTGCAACGATGACGACGCCGACAGTCGCCCATTCGAGTACAAACCCCATTTCGCCCAAATTGGAGGCGCGGCTTTTGAGGTGCTCGCTGCCCAGAACCACGAGTAGCGCCAGCAGGCCGGGCGGGCGCTGGAACAGCAGGTCAGCCATCAACATCACGGCAGCGATGCTGAGGGCGGGAACGTATTCGGGACGGCGCAGCGACCAAGCCAGTGTGAACGCCAGCAACAGATCGGGGGGCGCCCAATGGCGGGGCAGGGTGTCCAGCGGCAGAAGGTGAAAGAAGATGATCACCAGCGCCAGCGCGCAGTATCCCAGCCGTATCAGCCAAAGTCGGGCGGGCGAGGACTTAGCCACTGTTCGTCTCGTCACTTGACGGGTCGACGGGGTGGTCAAGTACGCCGGGAAGAAGAGCGGGCGGAAAGTCGTCAGCCGGAGCATCGGGCACGACCAGAAGGCCCGGACCCTGTGGCGTTTCGCTGCCGTGGTGGCGCAGCAGGCGTAAGAATTCCAAGCGCTCAAAGTCGGCTGCAAGACGGACGCGAAGCCGCCCTGAGGGGTCTGCAGCGACCTGTCCGATCAAAAGGCCGTTGGGGAATACGCCGCCATCGCCCGAGCTGATCACGCGATCCCCTGGGCGCACCAGATCCGAGTTCTCCAGAAAATCTATCAAGGGCGCGGCGTTGTTGTCACCGGATACAAGCGCGTTCTGACCTGAGGGCTGGATTAGCGCAGGCACTGAACTGGCCGTGTCGGTTAACAGGATCACCCGCGCGGTATTCTTTCCGGTGCCCGAGATCCGCCCGACCAACCCGATACCGTCCATTGCCGCCCAGCCATCACGCACCCCGTCATGTGATCCAACGTTCAACAACACCGATTGGCGAAAGGGCGATCCGCTGTCGGCCAATACCACACCGGTGATATAGGTCAGACGCGGGTCAAGGCGGACGTTATTCAGGTCCAGCAGCCGGGCATTCTCCTGTTCGAGTTGCAGCGCGGCTTCTTTCCACGCTTGCATCTGGCGCAACTCGCTCCGCAATTCTCGGTTTTGTTCGCTTAGGTGTTGGTATGACTGAAAGTCGCGCATTAATCTGATTGCGCCTGTGACTGGTCTCATTGCCCAGTTCATGTTCGGGACCACCGTGTCGGTCACCTGCGCGCGAAAACGTTCGACCCGTGGGCTGTCGATGCGCCAAACCAGAAAGACCGCCAGAAGAAAAAGACAGATAACAGCGATCAGCAAACGCCGCACTGGACGGGTGAAATCATCGCGATTTGATCTGTCCCTGGACAATGGCTTCCTTCCGCCGCGCCGCGTGCAGTGAACCGGATCGCGAACAAAGAGTGCGTTGCCTAGCTGTCGTAGTCAATCGCGTGGCGCAGCTGCTTTTCGTACTCTAGTGCCTTGCCAGTGCCTAAAGCGACGCAATTCAGGCTTTCGTCGGCGATGGACACGGCCAGCCCGGTCTGTTCGCGCAGCGCTAAGTCCAGATCCCCTAGCAACGCGCCACCGCCGGTAAGCATCACGCCGCGGTCCACAATATCGGCGGCCAAATCGGGTGGAGTGGTCTCCAGCGCGGTCATCACCGCCTCGCAGATTTGTTGGACGGTTTCGGTCAGCGCCTCGGCCACTTGTGCCTGCGAGATGTCGATTTCCTTGGGGACGCCGTTCAACAGGTCGCGTCCGCGGATCTGCATCGAAGCCCCGCGCCCGTCATCGGGCATGCGGGCACTGCCGATGGTGGTTTTGATGCGCTCGGCGGTGGATTCGCCGATCAGCAGGTTTTGCTGCCGCCGCAGATAGGAAATGATCGCGTCGTCCATGCGGTCGCCGCCGACCCGGATCGAGCGGGCATAGACGATATCGCCTAGCGACAGCACCGCAACCTCGGTCGTGCCACCGCCGATATCAACCACCATGTTTCCGGTCGGGTCGGTGATCGGCATGCCGGCACCGATGGCGGCGGCAATCGGTTCGGCGATCAGTCCCGCCCGGCGCGCGCCTGCGGACATCACCGACTGGCGAATTGCGCGTTTCTCAACCGGGGTGGCACCGTGTGGCACGCAGACGATGACTTTGGGCTTGGAGAATGTCGAGCGTTTGTGGACCTTGCGGATGAAATGCTTGATCATTTCCTCGGCAGTGTCGAAATCGGCAATCACGCCTTCGCGCATCGGGCGGATCGCCTCGATGCTGCCGGGGGTGCGCCCCAGCATCAGCTTTGCGTCCTCGCCGACGGCAAGCACTTTCTTGACGCCATCCTTGACGTGATAGGCCACGACCGACGGTTCTGACAGAATGACGCCCCGGCTTTTGACGTAAATCAGGGTGTTGGCCGTTCCCAGGTCAATCGCCATGTCCGAGGAAAAAATCTGGCCAAAATAATCAAATAGCGACATAAAGTCCTGACCCTGCGCGAATTGCCGATAGACACCTCGCTCGTTCAAGGGCGGGTGTATCGCCTTATAGGGGTCCAGCAACTCAGATTAAAGGGTGGAATTGTGGCCAGCAGCGTCTTTTCGCTGAAATGCGATTGAGTATATGGTTCGCGGGCAGCTTGCCTGAGCGACAAGCTGCCCGCCAAGTTTTACACCACGTCTTTATAGTTTATCTCTCGCCGGTTCTCGCCGGGCGCGGATCTTTCGCGCCGCACCAGCAAGTTGTTGAGCGCATTGACATAGGCACGGGCCGAGGCCACCACCGTATCGGTATCTGCGGATTGTCCGGTGACGATGCGTCCGGCCTCTTCCATGCGCACGGATACGGTGGCTTGCGCATCGGTGCCTTCGGTGACCGCATGCACCTGATAAAGCTGCAGACGGGCCTCATGTGGAAACAGCGTCTTGACCGCCTTGAAAGTTGCGTCGACAGGGCCGTCACCAATTTGTGACGTGCTGACCTCTTCACCGTCGATAATCATCGTCAGTTCCGCCTGCTGCGGCCTTTCAGTGCCACAGGTGACGCGCAGCGATTTAAGCCGCAGGCGATCGTTTTCCGGATCGTCCCCAGCGCGCATCAGGGCGACGAGATCTTCATCATAGACCTCTTTCTTGCGGTCGGCGAGTTCCTTGAACCGCACGAACACGTCCTTCAACTGGTTGTCGCCCAGTTCGAACCCGAGATCCCGTAACTTGGCGCGCAGCGCGGCGCGGCCCGAGTGTTTGCCCATGATCAGGTTGGTGGCGGACAGGCCAATATCTTCGGGGCGCATGATCTCGAAGGTTTCGGCGTTCTTGAGCATCCCGTCCTGATGAATGCCGCTTTCATGGGCAAAGGCGTTCTTGCCGACGATTGCCTTGTTGTACTGGACCGGAAAGCCCGAGACAGTGGCGACGCGGCGCGAGATGTTCATGATCTTAGTGGTGTCGATATTGGTGCGCCAAGGCATGATGTCGCTGCGCACCTTCAGGGCCATTACCACCTCTTCCAAGGCGGTGTTACCGGCGCGTTCACCCAGCCCGTTGATCGTGCACTCAATCTGACGTGCGCCGCCCGCCACTGCGGCAAGGCTGTTGGCGGTCGCCATGCCCAGATCATTGTGGCAGTGGGTGGCGAAAACCACCTCGTCGGCCCCCGGCACCTCTTCGATCAGGCGGCGGATCAGATCGGCGGACTCTTCGGGCGCAGTATAGCCGACGGTATCGGGAATGTTGATGGTGCTGGCCCCGGCCTTGATCGCGATTTCCACCACACGTTTGAGATAATCCCACTCGGTGCGGGTGGCGTCCATCGGTGACCATTGCACATCGTCGCACAGGTTGCGCGCGTGGCTGACGGTCTGTTGGATTCGTTCCGCCATTTCGTCTTGGGTCAGGTTCGGAATGGCGCGGTGCAGGGGCGAGGTGCCGATGAAGGTGTGGATGCGGCTACGGGGCGCATGTTTCAGAGCCTCCCACGCGCGGTCGATGTCGGGCAGCCTTGCGCGTGCCAATCCGCAAATCACGCTATTATGGGTTACTTTGGCGATCTCGGAAACCGCCCTGAAATCGCCCTCCGAGGCGATCGGAAAGCCGGCTTCAATGATGTCGACGCCCATTTCATCCAGAAGTCCGGCAATTTCGAGCTTTTCGGCATGGGTCATGGTGGCGCCAGGGCTTTGCTCACCATCGCGCAGCGTGGTGTCAAGAATCAGCACGCGGTCCGCATCGGTTACTTTGGTCATGTCGTTATCTTTCGTCTGGTATCCTAAATCCGTGGCGCGCGGGCTGCATCCTCTGAGCGGGCGCGCCGGGATGGCACGCTCAGAGGCGCGTTAGGATCAACAGGGCGCACAGCGCCGCACCGTAATTGGCGGGCAGTAATGTCTTATGCTTATGCGCTTCATGCCTCATGAGCGGAAGTGTATACCCTTGTCAGCAGCAAATGAAAGTACCAATTTCCATCGTTTTGGTGCCGACTCTAATAGACCGGCGCCTTCCGTGGGGTATCTGAGGAAAGTGGAAAACATGGGGCCAGACGAGATCGAAGCGCTGTTTACCGGCGATGATGGCACATTTCTGTTTGCGCGCTGGGGGCGGCCAATTGCACCTGTGGTGTTTGGTGTCGAGGACGCGACATTGCAGGTGGTCAAGGGCGCGTTCGAGGCGATGGCGGTGCTGAGCGGACACAAATTGGCCGAAACTGATCCCGAGCTTGGCAGCAATTGCATGGTCTTCTTCTTTCGCGATTGGGACGAATTGCTCGGGGTGCCGGACTTGGGCCGGATGATTCCGGACCTTGATGCTCTGGTGACGCGGCTGGCTGCAGAAGACGCAAACCAGTACCGGCTTTTCCGGTTCGATTCGAAGGGGGCGATCCGGGCTGCTTTCGTTTTCCTGCGGATGGATTCGGCGCTGGCCGGTATGTCGGCCCAAGCTCTGGCATTGAGCCAGGTGGCGCAGGTCATGTTGCTTTGGGGGCAGAAGGCATTTCGGCAGCGTTCATTGCTGGCCTTGGCGGACCAAGTGCCGGTGTTGCGCCCCGAGATCGCTGCGTTAATCCGGGCTGCCTATGATCCGGTGCTGCCCGACACAGCGCGCGATCCCGCCCATGCGCTGCGGCTGTTTGCGCGGATGGAGTGCGGTGGATGAGCCATAAGTTTCCGGTTCGGGTCTATTACGAGGACACCGACATGGGCGGCGTCGTCTATCACGCCAATTATCTGCGCTATATCGAGCGCGCCCGCAGCGACTGGGTTCGCGCGTTGGGCAATGACCAGAATGCCATGCGCGACGCTGGATTCGTCTGGGTGGTGCGCCGTGTCGAGGCGGATTATCTGGCCGCCGCACGGTTTGACGACGAACTTGTGGTGGAGACCGCGATTGCCGAGATGAGCGGTGCGCGCATGGTGCTGGATCAGGTGGTGAGCCGGGAGGGCGATGCGATTTTTCGCGCCCGCGTTACAGTGGTCTGCATGAGCCAAAGCGGTCGCCCCGTGCGGCTTCCGGCAGAGATTCGCGTATTGGGGAAGTGATCGCGGGGATGTTAGTAGCTAAATAGTCAAATGTCGGCTAACTGAGGTGGCGCTCGGAAAAACCGGGTCAGACCGACAATACGGCAGTTAAAGAGCAGGCAATATGGAAGCAGAAACGCTGGCAGTTGCGCAGGGGATTGATTTCTCTATGTGGGCCCTTTTCGCGCGAGCAACACTGATCGTGAAGCTGGTGATGATTCTCTTGATCGTCGCGTCCTTCTGGTCATGGGCGATCATCATCCAGAAACTGTTGAATTATCGCGCCGCGCGCGCCGAAGCAGAGCAGTTCGACAGGGCGTTCTGGTCGGGCGAGCCGCTGGACGGTCTGTTCGAGCAGATCGGGCCAAATCCACCCGGCAGTCCGGAACGGGTATTTGCCGCGGGTATGACCGAGTGGCACCGATCGCATCGCACCGATGGTGAGTTGATTGCCGGGGCGCAAGCCCGAATCGACCGCAGCATGGATGTGGCGATCAACAAAGAGGCCGAATCGCTTCAGAAAGGGCTGCCGATTCTGGCAACCGTCGGATCGATTGCGCCCTTTGTCGGTCTGTTCGGGACCGTCTGGGGGATCATGAACGCATTTATCGAGATTGCCGAGCAGCAAAATACGAATCTGGCCGTCGTCGCCCCCGGCATTGCGGAAGCTCTGCTGGCCACTGGGCTTGGCCTGCTGGCCGCGATCCCTGCGGTGATTTTTTACAACAAGCTGAGTTCGGACAGTGACCGGATCATTGCCGGATATGAATCGTTCGCCGACGAGTTCGCGACCATCCTCAGCCGACAGTTGGACAGTTAAGCCATGGGTGCAGGAGCTCAGCAATCGGGGGGGCGGCGACGGGCGCGCCGGGGTGGTCGATCGCAGACGCGACCAATGTCCGAGATCAACGTGACGCCGTTCGTCGACGTGATGCTGGTGCTGTTGATCATCTTCATGGTCGCCGCGCCGCTTTTGACGGTTGGCGTGCCGGTAGACTTGCCCAAGACTGCGGCCAATGCGCTGCCATCGGATTCCGAGGAGCCGCTGACCGTGACGCTGACCGCTTCGGGTGAGATCCAGATTCAGACAACAGCGACGCCGCGCGATCAGTTGATTCCAAAACTGCGCGCCATTGCGGCCGAGCGTGGCGGGAAGCAGATTTTCCTGCGGGCCGATGGGGCGATTCCCTATCAGGATGTGATGCAGGTGATGGGCGCGCTGAATGCGGGCGGATTTTCCAACGTGGGCCTTGTGACCGATACTGGCGGGCCGACGCTGGACCAAGCGGAACGGTGAGGCGACGGTTTGCAAACCGGCACCAAAATCTCGGGCATTGCCCATGTGGCTCTGATTGGCTGGCTCCTGTTCGGGGGCTCGTTCACGTCGCGGCCATTGCCTGCACAAGTAACTGACGTGGCGCTGATCTCGGCCGAGGAATACGCCGCGATGACCACCGCGCGCCCTGCGCCCGAAGCGGCCGAAACGCCGGAGAGCACAGCAGTGCCGGAGCCATCGATGGCTCCGGCACCAGAGGTTGAATTGACAAACGATGCTCCGCCGGAACAGGCCGCACCAGAGCAAGCTCTGGACCCTGAGCCCGCGCCGGTACCCGACCCGACCCCCGAGCCGCCTGCCCCCGACGCTGAGGTGCGCGATACGCCACCGGTGATGGAGCAGCAACAGGACCAGATCGTCGCCTTGCCCGATCCGGTCAGCCCGCGTCCGGTGCCGCGCCCGATTGACCGGGTTGCACCGACGCCGGTCGCGCCACCTCCGCCCGATGCAACCCCTGATCAGGTCGCCCAGCCCGAGGTCACCGCGGACGAGGGTGCAGAGACACCGCAAGAGGCACAGGAAGAAACCGCCCCCGAAGAGGCTGCCGATCAGATCGTGCCCGAGACGGCGGAACCGCCGCGCAGCGCGCCCGCAAAATCGCCGCGTCCGCCTTCGCGCCGGCCGACAAAGCCCGAAGCCGTCGCCGAGAAGGAGCCAACCGCCCCGGCAGAGACCCCGACAGCCCCGGCGGAAACCCCGGTCGAGACGCCTCTGCAAACGGATAACACCGCCGACGCCATCGACGATGTGCTTGCCGAGGCGCTGGCCGATGCGCCCGCCGCACCGGCTGCGCCCAGCGGGCCACCGCTGTCAGCAGGCGAACGCGAGGCGCTGCGTGTCGCGGTGTCGGCGTGCTGGAATGTCGGGTCGCTGTCGTCAGATGCGCTGGCTACGACCGTGGTGGTCGGGGTCAAATTGGCGCGGGATGGCAGGCCCGATGCAGGGTCGATTCGCCTCTTGTCGCATTCGGGCGGAACCGCAGGGTCGGCCCAGGATGCGTTCGGGGCGGCACGGCGGGCGATCATCCGCTGTGGCGCGCCCGGCTTCAATCTGCCGGTTGAAAAATACGACCAATGGCGCGACATCGAAATGACGTTCAATCCGGAAAGGATGCGGATCAAATGACAAGATTTCTGGTCAGCCTCTTGCTTGGCGCGACACTGTTGGCCGCGCCCGTAGCCGCCCAAGACGGCCCGCTGCGCATCGAAATCACCGAAGGCGTGATCGAACCCTTGCCCTTTGCGGTGCCTGATTTTGTGCCCGATAATCCCGCTGCCGCCCAAGCGGCCAAAGATCTGGCGCGGGTGGTGGCGGCGGATCTTACCGGGACCGGGCTGTTTCGGGAAATTCCTGCCAGTGCGCATATCGGCAGCGTCAGCGATTTCAACGCGCCGGTGCAATATGCCGACTGGAAAGCGGTGAACGCACAGGCGCTGATTACCGGCGCGGTCTCGGTCTCGGGCCAGAACCTGACAGTTCGGTTCCGGGTGTATGACGTGTTTTCCGGTGCCGAACTGGGCAGTGGTCTACAATTCGCCGGCACCGTGGATGGCTGGCGACGCATGGCGCATAAGGTGGCCGACCAAGTTTACAGCCGGATCACTGGCGAGGGGGGCTATTTCGACAGCCGGGTGGTCTTCGTATCGGAAACCGGCCCCAAGAACCAGCGCCGCAAGCGGCTCGCGATCATGGATTATGATGGCGCGAACATAAAATATCTGACCGACAGTGCCGAGCTTGTTTTGGCACCGCGGTTTTCGCCCACCGGTGATCGGGTGCTTTATACCAGCTATGAAAGCGACTTTCCCCGCATCTATGTTCTGGATGTCGATGCCGTGGAGCGCCGGGCGTTGCAAACCGCCGAGGGCACGATGAGCTTTTCGCCGCGGTTTTCGCCCGATGGGCGCACGGTCGCGTTCTCGCTCGAACGTGGCGGTAACACGGATATCTATACGCTGGATATCGCCAGCGGCCAGCAAACCCGTCTCACCAGCACACCCGCGATTGAAACAGCTCCCAGCTACTCGCCCGACGGTACCCAGATGGTGTTTGAAAGCGATCGTTCGGGCGCGCCGCAGCTTTATATCATGCCTGCCAGCGGCGGCGAAGCAAAGCGGATCAGTTTCGGACAGGGGCGCTATGGCACGCCGGTCTGGTCACCGCGCGGCGATCTGATCGCCTTTACCAAGCAGAACAAGGGTCGCTTTCACATTGGCGTGATGCGCACCGATGGCAGCGAGGAACGGCTGCTGACCGCGTCGTTCTTGGATGAGGGGCCGACTTGGGCCCCGAATGGCCGCGTGATCATGTTTGCCCGCGAAACCCAAGGCGCGGACGGGCGGTCGACACTTTATTCCGTCGATATCACCGGGCGAAACCTCAAGCAGATACGGACACCGGAAGGCGCGTCAGACCCGTCATGGTCGCCACTGCAAAATTGATTGTGCGCGCGGTGTCACGCGTTCACAACAGTTTCCGAATGTGTTAGACACGACCCGATAAGAAACGCTTAACGAGGCATCTCACATGGGCAATCTGGGCAAGTGGATCATAGCGGCGGCATTGTTGGGCCTCGCAGCATGTAACGACCCGTCGCGATTGGGCGATGGAATGGGCGGCGCTGCGGCGGGAAGCGGTACATTTGCGCCGGGGTCGGCTTCGGACCCGCGTTCGCCGATATTCTTCCAGGAGGCGATTGGCGATCGTGTGTTTTTTGCGAACGACCAGTCCGGCCTGTCACCCGAGGCGCGCGCCACGCTGGACGGACAGTCGCAATGGCTGCTGACCAACACGGATTATACCGCAGTCATCGAAGGCCATGCCGACGAAAAAGGGACTCGCGAATATAACCTTGCGCTGGGCGCGCGGCGGGCCAACACAGTGCGGGAATATCTGGTCACCAGTGGGGTTCCGGCGAGCCGTCTCAAGACCATCAGCTATGGTAAGGAACGTCCCATCGAAATCTGCAGCGTAGAAGCCTGCTATTCCAAGAACCGCCGCGCGGTGACGGTGCTTGCAGGCGGATTGACGGGATAAAATGATGCGTATTGCCGGATTTGCGTTGATTGCTGCCCTTGCCTTTGTGCCGCTGCCCTTGGCGGCGCAGGACAAGCAGACATTGGCCGATATCCGTCAGGAGCTGACCATTCTGAATGTCGAAATGAAGCGCCTTCAGCGCGAGCTTTCGACCACTGGCAACACATCGCTCAACCTTGAAGGCAGCGGCGTTCTGGAACGTGTTGCCGTGATGGAAACCGAATTGCAGCGGCTGACCGCGCTGACCGAAAACCTGGAGAATCGCATCAATCAGGTGGTGCGCGACGGTACCAACCGGATCGGCGATCTTGAGTTCCGTCTGGTCGAATTGGAAGGCGGGGATATCAGCGCGCTGGGGGAAACCAGCACATTGGGCGGCGGTGATCTGGAAGGCCCGCAAGCCCCAGCTGCGGGGCAGATCGGAACGCCGAGCGACGCTGCCCCAAGCAGCGAATTGGCGGTCGGGGAAGAAAACGACTTCAAAGCGGCGCAGGCGGCGTTGGAGGCAGGCGATAACCAGAAGGCGGCTGAACTTCTGGCGGACTTCAACGCCAACTATCCCGGCAGTCCGCTGGCGGCACAGGCTAATCTGACCCATGGTAAGGCACTGGATGCAATTGGCGATACCCGCGAAGCGGCGCGTGCCTATCTGGCGGCTTTCACAGCCGCGCCCGATGGCCCCAAGGCGCCTGATGCGCTTTATGAATTGGGTGTGGCGCTGGGGCGCTTGGACCAGGTAAGCCAAGCCTGTGTGACCCTGGCCGAGGTTGGTATCCGGTTCCCAGACGCGTCGGCAGTTTCACAAGCGCGCGACGAGATGGCCCGCCTAGGCTGCTCTTGAGCAGTGCCGACAGGACGCTGATCGGGGCTTTGCGCGCCGTTTTTGGCGCCAATCCGCCCGCGCGGATCGGGGTAGCAGTATCTGGTGGCGGTGATTCTGTTGCCTTATTGCATCTTCTGACCCGGTGTTTTGACGACCGGGAGGTCACCCTGTTCGCGGCAACGGTGAACCACGGCTTACGCCCGGAGGCCGCGCAAGAGGCTGAAGATGTGGCCCGCCTCGCACAGCAATTGGGGATTTCTCACCAGATTCTGCACTGGCACGGCTGGGGCGGGCGCGGCAACATGCAAGATCGCGCCCGGCGGGCACGGTATGAGTTGCTTGCCGATTGGGCTAAGAACAATGAGATCTCGATGGTTGCAACCGGCCACACCATTGATGACCAGGCCGAGACAGTGTTGATGCGTCTGGCACGCGCGTCGGGCGTGGATGGCCTTTCGGCGATGGCGGAGCGCACGCCCTTGAGCGGCATCACCCTGATTCGCCCCATGCTGAAGCAGTCGCGCGCGGATTTACGCGATTATCTGCGCCGTCAGGGCCTGTGTTGGGCCGAGGATCCGGGCAACGAAGATTTGGCCTATGATAGAATCCGAGTGCGAAAAGCGCTTGGTGTTTTGCATTCACTTGGTCTGACCGCGCCCAAGCTGGCGCAAGTCGCCGCAAATATGCAAAGCGCCCGTGATGCGCTGAAACAGCAGACTTATTCTGCGGCACTACAGATTGCCGCGATCGATGGTGGCGACGTGGTCTTTGCCCTGCCGGAGTTCCGCTCCCTTCCGGATGAGGTCGCGCGGCGCTTGCTGGGCCAAGCCATCCGTTGGGTCGGGGGAGGTGACTATCTGCCCCGTCGAGTGCCGTTACAGGCGGCTGTTGCCGATCTGTCCGGTACGCTGGGCGGGTGTCGGATTTTACAGCAAAAAGATGCGATTCGTATCGCGCGCGAATACGAGGCTGTAAAATCCTTTCAGGCGGCTCCAGATCAGGCCTGGGATGGGCTTTGGCGGCTGGCTGGGCCATTCACCCCCGAACATGAGATTCGCGCACTTGGGGCGGCGGGCCTTGCCCAATGTCGCAACTGGCGCGTAAGCGGCCGACCGCGCGCTTCGCTTATTGCCACGCCTGCGATCTGGCGGGGCGACGACTTGATCGCCGCACCACTGGCCGAAGAAACAGGCATCTGGCGTGCCGAGCGGGTCGGCGGGCGCAAAGATTTCCTCGCATCGCTTTTATCGCATTGAACCTGCGCTGATGATCTCTATCTTATGACACAAGCTGGCTGCCTCGAAGGCTGCCTTACTTTTCAGGAGAATTTACTTGGGTAACGCACGCAACATCGCCTTCTGGGTCGTTCTTTTCTTGCTGATCCTGGCGCTGTTCAACCTGTTCAGCGGGTCGGGCAGTACCTTGCAAAGTCGCGAAGTCACCTATTCCGAGTTCGTACAGGCGGTTCAGAAGAATGAGGTCAACCAAGCAACTCTGGATGGCGAACAGATCCGCTATCGCGGGAGCGACGGGCAGGATTACGTTACGATCAAGCCTCAGGATGCCGAAGTCACCAACATGCTGATCGACCACAAGATCCCGGTCCGGGCAGAAAAGCAGCAGCAATCGGGCTTCCAGTCGTTCCTGATCACGCTGTTGCCGTTTCTTTTGTTGATCGGGGTCTGGATCTATTTCATGAACCGGATGCAGGGCGGTGGCAAAGGCGGCGCAATGGGATTCGGCAAGTCCAAAGCCAAGATGCTGACCGAGAAACATGGAAGGGTCACATTCGACGACGTGGCAGGCATTGACGAGGCCAAGGAAGAGCTGGAAGAAATCGTCGAATTCCTGCGCAATCCGCAGAAGTTTTCGCGCCTTGGCGGTAAAATTCCCAAAGGTGCCTTGCTGGTCGGCCCTCCGGGCACCGGTAAGACATTGCTGGCGCGTGCCATCGCTGGCGAGGCTGGCGTGCCGTTCTTTACCATTTCGGGTTCGGATTTCGTGGAAATGTTTGTCGGTGTCGGCGCAAGCCGTGTGCGGGACATGTTCGAACAGGCCAAGAAGAATGCACCTTGTATCGTCTTCATCGATGAGATCGACGCCGTCGGCCGCCATCGGGGCGCGGGATATGGTGGTGGCAACGACGAGCGTGAACAGACACTGAACCAGTTGCTGGTCGAAATGGATGGGTTTGAATCCAACGAGGGCGTGATCATTCTGGCCGCGACCAACCGTAAGGATGTTCTCGACCCGGCGCTGCTGCGCCCCGGACGCTTTGATCGGCAAGTCACTGTCGCCAACCCTGACATCAAAGGGCGGGAAAAGATTCTGGGGGTTCATGCCCGCAAGACTCCGCTGGGCCCTGATGTTGATCTGCGCATCATCGCGCGCGGCACACCGGGTTTCTCGGGCGCGGATCTGGCCAACCTTGTGAACGAGGCAGCGCTGATGGCGGCGCGCGTGGGGCGGCGGTTTGTCACCATGGACGATTTCGAAAATGCCAAAGACAAGGTGATGATGGGGGCCGAGCGTCGCTCAATGGTGTTGACGCCCGAGCAGAAGGAAAAGACCGCCTATCACGAGGCCGGTCACGCGGTTGTCGGTCTGTCGCTGCCGGAATGCGATCCGGTTTACAAGGCAACGATCATCCCGCGTGGCGGTGCCTTGGGCATGGTCGTGTCGCTGCCGGAAATCGACCGGCTGAACTGGCACAAAGGCGAATGCGAACAGAAACTTGCCATGACGATGGCCGGCAAAGCCGCCGAGATTATCAAATATGGCAGTGACAACGTCTCCAACGGCCCGGCGGGCGATATTCAGCAGGCCAGCGCGCTGGCCCGCGCGATGGTTTTGCGTTGGGGCATGTCGGACAAGGTTGGCAATATTGACTATGCCGAAGCCCATGAAGGCTATTCCGGCCAGACGCCCGGTTTTTCGGTATCTGCCCACACCAAGGAACTGATCGAGGAAGAGGTTAAGCGCTTCATTCAGGAAGCCTATGAGCGGGCTTACCAAATCCTGACCGAAAAGCAGGAGGAATGGACCCGACTGGCTGAGGGGCTGCTGGAATACGAGACGTTGACCGGCGAGCAGATTAAGCGCGTGATGCGCGGCGAGCCACCACATGTGGGCGATGATGATGACGGTACCGACACGGGCAGCGCGCCAAGCGTAACCGCCATTCCGAAAACCCGGCCGAAGCGGACACCGCCCGAGGGCGGGGCCGAACCGGAGCCCTCAGTCTAACGCGAAGGCGTTAGTTGACACCGAAAAACCCCGGGCCGTTCCGTGACGGTCCGGGGTTTTGTCATTGGTGTCCTTAGAAATGCCTTATGGGATGGGTTTTGGGTATTTCTAACCAGAAAGAAACTGACGGGTTAGCGGTGCCGATAGCCGGATAGATGCGCCAGCCTCACAGCCCGAAAGAGTGGGGGCAAGACCTAGCGAGAGCCTTGGAACAATCGCATCCGCTTTTTCAGGGAGCAGGCGCTGGACAGGCCATGTGCTTTGGCCGGGCTGTTCGCAACTTACTTCAAATGCGGGTTGCCGCTTATTCTTCGGTTAACGTGTGTGAGGGTGACACTAATGAAACAGCCGTGTTGCAGTTTTAGCGCCTTCCATCTGGCCGATGGTCAAGCGCTTAAGGGTTTATTAAGGAATCATACCGAACATTTACGTTCGGGTGGGATATCGGGTTGTGAAGATGGGCGCTTTCATTATCGGCATGGTAATTGCCTCATGTGCCGCTGTGATTGCCGGTTTGCTGAGCGAATGGGGGCTATGGGCATGTCTTGCGCTTTGGGTAAGCGTCGTAGTCGTGTCGCAACTTGTTTATGTTGCTATCGTCGCGCTTGGGGCTGTTAGGCGCGGAATGAAGGATCGACGGACAGCAAATACCGAAACCTCTGGACGCCGCGCGCCAGCCCCCGGTCTGGATGGAAAAGAATAACTCTCAAATAGCCCCGAGGGAATGGCGGGATGAATACCATCGATGTTCTTATCGCGCACGAGATTGTTTCCCAACGCTGGAGCGCATCATTGCTTCGCCACTGGCTCAGATTCAGATCGAAAATAGTGAGATTGTAATTGTCGACGATAGATTGGAGGGCAGTACACGCGCTTGCACTGCAGATCGCCAACTATCCGTATTGAATGCGATCATTGCCCGGTTATTTTACGGAGGCTGTGACTTCAAACTTCTCGGGGCCTTTGGGGACTGCTGGCAGACTTATGCCGTGCGATCTTCGGTGGCGAAACGGCCATAAAAGCGCTGTCCCTTCTCAGCCATCTCCCGCAACAGGGGCGGGCAGGCAAAGCGCTCACCATAGGTCGCGCGCAGTTGATCGCAGCGTTCGGCGGCATATTCCGCGCCGATGATGTCCAGCCAACTGAACGGGCCGCCTGACCACGGCGCGAAACCCCAGCCAAAGATCGCCCCGACATCGCCTTCGCGGATGTCTTCAAGAACGCCCTGTTCCAGCGCGCGCACCGCTTCCAGCACCTGCGCGAACATCAGCCGTTCTTGCACTTCGATCAGGTCGGGCTGGCTCGGCGATAGCGGATATTTGTCTTGTAGTCCTTTCCAGTATTCCTGTCGTTTGCCCTTGTCATCATAGTCAAAGAACCCGGCCTTGACCTTGCGGCCCAGACGGCCCGTTTCTTCCATCCAGAAAATCAGATCGTCAGCGGGACTTTCCTCATAGGCGTCCCCCATCGCCGCCCTGGTGGCGCGCGCGATCCGGGCTCCAAGGTCGATGCTGGTTTCATCGGTCAACTGCACGGGACCCACCGGAAAGCCCAGTTGCTGGGCCGCGTGGTCGATCAGCCAAGGGGCAACGCCTTCGGAGATCATCCGCATACCCTCGTTGATATAGGGGATGATGCAGCGGTTGGCATAGAAGAACCGCGCGTCATTGACCACGATCGGGGTCTTGCGGATCTGGCGCACGTAATCCAGCGCTTTGGCCACCGCACGGTTGCCGGTCTCTTTGCCTTTAATGATCTCGACCAATGCCATTTTTTCGACGGGGCTGAAGAAGTGGATACCGATGAATTGCTCGGGCCGTGCGCTGGCCTTGGCCAGTTCGGTGATCGGCAAGGTCGAGGTGTTGGAGGCAAATATGCAATCCTCGGGGATCACGTTTTCGACCTTTTGCGTCATCTCGGCCTTGACCGAGGCATCTTCGAACACCGCTTCGATGATGAGATCGCAGCCCTGCAATTGCGCCAGATCAGGTGTGGCGGTGATGCGGGCCAGCGTCGTGTCCTTTTGCTCTGGCGTGGTCTTGCCCCGTTTGATGCCTTTGTCGAGATAGCTTTCGCTATAGGCCTTGCCCCGGTCGGCGCTGTCCTGGTCGCGGTCGATCAGAACGACATCAATCCCCGCGCGTGCCGAGACCAGCGCAATGCCCGCGCCCATCATGCCCGCGCCCAGAACGCCGAGTTTGCGCACCTTTTGGTCGGTCACGCCATCGGGGCGCACTGCGCCCTTTTCCAGCGCCTCCTTGCTCAGAAACAGCGAGCGCATCATCGCGCTGGAACTGGGGTTCATCAGCACATGGGTAAACCAGCGCGCCTCGATCCTGAGCGCCGTGTCGAAATCCACCAGCGCGCCTTCATAGACCGCGCTCAGCAGCGCCTTGGGTCCGGGAAGCGCGCCCTTGGTCTTGGCGTTCACCATCGCGTTTGCACCCAGGAAGGTCATGAAACCGGCGGGGTGATAGGGCGCGCCGCCGGGCATTTTATAGCCCTTGGCGTCCCAGGGTTTAAGAATATCAGCATCCTTGGCTGTCAGTACCCAATCGCGCGCGGCTTGCAGCGGATCAGAGACCACCTCGTCGATCAGGCCCGCAGCTTTTGCCTTGGCCGGTTCAACCATCTTGCCTTCCAGCAGGAACGGCGCGGCGCCCATGGCACCCAACTTGCGCACCAACCGCGTGGTGCCCCCGGCGCCGGGGAAAATGCCGACCATGATTTCGGGCAGGCCGATGCGCGCCTTTGGATTATCCGCGGCAAAGATACGGTGCGTCGCCAGCGGCAGTTCCAGACCGATCCCGGCGGCAGTGCCGGGCAGGGCAGAGGCAATCGGCTTGCCGCCCTTTCTGGATTTCGGGTCCATGCCGGCGCGTTCGATCTTGCGAAACATTGCGTGGATCCGCATCACGCCATCAAACAACCCGCGCGCCGGATCCTCGCCCGCGTTGTCCTTCATCTTCGCCAGCAGGTTCAGATCCATACCGCCCGCGAACGAGTCCTTTTTGCCCGAGGTGATGACGATGCCCTTGACGGTGTCATCGCCAAGCGCGTCGTCGATGCAGGTTTCCAACTCGCGCAGCCCGTCAAAGGACATCACGTTCATCGACTTTCCCGGCACGTCCCAAGTGATGATGGCGACGCCATCGGCGTCCGTTTTCATGGTGAAGTCAGCCATTATCGAAATCCCCCTTTACACGCGTTCGATGATGGTTGCCGCGCCCATGCCCGAGGCAACGCACAATGTTGCCAACCCGGTCTGCTTGTCGCTGCGCTCCAACTCGTCCAGCAGCGTGCCGATCAGGATCGCCCCGGTTGCGCCGAGCGGATGGCCCATGGCGATGGCACCACCGTTCACATTGACGATTGCGGGGTCCACGTCGAACGCCTGCTGAAAACGCAACACGACGGCGGCGAAGGCCTCGTTTACCTCGAACAGGTCGATATCGCTGATCTGCATGCCGCTCTCAGCAAGGATCTTCTCGGTCACCGGCACCGGCCCGGTTAACATGATCGTTGGATCGGTGCCGATCTTGGCTGTGGCGCGGATGCGCGCACGCGGTTTCAGGCCCCATGTCTCGCCGAATGCCTTGTTGCCGACCAGAACGGCGGCAGCACCATCGACGATCCCCGAAGAATTGCCGGCATGGTGGATATGCTCGATCCGCTCCAGATGCGGATATTTCAGCAGTGCTACCTTGTCGAAGCCGGGCATCTGTTCGCCCATCATCCGGAAACTCGGGTCAAGCGCGGCAAGCGTCTGCATGTTGGTCTGCGGCCGCATGTGTTCGTCACGTTCCAGGATCGCCAGCCCGTTCTGATCACGCACCGCAATGACCGATTTATCGAAATGGCCTTGGTCCCATGCCGCCTTGGCACGGCGCTGGGATTCCACTGCCAGCGCATCGGCCTGTTCGCGGGTGAAACCATATGCGGTAGCAATGAGGTCGGCGGAAATGCCCTGTGGCACGAAGTAATTTTCAAGTGCGACACTGGGATCGACGGCAATTGCCGCGCCGTCGCTGCCCATGGCGACACGGCTCATAATTTCGACCCCGCCGGCGATATAGCCGTCGCCCGCGCCGCCACGGATCTGGTTGGCGGCAAGATTCACGGCCTCCATGCCGCTCGCGCAGAAGCGGTTGATCGCGAGGCCGGGAATGGATTGATCCAGATCCGAGGCAAGCACCGCGCTGCGCGCCAAGCAGCCGCCCTGTTCCGCCACCTGGGTTGCATTGCCCCAGATCACGTCTTCGACCGCGTGACCGTCCAGATCGTTGCGCTCTTTCAGGGCGTTCAGCGTCAGCGCGCTCAGGCGCAGGCTGGTCACCTCGTGCAGCGCGCCATCCATGCGGCCTTTGCCCCGCGGTGTGCGCACGGTGTCAAAGATATAGGCGTCGCTCATGTTCTTCCTTTCCTATCAAAGCCGACATCACCCTGACGGATATGAGTGTTGCGAGGATAGATGTGGGGGTTTCACACCCCCACGCCCCCGTGGGATATTTTTCGCAAGAAGAAGGGCAGGGCTGGCGTTTTTGATCTTCGTTCATGCGGGGCGGTCAGAATTGGTCGGCATCGAGTGCCATCACCGTTTCCGCGCCGTTTTCGATGCGTGCCAGATGTAGCGCGGTGGCGGGCAGGCGGCGGGCCATGTAATAGCGGCCGGTTGTCAGTTTGGTCTCGTGAAACGTGGCATCGGGCGCACCCGCCGCCAAGGCGTCCTTTGCTGCCTTGGCCATACGAGCCCACATCAGCCCGAGGCAGACATGGCCGAACAGGTGCAGGAAATCGGTCGAGCCGGCCAGTGCCGCGTTGGGGTTTTTCATGCCGTGGGCCATGAAATACATGCCCGCCGCCTGAAGGTCTTTGCTGGCGCTTTTCAGGGGTTCGACGAAATCCTGATCGAACACGTCGTTCTGACCAGCGTTTTCCTTGATCCAGGACTTCACCAGATCGATGAAGCCGAGCATGTGTTTGCCGCCGTCGAGCGCCAGTTTGCGCCCGACCAGATCCAGTGCCTGAATGCCGTTCGCGCCCTCGTAAACCATGGCGATACGGGCGTCGCGGACGAATTGCGACATGCCCGACTCCTCGATATAGCCGTGGCCGCCATAGATCTGTTGCGCCTGCACCGTCATATTGAAGCCTTCATCGGTCAGAAAGCCCTTGATCACCGGGGTGAGCAGCGAGATCAGCCCCTCAGCCTCTGTGTTTTTGCCCCGGTGGGCGTGGTCGATCAGGCTGGCCCCCCAGAGCAGGAGCGCGCGGCCGCCCTCGACGAAAGCGCGCTGGTCCATCAGGCTGCGGCGGATGTCGGGATGCACGATAATCGGATCGGCCGGGCCGTCGGGGTTTTGCGCGCCGGTTGCGGCCCGGCCCTGCAGGCGCTCCTTCGCATAAGCGACCGCGTTCTGATAGGCGACGGCGGCCTGTGCCAACCCCTGCATGCCGACGCCCAGGCGGGCTTCGTTCATCATGGTGAACATGGCGCGCATACCCTTGTGTTCCTGACCCAATAGCCAGCCTTTGGCCCCGTCGTAATCCATCACGCAGGTTGCATTGCCATGAACGCCCATCTTGTGTTCGAGGCTGCTGCACATAACGCTGTTGCGGTCACCCAGGCTGCCGTTTTCGTTCACCATAAACTTGGGCACGATGAACAGTGACACGCCCTTGATCCCCTCGGGGCCGCCGGGAATTTTGGCCAGTACCAGATGGATGATGTTCTGTGCCAGATCATGTTCACCGGCCGAAATGAAGATCTTTTGCCCAGTGAGCGCATAGCTGCCATCATCCTGTTTTTCAGCCTTGGTGCGCATCAGGGCCAGATCGGTGCCACATTGCGGCTCGGTCAGGTTCATGGTGCCGGTCCATTCGCAGGTGACCATTTTGGGCACGAACATGTCCTTTTGCGTGTCGCTGCCATGGGTCAGGATCGCCGAGACTGCGCCGTGTGTTAGGCCCTGATACATGGTGAAGGACTGGTTCGCGGCGCTGAAGATTTCGCTGACGGCGCTGTTCATCAAATAGGGCAGGCCCTGCCCGCCATATTGTTCGGGCATGTCCAGCCCGGGCCAGCCGCCTTGACACAGTTGATTGAACGCGTCCTTGAAGCCGTCGGGCGTACGCACTACACCGTTTTCAATCCGGCACCCCTGCTGATCTCCGATCACGTTTAGCGGTTGTAAAACCTCGGAACTGATCTTGCCGGCCTCTTGCAGAATCGCACCGGTAAAATCTCGGTCTAAATCACCATAGCCGGGGATTTCGGATTCAGTTATCTTTAACACATCATGCAGCAGAAACTGCATATCCTTGATCGGGGCGTTATAGACTGGCATCCGGCGTCTCCATGAGGTCAGTGGGGTCAGGCATTTGCAAGTGTGATGGTTATTCAGCCACCTTCTTCTGCGCGCCGATCGAGGCCAACATCCTTTCGCCCCATTTCAGCTGTTCTTTGAGGTCGCTGATCGCCGCGTTCAGGTCATCGCGTTGGCGCTCCAATTCGGACAGACGTTCAAGCCCAACTTCGTAAGTGCGCGACAATTGCGTGTGCTGTTGATCGCCGACATGGTAGAGATCGAGAAGCTGGCGGATTTCTTCAAGGCTGAACCCGAAGCGCTTGCCGCGCAGGATCAGCTTCAGCCGGGCGCGGTCCCGCTTGGTAAACAGGCGTTTTTGCCCGTCACGGATGGGAAACAATAATTCCTTGGACTCATAGAAACGAAGTGTGCGCGGCGTGACCTCGAAAGCGTCACACATGGCGCGGATTGTCATCAATTCGTCAGTCATAAAAATGTCTTTCATCGTCTTCGTCTCTTAATATGTGAGGCTGAGACACATTATTTACAACAAATACCCCCGTTGACGTGACCGATACAGTACGTCACCTATCAGATGACGTGAATGCTGATGCGTCAACCCCTTAGCAGGCCATTAGCAACCATTTGTGGGCCGACGTCCCACTGTTTGCGCTATTCTGCAGGGCCGATATTTGATGGTGGGGCAATTCAAAATGGCGCGCAATTGCACTGCGGAGCCATCGTTATGGCAATCAAAAAAACGACCGGCGAACTTCCCTTGGATGGAAAGCGTATTTGCGCTCGGCGTGAGGTGCGCGGGCTGCCGTCGCAGCGACAGGCGGGCTTGTTCTTACGTGGATGGCGTGGCCATAAAGGCAGCGATTACACGCAGGAGTCCCTAAGCGATGAAAAAGGTCAGGTCTGCACAGCAGTTCAATGACGCGATTCCCCAAGCGCGCGCGCTGGGGATATATCTGACCAAGCTGGGTAAGGCGCGCGGGGTGCCTGCCACGGCTCATAGCCCAAACCTGAGCGGACAACCCAAGACCGGACGGATCAGCGGCGACGCATGTCCTGATGTCGTCGCAGGAGGCCAGTAGTGCCTGTGTCCTCGCCGCCCGTTACCCATGCCCGGATTCTGCGGATTGCGCTGCCCATCGTGCTGGCTAATGCCACAGTGCCGATCCTCGGTCTGGTCGATACCGGCGTGGTGGGGCAACTCGGGTTGGCCGCCCCCATCGGCGCGGTTGGGATCGGAGCGATCATCATCACGTCGATCTATTGGGTGTTCGGATTCCTGCGCATGGGCACCACCGGGCTGACCGGACAGGCGCATGGGGCGGGGCGCAGCGGTGAGGTGACGGCGCTGTTGGTGCGGGCGGTGCTGATCGGTGCAGCAGGTGGGCTGGCGATCATTGCGCTGCAATACCCGCTGTTCGCGGGCGCGTTCCATCTGTCACCCGCCAGTGCCGAAGTCGAGGACTTGGCGCGCGGTTACATGGCGATCCGGGTCTGGTCGGCTCCGGCGGCCATTGCCATCTTCGGCGTTACCGGCTGGCTGATCGCGCTGGAGCGCACACGCGCGGTGTTGGGGCTACAGCTTTGGATGAATGGGTTGAACATTGCCCTCGACCTGTGGTTCGTGCTGGGCCTTGGCTGGGGCGTGAACGGCGTGGCGCTGGCGACGTTTCTGGCGGAATGGTCCGGGTTGGCACTGGCGCTGTGGTTGTGCCGCGACGCTTTTGTCGGTCGGGCCTGGCGCGACTGGCCGCGAATCTTCGACGCGGCGCGGCTGAAACGGATGTTGGTGGTGAATACTGACATCCTGATCCGGTCGCTGATGCTGATGGGGGTGATGGTATCGTTCCTGTTTCTGGCCTCGGGATTCGGAGACGTGACGCTGGCGGCCAATCAGATCCTGCTGCAATTTGTCCAGATCACCGCCTATGTTCTGGACGGTTTCGCCTTCGCGACCGAGGCATTGGTCGGGCAGGCGGTAGGCGCAGCCAATGTGCTGCGGATGCGGCGCGGTATCGCGCTGTCGACCCTTTGGGCGCTGGTCGGAGTCGCCCTGTTGACGCTGGCGTTTGCACTTTGCGGCGGTGCGATTGTCGATCTGATGGCTAAGGTCGCAAGCGTCAGGGCCGAGGCGCGGATCTACCTGCCCTATCTGCTGCTGGTGCCACTTGTCGGCGTGGCAAGCTGGATGCTGGACGGCATATTTATCGGCGCAACCCGCACCCGAGACATGCGCAATATGGCGGTGCTTTCGGTGCTGGCCTATGCGCTGGCGGTGCTGGCGCTGGTGCCGCTTTTTGGCAACCACGGCCTGTGGGGGGCATTGTTGCTGTCTTATGTGCTGCGCGCGATCACATTGGGGCTGCGCTATCCGGCGCTTGAGCGGGCGGCGGGGCGGGGCGCGTTATAGCAGGTCCAGCACTTTTTCCGGTGGCCGCCCGATTACCGCGCGCTGGCCACGGATCGCCAGCGGACGTTCGATCAGAATCGGATTGGCCGCCATCGCGTCCAGCAAGCTGTCATCGCTGTCCGACGTGCTCAGGCTGAGTTCACGGAACCGCGCTTCGCCGGTGCGCATCATGATTGCAACCGGCGGCTGCCCCAACGCCGCCCACGCGGCGACGATCTGCGCCCGGGTTGGCGGGTCGTCGAGATAGCGGCGTAGGGTTAGATTTGCGCCGCGCGCTTCCAGCAGCGCCAGCGCCTGACGCGACTTGGAACAGCGCGGATTGTGCCAAAGCTCGATCATATCCATTCCTCACGTCTGCTGCCGACGGCCTGCGCCACATCGGCAAAGCCGTCGCGCGCAAGCAGATCTTCCAAGCCATGTACAATACGTGCTGCCAGCGACAGGCCCTCGTAGACCAAAGCCGTGTAGAGTTGCACCGCCGACGCCCCGGCGCAGATCTTGGCATAGGCATCTTCGGCAGATGAGATCCCGCCGACCCCGATCAGGGGAATCTGGCCTTCGGTCAGCACTGAAAGCCGGGCCAGAACACGGGTCGAGCGCTCAAATAATGGCGCGCCCGATAGGCCTCCGGCCTCGTCTCGATGCGGGCCATGCAACCCGTCACGCATCAAAGTTGTATTGGTTGCAATAATCGCGTCGATCCCGGTTTCGCGGGCGACTTCGACAATATCGGCCAATTCCGGGTCGCTCAGATCCGGCGCGATTTTCAGAAATATCGGGATCGCGCAGGGCAGCGCATCGCGCGCGTCGATCACGCCTTGCAGCAAATCTGTCAGCGCCGCCTTGCCCTGCAGGTCGCGCAGCTTTTCGGTATTGGGCGAGGACACGTTGACTGTGGCAAAATCCAGCGAGTCGCCGCAATGGGTCAGCACTTGCGCGAAATCGTCCATGCGATCCTTGCTGTCTTTGTTGGCACCCAGATTGAGGCCGATCACGCCGCTGCGGGGGCGTCGCGCCAGCCGCGCGCCGATGGCCTGCATCCCGTCATTATTGAAGCCGAACCGGTTTATCGCTGCGCGGTCTTGCGTCAACCGGAACAGCCGCGGACGGGGGTTGCCCGGTTGCGGCTGCGGCGTTGCCGCGCCCACTTCGATAAAACCGAACCCAGCCCGTATCAGCGGGTCCAGGGCTTCGGCATTCTTGTCAAATCCGGCGGCCAGCCCGACAGGGTTGGGCAGGTTCAGCCCCGCCAGTTGCGTGCGCAAGCGAAGCGAGGTTATCGGCCCCGGTAACGGCACCAGCCCCGCGCGCAAGCCGCGCATCGCCAGCCCATGGGCGGTTTCCGGATTCAGACGGCGCAGCAGCGCCAGCCCCGAGCGTTCCAGGGTGCTCATGTCAGATCATCCGGAAAACGATGGGCTCCGTCAATCAGCGGCAATGGTTTTGCCCAGAGCACATCGGCAAGCCGCAATTCGCGGTAGAGATGGGGAAATAGAGCCCCGCCACGGGATTCTTCCCATTTCAAGGCATCTCCCAGAGCCTCCGACTCCACGGCCAGCAATGTCAGCCCCGCGGCTTTGGCGAAGTGTTTTGCAGCGGTTTCAGCAACCTGCGCGGCGGTCGAGAAATGTACGAACCCGTCAGCAACATCCACCGGAGCGCCTCGGGTTTCGCCATTGGCCTGTAAAACCGCCCATTCATCTGCACGGAAAATCTTGTAGATCAACATGGCGGGGTGATGCCCCGCGCGGTGCTCCGGGTCAAGGCGGACGTGGCGGTTAATGCCATATCATAGCGTGCGTCGCAGCCGCTTCAGACCTGAAAAACCAGGTCAATCTTCCTGCGGAACGCTGACATCGGTCTCGTTGCGGGCCAGTTCGTTATCCTGCCATTCACCAGAAACGATTTTGCCGCTGGCATAGCGCATCGTGCCTTCGCCCTGGCGCTTGCCCTTGCTGAACATGCCTTCATAGACATCGCCATTGGCATAGGTCGCGACGCCTAAGCCGTTGATTTCGCCGTTATTCCATTCTCCGGCATAGCGAAAACCATCGGCCATGACGATTTCGCCCGTGCCTTCGCGCTGACCATTGACGAACTGCCCGGTATAGACTGAGCCGTCGGCATAGGTTGCGGTGCCCGTGCCGTGGCGCTGGCCATCCCGCCATGCGCCCTCATAGCGGTATCCATCAGGGTAAGTCATGGTACCTTGGCCATGGCTGCGCGCATCCTTGAACTCGCCTTGATAGATGACCCCATCGGCATATTCGGCGCGGCCCTCGCCCTCGATAACGCCGGCAACCCAGTCGCCCTCGTAGGTCTTGCCATCGGGATAGGTGATCTTGCCCGTGCCATCGGCCAGACCGTCGCGGAATTGCCCGATATAGACCGATCCACCGGGATAGGTGGCCTGGCCCTCCCCCTCGATCTGGCCCGCAAGCCATGCGCCGCTATAGACAAACCCGTCCTTGCCGCTGAAGGTCCCCTGGCCCTCGCGGCGGTCATTGTGGAAGTCGCCGAGATAGGTGTCGCCATTGGCATAGATCATGCGCCCGTTGCCGGCGCGCTTTCCGGCGGCCAATTCGCCCTCGTACACGTCGCCATTGGGCAAGGTCAGGGTCCCGGTGCCGTTAATCTGGCCGTCCGTCCACGGACCGACATAGGTCAGGCCATCGGGCAGGGTCAGCGTGCCCGGCCCCGAACGCTCGCCCGAAGCGACGCCACCCTGATAGACCGCGCCATCGGGATAGGTGATGGTGGCGATGCCCTGTTTGTCGCCATCCAGCCAGTCGCCCTCGTAGCGATAGCCGCCGGGGCTGGTCATGATGCCCTTGCCATGATGTTTCGCGTTCTGGAAACTGCCCTCATAACGGACACCGTTGGCATAGGTGGCGATGCCTTCACCTTCGATCACGCCATCGACCCAGTCGCCCTCATAGGTGCCGCCGTCGGAAAAGATGATCTTGCCCGCGCCATGGGGTTTGCCCTCCGCGAACTGTCCTTCGTAAACCGATCCGTTGGGAAAGCGCGCAACGCCGGTGCCGCGGATCTCACCTTCGGCCCATTCGCCGCTATATTCGTACCCGTTGGGCAGGCGATAGGTACCGGTGCCGTGCTGTAATCCGCCCTTGAACGTGCCCGTGTAGACACCGCCGATATCGTCCTGCGAGGTCCGTACCTGTCCGTTCTGCGCCAAGGCGCCACCGGACAGGGCCAGTCCTGCGACCAATGCGATTGCTGCCGTGCGCGCGTTTCCCATGCCGTATCCTGCTGAAAGTTCGTGACGCCCCTGCGACGGGCGATTTTGGCGCGAAATTAAGCGAGCGGGGTGCGAGGGGCAATGTCTTTCGGCGCAAGACGCTTTCACTTGCCGGACGATCTGCTAAACGACGGGAGAAACCCAGCAATAGGGGGCAAGACATGACAGACCGTTTCCGCGTAACATTGGCGCAACTGAACCCGGTCGTGGGCGATCTGGCGGGCAACGCCATCAAGGCGCGCGACGCTTGGGAGCAGGGCAAGGCGGCAGACGCCGATCTGGTGGCGCTGCCCGAGATGTTCATCGCCGGATATAATGCGCAGGATCTGGTGATGAAGCCAGCGTTCTACGCGGATGCGATCAAGACGCTGGAGACGCTGGCCGCAGACTGCGCCGAGGGTCCGGCGCTGGCGATTGGCGGGCCATGGGTGGAAGGCACTGAGCTGTTCAACGGCTATTTCATCCTGCAAGGCGGCAAGATTTCCCGCGTCGTCAAAAAACACCACTTGCCCAATGAAAGCGTGTTCGACGAAGCGCGGGTATTCGCACCGGGGCCGCTGGCCGGTCCATATGCGGTGGGCGATGTGCGCATTGGCAGCCCGATCTGCGAGGACGCGTGGAACGAGGATGTGGCCGAAACGCTGGAGGAAAGCGGCGCCGAATTTCTGTTGGTGCCGAACGGCTCGCCCTATTACCGGGGGCGTTGGGAAATGCGGCTGAATCACATGGTTGCACGCGTGATCGAGACCGGGTTGCCGCTGATTTACCTGAACATGACCGGCGGGCAGGATGATCAGGTGTTCGATGGTGGCAGTTTCGGGCTCAATCCGGGCGGCGAACTGGCCTTCCAGATGTCGCTGTTTGACAGCGCGCTGGCGCATGTCGATCTGGAGCGCGGGCCGGAGGGCTGGCGAATTGTCGCGGGCGGGAAACACCGAAGACCTGATCCGCTGGAGCAGGACTATCGCGTGATGGTCACGGCCTTGCGCGATTATATGGCCAAAAGCGGCATGCAAAACGTGCTATTAGGTCTGTCGGGCGGGCTGGATAGCGCGATTGTCGCGGCCATCGCCGCCGATGCCTTGGGCCCAGACCACGTACACGGTGTGATGTTGCCTTCGGAATACACCTCGCAAAGCTCGCTCGAGGATGGCGAGGCGGTCGCACGGGCGTTGGGCTGTCGTTATGATGTGGTGCCGATCACCGAGGCACGCGCGGCGGTGACCGATACGCTGGCCCCGCTGTTCGCGGGCACGCAGCCCGACCTGACCGAGGAAAACATCCAATCGCGTCTGCGCGGGCTGTTGCTGATGGCGCTGTCCAACAAATTTGGTGGCATGTTGCTGACCACCGGCAACAAGTCCGAGGTCGCCGTGGGCTATGCCACGATCTATGGCGACATGGCGGGCGGCTATAACCCGATCAAGGATCTCTACAAGACGCGGGTCTTCGAGATCTGCCGCTGGCGCAACGAAAATCATCGCGATTGGATGAAGGGACCGGCGGGCGAGGTGATCCCGCCCCGTGTGATCGACAAACCGCCGAGCGCCGAATTGCGCGCCGATCAGAAGGACAGCGACAGTCTGCCGGATTATACCGAACTGGACGCAATCCTGAGCATCCTGATCGACGCAGACGGATCAATCGCCGATTGCGTTGCTGCCGGATTCGACCGCGATGTGGCGCAAAAGGTCGAGGCGCTGATCTATGCCAGTGAATACAAGCGGTTCCAATCCGCGCCGGGACCCCGGTTGAGCGACCGGGCGTTTTGGCTTGACCGGCGCTATCCAATCGTCAACCGCTGGCGCGACCGCTCCTGACGGCGGCCTGCCTTGCCGGGGCAGGACCGACCGTCGGCGTGCACGGGGAACGCGGCCTGAGCCGATTGCACATGCAGCTACAACAGCAGTTGATAGCTGTGCGGGACATAGTGAAACGCCTTGTTGCGCGTCTCGACATAGCCGATGCCGGGCCATGGCATGTGATAGCCGATGAACGGCATTCTTTCGGCGGCCAGCATGTCAAGCAGACGGCGGCGCGTCTTGGCAGCCATCGCCTTGTCGCGGTCAAAGCGCACCTCCCAATCGGGATGCGCCAGCGACCAGACGTAATGGTTGGTGAAGTCTGCGCCGATCAGCAGCTGCTTGTCGCCGCTATCCAGCAGGAACGCCATATGGCCCGGCGTGTGACCAAAAGCGGCCATTGCGGTGATGCCGCTGGCGATGCTGGCACCGTCCTCGACGAATTCGGTCTGCTCGGCCAGCGGGCGCATCTGCGCCTCGAAGGTCTCGTCGCCGGACATGTCCCATGCGTTAAATTCAACCGCCCCGGTCACGTAATCCGCGTTTTCATAGGTCGGTGCGCCGCTGCGCATCAACCCGCCGATATGGTCAGGATGCATATGGGTCAGCACCACCTTGTCCACCTGTTCGGGCGCATACCCGGCTGCGGACAGGGCCGCAGTGGTACCATCGGCGTTCAGGCCCGTGTCGAACAGGATCAATTCGGTGCCAGTATTGACCAGTGTGGGAGTGAAGAAAAACTGCGATTTGTCGGCGGGAATATTGGCCGCTTTCGAAACCTTTGCGAACTCCGTGTCGCTGACGTTCAGGCCGAAAACGGCCTGCGGGTCATCGGCGCTGCGCGTCCCAGCAAGCAGGGTCGTCACCTCGAATTCGCCCAGTTTCACGCGGGTCCAGGGCGCGAGGCCGACGCCCTGCATGTCGGCGCTGGCGCGGGCGGTGCCGGTCAGCGAGGCAAGGGGCAGGGCTGCGGCACCGGTCAATGCGGCGCGGCGGGACAGGCGGAGCGATTGGCGTGTCATGATCGGCATCCTTTCCTTGGGAAACCCTCCGATGATAACGTGGTCTTTACCGTCTGCCACCCGGTAACGCCCAACAATCCCGTGATCTTGCAGTGAAGCTGTGAACTGGACAAATCCGCCTCTCTGTGACAGATGGCGCGACAACAGGAGAGTCCCATGACAACCACCCGTTTTGCCCCGTCCCCGACCGGTTATATCCATGTCGGCAATCTGCGCACCGCCTTGATGAACTTCCTGATCGCCCGCAAAGCGGGGGGCACGTTCATCTTGCGCATTGACGATACCGACCCAGAGCGGT
This sequence comes from Pontibaca salina, assembly GCF_016307205.1. Taxonomy (GTDB): domain Bacteria; phylum Pseudomonadota; class Alphaproteobacteria; order Rhodobacterales; family Rhodobacteraceae; genus Pontibaca; species Pontibaca salina. The sequence continues at coordinate 340,333 of NZ_JAEIJD010000001.1, read as the reverse complement.
CGAAGGAAGAATATGTCGATGCGATCAAGGAAGATCTTGAGTGGCTGGGCCTACATTGGGATCGGGTCGAGCGGCAGTCACAGCGTCTGGACCGCTATCACGAGGCCGCTGACCAACTGCGCGACATGGGCCGGTTCTACGAGGCGTTCGAGACGCCCACCGAACTAGACCTCAAGCGCAAGAAACAACTGAATATGGGCCGCCCGCCGGTCTATGATCGCGCGGCGCTGGATCTGAGCGAAGCCGAACGCGAAGCGCTGCGGGCCGAGCGCGGCGATGGCGTGTGGCGGTTCAAGCTGGATCACCAGCGGATCGAATGGACCGATGGGATCTTGGGCGATGTTTCCATCGACGCCAGCAGCGTTAGTGACCCGGTGCTGATCCGGGGCGATGGGCAATTTCTTTATACGCTGGCCTCGGTTGTCGATGACGCCGAGATGAACGTCACAGATGTGGTTCGCGGCTCGGATCACGTGACAAATACGGCGACGCAAATCCAGATCATGCAGGCCTTGGGTGTCACACCGCCCCGCTTTGCCCATCATTCCTTGCTGACAGGTCCACAGGGTGAATCGCTGAGCAAGCGCTTGGGCACCCTAGCGTTGCGCGACCTTCGCGAACAGGGGGTGCAGCCGATGGCGTTGTTAAGCCTTCTGGCACGTCTGGGGTCAAGCGATCCGGTCGAGTTGCGTCATGACATGGCGGACCTGATTGAGGGGTTCGATATCGCACGGTTCAGTTCGGCCTCGACGCGCTTTGACGTGAAAGATCTGTTTCCGCTGACGGCGCGCTATTTGCATGGGCTGGATCTGGATGCGGTGCGCGCGGAAGTTGCGGCGGCCGGCGTACCAGACGATCAGGCTGCGCCTTTCTGGGCGATGGCGCGCGATAATATAACCACGCTGCAGGATCTTGCTGGCTGGTGGGCGCTGTGCCGCGATGGCGTCGAGCCGCTGGTGGCAGATGAGGATCGCGAGTTTATCGCGCAGGCGATGGCCCTATTGCCACCGCCCCCCTATGGGCCGGAAAGCTGGGCGGACTGGACCACTGCGGTCAAGACCGCGACCGGACGCAAGGGTAAGGGATTGTTCATGCCGCTGCGCAAGGCGTTGACCGGGCAGGAGCGGGGGCCCGAGATGGCCACGCTGATGCCACTGCTACAGGTGGTGCGGGGGCGCGATTAGTCCACCGGCGCGTCAGTGGATCTTGCGGGAGCCTCCGGCGGGGATATTTTTCGGCAAGAAGAAGTAGCGCCGCGTCACCGCACTGTAGCACCGATTGCGGCGATATGGTGGTCAACAAGGGCGGTCTCGTCTGTGCTGAGCTTGCGATGACGGGGATAGCGGGGCGCGGCGCGATCGTCGAGGATCGGCGCGTCCCAACCGTCGGTGGTGGCGAAGAACTGCGCGACGCCGTCAACGCCGAATTCACGCAGATAGCCCTGTATCACCACGTCGAGATAGCTGAGCAGGATCGAGTGGCGCGCATTTGCACTGCTGCGGGCGCGGTCTGGGACCGCATAGACAGCGATTTCGATGCCCGCCTTTTCGCTATGGGTGACGCTATCCGTTGCGGGAACGCGGTCATAGGCGTGTTCGCGTTCATCCAGGGCCGCCCAGTCGCCGCCGGGGACATGGGCGATCAGGCCATCGATCGCGCTGTCTTGGTCACGGATGGCGGTCAGGAACGCCACCGGGTGCAGATCGGTATGGCACCAGCTGCGCCGCCAGCCATGTAGCCGGGCCGGGCGCGGATCGGGGAAGTCGTGAGTGGTGCGGTTCACGAGGCTGCCATAGCCGAAGAAATATGGATCGGGTGTCATGGCGTGGTTGTGCTGAGCCAATTGCTATATGTCAATCAGGAGTTGGCCGGATGGCACAGTGCCGGGAGCCGGACAGCGGTGGGTCGGTGACCATGTGACAAGCTCTGTAGCGCGCAGTGCAGGCAGGGCGTCACTCGCACCCGCGTAGAAGCCAGTGCCGGGCGCGTCGCGGCGTGTGCCAGACGAAGACCAGCGAAGCTAGCACGGTGGCCCCAATCCCCCCGATATGATGGTCAGATCGCGTGCCAACCTGCGCACGATCCTTGCGGCCGCATAAAAGACCGACGTCGAGGTAGTGCTGATCGGCCTGTCCGCGCCCAAAAATTATGGAGCCGAATACCAAGCAGTGCTCGACAGCATCTATCCTGAATCTATCCTGATCTGGCTGTGCAATATGAGGTGCTTTACGCGCCGAATTTTCTTGCGGGGCTTGGCGATACAGCAACAGCCGGGCAGGCGATGGCCTTTTTGCAGGATGATGGCACCCATCCGAATGAGAAGGGTGTTGCCCGCATTGTCGAGGCGCTGGGGCCGTCGGTTCTGGAGCTGGTTGTACGGATCGCGGGCTAGGCTGATCAACGCAGCACGCCTTAATGCGCCTTCTCTAACTGCAGCAACTCCTCGCGGGTATAGCGGTTTCGGATCGGACCGTCATCGCCAGTGCGAAAACGCTCGTCCTGCGGCAAACAGCCCTCGCCACAAATCTGGATCGCCACCAAGGCGCGGCTGTTGATGTACCAAAGCCGCCCACCGGGCGTCGCGACATAGCCGTTCACGCCCTCGCGCGCATCGCTGTCCATGTCCAGAACGGTCGGGAATTCTGCCGGAACTGAGGGGTCATAGGCCCCGTGCGTGTGCAACGAGGCGCGAACCTGCGCTGCTCGTCTCGGAAGGCGGGGGGTGCAGCCATCGTGACCGCCCCGGATCATTTCGGTAAAAAAGAGTCGTTCGTTGGCAAGTTCGCCCAGATAGCCGCAATATTCCCGCCCGGTCGCAAAAGACAGCAATTGAATCGGGGCAAGCCGGGCCTTTACGGCATCGATTTCCGCTTGGTCCGGAAGCATGTTCGCAACCGGATTGGCCTTGGCTGGTATGATAAGCGCCAGCGTCAAGGCGGAGACGATGGCAAGCAGGCAAGTTCTTTCGGACATGTCACCACTCATCTGCAGGTGGGGCAACCACGCCCAGTGAACATGTTCAGATTACAGTAACGACTGTTCCGATCGGCACCCGCTGGTAAAGGTCGACCACATGGGAGTTGAGCATGCGGATACAACCGTTTGAGACAGAGCGACCAATGCTGCGTGTATCGCTGGTGCCGTGGACCCGGAAATAGGTGTCGACGCCATTCTGAAACAGATAAAGCGCCCGCGCGCCCAGTGGGTTCTCAGGGCCACCCGGTTGGACATAGTCGTTGTCTTTGAAGCGACCATAGATCTGGGGGCTGCGTTCGATCATCTCGTCCGTGGGCCGCCAGGTGGGCCATTCCTTTTTCACGTCGATCGTCGCAGTGCCGGTAAATTGCAGACCGGCCATGCCAACGCCAACGCCATATCGAATCGCCCGGCGGGGCTCGGTCACCCAGTAAAGATAATAAGAGCGCGGCAGCACCAGCATCTGCCCCGGCAGGAAGTGATCCCTTATGCTGACATATTGCGGCTTCGGGTCGAATGCTTCCTGAGCTTGGGCCGGTTCGGGCATTAGTAAAGGGGCAGTGGCAGCGGAAGCGGTGGTCATTAAGAAAGTACGGCGTGAAATCATGGCAGTCCCGATTTTCTCTCCAATACTTAACATTTGGGTCGATCAGGCTTTGGGTCAAACACGCGCATGCCAGTAGGGCCAGATCCTGGTGCGACTGCAGCGAGTATAGCATAAATTGCAAAGAAAAAGGCCCGCGACTGGCGCGGGCCTTTGAATTTTTTAACGGACGTGCGGTCCGTCTGGCTTATGCCAGAGCGATGTTGGTCGCGCTTTCGCGGCCGTCACGGCCGGCTTCAATGTCGAAGGTAACCTTCTGATTGTCAGCCAGACCTGTCAGGCCGGCACGCTCAACAGCGGAGATGTGGACGAAAACGTCCTTGCTGCCGCCATCGGGTGCGATGAAGCCGAAGCCTTTAGTTGCGTTGAACCATTTCACGGTGCCAGTGGCCATATCCGTGGTCTCCTATCGTTTGTTTGCTGTCCGCGGAGTGCGACAGCCCGGCGTGGTTGGTCTTTGGATCGATTAGACTGACCGCCGTTTGATCGGAGACAGTGGGTCGAAAAAGATAACGTAAGCGGGTCCATATTGCAGCAATTCAGCTCTCTGGCAAGGTGATTCGTTGTAAACTGCTTGCTCAGGCGAAGCTGCGCCAATGGTCTCGGTTGTCTGAGAGTGGGTTTGTCCCATGAAAACCGCGTGTTGAAAGCAGGCCGGGCCGGGCAATCGGGATTCCGAAAAAACAGCAGGCGCCGGGCATAAAATACAGCACAGACAGTGGCCCGCGGTGGTTGTCTTTCGCGGCAGCAGCAGGACAAAGGCCGCATTGGGGGGCGGTGTAAAAGGCGCTAATCGTCGACTGGCTGCATGGTTAATGCCCATAACCGGGCAAAAATGGTGTATGATACAAGGGTCTTAAAGGTCTGGGAGGTCACCATGGCATATATCACGATCACCACTTGGGAGGTCGCCGATGGCACCGATTACGACATCACCCTGCGCGGAATCCGCGAAAAGCGCCTGCCTGCGTTAAAGGCTCTAGGTGCCAGCCGCATCACGGTTGTGCGCACCAGCGACCGCACCAGTGCGGCCATCACAGAATGGCCTGACAAAGCGACGCGTGATGCCGCCGAACAGGCCATTGAGGAGGTGCGCAAAAAGCTTAGCCGCGAGGATCTGGCGCGGATGACCGGAGAGATGAAAGGGGCTGTTGTCGCGGAGACCTGAAAAGCCCGGGGTAAAGGATTGACCCATTTATGCGAGTTACGCCGGTTTTCAGGTGGTTTTGCCCGACCATATAGCGACCAAGGGAAGTTCACTATTAGCCTGTGTAGGGCGGCGGAATGTGCGCCGCCCTTAGCCTCACCGCGAAAATTTCTTGTGCTTCATTCTTGTCGGCTCCAGCGCATCGGGGCCTAGGCGGCGTTTCTTGTCCTCTTCGTAATCCTCGAAGTTGCCCTCGAACCATTCCACATGGGCCTCGCCCTCAAATGCCAGCATATGGGTACAGATCCGGTCGAGGAAGAACCGGTCGTGCGAAATCACCACGGCGCAGCCGGCGAAATCGACCAGCGCGTCTTCCAGGGCGCGCAGGGTCTCGACGTCAAGATCGTTGGTCGGTTCGTCCAGCAGCAGCACGTTGCCGCCTTCTTTCAGCAAGCGGGCCATGTGGACGCGGTTGCGTTCGCCCCCGGAGAGCAGCCCGACCTTTTTCTGCTGATCGCCGCCTTTGAAGTTAAACGACGAGCAATAAGCGCGTGAGTTCACTTCGGCATCACCCAGTTGGATCAGTTCGGCGCCGCCGGTGATGGCCTCCCACACGGTGTCGTCGTCCTTGAGGTCATCGCGCGACTGATCAACATAGGAGAGCTCTACTGTTTCGCCGTATTCGATGGTGCCGGTATCGGGTTCAAGCTGCCCGGTCAGCATCCGGAAAAGCGTTGATTTACCGGCGCCGTTGGGGCCGATCACGCCGACGATACCGCCCGGAGGCAGGGCAAAGGACAGATCCTCGATCAACTGTTTGTCGCCCATATGTTTGGACAACCCGTTGACCTCGATCACCTTGTTGCCAAGGCGGGGACCGTTCGGAATGACGATCTGGGCGCGCGCCAGCTTTTCCCGCTCGGAGGTTGCGGCAAGCTCGTTATAGGCGTTGATCCGGGCCTTTGATTTCGCCTGCCGGGCCTTGGCGCCTTGACGCATCCATTCCAGTTCGCGTTCCAACGTCTGCTGCTTGGATTTGTCCTCGCGGGCTTCTTGCGACAGGCGCTTGGCCTTCTGCTCCAGCCAATCAGAGTAATTGCCTTCGTAAGGGATACCGCGCCCGCGATCGAGTTCAAGAATCCAGCTGGTGATATCGTCAAGGAAATAGCGGTCGTGGGTGACAACCAGAATCGTGCCTTTGTAATCGATCAGATGCTGTTGCAGCCACGCGATGGTTTCGGCGTCAAGGTGGTTGGTCGGTTCGTCCAGCAGCAGCATGTCGGGCGCTTCGAGCAGCAGCTTGCACAGAGCGACACGGCGCTTTTCCCCGCCTGACAGGGTTGTGACATCGGCATCATCGGGCGGGCAGCGCAGCGCCTCTAGGCTGACATCGATCTGGCTGTCGAGATCCCAAAGGTTCTGGCTGTCGATCTCGTCCTGAAGCTGGGCCATCTCGTCGGCGGTTTCATCTGAGTAATTCATCGCCAGTTCATTGAAGCGATCAAGTTTGGCTTTTTTCTCGGCGACGCCCAACATGACGTTTTCACGCACGTTCAATGTTTCGTCCAGTTGGGGTTCTTGCGGCAGGTAGCCGACCTTGGCGCCCTCGGCCGCCCAAGCCTCGCCCGAGAAATCCTTGTCGATTCCCGCCATGATCCGCAGCAGGGTGGACTTCCCCGCGCCGTTGACACCGACGACACCGATCTTGACCCCGGGGAGGAAGTTGAGATGGATGTTCTCGAACGTTTTCTTGCCGCCGGGATAGGTCTTGGACACTCCCTGCATGTGGTAGACATATTGGTAGGCGGCCATGGTGTGCTCCTGCTGCTCACTTGCGCTTTGACGTCGGTGGTCTATCCAAGGGCGGTTGAAAGAGCAATCGGGAAGAAATGTGGCGCGGACAGAGTTTCCACTGGCGCGAGCGGGCATGTCAATCGGCCTGCTGGGCGGGTCTTTCGATCCCGCGCACAAGGGCCATGCGCATATCACGCGTGAGGCGCTGAAACGGTTTGGTTTGGATCGGGTCTGGTGGTTGGTCAGTCCCGGCAACCCGCTGAAAGAGCATGGCCCCGCTCCATTGGCCGAACGAATTGAGCGGGCGTGCGCGGTGATGCGCCACCCCCACGTTGATGTGACGGATATTGAGACGCGGCTGGGTACACGGGTGACAGCCCGCACACTGGCGGCGCTGCGCACGCGTTATCGGGGCGTGCGGTTCGTCTGGTTGATGGGCGCGGACAATCTGGCGCAGATCCATCGATGGCAGGATTGGCGCTGGATCATGGACCATGTGCCGGTCGGTGTGCTGGCGCGTCCGGGTCAGCAAATTTCGGCTTGCATGTCGCCCGCGGCGCGAATTTACCGACCGTACCGGATTCCGGGTTCGCAAAGTCAAGCACTGGCGCAGGCAGAGGCGCCAGCTTGGTGTTTCGTCAACGTCCCAATGGTTGATATTTCCTCATCCGAAATCCGGGCAGCCGGAAAGTGGACGGCCGCCCAATCACGCGAAGGTGAGCACTGAAACGCCCTGTGAGGTGGTTGTCTGTCCCGTTGGGCTGCGGTTAGATGCGGCCATGACAATGAACAGATCGCGTCGGTTTTTTCTTGGTGGAATAGGGGCACTGCTGGCTGCGGGGCCGGTGGGTGCTGCTGCGCCGCAAACATCGCTGCGCCCGCAGATGCGCTTTGCCGCTTTGCAAGCCGAAATCACGGGCGGCCCCGAGGGGCTGGTGGATCGGGCCAAGCTGAGCGGTAAGGTGGCCTGTTCGGTGGCGGACACCAAGACCGGGCTGGTGCTGGAAACGCTGCATGGCGATCTTGCGCTACCTCCTGCGAGCGTGGCTAAGGCGCTGACCGCCTTATACGCGCTGGAGACATTGGGTGCGGGGTATCGCTTCAAGACCCGGCTTTTGACAAACGGCGTAATCCATAATGGGGTTCTGAGCGGAGATCTGATCCTTGCTGGGGGTGGAGATCCGTCGCTGGATACCGATGACCTGGCGGCTATGGCAGCGCAATTGAAGCTGGCGGGTGTGCGCCAGGTCACCGGCGGTTTTGTGGTGCAAGATGGCGCGCTGCCGTTCACATCCAGTATTGATGCTACGCAAGCCGATTATTCGGGATACAGCCCTGCCGTTTCGGGAATAGCGCTAAATTTCAACCGGGTGCATTTCGAATGGAAGCGGGCCGGCCAAGATTATACAATCAGCATGGAGGCACGGGCGCGGAAGTTCCGCCCCGCAGTTGCCGTGTCGCGGATGCAGGTCGTGGACCGCAGCACGCCGGTTTATACCTATGCCAGTGACAAGGGTGGGGATCAGTGGACCGTGGCCCGCAGGGCGCTGGGCAAGGAGGGCGCGCGTTGGTTGCCGGTGCGTCGACCCGGTGACTATGTCGGCGATGTCTTCCGGACGCTGGCAGCGGCGCAGGATATCAAGCTGAAGGTGCCAAAGGTCGTTACCGCCCTGCCGGCGGGCGCGCGCGTTCTGGTGGAACACCAAAGCGGCGAATTGAGCGGCATTTTGCGCGATATGTTGAACTGGTCGAATAATCTGATCGCCGAGATGATCGGAATGACTGCAACGGCGGCTCGCGTCGGGCGGCCAGATTCGATTCGCGCTTCGGCGCGGCAAATGAACGCGTGGGCGGCCGAGCGCTATGGTATGGTGCAGACAAATCTGGTCGATCACTCGGGTCTTGGCGATGAATCGCGCATGACCGCGGCTGATTTGGTGACGGCACTGGTTCAGGTGCGCAGACAGGGGCATCTGCGCCCGATGCTTAAAGAATTCACATTGCGCGATGCGCAGGGGCGGCCAAACAAGGGGCATCCGATCAAGGTTTACGCCAAGACCGGAACGCTGAATTTTGTCTCAGGGCTGGGCGGCTTCATGACCGGACCGGATGGTACCGAATTGGCCTTTGCGATATTCTCCGCCGACGCCGACACGCGCGAAAAATTCAAAGCCACTGAGCATGAGATACCGCCGGGGGCGCGCAACTGGAACCGCCGGGCCAAGAATCTGCAGCAAAAGCTGATCGAGCGTTGGGGCGTGCTTTACTGTACCTGAGCGGCTCGCCTCAGGTCAGGTGCCGGGCCCGCGCGCCGCGCTCGATTGCGGCGGCATGCAGCCGATCGAGATTAAGCTCATAGCGGATTTCCTCGAGCAGTCGCAGTTCGGCTTCGCCGATCCTGCCATCGGCGGCAGCCACGTCGCAGGCCAGCGCATAAGCGGTTTCGAACAGGCGCTCGGGCAGGTGTTTACGGATCAGGCCGAACAGCGCGTCCAGACCGTCCTCCTGTTCGAAAAGATCGAACACGACCTGCGCGGTGACATTCATACGGTCATCGTCATAATCAGCGAAAACCGGCAGGTTGTTGACCGCCGACTGGATCTTGATCAGTTCTGCGGTGCGGATATTTTCATCCGAGGCGGAAACGGCGATCATCAGCGCCACAAGCGCATCCTGAGCGCCAAGATTGTCGGTGTCTGGCATGGTCATAAATCCTTTGTTGCGCGCTTGTTGCGGTGCAGAATATTGACGCGCCCACGCCAGCACAATAGGTAACGGCCGATGGTCGCGCACTGCCTGCGTGACCCTTTACCCTGGAGAATGAAGATGTCCGAGTTGCGCGAAGCAGCGTTTCAATCGAAAGCCTGGCCCTTTGTCGAAGCGCGCCGGGTATTGAAACGCTATGAAAAAGCGCCGCCGGAAAAAGGGTATGTGCTGTTTCAGACCGGCTATGGCCCGTCTGGTTTGCCACATATCGGCACCTTTGGCGAGGTCGCGCGCACCACGATGATCCGGCGCGCTTTCGAGGAACTGAGCGATATTCCTACGCGGCTGCTGTGTTTCTCCGACGATATGGACGGGATGCGCAAGGTGCCGGGCAACGTGCCCAACCAAGAGATGCTCAACGAGCATCTGCAACTGCCATTAAGCGATGTCCCCGACCCGTTCGGTACGCATGAAAGCTTTGGCGCGCACAATAACGCCATGTTGCGCCGCTTCCTCGACACGTTTGGTTTTGAGTACGAGTTCATCAGCGCCACCGAGTTCTATCGCTCGGGCCAGTTCGACGAGGTGCTGCTGCGCGCGGCTGAACGCTATGATGACCTGATGAAGATCATGCTGCAATCGCTGCGCGATGAGCGTCAGAAAACCTATTCGATCTTTCTGCCCATCCATCCCGAAACCGGACGGGTGCTGTATGTGCCGATCAAGGACGTGAACGCCAAGGACGGCACGATCACCTTTGACGACGAGGACGGGCGTGAATGGACGTTGCCGGTGACCGGCGGCAATGTAAAACTGCAGTGGAAGCCGGATTTCGGTGGGCGCTGGGCGGCACTGGGCGTCGATTTCGAGATGTATGGCAAGGATCACTCGACCAACACACCGATTTACGATGGCATCTGTCGCACTCTGGGAGCGCGCGCCCCAGAACATTTCACCTATGAGCTGTTTCTGGACGAGAACGGCCAGAAAATCAGCAAGTCGAAAGGTAACGGCGTCAGCATCGACGAATGGCTGACCTATGCCAGCAGCGAAAGCCTGTCATATTTCATGTACCTGAAACCCCAGACCGCCAAGCGGATGCATTTCGATGTGATCCCAAAGGCGGTGGATGAATACCACCAGCAATTGCGGGCTTTTGCGGGGCAGGATGTCAAGGCGCGGCTGAACAACCCGGTCTGGCATATTCATGGTGGCGACGTCCCGGAGTCGACACTGATCGTGCCATTCGCGATGTTGCTCAATCTGGCGTCGGTATCCGGCGCCGAAAGCGAGGAGCAGCTTTGGGGGTTTATTCGGCGCTATGCGCCTGAGGCATCGGCCGACAGCCATCCGGATTTGGCGGCGGCGGTGGGCTATGCGCTGCGCTATTATGAGGATTTTGTCAGACCGACGCGGGCGTTCCGCGCGCCCAGCGAGGCAGAGCGCGCCGCCCTAGAGGAATTGCGCGACCAACTGACCGCCTATGATGGGCCGGTCGAGGACGAAGCGCTGCAATCCGTGGTCTATGCCGTGGGTCGCGACCGGTTCGATCCGCTGCGCGGATGGTTTACCGCTCTTTACGAGGTGCTTTTGGGAGCCAGCCAAGGGCCGCGTTTCGGTGGATTTATCGCGCTATACGGTGTCGATGAGACCGTCGCGCTAATCGACCGTGCCTTGGCCGGCGATCTGGCGTGATACCCTTGGGGCGTGGCCGTTGCGCCGCGCCCCAACAAACCGTGACGGTGGTTTAAGACCGTCTTTAGCCTTTGTTGCTACACCATTTCCCGTGTCCGGTTCGCCCCGGATTGATGCAATGCGCGCGGCAGCGCCGCGATGGGAAAGGGATTTCGATGAACAAGGCAATCACCGACGGCATATTGTTCATGCCACCGGCATTCGCGAATGGCCTGGACATGTGGTCAAGCGGCGATGGCACGCCGGGTTCGGATAGCTATGCCGGGGCCGCCAATGCCGCCTTTGTTCCGGCAGATCCGGAGTTTGGCGGCTGTCTGGAGCTGCAAAAGACCGAAAGCACACAAAAGTTGCGCTATATGGGGGAAACGCCACTGCTGCCTGGCTGCTATCTGCAAATCCGCGCGCGTATCAAGGCGGTCAGCGGCAACCTGCCGTCGGTACGGATTGCCGGCTGGGCTGGCGCGGGCGGGGGCGATCATGTGAACGGCGTGGTCGAGGTGGGACCGACCGTCACGCTGGCCAGCTATGGCGACGTGGTCGAGATCGCCGCGATTGTTGGCTCGGGCGCGCGGGGCGGGGTCGATATGGCTTGGGGGTTGGAGGCGATTTACGGGCATTTCGGCCTTGACCTGACCGGGCCGAATGGGGGCGTGCTGCGCATCGACGACATCGAAATCACGGATGTTACCAAGCTGTTTGTGCTCGATATGATGGGCCGCGTCGATATACGCGACTTCGGTGCCATCGGCGATGGCAGCACTGACAATACCGCTGCGTTTACGGCTGCTGACCTTGCTGCCAATGGGCGGCGGCTTTTCGTTCCGGCGGGGGACTACTACCTTGGCGAAACGGTCAGTCTGCTGTCGCCGGTCGAGTTCGTGGGCACGGTTAGCATGCCCGCAGACAAGATGCTGTTGCTGACCAAGGGGTTCGATCTGCCGACTTACATCGCGGCGTTTGGCAACGAAGAACTGGCATTTCGTAAGGCGTTTCAGGCCTTGCTGAACAATGTCGACCATGAATCGCTGGACATGGGCGGGCGCAAGATCACCGTGACCGGTCCGATCGACATGCAAGCAGCGGTGCCCAACAAGGCGAGCTACGCCACGCGACGGGTGCTCCGCAACGGGCAGTTCACAGCCGCCGAATCAACCGCTTGGGATACCGAAATTGTTACGTCTCAAGCGACCTATGATCCCAACGACGCGCGGATCCTGACCAACGTGACCAATATCGCCAATGTTCCGGTGGGGGCGCTGGTTACAGGCGATGGTGTCGGGCGGGAAATCTATGTTCAATCGAAGAATACCGGAGCAGGAGAAATTACCCTCAGTGCACCGCTCTATGATGCCGCTGGAACGCAAACCTATGAGTTTCACGGATTCAAATATATGCTGGATTTCAGTGGCTTCAGTCAATTGAATCAGTTTTCGATCTCAGATGTAGAGGTCCAGTGCAACAGCCTGTGCAGCGGGATCAGACTGGCGCCTTCCGGGCAGACTTTCAGCTTGCGGGATTGCTTTATCTCGCGGCCCATGGATCGCGGGCTGACCTCGATCGGGGCGGGGTGTCAGGGCATGTTGATCGACCGCTGTCAGTTTTTGTCGGCGGAAGAACCGTTAGATGTCGAAGACCGCAAGACCATTGCGCTGAATGCCAATGCCAATGATGTCAAACTGCGCAACAATCGCGCCACCCGTTTCAAGCATTTCGCCATGTTGGCGGGGGACAATAGCATGGTGATCGGTAACCACTTCTTTCAGGGCGATTCCGTCGCCAATGGCGTGCGCACCGCCGGGCTGGTCATCGCCGGCACCTATACCTGCGCGACCATTACCGGAAATTACGTCGATAATTGCTTTATCGAATGGACCAATGAACACGACCCCAGCCCGGCCTTCATCGATGGTTTTTCATTCAGTTCGATGAGCATCACCGACAACATTTTTCTGGCGAGCGCGGTGGCCCCGTGGTTCAGCTATATCGTCGTCAAACCTTACGGCGCGGGCCATTTCCTGAACGGTGTAACGGTCAACGGCAACAATTTCCGCGCGATCAACGGTACCATTGATCGGGCCGAGCGGGTCGATACCAGTTTTGCCGAATTGAACTTCAGCCGAATCCGCGATGTAACCTATACTGGCAACGCCTATCATGGCGTCGACAAAAAGGCGGCAAGCCCCTTGCGCTTGCGATATCTACAGGGCACCGCCGCGCAAAACTGGGTGATCGATACCGATGGCGAACTGCCCTTCCTTGGTCGCGCACGGGCAGTGGATGCGGTGGTGGCGCTGGGCGAGATTTTTAATGAGCAGTCGGCGGTGAAACACGCCATGCCCTATGCGCGGCCTGAAGAAGGCAGCGATAAAAGCCAGGTGATTCTGACTTGGGACGAGGCAACGCACGGCGAGGTGTCGGTGACGGTGCGCGTGGATATCTGATGTATTGAGTGCCTCCGCGAGTGGGGGTGGAGCTACGCGATTCAGAACTCGCGCCAGAATCCCAGTTCGAGGCCGACGCTCGCGTTGGGACCGAATGTCCGTTCAAGCCCTGCGGCCCATGTGGCTTTCTTTCCCGATCCGATCAGGATTGTGGGGGTCAGCGACCAAGATACAGGATCGTCGGCCACGCGGGTGGCCGCGACCTTCAGCAGGGGGCGAAACAGCCGTTTGTTCGACAGGCCGATGCTGGCGTCCAGCTTGTAAATCGGATCGGCAAGCGCCTCGCGACGCTCGACCGTCGTTTGCGCGGTCAGCCATCCCGGACCCCACGGACTATCGAACCCGCGCCCGAGTGCCAGCGCCACCGTATGCATGCGCAGCCTCTCGATTTTTTCAGTGTGAAGGTTGGTGTCTCTGACATAAATGCCTGTTCCCAGTTCCAGCGTATAGCGCATGCGCCAAGCATCCGGAGTGAAGGGCAGGCGCATGAAGATCCGCGCGTGACCGGAAAGCATACTCACTTGGCTGCTTTCGCTGACCGCCCCCTTCTGGTTCAGGTCAATACCCAGGGTGAGGTGGCCAAGAACGCCGTAGTCCGCATAGATCCGGGTTTCGTACTGGGGCGCGCTACTGGGTCCGCGCAGAACGCCGGCCGTTGATACGAAACCGCTGCCCTTTTCGCGCAACCATGCACTTGCTTGTGCAGATTGAGCCGCCAAAAGGCATAGTAAAAAGAACACCAGAATCCGGGGCATGTCCCTCCTTTTCGCCCTACATTCAGCAATTCTGGTTAATAGGAAGTTACCCGGTTCCGGCTTCAACTGAGTGTTGGAGCACGCATTCGCAGACAAGCGCAGGTGAGCGCCGAGATCCGCCGCAAAGCCGAAGTGCTGTGGCTGGCCCGGATTTACCTTGCGTCCTTGCACTATTTGGATACGCTGCAATGCAGCAGAACCGGAGGTTCGGATGGGGCAGGTCATTACCATAGCGCAGCAAAAGGGCGGTGCCGGCAAGACCACACTGGCCGTCAACCTTGCGGTTGGTTTTGCGCAGGCGGGTAGGTCCGTGGCGTTGATGGACACCGATCCGCAGGGCAGCGCCGGACGCTGGTTCATGGCCCGACTGGAGGCACAGGGCGAGCCGGGTCTGGAGTTCTCGACCGCTTCGGCCTGGGGCGTGCCTTACGAATGCCGCAAACTGGCCGATAACCATGACATCGTGATCATCGACACGCCACCCAAAGCCGACAGCGATCTGCGCCCGGCCTTGCGCGCTTCTGATCTGGTGCTGGTGCCGGTCGCCACATCGCATCTGGATCTCTGGGCGGTCGAGGTCGTGCTGAACCTCGCACGCAACGAGAATATTCCGGCCATGATGGTCATGACCCGCGCCCGCTCCGGGACACGACTGGCGGTCGAAGTCGGCGAGCAGGCCGCACAGATGGATGCTGAAATTGCCCTGGCGGCAATGGCAAATCGGGTGATCTATGCCGAAACGCTGGGCAAGGGCCGCGCCGCTCTTGAGGCGCCCAAAGGTCCGGCCCATGATGAGATACAGGCATTGCTTAGCGAAGTCTCGGCCCGGCTGGGCAGGCCGTAATTGCAAGTGGGAGGGGAGAGAAAAATGCCGAATATCACTAAGGAAAGCAATATTCAGACGGTGATCACGACCTTCGAGATGACACCGGGCACCTGTCAGGATTTGCTGGATGCGCTGACTGACGCTTATGCCCAGTTCATTTCGAAACAGCCCGGTTTCATCGGCGCAGGTCTGCACGTAAATGATGCGCAGACGCGGATTGCCAACTATTCCCAATGGCAGCGGCGCGAGGATTTCCAAGCCATGCTGCGCTCGGAAGAAATGCGCGCCCGCAACCGCAAGATCCACGAACTGTGCCGCAGTTTCGAGCCGGTCATGTACGACGTGGTCGAGTGTTTCGACTGACGGGTTCAAACTGGCCCACTTGACTTCGACCATTGCCGCCGAGAGCATGACAGGGCAGACTGGTGCCGCAAGCTAGGAGCACGCCTATGTATCACAATATTCTTGTCCCAATTTCCTTTGACGCCGAGCGCGACACGTCGGCGCCGCTGAAACTGGCGCAGAAGCTGGCCACGCCCGATGCTCAGATCACCCTGCTACATGTTATCGAGCATGTTCCCAGCTATGCGATTTCCTACATTTCCGCCGATTACCTGGCCGAGGCCCGGCAGGCGATCGAGGCCGAATTGCAGGAACTGGCCGATCAGGTTCCCAATGGGCGGGCTGTGGTGATCGAGGGCCATTCGGGGCGGTCGATTCTGGACTGGGCCAACACCAATAAGCCCGATCTGATCATCATCGCGTCGCACCGGCCGGGCATGCAGGATCTGCTGCTTGGCTCCACCGCCTCGCAAGTGGTGCGCCATGCGCACTGTGCTGTCCATGTGGTGCGCTGAGATGTGGCGGGTTGTAGCTGTGATGTTGCTGGTGTCCGGCGTTTCGGCATGGGCAGACGAGCCGGTGAACCTGCGCGGGGACCGCATGAGCGTCACCGTTCAGACCGATGAGGGTCCGGTCGAGATCGGGCGTATTCAAGATCCGACCAACGAGATCAGCGGGGAATGGGCGCGAACCTCACGCGCCTGTCCGCCGTTCTGCATCCAGCCGATGACCCCCGCGCCGGGGGTAACAACGATTGGCGAGCTGGAATTGCTCGACATGCTGGAAGACCCTGACACGATCGTCGTGGACAGCCGCACGCCGGATTGGTTTACCCAAGGCACAATACCGGGCGCGATCAACATTCCGTATACGGACGCTGCAGAGCAGTTAAACCTTCTCGGCTGCGAGTTGGACTTTGAGGGCTTCCTCTGTGACGAGGCAAAGCCGGTTGCCTTATTCTGCAATGGGCCGTGGTGCGGGCAATCGCCGACGGCTGCGCGCGCTATGATCGCCGCCGGCTTCCCCGCCGAAAAAATCCATTATTATCGCGGTGGCATGCAAGTGTGGCGGCTGTTGGGTCTGACAGTAACTGATTAAGGTGCGCTGACCCACGCGACCCGTGGTCCACAGATCGCGTGGGTATCTGGACGTGAGTAAGATACGAGCATCGCGGCCCTTCTGCAGGGCACCGAAAATGCGCGCGAACGGTCGATTATTTGCGCAGAATCTCAGGCAGCCACAGGACGATTTCCGGGAATACGAACAGGGTGGCCATGGCTGCGATCTGCAAAAGCACGAACGGAATTGCCCCGCGATAGATCATGCCGGTGCTGATCGTGCTGGGGGCGACACCACGCAGATAGAACAGCGCAAAGCCAAAGGGCGGCGTCAGAAACGACGTTTGCAGGTTCATGCCCACCATCACGCCCAGCCAGATCGGCTCCAGTCCCAGGTCCAGCAGGATCGGGGCAGTGATCGGGATGATGATGAAGATGATCTCGAACGTGTCCAGAATGAAGCCCAGCACGAACATGATCGCCATGACCATGATTGCCGCACCGATCACGCCGCCGGGCAGGTTGGTCAGGAACACATGCACCAGGTTGTCGCCGCCCATTTGCCGGAACACGATGGAAAACACCGAGGCGCCGAACAGGATGATGAACACCATCGAGGTGATCGACGCGGTTGCAACCACGACCTGTTGCAACGTCCCTGTTGAAAGCCGCCAGCGCAGTGCCGCCAACAAGGTCGCGCCCACCGCGCCGACCGAGGCAGCCTCGGTCGGGGTGGCGATGCCGCCGAGGATCGAGCCAAGCACCGCGATAATCAGCAGCAGCGGTGGCACCAATGCGACCATGATCTCGCGCGGCATGCCCTTGCGCTCCTCCTCGGGCACGGGGGTCGCGGGGCAGGATTGTGGATCGGTGATCGCCTTGAACACCACGAAACCGATGTAAAGGCTGACCAGCAGGAAGCCGGGGATGAATGCGCCTGCGAACAGGTCGCCCACCGAAACCGGTGACGGCGCGAAATTGCCCTTTGACATCTGCACTTGTGCATGGATGCCCGCCAGCATGTCGCCCATGAAAATCAGCACCGTCGAGGGCGGAATGATCTGGCCCAATGTGCCGCTGGCACAGATCACGCCGGTCGCCAGTTTTGGATCATATCCCGCCCGCATCATTGCCGGCAACGAGATCAACCCCATTGTCACCACCGTTGCCCCGACCACCCCGGTCGAGGCCGCCAGCAATGCGCCCACTAAAATCACCGAGAAACCAAGCCCGCCGCGCAGCCGTCCGAACAGGCGGCCCATGGTCATCAGCAATTGCTCGGCAATGCCGGATCGTTCCAGCATCACCCCCATGAAGATGAACAGCGGCACCGCCACCAGCACTTCGTTGGTCATATAGCCGATATAGCGGTTGGCCAGTGCGCCGAAATTGCTGGGGTCGAAGACCCCTACCGCGTACCCCACGAATGCAAAGATCAGCGAGGTGCCGGCCAACGTGAAGGCGACCGGAAAACCCAGCATCAGCATCCCGATGACGCCGAAGAACATTAGGCCCGAGAGAATCTCGCCCAGCAAAACAGGGTCCATGCGGGGCTACTCCACTTTGCTGTATCGGTAATCGGGCGGCACCAGATCAGGATGATCGGCTAGCACCAGCACCGAGCGGATCAGCATGGCCAGCGCCTGCAATCCGACCAGTACTGCAAAGATCAGCACAAAGGATTTCAGGACATAGAGGCCCGGCATTCCGCCGACATTTGCCGACCCTTCCATGAATCTCCACGATCGTTGCACAAAAGGCAGCGCGTAAATGAACACGACGGTGACGAAGGGCAGAAGGAAAAACACGACCCCGGCCAGATCGGCAATCGCCTTGGTGCGATCCCGCGCACCGCGATAGAAGATATCGACGCGGACATGGTTTTCGCGCAGCAAGGCAAAGGCCGCCACTGCAGTGAACATCGCGCCATTCATCCAGACATAGAGATCCTGCATCCACAGCCGCGTGGTCGAAAACAGGTAGCGTTCGACCACGACCCAGAAACAAAGCACGACGATGCCAAGCGAGAGCCAGGAAAACACCAGTCCTACGACCCGGTTCAACCCGTTAATGGCCTGCAGAATCCGCGCCAAAAACGTCAAATCGTGCCTTTCCCTGATGTGCTGCGCCTATTGCCGTTTATGCGCTTAGAGATGCGCCAGGGTCAACAGAAGACGTCGCGTGTAGTGGTTGTCCGTGGCGGCGAAGAGGGCTGCCTAGTGCAGAATAATGGGGCGAGAATTATCTATTTTTATAGCAGAACAAGGCCGATATTTGCGGGCCGTGCGCCATGAAGGGGCCGAGCCGGAACCACAGGCTCAAGCAGGCGGCGGGTCAGAAACATCTGAGCCCGATAACATGGCGAATTCAGCTTTGAGCAATGCCTCGGCATATTCTGCCGCCGCATTACTGTCATAGACGACACCGCCCCCGACATTGAGCCGAACCCTTTCATCCGCCCCGCAGATCAGCGTTCGGATCGCGACGCCAAATGACATCGAACCATCGGGTGCGATCCAGCCGAGCGCGCCGCAATAGATGTCGCGCGCGGAGTCTTCCAGCGCGGCCAGAATCTGCATCGCGCGGATTTTCGGCGCGCCGGTGATCGAGCCGCAGGGAAAAAGCGCCTCGAAAATGTCGGGAATGGTAACGCCATGATTCAACCGAGCAGTGATGCGCGAGGTCATCTGATGCAGGGTCGCATAGGTTTCGATGGTGAAAAGCTCGGGCACGCGCACGCTGCCGATCTGTGAAATCCGACTCATGTCGTTGCGCAGAAGATCAACGATCATCAGGTTCTCGGCACGGTTCTTTTCCGAATTGTGCAGCCATTGCGCGTTGCTGGCGTCTTGCTCGGGCGTTACGCCGCGCGCGACGGTGCCTTTCATCGGCCGCGCGACCATGTTGCCATGCTGATCGACCGAAAAGAACAGTTCGGGCGAACGTGACAATACCACCGGTCCGCCCAGATCAATCAGCGCCCCATGCGGGGCCGCCTGACGTTTGCGCAGGCGTGACCATAGCGCATCAATCGATCCGGTTCGCTTGGCCACCATCGGAAAGGTCAGGTTGGCCTGATAAATGTCTCCTGCGGCGATGAAATCGTGCAGTTTTGCAAAGGCAGCGCCATAGTTGTCTGGCGTCCAAACTGGTTCTGGCTTTGTCAGCGATGCGGTGCCTTGATCTGTCACTTCGGCAGCCGGCGAGGGCGCATCGAACACGCCGAACAACAGCAATGGCATCTCGCGTTCGTCCGGCAGCAGCGCGCGCAGCTTGGCGCTGAACAGATAGCCAAGTTCGTAACTTGCATAACCGGCAAGCCAAAACCCATCGGTCTGGGCCTGCTGAAGTGCGGCAAGAGCCTCGGGAACCTGTTGCGCTGTATCCGCGCGGATGATGCGGCGCGGTGTGCGAAACGCGGTTCCTGTCGGGGTCGGACCGCCATCGAAGATCACGCGGTGGTCGGGCATTTAGCGGAGTACTCCTAGCGGGCGGCTGGACACGGGATCAGATATCGGCAGCAATGCGAAGATCGCGCAACGGGCGGACGGTCTCGATCGACTTCTGATAGATCGGATCGGCTTTGTATTTCGCAAGATCCTCGGCGCTTGCGAATTCTGCATATACGACGACATCCACTTCGTTGGAAAGTGCATCGCTTTGCGTGTTGCGGCGCACCTCGAAAACCTTTGAGTAGGGGATTTTGCCAAGCTGTTCCAGCCCTGCGACGATGCGTGGAATGTCGGTCTTATCCTTGGCACTGAAAAACACGATATGCCGAATCGCGGGTCTCTGGGTCATGGGTTGGCCTTTCTCGAACAGTTCTTCCCGCGGTCTAGGCCATATTTCCCAGGGCCGGACAAGAGAGCGGGCGGTCAATTTATCGGCTTCAAACGAAAAATTCTGCCGGATTTGCTTGAGCAGGGTGATGTTGTAGGTGCGAAGCTCAGTTAATGCTGTCGCGGCTCAAGCGCCTTTGATGGCTCGCTGTGTCATATGTCGCCATCTAAAGCTGCTAATGTAGCGCATGAGCACACGTGAATGACGGCGCAAAAGCAGCGAGGGTGATGACAGAAGCCAAACTTCTTCCCTGCGCTGTATTGCCCGGGTAAGTGCATAAACGTCCTGTCTTTAAGCTTAATCGGCAAAGCTCAAAGCTGGCCTGCGTTACGGGCAGCCCAAGCAGGCGAACACCGCAATCATACTGATAGATTGCAGACATTAATCGCATCATCAGGCACAGGCATTGATTGCAATGATCCAAGTCTTTAAGAAGCGCACCACGCCCCGCGGCAATTTGCCGTTAGCCAGCAGGATGGACAGCCCATGAAACGCAAGACTTTCCTCGCAACCGTGGTGGGGGCCGCGCTGGCGCTGACCGCCTTTGAGGCACCTGCGCAAGAACCGATCAAGATCGGCGAGATCAACCATTTCAAGCGTATGGCCGCCTTTGCCGAACCCTATCGCATGGGAGTCGAGTTGGCGGTTGAGCAGATCAACGAAGCGGGAGGCGTTCTGGGGCGTCCGTTGGAGTTTATTTACCGCGACGATCAGGGCGAACCGGGCGAGGCGGTGAAAATTGCCGAAGAATTGATGACTCGTGAGGGCACGGTAATGCTGACCGGCGCGATCCTGTCCAATATCGGGCTGGCAATCAGTTCTCTGGCCGCCGAAAAGCACTATGTCTATCTGGCTTCCGAACCGCTGGCCGATGCATTGGTTTGGGACAAGGGGAATGACTGGACCTTCCGCCTGCGCACCTCGACCTACATGCAGGCGGCGATGCTGGCCGAAGAGGCCGCCAAGACCGATGCGATCCGCTATGCCACCATCGCGCCCAACTATGCCTATGGCAAGGATGCGGTCGCGGCCTTCAAGGAAAACCTTCTGGCGCTGAAACCCGAAGTGGAATTCGTTGCCGAGCAATGGCCACCGCTGTTCAAGATCGACGCGGGGGCCGAGGTGCAGGCGCTGGAACGGGCCAAGCCCGATGCAATTTATAACGTCACCTTTGCCGGGGATCTGGCCAAATTCGTGCGCGAGGGGACCACGCGCGGCCTGTTTGACGGGCGCAAGCTATACGGCCTGTTGTCGGGTGAGCCGGAATATCTTGATCCGCTGGGCGCCGAGGCGCCCGAGGGCTGGATCGTCACCGGGTTTCCTTGGTACGGATTTGACGAGGGCGCGGAAAAAGATTTTGTCAACGCCTATCAGGCGCGCTGGGACGATTACCCGCGCAACGGGTCGATCGTCGGTTACAACACCGCGCTTTCGGTCGCCGCTGCCATCGAAAAGGCCGGCTCGACCGAGGCCGAGGCGATCCGCGAGGCCTTTGTCGGGCTGGAACTGGACACACCGGTCGGGCCGGTCACCTATCGCGAAATCGATCATCAATCGACCATGGGTGCCTTTGTCGGCACGACCGCCCTGCGTGACGGAGAGGGCGTGATGATCGACTGGGAATATCGCGACGGCGCCGATTATCTGCCTTCCGATGATGTGGTGCGCGAGATGCGCCCGGCGAAATAACCGCCGTCACTTAGGATCGTGGGACTGTTCATTGCGCAATTGCTGACCGGACTGGCCAATGCCGGGGCACTGTTCATGGTGGCGTCGGGCCTGTCGCTGATCTTTGGCGTGACGCGGATCGTTAACTTTGCCCACGGCTCGTTCTACATGCTGGGGGCCTATGTCGGCTATACGCTGATGCAGGTGCTGCCCGGTGCTTTCGGCTTCTGGGGTGCGATCCTGCTGACCGGTGTTGTCGTCGGGCTGGTCGGTGTTATCGTCGAGATTCTGGTGCTGCGCCCGGTCTACCGCGCGCCGGAATTGTTTCAGTTGGTCGCCACTTTCGGGGTCATTCTGGTGATTCAAGATCTGGCGCTGATGATCTGGGGGCCGCAGGATCTGCTGGGGCCGCGCGCGCCGGGACTGAAAGGTATCGTTCGGATCATGGGCGAGCCGGTGCCGAAATACGATTTGGCATTGATCGCGATCACGCCCTTCGTCGCGCTGGCGCTGTGGTGGCTGATCGCACGCACCCGCGTCGGCATTCTTGTGCGCGCCGCCACGCAAGACCGCGAAATGGTCGGGGCGCTGGGCGTCAACCAGTCCTGGCTGTTCACCGGCGTGTTCTTCCTTGGCTGCGCGCTGGCGGGCTTGGGCGGGGCCGTACAACTGCCCAAGGGCGGTGCCGATCTGCTGATGGATTTCAATATTCTGGCGTCAATCTTTGTCGTTGTGGTGATTGGCGGCATGGGGTCGCTGCCCGGGGCCTATTTGGCGGCGGTACTGGTATCGGTGCTGAACGTATTCGGCGTGACCTATCTACCGCAAAGCACGCTGGTGCTGATGTTCGTGGTCATGGCGCTGGTCTTGATGATCCGCCCCTATGGGTTGCTGGGCCGCGAAGAGGTTGCCGGCGATCACGGCCAGAGTGGCGAGCCCGAACGCCCGATCAAGCCCGCCGGAGCGCGGGTGCGGCTGATCGTGGCCGCCGGACTGGCGGTGTTGGCCGTGGTGCCTTTGCTCGCGCCGTCCTGGATCGCTATTTTGGCGACCGACATCCTGATCTTCTGCCTGTTCGCCGCCTCGCTGCATTTCCTATTGGGCCTTGGCGGGTTGGTCAGTTTCGGCCATGCGGCCTTTTTCGGCGGCGGTGCCTATGTGGCGGCGCTGTTGGTGGCCCATGCCGGGACGCCGATGGAGCTGGCGCTGCTGCTGGCACCGCTTGGCGCGGGGTTGCTGGCAATGATCATCGGCTGGGTCTGCCTGCGCTTGACGGGCGTATATTTCGCGATGCTGACATTGGCCTTCGCGCAGCTGCTCTGGAGTCTGGCCTATCAGTGGGGCGAGGTCACCGGCGGTGATGATGGATTGGTGGATATCTGGCCGCCGGACTGGGCCACATCCAATCTCGTGTTCTTCTATCTGACGCTGGTGCTTTGCATTGGTGGCATTCTGGCTTTGCGCCACGCGGCCCATGCGCCGTTCGGCTATGCCCTGCGCGCCGCCCGCGACAGTGCCCGGCAGGCCGAGGCGACGGGCATCCACACGCGCGCGGTGCAGTGGGTGGCCTTCGCCCTTGCCGGGGCCATGGCCGGGCTTGCGGGCGGGCTGTTTGTCTTTGCCAAGGGCAGCGTCTTTCCCAATGAGCTGGAGATCACCCGCTCGTTCGATGCGCTGATCGTGGTCTTCCTTGGCGGAGTCAAGACGCTCTCGGGCGGGGTGGTCGGCGGCGCGGTGTTCGAAAGCGCTAAGGACATGCTGACCCGGTTTGAATATTGGCGTCTGGCGCTGGGCCTGACCATCATTGCGGTGGTCGTATTGGCCCCCGAAGGCATCGTCGGCGGGCTGCGCCGCCTCGGCGAACGTATCGGCCTACTGCGGCCCTCCGAGCAGGAAACATGAGTACGGTGCTGTCGGTGCGCGGGCTCAGCAAATCTTTCGGCGGAATCCGCGCCGTCGATGACGTGTCCTTTGATCTCGCGCAGGGCGAGTTACTGGCGCTGATCGGCCCCAACGGCGCGGGCAAGAGCACCTGTTTCAACATGATGACTGGCCATCTGAAACCCGATGGCGGCACGGTGTCGCTGAACGGCACGCCGATCACTGGGCTGAAGCCGCGCCGGATCTGGCGGCTGGGCGTTGGGCGCACGTTCCAGATCACCGCCACCTATGCCTCGATGACCGTGGTAGAAAACGTGCAAATGGCGCTGATCTCGCACCATCGCCGGGTCTTCGCGCTGCGCCCCTATGCGCACCGGCTCTATCGCGACGAGGCGCTGGAGCTCCTCGATCTGGTCGGCATGGCGGCCCAGGCCGACCGCGCCTGCGCGGTGCTGGCCTATGGCGATCTCAAGCGGTTGGAACTTGCCATCGCGCTGGCGCATGCGCCGGGCCTGCTGCTGATGGACGAACCCACCGCCGGCATGGCACCGGGCGAACGCGCCGCGCTGATGCAACTGGTGGCCGATATCGTGGCGCAGCGGCAGTTGAGCGTGCTGTTCACCGAACATGATATGGACACGGTTTTTGCCCATGCCCATCGCGTTATGGTGCTGAACCGCGGCCGGCTGATCGCCAAAGGCCCCGTCGCCCACATCCGTGCCGACCCAGAAGTGCAACAGGTCTATCTTGGCGGCGGCACTCTATTCAATGCGCTGGACACATCAACCGATGCTTGAACTGGCCCAGATCAACAGTTTTTATGGCAAGGCCCATGTGTTGCGCGCCCTCTCGCTGCAGGTCTCGCGCGGGCAGGTGGTCGCGCTTTTGGGGCGCAACGGCGCGGGCAAGACAACGACGCTCAAATCCATCATGCAACTGGTGGTGCCACGGTCCGGGCGCGTCCGTTTCAATGGCGCCGACATCACCGGCTGGCCAGCCCATCGCGTGGCGCGCGCCGGCCTTGGCTATGTGCCCGAGGAACGGCGCATTTTTACCGACCTCACGGTACTGGAAAACCTCGAAGTCGGTCGGCAAAAGCCGCGACAAGACGCCGCCATCTGGAGCCGCGACGCGCTGTTCGAGCTGTTTCCCAACCTCGCCGAGCGTCGCCACAATCGCGGCCGCGACCTGTCGGGCGGCGAACAGCAAATGCTCAGCATCGCGCGCACACTGATGGGCAACCCGTCCTGCGTGCTGCTGGACGAACCCTCCGAGGGCATCGCGCCCGTCATCATTGAAGACATGGCCCGCGCCATTGTGCAGTTGCGCGATCAGGGGCTGACGGTGCTGCTCTCCGAACAGAACCTGCATTTCGCCCGGGCCGTCGCCAGCCGTGCGGTGGTTCTTGATCGCGGCACCACGCGCTTTTCGGGCAGTTTCGCCGATCTTGATGCCAGCCCGGAAATTCGCGACGCGTGGCTGTCGGTCTGAGCGCCCTGCTTCCTTCTGGTTGCAAATACCCATTGCGGAGCGGCGCCGCATAGGCCGGGGTACAGGGCGCCGCTATCTGATGGGTTTTTTGCACCCGATCCAGCGATTTTGCGTTACAAGAAAGTCGGGCGCGGCGCGAATTCTTCCATCCCTCTGACTCAACCCAATTGCGCACCTTGTTTGTCGCGTTGCGGCATTCTACATCAGCTCTCATGAAGTTACGCCTTCCCTTTATCAAAAGCCGCCCACTTGTGTCCGTGGTTCGCCTCCAGGGGACCATCGGTACATCGGGGCGGATGACGCTGAGCGATCAGGCTTTGGCCTCGGTTCTGGAAAAGGCATTTCGCAGGGGCAAGCCCGATGCGGTCGCGTTGGAAATCAACTCGCCCGGCGGCTCGCCGGTGCAATCCTCGCTGATCGGGCGGCGGATCCGCGATCTGGCGGAGGAAACCAAAGTTCCCGTCATTGCCTTTGTCGAAGACGTTGCCGCGTCGGGGGGCTATTGGCTGGCGGCGTCAGCCGATGAAATCTGGGCCGATGAAAGTTCGATTCTGGGCTCGATCGGGGTGATATCCTCGGGCTTTGGTGCGCATGTGTTTCTGAGCCGTCAAGGAATCGAGCGGCGGGTTTATACCGCTGGCAAATCGAAATCGATTCTGGACCCGTTCCGCCCTGAAAACGAAGACGACGTGGCCCGCCTGACCGCCCTGCTGGGCGACGTCCATGAACACTTTATCACCCATGTCAAAAATCGTCGTGGTGACCGGCTGGACACCTCCGCCGATTTGTTCACTGGCGAGATCTGGCTGGCCCGTCGC
The DNA here is from genome assembly GCF_016307205.1 of Pontibaca salina. Classification (GTDB taxonomy): domain Bacteria; phylum Pseudomonadota; class Alphaproteobacteria; order Rhodobacterales; family Rhodobacteraceae; genus Pontibaca; species Pontibaca salina. The sequence continues at coordinate 314,291 of NZ_JAEIJD010000001.1, read as the reverse complement.
GCCGCCGAGCTGGGCCTGATCGATGGAATCGGGCATCTGAAGGCCACGCTGCGCGAGCGGTTTGGCGACAAGGTGAAATTACGCCGCTACGGCTTACGCCGTCCCTTTCTGACGCGTTTCGGGGCCTATGCCTTCAATGAAGCCGTTACCGGCATCGAGGAGCGCGCGGCTTTCGCGCGCTTTGGTCTTTAAGGTGATCCTCAAGATCGTCGCCCTGTTTCTGGTGGCCATCGCGGTGTTGGCGATGTTCGGAAAACTGCGATTTCCAGGCCAAAATCGTCTCGACTCAGCAAAATGTCCGGGGTGCGGACGTTATCGCATCGGCAAAGGGCCGTGTTCCTGCGGCTACAGGGGGCGAGAATGAGCGCGTGGATTCTTGCCGCTTTGGGCTTGCTGATTCTGTTTTTTGCAGGCGACGCGCTGGTACGTGGTGCGGTCAATCTCAGCCTGCGGCTGGGCGTGCCGGCGCTGATCGTAAGTTTGACCGTTGTGGCCTTTGGCACTTCAGCGCCGGAATTGCTGGTGTCGATCAGTGCGGTGCGCGATAATCTGCCGGGGCTTGCACTGGGCAATATTGTCGGTTCGAACACCGCCAATATTTTGCTGGTGCTGGGTATACCAGCCATGCTCGCGCCGATACACAGCACAGAGTGCAATACCCGCAAGTCGTTTCTGGTGATGATTGGCATCTCGGTTCTGTTTATTGCACTGGCCTTCAACGGCGTTCTCAGCACGATGGAAGGTCTGATCATGCTGGCCGCTCTGGCTCTGGTTCTGCTGGATCAATTCCGAGAGGTGCGGGTCTATCAACGGGCCTGCGCCAACGGCGAAATCGGAGGGCTGGAAGAGGCCGACCCGAATATGCCGTGGTGGCGCGTGATTGCATATCTTGTTGTGGGGATTGTCGGACTGCCACTGGGCGCAAATTTACTGGTCGAAAACGCCTCGATCATCGCACGGCATTATGGGGTCAGTGACGCGGCAATTGGTTTGACACTGGTTGCGGTGGGCACGTCGCTCCCCGAACTCGCGACCACGGTGGTGGCGGCGCTGCGCCGGCAGGCCGATGTTGCGCTTGGCAATGTGATCGGGTCGAACATATTCAACCTGTTGGCGGTCATCGGTCTCGCCACACTGATCCGACCAATTGATGTCGCGCCCGAGTTCCTGCGCTTTGATCTTTGGGTCATGCTGGCGGCTTCGCTGCTGCTGATCCCATTCGTGTTTATGCAAAAGAACATTACCCGGCTTTGGGGCATTGCGCTGACCGCACTCTACCTGGTCTATCTTGCAACAGTTTTTCTTTGAGGGCGACGGCCGAACGCGAAAGAAAGAATGCTGACACAGGCCATGGCAGCGCAGGGGCTTGAGCCGGAGATTGACGACAATAACGCGCCCTGCGCCATCGATTTTATCGGCAACAGGATCGATCAGCGCGTGCGCAAGCAAATCCCCGAATTCATGATCCATACCGTGGCCAGGGCAGCGTTTTGGACTTTGACGCAGACGACAGCGCGGGCCCCCCGCAATTCGGGTCAATGCTATCGGTCCCGGCCCAACCATGCGCGCAGCTCATCAAAGCGGGGCGCATTTTGTCGCCCAACAGAGAAACACAGTGTCGGCCGCGGTTCGAACCCATCCGATTGTATTGGCGCGTTGACGCTCTGGGACATTAACTTTTCCACCGGCCCCCCGGCTGTCATGAAAACACGATGCAATCCTCATTGAATTCATCATCTTGCAACATCATGAGTTAAGTTTTCTCTGTTTTCAACGGTTTGACATTGTGCCTGTTTTTTGAGCAAATCAGCGAAGTCCGTCAGATACAATGAGAATTTCGATCTCCCCCGAGGTTGTCACCAGACTTACCCACATATTCGGTGGATTTGTTCGGGCTTGATTAACACCAACCAAGATTGCAGCCGCGCGCCGGGAATCATATCTAATGCCCATGACCGACCGATCCGATATCTTCAGCGATCCGGCTGTAACCGGCTATGCATGTATCCAGAGCTATCAGCGGACGCTGGATTCCTCGCCCGGCGTCTACCGGATGCTGGATGCGCAGGCGCGCGTGCTCTATGTCGGCAAAGCGCGCAATCTGCGCGCACGGGTGTCAAGCTATACGCGGCCGACCGGCCATTCGATCCGGATCGACCGGATGATCCGCGAAACCGCGTCGATGATGTTCCTGACAACGCGCACCGAAACCGAGGCGCTGCTGCTTGAACAGAACCTGATCAAGCAGCTGAAACCGAAATACAACGTCCTGCTGCGCGATGATAAAAGCTTCCCCAATATCCTGCTGGCCAAGGATCATCCGTTTCCCCAAATCAAAAGACATCGCGGAGCCAAGAAAGCAAAAGGCAGCTATTTCGGGCCCTTTGCCAGCGCCGGGGCGGTCCATCGCACCCTGAATCAGCTGCAAAAGGCGTTCCTGCTGCGCAATTGCACTGATTCGGTGTTTCAAAACCGCACAAGGCCCTGCCTGCTCTACCAGATCAAACGCTGCTCGGCCCCTTGTGTCGGCTATATCAGCGAAGCCGAATACGCAGATTCCGTGCGCGATGCCGAACGGTTCTTGTCTGGCCGGTCAACCCGTATTCAGGAAGAGCTGGCGATCGAGATGCAGCAGGCCTCGGACGCGATGGAGTTTGAGCGCGCCGCCGGTCTGCGCGACCGCATCCGCGCACTGACCCAGGTCCAAGGCGCACAGGGCATCAATCCGCGTGGTGTGCCCGAGGCGGATGTGGTGGCCTTGCACCTTGAGGGCGGGCAGGCCTGCGTGCAGGTGTTCTTCATCCGCGCCAACCAGAACTGGGGCAATCACGATTACTATCCCCGCGTTGGCGCGGATATGGGCGCGCCCGAAGTGATGGAGGCATTTCTGGGCCAGTTCTATGATAACAAGCAACCACCGCGGCAGTTGCTTTTGTCCGACGCCATCGAAAACGCTGATCTGATGCAGCAGGCACTGTCTGAAAAGGCCGGGCGCAAGGTGGAAATCCTGGTGCCGCAACGCGGTGAAAAGGCCGAACTGGTGGGCGGAGCTTTGCGCAATGCGCGCGAAGCGCTGGCCCGTCGCATGGCGGAAAGCGCGACACAGGCAAAACTGCTGCGCGCTCTGGCCGAAGCTTTCGCGCTCAACGTCCCGCCGCAACGGATCGAGGTCTATGACAACTCCCATATTCAGGGCACGAATGCGGTCGGCGCGATGATTGTCGCCGGGCCGGAGGGGTTGATGAAGAACCAATACCGCAAGTTCAATATCCGTGGTGACGATCTGACCCCCGGCGACGATTTCGGCATGATGAAAGAGGTTCTGAGCCGCCGCTTCAAACGCCTGCTGAAAGACGATCCGACGCGGGAGAGGGGCCTTTGGCCCGACCTGCTGCTGATCGATGGTGGTGCCGGGCAGGTCAGCGCGGTGGCGCAGATCATGGCAGAACACGGCGTCGGCGACATCCCCATGGTCGGTGTGGCCAAAGGCGTGGACCGCGATGCCGGCAAGGAGGAGTTCCACCGCCCCGGCACCCGGCCTTTTGCGCTGCGGCACAACGATCCAGTGCTCTATTTCATCCAGCGTCTGCGCGACGAAGCGCACCGCTTTGCCATCGGCACTCACCGCGCCAAACGCGCCAAGGCGGTTGGTGCCACTCCGCTTGACGAGGTGCCGGGTGTCGGGGCGGCCCGCAAACGCGCGCTGTTGGCACATTTCGGCAGCGCCAAGGCGGTTAGCCGCGCAGACCTGGCCGATCTCAAAGCGGTCGACGGTATCTCGGATCGGCTTGCCGAAACCATCTATGACCATTTTCACACCCGCGGCTGACCGGTGCCGCGCCCCGGTCTCTTTCTGGTCGGGAAATACCCCCGCCGGAGGCTTTGCCCACAGGGCAAATCGGCCATTGCTGCCGCGATACGCCAACATCCGCTTTCAAGTTCCGGGGCCGCATTGTAGGGTTCGACCATGAGTTTGACCCTACCTAATATCCTGACGTTTCTGCGCCTTCTGGCTGCGCCGGGGCTGGCGATAATGTTTCTGTACTTCCACCGTCCCTGGGCCGACTGGCTTGCCCTGATTCTGTTCATCGGTGCGGCGGTGACCGATTGGTTCGATGGCTATCTCGCCCGGGCCTGGAGACAGGAGACCAAGCTGGGTGCGATGCTTGACCCGATCGCGGATAAGGCGATGGTGATCATCGCGCTGATGGTGATTGTCGGCTACTCCTCGATGTCGCCCTGGTTGGTGCTGCCTGCCACCGTAATCCTGTTTCGCGAGGTCTTCGTTTCGGGCTTGCGCGAATTCCTTGGTGATGTGGCCGGCACGCTCCGGGTCACCCAGTTGGCAAAGTGGAAGACCACGGCGCAAATGGTCGCCATCGCGGTGCTGTTTTCACAGGGCATTTTCGAACACGCGCTGGGACTAAGCGCCGAAGGCATGGACCCAGACCTGTTCGAGCGCACGTTGATGGGTACCGGTGCGGATCCGGACGGGCTGCGCTGGAAGCTGGAAGGCATGGAGTGGACAGGACGTATCGGGCTGTGGTTGCTGTGGCTGGCGGCGGGGTTAACATTGCTGACCGGCTGGGATTATCTGCGCAAGGCGCTGCCGCATCTCAAGGAGGAATGAACATGGATGTGCTTTATTTCGCATGGGTGCGCGAACGCATCGGATTGCCGCGCGAAAAGGTTGAGACCGATGCCGGTACGGTTTCCGAACTGGTCGAGGAATTGCGCGCGCGAGAAGAACGCTATGCCGCGGCCTTTGCGGACCTGTCGGCGCTACGGGTCGCGCTGGATCAGGAGCTGGCCGATTTCGACGCGCCGCTCGCCAATGTGCGCGAGGTCGCGTTCTTCCCGCCGATGACGGGAGGGTGAGCGATGCGTGTGCAGGTGCAGGAAGAGAATTTCGACCCAAGCGCCGAGCTTGAGCACTTCGGGCGGGGAAAAGATACCGGCGCGGTGGTCAGTTTTACCGGGATTGTGCGCAACAACTCCGAGGGAACCTTGCGCAGGATGGAGATCGAACATTATCCGGAGATGACCAAAACTGCGCTGCACCAGATCGCGGATCAGGCGCAGACGCGGTGGGCGCTGAACGATGTGCTGGTGATCCACCGCTACGGGCGGCTGACGCCGGGCGCGCGGATCATGATGGTCGCCACCGCCTCGCGCCATCGCGTCGATGCATTTCAGGCGGCGGAATTTCTGATGGATTACCTGAAATCCCGCGCACCGTTCTGGAAAAAGGAAATCACCGATCAAGGCGCCGACTGGGTTGCTGCCCGCGATGAGGATGAAGACGCCCTGAACCGCTGGTAAGGTGGGGGCGCATGGCCGTCGGCCTCAAGCCCTATGTGCGTTCGATTTGAGCGCGCAGTTCTTCGGCCTCGTGACGGGCATCGCGCAGCCCTTCCATCGCAGCGCGCAGTTCGGCTTCCGCCTGGCTTAACTGGTTGGTCAGTTCTGCCTCGCGTTGTTGCATATAGGTGATCGCCTGATCACGGGTTTCTTCGGCTTCGTGCAGCTCCTGACTCATGCGCTCCAGTTCGCCGACATCGCTTGGCCGCACGCGGGTCAAGCGGCCAATCAGCCAGTTCGCAAACCAGCCCAGCGAAAACGCGACAAACAGGATGATCGCGGTGGTGATGATGAACTCGGTTCTGTTCATTGTTCGCTCTCTTTTTCGCTTTTAGCGTCAGATTTATCGCTGGCGTCGGGAGCGCTGGCCTTCTCTTGGCCGTTCGACCCGTCACCGCTCTCATGAGGTGCGGCATCCGCGCTGTTTTCTTCGTCGGAGTCTGCATCAGAGTGGATCAATCGGAACTCGATCCGCCGGTTGGCCTCGCGCCCTTCGGCGGTGCCGTTATCGGCGATTGGCTTGGTGATTCCATAGCCGACCGCCTTATAGGTCGAGGTCAGGACCCGCCGCGCACGCAATTCGGCGAGCACCGCATCAGCGCGCCGCTGACTTAGTTGCTGGTTCATCTCCTCACGACCTTGGCTGTCGGTGTGTCCTTGAATTTCAAGCGGAATTTCACCGCAACGATCCAGGATCTTGACGATTGCCGACATCGTCTGGCGCGAGCTGCCGGTGATCTTGGCCGAGCCCGGTTCAAAGGTGATCTTGCCGCCTTTCTGGATCTTCGCCAGCTGCTGCTGACATTCTTCCGGGGTCGGGGCGGCGTTTTTGGGCTTGGGTGGCGCGCGGTAGGTGATGTCCAGTTCAAAACTTTCAGCTTCGCCGAGCTTGTCCACCACGAGGCCCGAAATCTCTGCATTGGCGTTCTTGCGCTCGGAGATGCCGCGCACGATCAGGGTATCGGGTTTAACCGTGACCGATCCTTCGGCCAATTTCGACAAGGCCTCAAGCCCGGCTAGAACTCTGGCTGGCCAGTCCCTTGGCAGATCATCGACCTGCCGGGTCGCCGTATAAACATTCTGGGAGCCAAAACTCGCACGGGCATAGCTGTCGGCGACCTGGCGCAGGTTGTTGTCGCTCAGCCGCCCACGCAGTTGCGCCTGTCCGGTTGCACTCAGCGTGGCGACGAATTCAGCGGGGCCATTGGGGGTCTCGCTTTCGGGCTTTGTCAACACGGCGTTCAGTGCAAAGACCTCGGGCAGGGCGGCCTCCAGCTCACCGATGACGCGTTCGAACGATTTGGGCTCGGTGGTTTCCGCTGCGACCAGCGAGATATCTGCATCGGCAAAGGTGACGCTACCCTGTCCCAGCTCGGCCAGAGCACCAATTGTCAGTTCCGCGGCCTCGGCCCAGCGCGGTGACGGGACACCCATGCCGACAGTGCAATCCTCGTCGTCTTTTTCCAGTCCTGCGGCCTGTGCGGCTTTCAAGATACGATGTGCCGAGTTTTCGGTTTCGGCCGAGCACGCATCAAACCGCGCACCCTTGTCATCGATCAGAAAGCGCAGGGTAAAGGGCGTGATGACCGGACGCGGGGCGGCGACTTCAAGTGACAGATCAATGCCACGAGGCACCGATCGCGTCAGGTCGGCCTCGATCGACGTTTTTTCATCGGTGCTGTTGGCAATCGCGGTAACCGAGATGCGTCCGGCATCCACAGACACTTTTGAACGGGGCAGGCGTGCCAACGCAGTGATTGCGAAATCCAGCGACTGGTTCCAGCCTTGTGGAGCGGGATAATTGGCGGTTTCCAACAGGTCGGCCACATTTTCCGCTCCGACCATACGGTTTAGACGATGGATCAGAGCTTTGCGGTCCGAGGCAGTCGGGATTAGGCCGATGATTGAAATACCGCTGTCATTGCGCAGAATCTCGGCGGAGAATCGCGGTGGCGTGAGATCCGCGCTAGGGGCGATTTCGATGGAATCGACCAGCCTTGCGGCGTCGACCGCCCTGGCCACTGCGCTGAGTGCGGCAAAGCGGCGCGCTTCGTCCGGGGCGGTGCCGGTCAGGATCACCTGCAGCCCATTGGCCTGAACCTCGGCCCAGCCAAACGACGATTCGTCGAGCGCGCGGCGGACGTCAATCTCGGTGGTTTGCTCGATCGCCGTCAGTGCAAGACGGGCGGTCACCAGACTTAGAAACGCGGCAAGCGCAAAGGTGGCCAGAGTAATGGCGTGGGAGGAGAGTGGTTTCTTCACGATCCGGGCTTCCTTAATGCTGGTGTCTCATACCGGTGACAGGCGTGAGGATCAATCACACCAGCAGCGCAAGCAGCAATGGGATCAGCGGGATCAGGCCGGTATTGCGGTTCGACCGGAACAGCCGCAGCATCCGCTCATTGTCCATGTGGTCAAATCCGCGCAACTGCCATGCCATGTGCCAGCCCATCAATCCCGGCCCCGCCAGAGCAACGACCAGCGCCAACATGGACGCGCCCGGCAGCATCGCTGCGATCACCGCCAGTGCCATAAGTGTGACGGTTCCCGCCAGAAAATACTTCAGCCAACGGGCGGTATCATCCCCGAACAAAAGCGCGGTGGATTTGACCCCGATCAGGGCGTCGTCCTCTTTGTCCTGATGGGCATAGATCGTGTCGTAGAAGATGGTCCAGCAAATGCCCGCCAGATAAAGGATGACCGCAGGCCATCCCAGACTGCCGCTGTGCGCCGTCCAGACCAGCAATGCGCCCCAGTTGAACGCCAGGCCGAGAAAGACCTGCGGCCACCAGGTGAATCGTTTGGCAAAGGGGTAAATGGCCACCGGCAACAGCGCCACAACCCCCAATGTGATGGCAGCGGTGTTGAAGCTCAGCAGGATCATAAGCGCGAACAGCGCCTGCGTGACCATCCAGATCACCGCCTGAGCGACACTGACCTGACCCGAGGGGATCGGACGCGAGCGGGTGCGCGCAACGCTTCCATCGATGTGGCGGTCGGTGATGTCGTTCCAGGTGCAGCCCGCCCCGCGCATCAACCACGCGCCAATGCCGCACCCAAACGCGATCCAGACATCCTCCCACCTTGGCGCTTGATCGTGCAGCATGGCCAGCGTCAAACCCCACCAGCAGGGCAGCAGCAGCAGCCATGTGCCGATGGGCCGGTCGGCGCGGCTGAGCCGCAGATAGGGCCGCGCGATGGCGGGGGCGTATCTATCCACCCAATTTCCGGCGGGCGCATCGGCGACCTGACCCGTTGGCGATGACTCTGGCATCGGAGCGTTGCCTTGCATATGTAACCTGCATGAGTGCGAAGATCAGGCTGTATGTAGAGCACCCCTTGGGGGCGGGGCAATCGGTTCCTTTGACGCGGGATCAGGCACATTACCTGTTTGCGGTGATGCGGCTGGGGCAGGGCGATAAGGTGGCGCTGTTTAACGGAGCAGACGGCGAATGGCTGGCCGAGGTGGCGCAGGCAGGCAAGCGCGCGGGCGTGCTGGATTTGATCCGGCAAAGCGCAGCGCAAGGCACGCCACCTGATCTGTGGCTGTGTTTTGCACCGATCAAGAAAGCGCGCACCGATTTCATCGTGGAAAAAGCCGCCGAACTGGGGGCGGCGCGTATTCTGCCGGTACAGACAGATTTCACCAATTCCGAGCGCATCCGACAGGACCGGCTTCAGGCCCACGCGGTCGAGGCAGCCGAGCAATGCGGCGGCACCTATGTGCCCCCGGTCGATGATCTGCAAAAGCTGGGGCGCCTGCTGGACGGCTGGCCCGAGGAACGGCAACTGATGTTTTGCGACGAGGGGCTGGCCGGTCCCGCCACAGTTCTTGCCGAGGCTACACCGGGACCGTGGGCGATCCTGATCGGTCCCGAAGGCGGGTTTTCCGAGGCCGAGCGCAAGCGCCTGACCGAGCTGCCTTTTGCCCATAGGGTCAGCCTTGGGCCGCGCATTTTGCGCGCCGATACGGCAGCCGTTGCGGCAATAACGCTTTGGCAGCAGGCGCTGGGAGATTGGCGATGAGTCTGATCCGCCCTGCGGCACGCGAAGCGCTCTGGCGTTGGCGCGAGGGGCTGGCGGGCGTTGGCGTGCTGGTGCTGGGGGCCAGTTGGGCGCTTGGCCCGCGGGGCTTGCTGGGCTGGGCGGGCTGGGCTCTGGTCATAATCGGCGCGGTGTTGATCGTCGTCGGCATACAGCGGGCGCGGTTTCGTGCCGGGGGCGGTGGGCCGGGTGTTGTACAGGTGGTCGAGGGCCAAATCACCTATTTCGGTCCGCTTTCGGGCGGGGCCGTTGCCACCCGCGCTCTTGAGCGGCTAACCTTGGACCCGACCGCCAAGCCGGCGCATTGGGTGTTGGATCAGCCCGGTCAGCCAACGCTTTACATCCCGGTAAATGCTGAAGGCTCGGATGCGTTGTTCGATGTGTTTTCCAGCCTGCCGGGGTTGCGCACCGAACGTATGCTGAGCGAATTACGCGGTGGCGCCAAACATCCCGTGGTGATTTGGGAGCGCCACAGCCAGCGCCCGCCCAGCCATCGGCTGCATTGACACCTTGTAGAATTCACCGCAGTTGTGACCAAATATTGTAATCCAGACCTAGCGGAGCGCGCCCCATGTCTATTCCCCAGTCCGGTGGCGGACCGATCGAAAGCATTCACCAATTGTCAGAGTATCTGGCCGAGGGCTGCAAACCCAAAGCCGATTGGCGCATTGGTACCGAGCATGAGAAATTCGGCTATTGCAAGGACACCTTGGAGCCGATCCCCTATGACGGTCCGCGCTCGGTCAAGGCGGTGCTGGAAGGGCTGCGTGATGCCCATGGCTGGGCCCCGGTCGAAGAGGCTGGTAATCTGATCGGGCTGGAAAAAAACGGTGCGAATGTATCGCTGGAGCCGGGCGGGCAATTGGAGCTGTCGGGCGCGCCGCTGGAGTCTATTCACGGCACCTGCGACGAGGTGAACCAGCACCTGCGCGAGGTCAAGGACGTGGCCGATAAGGTCGGCGTCGGATTTATCGGTCTGGGGGCCGCGCCGATCTGGACGCATGAGCAGATGCCAATGATGCCGAAGGGGCGTTACCGGCTGATGACGGATTACATGGACCGTGTCGGCACTATGGGGAAGTCAATGATGTATCGGACCTGTACGGTGCAGGTGAACCTCGATTTCGGGTCCGAGGCCGATATGGTGCAGAAACTGCGCGTTGCCCTGGCATTGCAGCCGGTTGCGACGGCGTTATTTGCCAATTCCCCGTTCTTCGAGGGCAAGACCAACGGCCACAAAAGCTGGCGCAGCCGTATCTGGCGCGATCTCGACCCCGACCGTACCGGGATGCTGCCCTTCGTGTTCGAGGACGGGTTCGGGTTTCAGGCGTGGGTCGATTACGCGCTCGATGTGCCGATGTATTTTGTCTATCGCGATGGGGTCTATATTGACGCGCTGGGCCAATCGTTCCGGGATTTCCTGAACGGTGAACTGCCCGCGCTGCCGGGCGAAATACCGACATTGTCGGACTTTGCCGACCATTTGACGACAATTTTCCCCGAAGCGCGGATCAAGCAATTCATGGAAATGCGCGGTGCCGATGGCGGCCCCTGGCGGCGGCTTTGCGCTTTGCCGGCGTTCTGGGTCGGCTTGATGTATGATCAAAACAGCCTTGACGGTGCATGGGATATTGCCAAGGGCTGGGATGCGGAGACGCGTGAAAACCTGCGCATCGCTGCCAGTCGCGACGGGTTGCAGGCGCGTGTCGGCGACATTCACATGCACGATCTCGCACGCGAGGTTCTGGCTCTCTCCGAGGCTGGGCTACGCGCCCGCGCTTGCGCTGGTTCGGGTGGTCTGGTGCCCGACGAGACACATTTCCTGAACGCGCTTAAAGAAAGTGTTGAGACGGGCAAGACGCCCGCCGACGAATTGCTTAACCGTTACGCTGGAGACTGGAATGGCGATCTGACCCAGATCTACGCCGAATACAGTTATTGATCGCGCAGCCAGAAGCGGGGCTGAGGCCAAGATATAAATAGGGCGATCCTGCGAAGAGGATCGCCCTATTGCTGTTCAAAAATCTAAAGGGAATTCAGTCTGATGGCTGCAACCCTAGCTCAGGGCAGCAGCAAGACCTGAACGTCAGCCACATTGGTGCCAGTCGCACCGGTGATCAGCAGATCGTTGGCCGCGGCGAGTGCCTTATTGCTGTCATTATTGGCCAGTAGAGCAACGACATCGGCGTTGGCCTGGGCCATGCGCTCGAGGGTCGAGTCATCGACAAGTCCGCCAGCGGCATCGGTCGGCCCGTCGCGGCCGTCAGTGCCGCCGCTCAGAAACACCCACCCTTCCGGCAGCTCATCGCCTTGCAATGCCACGCGCAAAGCAAGTTCCTGATTGCGCCCGCCGCGCCCACTGCCCTTGATCTGAACCGTGGTTTCGCCACCGAAAATCAGGGCGGTGGGGCCGTCTGTTTTCAATTCAAGGGCCGAATCGATGATCTGTCTGGCCGCATCGGAAACGTCCCCGATCAGGTGGTCACAGACAATTCTCGCCGTCCAGCCTTCGGGTACGGCCGATTTCATCGCGTCTAGCGATTGGCGGTTGCTGCCGATCAGGTGATTCTTGCCTTCGGGTACTGGATCGCGCTTGTCCTCGGATAGAAGCGCGGTTTTCACCCGCTGTGGCAGGGCATCGAACACACCGATTTGCGTCAGCGACTCAATCGCTTTCTGCCGCGTCCCCAAAGGCGAGACTGTTGGCCCGCTGGCAATCGCACGCAGATCGTCGCCGATCACGTCCGATAGGATCAGTGCAGTAACCGAAGCAGGAGCGGCGTGACGCAGCAAGCCACCGCCCTTGAGCTCGGAGAGTTGCTGGCGAATCATGTTCATTTCCACGATATCCAGCCCGCTCTCCAGCAAGAGACGGTTAACCATTTGCTTGTCGGCCAGCGTCAGCGGCTTGATCGGAGCTGGAACAAGGGCCGATCCGCCCCCCGAGATCAGTGCCAGCACGCGGTCATCGGACCCTGCCGAGGAAAGCAGGTCGATGAGACGCTTTGAGGCATCAAAGCCGGCGTCGTCGGGTACGGGGTGGCCGGCAGTCAGGATGGAGGCGCCGGCCACCTGTTGAGCGTTTTCGTGATGGGTGACCCCAAGGGCAGTCACCGGACCGGGCACATGCAACAGCGCCTCGCGGAGCATGGCAGGTGCGGCCTTACCGATCGCGACCACGATATAATGTCCGCCAGCCGGGAGCTTGGCTGGCGGATGACTGCGCAGATACTCCCGGACCGCCAAAGCGGGGTCGGCAGCATCTACCGCAGCCTTGAAAAGCCGTTGCGCAAGTGCACGCATTTCAGCTTTTTTCGTCATGCGTCAGCAATCTGTTTGGCTTTTTCGACCAGCACTTCGGCCTGACGGATCGAAGCATAGTCGATCAAACGACCGTCGAGCGAAACGGCGCCTTTGCCGGCGGCCTCGGCCTCGGCCATGGCTTTGAGAATGCGCTCTGCACGGTCGATTTCGTCTGCGGAGGGGCTCATCACCTCATTGGCCAGCGCGATCTGGCTCGGGTGGATCGCCCATTTGCCTTCGCAGCCGATGACCGCGGCACGATAGGCGGCAGCACGGTATCCGTCGGGATCCGAGAAGTCGCCGAAGGGGCCATCAATCGGACGCAGACCATTCGCGCGGCAGGCAACAACCATGCGCGAGATGGCGTAATGCCACATGTCGCCCCAATGGGTTTCGCGGTTGCCCGCGCTATCGGCGTCGGTCAGCACGGCGTAATTTTCGTTAACGCCACCGATCACCGTGGTGCGGGCGTGCATGCTGGCAGCATAGTCGGCGACGCCGAAATGCATGCTTTCGTTGCGCTTGGATGCGGCAGCAATTTCATGCACGTTCTGCATGCCCAGTGCGGTTTCGATGATATGTTCGAAGCCGATGCGCTTTTTGTAGCCCATGGCGTCTTCGACCTGGGTCACCAGCATGTCGACGGCATAGACGTCAGCTGCGGTACCAACCTTGGGAATCATGATCAGATCAAGTCGCTCGCCCGCCTGTTCGACAATGTCGACCACGTCACGGTACATGTAATGGGTGTCGAGTCCGTTGATCCGAATCGACATGGATTTCTTGCCCCAGTCGATCTCATTCAGGGCCTTGATAATATTCTTGCGCGCCTGCGCTTTCTCATCCGGGGCGACTGCATCCTCAAGGTCTAGGAAGATCACGTCGACATCAGAATCAGCTGCTTTTTCAAACATTTGCGGCTGGCTGCCCGGTACCGCAAGCTCACTGCGATTCAGTCGTCCGGGGGCTTGTTCAATAGGGTGGAAACTCATGGTGTTTTGCTCCTTTGGCGAACACGTGTCATCGGCCCCTTATGCAATTCGAAAAATTTCTTTCCTGTCAAGAAATATTATTTCATGGCGCATTTCTGCACCGGCACGCCGATCATCAGTCTTTGTCGCCATCTCTGGGTGTCCGTTCGCGGGGCAGGTGGCTGCTATAGTAAAACGCGATGGCCTGCGCGCGATTCCGCACTGACAGTTTTTCGAACAGGTTCGACAGGTGGAACTTGACCGTATTGATCGAAATGTTCAACTCTTTCGCCAACTCGCGATTGGTCAGGCCCTGGGACAGCGTTTCAAGCATGACCCGTTCGCGCCGGGAAAGCGACTGAATCGGATCCCGCTGCAATTCGCGCACGTCGAGAAACGGAAAAACCATCTTGCCCTCTGCCACTGAGGCGCAAGTTTCCAAGAGTCCTTCCACCGGTCCGCTGCGCGGCGCGAAACCCGCTGCGCCGGCGCCCATCGCGCTACGGTGGGCATCGCTTCTTTCGTCGCCATAGACCACCAGGCGTGGCGCTTTTTCATGTTCGCGCAGCACCTCAAGCAGTCGCGCCCCGCCCAGAACAGGCAGATTCCAGTCGATCACACCGACTTGCACCGGGATTCTCATCACGGTGCCGAGGAAACCTTCGGCAGTTGCGGTGGTCGCGACGAGTGAGAATCGCCGGTCCCGCTCGAACACCGCCGACATCGCAGACAGCACGAGCGGATTGCTGTCCGCGAGCATGATCTTTATCGGCGTCCTGCTTTGGTTAAGCATTTTTATACAAACCCTTTTTTGCGATAAACTGCCCATTCGGGCAGGGGTAAAAGCGGTATACTACGGTATTTTTACCGTTATGGGTAGGGGATTTCCTACCCATATAGATACCCAAAAGCAGCATTAAGGTATGTTGCGTATTTGCTCTGTACAGTGTTTCCTGCAGTGAAGGTCGAATTAACTGACAGGAAACAAATACCATGAGCCAGAACATGATCTTTCCGCAGCTCGAGATTCCCCAGACCCTCGCGGCGGGTCCTGGGCCGGGCAATACCGATCCCCGCGTGCTTGATCGCTTTGCCAGTGCCGGCATGGCGGATCACATGCAGCCCGACGTTCTGCGCGGCATGATCGAATGCAAGCAGATGCTGCGCGCCGTCATGGGCACCAGCAACGTTTACACTTTTGGCGTAGCCGGCACCGGCTGGAGCGGTCTGGATGTGATGTTCAGTGCCGTCATGCCCGGTGACAAGGTCGTCGTGTTTTCGAACGGAACGTTTTCGAGCATTGACGGTCTGACTGTCCGCATGAAAGCGGCGACCGCCGAAGAGCTGGCCGCAGACCCGATGAACCCGCAGCCCGCCTCGGTTATCACGATTGATGTGCCGCATGGCGAATCCGTCACCGCCGAAATCGTCGAAAAAGCGCTGGCCGAACACAAGCCGAAATGGGCCGCCATTGCGCATTGGGAAACCGGTTCCGGCCGGATCAACGACATGCGCGGGTTCTCCGACGCGTGTGAACGCCACGATGTGATGGGTTTGGTCGATGCTGTGTCCTCGCTCGGCGTTGAGGATTTCCGCATTGACGACTTCCCCGGTATTCATGGTTGGGCCTCCTGCCCGCAGAAGGGAATCTGCTGTCTGCCGCTGACATATGCGCCGGTGTCGTTCACCGACCGCTATATAGACGAGTTGAAGAAAACCGGAACCCGTACTTTTGTGCACCATCCGATTCTCGAAGCCCGTCACTGGGGCATCATCGACGGCAAGGATGTCGACAAGGGCACCTATCACCGGACCCACAGCGCCTATGCCATTGCTGCTTTCCACGAGGCACTGCGCATCACGTTGCAGCACACCATTTCGCAGCGCGCCGAAGACTACGCGTTCCACGAGTCGGTGCTGCGCGAAGCGGTGACAGCCATGGGTTGCGACGTGACGTCGAACATGACCTCTCTGGTGGTGCTGAATCTGCCCGAGAGCCTGGCCGGACGCGAAGCCGAACTGGTGCAGCATTGCCGTGCCGACGGTTTTGGCATCTGGCCAACATTGTCAGCGCCGGTTCAGGTTCGCATCGGTATCCTCAACCTGCTCAGCCCGGTTGCAATCACTGAAATCGTCACCCGCTTTGGCCAGGCAATGAAAGATCTGGGAGCGGATGTCGACATGGATGCAGTCCAGGCCGTGCTCGACAAACATTATAAAACAACAACAACCGCATAACAGGCACACAACAGGGAGGACTGACCATGGATATCCATGAGTACCAAGCCAAAGAAGTGCTGAGCAAATTCGGTGTGCTAATTCCTCAAGGCGCACTTGCCTATAGCCCCGAACAGGCGGCCTATCGTGCCCGCGAAATGGGCGGGGAGCGCTGGGTCGTCAAAGCTCAGATCCACGCCGGTGGCCGTGGCAAGGCAGGTGGCGTCAAGGTTTGCGACAGCGATGTCGAGATCCAGGAAGCGACCGAAGAAATGTTCGGCAAGAAGCTGGTGACGCATCAAACCGGCCCCGAGGGCAAAGGCATCTATCGTGTCTATGTCGAGGCAGCGGTGCCGATCGATCGCGAAATCTATCTGGGTTTCGTGCTCGACCGGACCAGCCAGCGGGTGATGATCGTCGCCAGCGCCGAAGGCGGAATGGAAATCGAGGAAATCTCGGCAGAACGTCCGGACAGCATCGTGCGTGCCACGGTCGAGCCAGCGGTTGGCCTGCAAGAGTTCCAGTGCCGCGAGATCGCGTTCAAACTGGGCATCGAGGCCAGCATGGTGCAGCAGATGGTGCGCACGCTTCAGGCCTGTTACCGCGCGTTCACCGAGCTTGACGCGACCATGGTTGAAATCAACCCTCTGATCGTAACCGGTGACAACCGCATCATGGCGCTCGACGCCAAGATGACGTTCGACGACAACGCGCTGTTCCGGCATCCGCAGATTTCCGAACTGCGCGATAAATCCCAGGAAGACCCGCGCGAAAGCCGCGCGGCTGACCGGGGTCTGTCCTATGTCGGACTTGACGGCAATATCGGATGCATCGTGAATGGTGCCGGTTTGGCCATGGCGACGATGGACACCATCAAGCTGGCTGGTGGCGAACCCGCGAACTTCCTTGATATTGGTGGCGGCGCGACCCCGGAGCGGGTGGCCAAAGCATTCCGACTGGTGCTTTCGGACAGCAATGTTCAGGCTGTTCTGGTCAACATCTTCGCCGGTATCAACCGTTGCGACTGGGTCGCCGAAGGCGTGGTGCAGGCATTGCGCGAAGTCGAGGTCGATGTGCCTGTTATCGTGCGGCTGGCCGGGACCAACGTCGAGGAAGGTCAGAAAATTCTGGCTGAAAGCGGCCTGCCGCTGATCCGAGCAACAACCCTGATGGAAGCCGCCGAGCGCGCCGTAGAGGCTTGGCAGAGCGACAGCAAGCAACGCACCGATGTGAGGACCGTCTGATGAGCATTTTTCTGGACCGCGACACCAAAGTGATTGTGCAGGGAATTACGGGCAAGATGGCCCGTTTCCACACCAAGGACATGATCGAATACGGCACTAATGTTGTCGGCGGCGTCGTCCCCGGCAAGGGCGGCGAGATCGTCGAGGGTGTGCCTGTGTTCAACACCGTCAAAGAGGCTGTCGCTGAAACTGGCGCCGAAGCGACACTGGTTTTCGTGCCGCCGCCGTCCGCTGCTGACAGCATCATGGAGGCCGCAGATGCCGGTATCCGCTATTGCGTCTGCATCACTGATGGAATTCCCGCGCAGGACATGATCCGGGTCAAGCGCTACATGTACCGCTATCCCAAGGAGCGCCGCATGGTGCTGACCGGCCCAAACTGTGCCGGAACAATCAGCCCCGGAAAAGCGCTGCTCGGGATCATGCCGGGCCACATCTATCTTGAGGGTAATGTTGGTATCATCGGGCGGTCGGGAACGCTGGGCTACGAGGCCGCGGCGCAGCTGAAAGAGCGCGGCATCGGGGTGTCGACGTCGGTTGGTATTGGCGGTGACCCGATCAATGGCTCGTCCTTCCGCGATATCCTGGAAGAGTTCGAGAAAGACCCAGATACCCACGTGATCTGCATGATCGGCGAGATCGGCGGACCGCAGGAAGCTGAAGCTGCAGAATATATCAAGCAGCACATCAGCAAACCGGTTGTGGCCTATGTCGCGGGTCTGACCGCGCCCAAGGGCCGCACCATGGGCCACGCGGGGGCGATCATCTCGGCCTTTGGCGAGAGTGCCAGCGAAAAGGTGGAAATCCTGTCCGCAGCCGGAGTGACGGTGGCCGAGAACCCAGCGGTGATCGGTGAAACCATCGCATCCGTGATGCAGTAACCATAGGTCGAGATGACCAATCTCGCATGGTGTAAGGAGAGTGCTGGGCCGGTTGTCGGCCCGCACGCACGGCCGGGACCTTGGGGGCTGGAAAGGTGACGGACATCACAGAGCTGGAAGCCGTCCAATCGATCTATTCGTGGCTCAGCGAGAGAAACCTGATTCGGCACCGCAGAGATATTGCACCGGAGAGTCGGGCGCAATACAATGTCCCACTACTGGGTAAGCTTGACGATGCGCTGACAAAGTGCGATCGCGGCATCGCTGGATTACCCCTGCGGTGCTACAAATCGCGATATGGCCAACGCCGCCGCCGCAGCGGGAAACTTTGCTGGTGTTTCATGTATTAATCAGGGCTTGCACGGCAGCAGCCAGTTGGGCATGTTGCCCGATCCTGGCATATCAACTTGCGAGGCGGTAAGCCTTCGCGCAACAGACAACCCGTGCGACTTCACTGAAGTGCGCGAACCATAGGAATGGGAAAACTGATGAAAGAGCGCGCGACAGCAACCGATGCCGAACGCTCTGGGCCCGTGAGCGACCCGTATGCGGATCGTCTACGTGCCGAGGTGTTCGGGCTGTGGAAAAATGTCATCACGCGGCGGGTGCCTGCGGTCCTGCCGCTATTGGCAGGGGCTGAAAAAGAGTTGCCTGAAGGTAAGACCCTTATTTCGTACCTGCAGGCACTGAACATCTGGTTTCAGCTGCTTACGATTGTCGAGGAAAACGCAGCAATGCGGGGCCGGCGTCAGGCTGAGACTGATGGGGGGCCGCAGGCAGTGGACGGCAGCTTCGCCAAGGCGCTGTCCGAATGCGGTGACATTTCGGTTGCGGATTTCAAGGCGTCGGCGGATCGACTTTCGGTCGGGCCCACCCTGACTGCACACCCCACCGAGGCAAAGCGTGTTACGGTGCTGGAAATCCATCGCCGGATTTATCGGGCATTGGTGACGCTGGAAACCCAGCACTGGACCCCGCACGAGCGCCGCGAATTGCTGGCAACCATCGAAAGCGAAATCGATCTTCTGATGCTGACCGGCGAGCTGCGCCTTGAGCGGCCGTCGCCCGAGGATGAAATCGAATGGGGTTTGCAGTTTTTCCGCGACAGCCTGTTTGACGCGGTGCCTGAACTGTTCGACGCTTTTCATGTCGCGGCGCATAACCGTTTCGAACTTGAAGACGAGCCCACCCCGTGCCTGCGCTTCCATTCCTGGATCGGAGGAGATCGCGACGGCAATCCCAATGTCTCGATCCAGACAACCAGGACGGCGCTGGAGCGCAATCGCACCGCCATTCTTGAAAAGTATCTGTCTGCGTTGATCATCGCCGGACAGCAGCTCAGTATCAGTGCCTCGATTTCCGGGCTTCAGCCTGATGCGGCACAGGCACTCGCTGACATCATTGCCGCCAGCCCGGCGGAAGGGGACAATTTCCGCGCCAATCCGGGTGAGCAGTTCCGGCAGGCGATCAGCGCCATGAGACGGCGCATGGTTGCGACGCGGGATGGCGCTGAGAAGGGCTATCGGCACGTTTCTGCCTTTATCAGTGATCTGCGTAAAGTCGAGGATGCGCTAGAATCAATCGGGGCCGACAGGCTTGCCACACGGCTGGTGCGCCCGATCCGCTGGCAGGCCGAGGTTTTCGGTTTTCGCACCGTGACGCTGGACGTGCGGCAGAACTCGTCGGTAACGACCCGCGTCTTGGCCGATATCTGGGCCTTGACCGGCGCGGCGAATGAATACGGCACGCCGGAATGGTCCGAGCGATTGCGCACTGAACTGGCCGCGGGCGAACTGCCTGCTCTCGACCGCGATAAACTGGACGCGGAAGGGCAGGAATTGCTGGGCCTGCTCGATCTGATGCGCAAGACGCTGCATGGCAATGATCCGCAGGCAATGGGCCCGTTCATCCTGTCGATGACACGATCCTGCGACGATCTTTTGGGGGTCTTCCTGCTGGCGCGTTATGCCGGGTTCGGCTCGGAGAAGCTGGATCTGCGGGTTGTGCCATTGTTCGAGACCATCGAAGACTTGCGGGCCGCGCCACGGATCCTTGAGGAGCTGCTTACGGTACCATTGGCCCGGCGCAGTCTGGTCGGTGTGGCGCAGACCATTGAAATCATGTTGGGCTATTCCGACAGTAACAAGGATGGCGGGTTTATTTGTTCGACCTGGGAGCTTGAAAAGGCACAGCGCAACATTTCGCGCACGCTTGAGGCACAGGAGCTCAAGCCAGTGTTTTTCCATGGCCGTGGCGGGTCAGTCAGCCGCGGTGGCGCGCCCACAGAACGTGCCATCGCCGCGCAGCCCAAAGGCACCATTCACGGCAAGCTGCGCACGACCGAACAGGGCGAGGTTGTGTCCTCGAAATTTGCCAACCGCGGCACCGCCCGACATGAATTGGAATCACTGGCCTCCTCGGTTCTGGCACGATCGCTGAATCGGCATGTCCCGGATATCGAACCCGATTTCCACGACGCGCTTGAGGCGTTGTCGGGCATGTCGCAAACCGCTTACAGCACCTTGCTGCATAAGCCCGGTTTCATCGATTATTTTCAGCAGGCCAGCCCGGTCGAAGAGCTGGCAATGCTGAAGATGGGGTCGCGCCCTGCACGCCGGTTCGGCGCGCAGAGCCTGGACGATTTGCGGGCCATTCCTTGGGTATTCGCCTGGTCGCAGAACCGTCATCTGATCACCGGATGGTACGGATTTGGCTCGGCCATTGCGTCTTTCCGCCGCTTCCGCCAATCCGATGGCGATGCGCTGTTGCAGCGAATGTTCGCCGAATCCCTGCTGTTCCGCCTGATTGTTGACGAAGTCGAGAAATCATTGTTTCATGCTGACATGGACATCGCCGCGCGCTATGCAACGCTGGTGACCGACACGGCCGTAGGCGAGGAGATTTTCGGACTGATCCGACGTGAGTATGAGGCGGGTTGCGAGGCGCTGCACGCTGTAACTGGCTGTGCGCAGATCGGAGCCAGATTTCCCAACATGAAGGGCCGTTTTGCACGTGTCCGTGGTGAACTGGACCGTGTACATGATATTCAGATCGCCCAACTGCGCCAGATTCGCGCAGCGGGGGACGGGAAAGGGACTGTCCCGCTGATGCAGTCAATGAATTGTGTTGCCGCCGCCTTGGGCTGGACCGGCTAGATCTAAATGTAAGGAGATACCTTAAATGAATGCACCGAATACTAAGCCGAGCTTCTTTACCGCATCATTGGCGGAATCGGACCCGGATATTCACGCGTCGATTACCGGGGAACTGGGTCGCCAGCGCGACGAGATCGAATTGATCGCCAGCGAAAACATCGTGTCAAAAGCGGTGCTTGAGGCGCAAGGCTCGATCATGACCAACAAATATGCCGAAGGTTATCCCGGACGGCGCTATTATGGCGGGTGTCAGTTCGTGGACGTCGCCGAAAACCTGGCAATCGACCGGGCCAAGCAGCTGTTCGGCTGCGGCTTTGTCAACGTGCAGCCCAACTCGGGTAGCCAGGCCAACCAGGGCGTGTTCACCGCGCTGCTGAAGCCCGGCGACACCATCCTTGGCATGAGCCTTGATGCTGGTGGGCACCTGACCCACGGCGCTGCGCCTAACCAGTCGGGCAAGTGGTTTAACGCCGTGCAATATGGCGTGCGCCGCGAAGACAACCTGCTGGACTACGACGAAGTCGAGGCTCAGGCGAAAAAGCACAAGCCCAAGATGATCATCGCCGGTGGCTCGGCGATCCCGCGTCAGATCGATTTCAAGCGCATGCGCGAAATTGCGGATATGGTCGATGCCTATCTGCTGGTCGACATGGCGCATTTCGCCGGTCTGGTCGCTGCGGGCGAGCATCCCAGCCCGTTCCCGCACGCCCATGTGGCCACAACCACCACGCACAAGACCCTGCGCGGTCCGCGCGGTGGCATGATCCTGACCAATGACGAGAATCTGGCCAAGAAATTCAACTCGGCCATCTTCCCGGGCATTCAGGGTGGTCCGCTGATGCACGTGATCGCGGGCAAGGCCGTCGCCTTTGGCGAAGCGCTGCGCCCCGAGTTCAAGAGCTACATCAAGAGCGTGGTCAACAACGCGCAGGCGCTGTCGGATCAGCTGATCAAGGGCGGTCTGGACACGGTGACCAAGGGCACCGATACCCATGTGGTTCTGGTTGATCTGCGCCCCAAAGGCGTCAAGGGCAACGACACCGAAAAGGCACTGGGACGTGCGCACATCACCTGTAACAAGAACGGTGTGCCCTTCGATCCAGAATCGCCCACTGTGACCAGCGGTATCCGTCTTGGCTCGCCCGCCGGCACAACCCGCGGATTTGGCGAGGCCGAGTTCCGCCAGATCGCGGATTGGATCATCGAAGTCGTCGACGGTCTGGCCGCCAATGGCGCAGAAGGTAACGCGGAAGTGGAAAACCGGGTGCGCGGCGAAGTCGAAGCGCTGTGCAAGAAGTTCCCACTGTACCCTGACCTGTAAGACCGGGTGGCCTGACAGGCCGAAGTAGAACATGACGGGCGGACGATCATCGGGATTGTCCGCCCGTTTCTATTTTGAAAGTGGCGCGTGGTTATTCCGCTGCCTGATCGTGCGTGATCAATCCGTCAAGCACTTCGGCGGCGATAGCGAAGGATTTTCGCCGCGCTTCGGGGTCGTGGATCATGCCCGTAACGATCAGCTCATCGGGGCGATAAAGTTCAACGATCCGCGCCAATTGCTGCCGCACTGTATCGCGACTGCCGGTGGCCGAGCAGGCCAACGCCTGTTTGACCTGTGCCAGCAGCGGCGCGGATATCTCGGCGCCCACATCGGCGACAGGGTAGGGCAGTTTGCCGGGGTCACCTTTGCGCAACCGGGCAAAGGACAGGATATGCGAGGACTGCAAGAACTCTGCCTCAGCATCGGTATCGGCGGCGAACACATTTGCGGCAACCACCGCATAGGGTTTCGCGAGCCATTTTGACGGTCGGAACGTGGCGCGATAGGTGGCCAGCGCCTGCTCCAGCATCGCCGGGGCAAAATGTGACGCAAACGCATAAGGCAGCCCCAGATGCGCCGCCAGTTGCGCGCCGAACAGGCTGGAACCGAGAATCCAGACCGGCACATGGGTGCCTTGCCCCGGCACCGCCCGCACCTTGGCCCCATCGGGGGTGTCGTCGAGATATTGCAGCAACTCGACGACATCCTGTGGGAAGCTGTCGCCAGCGTCCATATGGCGGCGCAAGGCGCGGGCGGTTGCCATATCGGTGCCCGGCGCGCGGCCCAGCCCAAGGTCGATGCGGCCCGGAAACAGCGTGGCCAGCGTGCCGAACTGCTCGGCCACCATCAGTGGCGCGTGGTTGGGCAGCATGATGCCGCCCGCGCCGACGCGGATCTTGCGCGTTGCTGCCGCGACCTGTCCGATCACGACCGATGTCGCGGCGCTGGCAATGCCCGGCATGTTGTGGTGCTCGGCCAGCCAGAAGCGATGATAGCCAAGGTTTTCGGCATGGCGCGCCAGATCGATGGTGTCGGCCAGCGCGGTGGCGACATCCGCGCCCTCGGGGACGGGCGCGAGATCAAGCATGGAATAATGGTGCATGGTGAGCCCTTTGTTGCTTGCCCTCTATCTAGGGGCGCACCTGCACCGCGCCAACCGCTACGTTGCGGCGGCTTGGAAGGCCTGTTCCAGATCGAGAATTAGATCTTCGGGATGTTCCAGACCGACGGATACGCGTATCAGGCCTTCGGTCACCCCCGCGGCCTTGCGTGCTTCTTGCGGTACACCAGAATGGGTCGTCGAGGCCGGGTGACAGACCAGTGACTCGGACCCGCCCAGCGACACCGCCAATTTGAAAATGCTCAATCCGTTCAAAATGCGGAAGGCCAGTGCCCGATCATCCTGCACCACAAAGGAAAAGGTCGACCCAGCGCCGCTGCATTGCCGCTCGAACAGGGCGCGTGAGGCCGGGTCGGGATCGTGTAGCGGGTGCATCACGGTGCAGGGGATGATGTCGTTCTCTGCCAGCCATGACGCGACCTTGCGCGCCGAGTGTTCGGCCCGTTCCATTCGCAGGGAAAGCGTCTCCATCGAGCGCCCCAGCATCCATGCCGAATGGGGATCAAGCTGAAAGCCATAGGTCGAGCGGGTCTGTCGTACCGGTGCCAGCGCGGTTTTCGATCCGGTGATGCCGCCCGCCACCAGATCGGAGTGGCCGCCGACATATTTGGTCAGCGAGTAAACACAAATGTCGACACCCAGTTCCAGAGGGTGCTGGAACACTGGCCCCAGCATGGTGTTGTCACACACGATGACTGGGCGCTCGCCATCGCCGGTCCAGTCATCGACGACGTCGCGCACCATGGCAAGATCGATCAGCGCATTGGTCGGGTTGGCGGGAGTTTCCAGATAGACCATGCGCACCGGCCCCTTTGCTGCAGCCTCCTCCAGCGCCGTGCGCAGTGCCGCTTCGTCCAGCCCGTCATCAAACGCCACGGGCGAGATATCCCAGCCGGTCAGCACCTTGCCGAAAAGAGTTTCGGTGCCCCCGTAAAGCGGCGTGTAATGCACGAAAGCATCGCCCGGACGCAGATAGGACAGTGCAACGGCACTGATTGCGGCCATGCCGGACGAGGTGATAAGGGCGGCTTCCGCCCCCTCGTAAAGCGCCAAGCGGTCCTCTACGATTTCTGTATTGGGGTTATTGAACCGCGAATAGACCAGCCCGCCTGCGCCCATGCCCTCGGGGGCGGGCTTGCGCCCTGCCACCACGTCGAAGAAATCCGCGCCCTGTTCGGCGGTCTCGAACACAAAGGTCGAGGTTAGATAAACTGGTGGCTTTACCGAACCTTCGGATAGGGCGGCATCATAGCCATAGGTGGTCATCTGGGTTGAAGGGTGCAGTTTGCGCCCTCCCATATGCGTGCGGCGAAAATCGCGGCCAGTCATTGCGGTCTCCTTAAATAATCCGGGCGCAGTCAAGCGATAATGCACGCTTTCCTCTCGGTGACAAACACTTACCCTCGCGTAAGCCACCCTTGGAACCTCGGCGCAGGCGCACTAGTTTGGCCGCGTGGCACGGCTCTTGCGCGGATTGACGTTTGCCGCGCTGCATAGCTATACGCACGTATCGATGCACCGCACAGGAAGATGCCTCCATGATAAAACGCCTTGTCATCGCCGTTATTGCTCTGAGTCTTGTCGTAGTGGGTATCGTCGGCTTCGAGAGGTTTCGCAGCAAGATGATCGATGACTTCCTCTCTGGCCGCGAGGCACCGGCCGTTACCGTCCCGGTATATGAGGTCGAGCCGCGCCCGTGGACGCCTGTGATCTCGGCGATCGGGACAGTGGTGGCAGTGCGCGGTGTCGAACTGACCGTTGAGGCAGCGGGCATCGTGACACATATGGGGTTCTCGGCGAACGAGATTGTCGAGGAAGGCCAGTTGCTGGTCCGGTTGGACGACGCGGTGCAGGTTGCCGATCTGAATGCGGGGCGCACGCAGGCCCGGCTGGATGAACAGGCGCTTGAGCGCACCAAAGAACTGCGCGAACGTGGGGTGACATCTGGCGTCAGCCTGGATGAATCCCAAGCACGGGCCGAGTCGTCGCGCGCCCAGGTCGCCAAGCTGGAAGCGGTACTTACAACAAAACGGTTGCGCGCGCCCTTTGGCGGTACAATCGGGATTCCCCAAGTGGATTTGGGCAGCTATGTCACGCCAGGGACGGTAATCGCGACCTTGCAAGATCTCGACACGCTGTACGTTGATTTCAAAGTTCCTGAACAGCAGTTCCCATTGCTGAAAATCGGCCAGACAGTAAATGCCGGCCCCGAAGAGGGGGCGCTGTCGATGGAAGGCAAGATTTCAGGGATCGACCCGCGTATCAACCCGGCAACACGTTTGGTATCGGTGCGGGCCGAGGTCGACAACGGCGATGCCCAACTTGTGCCGGGGCAGTTCGTCCAGGTCGAGGTGCAATTGCCCCTTGAAACCGATGTCCTGACGATTCCACAGACCGCGCTTGTGAGCAGTCTTTATGGCGATCATGTCTATGTCGTGCGCGAGGCTGAGCAAGAGACTGATAGGCTGGTCGCACAGCAAGTCTTTGTGACCGCCGGGCGGCGCACGGGTGGGATGATCGAGGTCGTTGACGGATTGGAACCGGGCGCCAGTGTGATCACCGCAGGCCAGAACCGTTTGAGCAACGGGGCGCCGGTCAATCCCAGCAATGACGTTAGCCCTGATGTTTCGCCAGACGGAGAATTGGGCAAAGCCGAAACAAGTACGAGCGAGGCAGAGCCCGACAAGGCCGACGCCGAAGGCGCCGAGCAGCAGGGTGCAGCGGAGAAAAAAATAGCCGCAGATGCAGCCGATGCCGGGACGCATGAGCCGGATGTAAGCGAACCTGATACGGAAAAGGCAACGCAGGAATGAGCTTCTCCGATATTTTCATCCGCCGTCCGGTTCTGTCCACGGTTTTCGGTGCGCTGATCCTGCTTCTGGGAATGCAGGGACTGCTTAGCATTTCGGTGCGAGAATATCCCGAAGTCGATGAGACCGTGATCACTGTCACCACCATCTATCCCGGTGCCAGCGCCGATCTGATCCAGGGATTCATTAGTTCGCCAATTTCCAGCGCAGTGTCGACGACCGAGCATATTGATTACGTCACTGCCACCTCGCGCCCCTCGGTCAGTACGGTGACGGTGCAGATGGATTTGGGGGCTGACCCGGACATTGCCCTGACCGAAGTTATGTCCAAGGTCCAGCAGGTGCGCGGCGACTTACCACCGAATGCCGAGGACCCGACCATCGTCAAAGGCACGGGGATGAACTTTGCCACCATGTATCTGGCGATTCAGAACCCGAACATGACGGCAGAAGAACTGACCGAGTATATCGATCGGGCGGTGCGTCCGCGCATGTCCACCATCGAGGGCGTGGCTGAGATCCAGATTCTTGGTGCGTCGGAATATTCGATGCGCATTTGGGTCGATCCATTGAAGCTTGCCTCGCGCGGACTGACAGCAGCGGAGCTGATGGATGCGATCAACGCGTCTAACTTCCTTGCGGCACCGGGCAAAACCCAGAACGACTTTGTCGCCTACCCAATATCAGTGAAGTCCACGCTGCAGACTGCCGAGGCGTTCGGAGCCTTGCCGATATCCTCGGAAACGGGCGGTGTTGTGCGGCTGCGTGACGTAGCCGAAATCGAACTGGCTGCCGAAAGCACCGATACCATTGTGAATTTCAATGGCGAAAGTGGTGTGTTCATCGGTGTATTCCCGACACCTGCCGCCAACCCCCTGGATACCTCTGCTGCGGTGCTTGACGAATTGCCAGCGATCGTCGATTCGCTACCCAGCGGTATGACGATGACGCTGATGTATGATGCGACCGAGTCGATTTCGGCGTCTATTAAAGAGGTGTTCAAAACCATCACCGATGCCGTGATCATCGTGGTTCTGGTGATTTTGTTGTTCCTGGGGTCGCTTCGCTCGGTTCTCATGCCAATCGTGACGATTCCTTTATCTCTGATCGGGGTTGGCTTTTTCCTGTTCCTTGCGGGGTATTCTATCAACCTGCTGACCTTGCTGGCGATGGTTCTGGCGATTGGGCTGGTGGTGGACGACGCTATCGTTGTGGTTGAGAATATCCACCGCCATATCGAAGATGGCATGACGCCCAAACAGGCCTCCTTCAAGGGCATGCAGGAAATCACTGGCCCGGTCATCGCGATGACGATCACGCTGGCCGCTGTGTTCGCGCCATTGCTGTTCATCGGTGGTCTGACCGGAACGCTGTTTTCGGAGTTCGCGGTCACGCTGGCGGGAGCGGTGATCATTTCGGGGATGGTTGCGCTGACGATCACGCCGATGATGTCGGCGCGGCTGCTGAAACAGGGCAATCACAGCCGCTTTCAACGCATCGTCGACAAAACATTCGATGGGTTGGCCAACTGGTACGAGCGGCGGGTGTCGGCTTCTCTGGAGTATCGGCCAGTGATGTTGTTGATGGTGGCCGTGTTGCTGGGGCTGACTGGGTTCATGTTCGTCAAATCCTCAAACGAACTTGCGCCTGAAGAGGATATCGGCGCGCTGTTCTCGATCGTCAATGCGCCCAGCTATGCCACGTCGGAATATACCAATCTCTATACCGACCAAATGCGCGCCTTGACCAAGGATATTCCAGAGCTCGACATCAATTTCTCGATCACTGGTATGGGCGGGCAAACGAACTCGGCAATCATGCTCTGGGCTTTCGATGACTGGGCCGACCGGGACCGTTCGCAAGCCGAACTACAGGCCGACATTCAAGAGCGCCTGACCGCAGTCTCCGGGGTGGAGCCGCTGGTATTTTCGCCGCCCACGCTGCCGGGGGCCGGGGGCGGTCTGCCGATTTCGATGGTGATCCAATCGACTGGCGCTTCCGATCGCGTGTTCGAGGTCACCGAAGAAATCAAGCAACGCGCGATGGCCACAGGACAGTTCATCGTGGTGCAGAATTCGTTGGCCTATAACGCGCAAGAGGTGGTGGTGACCATCGACCGCGACCGTGCGGCGGCGCTGAACCTGCCAATCCGAGATATCGGCAACACGCTGAGCCTGCTGGTGGGCGATGGATCCATTGCGCAATTCGATCGCGACAGCAACAGTTACGATATCATCATGCAAGTGCCGCAGGAATATCGCAACAATCCCGAAAGATTGGGCGAGTTCTTTGTGCGCAGCGTGACCGGCGACATGGTGCCTCTGTCGGCCGTTGTGAATATATCGACCGATGTGACCGCCTCGGCGATTGAGCAGTTCAATCAGTTGAACTCGTCGACGATATCGGCCCTGCCGGTGCCGGGTGTCACCACCGGCAGCGGACTGGACACGCTTGTGTCGATCGCGCGCGACGTGGTGCCGGACGGGTTCTTTATCGACTATGCCGGGCAATCGCGCCTTGAGGTTGAAGAGGGCAACACCATCGCTATCGCCTTCGTGTTGGCGCTGACGGTGATCTATCTGGTGCTGGCCGCGCAGTTCGAAAGCTTCCGCGATCCGCTCATTATCTTGATGACCGTGCCGCTGTCGATCTTCGGTGCAATGTTGCCGCTGTTTTTCGGTCTGTCCACGTTGAACATCTATACGCAGGTTGGGTTGATCACGCTGATCGGCCTGATCACCAAGCACGGTATCCTGATGGTGGAATTCGCAAACCAGCAGCGTCACGAACACGACCTGAACCGACGCGAGGCGATTACCGCAGCCGCCAAGACCCGCCTGCGGCCAATCCTTATGACCACGGCCGCAATGGGTTTCGGGATGATACCCTTGATCACCGCCAGCGGAGCCGGAGCGTCGGCACGGTTTGCGATGGGGTTGGTGATCTTTGCCGGAATCCTTGTCGGTACGGCCTTCACGCTGTTTGTTGTGCCGATGTTCTATACTTTCATCGCCCGGCGTGAGCTGCATCGCGAAACCGAGGACGACCGCCCGCCCGCGCCTGCCCAATGACAGGCGCGGCCTGCACGGGCCATGGCGCTGGCCCGTGCGATATATAGATGCTGCGATCCGGATGCAGGAAGGGACGACGTCTGTTGAATTTGTTAAAGTGAGACGGCGGCGCCTGCTGGGGCCAACAGGAACTCGCGAACTTCATCGGCGCGCGCCATTGTATCAGCATAACCGAGATCGATCAGGGCACCGATATAGCCGGGCTCGAACAGCAAATAGCTGACAAGCCGTCCGTCGCTGCCCCATGACCCGATCGAGCGCATTAACAAGCGGATCGCCAGCGGCAGTTCCGTGGCATGATCGCTCGCGATGAGGCGTAAATCCCGGCTGGGGGACAGCATCAGAGATTCGATTTGGCGCAGCGGGGTTTTTTGGCGTCCTTCGTCCGACAATAGCGACAGCGTGTGGTTGATGCGTATCAGGCGCTCGTGGTCGGAATCCAGATTGTCGTTGAACAGGATGTCCAACGCGTGGCCGACCATCTCTCCAAAACTGGGGTTAATATGCGGACTCTCGGAGTTGGGCTCCGGTTCGTGGTCGCGGGCCGCAATCACCAGAATCCGGTCGGCCCCGGAATGGATTGCCGGCGACAATGGCGAGGTCAACCGCATCGAGCCGTCGCCATAGTAAGCGCCGCCAAGTTCGACCGGAGAAAACACGAAGGGCAGGGCGGATGACGCCAGCAGATGCTCTGGCGTGATGCGGGTGCGTTCGCCACTGCGCCGTGCGCGGCTCCATTCCTTTAGGGTCGCATTGGCCTGAAAGAAGGTTACCGCCTTGCCGTGGTCATAGCTTGACGCGGTGATGCACAGCGCGTGCAGGGCATCACAGGCGATGGCGCGCGAAATCGCGTCAGGATGCACCTCGCGCTCCAGAAGCCGGGCTAACGGGGAATTATCAAGCAACGATGAAGGCCCGATATGGCCGAACCGACCTAGCACCAACGTGGTTAACCAGCGCAGGGCCGTTCCGAGCAATGGGGCCATTCGTGTTTCGTAAACGGAACCGCAGTGCAGCGAGCGCCAGAGCCGCTCCAGCCGCCGCACCCCGCGCGGAAAATGCATCGATGCGACCGCCAGCGGGGCGGCGTTAATAGCGCCTACGGAGGAACCGCAAACAATGGGAAATGGTGATTTGCGTCGGCGCATGATTTCCGAAATCGCCCGAAGAGCGCCCACCTGATAGGCCCCGCGCGCGCCGCCGCCCTGAAGCACTAGCGCCGTTGCCTGACCGTGAACGGGATCGGGTTTCATCGACTTGCTTCCTCTTGCGCTGCTGTCGAAAGAAACCGTGGCAAGCCGCTGCGCCGATTGCAAGCTATCGATCAGCGCAATCCGCCCAGTGAACGCAGCGTCTGCTCTGCGAAAGGTGCCACCAGAGCACAGATTTCCTGTGTGTCGGGGGCAGTGCTTTCCGTGTGGTCAGGTTTCATCGGGAGGAAACGCACTTGACAGGTCGCTTGCCTCTGACAGCTAATGGAAGCAATCAAGATGAGGAAGCAGGCTGCCATGACGACATCGGGCAAAGGTGTGCATCCCATATGAACATAGCGCTTGAGGCCCGGGGGCTGACCAAGGAATTTAAGGGGTTCGTGGCCGTCAAGGATGTCGATCTGACGGTCGAAAGAGGGTCAATTCACGCGCTGATCGGACCAAATGGCGCTGGCAAAACCACCTGTTTCAATCTGCTGACCAAATTCCTGCAGCCCACGCGTGGCACCATCATCTATGAAGGGCGCGACATCACCAAACTGGCCCCGGCCGAGATCGCGCAGCTGGGCATGGTGCGTTCATTCCAGATTTCTGCGGTCTTCCCCGATCTGTCTGTGTTGCAGAACGTGCGCGTGGCGGTGCAGCGAAAGCGCGGCGAAAGCTTTGATTTCTGGCGGTCAGAAAGAAAGCTCAGCCGCTTTGACGATGAGGCACGCCGCCATATCGACGAGGTCGGGTTGGCCGATTTTCTGCATCACCGCGCGGTTGAGCTGCCCTACGGGCGTAAGCGCGCGTTGGAGATCGCGGCCACGCTGGCGTTAAATCCCGACATGTTGTTGTTGGACGAACCGATGGCCGGCATGGCGCAGGCGGATGTGGAGCGGATCTCAGCCCTGATCCGGCGGGTTGCGCAAAACCGGACTGTGCTGATGGTCGAACACAACCTCTCCGTTGTTGCCAGCCTGTCTGACCGGATCACGGTGCTGGCGCGGGGCGAGATTCTGGCCGAGGGCGATTACGCCACTGTGTCACGCGCCCCGGCAGTGATCGACGCCTATATCGGAGCGGGCTATGAGTGACGCGCAAACTGCGAACGCGCTGCTGTCCGTGCGCGACCTGAACGGCTGGTATGGCGAAAGCCATGTGTTGCATGGGGTCGATTTCGACGTGCAAGAGGGTGAGGTTGTCACCTTGCTGGGGCGCAACGGCGCGGGCAAGACTTCGACGCTGCTCGCGATCATGGGTATTCTGGGCAAACGCACTGGGGCCGTCACCTATAACGGGGCCGAGACCATCGCGATGGCGCCCCGCCAGATCGCGCGGCTGGGCATCGCCATCTGCCCCGAAGAACGCGGTATCTTCGCCGCGCTGAACGTCGATGAAAACCTGATGCTGCCGCCGCGCATCGCCGATGGCGGGCTGGATCTGGAACGGATTTTTGAATTATTTCCCAATCTGCGCGAGCGCCGCCGCAGCCAGGGCAGCAAATTGTCGGGCGGTGAGCAGCAGATGTTGGCGATTGCCCGAATCCTGCGCACCGGCGCGCATCTGCTGTTGCTGGATGAACCTACCGAAGGGCTGGCACCGGTGATCGTGCAGCAGATCGGGCGCACCATTGCTGCGCTCAAGAAAGAGGGGTTCACCATCGTCTTGGTGGAGCAGAACTTCCGTTTTGCCGCCTCGGTCGCGGATCGGCACTATGTCGTTGATCAAGGCCGGGTGGTGGACATGATCCCGAACCGCGAATTGGACGCCAATATGGACAAGTTACACGCTTACTTGGGTGTCTGAAAAACTGGCGCGGATGACCGTGCCACAACGAGGAGGAGTGAAAGACATGTTGAGGAAACTGGCCTTGGGCACGGCGCTTGGCGCATTGGCCGCGGGGGGCGCGCTGGCGCAGGATATCGATGTCAAACTGGGCGTTCTGAACGACCGCTCGGGCGTCTATGCTGATCTTTCGGGTGAAGGCTCGGTGGTGGCGGCGCGCATGGCGGTTGAGGATTTCAAGGCCGCCGAGAAGGGCCTGAACGTCGAGGTGATCTCGGCTGATCATCAGAACAAACCCGATGTGGGGTCGAACATTGCACGCCAATGGTACGACCAAGACGGAGTGGATGTCATCGTGGATGTGCCGACTTCGTCGGTGGCATTGGCGGTTGCACAGATCACCGCCGACAAGAACAAGATTTTCCTCGCTTCTGGACCGGGTTCCACCGAGCTGACCCGCGAGCAATGCCAGCCGACCACGATCCACTGGACCTATGACACCGCTGCGCTGGCCAATGGCACCGGCAAGGCGGTGACCGATGCGGGTGGCGAAAAATGGTTCTTCCTGACGGCGGATTATGCCTTTGGTCACTCGCTCGAGGAAAATACCGCGCGGGTGGTGAAGGAAAACGGCGGCGAGGTGGTGGGCAGCGTCGATGTGCCATTCCCGGCCACGGATTTCTCGTCCTTCCTGTTGCAGGCGCAATCCAGCGGTGCGGATGTGATCGGGTTGGCCAATGCCGGGGGCGACACCATCAACGCCATCAAACAGGCCTCGGAGTTCGGGATCACACAGGCGGGGCAGAAATTGGCCGGGTTGCTGATCTTCATTAACGATATCCACGCCTTGGGTGCCCAGACGGCGCAGGGCTTGCAGATGACCAGCGCGTTTTATTGGGACACTAATGACGCCACCCGCGATTGGTCCGCCCGGTTTGAAGAGCAAATGGATAAAAAGCCCTCGATGGTGCATGCCGGCGTCTACTCCGCCGTGATGGACTTTTTGGCAGCGGTCGAGGCCACCGGCACCACCGATGGCGATCAGGTTGCCGCCTGGATGAAGCAAAACCCCTATGAGGACGCGCTCATGGGCAAGGTACAGGTGCGCGGTGACGGGCGCGCGGTGCATGACATGTATCTGTTCGAGGTGAAAACCCCCGAGGAATCCGAAGGCGAATGGGATCTGCTCAAGCAGGTTTCGACCATTCCCGGCGATCAGGCGTTCCTGCCGATGCTGGATGAATGCGACTTCACCAAGGAATAAGAGCCACGACGGTGCGCTGGGATCGTCCGGCGCATCGTGGATCACCTTGACGACGGAAAGGCCCGCATGTTCGAACTTCTAGGCATTCCACCGCAGGCGCTGTTGGGTCAGTTGCTATTGGGGCTGATCAATGGATCGTTCTATGCCGTGTTGTCACTGGGGTTGGCGGTGATCTTCGGCCTGCTCAACATCATCAACTTCGCCCATGGCGCGCTTTACATGATGGGCGCTTTCGTGGCGTGGATGTTGCTGAACTATGCGGGCATCGGTTATTGGCCGGCGCTAATTTTGGCACCGCTGATCGTGGGGGTGTTCGGGATCGTGCTCGAACGGCTGTTGCTGTCGCGACTATATCATCTCGACCACCTTTATGGATTGCTGCTGACCTTTGGTTTGGCGCTGATCATCCAGGGCCTGTTCCGCAATTACTACGGCATTTCCGGCCTTCCTTACCGCATCCCCGATGCGCTGGCGGGGGGATACAACCTTGGTTTCATGTTCTTGCCGAAATACCGCGCTTGGGTGGTCGTGGCCTCGCTGGTGGTGTGTTTTGGCACCTGGTTCATGATCGAAAAAACCCGCCTTGGTGCCTATCTGCGCGCCGCGACCGAAAATCCGGTGCTTGTGGGCGCATTCGGGGTGAATGTGCCGCTGCTGATTATGCTGACCTATGGTTTTGGCGTAGCGCTGGCGGGTTTTGCCGGCGTGCTGGCCGCACCGATCTATTCGGTCAACCCGAACATGGGCGCGGACCTGATCATCGTGGTGTTCGCCGTGGTGGTGATCGGGGGCATGGGCTCGATCATGGGCTCGATTCTGACGGGCTATTTTCTGGGCCTGATCGAGGGGCTGACGCGGGTGTTCTATCCTGAAGGCTCGGCGGTGGTGATATTTGTGATCATGGCGCTCGTGCTCTTGGTCAAGCCCGAAGGGCTGTTCGGGAGGGCGACCTGATGACGATCAGCAATTCCGGCATTGCAACTCCCTCGGCACAGCGGGCAGGTATGCCGCTGCTCCACAAGGTGATTTTTCTGGTGCTGCTGGCCTTCCTCGTCGTGCTGCCATTCTTGGTCTATCCCGTTTTCGCGATGAAATTGATGTGTTTTGCGCTGTTCGCGGCGGCCTTCAACCTGTTGCTGGGCTTTGGCGGGCTGCTGTCCTTCGGTCATGCGGCGTTTTTCGGCAGCGCCAGCTATGTCGCCGCCCATGCCGCCAAGGTCTGGGGGCTGACGCCGGAACTGGCGGTGCTGAGCGGCACTGTGGCGGCGGCGTTTCTTGGGCTGGTGATCGGCGCGCTGGCGATCCGCCGGCAAGGCATCTATTTTGCGATGGTCACGCTGGCCTTCGCGCAGATGGTCTATTTCGTGGCGCTTCAGGCCCAGTTCACTGGCGGCGAGGACGGGATCCAGTCGGTGCCGCGGGGCGCGTTGTTTGGCTTGATTTCACTGCGCGACAACATTTCGCTCTATTTCTTCGTGCTGGCCGTGACCTTTGGCGGCATCTTGATGCTCTATCGTATTGTCCATTCGCCGTTCGGGCAGGTGCTGCACGCGATCCGCGAGAACGAGCCGCGCGCGATCTCGCTAGGCTATAATGTCAATCGTTACAAGCTGATGGTCTTCACCTTGTCGGCCACATTTTCCGGGCTTGCAGGCGCGACCAAGGCGCAGGTGTTCCAGCTTGCATCCTTAACCGACGTACATTGGACGATGTCGGGCGAGGTGGTGCTGATGACCTTGCTGGGCGGCATGGGCACGGTATTTGGCCCGCTGGTCGGAGCCGCCATTATCGTGACCATGCAGAACTATCTGGCGACTTTCGGCGCATGGGTGACGGTGATCCAAGGCGTTATCTTTGTGATCGGCGTCATGCTGTTCCGCGAGGGCGTGGTCGGCGTGATCGCGCGCTGGATCAAACGGCCCCTGTAAGCCCTATGGCTCGGCGAATACGGGCAGGCGGCGGAACAGGAGGAAGGATAGACAGGCGATTGCCCCCATTGCCGGGATCAGCACCGCCGCCGCAATCACCGGATCGGGGAACAGCGCGGCAAGCGACCCCATGACCAGCCCTGCGCCCATTTGCAGGAATCCCATCAGCGACGAAGCGGCCCCGGCGATATGCGGAAACGGCGCCAGTGCCGAGGTTGTCATGGCGGGCATGACGAGGGCCACACCGAAGGAATAGAGTCCGATCGGTCCCATCACGCGCAACAGGCTGGGTTCGCCCCAAAAGAGCGTGACAAACATCGCGCTACCCAGCAGGATGAACCCCAGACCCGGTGCGACCAGCCGGGATGCATCGTGGTGTTTCATCAGGTGACGCATGCTCAGCGCACCAATGAAGAAGCTGCCCGATTGCAGGATCATGGCCAGCCCGAATCCTGCAGGCGACATGCCCAGAGTGTCCATCAGGATAAACGGTAGGATTGTTGCCTGCGTGTATATCGCCCCCAACGCCCCCGCGATGGTCAGCGCTGCCGTCATGAAATGGCGGCTGGCGAACAGTTTGCCATAAGACCGCATCAGTGCCTGAAATTTCAGCCGATTGCGATCCGCGACAATCGTTTCTTGCATCCCAAGATGGGTCACGGCGACAACGAAAACACCAAATAATGTCATTGTCAGGAACAGCGATTGCCAACCCGCATAGGTCACCAGAACCCCGCCAAGGGTCGGCGACAGCGCAGGCGCGATGGCCAGAATGATACCAATCGTGTTCATGATTTCTGATGATTGATTGCCCCGGAACTGATCGCGTACGATCGCCCGTGAAATCGCCACTCCGGCCGAGGCACCAACGCCTTGCAAGAAGCGCGCCACCAGAAACACTTCGATATTGGGAGCGAAAAGCGCGAGCAGGCTAGCGCCGCCAAAGATGGCCATGAAGGCCATGATCACCGGCCGCCGCCCCAGCGCGTCGGATACCGGCCCGGCGATCAGCTGTGCCAAGGCGAACCCGGCAAAATACAGCGTCAGCGTCATCTTGACCATACCTTCGCTGGTGCCGAAAGCATGGACGATTTCCGGCATCGCTGGCGTGTAAAGTGCCATGCCGATTGGCCCGATGGCGACGAATAGAGCGCCGATCAGGCTGACGCGCAGAGCGCTCATTTGCGGGGTTTCAATTGCAGTCATTGTAGGGTTGGCGACGTTCATATTTTTCCTTCGCTTTTATGGCTCTGGCGTGCGGCCATCTGGTTGTTGCGTACGATCCGAAGAAATTCGCGAAACTGATGCCATTGCGCATCGGTCATCTCGCCGCGCATCACTGCGCGGACCTCGTCACCGATGGACTTGAGCGCCCGCAAAAGCGGGGTCGCGGCCTCGGTCACCTCGACTAATTTGGCCCGGCGGTCGTCGGGATCAGGGCTGCGGCGGATCAGTCCGGCGGCTTCAAGCCGGTCTAGAAATACCGTGACACTCATCCGGCTCTGTGCCGACAGATCCGCCAGACAGTTCTGCCGGATCGGGCCCGAACGCGCCATTGTGGCAAGCGTGCGCGCCTCGCCGGGCGTGATGCCAAGCTGCGCGGCAGTGACTCGGCGCTCGAACTCGGCCCGCGTCATGCGCGAGATATCAAGCAGCAGGAATGACGGGCTTTCCGGGTCGATCAGGGGAGGCATGTGGGCGAATCCAAAATTGTATCCTTTAGATATAGTATGTGACATTTACGAAATCAATAAGCCGAGCCTAGCGTCCGGCGATCAGGCGAAGGGCGTTTATGAATTTGCCCATGCGGAGTCAGTCTGCCAGACATCGACAAGTTCCGACACTTGACGGGGCAGGGCAGATCCGCTCCAGCGGTTGCTGGCGCGGTGTTATCTTTGAAAGAGCGGGGTTCGGTTCGTCACACCACCATTACCGGCATCGGCGCAAGCCCAGTGACCTTGTGCGATACGCTTCCCAGCAGATAGCTCTCGACCGAGCCCATACCGCGGCTGCCCATAACGATCAGATCATGTTCATGCTGCCGGGAAAATGCCACGATGGTGCGTGCAGGTTGCCCGACCCTCGCGAATGCGCGCAGGTTGGTGATGCCCAATTCGGTCAGGAGTTTCTTGCCGTGTTCGGCCACCTCGCGGGCATAATCGCGCATATTGTCATCCATGTTGCCGGGGTCGGCGGCCCGAACCATCGAGAATGACGCCTCCAGCATCGAATGATGACGGTAGACGGTCAGGATGGTGATTTGCGCGCCTTCGCACAGCTTGGCCAGTTGCGCCGCCTTGCGCAGTGCCTTTTCAGCGCCGACCGAGCCATCGAAAGGAACAAGGATGTTCTTGAACATGGTGTTTCCTCACTTGGCGAAAGCCAGATCGCGCAGGAACAAGGCAATCTGGGGAAAGGCAATCAGTGCCGCCGACACCCCAAGCAGGATCACGATAAAGGGCGGCGTGCCGCGGATCACGTCGATATAGGGCCGCTTAAACACGGCAATCGCGGTAAATATATCGCAACCGAATGGTGGCGTCGCCGATCCGATGGCCACCTGAAGCGTGATGATCGTCCCTACCAGAACCGGGTCCAGCCCGACGGATTTGACCACTGGCGCGAAGATCGGGACCAGAACCAGAATCACCACGATCGGGTCGACAAACATGCAGCCGATGAAGAACGCGATCGAGATAACCACTAGAACCCCGACCTGTCCCATCTCGTCGATACCGATCCCGGCCAGAATGCCTTGCGGAATCTGCGCGAATGAGATCACCCATGAAAATGCAGCCCCCGCGCCGACCAATATGAATACGACCGCGGTAATCAGGCCGGTGGATTTGGCAGTGTCGTAAAGCCCTGCAAAAGTCAGTTCGCGGAAAACCACCATCTCAAGGAACAGGGCGTAAAGCACGCAGGCCGCCGCTGCCTCGGTCGGGGAAAAAATACCGCCATAGATGCCGCCGATGATGATCGCCGGAAAGCCCAGCGGCCAAAGCGCACGTTGCAATGCGATCAGACGCTCCTTCCACGAGGTCTTGGGCTCGGTCGGAACCTTGTTGCGCACCGCATAGACCCACGAATAAATCGAAAACAGCAGAAGGATCAGCAGGCCGGGGCCGACACCGGCAATGAACAATTCGGAAATCGAGGTGTTGGAAACAACCCCATAGATGATCATCCCGATCGAGGGCGGGATCAGGAAGGCGATGTCCGATGAATTGACGATCAGCGCCAGAATGAAGCTGTCCTTATATCCGGCCTTGAGCATGCGCGGGCGCAGGGGCGAGCCGATCGCCACCACTGTTGCCTGGGTTGACCCCGAGACCGCCCCGAACATGGTGCAGGCGGCGGCGGTGGAAACTGCCAGCCCGCCGCGCATGTGGCCGACGAAGGACATCACCAGATCGATCAACCGCCCCGCCGACTGGCCCCGTGTCATGATGTCTGCGGCCAGAATGAACATAGGCACCGCGATCAGCGACGCCGGACGGATGCCGGCCATCATCTGCTGCACCATGGTTTCCATCTGTCCCATCCCGCCAAACAGCGAATAAAAGCCGACGAAAGCGCCGACGATCAGCGGGATCATCATTGGAAAGCCCAGCAGCAGCAGAACGATCATGATGGAGAAAATTGTGGTCGCCATGTCGCGTGCCTCTCAGATTTCGAATTCGTCGTCATCATAACCCTCAAGCACATTGGTCGAGAGGTAGATGTCGCGTTCGATCATGTTCTTGATCGCGGTCAGCAAATATTGTGTGCCGGTCATAAAAAATCCGACCGGCACCCAGACATAGATCAGCCAGACCGGAATCTGCAGCGATGGCAAAACCCGTCCGCGCCCCGCTTGGGTCAGCATATATTGCAGCGAATACCATGCCAGCCCGAACATGAAGACCGCGGTGATCAGCGCAATGGCGATCATCAGCGGCTTGCGCAGCTTTGCGGACAGCGCGTCGTATATTGCCGACATCCGAATATGGCGCCCATGACGGGCAGCATAAGAGATACCGGCGAAGGTGATCATGATGATCAGGATGCGGTTCAATTCTTCAGAAAAGAAGATGCTGGATTGGAAGACAAAACGCCCAACCACATTGGCGATGGTGTTCACCGCCATCAACAGCACGCCGGCGGCCAGCATCACGGATTCGATCCGGCTGATCGCGGTATCAACCGTTCCAAGCACCCCCGGAAGGTCCGAGCGATAGGCCGGCGAGGGCGGATCGTCGGTGGATGTGGTGTCGGTCTGCGATTGTGTCTGCGAAGAGTGTGGCTCTTTCATCTGAGCTGTCCTGCCCTTAGCGATAAGGCGGGCGCGCTGCATGCGCCCGCCCAAGGATTTTCAAGGGTCAGTTGGTGGCCTCAAGATCGGCCTTCATCTGATCAAGGATCTTCTGACCGGTGTCGCCGGTCATCTCGATGAACGCCTCCTCGACCTGTCCGGCGGCATCCTTGAACGGCTGGCGCTCTTCGTCGCTCAGGATATTGATTTCGATCTCGGGCTTGGCTTCCTTGATCTTGTCAAAGCTCGCCTCGTCCAGCTCGGCCTGATAGTCGAGGATATAGTCGAACGCGACGTCGATGGCGTTTTGCACCACTTCCTTGTCTCCGTCGGCCAGCCCATCATAGAAATCCTTGTTGGCCATCACCGCAGTGGTGAAATTATTGTGGCCGATACAGGTGATGACATCCGTCACCTCGTACATCTTCATGGATTCCAGGTAAAAGCGCGGATTTTCCTGACCTTGGATGATGCCGGTCTGCAATGCGCCATAGATCTCGCCGGTGGGCAATGGCGTCGGCGTCGCGCCAAACGCCTCGTAGCTCTTGACCAGCAGCGGGTTGGTCATCACGCGGAACTTGACCTCGTCCAGATCTGCGGGCGAATGCACCGGTTCCTGCGTGGTCATGCAGACCTCACCTTCGGGGAACATGGTCAGCAATTCCAGACCCTGGTCGGCATAAAGCGGCGGGAACAATTCGTTGATTGCCTTGGATTCGCGGAAGAAGCTTTGCAGCTTTTCCTGATCCTGCGGCAGCAGATAGGGCACAAAGAACACTTGGGCTTCGGGGATCAGCGCGCCGGTAAAGCCGGGGGACTGATCGACGAATTGCAGGATGCCCGCCTGCGCCTGCTCCATGATGTCGGCGCTTTCGCCCAAGGTGCCAAATGGGAAAAGCTGGATCGTATGGTCGGAGTTCGCCTCGACCTCTTCTTTGAACTTCTGCGCGAATTTGCCCTGAACCTCATCCATCGCTTCCTCGAAGGCATAGCGCCAAGTGTCGGCATTGGCGGTGCTGGCCAGCGCCACCCCCAGTGCAGCCACGGCGGCCCCCAGTTTCAGCGCGTTCGAAATTTTCATGCAAAATACTCCCGTTGTCACTTTCACATTTTCAGTTTGTGTGCAGCGTATCAAATTCGGGTCTACGCAAATACACCTACTAACCCCCTCCCGATGCCAAGATAGGCACCGGACTGAGTATATCACGGAATCCCTAAACGATGCCTGTGCGATTTTCGACTGTCAACCAGCGACAGGTAAATGTCGTTTTTAGACAATGATTATCGCGAGAAACCTTATTCCGGTGCACCTGCCAGCGCCGGTATTCTGCCAGTCGTTTCGGCAGTGGAAAATCAGGCTTTGGCCATCGGCAGCACAAGGGTGGCAGACTCTCCGCCGCCGGTGCGTGGCTCAAGCGTCAAGCTGCCGCCAAGACGGCTGGCGGCGGTCGCGACGATGGCCAGACCCAGACCGCTGCCCTGCGCGCTGGCATTTGCTCCGCGATAAAAGCGATCCGTTGCGCGGGCACGGCTGCTTGCGGCGATGCCGGTGCCGCGATCCTGTACTCGCACGCGTATCATGTCGCCTTCGCGGTGTAGTGACAGGTTGACGGCACTGTATTCGGGTGCGGCCTGGATAGCGTTTTCCAGAAGATTGCGCAGCGCCACGCTCAGCAGTCCTGCATCTGCGATTGCCGGTTCGTCGCCGGTGGGCAGATCGACACAGATTTCGACCGATTTCGCTGCAGCGGTCCGTGCCAGATCGGAGGCGATTTCATGCAAGATGGAGGCGGCACTGACTGGCGGGTCGGCCTCGCTTACGGTCTCGGCGCGAGTCAGATCCAGCAATTGCCGTGCCAGACGGTCGGTGCGCGCCACGCTTGTCTGGATCTGGTCTAGCGCATGGCGGCGGGTGGCGTCGTCCCCGGCCATCGCGGCGATCTGCGCTTGTGTCTTCAGGCCAGCCAGCGGGGTCTTCAATTCATGTGCGGCGAAGGCGGTGAAATCCCGCTCG
The DNA here is from genome assembly GCF_016307205.1 of Pontibaca salina. GTDB lineage: Bacteria > Pseudomonadota > Alphaproteobacteria > Rhodobacterales > Rhodobacteraceae > Pontibaca > Pontibaca salina. The sequence goes on along the minus strand of NZ_JAEIJD010000001.1, from coordinate 272,312 downwards.
CGCGCGCGGGCAGCGGCGACCCTGTCAAACAACCCGTTCAACGCCGCACCAAACGGGCGCAATTCGCCGGGCAGAGGCGTTTCCAACGGGCGGAGATCGCTGGCATCGCGGGCGGCCAGCGCGCTTGCCATGCGGTTCAGCGGGGCCAGCCCGCGCCCGACGCTGATCCAGATCAACGCCGCCAGCGCCGGCAGGATCAGCAGCGCCGGTAGGATCAACCCCTTGATCACGTCCGATACCAGCCGGTCACGCACCGCAAGACTGTCGCCCACCATGATGCGCAACCCCAGATGTTCGTTCACAACCGTATACACGCGCCATTCGTTGCCATCGATCAGTGTATTGTCAAAACCGGCGACATTGCCCGCCAGCCGCTCTGCGGGGGCACCACCCGAGCGGCCGATAAGGGTGCCGTCCAAGCTCCAGATCTGGCAGGATAGGCGGTGGGAATAGGCCGATACACCGCTGGGCAATGGTGTGGAGGCAAGTTCGGCCGCATCGGAAATGTCGATGCGCCGGTCCGAGATCAGCGATGATACCATTTGCGCAGCCTCGGCCAGACGGGCATCGAGCACTTGGCGCAGTTCGGCGCGGGTGGAATATTGCGTCCACACCACCCCCGACAACCAGACGAGCCCGGTTGCCAACATCAGGATCAGAAACAGGCGCAGGCGGATTGAATTCATACCGTGTCCTCGGGGGCCAGACGATAGCCAACACCGCGCACGGTCTGGATGAACCGTGGGCCCAGTTTGGCGCGCAGGTTGTGAATATGCACTTCGAGCGCGTTGCTTTCGACGCCCTCTTGCCAGCCGTAAAGCCGATCCTCCAGCGCTGCGCGGTCAAGGATGGTGCCGGGACGTTCCATCAGGGCCGAGAGGATCGCGAACTCCCGACGTGAAAATTGCAGCGTTTTACCGTCGCGCCCGCCCTCCATGCGCGACAGATCCAGCGTCAAGCCATTCCAGCTTGGCTTTGGCTGCGTGCGCCCGTCCGAGCGGCGCGACAGCGCGCGTAGGCGGGCGGTGACCTCGTCCAGATCGAACGGTTTGCCCAGATAATCGTCAGCCCCTGCATCCAGCCCGGTGATCCGGTCGCGGACCTGATCCAAGGCGCTGAGCATCAGCACTGGCAGATCCACGCCTTGTTGACGCAGCGCCGCCAGCAGGTCGCATCCGGAACCATCAGGCAGCATCACGTCCAACACCATGGCGCCGAATTCGTCAGTTTCCAGCGCCGCGCGCGCATCGGCGCAGGTGGTGACCAGATCGGGCGTGAATCCGGCCAGCCGCAGGCCGACGCTCAGCCCGTCGCCCAGCGTTGCATCATCTTCGACGATCAGCACACGCATCCGTGATCCTTTCCTGATGCTGGATGGTCTTGTCTGGGCAAGACCTTAAGCCTGCCTTAAGTCTGCCGTTCGAGACGGTCCAAAGTGAAACCGGATCAATAGCCCCGGTCGTGTTCGTGCGCCAGTCGCCCGCAATGCAGATAAGGGCAGGAAGGAGAGCAGATAAATGAAGCTTATACATACTCGGCGTGGCTTTCTCACGCTTGCTGCTGCAGGCACAGCAGGATTGGCGATGCCCGCACTGGTGCGGGCGGAAACACCGCTTGAGGGCGTGCGCCGCAACGCATCCAGCTTCCGGATGCAAGACTGGCAGGATCATTTCGATGATCTGGGCAAGGCCACGCTGGTTTGTGACACGCAATCGCGCGCCGTGCATTTCTGGAGCGGGGACGGATCCGATTACCGGGTTTATCCGACCTCGGTGCCGATCAGCGAAGAATTGACCAAACGCGGATATACCAAGATCGTGCGCAAACGGGTTGGCCCCGACTGGACGCCGACCGCCAGCATGATCGAGCGCAACCCCGAGCTTAAGTACATGCCACCCGGTCCCGATAACCCGCTCGGCACCCATGCAATGTATTTCACTTGGCCTGCTTACTTGATGCATGGCACCCATGACGATCGCAAGATCGGGCGGCTGGCCTCGGATGGCTGCATCGGTCTCTATAATGAACAGATCGAGGAATTATACGCGATCACCCCGATTGGTGCACAAGTGCGGATCATATGATTGGTCGGCTGTCCCGTTTTTGGGGCAGCTTTTGCGCATCGCAAGGTTTGACCTCGGCCCGTTCCTCCCTGACAATGCCGCCCCACGCGCTGATGCGAATGCAAAGGAACAGGCATGAGATTTTTTGACAGCAAGGGCAGCGGTGGTTCCTGCGTCCGTGCAACGCTGGCCGTGATCGGCGCTCCGGTCGAGATTATCGAGATCGAAAATCAGGAGAGTGAAACCCAGAAGGACTGGTTTCTGGCCATCAACCCGCGCGGCGAGGTGCCCACGCTGGTTCTGGACGATGGCAGCGTGCTGACCGAAAGCGCCGCGACGCTGCTTTGTCTTGCCAATATGCATCCGGAGGCAGACATCGCGCCGGCCCTGTCCAGCTCGGCGCATTTCCAGATGATTCGCTGGCTAAATTTCGCCGCCGTGAATCTTTACGAGGGCTATTTGCGGCGCGATTTCCCCGAACATTACACCACCGGCGACCCCGAACCGGTGCGCGCCGCGACCCGGGATCATCTGGACCGGCATTGGGAGGTGATGAACGAAATCTCCAGCACCGGGCCTTGGTTCATGGGGCGGCAATTCTCGGTACTTGATATATATCTCTGGATGCTGGTGCAGTGGGAAGCCGACGATGAGCACATGCGCAAGCATTTTCCGCGCATCGCGAATATCGCGCAAAAGGTAAAGACGCTTCCGGCGATCAAGCCGGTGCATGAATATCATTTCGGCAGCTTAACCTGAGCCGACCCCGAAGGCGCGGTTGGTTTCACCGCGTCGCTTTGCGACTGTGCGGTGCAGAAAGGGCGGCGACCTCTTGGGTTTCGGCATCGACGCGCTCGCGCGGCCACCAATCCGGATGATGGGTGCGCACATAATCCAGTAGCCCTTCGCGCAGACGCATTGCCGTGGTCCAGCCGGTCGATGGGTCCGGCGACATCGCGAAGAACGAAACTTCCTGAGCGTGCGGCATATGTTCGGTGACATTGGCAGCGAGAGATTCATGATCGATCACGCCTTCATCCTGTTTGGCCAGCTCTAGGAAGACGTCTCGCAGCACCGCCACATCGGCGCGATGATCCAGAAACAAGGTGATCGTCTTCATCACCCGAGCATCCTTGACCGACCAGTTTTCGAAGGGCTGGGACACGAAATATTTGACCGGCACGATGATCCGGCGCTCGTCCCAGGTGCGCAGGCGCAGGAAGGTATAGAAGATGCTTTCGACATAGGCCCAGTGACCTTCAAACAGCACACTGTCGCCGATGCGCACCGGCTTGGCCAATGCGATTTGCAGCGATGCCATGATGTTGCCCAGCACCGCCTGACCGGCAATGCCCAACAGCACCGTCACCACCCCGGCCGAGGCCAGCAAGGTCATGCCGAGCGATTCAAACAGGTTGAGGCGCAGCAGGATCACGGTGATCGCCACCGCCACCATGACCAGTACCACAATTCGCCGCAATGCGTAGATCGAGGTGTAAAGCTCGCGTTCGTCCAGACTGCGGGTATCATCAATCTCGCCGATGACGCGCATGGTGACCCGATCCAGCACCGCATCGATGATTTTGAGCGCGGTCACGCCCAAGCCCGACACGATGACGATGATCAGGAAGGGGCGAATGATATTGGTGGCCGGGCCGGAAAAGGAGACCCCCAACTTCAGCAAAAACTGCGCGGCAATCGCCACCGTCACCAGCGCCAGCGGTATCCGCGCCCGCGCCGCAGCCTGACGCAGGATCGGGCGCTGGGCCTTGCCGCCCAGCCAGCGAATACCGCGATTGATCAGGAACCCCAGCGCCAACAGCAGACCCAACAGCAGCGGAAGCGCGATCCATTCCCAGATCCGCAGGCCACCCATATGGCGCTTCAGCGGCGCGGGGATATAGGATTCGAACGCGCGGGGGCCGAAGGCGGCGTAAAGGATGGGCACGTTCTCGACGGTCTGCGGGGTGAACAGCCAGACCGGATCGGCATCTCCAGATTTGTACCGGCCCAGCCGTATTTCATAGACCTGTCCGTCGAGATCGACCATCTTCAGCCCGATATCGCGGCGCGGTTGCCCGGCCATCGGATGGTTGGCGGCGCTGGTTTCCAGCATTGCATCGGGACGGGCCGACAGGTTTTTCCAGTCCAGCCAGAGCTGCCGCTCGATCACCAGCCCCAGTTGTCGCGCCAGATCGGGGCCGCGCTTGGCCTGCTCGGCACGCGGCAAATCGCTCAGATTCAGGAAATCGGCGGCGCTGTCATAGTCGCCGGCTCCGGTCAGCCGAACGAAATTGCGCACGGTTTCCCGCGGGGTGCGGCGATTGATCCCCTCGGCCCCTTCGCGCGGCCCGGTGGCGATGGTCTCGGCCTCGTACCAGGCGGAAGTCTGCCCTTCCTCCTGCGCCTGCGCGGACATCGGCAGAAAAACACACACCAGCGCCATCAGCAGGAGAGCGGGAAGCATCTTCATGCATTGGCAACGCCGCAAGCGGGCCAGCGGTTCCCCTCACGGGATTGAGCGGATCAGCCGCGTGCCTGTGCCACCGCCTGTTTCAGATCATTGCCGCTCATCGCGCCGGAATAAATCGTGGTGCCGATGATGAAGGCGGGTGTGCCCCGTATCCCCAGTTGCGCCGCCTGATTGCCGTTACGCGCCATCAATCCGTCCCATTTCCTGCGCTCGGCGCGATAGCCCTTGTCCAGTGCGTCAACATCCAGCCCGGCCTCGGTCAGCGTCTGCTCGATAGCTTTTTCGGTCAGCCGCCCCTGAGTGGCCATTAGCGCGTTGAGCGCATTCTCGTAAGCGCCGATTTCCGCTGCACCCAGCACCAATTGGCTGGCCCGGATCGAGGGCGCACCAAAGATCGGCCAGTCTTTCATCACCAGCCGGATATTACCATCGGCGGCTACTGTTTCGCTCAGGGCAGGGTGGTTGGATTTGCAATAGGGGCATTGGTAATCGAAGAACTCGACAATGGTCACGTCACCGTCGGGATTGCCCAAGACCGGGTTCGCCGGGTCAAACAGCACATCGTCAATCGTAAGTTCTTGCGCCGCGGGCGCACCGCCTGACAGCAGCAGAGCGCCTGTGCCAAGCGCACCGCCAGTTGCCAATCCTCCGACCAATAGGGTTCTGCGGTTCAATATGGACATCAATACTCTCCTTATTCCTGAGGGTTCGGGCTGATATCGGCGATTTTACGCAGGAGTGACGCGCGCGATATCTCGCCGGTATGTGTCGTGACAAGTTGGCCATCGGCAGCGAAAAACAGCGTGCTTGGCAAGCCGATCATGCCGAATTCTTGCATCAAGGCGTTTTGTGGGTCGCGCAGAATGCCATCCTGCGGCAGATTTGCTATGGCCAGAAACTGCGCAATGGTTGCCGGGTCTTCGCCCTGATTGGCGAAGATGATTTTTGTGTTGTCCTGCGCAGCGGCGATTTCCATCATCATCGGCATTTCGCGCCGACAGGGCGGACACCATGTCGCCCAGAGGTTCAAAACCACCGGTTCGCCGCTATCGTTGCTAAGCGAAACCTGTGTGCCTGTCATGTCCGCAAGGGTGATATCGGGAATCCGGCCGTCCAAACCATTGGGCAGTGCCAGATCGGTCAGTCCCGCCGCAGCGCTTGCCACAAGTGCGGATAGGGCAACGGGCAAGGCAGAAGGCGAACTTCGCAGAAAGGCGATTAACAGCACGGCGGCAGCGGTCAGGGCTCCGGCACGCAGGTGGAACCCCCCTTGCCAGACCGCGAAAGCATCCAGCGGTGCCGCGACGAAGGCATCAAGGTTGAGCGCTACAAATCCCAGCCGCGCACCGACGATCCAGCCCAGCAGCGTGGCCAGCGCCCAGCGGTGAATCGCCCGCGCGTCCGATTTGCGCCAACGGGCGAAGAGCTCGCTGGCCAGCAGGAATGCCATAATCGCGATGATGGCGATAAAGCGACCATTGGCAAAGACCAAAGGGCCGACCTGCACCGCGTTCATCGCAGAGTACCGGCTGCCGATATGACTCGCGCCGCCGAGGCATCGCCCACGATTCTAGTGCCGGGCGTCTCGCGGCGGTCGCGGTCAAGGAACACCATAGTCGGCGGGCCGACCGCATCCAGACGGTCCAGCAGTTTCTGCCCCGCCGCATCGAATGTCGAGAGGTCCGCGGCGATCAGCGTCATGCCGTCCAGCGCGGCCCGCACATCGGGATCCGGCCAGATCTTCCGGTCGAAGGTGCGACAGGTAACGCACCAATCGGCAGTCACATAGATCAGCGCGGGGTTGCCAGATGCTTTGCTCAGTGCCGCATCCAGCGCCGCATTGTCGCGCACCTCGGTGAACGTCAGTTGGTCTTGCGGCGTTTCAGGCCCGCCCCGTGCCAGCAATGGCGCCAGCGGGCGCAACGGATCGGTGCCGCCAAGCGCCGCGCCGAAAGCCATGATCGCCCCGGCCAGCAGCGCCAGAACACCGCCCGTTTTCAGCATCCGCCGCAGCGGTCCCGTCTCCGCCGGCAGCAGATCCATCGCCCCTGCGAAAATGCCGGCAGCCACCAGCAGCGCGGCCCAAAGCGCCAGAATCAGCGGCCCGTCCAGCAGACGCCCGGCCAGCCAGAGCGCCATGCCCAGAAAAACAAAACCGAAAACCCGCTTTACCCCATCCATCCACCCGCCCGCACGGGGCAGATAGCGCGCGCCAAACGTGCCCGCGATCAGCAGCGGAATACCTTGCCCAAGGCCAAGCGCAAACAGCGCCCCCGCGCCAAGCGCGAGATCGCCAGTCCGCGCGATGTAAAGCAAAGCGCCCGCCAGCGGTGCAGTGACACAGGGGCCGACGATCAATGCCGAGGTAAACCCAAGCGCCCAAGCGCCGGCCAATGTGCCGCGCCGCGCCGCGCCGACCGAAGACAGCCGGTTGGTCCAAGCCGTGGGCAGGCCGATTTCGAACAGCCCGAACATCGACAGCGCCAATAGCACGAAAATAGCCGCGACGGTCCAGATTGCTGCCGGCGATTGCAGCACCATCTGCAGGTTCTGCCCTGACCACGCTGCTGCGACGCCGAGCAGGCCGAAGGCCGCGGCCATTGCCAGAACATAGGCTCCCGACAACATCGCGCCGCGTCGTGCGTTCAGGGTCTCGCCCTGACTGGCCAGCAGTCCGGCAAGGATCGGCACCATCGGGAAGACGCAGGGCGTGAAGGCCAGAAGCAGACCGAAGCCGAGGAAACCCGCAAACACCAAGAGCGTCCCGCCGCGTGCTTGCAGCCCATCCAGGCCGCTTTGGTCCTGCGCCAATGTCAGAGATTGTGCCGGCTGTGCGGCGGTTTCCAGCGCGGCCAGCGTCTCGGTCACCGGGGGATAGCAAATGCCGCCATCCTGACAGCCCTGATAGGTGATCGTGATCGGGCCCGAAGCAGCGGGCAAAAACGCCTGCACCGAGTCGAAATATACCTCGACGGTGCCGAAGGTGGGATCGTCCTTAACCGTGCCGGGCGGGGTATCCAGATTCAGCTTTTCACCGTCGGCGGTTTCAGCGGCGAGATAGTCGCGATAGAGATAATACCCCTTGGCGATCCGCCATGTCAGCAGGCGCCGCCCATCCACGCTCTCGGTCACGTCAAGCTGCAACGCTTCGGCCACCGGCAGGGGCGCGGCGGGGCGGCTCCAGCTCGATTGCGCCAGCGCCGCGCCGGTCCAGAGCAGAGCAAAGAGCGCCACCAGAAACAGGCGCAAGAGCGGGGGCAGGGGGGAGGATGCGGATTGTGTCATGCGCGCGGCTTGCCGTCTGTGGCTTAAGCCAATCTTAAGCGGTGATCGCCGCAAGAGTTGCATTCACCGAAATTGAGTCGGAATATGGTTGCACGCCCCTCGTGGTGCGGCTGGCCATGCGGTCGGAAACAGCAAAAGGAGAAGAGAATGAGCGAAAGTTTCAACATGTCGATGCGCAAGTTCCTCAAACAGGTGGGCGTAACCTCGCAGCAGGCAATCGAGGAAGCAATGCGCGAAGCGGGTGACGTCGACGGCAAGGAATTCCCGGTCCGCGCGGTGGTCACGATTAAGGAACTGGATCTGGAGCATGAAGTAACCGGCACGATCAAAGGCTGATTCTGACCCGCAAATATGCCGGCTATCGGTCTGCCTGGTTGCCGGGCGCAAGAATGGCGACCCGTATTCGGCAGCATCACTGTCCCGACTGGATCGCCACCGCCAGACTACCGGCAGCATCGTTCCGGGCCGATAGCGGGTGCGTGATGCCGCCGATATCCATGTTCAGTCAGCCTTTATCAGCATTCGGGAAAAACAGTTTCTGCCCGTCCACCTCGAATGAAGCGATGGCATTCTGCGCTTCTTCGGAGAGCATCCAGTCAATGAATTTCTGACCTTGCTCGGCCTTCACGTTCGGATGCTTTTCGGGGTTCACCAGAATAATACCATATTGGTTGAATAATGTTGGGTCGCCCTCGACCAAAATATCATAATCACCTTTGTTGCCAAAGCTGATCCAGGTCGCGCGGTCGGTCAAGATATAGGCGTTCATGCCGGTTCCGGTATTCAGCGTTGCCCCCATCCCCGAGCCGGTTTCGCGATACCAGTCGCCCGAGGCGGCGGTGGCATCGACACCGGCCTCGTCCCAAAGGCGCAGCTCGGCCTTATGGGTGCCGCTGTCATCTCCGCGCGAGGCAAAGGTCGCTTGCGTCTCGGCGATCTTGCTCAGGGCGGCAACCGCATCGGACATCCCTGCGACCTTGGCGGGGTCGGATGCCGGGCCAACGATGACGAAGTCATTATACATCACATCGGCGCGGCTGACTCCTTGCCCGTCGGCCACGAACTTCTCTTCAGCGGGCTTGGCGTGGACCAGCAGAACATCGCCGTCACCGTTGCGGGCGTTCCGGATCGCCTGCCCAGTGCCCACAGCGACGACGCGGACTTCGATTCCGGTGTTGTCGGTGAACTTCGGCAAGATGTAGTCGAATAGACCCGAATTCTGTGTCGATGTGGTGGATTGGACAATGATAAAATCACTCTGCGCCGTTGCTGGCTCTCCAAGCCCTAAAGCCGTCAATGCGGCGGCGGCAACGCCGAAGAAACTGCGTCTGAACATAATAAACTCCTTGTGGTTCAGGTTTGGCTTGAGTGAGTTGGATCGAGATACAGTCGACCACCGAGCCAAGCCTGCGCGGCGGCCGAGCTTGGAGCGTCAAGAACCTGCGCGACCGGGCCGGTTTCCACGATCCGCCCGGCATCGAGAAATACCAGATCCTGCCCCATGCGGCGCGCCTGCCCGGCGTCATGAGTGACTAGCACGATGGTCACGCCATCATCATGTGCCTGATCGATGATCTGTTCGATGGCATGGGTCGAAGCCGGGTCGAGGCTGGCGGTCGGCTCATCAAGAAACAGCAGCCGTGGTGCGCAGGCCAGTGCCCGCGCCATCGCCAGCCGCTGCTGTTCGCCTCCCGACAGCACGCGGGCGGGTCGATTGACCAAGTGTTCAAGGCGCGCTGACGCGATTGCCTCGGCTTCGCGCGCGGCGCGTTCAGCACCGCGGATGCCGCGCGCGGACAAGGCAAAGCGCAGGTTGGCCGCGACCGAGCGGCGCATCATGACCGGGCGCTGGAATACCATCGCCTGTTCGTTGCGCGCCGCTGTGTCCAGCGGACGCTCGCACCATTCGACGTGCCCTTCGGTCGGCGGTATAAGGCCGTGCAATAGGCGCAATAGCAGGCTCTTGCCGGAGCCGTTCGCGCCCATGATGACGGTGCGGCTGCCTGCGCGAATTGTCAGATCAATGTCGCGGATCAGGCGCTGACTGCCCGCCGAAAAGCCGAGCCTCTGCGCGCCAAGAAGCGGAACTTCCTCGTCGTTCTGTACCTCTGGCATTGGCGCGGGATCATGCATAGGCTGCTCTCGTCGCCGAACCCCGGATCGCATAGACCAGCCCGTTCACCACCACGGCGATCACCAGCAGGACAAGGCCCAGCGCCAGCGCCAATTGCAGATTGCCCTTGGAAGTTTCAAGCGCAATGGTCGTGGTCATGACTCGGGTGACGTGGTTGATGTTGCCCCCCACAATGATCACCGCCCCGACCTCGGCTGCCGCGCGTCCAAACCCGGCCAGTGCCACCGTCAACAGGCTATAGCGCGCATCCCACAGCAGCGCCATGATCCGCCGCACCGGCCCGATGCCCATTGACGCGAACTGTTCAGCATATTCCTCATTCAGATCCTCGACCACTTGACGTGTCAGGGCAGCAACGATGGGGGTAACGAGAATGGTCTGGGCGATAACCATCGCCGTCGCCGTGTAAAGAAGGGCCAGCGGCCCCAGTGGCCCCGCAGCGGATAGCATCAGGTAGACGACCAACCCCACGACCACCGGCGGCAACCCCATCATGGTATTCATGGTCACAATCACCGCAGTGCGCAGCGGAAAGCGGAACGCACCAACCATCGCGCCCAACGGCAGGCCAATGAGACAGGCCAGCACTACCGCAGTCAGCGTCACCCGCAGCGACAGCAGAACAATGTCGATCACTGCCTGGTCACCCGACAGAATCAAGCCCAAAGCTTCCGCCAGGATCGCCGTGAAGCTCTCCATATCTGCCCTTCCGTTCGTTAGTTGACTGAAAATCTACTACATTGAATGGGATATTCCATCCCCGATTCGCCCCTTCCGGCACCACTGTCGGCTGGCTTTTCCGCCGGCGCTGGACATGCAAGGATAGGTGGCGAGCCATGACAGGTTGCCCAGCTACCAATGACAGAACGCCCAGAGATACAACAGCACCGATTGCGCGCGATCAGCGGAGAAATTTCCGGATCGTTTGGCGATCTGGGCACTTTTCTGCCCTATGTGGTCGCCATCGTCGGGGCGGGAGTGTTGATGCCCGCGCCGGTTTTCTTAGGCTTTGCCGCTGGCTATGCGATGGTGGCGCTAATCTATCGGGTGCCGATAGCGGTGCAGCCGATGAAGGCGCTGGGCGCCATGATCATTGCCGGAGGGCTGGGCGTATCGGAGATCGCATGGTCGGGCGCGGCCATCGGATTGGCGCTGCTGTTGTTTGCGTCGAATGCGCGGTTCGCGAACGCGGCGCGGGCAATTCCGCAATCGGTTATCACCGGGTTGCAAGCGGGGCTGGGGCTGATTCTGGGGTGGGTTGCGCTGGGACTGATGGCACAGCACTGGGGGCTTGCGGTCCCAGCGCTGGCGGTGCTGGCGCTGTCGCTGATTGCGCCGCGCGGGCCGTGGGTGCCAGTGGTGCTGATCGCGGCAGTGTTGCTGGGTCCGGCGCAGATCCCGGCATCGCAGGTGATCGTGGCGCAGGGCGGCAGCGCGCTTGGCTTCATCGTCTCGGGCATTGCCGCGCAATTGCCGCTGACCTTGCTGAATGCCGTGGTGGTGACAGCGGCTGTTGCCCGTGCGCTTTATCCCAACCATGCTGCGCGTGTCAGCGAGCGGCGTCTGGCGGCAACAACTGGCATACTGAACCTGATATTCGTGCCTTTAGGAGCCCTGCCGATGTGTCACGGGGCGGGGGGAGTCACAGCACATCACCGCTTTGGTGCCCGCGGGGCAGCAGCGCCGCTCCTGCTGGCGCTATTGTGTGGGGCCGGAGCCTTGGCCGGGCCGAAGGTCATGGATTGGCTGATGCGGATCCCGCTGCCGGTGGTGGGGGCGCTGCTGCTCTATGCCGCCGCCGATCTGGTGCTTAGTCGTCGCATGTTCGATGCGCGCCCCGATTGCCGTCCGGTGATCGGCTGCGCGGCAGTGGTCACCTTCTTTTTCGGTGCGTTCGCGGGTCTGATTGCGGGCCTTCTGGCCGAGACAATACGCGTTCATATCAAGCGCGGACGCCGGGCGGAAAGCGGGGATTGTTGATCCGACCAATATAGTCGAGCGAATTATCAAAACGTTCCAAATAATCCTTCATGGATTTACCGTCTTAACCGCCCATCCTTTTCGTGGAAGGATTCACAAGACCACATAAAGGACCAACCATGACCAAGCCAAGCTATTACGCGCCGACCGGGGGGCATCCCGACCAGCACACATTGCTGACCGACCGTGCCGTGTTCACCGATGCCTATGCGGTCATCCCCAAAGGCACGATGCGCGATATCGTGACCAGTTTGCTTCCGTTCTGGAATCAGACCCGTCTGTGGGTTCTTGCGCGTCCGCTGAGCGGTTTTGCCGAGACGTTCTCGCATTATATCATGGAGGTGCAGCCGGGCGGCGGCAGCGCTCAGCCTGAGACCGATGCGGACGCGCAGGGCGTACTGTTTGTGGTCGAGGGTGGTTTTACCCTGACGATTGATGGCAAAACCCATGCACTGGACGAAGGCGGCTATGCCTATTTGCCCGCCGGTGCCGATTGGACATTGAGCAATGACAGCGGCGCGGTGACCCGGTTCCATTGGGTGCGAAAAACCTATGAGGCAGTCAAAGGGCTGGATCGGCCTGAGCCGCTGGTGTTGAACGAACAGGACATTACACCCGTTGTGATGCCAGAAACCGACGGTAAATGGGCCACAACCCGGTTTGTCGACCCGGACGATCTGCGCCATGACATGCATGTGAATATCGTCACCTTCGAGCCCGGCGCGGTCATTCCGTTTCTGGAAACACATGTGATGGAACACGGCCTGTACGTGCTGGAAGGCAAGGCGGTCTATCGCTTGAACCAAGATTGGGTCGAGGTCGAGGCGGGCGATTACATGTGGTTACGCGCCTTTTGCCCGCAAGCCTGTTATGCCGGTGGGCCGGGGCGGTTTCGCTATTTGCTTTACAAGGACGTCAACCGCCACATGAAGCTGACGCCGGGCAGATGATCCGGATCGCACGCTCAGCCGGGGCGTGGGGAGAGCGGTGCGCCGATGGCCGCAGAAACCGCATCTGCGGCCTCAATCACCGCGTCAGCCAGTGTTGCAACCTCTTCGCTTAGCACACGGGTGATCGGGCCGGAGACCGAAAGCCCGGCAATGACTTCGTCATGGGCATTGCGGATTGGGGCGGCAATGCAACGCATCCCCATATTGCGCTCCTGATCATCGACCGAGTAGCCGCGCGCGCGAACCTTTTCCAAATCGGCGCGGAGGGCGTCGCGTTCCCAGAGGGTATGCGGAGTGAACTGTTCTAGGTTTGCCGAGAGAAAACGCTCCAGCAATTCGGGGCGCGCATGGGCCAGCAGCACCTTGCCAATTCCCGAGGCGTGTAGGGGCGACAGGGTGCCGGGGGCAAAGAACGCCCGGATCGGCGCGTGGGTTTCCACTTGCGAAAGAAACAGCACTGCGTCCTCGTTCTTGACGCCAAGATTCGCGGTCTCTCCGGTGCGCTCCATCAGGGCGCGCAGGATCGGGCGACTGCGATCAACCAAACTGGTGCGTCGCAAGAAAACCGAGCCGATCAGGAATGCGTTCGCTCCGATTTGCCAGGTCTGCGTTGATTCCTCGTGCTCGACGATATCGTGCAGGGCAAAGGTGGTCAGCACCCGATAAAGTGTTGCGGGCGACTCGTTCAGCGACTGGGCCAACTCGCTTAGAGAAGCGCTTTCGACCTGAGCCAACCGGGCCAAAACCACGAGTGCGCGATCCAGAGATTTGATCGTGTTCTGTTCAGTTCTTTGCGAAAAGGCGCGGGGTCTGCCACGCGGTCTGCGTTCGGGTTCATCAGGCGTGCTATGGCGTTCCATTGAATCTTCCCTTGGAGTGTTGAAATCGTGTTTCACCATATGAAAAACCTAACCGTTTGACAATGCACTACTTTTCCGAAATTCCAAAAAATGAAAAACAATTTCAAAAAAATTGCCCGGATTGGCGCGGGGCGCTAGTATATAAGGGAAACTGTCCGATGGAGATAACGATGAGCCTTCAGAATCCGGTATTCATTCCCGGCCCGACCAATATGCCCGAGGTGTTGCGCAAGGCGTGTGACATGCCCACGATCGACCACCGTTCGCCGCAGTTTGGTGCGATCCTGCACCCCTGTCTCGAAGGTGTCCGCGAGGTCCTGAAATCTGATTCTGCGCATATCTTCATCTTGCCCGCGACGGGCACCGGCGGTTGGGAAGCCGCGCTGACCAACACGCTATCGCCGGGCGACGGAGTCTTGGCCGCGCGCAACGGCATGTTTAGCCACCGCTGGATCGACATGTGCCAGCGCCATGGGCTGGATGTGCGGGTTGTCGAAACCCCTTGGGGTGCTGGGCTGCCTGCCGATAAATACGAAGAGATCCTGAAAAGCGACCGAGATCATAAGATCAAGGCCGTTCTGGTCACCCATAACGAAACCGCGACCGGCGTCAAATCCGACATCGCCGCCGTGCGCGCGGCGCTCGACGCCGCGAACCATCCGGCGCTGCTGTTCGTCGATGGCGTGAGTTCCATCGCGTCAATGGATTTCCGTTTCGATGAGTGGGGCGTGGATGCGGCCGTTACGGGCTCGCAAAAGGGGTTTATGCTGCCCGCTGGTCTTGCCATCATTGGTTTCAGCGACAAGGCAATGAAAGCCAGTCAGAGTGCTGCCCTGCCGCGCACCTTTTTGGATATTGGTGATATGGCGCAGGGCTATGCCAATAATGGTTATCCGTACACGCCGCCGTTTGGCCTGATGAATGGCTTGAAGCTGTCGCTCGACATGTTGCGAGACGAGGGGTTGGACAATGTGTTTGACCGTCACCACCGCATTGCCGAAGGTGTGCGCCGTGCCGCCGCTGCCTGGGGGCTGGAATTGTGCGCGCAGTCGCCCGATCTGTATTCCGATACGGTGACAGCCATCCGCACGCCCGAGGGGTTCAATGCCACCGATATCGTGACCCGCGCCGCCAACGAATACGGCATGGCCTTTGGGGTTGGCTTGGGCGAGGTTGCGGGCAAGGTGTTCCGCATCGGCCACCTGGGCAGCCTGACTGACGCGATGATGCTCTCGGGGTTGGGCGTGGCGGAAATGGTCATGGTCGATCTGGGACTGAATGTGAAATTGGGCTCGGGCGTCGCGGCAGCTCAGGAATATTACCGCCACGGCTCAAGCAAAGCAGAAAAGGCAGTAGCGTAATGACCGACAGGCCGATGTACATCCCTACCTTCGAAGACATGCTGGCAGCGCATGATCGTGTCCGGCCGCATATCCACCGCACGCCGGTGCTGACGTCCAGCCACCTGAACGCGCTGGCAGGGTGTGAAATGTTCTTCAAGTGTGAGAACTTGCAGAAGGCCGGTGCGTTCAAGGTGCGCGGCGCCTCGAATGCAGTGTTTGGGCTGTCGGACGAGCAGGCCAGCAAGGGGGTGGCGACCCATTCTTCCGGGAACCATGCGCTATCGCTGGCCTATGCGGCGGGGCAGCGGGGTATTCCCTGCAACGTGGTCATGCCGCACACGGCACCGCAAGCCAAGAAAGATGCAGTGCGTGGCTATGGCGGCATCATCACCGAATGCGAGCCCTCGACCACCTCGCGCGAGGCGGTATTCGCCGAGGTACAGGCGAAAACCGGCAGCGATTTTGTGCATCCCTATAATGATCCGCGCGTGATCGCGGGGCAGGGGACCTGTTCGCGCGAATTGCTGGAGCAGATGGAGGATTTTGGTGGTGCGCCCGATATCGTGATGGCCCCAATCGGTGGCGGCGGAATGATTTCGGGCACCTGTCTGACCCTTTCCAATCTTGCGCCGGAGGTGAAGATCATCGCCGCAGAGCCCGAACAGGCCGATGACGCGGCGCGCAGTTTCCGCGCCGGGTATATCATCGCTGATGATGCGCCCGAAACCGTGGCCGACGGGCTAAAGGTGCCGCTGAAAGACCTGACATGGCAGTTTGTCAGCAAACATGTTAGCGACATCCTGACCGCAAGCGAGCAGGAAATCATCGATGCGATGCTGCTGACTTGGAAGCGCATGAAGATCGTGATCGAACCCAGCAGCGCGGTGCCGCTGGCCACGATCTTGAAAAATCCCGACGTTTTCGCAGGCAAGCGCGTGGGCGTCATACTGACCGGCGGCAATGTCGATCTGATGCGGTTGCCGTGGATGGCGCAGTGAACTCTGAACCAATGGAGAAAGTTATGAAAGATCTAGATTATAGCGAGTTGGAAGTCGGTTTTGACGTTCCCGCCGTGCCCGGCATGGACGAGGCTGATATTCAGACGCCCTGCCTGATCCTCGATCTTGATGCGCTGGAGCGCAACATCAAGAAGATGGGCGATTACGCCAAGGCCCACGGAATGCGCCACCGCAGCCATGGCAAGATGCACAAATCCGTGGACGTGCAGAAATTGCAGGAAGAACTGGGCGGCGCTGTCGGCGTCTGCTGCCAGAAGGTCTCCGAGGCCGAAGTCTTCGTGCGCGGCGGCATCAAGGACGTTCTGGTGTCGAACCAAGTCCGTGATCCCGCCAAGATTGACCGTTTGGCACGGCTGCCCAAAATGGGCTCGATCATCACCGTTTGCGTGGATGATGTGACCAATGTGCCAGACCTTTCGGCCGCAGCGCAGAAACATGGCACGACAATCAATTGCTATGTCGAAATCGACTGCGGCGCCGGACGCTGCGGCGTGACGACCACATCTGCAGTTGTGGAAATTGCCAAGGCGATCGACGCGGCCGAAGGGCTGAAGTTCACCGGGTTGCAGGCCTATCAGGGCGCGATGCAGCACATGGACAGCTATGAGGACCGCAAAGCCAAGCTGGATGCCGCTATCGCGCAGGTCACGGACGCGATTGAAGGGCTGAAAGCTGAAGGGCTGGAGCCGCAATTCGTCTCGGGCGGCGGCACCGGAAGCTATTACTTCGAAAGCAATTCGGGCGTCTACAATGAATTGCAGTGCGGCTCCTATGCCTTCATGGATGCGGATTATGGCCGTATTCACGATGCAGAGGGCAACCGGATCGATCAGGGTGAGTGGGAAAATGCGTTGTTCATCCTCACATCGGTGATGAGCCACGCCAAGCCACAATTGGCCATCGTGGATGCGGGTCTGAAAGCGCAGTCGGTCGATAGCGGATTGCCGTTCATCTATGGTCGCGACGATGTCAAATACATCAAGTGTTCCGATGAGCATGGCAATGTTGAAGACAAAGACGGCGTGCTGAAGATCAACGAAAAGCTGCGCCTCGTGCCTGGTCATTGCGACCCGACTTGTAACGTCCACGACTATTATGTCGGCGTGCGCGGCGGCAAGGTTGAAACCCTGTGGCCGGTTTCGGCGCGCGGCAAGGTGTTTTGATCTCGATAAAAACGGGGCGTGCGGCAACGCACGCTCCGGCGAATATAAAGAAAGGGTAATCGTAGATGATTATCGTACCCGAAAAAGAAATTGCAAATCTGATGACGCGAGACGCGGCCTTTACAGCGGTCGAAGAGGTCTTTGCGTCAATGGCGGCGCGCAGTGCCTATAACTTCCCCGTGGTGCGGGAGGCAATCGGTCACGCCGATGCGCTTTACGGGTTCAAGTCCGGCTTTGACCGGGCAGCGCTGAACCTTGGCCTTAAGTCGGGCGGATATTGGCCCGGAAACGCGGCAAAGGGGCTGACGAACCACCAGTCCACCATTTTCCTGTTCGATGCGGATACCGGGCAATGCCGCGCGGTGGTTGGAGGAAACCTGCTGACTGCGCTGCGTACGGCGGCGGCTTCGGCGGTGTCGGTTGCGCATCTGGCACGTGAAGATTCCCGTGTGTTGGGCATCGTGGGGGCAGGCCATCAGGCGGCTTACCAATTGCGCGCGGTGGCCGAGCAGCGCCCGTTCGAGCGGATCGTGGCCTGGAACCGCACCGCGGATAAGGTTGAGCCGCTGCGCGCTGTGGCGGATGAAATGGGGCTGGCGTTTGAGTCGGTTACACTGGACGAATTGGGCGCGGTCAGCGATGTGATCGTGACCATTACATCCAGCTTCGATCCGATCCTCAGCGCAGCGCAGGTAAAGCCGGGAACCCATGTGGCCTGTA
The DNA here is from genome assembly GCF_016307205.1 of Pontibaca salina. Taxonomy (GTDB): domain Bacteria; phylum Pseudomonadota; class Alphaproteobacteria; order Rhodobacterales; family Rhodobacteraceae; genus Pontibaca; species Pontibaca salina. Next base: position 254,322 of record NZ_JAEIJD010000001.1, on the reverse strand, counting down.
TGGGCACCGATACCAAAGGCAAGCAAGAGGTCGAGAGCGCGCTGATCGGCCAAGCGACGGTGTTCACCGACGAAGTCGCGCAATCGATATCGATTGGCGAATGCCAGCATGCGATCGGTGACCAGACGATCCGGGCCGAGGACATCACCGAGCTCGGTGCGGTCATCAACGCCAAGCACGTGGGGCGCAGCTCGGACGATGAGATTACGCTGTTCGACGGCACCGGCGTTGGGCTGCAGGATCTGGCGGTCGCGGCGGCTGTCGTGGATCTGGCGGTCGAGCAAGGCGTCGCCACCGAGGTGGAAATCTGATGCGGGCCGCGACCTAGTTGCGGCCATCCATATAGCCCGCCGGCGCGGCAGAATATCTGCCAGTATCCATGGCGGAAAAAGAAACGGCCAGGCGTTCGCTGCCCTTGGCCGTTTCTCGACAATCTCTTTCGTGCGATTTTAGCGTTCGATGATCCAAGGTGTCTCGAACCAGTGTTCTTCGAGATTGGTCCCGTCTCCGATCCGGTCAATCACCGCGAATAGGCCGGGGCCGTTCAGCGGGCATAAAACACCGTGCCAGACATTGCGGTGCAGGTTCACACCCTGACCGGGCTGCGCCAGAAACGCCAGAGGCGTGCCCGGAGCGCCGTTTTGGTCAGGCGCAACGACCACAAGAAACGGGTTGCGCTGCATCGGCACAAAGGCTTGGCTGCCCTCGGGGTGTCGTTCCATCATATCGAGGGTGAAGGGCAGCGCGCGTTCTTGGGCATCAAACAGGCTGATCCCGGCGCGCCCGTCGCCAAAATCGAGTTTTGCGAGATCGTGATGGCGTCCGCAAAGTCCCTGATTGATCAGCTTGTCAGGGGCGTCCTCGGCTGCAAGCACATCGCCATATGGGGCGAAGGCGGTGGCGGTCAGCGGAGCGGTATGAAGTATATGGGTCATGGCAATAGATCCTTCAGGCGGTGCAGGGCGATGCGTTCGACCTGACGGCAGGCTTCGGTAAATTCGGTGTCGCGGTCGTTGTCGATGCGGCGGCGAAACGCATCTAAGATGCTGGCCTTGTCATGATCGCGCACCGCGATGATGAAGGGAAAGCCGTGTTTCGCCATGTAGCGCTCGTTCAGATCGGTGAAGCTCGCGCGTTCTTGATCGGTCAGGGCGTCCAAACCCGCCACCGCCTGTTCTGAGGTGCTTTCGGCGGTCAGGCGCTTGGCCTGCGCCAGCTTGCCGGCAAGGTCCGGATGGGCGGTCAGCACGGCAAGGCGACGGTCCTCCGGGGCGGCGCGGAACACACGGCACAGCGCGTTGTGCAACCCGATGGCGGTATCGTGCGCAGCGCCAAGTTCTAACACGTGCGCTGCTTCGGCAACCCAGGGGGAGTGTTCAAAGATGCTGCCATATCGCTCAACGAACTCAGCCAGCTCGATCCGGCTGGGCCGCTCGCGGCGTTGGTGCGGGTGGACCTTGGCCCAGTGGTCGGCGATCTGCTCGCGGGTGGCAAACCAGACGTCATCATGGCTTTGTGCGAATTCCAGAAACTCGCGCAATGCCTCAATCCGTCCCGGTCGCCCGATCAGACGGCAATGCAAGCCGATCGACATCATCTTGGGCGCGCCTTCCAGCCCCTCGCGGTAAAGCGCGGTAAAGCTGGCCTTGAGATAGTCGAGGAACTGATCACCCGCGTTGAACCCTTGGGGCGTGGCAAAGCGCATGTCGTTGACGTCCAGCGTATAGGGCACGATCAGTTGATCATGGTCACCGATTTCGACCCAATAGGGCAGATCATCAGCATAGCTGTCGGCAACATAGGCAAATTGCCCGGTCTCGGCCGCCAGCCGCACCGTATTGGCGGAACAGCGGCCCGTATACCAGCCGCGCGGCGGCCGGCCGGTGACCTCGCTATGCAGGCGGATCGCCTTGGCCATGTCGGCGGCTTCCACTTTGGGATCGGTATCCTTGTATTCGATCCATTTCAGGCCGTGGCTGGCGATTTCCCAACCGGCCTGCTGCATCGCTTCCACCTGCGACGGGGACCGCGCCAGTGCCGTGGCGACGCCATAGACGGTAATAGGGATGTCCTTGAGTAAGCGATGCAATCGCCAGAATCCGGCCCGCGCGCCATATTCATAGATTGATTCCATGTTCCAGTGCCGCTGCCCCGGCCACGGTGCCGCGCCGACGATCTCTGATAGAAACGCCTCTGAGGCATAATCGCCATGCAGCGTGTTGTTCTCGCCGCCCTCTTCATAATTGACGACGATCTGCACCGCGATCTTTGCGCCACCCGGCCATTTCGGATCGGGTGGGGTTTCGCCATATCCGTGCATGTCGCGGGGATACCGGTTCATTTGCGTTCTCCTTGTCCTAGCGTCATGATAAAGCAGAAATTAACGTCTGATTATCAATAAAAACCCAATACATTGTCATGAAATGCGGGCTTCTGTTTTCCATAATGTCGTCGCATCCTGACACATCAACAACCAAAAGGGGTGCAATATGGGCGGGTCTCTGACGACACATGTGTTGGACACGGCACGGGGCTGCCCCGCCGAGGGGCTGCAAATTGAGTTGTTTCGCATTGACGGCGACAAACGCGTCGCGCTGCGCACATTGGTGACCAATGCCGACGGACGCACCGATCAGCATATCCTACCGGAAAGCGAGTTTCAGATCGGCGTTTACGAGTTGGTGTTTCACTGCGGCGATTATCTGGATCGCTTCGGGGTCAGCGCCGACAGCCCCCGGTTCCTTGATCTTGTGCCGTTGCGTTTTGGCATGTCCGAAGCGGCGCATTACCATGTGCCGCTCCTGCTGTCGCCATTTGGCTATTCCACCTATCGCGGCAGTTAAGCCGACCTGTCAGCCGATCTGCGTGTCGGCCAACGCGTCGGCCATGCGGTTTATCATGAACTCCATGAACAGCCGCGCCTTAGGGTCTTGAAATCGGCGATGCGTATAAAGCACCGCCATCTGCACCGGCAGGGGCGGCGTTTCCTCAACCACATGCACCAGCGCGCCCGAGCGCAGATGGTCGGCAATTTCAAAAACTGGTTTCATCGCGATCCCGACACCATTCAACGCCCAGTCGGTCAGTACATCGCCGTCGTCGCTTTCAAGGCGACCACGGACGTCGAACTTGCGCGGGCCATCTTCGGTTTCCAGCTCCCATTGAAACTCGCTCGCGCCGGGAAAGCGCAGGTTTAGGCAATTGTGCTGCCCGCGCTCGATCTCGCTCGCGCGTCTGGGGTGGCCATGGGCCGCAATATAGGCGGGGCTGGCGCAAAGAATGCGGCGGCATTCCGAAATCTTGCGGATGCGCAGGTTGGAATCCGTCGGGCGGCCCAGGAAAAACGCGATATCCAGCCCCTCGGCGGTCAGGTCCAGCTTGCGGTCACTGAGTCGCAGCCGGACGTCCACCAGCGGATAGGCTTGGGCAAAGTCTGGCATATGCGGCGCGATCAGGCGCCGCCCGACCCCCAAAGGCGCCGCGATATGTAATGTTCCGCGCGGGTTTTCGGTGACCTCACCGACTCTGGCCTCGGCTTCCGCGACCGCTTCGAGCACGCGGGCTGCGCCATCGTAAAAGATCCGCCCCTGTTCGGTTGGGGTCAGGCTGCGCGTGGTGCGCTGGAACAGCCGGACGTCGAGATAAGTCTCAAGCTGGGCGATGCGGGCCGATGCAACCGCTGGCGATATGCGCTGGTCGCGCGCCGCTGCCGACATGCTGCCCAGTTCGTAGATGCGCACAAATGTTCGGATATTATTGAAATAGGACATTGTCCGGCTTTTTTTGACGCTCTTTGCTGAGTGTCAAATATAGTATGATAACGTCGTATTGGATAGTCTCAGACGAAAGCGCGGGGGGATAGCTGATGTATGATCTGGCAATCATGTGGGATTGGCTGGCCTTCGCGGTGCGCTGGCTGCACGTTATCACCGCCATCGCGTGGATCGGGTCCTCGTTCTATTTCGTTGCGCTGGATCTGGGCCTGAAGAAGGCGCCGCATCTGCCGGTCGGAGCTCATGGCGAAGAGTGGCAGGTGCATGGCGGTGGGTTCTATCACATCCAGAAATATCTGGTGGCGCCAGAAAACCTGCCCGTGCATCTGGTGTGGTTCAAATGGGAAAGCTATTCGACATGGCTTTCGGGGGCCGCGCTGCTGATGATTGTCTATTGGGCAGGGGCCGAGCTGTTCCTGATCGATCCCTCCAAGGCAGATCTGGCAGTCTGGCAGGCCATCGCAATTTCCGCCGGCTCGCTGACACTCGGCTGGATCTGCTATGATTTCCTGTGTAAATCGCCATTGGGCGAGCGACCCACAATGCTGATGCTGTTGCTGTTCATCGTCCTTGTGGCGATGTCATGGAGCTATAATCAGGTCTTTACTGGGCGCGCCGCATTGTTGCATCTGGGCGCCTTCACCGCGTCGATCATGACAGCCAACGTGTTCTTCATCATCATGCCAAACCAGCGCATCGTGGTGCAAGACTTGCAGGCAGGTCGCACCCCCGATCCGAAATACGGCAAGATCGCCAAGCTGCGCAGCACGCATAACAACTATCTCACGTTGCCGGTGGTGTTTCTGATGCTGTCTAACCACTATCCGCTCGCCTTTGCGACGGAATATAATTGGATCATTGCCGCGCTGATATTCCTGACCGGGGTGACGATCCGGCATTATTTCAACACCTTGCATGCCACCGGCAAGGGGCCGTCATGGACGTGGGCGGCCACGGCGATTTTGTTCATCATCATCGCCTGGCTTTCGACCGCCTCCACATGGGACGGGGAGCATGACAGAGTCGAGATGCAGCAACTGACGCCCTATGAACAGCGTTACGCAAGCGCCGAAGGCTTTGACGAGGTCCATGATATCGTTCTGGGCCGCTGTTCGATGTGTCATGCCCGCGACCCATTTTGGGACGGCATTCGCTGGGCACCAAAAGCGGTGTATCTGGAAACTGCCGCCGATATTGCGCGCGAGGCCCGGCAGATCTATCTTCAGGCCGGAATAAGTCGCGCGATGCCACCGGCCAACCTCACCCATATCGAAGCTGATGAGCGCGCGACCATCATCCGATGGTTTCGCGCCGCCAATGTGGGCAGGGTCGCCCATCTGAGCCCCTGACACTTGCGCAAGGGCCAAGTTTCTGAAGGTTGTCCCGGTCAGGCGAACCGCGTCCAGCCTTCGTCGGGGATAAAGCGGTCGCCGTGTTTCGCCGCCAATTCGCGCAGAATGCGGGTGATTTGATCGGGGCCGCGCTTGCGGGCATATTGTAACGGCCCACCCCGGAATGGCGCAAAGCCGGTGGCGAAGATCACGGCGGCGTCCAACGTATCCGCATCCGCAACCACCTTGTTGCGCAGACATTCCATCGCTGCGTCGCACAGCGGCAGGATCAGCCGGTCAGTCATGCTGTGGGGAATCGTACGGTCGGTATCGGGACGCGGGGTGCCAACCGACCAGTCGTAGAAACCCTGACCGGCCTTCTTCCCGGTATCGCCGCTTTCCACTTTGTCGCGCAGGCGTTGCAGCACGTCGGCCAGGGGTTTGTCGAGCGATGCTTTCAAATTTTCGCCCACGTCCAGACAGATATCCAGCCCAATCTGATCGGCCAGCGCAAGCGGTCCCATTGGCATGCCGAAACGCAGGCCTGCGGCGTCGATCACTTCTTTCGGGTGACCCTCATCCAGCAGCAGCATCCCTTCCATCAGATAGGGCATGAGGACGCGGTTAACGAGGAAGCCGGGATCGTCGCGTACCGGCGCGGGCAAACGGTCGATGGCCCCGCAGAAAGCATGCAACCGATCCAGAACCTTGCGGCTGGAGCGCTCATGCGCGACCACCTCGACCAGCTTCATTCGCGAGACCGGGTTGAAAAAATGCAGCCCCGCAAATTGCGCCGGATCGGCAACCGCGCCCGCAAGAGCGGCCAGTCGCAGCGACGAGGTGTTGGTGGCAAGGATCGCGTCATTTTTCATCCGCTTTGCCAAATCCGCATAGATTTTCACTTTGAGCTCGGGGTTCTCCGGCACCGCCTCAATCACCAGATCGGCATGGGCAGAACCGATGCCATCTGGATCAGGCATCAGCCGGTCAAGCGCGGCAAGGGCTTCGATCTTGTCGAGATGTTTCTCGCGGCAGATTTTTACAGCCCGTTTCACCGCCATACCCAGCGGCTCCGGTTTCACATCGGTCAGCGTCACGCGCTTGCCCCTTATCGCGGCCCAGGCCGCGATTTCGGCGCCCATCGCTCCGGCGCCAATGACGTGGACATGGGCGATGCCATCCTCGCCCTTGGCACGCGCCCTCAGATTTTGCCGCAAAAAGAAAATGCGGATCAAGTTCTTTGCAGCGTCGGTTTTCAGAAGATTGGCGAAGGACACGATCTCGGCCTTCTGCATCGCCTTAGCGTCAGTGGCGTTTTCCTCCCAAAGATCAATCAGCGCGTGGGGGGCCGGATAGTGATCGCGAGGCGCGCGTTCTTCCGTCTTGCTGCGCATCTTGCGCACCGCCAGCGTGCGGGCGGCTTGGGTGCGCATGGCGGTGGCGCGCAATCCTTGCATGCCGGTTTTCAGCTTGTCTGCGCAGGCGAGGCGCACCGCACTTGCGACATGGCGTTCGGGCACCACCGCATCGGCGATGCCTAATGCTTTTGCTTTGCGGTCATGGGCGGGTTTACCGGTCAGCATCATTTTCATCGCCGCGGCGGGGTTGATCAGCGCGGTCAGCCGAAACGTGCCGCCCAGCCCCGGATGCAGCCCCAACTGCACCTCGGGAAAACCAAAACTCGCGCCTTCCACGGCGATGCGGTGATCGCAGGCCAGAGCGATCTCGAACCCCGCACCAAGGGCCGCACCATGCACCACCGCGATAGTCGGAACGGACAGCGCGGCAAGCCGATCCAGCACCGCATGGCCCTGCCGCAACAGCTTGGTTGCATCGTCGCCGCTCATATCAGCGATCATGGTGAGATCGGCCCCCGCAGCAAAGCCCGCCGGTTTGGCTGAGCGAAGCACCAGCGCCCGAGGGTGGTCATGTTCCAGCCCGTCCAGGATGTAATCCAAATCACTTAGCACGGTTTGCGAGATCGTGTTGGTGCCGCTATCGGGGCAATCCAGCAGCAGCCAAGCGATGTTCTCGTCATCGCGCCCCATTCGCCATGTGGTCACGCCATCGGGGTGCGGCGGGTGGCGGTCGGCGGGATCGGGAAGGTGGTTCAGAACGTCGGTCATGCGACCTCCAGCATCATCGCGCCGCCTTGTCCGCCGCCGATACATTCGGTGGCGATGCCGCGCTTTTTATCCATCCGTTTCAGGGCATGTGCCAAGTGCAACACGATACGGTTGCCACTGGTGCCAACCGGGTGGCCCAGGCTGATCGCGCCGCCATCGACATTCAGGCGGTCGTGGTCAATCCGACCAAACGCACCTTCCATGCCCAGGACCTCGCGGCAGAAGCTCGCGTCCTCCCACGCGGCAAGGCAGGCCAGAACCTGCGCAGCGAAAGCCTCGTTCAGCTCCCAAAGGTCGATGTCGGCGCGGTTGAAGCCGTGGCGTTGCAGGATCGGCTGGCTGGCCAGTACCGGCCCCAGCCCCATAATCGAGGGATCGAGCGCGGCCCATTGGCTGTCCATGATCCGCGCGAGGGGTGTCAGCCCGTGCGCTTCCACCGCCTGTTCCGAGGCAAGGATCACCCAGCTTGCCCCGTCGCTGATCTGGCTGGAATTTCCCGCCGTGACCTTGCCGAATGGCTTTTCGAATGCGGGTTCGAGTTTCGCCAGAACCTCGATGTCAGTGTCCGGGCGCACACCATCATCCCAGAGATACGCGCCACCGTCGCGGTCAAACACTGGCATGACCTCTCCCTTCAACCAGCCCTCGCGCTGGGCACGGGCGAGGCGATGGTGGCTGTTCATGGCATAGGTGTCGGCGGCGCTGCGGGTGATGGAGAAACGATGCGTCAGCACCTCGGCGGTCTGGCCCATGTTCAGGTCGGTGATCGGGTCGGTCAGCCCGCGCTCTAGCCCCAGCACGGGCTTGAGGAAATCCGGCCGCAGCCCGGACAAGGTACGAACCTTGTCAAGCGGCCCTTTGGCCGTGTTGAAGTTTCCGAACCACTCCACCGCCTCTTGGCGCAGCACCAGCGGCGCGTGGCTCAGTGCCTCGGTGCCGCCAGCAAGGATCAAATCGTGGCTGCCGTCACGGATATAGCGAAATGCGGTGTCGATGCTTTGCATCCCGGAGCCGCAGTTGATCTGCACCGTAAAGGCCACCATCGCCTCGCCGAGCCCAAGACGAAGCGCGGCGATACGGGCGGGGTTCATCTCGTCCGCGATCACGTTGACACAGCCGAGAATGCACAGATCAAAGGCGGTGCGCTTGAACGGCTGGCGCAATAACAGCGGTCGTCCCGCCTGCACCGCCAGATCGACTGGGCTGAACGGGCCGGGCTTACCGCGTGCCTTGAGAAAAGGCGTGCGCGCCCCATCAACCAGATAGACCGGACGGCCTTTCATACTGTTCCCCCTTCCCAGTTGCACGCAGCAAATGGCGGGCGGTCTGGGTCGGCTCGAGGGGCCGCGCGGCGGCCAGGGCTTGATGGGACAACTTGGGCTCCTTTTCACGGGTTCGCGGTGTCACCGAGTTAACCCGGCTGGGTGGCAATGGTTCCGGCTTGGGGAACTGGCGCGAAGGGCAAGGCGTTATGTCATCTACATACATCGTGTTCCCGGAAAGAAAGGTCGGTTTCATGTCCCCCAAGCAAGAGATTGAAATCTGCGATGTTGCGGTAATCGGAGCAGGCACAGCGGGGATCGTAGCCGAGAAACACGCCCGCGATCGTGGCGTTACAACACGTTTGATCGACCCGGAATTCGCTGGCACAACCTGTGCGAATGTGGGGTGTATGCCGTCCAAGCTGTTGATTGCTGCCGCCGATGCTGCCCATGCGGTGCGGGCGGCGCAGCGCTTTGGCATCACAGCCACTCCGCAGATCGATGGAGCCGCTGTCATGCGCCGGGTGCGCAAGCATCGCGACCGGTTCGTGAGCGGTGTGAAAGAAGGATTCGCGCGGTTGCCCGACGGCGTCCGTCTGCAAGGCCATGCGCGCTTTGTTGCGCCGGGGCAGTTGGAATTGGATGACGGCACGCAGATCCGGGCGCGGGCGGTAGTGTTGGCGACCGGCGCGAAACCAGCATTGCCGGGGGCGTTCCAAGAGGTAAAAGACAAGGTTCTGACCAATCGCAACATCTTTGAGCTGGAAGACCTGCCCGAATCCGTCGGTGTCATCGGCACCGGTGCGGTGGGTCTGGAACTGGCGCAGGCGCTGGCACGACTGGGCGTGCGGGTCGAGGTGTTTGACATGGGCAATCGTGTCGCCGGTCTGCCCGAGGAACCGAGCGCCGAATTGTGCCGTATCCTGTCTGACGAGTTCGCGATTCATCTGGGACAGGCCCCCGAGGCGGAGGCTGATGGCGACGGCGTGCGCCTGACATGGGATGGCGGCAGCGCGCGCTTTGATCGCCTGCTGGTCGCCGCCGGACGCCCGCCGCAACTGGAGGGGCTGGATCTGGAAAAGGCCGGGCTGGAACTGGACGAGAACGGCATGCCGGAAATTGACCCGGCGACACTGCAATGTGGCAACGCGGCGATTTTCATCGCGGGCGATGCCAATGGATTGCGCCCGGTGCTGCATGAGGCGGCGGACGAGGGCGCGGTGGCGGGGCGCAACGCCGCCTGCTATCCCGACCTTCGCCCCACCAAGCGCACAGTGCCGATGGCCATCACGTTCAGTCGCCCCTGTGCGGCGGTGGTTGGCGCGGTTCCCGAAGCGGGCGATGGCGATACGGTCACGGGCCGTGCCGATTATGGCAATCAGGGCCGGGCTAGAGTGATGGGGCAAGCGCACGGCCTTTGCGAAATATATGCCGCGCGAACGGATGGCAGGCTGACGGGTGCGGCGCTTTGCCTGCCCGATGGCGAACATCTCGCACATGAACTGGCTTGGGCGATCAGCTCTGAATTGACCGCAGGGCAGATGTTGGATCTGCCATTCTATCATCCGACGCTGGAAGAGGGACTGAAACCAGCGCTACGTGAGGTCTGCAAACAGATCCCGATTAAAACGCCGTGGAATCGCGCCGATGAGCCGCTGCCCGGCGATGATTGCTCGTGAGGCAACGGGTGCCGGGTAGTTTGACAATTGCCCTCGCGCGCAGAATACCAGTATTGGGCCGGTTTTCGGCGGCAATGGGGGCATCACATGAGTATTCACAAGGTCGCAGTGGCACAAATCGCTGCAAATCCCGACGATTCCCTCGCTACCGCCGGGAAGGTGGTCGAAACCTTGCACCGGGCGGCTGCCAACGGTGCGCAACTGATCGTGTTCCCCGAGGCGCTGCTGGGCGGTTACCCCAAAGGCGCGTCTTTCGGCGCTCCGGTCGGGTTGCGCACGCAAGAGGGGCGCGAGGCGTTTCGTCGCTATTACGAGGCGGCGATTGACCTTGACGGCCAAGAGGTGGCGATGATCGCCGAGGCCACGTCCGCGACCGGCCTCTTTGCAGTGATCGGCTGTATCGAACGCGATGGTGGCACACTCTATTGCACCGCGCTGTATTTCGACGGCAAGAACGGGTTGGTTGGCAAGCATCGCAAGCTGATGCCGACCGCGGCTGAGCGGTTGATTTGGGGCTTTGGCGATGGGTCCACTATGGAAGCTGTGGACAGTCCGTTGGGCAAGATCGGCGCGGTGATCTGCTGGGAAAACTATATGCCCGCGCTGCGGATGCATATGTACGCTCAGGGCGTAGCGTTTTACTGCGCACCCACTGCGGACACCCGCGATACCTGGCTGGCAACGATGCAGCATATCGCGTTGGAGGGACGCTGTTTCGTGCTGAGCGCGTGCCAATATATCACCCGCCGTGCCTTCGGAGCAGAACATGAATCGGTCTTAGGCGATGATCCCGACACGGTGATGATGCGCGGCGGCAGCGTGATCATCGATCCCATGGGCACGGTTCTGGCCGGGCCGGATTTCGAGGGCGAAACCATCCTTTACGCCGAGGCCGATACCACCGCGATTGCGCGCGGCAAGTATGATTTCGACGTGACCGGCCATTATGCCCGCCCCGATGTGTTCGAATTGGTGGTCGATGACCGGCCAAAACCAGCGGTGCGTCGCCGTTCGCGCGAGGAGGTCTGATGCAGGTTGATCTGGCCGATCTTGACCCGATGGCGGGGTATAAGCTTCTAACCGCTACGGTCACCCCGCGACCCATCGCTTGGGTGACCTCGCTGGGGGCAGATGGGACGGTAAACGCTGCGCCGTTTTCCTTTTTCAACGCCATGGGCCACACGCCGCCGACGGTCGCCCTGGGGCTTCAGGCCGATCCGGTCAAAGGGTTCAAGGACACGGCAACCAACATCCTTGCACGCGGCGAGTTCGTGGTGAATCTGGTGTCGGAAAGCGTCGCAGAGAAAATGAACCAGACCAGTATCGACGCTCCCGGCGATGTGAGCGAATTCGAAGCCGCCGGGCTGACGCGGCTGGCCTCGCGCCATGTCGGGCCGCCCCATATCGCGGAATCGCCGGTATCTTTTGAATGCGTGAACCTATCCAGCATCGTGACCGGCCCGAGTCAGACCGTGGTGATCGGGCGGGTGCTGTCGATCCGTATCAATGATGCGTATATTCTCGACGCGGATCGATTCCATGTCGACACGCCGGCGCTGAGGCTGATCGCAAGGATGCACGGGCGCGGCTGGTATGCGCGCGGTACGGATCTGTTCCAGTTGACGCGCCCGAAATCGGATACCAAGAAGTAGCATCGCGCTTGCAGAGGGCGGTGGCAAAGCGGATATTTTCGGCGTAAACGGTTCCAAATTGAAACAGAGGGACCGACATGGATACTCGCGATACCGTCTTTATTGCTCTTTTTGCAGCCATCATGGCGGCGCTTGCCGTGTTTCCGCCGATCACATTGCCGGTTATTGGCGTTCCAATCACGGCGCAATCGATGGGGGTGATGTTGGCGGGTGGCGTTCTGGGTGCGTGGCGCGGGGCGCTGGCCATGGTTCTGTTCCTGACGCTGGTCGCCATCGGCCTGCCACTGCTGCCCGGCGGGCGCGGGGGTTTCGGCGTATTCATGGGGCCGACCGGCGGGTTCCTGGTGGGGTTTGTGCTGTCGGCCTTCGTCATCGGCTGGCTGACCGAACAGTTCTGGCACAGTCTGAGCTTTCCGGTGGCGCTGGCAATCTGCCTGGGCGGCGGGGTGGTCGTGCTCTATGCGGTCGGCGTCCCTTGGATCGCAACGGTGGCGAAGATTTCTCCGCTGACCGCGCTGAGCGGTTCGCTGGCCTTCATCCCCGGCGACATCGTCAAAAGCGTCATCGCCGCAGGGGTGATTGTAACGGTCCGGCGCGCCTATCCGATCATAACGCGCTGAGGGCGCGCCGATGATCCGGTTCCGTGAAGTCAGCGTCAAAAAGGATGGGCAGGCGATCCTCACCGAGATCGATCTGTCGCTGTCCGAACGGCGCATCGGGATTATCGGGCGCAACGGATCAGGCAAAAGCACCTTTGCCCGGCTGTTCAACGGGTTGGAAACGCCGACAAACGGTTCGGTTACCCTGAACGGGCAGGGCGGGAGCAAGGCGCTACGCCGTCATGTCGGCTTCGTGTTTCAGAACCCGGACAACCAGATCGTTTATCCCATCGTACACGAAGATCTGGAGTTTGGGCTGAAGAACCTCGGCCTTGGTAAAGATGAAATGCGGGCGCGGATTGACACTGTTCTGCGCCGGTTTCAGCTTGAACATCTGCGCGACCGCCTTACCCATCAGTTGAGCGGGGGGGAAAAGCAGATGATCGCGCTCGCCGGGGTCTTGGTGATGCGCCCGCGCCTGATCGTGCTGGACGAACCCACAACGCTGCTGGACCTGTGGAACAAGCGCCGCTTTATGGCAGCAATTCATGAGCTGGAACAACAGATTGTGCTGGTTTCCCATGATCTGGATCTTCTGGATGGGTTCGACCGGGTGCTGCATATCGATGGTGGACAAGTGGTGGCGGATGGCCTGCCTGATCCGGTCATCGCGGGTTACACCGCCGGTGCGCAATGCTGAGCGATCTTTACGTCTTTGGTGACAGCCTGCTGCATCGCGCGCGACCACTGATTAAAATTCTGGCGCTGGTGGTGTTCTGCACCGGATTGTTCTTGTTCGATCACTGGGCAGTAATCGCGATTGCGGGGCTGATGGTCGCTGCTGGATTTGCTGTCGCGGGTCTGCGTCCGCACCATGGGGTTGCGGCGCTGCGTCCGGCTTTCTGGATCTTGGTGGCCATTTTTGCGGTGCAGGTCTGGCTGGCCGATCTGGCTCTGGCGACATTCATTATCTCGCGCTTTGCCTTGCTGATTTTGGCCGCGTCGCTGGTCACCTTGACCACTACGGCGGGCGAATTTGTCGACGGGATCGAAGCGGGACTGAAACATGCGCCCGGCTGGGTGCCCAAGACGCGGATTGCCTTGGCAATCTCACTCACACTGCGATTTATCCCGCTGGTCCGCAGCGTTCTGATTGAGGTGCGTCAGGCGCAGGTGGCGCGTGGGCTAGAGCGCAATATCACCGCGCTTTTGGTGCCGGTGGTGGTGCGCACGCTGAAACATGCCGACGAAACGGCCCAAGCGATACAGGCGCGGTCATTCGACTGACAGTGTCTTGGTTCCGGTCAGGTCGGCGCGATGGATTTTGTGAAAATAGCCCGTGTCATCCTCGCCCACGACGCAAAGCGATGCGAGCTGAAATGGCTGTGGTAGAATTGGTTCCAGTGTTTGGGTAAGGGCGATCTGCACCGGTTCCAGATTGTGGCGATGGATGCGGCCGGTCAAGGTGATGTGGAAGCGAAAGCGCTCCATCACATTGGGATAGCCCCAGCGCAGCAAAAGTCTTTCCTGTTGCGGGTCCAGTCGGGCGGCGCGGCGACGGGTCAATTCCGCATCGCTGGGCGGCGCACGGAAGTCATCCAGTCCGGCCACGACCTTTGCCGCGAGATCCGACAACGCTGCCGAGTCCTCCTGCGCGAGCAGCGCCAGAAAGCTGCCCATTCGGCCGATCCTTAATCCGCCCAGTTCAACCGGCGCAAGCGCGGCGCAAAGTGCGTCAGTCGCATTGCACAGCGCCGCAGCCGTGGTGTTTTCGGCCAAATAAAACGGAGCCTTGATCGTGGCGTGCAGGCCGTATCGTCGCGGTCTTGCGGTGATTTGGGCAAGCGACAGTGGCAGGCCCGGAACATCGGGATGCGCCAATGTCCGCCCCTGTACCGCGTCCCAGCCCAGCCAAGACGCGGCAAAATCCGACCAAGCGGCGCGCTGGGGCAGGAAATAGATTGCGTAACGGCGAAAATGGTCCATGAAGCCAAGCTTTGTCTGCGTCGCCGCTCACAGACAATAGCTTAGCGCATAATGCAAGGGGGCCGTTACTTGGAGGGCAACGCGGCGCAATGTGCCCCGCCCGACGCCTGCCCCGACCCCAGGGCCAGTATCGGCGGTGCGCGAAACGGATCAAGCGGCGTGCTGGTGGCCTTGTCCAGCGCCAGAATGCCCAGGACCAAGGCCAGTGCGGCAGCGGCTGTCAGACGTCGTGTTCCCGTCATCGTCTGCCCTCCAGTCCCAAAAGCGGACGCAGGCGCACGCCGGCAATACTGCCAGCGAAGGCAGCGGCGAACCACGCCCAACCGTGCAACGAACCGGTTGAAATTCCGCTGAAGAACGCACCCACATTGCAGCCGAAGGCAAGTCGCGAAGAATAACCCAGCAACAGCCCTGCGATGATCGTGGCGACCCATGCGCGCGGCGGCAGATTAGGCAATTTCTGCGCCAGCCCACCGCGCCATGCGGCAACCAGAAACGCGCCGCCGATGATGCCGAGATTGGTCAGCGAGGTCACATCGGTCAGGATGCTTGAGGTCAGGCGCTCGCTATTGGCAGGGGCGCTCCAGAAGGGCAGGGCGGCGACATCACTGCCCATCGCTGCAGCTCCTTTGGCCGTCCACAGCCCCAAACCATAGACCACGCCCCACGGCTGACCCGCAACCGCCAGATTGGCAAGCGCGAACAGTGCCAGCAGCAATGCGGCGATCCACATGCGGCGCGGAATGGTGCGGGTACCGGGCGCGGCCAGAAACAGCAACAATGCGGCCACAGCGGCCAGCGCGCCCAGCGTGACGATCAGGCCGGAGGTGCCAGTGAAAGCGACCACCGGCGCGCTGCCGAGCGAGGTCCACCACAGCAGATGTGTCGCGCCGATAAAACTGCCGATGGCAAAGAAAGGCAGCGCGACGAGGCCCACGGGGTTGCCGCTGCCCGCGTTGACCAGCGTGCCCGAGCCGCAGCCCAGCACCACCTGCATCGCCGCACCAAACACGAAGGCCCCGCCGACCATCGCCCAGCCGACCGGTGCGATGGCGCCGGTCAACTCCTCGGCATTGCTTTGCAGCAATGGGAACGCGACGATTGCGACCAGCCCGATGGCAACTAGCTGCGCCAGGATACCTGCCGGTTCACGGCGCAGGATCATGGCCCGCCACGGTCCCGCAAAGCCAAAACGCAGGCCTTCAAGCGTGATGCCAAAGCCGAACCCGATCGCCAGCAGCAGCCCATAGCGCGCCCCGGCCATCATCGCGACGGCCAGGCACAGGAATAGCGCGATCGCGACAAGGGCAATGCGTGGTACCGCGCGGCTAGCGCGCGGTATGTCTGAAATAGTTTGTACGCTCATGGGATCCTCAGAAGATGCTCTTGACCTGGTTCCAGAGATTGCGGATCGGACCCGGTACGTTCTCCATCTCGCCGCCAGCCTGAGACCAGCCGACCATGGATTCGGGATAGAGCTTCACGTTTTCGATCCCGGCAAGTTCGCTGAGCGCGAACCAGTTGGTTGCTGCCCAGTGGCCCGTGTTGCAGAAGGAAACCACCTCTTGGGCGTCGTCCAGTCCCTCGGCCAGGGCCAGCTTATGCGCAGCGTCAGCATCGGCGATGATCGGGCCGTTCGAAAACCAGTCAGTATGGGTGAGATATTTGGACTGCGGCAGCGTGCCGGGGCGCGCGGCAGCGGGGTGCATGTCTTCGCCTTTCCAAGAGCTTTCGGGCCGAGCGTCCAGCAGCAGCGCATGATCGCGCCCATCCACCACTGCCTGAACATCTTCCGCATCGGCCAGCCATTGATCCGAGAGCTGAACGGTGATGTTGCTGGGTTCGGGCAAGACTGGCTGCTTGTCGAGATTGAGCCCAGCCGCTTTCCAACCTTCTACCCCGCCGTTCAGAATTGCCAGATGGCTGACCCCGCTGGATTTCAGTGTCCAGTAGACGCGGGCGGCGGCACCGAAATCAGTCTCGTCGCTGCCCTGATGGACCACGACCACAGGCTGTTCCTTGGTCACGCCCAACGCACGCAGGACCTCAGTTAGCCTGTCCTCATCTGGCACCTGACCGGGGTTGTCGGCGGGGCCGCGAAACAGTGGATAGGGCGCATTCACGGCATTGGTGATATGGCCTGCGCCATACTCCTTCATCCAACGGATATCCAAGATCAGTGGCGCGCTTTCGCCCTGCAGGTTGGACAGCTCCTGCGGCGTGAGCAGCGGGCCGAAGTCGTCGGGCGCGGCAAGGGCCGGCAAGGACAGGCCGAGCGCAAGCGCGGCTGCGGTGAGGGTCTTGATCGGCATCGTCATGGGGAAACCTCCGTGGTTCGTTGGCGCTGAAGTGGCATCGCGGCGATGCGGCGGCAAGGGGCGGGCAATGTGCGGCGGCTGGAAGGCCCGGAACTCTGTTCCAATGGCTGTACTGGCGTCAGGTCAGGTGTTCGGACGTGTGCGCAGCGCGGAACGTTGTCCCAGTTTTTGCTGCCTTGCGGGGTGTCTGTTCTTATTTCCGGTCACGGCGACAGGCAACCGGAAAACGTCTGTTTTGCTCGGTGTCCGCCATGTGATTCGCTGGCTCAGATATGCAGTGCCTGCCCCAACGCGGCCAGCGCCGCCTCCTGCACCGCCTCGCTCAGCGACGGGTGAGCGTGGATTGTATCGGCGACGTCTTCAAGGCGCGCGCCCATTTCGATTAAGTTGGCGAATTGCGCCGAAAGCTCGGACACCCCTGCGCCGACCGCCTGCAGCCCAAGGATCAGGTTGTTGTCCTCGCGCGCGATGACGCGGACGAAACCGGCAGTCGACTCGAGGGTCATGGCGCGGCCATTGGCGTGGAGCGGAAAGCTGGCAGTGCGGATGCTGTGCCCAGCTTCGCGCGCGGCGTCGGGGCCAAGCCCGGCGGTAACGATCTCGGGATCAGTGAAACAAATTGCCGGTATGCAGGTCTTGTCCCAGATGCGGGCGTTGCCGGCGGCGATTTCGGCCACCAACACGCCTTGCGCCATGGCGCGGTGGGCCAGCATCGGCTCGCCGGTGACGTCGCCGATGGCAAAGACGCCACGCATCGACGTGCGGCACTGATCGTCGATGCGCAGGAATCGCCCGGTCATGGCCAGCGACAGTTCGTTCAGTCCGCAATCGTCCAGATGTGGCACGCGGCCCACGGCGACCAACACCTTGGCCGCGGGAATCCGGTCCTCGCCTTCGTCGGTTGCCACCGCCAGTTCGCCGTTCGAATAGCCCGAGGCGCGCGCGCCCAGCAGCACCTGCACCCCTAACCGGTCGAGCGCGTTGGCAACCGGTTGCGTCAGATCGGCGTCATAGTGCGGCAGAATGCGCCGCTCGGCCTCGACCACTGTGACCCGCGCGCCCAGCTTGGCAAAGGCGGTGCCGATTTCCAGCCCGATATAGCCCGCCCCGACCACAACAAGGCTTTCGGGCACTTGCGTCAGCGTCAGCGCCTCGGTTGAGGATAGGATGTTGCCGCCAAAGGGCAGGTCGGGCAATTCGACTGGACGCGCGCCGGTTGCGATGACGATGCGGCGGGCGTGAATGCGCTGTTCACCCATTTCGGTGCTGACGCTTACCGTCTTGCCATCGATGAACCGGGCCTGTCCCTGTACCGTCTTGACGCCGGCCTTCTTTAGCAGCCCTGCGACGCCACCAGTCAGGCGCGAAACGATCTCGTCTTTCCACGCGATGGTACGACCAAGATCGATGCGAGGTTCGCTGACGGTGATGCCAAGCGGGTTGTCGCCACTTTGTTCAAGCGCGATGTGGAACCGGTCCGCGGCGTGGATCAACGCCTTGGACGGGATGCAACCAACATTCAGACAGGTGCCGCCGGGGCGGGCCTTCTCGACGATCACGGTGGACACGCCCAGTTGCCCGGCCCGGATTGCGCAAACATAACCGCCGGGACCGGCGCCGATCACGAGGAGATCCGTTTCGATGGGGTCCACGATCCTATCCTTTCAGAAACAGCAGGGCAGGGGTTTCCAGAAGGGTTTTCAGCTTCTGCACGAACACCGCCGCATCCCAGCCATCGATGACCCGATGGTCAAAGCCGCAGGAGAGGTTCATCATCCGGCGGGGGACAAAACCGCTGCCGTCCCACATCGGCCTTGTCGCCAGCTTGTTGATGCCGACGATCGCCACTTCAGGGTAGTTGATGATCGGAGTCGACACGATCCCGCCTAGCGGCCCCAGCGAGGTGATGGTAATGGTCGAGCCGCGCAGATCTTCGCGCCCGGCACTGCCGTCGCGGGCCGACTGGCTGAGGCGGGCAAGTTCGCGGGCGCTCTCCCACAGGGTCAGCGCTTCGACATGGCGCACCACCGGCACCATCAAGCCGCCGGGCGTTTGCGTGGCAACGCCGCAATGCACGCCACCGAAGCGGCGCATGATGCCGGATTCATCGTCGAAATGCGCATTGATCTGCGGCTGTTCTGCCACGGCTTCGGTGATGGCCTGCATCACGAAAGGCAGGATCGTCAGCTTGCCGCGCGTCTCGGCATGGTCGGCATTCAGCTTGCTGCGCAGCGTTTCAAGATCGGTCATGTCGATCTCTTCGACGATGGTGATATGCGGAATGCGCGCTTTTGACAGCGCCATGCGCTCGGCGATCTTTTTGCGCAGGCCGATCAGTTTTTCCTCAAACACTGAGGGGTCGGGGCGGCGTGCGTCAACGTCCTGCGCCGGCCCGTGCTCCAGAAATACCGTCAGGTCGTCATGGGTGATCCGCCCGGCCGGGCCGCTGCCCATGACCCGGCGCAGATCGACCCCCGCCTCGCGCGCGCGACGCCGAACCGAGGGCGGGGCCAGCGGGCGCTCGCCCTCCTTGCGGCGAGGCGCGGTGCGGGGGACGGGGGTTTTCGGTGCAGCCGCTTCGGGCGCTGGTTCTGGTTGCGGCGGGTCCGGCCTGGGCTTTTCCAGCGCCTGCGGTTCGTCTTGTGGCGGTTTGGAGTCAGGTTGCGGCGGGGCATTCTTATCCGCAGCGGTATTGCCTGCGCCCTCAACTTCGATCCGGGCCAGATCGCTGCCGATGGGCAGGGTCTCGCCGACCTCGCCGCCCAGCCAAAGCACTTTGCCGGTGACATGGCTGGGGATCTCGATCGAGGCCTTGTCGGTCATCACCTCGGCGATCAGGTCGTCCTCGCGCACGATGTCGCCGGTCTTGACGTGCCATTTGGTCAGCTCGGCCTCGGCCACGCCTTCGCCCACATCCGGAAGCCTTATGGTGTAAACGCCCATCGCTATGCCTCCATCACGGCCTGAAGCGCCTTGGCGATGCGCGGGGGGCCAGGGAAATAATGCCATTCCTGGGCATGTGGATAGGGCGTGTCCCATCCAGCGACGCGGGCGACGGGGGCCTCAAGATGCCAGAAACATTCCTGCTGCACCAAGGCCACAAGCTCTGCACCAAAGCCGGAAGTCAGCGTTGCCTCATGGACCACGACGCAGCGTCCGGTCTTGCGTACCGAGGCGGTGATCATGTCGATATCCAGTGGCATCAGCGTGCGCAGATCGATCACTTCGCCGTCGATGCCGCTGTCGGCAACCGCTGCAAGCGCCACATGCACCATCGTACCATAGGCAAGAATGGTCACGTCGCGGCCCTCGCGGCGCAACTTGGCGCGGCCCAGCGGGATCGGAGCATAGCCCTCGTCAACCTCGCTCAACTCGGACTTCTTCCAGGATACTATGGGCTTGTCGTAATGGCCGTCGAACTGACCGTTATAGAGCCGCTTGGGCTCGAGGAAGATCACCGGATCGGGGTCGTCGATCGCGGCCAGCAGCAGCCCCTTGGCGTCACGCGGGTTTGACGGCACAACCGTTTTCAGCCCTGCCACATGGGTGAACAGGGCTTCGGGGCTTTGGCTGTGGGTCTGGCCGCCGAAGATGCCGCCGCCGGTGGGCATGCGTACCACGATGGGGCAGGTGAATTCCCCGGCCGAGCGATACCGCAGCCGCGCTGCTTCGGACACGATCTGGTCATAGGCGGGATACATGTAATCCGCGAACTGCATCTCGACGCAGGGGCGCAGCCCATAGGCGGCCATGCCGATGGCGGTGCCGACGATGCCGCTTTCGCTAATCGGGGTGTCGAAACAGCGGGATTTGCCGTATTTCTTCTGCAATCCGGCGGTGCAGCGGAACACGCCGCCAAAATAACCGACATCCTCGCCAAAGACGATCACCCTGTCATCGCGCGCCATGGCAACATCGTGCGCGTCGCGGATTGCCTCGACCATCGTCATTCGCGCCATGTCAGTATCCCACTTCGTGCCGTTGGCGGATCAGGTGGGCGGGCATTTCAGCATAGACATCCTCGAACATCTCGCGCGGTGAAGGCTGGCGTCCGCTGTGCATGGTGCCGATGCTTTCGGCCGCTTTCTGGGCGGCGATCACCTCGTCGCGTATCTGCGCCTCGGCCTGAACGTGGCGTTCCTCGCTCCAGGCACCGATCTCGATCAGATGGGTCTTGAGCCGCAGGATCGGATCGCCCAAGGGCCAGGCCGCGCTTTCCTCCTTGGGGCGATAGGCAGCCGGATCATCCGAGGTGGAATGTCCCCCGGCGCGGTAGGTGACATATTCGATCACAGTCGGCCCAAGGTTGCGCCGTGCGCGCGCGACCGCCCATTTCGCCACCGCATGCACGGCCAGATAATCATTGCCATCAACCCGAAGCGCCGGAATACCAAACCCATGGCCCCGCGCAGCCAAGGTGCCTGCCTCGCCGACAGCGATGCCCTGAAAGGTAGAAATCGCCCATTGATTGTTGACGATGTTCAGCACCACCGGCGCGCGATAGGTCGAGGCAAAGACCATGCCGGCGTGAAAATCATTCTCGGCGGTTGATCCGTCCCCGATCCAGCCCGCCGCGATCCGGCTGTCGCCCGAGATTGCCGAGGCCATCGCCCAACCCACCGCCTGCACGAACTGTGTCGCCAGATTGCCCGAGACGGTAAAGAACCCGTGCTCCTGAGACGCGTATAAAATCGGTAATTGCCGCCCGCGCAGGGGATCGGCTTCGTTCGAATAGATCTGGTTCATCATCTGCGTCATCGGATAGCCCGACGCGATCAGCAGCCCCGCCTGCCGATAGGTGGGAAAGTTCATATCGCCGGGTTCCAGCGCAAGGCGGAACGCGCAAGAGACTGCCTCTTCGCCCAGATGCTGCATATAGAACGACGTCTTGCCCTGGCGCTGCGCGGTCATCATGCGCGCGTCAAAAATGCGCAGCGTCATCATATGGCGCAGGCCTTCGATCAGCCGCTCGGTGTCCAGCGACCCGGCCCAGGGGCCGACGGCCTGACCGTTGCGATTGAGAACCCGGATGATCGAGAATGCAAGATCGCGCATCTCGGCGGGGCTTTCATCGATTTCGGGGCGGCGCACCGAACCGGCCTGCGGTATTTTCACATGTGAGAAATCGGGGGTGTCACCGGGGCGCAAGCCGGGATCGGGAACATGAAAGCTGAGTTTTTGCGTATCGGGCATGCTGATCCTGTCAAACAATTCCGGGGCGAGGATGCCTGTCTTCCTCTCCTTCACCTTAGCGCAGATTTTGCAAATGTCTTGCCTTGCGTGATTAAATCGCGCGTTTTACCACTCCCGTGGAGATGGGCGGGAATTGCATCGTCGAAAGCGACCACGGAACCTCGGTAATTGTAGGCGCGGGGGCATTAGGCGATGCCGATCCCTTGCCTGTTCATGTCAAGATGATTAGCAATTTCCGCAGGTCATCATCCCGAAAGGACACGATCATGTCGATTTACTTTCCCTCCCGCCTGCTGGCGGGGTCTGCCGCACTGATATTAGTTGCAGGATCGGTGCTTGCGCAAACCGGGGTCAAGATCGGTTACGCCTTGGCACCAAATTCGCATTATGGGGTCGCTGCCGAAAAATGGGATGAGGTCGTGACCGCCGAAACCGACGGCAAATTCGATTTCAAACATTTCCCGTCGTCCGGTCTGGGTGGTGAGCGCGAGGTGATCGAGGGGCTTCAGATCGGCACCGTCGAAGCCACCATCGTGTCCTCGGGGACGCTGGCCAATTTTGTGCCGGAAACCGGTGTTTTCGACATTCCGTTCCTGTTTCGTGATCTGGATCATGCCCGCGGTGTTTTGGACGGCCCTATTGGTGCGGAAATCTTGGCCAAATTCGACAATGTGGGCCTGCACGCCCTGGCATGGGGCGAGCAGGGATTTCGCCACATCACCAACAACCGCAATCCGATTTCAACGCCCGAAGACGTCAAGGGTTTGAAAATCCGCACCATGGAAAATCCGGTGCATCTCAAAGCGTTCAACACCTTGGGCGCGGCACCGACTCCGATGGCCTGGCCCGAGGTGATTTCCTCATTGCAACAGGGCGTGATCGACGGGCAGGAAAACCCGCTCTCGGTGATCGTGTCGGTCAAGCTGGACGAGGTTCAGAAATATCTGACCCTGTCAGGCCATGTCTATTCGCCGGCGATGCTGCTGGTGTCCAAACCCTTTTGGGACGGGCTGAGCGATGCCGACAAGGCGGCCTTTGAAAAGGGCGCAACCGAGGCCGTGGTCGCGATGCGCGGGTTCGTCGATGATGTTGAAACTGATGGCGTTGCGACGCTGAAGGAGCGGGGCATGGAAGTTGGCGAATTGTCGACCGAAGAAAAGGCGGCTTTCCAGCAAGCCGTGCAGGGCGCCTATGAGTCCTATTATGACATGTATGACAAGGATCTGATCGAGCGCATCATCGCCGCCGAATGATTTCTTGCCGGGGCCGGTGCTGACACCCGGTTCCGGCAGAGTCGGAATTCGCAGATAGGACCAACGCCATGCGCAGCTTTGAACGCGCCCTTGTCGGCTTGAATCGTTGGGCAGTGATCGGGATGCTGGCCGCTATGGCGCTTGTCGTCGGCACCAATGTTGCGCTGCGTTATACCACCAATGCCTCCCTGCCATGGGCGGATGAGGTCGCGCGTTATTTGATGATCTGGCTGACCTTTATCGGCGCGGGTCTGGCGCTGCGGACCGGGGGACATGTCGCCATCACCAATCTGCAAGATGCGATCCCGACCCGCGCGCAGATCGTGCTGCGAAGCTTGATCGTGCTGACATTGCTGGCCTTCTTCCTGTTCATGATCTGGGCTGGGCAGGATTACATGACCCGGATGCAGTTCCAGAAAAGCCCGGCGCTGCGCTTGCCGTTCAACTATGTCTATGCCGCGATGCCGATCGGTTTCGCACTGCTGGCCGTGCACCTGCTGCTGATCGCTCGGCAATTCATCACCGCAGGCACTTATCGCGACGCGCCCAGTGGCGCGGCGCAGACCGAGGCCGCGAGTGGCTGAAATTCTGTTTCCCGCCCTGTTCCTGCTGATGGCGCTGGGATTGCCGGTGGCCTTCGCCATGGCCATCGCCGTGTTTTGCGCGATCACCTTTGCCAGCAATTACCCCAATATCGTCGTCGTCAAAGAAATGTTCGCGGGGTTGGATTCCTTCCCGTTGCTGGCGGTGCCGTTCTTTGTCTTGGCGGCCGAATTGATGACCGGCGGCGCGATCACCCATCACCTTTTGCGTTTTGCCGCCCAATTTGTCGGTCATTTGCGGGGCGGGCTGGGCCATGCCAACGTAATTTCGTCGACCTTGTTCGCCGGGATTTCCGGCTCGGCGCTGGCCGATGCCGCAGGGCCGGGGACAATGATGATCCGCATGATGGAGAAGGGCGGTTATGATCGCGCCTATGCTGGTGCGCTGACGATTTCCAGCGCCATCGTCGGGCCGATCATCCCACCGTCGATCACGATGATCATCTATGCCATGCAGGATGACAATGTTTCGGTTGGTTCGCTGTTCATGGCCGGGATTGTGCCGGGACTTCTGATCACGGCGGCGATGTTGGCGACCAATGCGATCATCGCCCGCAAGCGGGGGTATCTGGGCACCGGCACCCGCCCCGGCGCGGTCGCGATGATACGCACCACGGCGCTGGCCTTGCCCGCATTATTCCTGATCGTGCTGGTGGTCGGGGGCATTCGCTTTGGCATTTTCACGCCCACCGAGGCCTCGGTGATTGCAGTGTTTTACGCCTTGATCTGCGGCATGTTCATTTATCGCTCGCTGCGACTGCGCGACCTGCCCGACATCATCCTGCGCGCCGCCTTGGTCAGTTCGGCGGTGTTGCTGATCCTTGGTGCTGCGCGGGCTTTTGCCTGGGTGCTCATCATTGAGGGCATCCCGCATGATCTGGCTGCCACCATCATCGGCTGGGAGCTCAGCCCGGTGATGTTCCTGCTGGCGGTAAACCTGCTTTTGCTGGTGTTCGGCCTGTTTATGGACCCGCTGCCCGGGGTCATGATCCTAGTGCCGATCCTAGCCCCAATCAGCCACGCGCTGGGGATCGCCCCCAACCATTTTGCCATTGTTGTGATTGTCAATTTGACGATGGGTCTGGCCACGCCTCCGGTCGGGGCGCTGATCTATGTGGTGTCGTCTGCCGCAAATATGCGCCCCGGCGCGCTGATCCGCGAGTTGCCACCGTTTTTTTTGGCCGGGCTGGCCTTGCTGTTATTGCTGACCTTCGTGCCGCAACTGTCCACATGGCTGCCACGGATTAGTGGGCTTTAGGTGCGCTCAGAAATCGATCGCCAGACCCTTCTTTTCCCAATCGCCATAACGCACCGGGTCCAATCCATCGCGCCCGCCCAGTTCAACGGGTGGTTTGGGCGCGGCATCTGCTTCCTTGCGGCGGGCTGCGGCCTCGGCCAATGCGCGCTGGGCGGCGGGGGGCAGCGTGTTCTCTGTGCTGTCGCTCATGACGGGTTCCTTTGTAGCGCCCTCATGATATATGCGCCCGGTCAGTAAGGGCAAGGCGAACGCAACGGAGGATCGGACATGGCAGACAGCGGTACAGCAGCGCGGCGTAGTGCGATCCACATGCTGGATCAGGTCTTGGGAGAGGGGCGTCTGATTGCGGAGATCCTCTCGGCCGGTGCGCTTGATCATCTGTCCCCCGAGGACCGCGCCCGCGCCCAACGGCTGGCGACGCAAACCCTGCGCGGGCTGGAGCGCGCCGACCGGCTGTTGCAAAAGCATCTGCGCAAGAACCCGCCGCTAAGCGTGCGCAATGCCTTGCGTCTGGGCACGGTCGAACTGTGTCAGGGCGAGGCTGCGCATGGTGTCGTCAACGCCATGGTCGAGATCGTCGGCACGCATAAGCGCCATGCCAAGTTGAAGGGGCTGGTCAACGCGGTGCTGCGCAAGATTGCGGTTGAGGGGCCCGAGGGCTGGACTCTGCTGCGCGCGCCCCGGCTGCCTAAATGGTTGCGCAATCCGTTAGTGGCGGCATGGGGAGGCGACGCCGTGGCGGCGATGGAACGCGCCCATCTTGCTGGCGCACCGCTGGATATCATCATGAAACCGGGCGTTTCCGGCGCTGCACTAAGCGCGTTGGAACTGCCGACCGGATCGCTGCGATTGGATGCTCCGGGGCAGATCACGGCATTGCCGGGTTATCGCTTGGGCGACTGGTGGGTGCAGGATGCCGCCGCTGCCTTGCCCGCTCGGGTCTTGAATGCGCAGCAAGGTGAAACCGTGCTGGACCTTTGCGCCGCGCCGGGGGGCAAGACGCTGCAACTCGCCGCCACGGGCGCGGATGTGGTGGCGGTGGATATTTCCGAGGCGCGGACGCAGCGCTTGCGTGACAATTTAGGCCGTACCGGTCTGAGCGCCGAAATCCGCATTGGCGATGCTTTGGAGCAGACCGGCGAATATGACGCGATCCTGCTGGACGCCCCCTGTTCGGCCACCGGCACAATGCGCCGCCATCCCGATCTGCCCTTTGCCAAAGACGGCTCGGAATTCGGCGCGTTGATCGACTTGCAGACGCAGATGCTGGCCCATGCCTGGACCCTGCTGAAACCCGGTGGCCGTCTGGTTTTCTGCACCTGTTCGCTGTTGCCGGACGAGGGCGAAGCGCAAGTGGACCATGCGCTTGCCACGCTTCCCGGTCTATCGGTGGACCGTGACGCATTGGCGCTGCCGGGGGTCGATCCCGAGTGGATCACATCTGAGGGCGGGTTGCGCTTGCGACCGGATTATTGGCTCGATCTGGGCGGAATGGACGGATTTTATATCGCCTGCCTGCGCAAAGCGGTTTGACGATCCGGTTTCGGCGGTGACTTGGCTGGCCGTGCCGTCTATGGTGCGGGCAAACGCCTTGAGAGCGTGCGAGGCCCTTGAGCAATGTCCAATTCCGTCTCTTTCCCAGGCTGTGGCGCCCGGTTCTTGAACCGGGCCTATGCGCGGCTTGCGCGGCGGCAGGCGGGCGCAGACGGGTTCGTTTCGCACCCTGAGCCACGCATTATCGGCAGTTCCGCGCGCGGGCAGCAAGTGGTGGCGGGCAAGTTGCTATTGGCCGGATATCTGGTTGAGTCGCAGGATACCGGGTTGTGGGAGGTGAAACCGCCCGCGCCCGCCTTTGAAGCTGAACGGCAAGGGTTTGTCTGGCTTGATGATCTTGCGGCGGTGGGCGACCGGAAGGCGCGCGAAAAGGCACAGCGCTGGTTGTGGGGGTGGATCGATCGCTACGGTGCGGGGCAGGGGCCGGGATGGGTGCCGGAACTGACCGGACGGAGGGTTCTGCGCTGGATCAATCACGCGGGTTTCCTGCTCGGAAAACAGGCACGGGTGGAGCAGGATAGATTCTTTTGCGCGTTGACGCATCAGGCATGGTTTCTGTCCAAACGCTGGCAAGGGGCTGCGCCGGGATTGCCCCGGATTGAGGCACTGACCGGGTTGCTGCATGCCGGTTTGCTGCTCAAGGGAAAAGAGGATCTGGCTGATCCGGCGGTGCGCGGCTTGATCCGTGAATGTGAAACGGTGATCGATGCGCAGGGCGGGCTGCCCACGCGCAACCCCGAGGCGCTGCTTGAGGTGTTCACAATGCTGACATTGGCGGGAAGGGCGCTGCATGACGCCGGGCGCGGTATCTCGCAGGCCCATTCCGCCGCAATCGAGCGCATTGCGCCAACCCTGCGCGGGTTGCGCCACGCCGATGGCGGGCTGGCGCGTTTTCATGGCGGCGGGCAGGGCAGCGAGGGGCGGCTGGATCAGGCGCTGGTCGCCAGTCATACGCGCCCGCGCCATAGCCAAGATCTGGCCATGGGCTATGCCCGCCTGTCTGCGCGGCGCACCAGTGTTATCATCGATGCCAGCCCGCCGCCTTCCGGCGCGATGGGATATGACGCCCACGCTTCGACGCTGGCGTTTGAACTGACCTCGGGACGGCGTCCTTTGATCGTCAATTGCGGATCCGGGGCATCGTTCGGGCCGGAATGGCTGCGGGCCGGGCGGGCGACCCCGTCGCACTCGACACTTAGCCTCGGGCGCTACTCTAGCGCTCGGCTTGCGAAGCCGGTCAAGGGGCGCGAGCCATTGATCCAGCCGCCGGTCAATGTTCCCGTCGAATGCACGGTCACGCCCCGAGGCACATGCTTTCAGGCCGGGCATGACGGTTATCTCCGCGAATTCGGCCTGACCCATGTGCGCAGTCTGACACTGGATTTTGAGGGACGGATGCTCACGGGGGAAGACATGCTGCTGGCGGTCGAGCAGACAGACAGGCGGCGGTTTGATCGCGTGATCGATCGGGTCGGACTGTCGGGGGTGGAATTCGCGATCCGCCTACATCTGCACCCGGATGTAGACGCCGCTCTGGATGCGGAAGGGGCGACCGTGTTGATGACACTGAACAGCGGTGAAGAATGGGAATTTCGCCATGACAAAAATGCCGCGCTATCGTTAGAGCCCAGCATGTATATGCAGAGTGATCGGCTAAACCCGCGCCCAACGCGGCAAATCGTTCTGACGGGGCGGGCACGCGATCACGCCACGCGCGTGCGCTGGGCGCTGTCCAAGGCGCATGACAGCCCGACAGCCCTGCGCGATTTGCACCGCGACGATGGGCTGGATGACGATTGAACTAAACGCACAAACCGGCCATGCGCGTGAAAACCGCATTGCGGTGCCGATCCGGTGCTTCTATCCAACGGCGTAATCGCCTATGCATTTCGAACGAGGCCGGTCCATTGCCCGCTTCGATCCTGACAGACACCTATCCGGGGACCACAATGACCGACCAGAACCCAATCCGCCGCGCGCTGCTTTCCGTTTCCGACAAGACCGGGCTGATCGATCTCGGCCGGGCGTTGGCAAAGCGCGGGGTCGAACTGCTTTCGACCGGCGGCACTGCCACGGCGCTGCGTGATGCCGGGCTGGCCGTGCGCGACGTCGCTGAGGTGACAGGCTTTCCCGAAATGATGGACGGGCGGGTCAAGACCCTGCACCCGGCGGTGCATGGCGGGTTGCTGGCGCTGCGCGATGATGCCGCCCACCGCACCGCGATGGACGAACACGGGATTGGCGCAATCGACCTATTGGTGGTCAATCTCTACCCGTTCGAAGATACCGTGGCCAAGGGCGCGGATTACGACACCTGTATCGAAAATATTGACATCGGCGGCCCCGCGATGATCCGCGCGGCAGCTAAAAACCACGCTTTCGTCACGGTGGTTGTGGATGTCGCGGATTACGATGCGCTTCTGGCCGATATGGATCAGCATGACGGCGCGACCTCGCTGGTGTACCGCCGCAAGCTGGCGCAAATCGCTTATGCCCGCACCGCTGCCTATGACGCGGCGGTCAGCACTTGGATGGCTCAGGCAATCGGCGCGGACACCCCTCGTCGCCGCGCCGTAGCCGGGACGCTGGCGCAGAAGCTGCGCTATGGCGAGAACCCGCACCAGCGCGCCGCGTTTTATACCGACGGCAGTAACCGCCCCGGCGTTGCGACGGCAACCCAGCATCAGGGCAAGGAGCTGTCCTATAATAACATCAACGACACCGACGCGGCATTTGAGCTGGTCAGCGAATTCGCGCCTGACGACGGCCCGGCCTGCGCGATCATCAAACATGCCAATCCGTGCGGAGTGGCGCGAGGCGACACGCTGAAACAGGCTTATCAGCGGGCTTTTGACTGCGATCGCACCAGCGCCTTTGGCGGGATCATTGCGCTGAACCAGCCGCTGGATGGCGAAACCGCCGAGGAAATCGCTGGTATCTTTACCGAAGTCGTGATTGCGCCCGGCGCTGACGCTGATGCGTTGCGCATCTTTGGCGAAAAGAAAAACCTGCGCCTTCTGACCACCGCCGGTCTGGCCGATCCCCGTGCCGGCGCGCTGACATGGCGGCAGGTGTCGGGCGGCTTTCTGGTGCAGGACAAGGATACCGGCCATGTGGGGCCGGGGGATCTGAAAGTGGTGACCAAACGTGCGCCCGAGCCGGACGAACTGGCTGATTTGCTGTTTGCGTGGAAGATCGCCAAACATGTGAAGTCGAATGCCATCGTCTATGTCAATGGCGGCGCGACCGTTGGCGTCGGGGCCGGGCAGATGAGCCGCGTGGACAGCACCCGGATCGCGGCGCGCAAGGCCGCCGATATGGCCGAAACATTGGGGCTGGACGCGCCGCTCACGCAAGGGGCGGTAGTGGCTTCGGATGCGTTCTTTCCCTTTGCTGACGGGTTGATCACGGCGGCCGAAGCGGGCGCACGCGCGGTCATCCAGCCCGGCGGATCAATGCGTGACGACGAGGTGATCGCGGCGGCGGACGCGGCGGGGCTGGCGATGGTGTTTACCGGCATGCGCCATTTCCGGCACTAGGGGACCGGAATGATGCTCTTTTTCGCGTCAGGGTTTGCCGCGTTCTTGATCGACCAGCTTAGTAAGTGGATGGTCGTGCACTGGATGGATCTGGCGCGGGTCCGGGCGATCGACGTGCTGCCGCCGCTGCTGAACTTTCGCTATGGCGAGAACCGGGGCATCAATTTCGGGCTGCTCGACAGCGATTCCGACCTGTCGCGTTGGCTGCTGATCGTGTTTTCGCTGGCGAT
The DNA here is from genome assembly GCF_016307205.1 of Pontibaca salina. Taxonomy (GTDB): domain Bacteria; phylum Pseudomonadota; class Alphaproteobacteria; order Rhodobacterales; family Rhodobacteraceae; genus Pontibaca; species Pontibaca salina. The sequence continues at coordinate 223,967 of NZ_JAEIJD010000001.1, read as the reverse complement.
CTCGGTGGCGGTGATCTGGTGGGTGCGGCGCTGGCACCGGCGGCCAATCATGCTGATCTGTGGTGGCCTGCTGGTGGGCGGGGCGCTGGGCAACGTGCTGGACCGGCTGGTCTATGGCTATGTTCTGGATTTTCTCAACATGTCCTGTTGCGGGATCAATAATCCGTTTGTGTTCAATCTGGCGGATGTCTTCATCTTTGCCGGGGCCCTTGGGTTGTTGGTGTTCGATACCGGGACGCGACGCAAAAACGCCCCGTGACGTCGCTGACGGAATGGGTTAGAAGCAACCAAACAGGCAGGAGAGTGGCCATGCGGATGGCACTGGGTGCAACCATTTTGACGACAACTTTGGTTCTGGCGGGCTGTGCCGACCGAGGGTTGCGCAGTTTGCAAAGCCCCTCTGACGGGCCCGAGGAATTCATGGTCCTGCCGGTCAAACCGCTGAGCATGCCAAGTAACATCTCAGCCCTGCCGCCCCCTGCGCCGGGGCAGGGTAATCTGGTCGATACCAATCCGCCGGGCGAGGCGGTGGCGTCGCTGGGTGGCAGCGCCGCTGCGTTGAATCCTACGGGGGCTGTTCCGGCCTCGGATGCGGCGCTAGTGGCGCAGGCCGGGCGTTACGGGGTGCCGGAGAACACCCGCGCGGTGCTGGCCGCCGAGGATGCCGCGTTTCGTCAGCGTCAGGCCCGGATGTCGAGTTTCCGCCTGTTTCCGGTTGACCGCTATGAACAAGCCTATCGAAAACAGGCGCTTGATCCGTTCAGCGTAACCCGTCAGGCGCGTGGCCAAGGATTGGCCACCCCCTCGGCTCCGCCCGAGACTGCTCAATAGCAGGGCCCAGCATTCACGTTTGCGACAGCCGTACTTGAACCCGCGCAATCCGCGTTGCAGGGTCACTGGCTCCGCCTGCCAAGAGAGGATGTCCGATGTTGCGCGTTTTTGTGTCTTTCGTCGCTCTGCTCACCTTGACGCAAATTGCGCTGGCCGCAGATGCCGGATCCGAGGCGGTGACCAGTTTTGAACTGGACAATGGTATGCAGGTCGTGGTGATCGAGGATCATCGCGCCCCGGTCGTGCAGCAAATGGTCTGGTATCGCGCCGGATCGGCGGATGAACCGCCCGGATCGTCGGGGGTCGCACATTTTCTGGAACATCTGCTGTTCAAAGCCACCGACACGATGGCAGCGGGAGAATTCTCTGCCACCGTCGCGGCCAATGGCGGGCAGGACAATGCCTTTACCAGCTATGATTACACGGCCTATTTCCAGCGTGTCGCCGCCGACCGTCTGGAACTGATGATGCAGATGGAGGCCGACCGGATGGTCAATCTGCGCCTGACCAAGGATGTAGTCGCGACCGAACGGGACGTCATTCTTGAGGAACGCAACCAGCGCGTCGAAAACAATCCTCGTGCCTTGTTTGGCGAACAGATGAACGCGGTGCAGTATTACAACAGCCGCTATGGCAGCCCGGTGATCGGCTGGCGGCACGAAATGGAAGCGTTGGACCTGGACGATGCGCTGGGTTTCTATCGCAGCTTTTACGCACCCAATAATGCGATTTTGGTCGTTGCGGGCGATGTTTATCCGGATGCGGTTCGGGAAATGGCGCAAAAGACCTATGGTGTGATCGCGGCCAACCTCGATCTGCCGCCGCGCGTGCGTGCGCAGGAGCCGCCGCAACGGGCTGCACGTCGCCTGAAATTCAGTGATGCACGGGTGGCGCAACCCTATGTCAGCCGCTCTTACCTTGCACCCGCGCGCAAGAGGGGGGCACAGGAAAAAGCCGCAGCGCTGACTTTGCTGGCCGAGGTATTGGGCGGTGGGACCACATCGGTGTTGGCCGAAAAGCTGCAATTCGATGAACCGGTGGCGATTTATACCGGCGCATTCTATAGCGGGACGAGACTGGACCAAACCACATTCGACCTTGCGGTGATCCCGGCGGAAGGCATCAGTCTAGAACAGGTTGAGACGGCGCTGGACACGGTGCTGGCGGACTTCATTGAAACCGGTGTCGATCCCGAACAACTTGACCGGATCAAGCTGCAATTGCGCGCAGCACAGATCTATGCGCGGGATAATGTGAATGGGCTGGCCAACCGCTATGGCAGCGCGCTGGCCATCGGATTGACCATTGACGACATTCAGGGCTGGCCCGACGTGATCCAGTCGATCACCGGCGAAGACATCATTGCCGCTGCGCGCGCGGTGCTGCGTCCCGAGGCCTCGGTGACCGGTTGGCTGGTGCGGGAACAAGAGGTAAGCCAATGAAACGCCTGTTCGCAGCACTCGCTCTGACGCTGCTGTCCTTGCCCGCTTGGGCCGAGGTCGACATCGCTGAAATCACCTCGCCTGAAGGCATCACCGCCTGGCTGGTCGAGGAACATGAAATCCCGTTCACCGCTTTGGAACTGCGGTTTCGTGGCGGAACATCGCTTGACCCCGAGGACAAACGTGGTGCGGTCTATCTGATGACCGGGCTGCTTGAGGAAGGCGCAGGCGATCTGGATGCGCGCAGCTATGCCCGTGCTCTGGAAGAGGTGGCGGCCAGTATCGGCTATGACGCAAATTCGGATTACGTCTCAATCTCGGCCCGTTTCCTGACCGAAAACCGCGATGAAGCCGTTGCCCTGTTGCGTCAGGCCATCCATGCTCCCCGCTTTGATCCAGAGGCGGTCGAGCGGGTGCGGGCGCAGGTGCTCTCGGGCCTGTCCTCGGATCTGAAACGGCCCAACGCCATCGCTTCGAACGCGTTTTCGCAGATGGCTTTTGACGGCCACCCCTACGGTTCGGACGGCAAAGGGACGCTTGAATCAGTTGCCGCGCTGAGCCGCGAGGATCTGTTGGCGGCGCATGGCGCGGTATTCGCGCGCGACCGTCTTTATATCGGGGCGGTGGGCGACATAACCGCCGAAGAACTGGGCAAGCTTGTTGACGACTTGTTAGCCGACCTTCCCGAGTCCGGTGCGCCGATACCGCCGCTGGCCAAGGTTGACATCACCGGTGGCACCACCGTGATCGATTTCGATACACCGCAATCGGTCGCCGTGTTCGGCCAGCAGGGCATCGATCGCGACGATCCCGACTTCTTTGCGGCCTATATCTTGAACCAAATCCTTGGCGGCGGGTCGTTCGAAAGCCGCCTGATGCAGGAGGTACGCGAAAAGCGTGGCCTGACCTATGGTGTCTATACCTATCTCGCCCCGCGGGATCTTGCGGCACTTTACATGGGCGGTGTCGCGTCGGCCAACAACCGCATGGCCGAAACAGTGGAGGTGATCCGTGCGGAATGGGCGGATTTGGCGGAAAATGGTGTAACACAGGACGAGCTGGACAAGGCCAAGACCTATCTGACTGGTGCATATCCACTGCGCTTCGATGGGAATGCCCGGATCGCGGGCATCATGGTTGGCATGCAGATGCAAGGACTTCCCATCGATTATATCGCCACGCGCAATGATATGGTGAATGCGGTGACTCTGGACGAAATCAACCGCGTCGCAAGCGAACTTCTGCGCCCCGAGCAATTGCATTTTGTGGTGGTGGGGCGGCCTGACGGGTTGGATTCAGACGCGATCCAATAGGTTTCGCTATTTGCGTCGCATGGCGATCTGCGCTTCGACCTCAGCGCCGGTTTCGATCACCAGATGCTGATAGCTAACCGTGCCATTGACCTTCGCGCCGGTATGTAAGGTCACCGAATCGCCGCTGATCTCGCCGTTGACGCGGCCTTTGATGGCGATGGATTTCGCCGAGATCCCGCCATCGATCTCGCCCGGCTCACCGATAACGACCGTGTCGGCGATGACCTTACCGTCGATCCGGCCAAGGATTTCCACCCGACCCGGAAATTCCAGATCACCGGTGATTTTTGAGTGACGGCTAAGGACCGAGCGATCACCAGTGGCGTCGTGCTCATCGTTGCTGGGGTATGGGGCGGTCAAGGCCATGGTATCACGTCCGTTCATTGCGGTGGGCAGCCCTTCGCGCTAGCCCAATTCAGGCAGAGCTTAACCGCAAGTTTCCGGTCAAGCAAAATAAGAAACCATATTATTCGACGCGGGATGTCAAAGCGCCCGGCTTGGTCAATCAGCGTCTTGTTCGATCCCTGCCGCGAGATCGGAGAGGATCGGGCAGAAGGAGCGCTGATCGCCAGCACATTCATGGACCAGATGGGTCAGAGTGGCGCGCATTGCCTCCAGTTCTGCCAGCTTGCTTTCAATCCGGGCCAGATGGCCTTGGGCAATCGCCTTTACGTCGGCGCTCGCACGGCTGCGGTCATCGTATAAGGCCAGCAAATTGCGGCAGTCTTCGATGGAAAACCCCAAAGACCGAGCCCGGCCCAGAAAGGTCAGCTTGTGCAGATCGGTTTCGGCAAAACGGCGATAGCCATTTCCGCCGCGTTTTGGAGTGACGAGGGCGATGTCCTCATAATAGCGGATTGTCTTGGCTGGTAGGCCTGATCGTTCGGCAACTTCACCGATTTTCATGGGAGCGTTTCCTTTCATTGCGCCGGGGCAGGGTGAGGGGCAGGGCTTCTCCCCCGCGCCGGCGTGTCGGTTTCGGACAGGACGGGGCGCACACGGCGTAGGCGCAAGGCATTGACCAGAACGAAGACACTGGAAAGCGCCATTGCGCCGGCGGCCAGCATCGGTGAGAGCAACATCCCAAGGGCCGGATAGAGCAGGCCCGCCGCAACCGGGATTAGCGCGGTATTATAGCCAAAAGCCCAGAACAGGTTTTGGTGAATGTTGTGCATGGTGCGGGCCGAGATGTCGAAGGCATTGACCACGCCGCGCAGATCCCCAGACATCAGCACCACATCGGCGGCCTCGATGGCGACATCGGTGCCGGTGCCAATGGCCAGCCCGATATCCGCATGGGCCAAAGCGGGCGCATCGTTGATCCCGTCGCCGACGAAAGCAACTTTTCTGCCATCTTCGCGTAACGTATCGAGAGCGGTGACCTTGCCCTCAGGCGCCACCTCGGCGACCACGTGATCAATGCCGATGCGGGTTGCGATCGCCTGCGCCGTGGCGCGGTTGTCGCCGGTGATCATCGCAACTTTCAGCCCCTGTTCGTGCAGCGCGGCAATGGCGGCATTGGTGGCCGGTTTCAACGGATCGGCCACCGCGATGGCCGCTGCGATCTTTCCGTCAATCGCCACATAGAGCGGTGTTTTGCCCGCGCCGCCCAGATCGGCGGCGGTCGCGTCCAACCCCTGCATATCGATGTTTTCACGGATCATCAGCCGATCTGCACCAATCAGCACCTGCCGCCTCTCGACTGTGGCGCGCAGTCCGTGGCCTGTAATCGAGGCAAACTCCGACGCTGCGGGCAGATCCAGCCCGCGCGCATCGGCGGCGCGCAAAAACGCCTGTGCGATGGGGTGTTCCGAGGCGGATTCGGCAGCGGCGGACAGGCGCAGAACCTCGTCTTCGCCCAGTTCACCGGCAAGATGAATGTCGGTCACTTCGGGGCGGCCTTCGGTCAAAGTTCCAGTCTTGTCGAAAGCCACTACGTCAATGCCCTGCAAGGCCTGCAACGCGTCGCCCTTACGAAACAGTACGCCCATTTCCGCCGCGCGCCCGGTGCCGACCATGATCGAGGTCGGCGTCGCCAACCCCATCGCGCAGGGACAGGCGATGATCAGCACCGCAACCCCCGCCACCAGCGCATGGGACAGCACCGGAGCGGGGCCGAACAAGAGCCAGATCAGCACGGTGAGGGCTGCGGTCGCAATCACTGCCGGAACGAACCACAGCGTGACCCGGTCCACCACCCCCTGAATCGGGAGTTTCGCGCCTTGCGCCTGTTCGACCATGCGGATGATCTGCGCCAGCGTGGTATCTGCCCCGACTCGGGTGGCGCGAAAGCGAAAGCTGCCAGCGGTGTTGACGGTGCCGCCGACCACCTCGTCGCCCGAGGCCTTTGACACCGGCAGCGGCTCGCCGGTGATCATGCTTTCATCGACATGGCTTTCACCATCGGTGACGATCCCATCCACGGCAATGCGTTCGCCGGGGCGGACCAACAGTGTATCATCGGTCTGTACCTGATCGACGGGAATTTCGACCATATCACCATCGCGCATCAGTGTTGCGGTCTTCGACTGCAAATTCAGCAGCTTATGGATTGCTTCGCCGGTGCGGCCTTTGGCACGTGCTTCCAGCCAGCGCCCCACAAGGATCAGCACGACAATCACCGCCGCCGCCTCGAAATAAACCGCTTGGGTGCCTTGCGGCAATATTTCCGGCGCAAAGGTCGCGATTACCGAAAACCCGTAAGCGGCGGCAGTTCCGACCGCCACAAGGCTGTTCATATCGGGCGCGCCGCGCAGCAGCGCCGGAAAGCCCTTGGTATAGAATTGCCGTCCGGGTCCGATCAGCACCAGCGTCGTCAGAGTGAACTGGATGATCCAACTGCTTTGCATGCCGATCGTTCGCGCAATCCAGTCGTGAAAGGCGGGCACCATATGGCCGCCCATTTCGAGCACGAAAACCGGCAGCGCTAGCACTGCCGCGAACAGGACGCGCCGCGCAAGCTCGGATGCTTCGGCTTCTTTGCGGTCATGGGCGTCGCTGCTAGCGGTGGCGTTATCTTGCAGTCGTGCCGGATAACCTGCCTGGGTGGCGGTTCGCGCCAATTCCTGCGCCGTGACGTGACCCGCAAGATATGTCACAGTGGCAGTTTCCGCGGCAAGGTTGACGTTGACCTCAAGCACGCCAGCCACCGCCGCCAGCGCCTTGTCCACTCGTCCAACACATGACGCGCAATTCATATTCTGAATATTCAGGATCGCCCGGTCAATGCGGGCAGGATAGCCGGCCCTATCCAGCGCATCCCGGACCGCGACCGCATCGGCAGCACCGGAAAAGCGCAAGGTGGCGCTCTCCGAGGCCAGATTGACATCGGCCTGTTGAACGCCCGGCACTTCGGCCAGCGCCTTTTGTGTCCGCTTGACGCAAGACGCGCAGGTTAGGCCGTCGATCTGTACTGTTAGATAAATTTCGCGGATCACAAGACTCATCCCTATTGGCTGTGTTCGCAAAATAGATAATGGTTCCAGTAACTGGAGGGTCAAGGGCTTGAACAAAACTATCGCAGCGCGAATGTCCTGCCTTGCATCACCAGAATGCGCAGTTACAACGGCCCGGAAATTAATCTGGAGGGTTCCGAGCCGGTGCATCCGAACGTGGTCATGGGCGCCGGATGATGCTAATCGGATAGGACATGGCCAGCAACGGAGGTAGTTTTGCGCGCGATCTATCTGACGATTTGTCAGGCGCTTGATCGGATCACCGCGTTGCTGTGCGCGCTGGCCTGTCTGGTTCTGACCGGGACGATCCTGAGCGTCGTGATCCTGCGGTTCGGGTTCGATACCGGGTTCGTAAAGCTGCAAAACCTTGGCGGTTATGCCTTTGCTGTTCTGGCGATCCTGTCACTGCCTTATTGCCTGCGGCGTGGCGGTCATGTCCGGGTCGAGGTCTTCGCCGAGCGGATGCCCCAAGGCTATGGGCGTATCGCCGATATTGTCGCGCTATTCGCCTTCGTGATCCCGGTTTTCGGTCTGCTGGCATGGGCCTGGTTGCCCGATCTTGCATATAGCTGGTCGATCCGCGAAGGCGCGATCGAAACCGGAGGCTTAGGGGGCATTTATCTGGTCAAGACGATGGTTCCTCTGGCGGGTGTCCTGATGATTTTGCAGGCGATTGCGGTGTTGCTGGACCCCCGTATTACCCATCTGGACCGGGAAGAGATGCAGCAATGATCGCGCACGAGGTTTTCCTGCTGGGGATGATGCTGGCGCTGTTCGCGGGGATTCTGAGCGGTATTCCGGTGATGCTGGCGATTGCCGGTGTGCCGTTATTGACCGCATTGCTGGGCAGCCTAGCCGGTGTTTTTGACATCGGTTTCCTCAAGTTCTTTCCGGCGCGTGTCTTCGGGATGATGTCCAATCCGCTTTTGATGGCGGTGCCGCTTTTTGTGCTGATGGGCGTGTTGCTGGAAAAATCCCGTCTGGCCGAGTCGATGCTCAAGGTTCTGGGCCGAATGCTGGGCGGATCGTCCCGCGGCATGGCGTTGTCGGTTCTGGCATTTTCGACGATCATCGCCGCCTCGACCGGTATTGTCGGGGCAACGGTGGTGATGCTGGTGCTGATCAGCCTGCCAACGATGCTGGAAGCGGGCGTTCCCAAACGGCTGGCAACCGGGATCATCTGTGCCAGTGGCACGCTGGGTCAGATTATCCCACCATCGATTCTGCTGGTTTTGCTGGGCGATCAGATCGGCAACACCTATCTTGAGGCACAGCAACAGGCGGGAAATTTCGCCCCCGATCCGGTGTCGGTGGGGGATCTGTTCGCCGGCGCATTGTTGCCGGGGCTAATGCTCGTCGGCCTCTACGCGATCTACATTTTCGTATGCTTACGCCCGATGTCTGGGCAGCCAAAGTCCCACGGCCCGGCCATGGCCTCGGTGCGCAGCAGTGAAATCCTGTCGAGTTTCGCCCCGCCTTTGCTGTTGATCTTGGCGGTACTGGGTTCGATTCTGGCCGGAATTGCCACCACAACCGAAGCCGCCGGGCTGGGCGCTGTTGGCGCGCTGATGCTGGCGGGCTATCGCAGCGGAGTAAAAGGCATCGGGCGCGGGCTGGTCCTGCTGGCGGTCGCGGCGGCATTCGCATTGATGGCGCTGCGCTTGTTCAGCGGTGCGAATACCGAAAGCGCGGCGCTGGGCGTCATTGCAGCGATATTGGCGCTGCTGATGGTTCTGGGCGTGTTGGTGGCTGGCATCCGATTATGGAGCGGCGGTCTTTTGCAAGGGGCGTTGGGTGACACGTTGCGTATTTCCGGCATGGTGTTCGGCATCGTGGTTGCGGCGTCACTATTGGCGCTGGTATTTCGGGGATTCGGCGGCGCGGAATTGGTGATGGAAGCGATGGCAGAGATCCCTGGTGGCACATGGGGTGCGCTGATTGTCGTTATGGCCATCGTGTTTGTGCTGGGTTTCATTCTTGAGGCGGTCGAGATCATCTATATCGTCGTGCCGCTGCTCGGGCCGCCGATATTGGGCAGTGACATTTCGCCGGTGTGGTTCGGGGTGCTGCTGGCGATGAATCTGCAGACCAGCTTTCTTACGCCGCCCTTCGGCTTCGCGCTGTTTTACTTCCGCTCGACGGCGCCGCGTCACATCACCACGGCCGACATTTATACAGGAGTCGCGCCGTTCGTCTTGCTGCAATTGCTGGGCTTGGGTCTGCTGATTGCGTTCCCGTCGCTGGCCACGTGGCTGCCCGATCTGATATTCGGGAACTGACAATATTCTAACACAGGGATAAGGATGCCCGATATGAAACGCAGAACCTTTTTGACATCGGGGGCCGGAGTTGCTGCTGCGGCCACCGCCCTTGCCAGCCCCGCAATCGCCCAGGGTAAAATTCAGTGGAATTTGCCGACCGCCTTTCCCAAGAACGCTCCGGGCGTTGGCGCGAACGTCAATAATTTTGCCGCTAAGGTCGCTGCCATGTCGGATGGGCGGCTGAGCTTCAAGGTGTTTGGCGGCGGCGAATTGGTGCCGCCCTTTGCGGTCGAGGACGCAGTGCAGCAGGGCAATGCGCCCGTGGGCCATGGGCCGACCTATTATGCTGCCGGCAAGAACCCGGCGCTGCACTGGTTTACGGCGGTGCCCTTCGGGATGACCGCCAGCGAGCATTTCGCCTGGCTGAAATTCGGCGGCGGGCAGGAAATTTGGGATGACATCTATGCCCAGCGGGGATTGAAACCGTTCTATTCCGGGAACTCCGGCACCCAATCGGGCGGCTGGTTCAAGAAAGAGGTCAACACGCTGGATGATCTCAAAGGATTGAACATGCGCATTGCCGGCCTGGGGGGCGAAGTCTTTCGCAAACTCGGGGTGAACGCGGTGCTGATGCCTCCGCCGGAAATCTTCCAGTCATTGCAATCGGGCGCGATCGATGCGGCGGAATGGGTCGGGCCGATGCTGGATCAGGCATTCGGTCTGCAAAAGATCACCAAGCTGTGTTATCTGCCAGCTTTGACCGAACCGGGCGCGGGACTGGCCATCGTGTTCAATCAGGATGCTTGGAACGAACTGCCAGCCGATCTGCAAAATATCTGTGAAAATGCAGCCTATGCCGCAGCACTGGAAAATCACGCAAATTTCGATTTCCATAACGTGCAAGCCATGGCCGCCCTGCAGGAGGACGGTGTGGAGTTTCGTCCATTTAGCGACGAGATCGTCGCCGGAATGCGTAGCGCGTGGCACGAAGTGCAGGATGAGCTGGCCAAAGGCAGCGAGGATGTGGCGCGGGTGCGCGCAAGCTATGATGCCTATCTGGGCCAAGCTGAAACCTATGCCAAAGCCATGATTCAGCCGATGCTGTCCGGGCGTATCTGAGGGCAATCGGATCAGGCCGGGCTCAGATAGTGCCCGGTCTGAAACAAATCTATGTGATGTTTACACTACGCGTCCGATGCACTGTTTCTGACCTGTCAGAAAGGCACCGGTACCTACTTATCAGCGCACCACGAATTCGGCGTGGAGCGCGCCCGCCGCCTTCAGGCTTTTCAAAATGTCGATCATGTCCCGGGGTGCTACCCCAAGCGCGTTTAGCCCCGCAACCACTTCAGAAAGCGACGTGCTTTCGGGCACTTCGGCCAACGAGACCCCCTCTTCCTCATCAATAGAAGCGCCGGTTCTGGGGACAATAACGGTTTCGCCTTGCGCAAAGGGATTCGGTTGCACGACTGCCGGAGCCTCCTCAATCCTTAGCGTCAAATTCCCTTGCGACACGGCGACGCGAGAGAGCCGGACGTCGCTGCCCATGACGATTGTTCCCGACCGCTGATCCACGACCACGCGCGCTTTGCGCTGAGGTTCGACCAATACATTCTCTGCCCGGCTCAGGGCGTGCGCCGTGGATGCCGACCGCGTCGCTAAAATGTCGAGAACGACCGTCCCCGAATCGCGCATCACCGCAACCGCGCGACCAAATTCACGATTAATTGCTGTTTCTATTCGGCCTGCCGTCGTGAAATCAGGCTCGCGCAGGGCGAGACGAACATTGGACAATGAAGTAAGATCAAAATCGATTTCGCGTTCAACGCGGGCTCCCGATGGAATTACACCAGATGTTGGCACCCCCTTTGTGACCGAGGCAGCCTGACCTTCCGCGACGACCCCGCCAGACAGGATCGTTCCTTGGGCGACCGCGTAAATCTGCCCGTCCGCAGCATTCAGCGGCGTCATGATCAATGTGCCACCCAGCAGGCTTTTAGAGTCTCCGATCGCTGATACTGTCACATCGACTTGCGCGCCGACCCGCGCAAATGGTGGGAGGCTTGCGGTGACAAAGACCGCCGCAACGTTTTTTGGACGAAATTGCTCTCCGGCAACGTTGACCCCCAGCCTTTCCAGGATATTTGACATGATCTCCTCGGTGAAGGGGGCATTGCGCAACCCATCGCCGGTGCCATTCAATCCAACCACAAGGCCGTATCCGATCAGGTCATTGCCACGAACACCGTCGAACTCCACCAAATCCTTGAGCCGGATCGCACCGGCTGCGCAAACCATCGGCAGGAGCAAAATCGTCAGCACTGTCGCTAGGAAGGTTTTCATTTCAGAAATGCCAGCAGCGACAGGCGCGCTGCGCGGACAGTGACGGAATAAAGGCTTTCAAGCTGAAACTGTATTTCCTCCAAACGCGTTGCGGTCTCGTAAGGGTCAACGGAAAGCAATTCATTGCGGGCGTATTCAAGGCTGCTGATCGTCGCGGAATTGCGCGCTGCGGTTTCTTCTATTTGCGATTGAACAAATCCAAGGTCGGCACGCGCTTGCGTTAATGCGTATTGACCATTTAGGATCTCGATCCCGGCGCGCTGTAAAAGTTCATGTTTTGTTTCTGCGCTGAGGCCAAGAGTGGGATCATCGGCGATTGCGGCAGTCGTTAGCTGCCGCAGAGCATCGCGAAATATCGGATCGTCGGCGCGAAGCGGAGTTGAAACCCGTTTTCCGGGACCGATTTCAAATGGGGCCAGAGGCTCATTGGCACCAGCGTACATGACCGTTTGAAAGCCTGCGGGATCATCGAACCATGCTCGCGCTGCCTGCTCAATATCTGCTATCGTAGTCAAGCCAGTTAGTACGGAGCGCAGGGATTTAACAAGCAACTGACTGGAGAGCAAAGGCGTACGATCTGAGGCTATTCCAGCGAACAGGCTGCGCCCTGCAGATCGGCTGTTGAGCGATTCAACGACTGTGTCCAGGCCCTGACGCGCCCGGACGGTGGCGTGTGATCGGTCAGCCTGTTGATTGATACCAAGGAGGGCACTGCCAACCATGCCAAAAGTATCATCAATATGGTCGAGGTTGATTTGCATGGATTGTGTGAAAGCCGCCGCCTCATTTGTAGCGATTGCATAACCTTGCAGCCGCGTCAGATTGTGCTCAATATCAGTGAGGTGAGAAAGGTCACCGCCCATTCGGCTGGATAGATTGTTGGTTTGGCCAGAGCTCAGTTCTTGCGCCAAGACAGCAATAGTCGATTTGAGTTGCGCGTTCCGGGCACGGAGCATCAGGCTTTGAGCGAGATCGCCAATGGATGTCACATTCATTTTATAGCCTCAGGATTGTCTTCATCATATCGTCAAGGGCTTGAATCATGCGTGCATTTGCGCCGTAAAGGTGCTCGATTGCCATCAAGGTCTGAAGTTCGGCATCGGTGTCCACGCCCAATTGCTGCTCAATCCGGTTGAGCTCAACCTGCGCCGCAGCTGCAAAGCCAAGGGTATGATCTGCTCTCGTACTGCGATGGGCTGCAAAGGATAACATGGAACTGCTCAGGTCCGAGGCATTGAACTGGCCTGTTCCGAAGCCGCTCGCAATTGTGGGCCGTTGTTGGCTCAGAGACGCGATGAACCTTTGCAGTTGCCGCGCATCGCCGGTGGCACCCGCAGATTGTGCGCCAATGCCTGCGCGCAAACGCCATGTCTTTCCGCTTGCCTTTGGGTCAGCTCGGGCGTTCAAGTGCAATCTTCCTGCCAGACCAATTATATTTCCTTCGTCGAAACGGTCCCCCGCGTCAGTGAACAGACCCGCTTCGCCAGTTGCGAGGGTGGGATCAGCGTTTTCGAATCGTTCGATCAAATCGCCCGCCACGACATCCAGTTCGGACTGGGCCTGCGGAGCAAGAATGTCGCGAACTTCGAAAAGAGCGCTCAATGTCCCGCCGCCGATCGGCCCGGCTGCTGCCGTGCGCAGTGACAAACTGTTCAGGGTGAGCCCGGATAATTGGCCATTCCCCAGGGTTATGTGAGCGTGCGCGTCGCGGACGGACTCAAATCCGAATGTTCCGGCTGGTCCGTCCAGAATGATTGCGCCGCCATCCGTATATAGCGCAATCTGGCCGTTGTCGCGCGAAACGACATTGATCGGGATGTTGTTGTTGATCTGGTCCACAACCTTTTGCCGCTGGTCCAGAAAGGCGTCTGTACTTTGCCCTGATACGGTGGCAGCGGTAATTGTCTTGTTCAGGGTATGTATCTGTTTGAGTGCTGCGTTCAGTTGGTCAACCTGTACGCCAATTTCGCGGTCCGCCTGATGGCGTAATTCACGTAGACCGTCGGAGGCGTGGATGAAAGATTTTGCCAGATCGGAAGCGCTGCCGGCCACAGCGTCAAGTCGTTGAGCCGAATCGGGGCGGCTGGCCGCGGCGATAAGGCTGGATTCAAATTGCGCCAGTTTTTGGGTGATCGAGGCGGCGTCAGTTGGATCACCCAGCAAATCCTGAAACCGGCTGTGAAAGTCCGCAATTACCTTGGCGTTGCCTTGTTCGGCGTCAGCATTGCGACGGTTGGCGGTAATCGCCGGATCGCTATGGCGCTGCACGCCGACCATCTGCACGCCCCGACTGCTCTGTAAATTCGATCCGAGTTCGGCCGAACGGCGAGTGTACCCCGGGGTCATAGCGTTCGCGATGTTTTCAGAAACCATCTGCGAGACCCGTTTGGCGACAGTTAAGCCACTGATAGCACTGTTAAAAGCGGCCGAAATGCTCATCCTTGCGGCTCCATTTCAAGGGCGGGATTATCGTTTCAGGTTGGCGGTTTCCTGCAGCATCTCGTCGACGGTCTGGATCACTTTCGCATTAGAGGAATAGGCGCGCTGGGTCTGAATCATGTCGGTAAGTTCGCTGGCGACATCGGTGGCGGATTCCTCGCGCGCGTAACCGATGATGTCGCCGGTCGGCCCATCGCCGGCATCCCAAAGGAAAAAGGATCCGCTTTCGGGAGAGGGAATAAAGGTCTGATAGTCTAGTGCCACCATTCCATTCGGATTAGGCATGTCGACCAGTGGCACCTTGTAGATCGTCCGGTTAAGACCAGTGTCGAACAAGGCTCGGACGTAACCCATGGCGTCTACCTCAACCGAAATAAGATTGCCGACGGGCGACCCATCTCTTGAAATGGAAACCGGCGCAAAACTGGCGGAAAGTTGGGTAAGCCCAGTGCGTTCACCAATCTGTCCGATGCTGACCTCAATGGGGCCGCTATCGACATTAACGATCACTGCTCCGGACGCCGGGTCATATGCGCCACCGGACACGGCATTGACGGATGCCAGGGTGCCGCCGTTGATCCGGTTGTCATTGAACGACAATGTATATTCACCGATCAGGGCCCCGGCAGCGGCGGAGTCGCGCAGTTCCATCGTCCATTCGTTCGAGGGACCGTTGGCGAGAACGGTTGGCACAAATGTCACTTGAATGCTTTCCGCCCGGCCCAGGTTGTCGAAATATTCGACCGGCAGCTCCTGACTGTTGCCCCCGGCAACGGCTTCAGTTGCGGCCGCCGGTAGATTGATGCCGAGCATTATTTGCGTGGTTGGCTGGCCAGAGAGCTGATTGATGTTGATCTGCACCGGCTCAAGCCCGTCAGCGGTATCGCGAGGATAGCTCGGAGTGGTGCCGTCCGATTTGATCGGCCAGCCTAGAAGGGCCAGGCCGGATTCGGTTGTCAGATAGCCATCTGCATTGGGGCGAAAGCTTCCGGTAGTCGTCAACAGCATTTGAGATTTATCACTGCCAGCCTGAATCTGGCTTTGCTGGGTGACTGGCAACATACCACGCCCGCGCACTGCCAAATCGGTGGGATTCGCGGTTGAAACAATACCGGAGCGCTCGTCTATCAGCTGTTGCGTCGATGCACGAACGCCACCTGCGATATAGGCACCGCCAACCGATGGGGCGACCATAGAATGAAAATCTGTTTGTACCCGCTTATAGCCAAAGGTCGAGGAGTTGGCGATATTGTCCGATATCGACGCCATTTTCGAGGCGTGCACATTCAGCCCCGCAACTCCGGCATGTAGCGATGAGGATATGGTCATGCGGATGAACCTTTCTGGCGCAGTAAACGTAAACTTGGGATCCAAACTAACGCGTGAGGGTTTAATACTGTGCTAACGTGTAAAATTTTCCCTATTCGGATTTTACTTGCGCAGCACGGTGACTTCGATCCGGTCATTGCGGACCGACATTGGGTTGTCTGTCGTCAAGGCGCGGTCTGCATGGCCCGATACGCGCTTGATCCGAGCTGGATCCATTCCGGCCACTCCAAGCAATCGCTGCGTGCGGCTGGCGCGGGCGAGAGAAAGCGGCCATGCTGGGTTTTTTGCCAGAACGATGGGGTGCGCGCGGACATGGCCGGAAATGGCGATGCTATTGCTGACTTTTCTCACGGCCCGCGCCACGATATTTATTAGGTCGCGCATCATCTCGGTCGGGGTGTCGGTTCCCTCTTGAAAAAGCGGCGCGCCGTCGTTGGCATAAAGCTCGATCACCAGCCCGTCGTCGGTGACGCGGGTGAGGATGTGTTTCAGCATTTCAGGCGCGACAAGGCTTTCGCCGCTGATGCCCATCAGTTCCTCTTCGATCATGCGCAATGGGTCGGTTTCGCTGTGCACCTGCGATGGTTGCTCGACGCCTGTCGCGCCACGTGCCTGCAGGGCGTTGTCTGGATTGCGGATTGTTGCGCCTAATCCGTTGCGGGCCAGTTGGTCTTCGGAGAATATGCTGTCGCCACTAAAGGCATCCTCACCGCCGCCTGAGACCCGACTTATCGGAGTGGTCGGCGAAAAGTAATCCGCCAAGCCTTTCCGTTGTTTCTCGGTTGTCGCGTTCAAGAGCCACATCAGCATGAAAAACGCCATCATTGCGGTCACGAAATCGGCATATGCGACCTTCCAGGCACCGCCATTACGCCCGCCTGCAACAATGTTTTTCTTACGCTTAATGATGACCGGCGCGGCTTTGTTGCTCACAACTATCTTTTCCCTTTGTTCACTCGCCACGAGATAGCAAATCGGGTGTTAAGGTGGTTCTAATGGGTGAATTTGGCAAAAGTTGGACGCGCCTACCGTTTGCGTGAGAAGGCAGGCCGGCGCAGTTGAGTTTAAGGGGCAAAGCGCTTAAATCAGCGCTGAATGCGCCACGCAAAGGACACATGATTTTGGCAAATTACCTGCATCAAAACGACCTGCCCGACGGGCTGGACCTTGGCCCGATTGTGGCCATTGACTGCGAAACCATGGGGCTGAATCCGCATCGCGACCGGCTCTGCGTGGTGCAGCTTTCGGGCGGCGACGGGAACGCGCATCTGGTGCAGATTGCTAAGGGGCAGACAGCGGCGCCCAATTTGGCCGCGCTGCTGGAAAACCGGGCGGTGCTCAAGCTGTTTCATTTCGGGCGGTTTGATATTGCGGCGATGTATAACGCCTTTGGCGCATTGGCCGCGCCGGTCTATTGTACCAAGATCGCCAGTCGGCTTGTGCGGACCTATACCGACCGGCACGGACTGAAGAACTTAACGCAGGAACTGATCGGCGTGGATATCAGCAAGCAACAACAGATGAGCGACTGGGGCGCTGAAACCCTGAGCGACGATCAGGTGGAATATGCCGCTTCGGACGTGCTTTATCTCCACCGGTTGCGTGACGAACTGGATAAACGTTTGAGTCGGGAAGGGCGCAGCGAACTGGCGCAGGCCTGTTTTGATTTTCTGCCTGCACGTGCACAACTCGATCTGGAAGGATGGCCGGAAATCGACATCTTTGCACATTCATGACTGGCTTTGTCGACGCCGCCCGCCGCGTTATCCGCATCGAGGCCGAGGCGCTGAACCAACTGGAAGCCAGCCTGAACCACGATTTCGATCGGGCCGTCGCGCTGCTGTTGAATGCGCAGGGGCGGGTGATCGTTTCGGGCATGGGTAAATCCGGCCATATTGCGCGCAAGATCGCGGCGACATTTGCCAGCACCGGAACACCCGCGCATTTCGTCCATCCGGCCGAGGCCAGCCACGGCGATTTGGGCATGATGGCGCAGGGCGATGTGGTGTTGGTATTGTCCAACTCGGGCGAGACGCCAGAACTGGCCGATCTGGTCGCCTATACCCGTCGTTTCGGGATCCCGTTGATCGGCGTGGCCAGCCGTGTTGGTTCGACCCTGCTCAAACAATCCGACGTTGCGCTGGTTCTGCCGCAGGCAAAAGAGGCGTGCAGCACCGGGGTCGTGCCCACGTCATCGACCACGATGACCCTTGCGCTGGGCGATGCGTTGGCGGTGGCGCTGATGGAGCATCGGGCCTTTACCCCTGAACATTTCCGCGAATTCCACCCCGGTGGCAAACTGGGTGCGCGGCTGAGCCGAGTGCGCGATCTCATGCATGTGGGCGCTGCTCTGCCGCTGGTTCAGCTTGATACACCGATGAGCGACACCCTGATCGAGATCAGCCAAAAAGGGTTCGGTGTGGCAGGTGTGGTCGGAGCTGAGGGCGCCTTGGCGGGAATCATCACCGACGGCGACTTGCGGCGCAAGATGGACGGGTTGCTATCGCACAGCGCGGCCGAGGTCATGACCGCCGATCCCACGACCATCGATCCCGGTGCGCTGGCCGAAGAGGCGGTGGCGCTGATGAATAAGCGCAAGATCACCTGCCTGTTTGTGGTCGATCCCGAAGGGCCGGGAGAGCCGCTGGGGTTGCTGCATATCCACGATTGCCTGCGCGTCGGGCTCGGATAGGTCAAAAGGGGGCGGGAATGGACCTTTATTCGCGGTGCGTCGCCCTTTTTAAGGTTCTGCTGCCATTGGCGGCACTGGCCATATTGGCGACGCTGTTCCTGCTGTCTCGCGGTGTCGACTTTACCGCCACGCCCTTTGCCCAAAAGGATCTGGCCGAACGAATGCGCGACCAGCAGATCACCGCGCCGTACTTTTCTGGGGTCACGCCAGAGGGCGACGAAATCATGTTCAAGGCTGGAGTTGTGCGCCCTGGCAGCAAGGGCGCACCGGCCGAGGCGGACGATCTTTCCGCAAAGATTACCCTAGTCGATGGTGCAAAGATCACCCTGAAATCGCAAAAAGGCAGTATCGACATGCGCCAGGATTTGGCGCATTTCAAAGGCGATGTGCGCATCACGACCTCGACCGGCTATGTGGTGACAACCGATCAGCTGGATACCGCGTTGAGCGGGGTCGCGGCGCGCACGCCGGGGCCGGTCGCAGGCACCGGGCCTTTGGGCGATTTTACAGCTGGTGGCATGACCCTGAAGTCCGAAACACCCGGTGCTTCCGTACACATGCATTTTAATCGGGGCGTCCGAATGATATATCATCCCCAAAAACCGAAAGATTGATCAGTGCCTTGTTTTCGAGTCTTGTTTATCGGTGTTTCAATCGCCCTTTTTGCCGTCGCGGCACAGGCTCAGGGGGCAAATGTCGCCTTCGGTGCGATCAAGGCCGATCCAACCCTTCCGGTTGAGGTTACGGCCGACAGTCTTGACGTCGACCAGCAGAGCGGCAGGGCTGAATATATCGGGAACGTTGTGGTCGGGCAGGGCGAAATGCGCATGTCAGCAGATCGGCTGCTGGTCATTTTCAGCGACGCAGTTAACGCGATCGAACGGCTTGAGGCCACCGGTGACGTCATTCTGGTAAGCGGCCCCGACGCCGCCGAAGCCCAGCGTGCCGAATACACGATCGACAGCGGCGTTATCGTGATGACGGGAGATGTCCTGCTGACACAGGGGCAGAACGCGCTGACCTCGGACAGCATGACGGTAAATCTTACGACCGGCACGGCGCAGATGGCGGGGCGGGTGAAGACGATTCTAATCACGGATGATGAATAATGACTCGGCCCGCATTGACACTCACCCCCGGCTCGTCTGGTTTGCGCGTTGATAATTTGCGAAAATCGTTTCGCAAACGGGCGGTGATCCGCGATGTCTCGATGACGTTGGATCGCAGTGAAGTGGTGGGATTGCTGGGCCCGAACGGATCGGGCAAAACCACCACATTCTATATGATTGCGGGGCTGATTTTTCCCGAGGCCGGCAGCGTGACCATTGACGGGCATGATGCGGGATCGCTGCCGATGTATCGCCGCGCCCGCCTTGGTATCGGCTATCTGCCGCAAGAAATGTCGATTTTTCGCGGGCTCAGCGTTGAAAACAACATATCTGCGGTTCTTGACATCACCCATTCGGATCCACATCGGCGACGCGAGCGGCTTGAGGAGCTGTTGTCAGATTTCTCGATCGAACATTTGCGTCGCGCCCCCGCACTTGCGCTGTCCGGGGGCGAACGCCGGCGGGTGGAGATCGCCCGTTGTCTCGCCGCCGATCCGAAATACTTGCTATTAGATGAGCCTTTTGCCGGCGTTGATCCGATCTCGGTTGCCGATATCCGGCATCTGGTTGCCGACCTCAGAAAACGCGGAATCGGTGTCTTGATTACCGATCACAACGTGCGCGAAACTCTGGAAATCGTTGATCGTGCCTATATATTGCATGATGGACAGGTTTTGATGTCCGGAACCCCCGCCGAGGTGGTCGAGAATGAAAATGTCCGACGGGTCTATCTTGGGGACGGGTTCCGCATCTCGTGACACAAAGGAGTTTGATTTTTCTGACCAGACAAACTCGATATTGCGCCGCTTTTCATTGACAGTTTCACTCAACCTTGCCTCAATCGATCTTACGGCAAAGGCTTGGCGCGATGGCGATCCCTGCCTATCCTGTTGATGCGGGGGATCGGTTGTAGACATCGACGAGGGTTCCCTGTCGTTCCGGCCTAGACCCAACGGGTAATGGGATGATCATTGTGAAGGAGAGCACATGCGTTACCAAATCAGCGGAAAGCAGATTGATATCGGCGAGGCCCTGCAGACCCATGTCCGCACCGAACTCGACGAAGTGATCACCAAGTATGCCATGCGCCCGACGGATGGTACTGTGGTTTTTTCGCGTAACGCGCATGAGTTCGTCTGCGAGGCAACGATTCACCTCTCGACCGGGCTGAATGTGACGGCTAAGGCGCATGCGATCGAAATTTATGCTGCTTTCGACGCTTGCGGGGAGAAGATGGAAAAGCAGTTACGCCGCTACAAGCGCCGCCTGAAGTATCATTACAAACAGCGGCCCGAACCGGTTGAACTCTTTGAGGCGTCGTCTTATATCCTTGCCTCGAAAGAGCAGGCGGACGAGGCAGAGCCTGAAACATTACAACCAATCATTGTCGCCGAAATGGAAACTCAGATACCTTCGCTTTCGGTGGGCGAGGCGGTGATGCAGATGGAGCTTGCCGGCGCGCCGGTACTGGTCTTTCGTAACGAGGGCAAAGGCGGGGTGAATGTCGTCTACCGCCGTGAGGACGGCAATATCGGTTGGATCGATCCCTGATTCAGGTACAGGCGACGCCCCGTTTCGGGGCGTCATTACGGAGCAAAGCATAGATGCAACTTACCAACATCCTCGGACACGAGGCCGTCAAGGTGGTGACTTCGGTTACCAGCAAAAAGCGGTTGTTTCAGGAAATCGGAGAGTTGGCCCATAACGTCCTTGGGCTGGATGCGACGGCGACAGTCGATGCGTTACTCGATCGCGAAAGTTTGGGGCCGACCGGGGTGGGTCATGGGGTTGCCTTGCCCCATGCGCGCATGGCCGGGATAGACCGCGTGGCGGGTGTATTCATTCTGTTGGAAAAGCCCATAGATTTTGGGGCTGTGGACCGTCAGCCAGTCGATATCGTCTTTGCGCTATTTGCACCGGAGCAGGCGGGCGTGGAGCATCTTAAGGCATTGGCACTTGTGGCGCGAACCCTGCGCGACCCGTCGCTTTGTTCAAAGCTGCGGGCAAACCCTGACAGCAGCACGGTTTACGCAATATTGACAGCATCGCAATCAATCGCTGCCTAGCTTTCGGCCCAGGACGCAAATCCGAAAGTCTGGTAGTCACGCTGATAAATGTCGGCGACCAGATTTTCGATGGCCTCATCGTAGATCTCAGCCAGAGTGAATGGCGTATCGGCGGGGGGCGGTTGCAAGGCGGGAGGTGCTGGGTGGCCAAGTTGTTGCGCGAGGGCGGGTAGGCAATCATTCAGTTGTTCTTCCCGCAAGATGTGGTCAGGCGGCATGACTTCACCGAATCCGGCCAACGCTTGCGCCTGAGAGCACCATTCTGCATCGACTCGGATGGCTGTCTGACCAGCCAAGTTGCTTTGCAAGAACCGTAGAAAGGCCTGAAATGCCGTGCGATGGGTGGCAGCCGTATAGTCGCGGTCTACGCCAGCGCGCGGGATTTCCAGCTTGAATTGGCGGCGAAGTTTTGCGCGAATTCGTGTGTAACTGCCGGGTGCCGTCGAAAGGATGCGCCGACAGAACACCGCATGCGCCCGCGCCACCGGATGGCGAAGCACGGTAAAACTGCGATGGCCCGGACGGCTGCTTTTCCACATGCGCAACTGCTTGTGATGCAGTTCGGTTGTGAGGTCCGCAGGGTCAACCCCGTCCAGCGCCGCCAGCCAATCGACGATCTCCTGACGGGGGCCGCCCCCAATCGGCAGATACAGCAGATCGGTCTTCGCCGCAGCGACATAGCTGCGCACCGCTGAACTCCGTCGCGGTTCAAGTGTGGGTATGCGCTTCACGTCCAGCCAGTCAATATCTGCCAAAGCGGCGGTCATGACATCTGGATTGGAAACCTTTCCTATTACTGAGCCCGGATTTTGCAGTTTAAGACGCGTATCGAGCGCATCGAGCCGCCCAGAGACACCCAGCCATTGCGCCAGTCCGTTTATCACCTCGACATTGTGCAAATCGTCGTAACCTAGATAAAATGCAGTCTGGCCACTGACCTGAAGGCGGTTCAAAATCTGCGCCTGAAACCTATGCAACCTATTCACATAGGCGGTGAACTCGGCGGGCTCGAATGCGGCTTTGGCTGTTCTGCGGCGGGTTAGATTGGTCAGTTTCCATTGCCCGGTCGCTTGTGCAATCTTCCACGACACATAGCTGTCCAGCGGATTGCGCGTCAGGATGACCTTTGCGCACCGCGGATCGCCTAGCGCGAGCTCCAGAGCACGCGGATCGTGATCATGAAAGAACCGAAAGCCGCCCAGCCCCTCGCTCTGTTCGCTTATGACGGCAATCAGGCGGGCCGGATCGGCGTCGCGCATTGCCTGCGTCATGCCGAAAAGTTCGCTGCGGTTGGGATAGCCGATGAAATAGGGATTGAAGGCTTCGCCATGGCAAACCAGCCCATCAATGGTGTTCAGGTTGGCTTCAAGAAAATTTGACCCAGTGCGCATTTCTGCCAGAAGGATGAAGTAATCGTAAGAATCTGCCATGGTATCTAGCGAACGAAATTAGGTGTGCGGAATTGGCCGCGCCTCAGCTTGGGTGCCGCTTCCACTGGAAGTTCCCCCATCAGATAGGGGTGCATCCCCTGATTGCGCAGATTTTGCAAGAATTGGCTGAAACCTTCTAAATCGGCCAGCTTTGGTGTTTCCGTTAGACGCTGCCCCTTGCTTGAAGCGATACCATCAAGCACCGACTGTAGCGGGGCCAGCGGCGCCTCAATGCATTCGGCTATGGTCCAAATGCGCACGCGGGCGCGGGTCTCCCTTTGGCGTAAAAAGTCCAGATACCCGCTTTCGATCTTTTGCAGCCGCGCCGCATCCCGACGCAGATCGGCAAAATCACGGCTTGAGCGAAACAGAGAAAGCGCCCAGGCCCCCGCAATCACCGAGATCTGCGCGTTCGGATCACGCGCGATTGTCGCGGCAATCGACTGGTTATCCTTGGGCCCGAACTGAAAACACTGATGTTCGCCTTGGGTATTCCATATCAGACTGGTCAGAAAAGCCTGCGGGTCATAATCGCGCCGGGCTGCGCTGTCTGACAGGGCACCGTGGTATAAGGTCTGACCATTCGCGAACTCGACGCGCTTGGGGGCGAAAAGATGCCCGTGGACGCATGCGCCGCTTGCTGCGGTCAGCCAGTCTTTAAACTCCTCAAACAAGTCGCAAAACCCTTGCAGAACGGAATAGGGGCCAGCCGTCAGGCCATTCTCCCAGCCATGCGCGGGCAGGCGGCTTTGCATGTAAAGTCCCGGACGCCCGCGAGTGCGCCGTTCGTTTGCTCGCATGAAGGTGCGGTTGATCATTCCGGGAGCGGGCTCGGCCCGTGTCACCAAGTCGTCCTCATCGGTCAGTAACGCGTCATATAACCCAGCGGCATGCGGCCAGATCTTGCGCGCGACAAAACAATCTGAGCGCCGCAGCATCTGCAAGTGATCGTCATAAAACACATGCGGTTTTCCTTGGAAGTCAAAGCTGGACAGGGTCAATGAGCGGCTTTCGATCGTCTTTGAATGGCGGCGGGCGAGAGTCTGAAAATAGCTCTCGTCAGGTATCCATACACGCCGAAAGTAATGGTCATAGATTTGCCGCGCGGGATCCTGCAGGATGGCAGAAAGAGTCTGGCGCGTCAGGCACCACCATTGGCTTCCGATATGGGGAACCAGCCCCGGCGGGGGGCGGCGTTGCAAGCCCAGACGGCGCTGAAGCCGCACGTAGCGGTCGAACAGATATCGATGTCGTTTCCAGGAAAACGGAAACCGCAGGGTAAAGCGTTCGTGATCCAGCCCACCCACCGTCCAGGGCACATCGGCTATTGTTGCGCTTTCGATAAAATCAATGTTTGGGCGTGCGGCAAGATAGGTCACAAGGTCGCGCACCGGACGTAACGGCAGGCATGACCCCGATGTCAAAAAGACATGGTTAATCTGGCCAAAGCTTTCCAGCATTAATTCGGCAGCCGATTGAGAGGCCGCGACGAGACTCCAGTTACCCCATTCGCAACGGTATCGTTTGCAAAACCGCACCAACGGGTCATCTGCTAATGCGTTGCGGAACTTGTCGAATGTGACGCCGTCGACCTTGCGATCCACATGCACAACCACAGGGCAGCCCGCAGCGGTCCAGTGGCGTGCCACCTGTTCGGCCCGGCTGAATGCCGTGTGGACCAGCATGACAATGCCCAGACTCATGTCCAGTTCCCTTTTGACATGAGCCCGAGGATTTCAAGTTGCTGCCAGTTGATGTATTTCTCTGACCATTTGCACCACAGATTGAGATCATCTGCCATGCAGTCGGCGTAAGCCTTGTACTCGATTGAACCGGAAAAATGCTGGCCACGTCCCAGTTCTTCGATCGCTTTGGAACCGAAACTATCCAGAAATTTGGGGTGCAAAAGTAGACCCGATGTCTTTTTGCCGCCCCATTCATCGTAGACGCGGTTTAAACCGCGCGGCAGCAGCGTATGGGTCGAACTGACATAGGTGTAGCGCCGGTGCCATTTTACCAGCGGTATCTTGTTCAACGCCGGTGCCTTTTCCGGTGTGTCGGGAAAGAACACCCGGCTACGTGGCCCACCCTGGATCCACAGATTTTCATATCGGTCGTTTTTGCGCAGGGTATAATTTCCGCTGTCGAACCAACTGGCGATGTCCATCGGATTGGTGCCGGGAAGATAGGGTTGCTCATCCAGCCCTCCCTTGGGGTACATGTCGAGCAGCATGGCGCTGAAGGATCTGATCGAGGATGCATCCAGCCAATCGGTCAGCGCCCGCAACGGGCGCGTGTCACAAAAAGGATAGATCAGGAACTCATCCGGATCGACCACGAGGCACCAATGGCCGTGGCCATACCAGCGTTGCAGCCAGTTCAGCCAATCCACTCCGAAACGCGCCCGCTTGTAGCTGGCCGTGGTGTGCCAGAGGGACACATCCGGTTGTTCAGCAAGATAGCTGCGCGAGTTGTCATTGCTGTCGTTGTCAACGATCAGGAAATGATTGATGCCGAGATCTCGATAGTAATCCAGGAAAAATGGCAGGCGTTTATATTCGTTGCGCTGGGTGCTGAACAGCAAAAGATCGTCAGGCCGGATCGCCGAGGTGCGATTGGCGACGGGCACAAGTTCGCGTCGCTTTCGAAATGCACGAATCCGCCAACGCAAGCGCTCATTCCGCAGGCGATATGATTGCCATAGCTGCAATTTCTGCCCCTTTCGACCTCGTTACCGCTTATCTACCCTGCGCGGATCACACTGACTCCAACACCACACGGAAATGATCTTGCCATCGGGGTGCTACAAAAACTCCATGAGAGGCATCGGATTTCGTGGTCGTTGTCTTATTGGTTAACGCTCGGATTGCATCGGCCCACTGATAACGGCATGTTTCTGCTAGGTAAATGGGAGTGTTACCGATTACTTCACGATAGACGGGCAGATCATTGCAGATAACCGGCACGCCGCGCGCCGCCGCTTCGACCGCGGGCAGACCAAATCCCTCGGCGCGGCTGGGGCACAGCATCGCCTGCGCACCAGAGACAAGCGCAGCGACGGCACCATCCGTCAATCCGGCCATTTCGCGCACCGGTCCGCCAGAGGGAAGGCGGTCAAGCCGGTCGAATACCGCGCGATTGTTCCACCCGCGGGTGCCGCAGATCAGGAGGGTTGGCGGGTGCTTGATCTGACGGGCAAGAACCTCCCAGACATCCAGAAGAAGATCATGCCCCTTGCGTGGTTCGATGGTGCCAAGGGTCACGAAATAGGGATCGGCTGGCAGAAGCCCGGCAGGGAGGGCAGCAGGATCGGCTTCATGAATATTAACGCCCAGATGGGCAACCGTGGCGATAGGGGGTGGCCCCCACTGTGCCATATACGCCTCGGCGCGTTGCCGGGTGTGTTCCGAGTTGTAAATCACAAGATCAGCATTGCACACGCTGCAACAGTGCAGTGAACCGCGCAGGCGTCCCCTTGCGTTGATAGTGCGGATAATCCAACGGAATCACGTCGTGAACCAGAACGGCAGTTCGCCCCCTGGTCTTGCGCACTGCCGATAGGATTCGGTCCGACAGATTTGCATGACCGGTGTTAAAATAGGTCATGCCAGCGGGCAGGTGGCGGTGCAGCATGGCCGACAGATTGCGGGGGAGGCAGCGGTCACGGCATAAGCGGCGCAAATCGCTCTCAGCGCGGCGCAAAACCGCGTCGCGGCGGGGGGCAAGACGTGACAGTCGATCCGTTGCGCCCCATGGCCGTGCGCCGGTCAGGCGGGAAGAAAGGCGCGGCAGGTTTTCCGGCCCGATCAGGATGAAGCCAAAAGCTGTGCGTGCAATCGCAAATAACGGCTCGGGCCGCGCCGAAAGGTGCACCAGATAGGCCAGTTCCACCCGGTCGATCCCGGTGGCGATGCGGCCCACGCGGCTGATCATACGGGTGATATCAAGCAGGCGGGCAGGTGGGGCCATGTTATCTGTCGTATAGGCCGGTCTGATGCCAACGCCATGCATCGGCGATCATCTGCTGCAAATTTGACCGGACCGGTTTCCAGCCAAGTTCGGTTTCTGCCCGGCTCGACCCTGAAACCAGTCTGGTGCAATCGCCCGTACGTCGCGGACCGATCACGTATGGCACTTCTCGGTTGGTCACGGCGCTGGAATGATTGATCACTTCGCGTACAGAGAAACCCGCTCCGGTGCCCAGATTGAAGACCCGGCTGCCTTTGCCTTGCTGTAGCCATTTCAGGCCTAGAACATGAGCGTCGACCAGATCGCAAACATGCACGTAATCGCGGATGCAAGTGCCATCCGGCGTATCGTAATCGGTGCCGAACACCGTCAGCGCATCGCGCTTGCCGTCAATTGCGTCAAGCATGAGCGGTACCAGATGCGTTTCGGGGCGGTGGCATTCGCCGACTTCCGCGTCGGGGTCGGCACCGGCGACGTTGAAATAGCGGAAAATCACGTGGCGCAACCCATATGCGGCCTCGAAATCGCGCAGCATGTCTTCGATGGCGCGTTTCGAAGCGCCATAGGCATTCAGCGGTTGTTGCGGCGTGTTTTCATCCAGCACCACGTTGTCATGTTCGCCATAGGTGGCACAGGTCGAGGAAAATACAAAGTCCAGGCAGCCCGCCGCCACCGCCGCCTCAATCAAGGTAAGCGACGCGCAGACATTGCCGCGCCAGTATCGGCCCGGTTCGGACATCGCCTCGCCGACCTGACTGAGCGCGGCGAAATGCATCACCGCCACCGGGTTATACTGATCAAACACCTGATCCAAGCGCGCCCGGTCAGCCAGATCGCCGTATTCAAACGGGCCGAATTTAACGGCCTCTTGCCAACCGGTAATCAAGTTATCATAGGTAACCGGTGTGTATCCGGCTGCTTTCAACGCTTTGCAGGCGTGCGAGCCGATATAACCCGCACCGCCGGTCACAAGTATATTTGCCATTTCCGTCCCCCGGGGTCGCCTCTTACTGGGCGGCTTTGTCCAGCTGTACCATTTCGTGCAGATATTCGGACAGGTCATTGCGCAGATCGTCACGTGCCAACGCAAAGGCGACCGTGGCCCGTAAGAAGCCTGCCTTCGAGCCGCAATCAAATCTCTGACCGTCGAAACGGTAGCCGTAAACCGGGTTCCCGGCCCGGATATCATCGGCGATGGCGTCGGTAAGTTGATATTCGCCGCCCGCGCCCTTCTTCATGGAATCAAGATTTTGCAGGATCGAGGGCGTCAGGATATAGCGCCCGATTACAGCCAGATTCGAAGGTGCCTCGTCGGGTTTTGGCTTTTCCACCATGCCTTTCACCGACACGACCGAACCCATATCCTCGGCCACATCCAGAACCCCATAGGACGCGGCCTTTTCAGCCGGAACCTCCATCGCGGCGACCATGTTGCCACCGGTTTCGGCATGTGCTTCGACCATCTGTTGCAGGCACGGTTTTTCGGCCGCAATCACGTCATCCGGCAGAATGACGGCAAAGGGTTCATCGGCGATCAGGCGGCGGGCGCACCATACCGCATGTCCCAGTCCCAGCGCACGGTGCTGGCGGATATAGGCGACGGCTCCGCTGTCCATATAGGTGGAATTGAGCGTCGCCAGCAGATCGTTCTTGCCTTTCTGTTGTAACTCCTGCTCCAGAACGGGCGCATGATCGAAATAATCCTCCAGCGCGCCCTTGCCGCGCGAGGTGACAAAAATGAACTCGGTAATGCCCGCCGCGCGCGCTTCGTCGATGGCGTATTGCACCAAGGGGCGGTCGACCAAGGTCATGATTTCCTTGGGGACAGATTTGGTCGCAGGCAGAAAACGCGTTCCCAAACCGGCCACCGGAAAAATTGCTTTGGTAACTTTCTTTTGCATAAATGGACCTCTTTAATAGGAGTGGCTGGCGAGCGCAGTATTCTGTTCCAGCAAGCCTATATCAATTGCCGTACTGTAGCATCCATAATCCTTAGCGCCACGCGCGGATCAGCCGGAGTTCAGATTCTGCGCGGTTTTTCAGGGCAGGACCCGCACAGAGCCGACCCGTTCGATTTCCGCCGCGACCCGTTTCGAGAACCTCCAAAACGAAAACAACTTCTGGCTGCGCTCGCTCTTGCCGAATATGCCGCCGCTTTGCTCCCAATAGGTGCCACGCCAACTGACCCGATGTAACAGGGCAGTAGGGGATAACAGTATTAACGTCACGTTAACGCCGTCCGCAGCCATATGGCGGGCGCGACGGCGCAACATGGGTCTTTGCCAAGGACGGCCCGCCAGAAAAACGGGCGGCTTGGTTGTGACAGCGGGAAAACGCAGAAAGCACCGCGTGGGCTTGGGCAGCAGGGGAAGGGGGGCAGGGTGGCGCTGCAGGCCATGTTCGAATCCTGCCTTCAGGCTGGCCAACAGGCGGCGCATGTCCCGGGGCTCCAATCCGCCGCGCACAAGGTGTTGTATCAATCGGGTGCGCTGTTCGTGTTGCACACGGCGCAACGCCGCCGCGCGTTCCTCAGGCACGCAATGAGCCGCGAGAAAAACGCTGCAGCTTGCCCCGATCTCGAATAGATCTAAAGGCACGCGATCAGACCGTCGTCGCGCGCTGGCAGCAAATCCGTGATGCACCTGCGCCAGCGGTACGATGGCGGTACGCACTCCCAGATCCGCGAGGCGCATGTTTACGTCGGTTTCATCCAGAAAGAACCGATAGCGCGGATCGAACCCGCCCATCGCGGCCAGTACTGACCGGCGGAGCGCCATGTTGGTGCCTTCGGTCTTGATCGCTTTGTCTCGTGTCGGGGCGAGGACGACCGGATTCGTGTCGCGCAAGTGGATCGGCGCGGTCTGGCCGGTGCCGTCCACGGATTGCGCGCGCGTTTGGAACGAGATGCCGTTCCGCCCGCGCACATAGCCGCCTGTGGCCGCCACATCGGTCTCGGCAAAGGGCGCGGTCAGGTGATGCAGCCAGGTCGGTTCGGGCACAGCGTCATCATCAATGAAGGCGACGATCTCGCCCGCTGCCGCTGCAATCCCAAGGTTGCGCGCCTGCGAGATATTGGCCCCATCAAATGCGATCAGATGCACCTGCCGGAGAAGCGGCAGGCGTCGCAACATGGTGCGGCCCATTTCATCGGCCACGACGATGATCTCGAACGCGTCATATTGCAGGCGGGAGAGTCCGGTCAGGCAGCGGCGCAGCGCATCGGGGCGGCCCCGGCTGACCACCACCACACTGACCGGCAGCCGGTTCATTCCAGGCCCATGGCCGCCATCATTGCCTCGATCCGGGGGATGTCCTCGGGGTTGTTGAGTTCCCAGAACTGCCGCCCCCGTGCCTGCACCTCGACGCACAGAACTTGGCGACTATTCTCCAGAAACCGCAATTGCTCCAGCCCCTCCAATTGTTCCAGCGGTCCTGCCGGCCAGCCGGGATAGGCGGCCAGCGCCTGCGGGCGATAGGCATAAACGCCGACATGGTGGAAGACTGGTGTGTCGGCAGTGTCGGCCCAGGTCGTGCCGGTAAAGGGGACGACTTCTTTGCTGAAGTAAAGCGCGCTGTGATCGGCGCCGAAGACGGCGGTTGTGCCGCCCACGCGGCCCGCTTGGCGGTCAGCCAGAAGTGCATTCAGTGTTGCGCCATCGCAACGCAATACTGGCGTGGCGATTTCCGCAGCCGGGTTCGCGCGCAGTCCCGCGATGAGATCCTCGATGAACCAATGCGGTGTCAGCGGAGCGTCACCTTGCAGGTTCACCACAATCTCGAACTCGCCACCCAAGGCAGCGTGGGCTTCGGAGCAGCGTTCTGTACCATTGACGCAATCGGGCGAGGTCATCACTACCTCGGCCCCAAAGCCGTGGCAGGCATCGCGAATCCGGGTATCATCCGTTGCTACCACGATGCGATCCGCGCCGCTGACGGCGTTGGCAGCCTGCCATGATCGTTCGATCAGGCTGCGTGCTGTGCCGCTTGCGCCACGCAGTTCGGCCAGTGGCTTGCCGGGATAGCGGGTCGAGGCATAGCGCGCGGGGATAACAATCAGGACCGACATCAGACGCCCTTCAGCTGCACGCCTGGTGCGAAGGCAATGAAGAACGGGTTGGCGTAACCGTCCTTGCCATAGGTCAGCGGGGTGTGATCATCGAACCGGACAACTTTGCCGCCCGCACCGGCAAGCACTGCATGACCGGCGGCCGTGTCCCATTCCATGGTACGCCCGACGCGCGGATAAAGATCGGCCTCGCCCGCGGCGACGAGACAGAACTTCAGCGACGATCCCGCGCTTTTCATGTCCTTGACCGCATATTTCGCGATATAGTCGTCGGTTGCTTGGTCGCGGTGGGATTTGCTGGCCACCACCATCAGGGCGTCGTTGTCGCTGTCCGCCACGCGGAGCGGCGTCGTCGCGCCGATTTTATCGGCGTCGAACGGGCCGGCTTCCTCGACTGCGGTGCCATCGGCCAGGGTCAGGAACATGCGATCACGCGCCGGGGCGTAGACCACACCGCGCGTGGGGGTGCCGTTCTCGACCAGTGCTATATTGACAGTAAAATCGCCGCGTCGGTTGATGAATTCCTTGGTGCCGTCCAGCGGATCGACAATCAGGAAAGTATCCCCGGACGTATCATGGGAGTCGGCCTGTTCTTCGGTTACCAGCATAATGTCGGGAAACTCTGAACGCAGCCCGGCAGAGATCAGTTCATCGGCAGCCTCGTCAGCTTCGGTGACGGGACTGTCATCGGATTTTGTCTTCACCTCAAAATCGTCGGAGTTGTAGATTTGCATGATCCGGTCTCCGGCTTGAATAGCCAGTTTGCGGATCACACGGGCAAGGTGATCATAATCCATCAGCGGGCGCTCCGTCCTTCTGCAGTCGTTGAAAAGCGATAGTGGCCCACTTATGGTGCCACGGCAACGAAACGGCAAGAATTCCCTACAGTCGCGCCATGATGCAGGAACACCGATAGATGTTTCATCCCCGCCAGAGACTGACCAAACTGGCAGGCGCCCTGCAGATATTTGAACTTATTTTTCACTCGATTGTGCGCAACATACGAAAAAAGCACAACAATGCCTTCATAGCGATATTGGTGAACATTCTACAGGTCGTGGTTTTCGTGATCGTGTTTTACGTCATGTTCACGGTTCTGGGCATCCGCTCCGCGGCCATTCGCGGCGATTTCCTGCTCTATGTCATGTCGGGGATCTTCCTGTTCATGTGCCATACCAAGGCCGTCGGTGCGGTGTCAGCGGCCGAAGGGCCAAGCAGCCCGATGATGAAACACGCACCGATGAACACAGCCATCGCCATTTCAGCGGCGGCGCTGGGGTCGCTTTACATCCAGGTTCTGTCGATGTTCGTTATCCTGTTCATCTATCATGTCGCCTTTACCCCAATCACCATAGATGATCCGATCAGCGCCTTTTCCATGGTGCTGTTGGCATGGTTCACTGGAAGTGCTGTGGGCCTGATCTTCTACGCTTTGAAGCCTTGGTTTCCGACCTTCGTGGGAATCGCGACGATCGTCTATCAGCGTGCCAATATGATTGCGTCGGGCAAGATGTTTCTGGCCAATATGTTGCCCGCTTTCATGCTGGCAATGTTTGACTGGAATCCGCTTTTTCACAGCATCGATCAGGCGCGTGGCTATGTGTTCATCAACTACAATCCGCATTTCACCAGCTGGCAATATGCGTTTTGGGTGGGGGTTGTCTTGCTGATGATCGGGCTGATGGGTGAATTTCACACCCGTCGCCATGCTTCGGTGAGCTGGGGCGCGCGTCAATAGGGCGCTTTTTCACGCCGCCTCGTCCGGGGTCAAAAGACCCGCAGCAACCAGCACGTCGGCCCAGCCAGCGGAGCCACGAAACAGATGGGTTTGCCAGCCCCGGTTGCGGGCACTGGCGATGTTGTCGGCGCGGTCATCGGTGAACAGCAGAGTTTCGGGGGCCAGCCCGCAATCGGTTTCGACCTGCCGATAGATTTCGGGGTCGGGCTTGATCACCTTCATATGGCCCGAAATGTAATGCCGGTCGAACTCGCGTAGAAACGGATAATGCGTCACCGCATGATCGAAGCTTTCGGTGCCGAAATTCGTCAGTGCGAAGACCGGAACGCCCGAGGCTCGCAGCGCCCGCAGCAGGCGCAGCGAGTGGTCGATGACGGGGCTGGCCAGTTCGATCCAATTATCGTGCCACATGCGGATTTCGTCGTGCCAGTCGGGATAGGCGCGGGCGGTGTCATAGACGGTGCCGGCGAACGCGCCGCCCCGGTCGATGTGGTCGTTCATGCCGTGAAGGTCGACAGCGGCGAACATGGCGCGGCGGCGTTCGTCTCCGATCATGCGATCATAGAACCGTTCCGGCTGCCATTCGATCAACACGTTGCCAATGTCGAATATCACTGCTTGTGGACGCATCCCGCGTTATCCGTTTCGGGGAGTAACATGGCTGGACTGGCTCCGCACCGCAGCCCGGATTTCCTGTTCCAGCGCGTCCAGAAAACGCGACTTGTCCGCCCGAGTGAAAGGTCTGCCGCCGCCTCCGACCGTATTAAGCGGATTGGCGGCGCGCAAGTCGGTCATCAGATCGCGCATGGCCAGTTGTTGGCCGATATTGGCCTGTGTTAGCGCACTGCCGTCGTGCCGCAGCACCCGGGCACCGGCGGCAACACATTTCGCGGCTAACGGAATATCTGCGGTTACCACCACGTCGTCAACGCCGCAGCGTTCGGCAATCCACATGTCGGCCTCGTCGGCACCCTCGTCGACGATCACCGTTTCAACAAGTGGGTTGGCGGAGGGCCGAAGCCCTCCGTTAGATACCAGATACATTTGCAGCCCGTGCCGGGTCGCGACGCGCTCGGCCTCACCCTTTACGGGGCAGGAGTCACCGTCGATGTAAAGCGCGACCACCGGCTTATGACCAGAGCGCTTCGGCGTGGAAGGCAATATGATCTTCGATGAAGGTCGAGACAAAGAAATAGCTGTGGTCGTAACCGGGCTGCAGACGGAAGGTTGCTTGCTGGCGACGCTTGGAAATGGCATCGGCCAGTGTTTCGGGGCGCAACAGATCGATAAACTGATCTTTGGTACCGGTGTCGATCAGGATCGGCCCGTCGAAGCCCTTTTCCAACATCAGCTTCGAGGCGTCGTGTTTGGCCCATGTGCTTTCGTCCTCGCCCAGATAGGCGGTGAACTGCTTGCGTCCCCAATCGGAATCGATCGGGTTAGAGATCGGCGAAAAAGCCGAGACCGAGCGGTAGCGGCCCGGCAGGGTCATTGCCAGCGTCAACGCGCCGTGCCCCCCCATAGAGTGGCCAGTGATCCCTTGGCGCTCGGGATCGATGGCGAACTTCTCGGCCAGCAGCGCGGGCAGTTCGTCGGCGATATAATCCCACATCTTGTAGTGCTTGGCCCAGGGGTCTTGTGTTGCATTGACATAGAAGCCCGCGCCTTGGCCGAGATCGAAATCGTCATGGTCGGCGACGCCTTCGCCGCGCGGCGATGTATCAGGGAAGACCAGCGCGATACCATGTTCGGCGGCCCAGCCCTGCGCCGCGGCCTTGGTCATGGCGTTTTCATGGGTGCAGGTCAGCCCCGATAGGAACCAGAGCAGGGGTACTTTTTCCTCTTTCGCCTCGGCGGGGAGGAACAGGCCAAAGGTCATGTCACCATCACAGGCAGTTGAGGCGTGGCTGTAAACCCCTTGGGTGCCATCAAAACAGGTGTTTTCCGAGATAGTTTTCATTAATACAGTCCTTTCTGCAAAGTTGCGTCATGGCTACAAGGCGGGGCCGAGGCCATCCAGTGCGGGAGCCTCCGGCGGGTATTTGGAAGAGAGTGAAAAGATCAGATGAGCGCGGTCAGTGTGATAACAAGCGGAATGGTCAGTATGCTGAGCGCGGTCGAAATCAGAATCGTCGCCGAAACCCGGTGTGGTGCCACGCCGTAATGCTGCGCTAGCATATAGACATTGCCGGCGATCGGCAAGGCGGCGGCGGATATCACCACAGTGGCCGAGAAACTGTCGACCGGGAACAGCACGAGCACGCCCAAAGCAACCGCAGCAGGGTGCAGCGCCAATTTGCAAAAGCTGAGCCATCCTGCGATCTGAACCCGCTCGGCGGATTTGTCGGCCAGAGAGGCGCCAATCGCGAACAGCGCGCCGGGCGTCGCGGCGGCCCCCAGCAATGACAGAAATTCATTCAGCGGGGCAGGCATCGGCAACTGAAGCCCAGACCACAGCAGCCCCAGTGTGATCGACACGATCATCGGGTTCTTCAGCAGACCCAATCCGATCGTGCCGAAGATGGCCGGCGTAAGATGCGAGCGGGCAGCGGTGAACAGCACCACGATCAATGACGAAAACACGATCATGTCGGTGGCCAGCACCAACATCATGGGGCCGATCGCGGCCTCGCCAAACAGCAGTGCGAACATGGGCAGGCCAAGAAAACCGGTATTGCCGATTACTGCACATTGGGCTTCGATCGCGGCAGTGGACATGTCGAGCCGGCGCAACATGGCGATACCGGTGGCGATGGCATAGACCACCGCGCAGCCGAACAGGTAACCCATCACCAGCGATCCATCGAACACCTTGGCCAGTGGTAGGGTGGCGGCAAAGCGGAACAACATCGCGGAAAGCGCGAAGTAGAAGACGAACTTCGTGAGCCAAGCGGTCGCTTCCGGTGGGAAGAACCGGGTGCGTCCCGCGCCGAAGCCTAGGCCGATCAAAGCGAAAAACGGGAGCGTGCGCAGGAATATTTCGACCATGTAGAAGGGGTAGCTACTGTAACACAGAGCTGCAAGCGCGTCAGCCGCTGCCGATCAGGATACCCGCCGCTAGCACCAGTGCGCCGCCCAAGACAACCTGAAACGCGGCGCGAAAGAATGGGGTTTGCATATAGCGGTTTTGGATCCACGCGATGGCCCAAAGCTCGAAAAAGACAATGAAGATCGCCAGCCCTGTGGCAGTCCAGAAATCGGCGATCAGATAGGGCAGGGCGTGACCCAGACCGCCAAGCGTGGTCATCACCCCCGAGGCCGCGCCCCGTTTCACCGGCGAGCCGCGCCCCGAAAGTTCGCCATCATCTGATGCGGCCTCGGTGAATCCCATCGAAATGCCCGCCCCGACCGAGGCAGCAACGCCAACCAGAAAGGTGGTCCAAGTGTCATGGGTGGCAAAAGCGGTGGCGAAAATCGGGGCGAGTGTCGAGACCGAGCCATCCATCAACCCCGCCAGTCCCGGTTGCACCCAAGTCAGGATGAATTGACGATGTGCGGCAGCGTTCTCTTCGGTGCGGATAGATTTGTTCAGGTGCGAGTCGGCCAGATCGCGGGCCAGCGTCCCGTGCCTTGCCTCGGCAGCGGCCAGGTCTCCAAGCAGGCGACGGGTTGCTGAATCCGTGATGTGTTTTGTGGCGTTGAGATAGAAGCGTTCAGCATCGCGCTCCATCGACGCGGCTTCTTCGCGGATGCGCTCAAGACCCAGATTCTCGATCAGCCAGACCGGGCGGCGGTTGAAATATCCTGCCACATGTTCGCGCCGGATCAGCGGGATCGTGGGGCCGAAGCGCTGTTCGTGAAGGTCGATGAGTTGCGCGCGGTGGGCATCCTCTTCGGCGGCCATCGCATCGAACGTCCGAGCGCTGGCGGGATAGGCGGGACGCAGGCTCTCCGCATAGCCGCGATAGATCCGCGCATCGTCCTCTTCCGAGGAAATCGCCAGTGCAAGGATCTCCTGTTGGCTGAGATCCTTGAACCGTTTGCGTTGGCTAAGGAAGCGCATATCGCACCGCAGATTAGAACTATTCTAACTTACGGCGAGGGCACCCGACGCGCAAGAATCAATCGATCCGGCGCACGAGCAGTTGATTGCCGTCGCCCCGTTTGGTTTCAAAGACCTTGAGTGCGGCGACCAGATCGCTCAGCTTGCGCTTGCCAAAGCTGCGGGTATCGAAATCGGGATTGGCAGCGGTGATGAATTGGCCCAGCGGCCCCAGAGCATACCAATCGTCGTCCTGATCAATCGCATCCATCGCCTTGAGGATAAGATCGCGCGCATCATTCAGCGACTTGCCGGTGGGTGCCGGGGGAGTCGTGGTGCGCTGCTCTGGCGCGGCGGTTTCAAGGTTTTCAAGATAGATGAACCGTTTGCACGCCTTGACGAAAGCTGTTGGAGTCTTGCGCATGCCCATGCCGAAAACATCCAGCCCCTGTTCGCGCAGGCGGCTGGAAAGGCGGGTGAAGTCGCTGTCGGAACTGACCAGCACGAACCCATCGAACCGGCCAGTATGCATCAGGTCCATGGCGTCGATCACCAGCGCGATATCGCTGGCATTCTTGCCGACGGTATTGGCCGGCTGGTGATGCGGGACCAGACCGAATTCGGCCTGGACCCGCGACCATCCAGCCATTTGCTGGCTGGAAAAATCGCCATAGCAGCGCCGCACCGACGCCTCACCCAAGCTGGCGATCTCGTCAAAGATCGCCTTGGTGTACCGGGGCGAGGTGTTGTCGGCGTCGATGAGGACGGCGAGAAGCGTACTGCTTGTGGACATTTAGTAAAGAACGACCGAGCGGATTGACTCGCCCTTGCGCAGCAGTTCGAAACCGTGGTTGATCTCGTCCAGCTTGAGGGTGTGGGTGATCATTGGGTCAATCTCGATCTTGCCCTGCATGTACCAGTCGACGATCTGGGGAACATCCGTGCGTCCGCGTGCACCGCCAAAGGCCGAACCTTTCCACGTCCGGCCGGTGACCAGCTGGAATGGGCGGGTAGAGATTTCGGCCCCTGCAGGTGCCACACCGATGACGATGGATTCGCCCCAACCGCGATGGCAGGCTTCCAACGCCTGACGCATGACGTTGACATTGCCGGTGCAGTCAAACGTGTAATCGCAACCGCCAATCTGGTCGAATGGGGTCTTGGTCATATTGACCAGATGCTCGACGATATTGTCGGTATCATTTGGGTTGACGAAAT
The DNA here is from genome assembly GCF_016307205.1 of Pontibaca salina. GTDB lineage: Bacteria > Pseudomonadota > Alphaproteobacteria > Rhodobacterales > Rhodobacteraceae > Pontibaca > Pontibaca salina. The sequence continues at coordinate 186,284 of NZ_JAEIJD010000001.1, read as the reverse complement.
GCGTCATCCCAAAGCGGTTGCCCCATTCCTCGCGATCGGGGTTGATGTCGACGCCAATGATCATGTCGGCGCCAGCCATACGCAGCCCTTGGATCACGTTCAGCCCGATACCGCCGAGGCCGAAGACCGCACATTTTGCGCCCTGCTCGACCTTGGCGTTGTTCAGCACCGCGCCGATGCCGGTGGTCACGCCGCAACCGACATAACAGACTTTGTCGAACGGTGCGTTTGGATCGATCTTGGCCAGCGCGATCTCGGGCATCACGGTGTGATTGGCGAATGTCGAGCAGCCCATATAGTGATAGATCGGCGTGCCATCCAACATGCTGAACCGCGTGGTGCCATCGGGCATCAGGCCCTGACCTTGGGTCGCACGGATCGCGGTGCAAAGGTTGGTCTTTTGCGACAGGCACGAGGCACATTCGCGGCATTCTGGCGTGTAGAGCGGAATAACATGATCGCCGGGTTTCAGGCTGGTAACGCCTTCGCCCACTTCCTGCACGATCCCGGCACCCTCGTGGCCGAGAATGGCGGGGAACAATCCCTCGGGATCGTCGCCGGACAGGGTAAATTCATCAGTATGGCAGATGCCGGTGGCCTTGAGTTCCACCAAAACCTCGCCCGCCTTGGGACCTTCGAGGTTTACATCCATGATTTCCAATGGTTTTCCGGGCTCAAGGGCCACGGCTGCACGTGTGCGCATTAGAATTCTCCTTGGGAATGAGTTTGGCTAAGATTGTGCGCCAATTGCTGGGGGGGTTCAACCACACAATTTTTGCGGAAACAGGGCGCACGGGCGGGCTGTCGAGAACGGCTGACGATTGCTCGCGGAGTGCTGTGCATGATCGTATTGGGCCATGCATCCTGTTGAGCGACAGGAAGCTTCGGTACCTGATTCTGACCGGTCGATCGAAAAAAACAGGCGACCGACCAAGAAGGCTGATCACCGCTCTTGGCAAATGATAGCTTGATTTGCGGCGCAATACGGCCAAGTCTGAGATATGACCTTTTTGCCGCCTGATCCTTTTCCGCGTAACGCCGTTTCAGGGCAGATTGCTTTTCATCGCAGTGAACTGGCCGTCATCATGCCGCTTTACGGACGCATGGTCGCCGCCGGAGAATGGCGTGATTATGGGATTTCCTGCCTGCGTGATCTGGCGGTGTTCTCGGTCTTTCGCCGCACTGCAGAGCACCCGCTTTATCGCATCGAAAAACGCCCGAAATTGCGGAACAAACAAGGGCAATATGCGGTTGTGGCGATGGATGGCCGCATTTTGCGGCGCGGCCATAACCTAAAGGCTGTGTTGCGAGTTCTGGAACGCAAGCTGATCCGCGCAGTGGATTAGATTTACAGTCTTCGATGGGCGGTCACGCCACCGCCATCCTGGGCTGCGATCCGCTGGATTGCATCTTTCAGAGACTCCTGCACCACCGCCATGTGGTAGGCGTTGGCATGGAGCAGCCGATCCGGGCCGGCGATCAGGCCGACATGGCCCTTCCAAAAGAGCAAATCACCGCGCCGGGGGGCACCATCAGCCTCTTGGCCCAATGTCTGTTGCAGGTCGCTGTCACCGGGACAGGGCAGGGCGCAAGCCAGAAGCGCCGCCTGCACGAGCCCGGAACAGTCGATTCCCCAGCGGCTGTTGCCGCCCCAGAGATAGGGCGTGTGCAGTAATGTTTTGGCCACCGCGACCGGATCGGTTGCGTCGTCTTCTATTTCGCGCAAATGTGTGCGGGGGATGAAACCCTCGGCGGTTTCGATGAAATCACGATGTTCGGCCTGTGCCGCGATCCTTGCCCCTAGAGAAAGCGCAAAAAGATCCGGCGACTTGATGTGAGCGTCGCGATAAACATGGCTCGCGGGGGCCGCGACCCAATGTGTCGGCACGGTGATCGGTCCAAGTGCGCTGCTTGGCAAATAGCCGACATAGCCGTCCTTATCAGCCTGAACAAAGCTCCAGCCATTGCGGTTCTCATACACGGTAACGGGATCACCAAACAGCAATTGACGGTCGCGCGGCCCGTCGGGAGCGCGCAAGAGGTCCACTAGCGAAACGATGATCTGACGTGGCTGGCCCTGCACCCGCGTCAGCCCCGGATCTACGCTATCAAGATGCGCGGCAGCGACGCGGGCGTTGGCCGGGGTGAGACGGCGATCGCTCATAGCTTCAACAGGGCGGGCAGGGCATCGAGCAAGGCGCGCGCCCCTTGACCAACCCCGCCCTTGGGACGCCCCGGCGCGGCCTTGGGCTGCCAGCCGTAGATATCCCAATGCACATAGCGACCCTCTCCGGCGAAGCGGCGCAGAAACAGCGCGGCGGTAATTGCGCCCGCAAAGCCGCCGCCGGGGGCATTGTCCAGGTCGGCAATGTCGGGTTCGATATCGGCCTCATAGGGCGCATGGAAGGGCATGCGCCAGATCGGATCGGCGACCCGACCGGCGCCAGCGGCCAGCGCCAGCGCCGCACCGTCGTCATCGGTGAAGAAGGGGGCCAGGTCCGGCCCCACTGCCACCCGGGCGGCGCCGGTCAGCGTGGCCATCGACACCAGCAGATCGGGGGCATCTTCAGCGGCGAGTGCCAGCGCATCGGCCAGAACCAGCCGCCCTTCGGCATCGGTGTTGTTGATCTCGACAGTCAGCCCCTTACGCGAGGTCAGGATATCGCCGGGGCGCATGGCGTTGCCGGAAATTGAGTTCTCTACCGCAGGAATCAGCACCCGCAGACGCAGTTTGAGCCCCAGCGTCATGATCATCTGGGCCAAGCCCAGAACGGTGGCGGCCCCGCCCATGTCTTTTTTCATCAGCGCCATACTGTTGCCGGGCTTGATGTTGAGTCCGCCAGTGTCGAAACACACGCCCTTGCCGACAAGGGTTAGATGCGGGCCGGTGTCGCCCCATTCCATGTCAATCAGCCGGGGCGCGGCGGCGGCGGCGCGCCCGACAGCGTGGATCATGGGGAAGTTCTGCTCTAACAGGTCGTCGCCGGTGATGACTTCGATCTGGGCACCGTGCTGTTCTGCCAGATCCCGTGCTGCTTGTTCCAGTTGATCTGGCCCCATGTCTGCGGCAGGGGTATTGATCAGGTCGCGGGTCAGCGCCTCGCCTGCGGCGATGGTTTCAATCTCTGTCTTGTCCACACCTTCGGGGACAACCAGTTGCCGGTCGCGCGCCTTGCCGTCTCGATAGCGGTCAAAACGGTAACCTGCCAGCAGCCAGCCCAGCGTTTCATGGGAGCGGGCAGCCTCGGGCAAGCCCGAGGCGACGCGGTAGCAGCCTTCGGGCAGTTTGCCGGCCGCTGCGGCCAGCGCAAATCGGCCCCGCGCGCGAGCTTGGGCAGAGCCATAACCCGCCAGCGCCATCAGGGGCTTGCCCCCGGTGCTCGGCACCATGAGTGCCTCGCCCAGATTGCCCTTGAACCCGTTGGTGCGCACCCAGTTGGCGATGTCATCCGGTTGCGTGCCCAGCCAGTGAGTCAGGTCCGACGATTCGATCACATGCAACGGCAGGGCATTATCATTGGCGGGAATCAGGCGGTGTGACATTGGCAGAGGTCCATCTTGAGATATCGTGGGCTAACCTAAAGCAGCGCACGGTGGCCGCAAGCCCCGCCAAAATGGCTTCCTCTTGCGCCTCATTGAGCGCTGCCAGCGACCGGCCGCCTCACCGCATCAGTCATGAACGGATCACCCTTCCTGCTTAATTAATCCAGCCATGCGACCAGAAACGCCCCAATCGGTTATCAAAAGGTTGCGAAATATACGTGTTATCTCTCGAATTTGGTGCCTATCCAGAGTATTCACGCAGATCGAACGCCATGACACCAACAGACAGGACAACGGGAATGGAATACGCCAAACCTCTGCCGGGCTATCTTGTGCAGCGCTATCACGGCTGGAAAGCGACATCCTATAAGGAAAATGAAGTTTGGTATCGTCGGCTGGCGACTGATGGGCAGCATCCGCGCGCAATGGTGGTCTCATGCTGCGATAGCCGCGTCCATGTAACGTCAATTTTCGGCGCAGATCAGGGCGAGTTTTTCATCCATCGCAATATTGCCAATTTGATCCCACCCTATGAGGACAGCGGGAATCGACACGGAACCAGTGCAGCCATCGATTATGCGGTCAATGTGCTGAAGGTCGCGCATCTGATCGTGCTGGGGCATTCACAATGTGGTGGCGTGCAGGGCTGCATCGACATGTGCGAAGGCCTCGCGCCCGAACTGGAAGCCAAAGAAAGCTTCATTGGCCGCTGGATGGATATTCTGCGTCCAAAATACGATCAGGTCGCCAATATCAAGGATCGTGCTGAACAGGCGCGGGAGTTGGAAAGGCAGACCGTGGTCGTGTCGCTGGAAAACCTGATGACATTTCCCTTCGTTGCCTCAGCGGTGAAAGATAATTCGCTGAGCCTGCATGGCCTTTGGACCAATATCGGCGAGGGGGGTCTGGAATGTTACGATCCTAAGCAGGGCCGTTTCCATCAGGTCTGAAATGTACCCTCCGGTGCCGTAACACCGGAGGGCGGGCCGTTCAGCCCTTTTTTAGGACTCGATTGCCCAGCGTTTCGGCAATCTGGACCGCATTCAGCGCGGCGCCCTTGCGCAGATTGTCGCTGACACACCACAAGTTTAGACCGTTTTCGATGGTCGAATCCTGTCGGATACGGCTGATGAAGGTGGCGAAATCGCCGACGCATTCCACCGGGGTGACGTAACCGCCGTCTTCCCGCTTATCGATCACCATGAGGCCGGGGGCTTCGCGCAAGATGTCGCGGGCCTCGTCCTCGTCCAGATGGTCTTCAAACTCGATGTTGATCGCCTCGGAATGCCCGACAAAGACCGGCACCCGTACGCATGTCGCGGTCACCTTGATCGACGGGTCGATGATCTTTTTCGTTTCGACGACCATCTTCCATTCTTCCTTGGTCTGGCCGTCTTCCATGAACGAATCGATATGCGGGATCACGTTGAACGCGATCTGCTTGGTGAACTTCTCGGCGGGTTTGTTGTCGACCGGATTGTAAATGCTCTTGGTCTGGTCCCACAGCTCATCGACGCCGTCTTTGCCCGCGCCGGAAACCGACTGGTAGGTGCTGACCACGACGCGCTTGATCCGGGCGCGGTCATGGAGAGGTTTTAGCGCCACGACCATTTGCGCAGTTGAGCAGTTCGGATTGGCGATGATGTTTTTCTTGGCGTAATCTTCGACCGCCTCGGGGTTCACCTCGGGCACTACCAGCGGTACGTCGGGATCGTAACGATAGAGCGACGAGTTATCGATCACGATGCACCCGGCTTTGGCCGCGCGCGGCGCGTATTTCTCGGTCGCTTCCGAGCCGATTGCGAACAGCGCCATATCCCAACCGGCGAAGTCGAATGTGTCCAGATCCTCGGTTTTCAAAGTCTTGTCGCCAAAGCTGACCTCAGTGCCAAGCGACCTGCGGCTGGCGAGAACGGCGATATCCTTCACCGGGAACTGGCGTTCGGCCAGAATATTCAGCATTTCGTGGCCCACATTGCCAGTGGCCCCAACGATGACGACGCGATAACCCATGTCAGTCTCCTGATAATTTCCGATACGTTTGACCGGTCGCGGTCCTATAACGCCATTGACTACGTGTTTAAAGGGGCCGTATTGGCGAAAGCATCGCAGCGGAAACTGCACTATATTGCCGTCCGGTATGAATTGCTGTCCCCGCCAAGCAACGATCAGGCGCCGCCGCGTTTGGTTTTGCGACTGGACCGGCGGGTGCCAATTGGCTAAGCGCTGGGGTACCTAGATACAAGGATATACAATGTCCGCAAGCGTTGCTCCTATTCCACTTACATCCGCACCATGTGGTCCGCTGTCTGGCGTGGCCGAAACGCCGGGGGATAAATCGATCTCGCATCGGGCGCTGATTCTTGGCGCGATGGCCCTGGGTGAAACCCGCATCACCGGCTTGCTGGAAGGCGAGGACGTGGTCGATACGGCGCGGGCCATGCGCGCCTTCGGTGCCGAGGTGATCGACAATGGCAGCGGAGATTGGACGGTGCGGGGCGTGGGTGTCGGCGGGTTTGCCGAACCCGAGCAGGTCATCGATTGCGGCAACTCCGGCACCGGTGTCCGGCTGATCATGGGGGCTATGGCGACGTCACCGATCGCGGCGACCTTTACCGGGGATGCCAGTCTCAATTCGCGACCCATGGCGCGGGTGACCGATCCTCTGGCACTGTTTGGCTGCCAGACCTTCGGGCGCGCTGGCGGACGGTTGCCAATGACGCTGCTCGGAGCGCAGGATCCATTGCCGGTGCGCTATACGGTGCCGATGCCATCGGCACAGGTGAAATCGGCGGTGTTGCTGGCGGGATTGAACGCACCCGGCCAAACCGTCGTGATTGAACGCGAAGCAACCCGCGATCATACCGAGCGGATGCTCTTGGCGTTCGGTGCCGAGATTGCCGTCGAGGATAACGACGAGGGGCGCGTCATTACCCTAACCGGCCAGCCTGAACTGCGCCCGCAGACCATCGCCGTCCCGCGCGATCCATCAAGCGCCGCCTTTCCCGTGTGTGCGGCACTGATCGTGCCCGGATCGGACGTGTTGGTGCCGGGGATCGGGCTGAACCCGACGCGGGCCGGGCTGTTCGATACGCTGCGCGAGATGGGGGCGGATCTGACCTATGAAAATATGCGAAACGAGGGTGGCGAACCCGTCGCCGATCTGCGGGCGCGGTTTTCGCCCGATATGAAAGGTATCGTGGTGCCGCCCGAGCGTGCCGCCAGCATGATTGACGAATACCCGATCCTGTCGGTTGTCGCGGCGAACGCGCAGGGCCAGACCATGATGGCGGGGGTTGCGGAGTTGCGGGTCAAGGAAAGCGACCGGATCGACGCGATGGCGGTTGGGCTGCGCGCCTGTGGCGTCACCGTGGAGGAGGGCGAGGATTGGTTTGCGGTTGAGGGCAATGGTGCTGGCAGCGTGGCAGGCGCGGGGGTTTGCGCCAGTCATCTGGATCACCGCATCGCAATGTCATTCCTAGTGCTGGGCATGGCTGCGAAACAGGCCGTAAGCGTCGACGATGGCGGCCCGATCGCCACCTCGTTTCCAAGCTTTGAAACGCTCATGGCGGGTCTTGGCGCGACGATCCGGCGCGGCGATTGCTAAACGGAGGGACAATGGCATTCACCATCGCAATCGACGGACCGGCAGCGGCCGGAAAAGGCACCATCAGCCGTGCTGTGGCAGAGCATTTCGGGTTTGCGCATCTAGACACTGGGCTGCTTTATCGTGCCGTTGGCGCGTGCACGCTGACGGGTGCCGATCCAGTTAAGGCCGCGCGGGCGCTGGTGGCAGCGGATTTGAACGCGGACAATTTGCGCGGTCCTGCCGTGGCGGATGCAGCCAGCAAAGTTGCGGTGATCGCTGAAGTGCGCGCTGCGCTGGTTGATTTTCAGCGGGCCTTTGCGCGACGTTCGGGCGGTGCGGTCGTGGACGGGCGCGACATCGGCACAGTGATCTGTCCTGACGCAGATGCCAAACTGTTCATCACTGCTACCCCAGAAGTCCGTGCCCGCCGCCGTTTCGACGAGTTGAGAGAGCGGGGGGTCGACACCACCCGTGATGCCGTGCTGGTCGAGGTCCGTGCACGGGACGAACGCGACATGTCGCGATCCGAATCTCCGCTCAAACCTGCTGATGATGCGGTGACCATCGACACTTCCGCCATGACGATTGCAGAGGCGGTCAAGGCTGCGGTCACCGCTGTCGAGGCGCGCATGTAATTAGCCTTAGAGCGGGTGGCTAAAAGCGCGACAGCGCCAGGCCAGCCGCGACCAGCCCCGCCGCAGCAAGGCGGGGCAGGATGATGTCGCGTGCCGGCAGGCCGATCAGCCCTAAATGATCGACGGCCAGCGCCGCAATCATTTGCCCCAGAATCAATATTGAGGCAGTGGTGAGCGCGCCCAGAATCGGGATGCTCCATAAGGCTACCCAGACATAGAACTCACCTAAAGCGCCCCGCCAAAATCCGGCACCCCGCTTCAGTGATAACAGAAACACCAAGGTGACAATTTACTTCTCGAAGGCCAGCTTTCCGAGATGGCGGGCGATCGCAGGCCGCCCGCGGCGAAGGTCAACTCTCCGCCCATCCGGGCAGAACCTTTCCCTTTTCGTTTGACGCACGATATCGAACAACACTGCCTACAAGGCTCTGTGAAAGCCAATCAGCAGAATTTTAAATATTCATTTCGTCTGAGCGTCCGATTCAAAATGGGATGAAGTAATTCATGGCCTTGCGAGATGTCTCGTCAGCCGCCGGATATGAGCGATGAGGGCCCATGCATCAGCGCTTTCGATGGTTTTCTCCCAATCCTTGGCCAATCGGCGGCAACACGCAAGCCAGGCGAAGGTGCGTTCGACAACCCAGCTTCGTGGGGTCACCCCGAAACCTTTGGCCGTGTCGGAGCGCTTCACAATCTGAATGACCCATGGCCCGATCTGGGCAGCGCTTCGCTCGCGGCAAAGTTCGTCACGGCCCGTACGGTGCCAAAGATCCTAGTGATGCTGCTGCCTGCAAGGCCACGAGCGATCAAGACGTCACGAAAGGCGTTGGCGTCAGCCTTGGTGTACGCGTCGAGGTGTTTGTCCCCGCGGGCATCTATCACGTAGCCACAGGCCCTCTCAGCCGCTCTGTGGAATGTCACGGGGCGATCCTTGCCCTTGTGATGCAGATAAATGCCGACAGCTTCAGACAGCAGAACAGATGACGCTGAGATAGTGGGAGTGTGATCGGCAAAGGTCGCTCCAGCAGAGATTCTCCTCTGCCTCAGCATATGCTTCCCGGGCAACGTCACCTCACGAGACCTCAGATGATACCAGTACTCGTCAAGCTGATCCGCAGCGCCTCTCGCTCTGGCTTCGGCGATCTTCGCGGACCTTATGCGAAGCGAATAAGTGATCCGAGGGGACGTGTAGTGAGGCTTCAGCTCTTTCGGGATGCGACGGCTGAAGTAGAAAACACCATCTTTGACGAAGGTAAACGCGGGGGAAATGGTCTCCGACATGGTCTACGGCTCCTAACAAATGTTAAAAGTTGGAGTAAAACCAATGAGTTAGCTGAAGATGTGGTGCCCGGGGGCGGAATCGAACCACCGACACGAGGATTTTCAATCCACTGCTCTACCCCTGAGCTACCCGGGCATGGGAAAGGCTTGGGCCTTTGGGTGCAGGCGTTCTAGGCGCTGCAGGAGGCAGTGTCCAGAGCGATTTTGATAAATGGCGCGCTCGAAGAGTTTGAATTTGCTGGCTCAGTGAAAACTGCCGGACTGGCCGCTGAAGGCAGGCTAAACTTCTCTGTAGCCATTGACCAAACAGGTGTGCCAGGCGCGCGTTCTTAACGGGGTCAGTGACCAAGCGGTTTGACACAGAGCCTTGAGAAAAAACTAAACGACCTTGGACAATCAGAGACGTCGAAAACCGCAAATAGTTCGCAGTGCCATCTCGGCAGGTTTTAAACCATCCCGGAGAAATCGGCGGCGCTTTCCGCGGTTATATATAGAAATTCTGAGGCATGACCTCAGATAAATCTCGGGATTCGGTGCGGAATCGGTGAGTTAAGGCCTATAAATTCGGTTTATCTAAGCGCTCGCATAGCTGCTGTTGAGCCTGCTCAATATCTTCGGGCTCGTGCGATGCGATCGCGTATGAGCCGCGGAGCCATTTGACAAGGTCAAGATCGGCGCAGCTGGCAGAACAGAAAGGCCGCCAGTTACGGTCGGTGGGCGTCTGACATAAAGGGCACTTCATCGAGAAATCTCGCGCAGAGGCACGCGGCCGCGTTTGCGTTGCAGTTCGTAATGGCCGAGCGGGGTCCAGCCGGCCAGTATCGTTTCTTCGCCATCGGCGCGCAACGCAGCGCGTAGCGTGGTTTCGAACAGGCGCCGCTCTTTCTTGGGCATCGGAGCCAGATCCAACGTGATCTGGCCGCCAAGACCGCGAATGCGCAGGGCGCGGGGCAGGGTACGGGCGCAGGCCAGGTTGGCTTTCAGCCCCGCCGCAGGCGACAGGTCAGTGCCGGTGTTGACGTCTACAGCGACAAGGGCGCGTGTGGGTTCGATGAACAGCACCGCACCCCCGGTAAGCGGTTCGCGAGAACCTAGCGCCGTGTCGATCGCGGTTATGACATCATGGGTTTCCAGCGCACCCGCATCAGTGACAATCTCGGCCGGATCGGTCCACTCGCGCCATGCCAGCGCATGTGGTCCGTCACCATCGACCAATGTTTCCAGTGCATCCGAATCGTCATTCAGGAGCTGATCAGCCAATGTTTTCATTGCCGTGATATCGGCGGCGATGGCGTCGTCATCGGCTCCGGCACAGGACGACCGCAAGATCAGCCCGAATGACGAGTCTGCCATGGTGTCATGAGCGATTTCCAGCAGGCGGACGCGTTCTTCTTCGTCGCGAATCGTGCGCGATATATTCAGGCCCGGCGCATCGGGTGTGATGATGGCGTAACGGCTCTTGAGCAGTAGTTTCTGTGTGACCGGTATCGCCTTGCCGGGTTCGGCATATCCACTGACCTGCACCAATAAGCGGTCGCCGGGCGCCAAGCCTTTAACCTTGCGCAAAAAGGCGGGGCCATCGCTGGTGGTCAGAAAGACGCCGCCCTGGCCCTTGACGGGGCGGTCGGTACGCGCACGGTAGATCGTGCCGGGGGCAGGGGCGTCACTGGCGATCAGCAGATCCTCAAGGCGACCATCGACCATCAGGGCGGCGGTTTCGCGCCCTTGCAAGTGATCGAGTATGATGGTCCGGCCCTTCATGTACGGCCCTGATACAGGGGATAGCCCGCTGTCTGCAACAGGGTGGCGGTTTCGGCCAGCGGCAGGCCGACAATTGCGGTGAACGATCCGCTGATCCACGGAATGAATGCGCTGGCCGGACCCTGAATGCCGTAGCCGCCAGCTTTGCCCTGCCAATCGCCGGTGGCAAGATAGTCGTTGAGCTCAGCTTCGCTCAGGCGTTTCATCCGGACTTGGCTGACAACGTCACGCCGCCAGATTTGCTCCCCGCGGCGCAGGGCAATTGCGGTCACGACCCGGTGCCGCCGTCCTGACAGCGCGCGCAGAAAACGCGCGGCCTCTTCGGCGTCGGCGGGTTTGCCCAGGATACGCCGCCCCATCGCCACAGTAGTATCAGCGCAGAGCACCAGATCTTCTGTGTACGATGGAACTGCCCGTACCTTTTCCAGCGCCATGCGCATGCAATAAGGCCGGGGCAACTCACCCTTTTGAGGAGTTTCGTTGATGTCCGGGGGGCGAATCGCATCCGGCGTGACGTTCAACTGCGCCAGCAGGTCGAGTCGTCTCGGACTGGCGGATCCCAGAATAAACGTCACGGGTCGGTGGCGTTTACTTGAAACGATAGTTGATCCGACCCTTGGTCAGATCGTAGGGGGTCATTTCGACCTGCACCTTGTCGCCTGCCAGAACGCGGATGCGGTTTTTGCGCATCTTGCCTGCCGTGTGTGCGATAATTTCATGGCCATTTTCAAGCTCGACCCGAAATGTCGCATTGGGCAGGAGTTCTTTCACGACACCGGGGAATTCAAGCGTGTCTTCCTTGGCCATGTTGTCTCCATATGTAATTGCTCCGCGATAAGCGGTTCGCTGGCTTAGATGGGCCTAAATGCCCTGATTTTCAAGAGAGCAATTGACAGGCCCGGAGGTTTTCGCACCGTCGCGCGATTTTGCTGTTTTTCCTGCGTGATTCTCGGCCATCCGGGGCCGATCAGGCACCCTCTGTCGGCTCGCCCCATTTTTTTTTCAGATGGGTGATGATCTGATCGCGCGACTGTCGGTAATGTACCAGCTTCTCTGCACGTGCCTCGCCCAATCCGGCGGGGTCGAGAATAGGCCAATAAACCACCTCCAGGTGAAAGTATCGCGTCAGTTCCAGCGCGCGGCGCTGGCTTGCGGGGGACAGCGCCACGACAAGATCGAATGACCCCAGATCATCGCCCCATTCCTCCATCTCGTCGAAAGACCGTGACCGGTGACGTGACAGCTCGACATTGATCTCGTCGCAGACAGCGACCGCAAAGCCGTCGACCTCCATATCGGTGCTGACGCCGGCTGACTGCACATAGGTGCCGGTGCCGTAGAACTTTTTCATAATGCCCTCGGCCATCGGTGACCGTATTGCGTTATGATCGCAGCAAAACAGCACCGACTGAGGAAGCGGCTCGGCCATTCAGCCCCCGAAATGCAGCACGCAGACCAGCGTGAATAGGCGGCGAGCGGTATGATTATCGATCTCGACCTTGCCGTTCAATCGTTCCTGCAGCACCCGGCTACCTTCATCGTGGATCCCGCGCCGGGCCATGTCGATGGTTTCGATCTGGCTGGGCGGCAAGGTTTTGACTGCTTCGAAGTAGCTTTGGCAAATCTGAAAGTAATCTTTAACAACTTGCCGGAACGGCCCCAGGGACAGGTGGAATTCTGCGGCGCTGTCGCCACTCTCGGTCTGTACGCTGAACACCAGCCGCTTGTCCCGAATCGACAGATTCACCCGATAGGGTCCCTCGGGCGCTGGGCGGTCGTCACTGCCCGGCAGCACAAAGCTGTTATCTTCGAGAATGTCGAATATGGCGACTTTGCGCTCTTGTTCGATTTCCGGCGTCGGTGTCGGCAATCCCGAGTCATCAAGAACGATATCAATGATATGCGACATGGGCAGCCTACCTGTTCAGATGATCGAGACGGGCGCGCACCGACAGGCCGTGCGCCTCAAGGCTCTCGGATTGCGCAAGCGTCTCAGCGGCTGGGCCGGTGGCGTGCAGCGCTTCCGGACTCATACGGGTCAGGGTGGTACGCTTAAGGAAATCCAGCGCCGACAACCCCGATGAAAACCGGGCCGAGCGCGCGGTGGGCAGAACGTGATTCGGTCCAGCGACGTAATCGCCGATCGCTTCGGGCGTCCACTGACCGAGAAAAATCGCTCCGGCATGAATGCATTGGTCGGCCAGCCGCTGCGGTTCTGAGACGCATAGGGCCAGATGCTCCGGTGCGATCCGGTTTGACAGTGCCGCCGCCTCGTCGAGATTGCGAACCACGATGACCGCGCCATAATCGCGCCAACTGGCCCCCGCGATTGCCCGCCGTTCCAGCGTTTCCAACCGCCGGTCCACCGCCTTGATCACCAGTTGCGCGAAATCGGCGTCATCGGTGATCAGCAAAGACTGCGCGCTTTCGTCGTGCTCGGCCTGACTGAGCAGATCCAGCGCGATCCAGTCGGGATCGTTATTGCGATCCGCGATCACCAGAATTTCCGAGGGACCGGCAATCATGTCGATCCCGACCCTGCCGAACACCCGGCGTTTGGCGGCCGCGACATAAGCGTTTCCGGGGCCGGTGATTTTGTCCACGGGGGCGATGGTTTCGGTTCCATAAGCCAGCGCCGCCACCGCCTGCGCGCCGCCGACGCGATAGATCTCGTCAACGCCCGCGATCTGCGCGGCCAGAAGCACCAGAGGATTGATCACACCATCGGGCGTTGGCACCGCCACAGCAAGGCGTTCAACACCTGCCACCTTGGCCGGAATCGCGTTCATCAACACTGATGACGGATACGAAGCCAACCCACCCGGCACGTAAAGCCCGGCCGCAGAAACCGGCGTCCAGCGCCAGCCAAGGGTTGCACCGGTTTTGTCAGTCCATTGCGCATCTTCGGGCATCTGGCGGGCGTGGTAGGCGCGGATGCGCTCGGCGGCCAGTTCCAGCGCGGCACGCTCCGGGTCCGAGACCTGCGCAATGGCCTGAGCGATTTCTTCAGGCGAAAATGCCAGGCGCTCTGCTGTCAGCTCCAATCTGTCGAAGCGGGCGGTCAGTTCGATCAGCGCCTGATCACCGCGCGTCCGGACATCGGCGATGATCTCGGCCACGGCAGCGTCAACATCGGGACTGTCCTCGCGTTTGGCGCCCAGTAGAGCGGTAAAACGCGCGTCAAAGTCGGGCTGGGTGGTGGTCAGCGTTATAGGCATGGCAAAGCTCCAGTTAGGATGCTCTTTTAGAGATGCGCAGAGGCAGGCTCAAGGCGCGCGAACATGTATCGGTGTCGTGGCGATCAATCGTTGTGTTCGGGTGTCTTGCCGGACGGAGCGACATAAGGCCGAGTCACGTCCTTGAGCGAGATCTCCAGCGTTTCAACATCCAGACGGATTGCACCGTCCCCCGCGAGGATGAGAAGGACCGTTCCGCTGACCTCGTCGGACGGCTCAAAGCTGATCGACAAAAGCGAAAGGATCACATCCTTGTCGCTGCGATCCAACCCTTGGCTGGAAACATGTCGTACGTTATCCACCACCAAAAGTGAGCGCACCCGCTGCGGAGCGTGGCGGTTTCGGCCCTCGTCTTCCCAACGAAAGCGATTGAGCAGGATCGCGAAACGGTGCCGCGCCGGAGTCCACGACATTTCAGTCATGGGAAACACCGAATCCTGTGCCAACGAGGAGATGACTTGTAGATCCTCTGCCTCCAGCGCGCCAAGGTTCAACGGAACCTCGCGCCCCTCTTCAAATGTTGCGTCTCTGCTCACTTGCCCTTGATCCGTTCTATTTTCGCGCCCACACCTTGCAGCTTGCGCACCACATGCTCATAGCCGCGATCCAGATGATAGACCCGGCTGACAAGGGTTTCCCCTTCGGCCGCCAGCCCGGCCAAGATCAGCGACACGCTTGCGCGCAGATCCGTCGCCATGACCGGCGCACCTTTCAGCCGCTCGACACCGGTGACCGTAGCGGTGCCGCCGTGAACGTCAATATCTGCGCCCATGCGGATCAACTCCGGCGCATGCATAAAGCGGTTCTCAAAGATGGTTTCTTCGAGAACGCTGACCCCGTCGGCAGTGGCCAGCAGCGCCATCATCTGCGCCTGAAGATCGGTGGGGAAGCCGGGGAAGGGCTCGGTTGTTACATTCACCGCTCGCACATGATCGCTGCGCCGTTTCACGCGCAAGCCATTTGCGGTTTCGGTGACTTCCACCCCAGCCTCGTCAAGCTTGTCGCAAAAGGCCCCGACCAGATCATAGCGTCCGCCCAATAGTTCGACCTCGCCGCCGCAGATCGCGGGAGCCAGCATATAGGTGCCCAGTTCGATCCGATCGGTCACAACAGGGTGGGTCGCGCCGTGCAGGCGCTCCACCCCCTGAACGGTGATAGTACCGGTTCCCGCGCCTTCGATCTGCGCCCCCATGCGCCCGAGGCATTCCGCCAAATCAACGATTTCGGGTTCGCGCGCGGCGTTTTCGATCACCGTCGTGCCGCGCGCCAGCGTCGCCGCCATCAGGGCATTTTCGGTCGCGCCCACCGAGACCACGGGAAAGTCGATGTGCCCCCCTTTCAGGCCGCCCGGCGCCTTGGCATGGACATAGCCGTCCCGCAGATCCAGTTCTGCTCCCAGCGCCTCTAGCGCACGCAGGTGCAAATCCACAGGTCGCGCGCCGATGGCGCAACCGCCGGGCAGCGAGACAATGGCATGACCGTCGCGGGCCAGCATCGGCCCCAGCACCAGAATCGACGCGCGCATTTTTCGCACGATTTCATAGTCGGCCTTGTGGTTGCTCAGATTGTGGCTGGACATGGTCAGAACCTGCCCGTCCTGCAGGCTGCAAACCTCGGCCCCAAGCGACCCGAGCAGTTCGGTCATGGTGCGAATGTCGCTGAGCCGTGGCGCATTGGTCAAAGTAAGCGGTTCATCGCTCAGCAATGTGGCGGGCATTAGCGTCAGGCAGGCGTTTTTGGCCCCCGCAATCGGGATCTGCCCATTAAGGGGCCCGTTCCCTGTTACCAGAATTGAATCCATGGGCTGCTAGTCCTCGCTCTTGCCTGACTCATCACCCGTGTTTTCAGCCCGGGCACGCGCCTGCGCTTTGCGCTTGGCCATGTTGGCCTTCAACGCTGCCTTGAGTCTGTCCTGCCGGTTTTGCACCGGTTTGTTCGGGCTGGTCTGTGTGGGTTTGTCTGCCATGGTTCCCTCCTACAGCCTTGGCCACTTGCGGTCCAGATTTTGCATCGCGGTTTCTGCAATGGCGGTGAAAGCACCGCGCACGTTCGGGGGCTAATTGCGGAACCGAAGCAGAATCGTGAAAATGCGCTTGCACGGTCTTAAAATAGCGTCTAGTCACCCGCTGCAACGGCGCTGCTGTAGCTCAGAGGTAGAGCACTCCCTTGGTAAGGGAGAGGTCGAGAGTTCGATTCTCTCCAGCAGCACCAGAAAACCCCACAAATTCAGATACTTATCCCAACACACGCTGGGCGTGTGAAACTACAAATCATGCGAACGCATGATGCAAGTTTTTGAATAGGAAGCGTTTGTAGGTCGAGTGTAGGCTACAAAGCCAAGGAAAACCTTGCGCATCCACATCCGCCGAAGCGGCCTTGCAGGTCCGCCGGACATGTGGAAGCTCTAAACCAATATCCGGCAGACTAGCGCCGACCACCAATAGCGCGAGCGTTGTCGCCGTGTCGAAACCCAGACCAAAGAGAGCGGCGACGGGATACATCTTCCACGGTTTGTCCTCCCGGCAGCCACCGGAGCGAGGATACGCGCCAGCAAACCGCGACGGGCCAGCGCGTCAGCGATTTATGTATGATCAGGGGTTTCGCCGCGTCACATTGTCGATGGCGGCGATATGGTCGGGGTCAACCCCATGACGCAATCCCAGCGTAAATGCGGTGAGGGCGAGGCCAGTGCTGAATACACCGCCTCCCGGCAAAAGATAGTTACCGCGCAATACCGCTCAGAAAAACCCTCCCCAGCCGATGACGACAAGGCCAATGATGGCCAAGGTGATAGCGATCAGCGGTCTTGCGATGCTGTGCGGTGGTATCGGCTTGAGATATGAGCTTCCTTTCCGCTTGGCCTTTCTTCAGTCGTGGCTGTGACTGTGGGGATGTCCATGCTCATGGCTGTCCGCGTGCGGGTGATGATGCGGTGCCATCGGGCCGGGATCAATGGGGATATGTCCGCCGGCGGCGTAGGTCTTGTGCATCTGCCGCACCCAGTCGCACAGTTTTTCCACTGTTTCTGGGCGCTTGCGCGACAGGGGTAGAACCGGCGCACCGTCACGCGCATTTTCAGCATCAGTAACCATTTGCACGACGTCCACATCCACATGCTCGCCCAGATCGATCTTGTTGATGACCAGCAGATCGGCCCGGCCGATTCCGGGCCCGCCTTTGCGCGCCACATCGCCACCGCCAGCCACGTCCAGCACAAAGATCTGCGCATCGACCAGCGCCGGCGAGAAAGTCGCGGTGAGATTGTCGCCGCCGCTTTCCACCAGCACGATGTCAAGCGGGGCAAAGTCGCGCTCCATATCCTCGACAGCCATCAGATTCATCGTCACGTCGTCGCGGATCGCCGTATGCGGGCAGGCACCGGTTTCGACGGCGCGGATACGCTCTTCGGGCAATACGCCTTCTGATTTCAAGAACCGCGCGTCCTCGTCGGTGTAGATGTCATTGGTGATCACCCCAATGGCAAATTCATCGCGCAGATGGCGGCACAGGGCGGCAATCACTGAGCTTTTGCCGGTACCAACGGGACCGGCAATTCCAAGGCGCAGGGCGCGCGTTTCTTCTGTTTTATGCTCGTCTGTCATCACTGGTTCTCCTTCAAGTCAGATCGCCCAAGGCGGCCCGAGTTCGTTCAATCCTTGAGTCAGCAGGCGACGCAATGCCAGGCTGTCGGGCGCCACTGCACCAATGGCAACGCCGGGTCCGGCCAGAGGGGTCAGGGCTGCGGTTTTGTGAAAAGGCGTGGCTTGCGGGGGCATATCCGTCCAATCAGGGTCCACCGCGATGATCGATCCGACCGCGCGCCCCTGATCCACCACAGCGGCACCGTCCCAGCCGTCCGCCGACGGGCCGAAACTTAACTGCTGGTCGTAAAGCGCCGCGCCATCGCGTGTGACGCGCAACCGGCCGGTAAAATCGCCGGGCGATTCGCCATGGCGGCCCAGCAGGATTTCCTCGCGCAGGACCATCCGCGCGTTTGGGGCAAGCGCGATGCGTACATCGTGGCGATGGTCGCAGTTCGCGGCCGCGATGATCGGCTCGGGCCACCAGACGAATGTCGCGCCGTTTTCCACGCAAACGGTGATCGACATATGCGAATGACCGCCTTCCGCGCCGGGCAGGACCAGCATTGCCGAAACTTCGCTCAGCACCAGTGTGCTGCCGGCCCCGACATGGACGTCCAGCGCATAGCGGTCTCCGCCCAGCGGTCCCGCCGTACCCGCTGCGAGCGCGACGCGGGCAATGTCGTGCCGCCGCTGAGTCAGCGGTTCGGGCCCTTTCGGATGGCACGGGCGCAGCACGAGCGGGCCGTCAGAGCGCAAGGTTTCCACCCGGCTGGTGCGGCCGTCGGCGGCAAGCTTGCTGGCGAGCACCGCCCGGCCCGACATCGCACCGGCCAGGCGTTTTGGTGGTCTACGAGGCGAAGAGTCGTACATCGCTCCTCCTGTGGTGCTCGGCCGCGATGTCGGTCAGCGGCGATCCGGGCGCGGGCAGATCGGCAAACGGACGGTTCACAAATTCGGCCGCTTTTACTGCCAGCCGGTCCAGACGAGCGGTCATGCGGGCCAGAATTGCATGAACCTCGAAGGGATCGATGCGCATGAGCTTTGCGGCCGCGGCCGCGGCTCCGGCCGTGTTTTCATGCAAAATGGCCAATGCGGCCTCACGCGGGCCAAGCCCAAGCACCGCCGCCGCGACGCCCATTACGACGGGTTGATGCGGTGCCCTGCCGAGTGCTGCAAAGTGCGAGTGCGGGTGGATGCTGTTCATGGCGCGGCGCAACTGCCGCCCCAGATCGCGCGACACCTTGCGCAGCTCCGGTGACGGGATGCGGGCGTCAAGTTCGGCTTCCAGCATAGGCAGTCCTGATAGATCGCCGCCCTGCGAACCTGCGCAGGCCGCCGCCGCGAAACTGGCAGCAAGCGAGCCGGCGGTTTCGGTGCGCCCGATCAGGAACCGTTCCAACCCGGCCACATCGGTAACACGGCCAGCAGTGATCGCAGGTTCCAGCCCGCCTGAATGGGCATAGCCGCCCGCAGGCAACCGCCCATCTGCCAGCAGCAAAAGCGCCGCTTGTTTCCCAATCTCGTGAACCTGCATTCAGAATAGGAAATATCGTTGGGCCATTGGCAACTCGTCCGCCGGCTCGTGATCGGCAAGTTCGCCGTCGATCCTGACGGCATAGGTGTTGGGATCGACCTCGATCTTCGGCAATGCGGTGTTTTCGGGCATATCCTCCTTGGTGCGGCCACGGGTGTTTTCTATGGCGACAAATCGGCGGTTAGTGTTGATCCGATCCGGCAGCCCGTCCTCCATCGCCGCCTGCGACACGAAGGCAAGACTGGTTGCACCGGATGCAGGGGAGTGAACGTTGAATCCGATGCGCTCCATCACCGGTTGCGGTGTCGGAATCGAGGCGTTGGGATCACCCAGCGCCGCTGTAGCCACCATGCCGCCCGTGAACACCGTATGCGGCCGAATCCCAAATAGCGCCGGTTGCCACATCACGATGTCGGCCTTCTTGCCAACCTCGATCGAGCCGATCTCGCGTTCCATCCCATGCGTAATCGCCGGACAGATCGTGTATTTCGCCACATAGCGCCGCGCGCGGTGGTTGTCGGCGCGGTTATCGCCCGGAGCCGAGCCACGCAGCTTTTTCATCTGATGCGCGGTCTGCCAGGTTCGCATCACCGTCTCGCCAATCCGCCCCATCGCCTGTCCGTCCGAGGACATGATGGAAATCGCTCCCAGATCCTGAAGAATGTCCTCGGCGGCGATGGTTCCGGCGCGCACGCGGCTTTCGGCAAAGGCCAGATCATTGGGCACCTGTGGGTTCAGGTGATGGGCGACCATGACCATGTCCAGATGCTCGGCCACAGTGTTGCGGGTGAACGGCCGCGTCGGATTGGTCGAGGCGGGAAGAACGTTGCGCTCTCCGGCGATGCTGATGATGTCGGGGGCATGTCCGCCACCCGCGCCTTCGGTGTGGAAGGCATGAAAGGTGCGGCCCTTGACCGCCTTCAGCAAATCCTCGACGAAACCGGCCTCGTTCAATGTGTCCGAGTGAATCGCCACCTGAACACCGGACTCTTCGGCCACTGACAGGCAGGCGTCGATGGCTGCAGGCGTCGCGCCCCAGTCTTCATGCACCTTAAAGCCGCCGACACCGCCGCGGAGTTGTTCCCACATCGCCTCTTTCGACATGGTGTTGCCGCGCCCGAGGAACAGAACATTCACCGGCCACGGGTCGAACCCTTCGAGCATTCGTTCCATCCACCACGCGCCGGGGGTGGCCAGCGTGGCTTTTGACCCTTCGGTGGGGCCGGTGCCGCCGCCGGTCACAGTGGTCACGCCCGAAGCCAGCGCCAGTTGCAACATCTGCGGGCCGACGAAGTGGACATGAGTATCGATCGCACCGGCGGTGGCAATCAAACCGTTGCCTGCCATTATCTCGGTCGAAGGGCCAATCACCAGATCGGGGTGGATCCCGTCCATCGTGTCGGGGTTTCCGGACTTGCCAATCGCCGTGATCCGCCCGTCGCGGATACCGATATCAGCCTTGATGACCCCCCAATGATCCAAGATGATTGCGCCGGTGATGACCAGATCGGGCGTTCCCTCCGCGCGCGTGTGCGCCGATTGGCCCATGGATTCGCGGATCGACTTGCCGCCACCAAAGACCGACTCGTCGCCACCCCCCGAGCGGTCTTCCTCGACCTCGATGGTCAGGCAGGTATCGGCGAGCCGGATGCGGTCGCCCTTGGTTGGTCCGTAGGAGGCGACATATTCGCGGCGATCAACCTTTTGCATTGTCCAACTCTCCTTTACACAGCCCGCGCAGACCCAGAACAATGCGTCTGCCCCTGATTGGAACCAGTTCCACTTCCGCGACAGCGCCGGGCTCGAACCGTTCGGCCCCGCCCGACAGCACCGCAAGACGCTTGCCCCAAGCGGCGTCGCGGTCAAAGTCAAGCGCTGCATTCACTTCGGCAAAATGATAATGTGATCCGATCTGGATCGGGCGGTCTGATGTATTGGCCACCCGTAACGTGGTGATCTCAAGCCCCTCGTTGATGACGACATCGTCCTCGGCATATAGGATTTCGCCGGGGATGATCGGGTCTGCCTCAGGCTCAAGAGGTGCCTCCGATTGCCGTCGCGGGGCTTGTCGGGTTCCTCCGCCAGGGCGGCGCGGTTCGCTCGGGGCGCTGGTGCCGGACGACCGAGTTTGCTCTTGCGCATCGGAACTGGACTGGTCGTATTCGCGACCGGGGTCGTCGGTTTCGTGGGCGGCGGCTGAATCGTCGACTTTCTTAGATAAAAGCTTTGCGAAGGGATTGGGTTTCAGGGTCATCGGATTGGCTCCGTCACAGTGACAAGTTTGGTGCCATCCGGGAATGTCGCCTCGACTTGGACTTGCGCGAGCATTTCAGGGACACCTTCCATGACGTCATCGCGGCTGAGCAGATTGCGCCCGGATTCCATAAGGTCGATCACCGTCTCGCCGTCGCGGGCGCCTTCAAGAAGGTAAGAGGTCAGGAGCGCGGTTGCTTCCGGAAGATTGAGCTTCAGGCCCCGCTCTTTACGTTCCAGCGCTAACTTGCCCGCCGTGTAGACCATGAGTCGTTCCTGCTCATGCATGCTGAGTAACATCGCTCATCCTTTCAGTTGTTCGAAGCACCATGCGCCCGGCAATAGTTCCCGTTAAAGGGGAACCGTTTTGTCTCGCATCCGGTTCCATCTGTCCTGCCAAACATTGCACATAACAGTATTTCTGTCATCAATTTCTCACGTCAGAAGAACACTTCGTTTCAGCAAACGGCGTGTTTTTTGACGATCTCGCGTTCATAGAATGAGCCGACAAGTATGCCACCAACGCCAGCGCCAATCACGAACGACGGTGCTGCCGCGCAAAGGTCCTACAGGTTCAAAAATCGGAGATCTCGGAGCAAGCTGTTGCCGACGCGGTCATCCCGCTAAAGGCTGAGACGCGGGCCATCCGCTGTCGTTCAGTGCAGGTGGCAAGGCGCGGTGTCGTATGTAAGCTTGCCGAATTTTTCGACGAGATGCGATTCGTCGCGATCGCTGGTGCTTGATGCGCTGTGATCGCTCAGCCAAAATCGGAAAGGCTTGATTTTATCGATCGACACGATGCGCTTATTGACTGGACCAATAGCGTTTTTTGGTGCTCGAATAAAAAAAGGCCGAGCATTACGCTCGGCCAAAGTCCAACAGGGAGGTATGAAGGCCTCAACCTTCATGAGGCAGAGATAGGCACCTGCCAGTGCCCATTCAAGGCCATTTTGCAGGCGCAGCAGCATGCCGGGCATGCGTGCTTTGCATGGCTAGGTTTTTGCTAGATCTTTCAATTGCTTACGCTGGGCAATGATCTCTTCTTGGATGAAGTCGCGGAAAGCGGAAACCCGCTTAGATTGACGCAGCTCCTCGGGATAGGCGAGGTAGACCGGCACCACCGACGACTCTATTTCTGGAAGTACACGCTCAAGACTGGGGAAGTACTCGGTCACGTAATCGGGTAAAACGCCGATTCCCAGATTGTTGAGCGCCGATTGCAGGACTCCGAAATAATTGTTTACGGTCAGCAGTGAGCGGGGGTTATAGGTCAACAACTGCTTAACCAGTTCTGCTCCGGCAGATACTTGGGGGGAGGCGGCATTCTGGCAAATAAGCCGGTGTTTAGCCAGGTCTTCAAGCTGCGTGAGGGGTGCGTTCTGGGCGAGGTATTCATCGGTAGCGAACAGACGAATCTGCACCGACATCAATCGTCTGCGGACCAGATCGGCCTGACTTGGTTCCTTCATGCGGATGGCGACGTCGGCCTCGCGCATGGGCAGATCCATCACGCGCTCATCCAGCATTAACTCGACCTTGAGGTCGGGGTATTTTGCAAACAGTCGGGGCAGACGGGGCGCCAGCCAGATGGTGCCAAATGCCATTGTGGTGGTCACGCGGAGTTCGCCCAGCACCTCTTCTTCGCTGTCACGAATACGAGCGGTCGCGGCATCCAGACGTTTTGCCATCGCCTTGGACGCATCAAACAGAAGTTCGCCCGGTTCAGTCAGAATCAGGCCGCGCGCGTGGCGATGGAATAAGGGCGTGTTCAAAGCCTCTTCGAGGGCGCGAATCTGGCGGCTCACCGCAGATTGCGACAGGTTCAGAACCTCACCTGCGTGGGTTAAACTCCCCGCATCGGCAACGGCATGAAAAATCCTGAGCCTATCCCAGTCCAATGCGCTCACTTTCGGTCCTAATCTTTATGACTTATAACGCGATACACCCATCTATGTACGCTATCAGTGGTTGGCAAGGAATCTCGACGGTTTCGGCTATGCGGGTCAGCCTGTATGACCTATGAGTCCAGCCATTGATATTGATGCCCAACAGAGAGGCGGGAGATGTCCACGCAACGAATCTCATTGAACGACCGTTTCGATTTGGACCGCAGCCCGGTGCTTCTGAACGGGACGCAAGCGCTGGTGCGGCTGATGCTGATGCAAAAGGTGCGGGACCGTGCAGCGGGACATAACACAGCCGGGTTGGTGACGGGCTATCGTGGCAGCCCTCTTGGCGCGGTTGATATGCAGATGCAGCGCGCAGCTAAGCCATTGGCAGAGCATGATATCGTCTTTCAGGCCGGGTTGAACGAAGATCTCGCCGCGACCGCACTTTGGGGCAGCCAGCAAGCAGAGCTGCGCGGCGAGGGGCGTTTCGATGGCGTCTTCGGCCTTTGGTATGGCAAGGGGCCGGGCGTTGACCGCTCGGGCGATGTGGTCCGGCATGCGAACATGGCGGGAACCAGCGCGCTGGGTGGTGTCCTGATGGCGATGGGGGACGATCATACCGGCGAAAGCAGCACTGTGCTGCACCAGTCCGAATGGGCGCTGTTGGATGCCTATGTGCCGATAGTCAGCCCGGCGGGGGTGCAGGAGATACTGGATTACGGCATTTACGGCTTTGCACTGTCGCGGTTTTCCGGGCTGTGGGTCGGGCTCAAAACCATGAAGGACACAGTCGAGGCGACCTCGGTCGTCGATGGTCGCCCCGAGCGAATGCAGCTGGTCACACCCGATTTCACCATGCCACCGGGCGGGCTGAACATCCGCCTTGTCGATACGCCCGCCGCGCAGGAAGCGCGGGTGATCGATCACAAACGCTATGCGGCCGAAGCGTTCGCGCGCGCCAACGGGATCGATCGGCGCGTCTGGGGGCGAAAGGGGGCGAAGATCGGCTTTGTCGCGGCTGGCAAGAACTGGTTGGATCTGGTGCATGCGCTGAAGCTGCTGAACATCGATGAAGCCCGCGCCGAGGCGCTGGGCATCACCACCTATAAGGTGGGGCAGGTATTCCCGCTTGATGTGCGCGGGGTCAGGGACTGGGCCGAAGATCTGGACCTGATCGTGGTGGTCGAGGAGAAACGCAAGCTGATCGAGGTGCAGATCAAGGAGGCCATCTTTGATGAGCGGCGCGGCCGCCGTGTCTGGGGCTGGCACAAGGGGGGCGGCGCGGGGGTGATGCACGGGGAGGAACTGTTCCCGACGCGCGGCGCGCTGGACCCGATCATGATTGCCGAGCAACTGGGAAAGATCCTGATCGACGAGGGGCGCGACAGCGAGGCAATTCGCGCTGGTCTGGCCAGATTGGCCGAGGCGCGGGCAGGGGATAATGCCGAAGATATCGCCGCGCGCCTGCCCTATTTCTGTGCGGGCTGTCCGCATAGCACCTCGACAAAGATACCCGAGGGCAGTCACGCCTATGCCGGGATCGGCTGCCACTATATGGCGCAATGGATGGATCGCGACACATTGGGCTTCACCCATATGGGCGGCGAGGGTGCGAACTGGATCGGCGAAGCGCCGTTTTCGACGCGCGGCCATGTGTTCCAGAATATTGGCGATGGCACTTACAATCATTCTGGGATTCAGGCGATTCGCGCGGCCGTGGCTGCCGGCACCAAGATGACCTACAAGATCCTTTATAACGACGCCGTCGCCATGACCGGCGGGCAGTCAAATGACGGCGAACTGGACGCAACCCGCATTACTGCCGAGTTGAAGGCGATGGGCATCAAGCACCTTGCCGTAGTCTATGACCAGAAGGAAGATGTGGATCTGAACGCCTTTCCCGAAGGTGTCGAAATTCATGAGCGCGCTGACCTGATGGCGGTGCAAAACGCATTCGCACAACATGAAGGTGTGTCGGCTATCGTCTATATCCAGACCTGCGCCGCCGAAAAGCGCCGCCGTCGCAAGCGCGGGCTGTTTCCGGACCCCGACAAGCGCGTCTTCATCAATACCGATATTTGTGAAGGCTGCGGCGATTGCGGGGTGCAGAGCAACTGCGTGGCGATCGTGCCCAAGGAAACCGAACTGGGCCGCAAACGGGCCATCGACCAATCGAGCTGCAACAAGGATTTCTCCTGTTTGAACGGCTTTTGCCCGTCTTTCGTGACGCTGGAGGGGGCGACGCCGAAAAAAGAGGCGACCGCCGAACTGGACCTGCCCGATCTGCCCGCACCAATCCTGCCACAGATCGACGGCACCCATAACGTGGTCATCACCGGGGTCGGCGGCACCGGCGTCGTCACGATCGGGGCAGTGCTTGCGCAGGCGGCGCAGATCGACGGCAAAGGCGCGGGAATGATCGAGATGGCGGGCCTCGCCCAGAAGGGCGGGGCGGTGCATATCCACGTGCGCATTGCTGAGGAACCGTCGGATATCAGCGCGATTCGTGTGGCCACGGGAGAGGCCCATGCGCTGATCGGCGGCGATCTGGTGGTCAGCGCGGGAGCCAAGACGCTGGGCCTGTGCCAGAGCGGGCAGACCGGCGCCGTGGTCAACAGTCATCAGATTGTCACCGGAGATTTCACCCGCGATACCGAATTCGCTCTGCCCTATGACCGTTTGGAACTGGCGTTAAAGGCACGGATGAAAGACCGCCTGAACCTGTTCGATGCCTCGGAACTTGCGCGGGCGGCGCTGGGCGATTCGATCTTTTCCAACATGATGATTTTCGGCGCAGCGTGGCAACGCGGGCTGATCCCGCTGCGCCACGGTGCCATTATGCAGGCGATCGAATTGAACGGCGCGGCGGTCGAACGCAATCAGCGCGCCTTTGAGATCGGGCGCTGGGCGGTGTTGCACCCGAATGACGCGGCAGCGTTAACCACGCCCAAGAACGTGAGAACGCCGAAGTCTCTGGACGAGAAGGTTGCCTTTCGCGGCGCTCATCTGACGGCCTATCAGGGCAAGCGGCTGGCGGAACGCTATCACGCAATGCTGGAAGGTATCGAGGATGACCGGCTGAAGGAGGCCGTCGCGAAGGGCTATCACAAGCTGTTATCCTATAAGGATGAATACGAGGTCGCGCGCCTGTTGCTAGAGAGCCGTGAAAAGGCGCGGGGCGAGTTTGACGGCGATTTCCGTATAACCTTCCATCTTGCGCCGCCGTTCTTGGGTGGCACCGGGGCGGACGGGCGGCCCAAAAAGCGGCGATTTGGTGCATGGCTGGAAATGCCGCTGCGGGCGTTGAAACGGCTGAAATTCCTGCGTGGCACCGCGTTCGATCCGTTTGGTTATAGCGCCGAGCGGCGGATGGAGCGCGCCCTGATCACGCAATATGAGGCCGACCTGCGGGAGATTTTGCCGAAGGTCACGCCGCAGACCCGCGACATCGCAATTGCGCTCGCCGCCTTGCCGTTGGAGATTCGTGGCTTCGGCCCGGTCAAGACCGCCAATCAGGCGCGCGCGGCCAAGCGGCGCGAAGAGCTGCTGGCCGTATTCCGGCAGGGTGGCGCGGATATGGCGCAGGTGGCCGAATAGCTGTGGCAGAGGCGGCAATGGATTTCCGCAGGAAAGCTGCTTATGTGCACTGGGCGACGCGACTGATCGCCAAATCCACGGGGACGCACCTCAAATGAAACAGGCGCACATATGGCTGTAGGTATTTTCGATTCGGGCCTGGGGGGTCTCACGATTCTGGACAGGGTGCAGGCGCGCCTGCCAGATGTGGAGTTCCTGTATCTCGGCGACAATCTGAACGCGCCCTATGGTGTGCGCAGCGCCGATGATCTGTTCGATCTGACGGCGAAATCGGTCACCACATTGTGGGATCGTGGCTGTGATCTGGTGATATTGGCATGTAACACCGCCAGCGCTGCGGCTCTGCGCCGGTTGCAAGAGGGCGGGCTGCCGCCCGGAAAACGGGTGCTGGGTGTGTTTGTGCCGCTAATCGAGGCCCTGACCGAACGGCAATGGGGCGATAATTCCCCACCGCGTGAAGTGGCGGTCAAGCACGTCGCACTGTTTGCAACGCCGGCAACAGTGGCAAGCCGCGCCTTCCAGCGCGAATTGGCATTCCGTGCTATTGGTGTCGATGTCGAAGCACAGGCCTGCGGCGGGGTTGTCGATGCCATCGAAGAGGGCGATCTGCTTTTGGCGGAAGCTTTGGTGCGCAGCCATGTCGACGCGTTGAAGCGCAAGATGCCCAACCCCGAAGCGGCAATATTAGGATGCACGCACTATCCTTTGGTGGCGCAAGCGTTTCAGGATGCGCTGGGGCCGAATGTGCGGGTCTTCAGTCAAGCGGATCTGGTGGCCGCCAGCCTTGCCGACTATCTCACACGCCATCCGAACATGTTGGGCACCGGAGCAGGGGGCTATCTGACGACAGGCAATCCACGCCGGGTCAGCGACCGCGCGACCCAGTTTCTGCGGCGTGGCATCCAGTTTGAAGCGGCATGAACTGGCAGATGAATTTGAAGGAAGAACTCGAACATGGCTCATAAAATCGCAATTCTAGGCGCAAGTGGCTATACTGGCGCGGAACTGGTCCGGTTGATCGCCCTGCATCCCAATATGGAGATCGCGGCCCTGTCGGGCGAGCGCAAGGCGGGATTGGCCATGGCCGAGGTCTTTCCGCATCTGCGCCATCTGGAACTGCCGGCGCTGTGCCGTATCGACGAGATCGACTTTTCCGAGATTGACCTGTGCTTCTGCGCCTTGCCGCACAAGACCAGCCAAGAGGTGATCCGCGCTCTGCCACGCAATATGAAGATCGTCGATCTGTCTGCCGATTTCCGGCTGCGCGATCCGGGCGATTACGAAAAATGGTATGGCAACCAACACGCCGCGCTAGAGCAGCAGGATGAGGCGGTCTATGGGCTGACGGAATTCTATCGCGACGAGATCCGTAGCGCGCGGCTGGTGGCCGGGACCGGTTGCAATGCCGCCACCGGGCAATACGCACTGCGCCCGCTGATTGCAGCGGGGGTGATTGATCTGGACGATATCATACTTGATCTGAAATGTGCCGTCAGCGGGGCGGGGCGCAGCTTGCGGGAAAACCTGCTACATGCCGAGTTGAGCGAAGGGTACAACGCCTATGCGATTGGCGGCACCCACCGCCATCTGGGCGAATTCGATCAGGAGTTTTCGCGGCTCGCAGGGCGCCCGGTACAGGTGCAGTTCACGCCGCATCTGATTCCGGCGAATCGTGGAATTCTGGCGACAGTCTATGTGAAAGGGGAGGCGCAGGTCATTCACGAAACCTTTGCGGCGGCCTATCGCGGCGAGCCCTTTGTGCAGCTGCTGCCATTGGGCGAAGCGCCGAGCACACATCATGTGCGGGGGTCAAACCATGTCCACATCGGTGTCACTGCCGACCGGATCGAGGGGCGGGCTATCGTCATTGCAGCGCTCGACAATCTGACCAAGGGCAGCAGTGGGCAGGCATTGCAGAACGCGAATCTGATGCTGGGAGAGGACGAAACCGAGGGGCTGATGATGCCTCCGCTTTTTCCGTGAGGACGACATGAAAAACCTTAAGAAACAAAGACGTATACAGATTATCCTTGTCGCTACGGTGGCGCTGGTGCTGGCCACCGGACTCATTGGATACGCCATGCGCGACGGTATCAACCTATTCCGGGCTCCAACACAGGTTCTGGCCGACCCTCCGGCCCCAAATGAAGTATTCCGCATCGGTGGGCTGGTGGCTGAAGGCAGCATTACGCGCGGGCAGGGCGAGGTGATCCGCTTTGAGGTGACCGACGGTGGGGCCACGGTCCCGGTCAGTTTCAGAGGTGTCTTGCCCGATTTGTTCTCGGAAAACCAAGGCATGGTCGGCACCGGCAGCTATGTCGACGGTGTCTTCGTCGCGACCGAGATACTGGCCAAACATGATGAAACCTATATGCCCAAAGAGGTGATCGACGCGCTGAAAGAGCAGGGCGTTTATCAAGACGCCGAGGGCAGCTGAACGCCGCTGCGCTTCGTTCCTTCGGCGAGGATATTTGTTGCAAGAAGAAGTGCGGGCCTGCGGAGCAACGCCCGGTCCGGTTCATCTAGCTTAACTAATCTGGATCAGGGTTTCCTTGCCATAGGTGAAGGAGCCCGAATATGCAGACCGTACGCGAGATTGCAGAAGCGATCGTTGCCCGCGAAGGCGGTTTCGTGAACGATCCGGATGACCCAGGGGGGGCGACCAATCATGGGGTGACTATCCACACCCTGCGTCGCCTCGGGTTGGATGTGAATGGCGACGGTGTGGTTGACGTCGCGGACGTGCGCGCCCTTGACCGCACGCATGCGGTCGAGATTTTCATCAATCATTATTACGAACGCCCGGGTATCGACGCGATGCCGACGGGGCTGCAGCCCAGTATGTTTGATATGTATGTGAACGCCGGAGTGCAGGCGGTGAAGATCCTGCAGCGGCTGCTGAGCCAGATGGGCTATGGGGTGGCAGTGGACGGAGTGATCGGCCCCCAAACGCTGGCGGCGGCGCGCGATGCGGCAGAGCCGGATGAGACATTGCTGCGCGACGCTTATGGGGTGGCGCGGCGAAATTACTATCTAGATCTTGCCGACCGCCGCCCGGCCAGCCGCAAATTTGCCCGTACTCGGGCGGGCGGCAAGGGCGGGTGGATCAAACGGGCCGAAGAGTTTTTGTCGCCGCGATATCACCTGAGCGCTGCGGAGTTTTCACAAAGAGTTGCCGCATGGGAGTGATCAGGCAAATTCTGCGGCTTGTTCTGGGCAATGGCCGCAATGTCGTGCGTGACACCGTCGAGGTCTTTCGGGAAAACGCCGAAGCGGGCGCGCAGCGCGGAGCCGAAGCGCAGGCGCAAGCGATGGCTCAGTTCGCGGCCGAATTCGCGCAATCGCAGCCGTCGCGATTTGACCGCTTTATCGACGGCGTGAATCGCTTGCCCCGCCCAATGATGGCGCTGGGCACACTGGGGCTGTTTGTGGCAGCGATGGTCGACCCCCTTTGGTTTGCCGAGCGGATGCAGGGCATCGCTTTGGTGCCCGAGCCGCTTTGGTGGCTGTTGGGAGTGGTCGTGTCGTTTTATTTCGGTGCCCGGCATCACCGCAAAAATCAGGAGTTTCGCCGAGATATGGCGATAACGATGGCGCGTGCCCCCGAGGTAATGAACAATTTGGATCGCTTGCGAGATATGCGTGCCGTCGAACCGGCTGCCGCAAACCTGCCAATGCAGGACAATCCGGCGCTGGAGGACTGGCGGGCGCGGCGCGGGCGTTGACCCCGCGACAATGTGATCTTTGGGCGGTGTGGAAAACCATTGGAAGCCATGCTGTCCGCAGCGTATAGAGAGGCCATGATTACAGAGCTTGGCCATTTCACCCTTATACTCGCCTTCATCGTCGCCATCGTCCAGACGGTGGTGCCCATGGTAGGGGCGCAGAAGCGCTGGCCCGGCTGGATGGCCGTGGCCGAACCTGCCGCGAATTTGCAGTTTTTTCTGATCGCGTTTTCTTTCGCGGCGCTGACCTGGGCCTTTGTCACCTCGGATTTCTCACTGCTGCTGGTGGTGGAAAACAGCCATTCGGCAAAGCCGATGCTCTACAAGATCAGCGGCGTCTGGGGGAATCACGAAGGATCGATGCTGCTTTGGGTGCTGATTGTGGCCTTGTTCGGGGCGATGGCGGTTTGGTTTGGCGGCAATCTTCCCCCCGGATTGCGGGCGCGGGTGCTGTCGGTGCAGGCTGCGGTCGGGGTCGCGTTTCTGGCATTTATCCTGTTTACTTCTAATCCGTTCCTGCGTCTGGAAGTGCCACCTTTTGACGGGCAGGATTTGAATCCGTTGTTGCAGGATCCCGGCTTGGCCTTTCACCCGCCGTTTCTTTATCTTGGATATGTCGGGCTGAGCATGGCGTTTTCCTTTGCCGTTGCCGCCCTGATCGAAGGTCGGATTGATGCCGCTTGGGCGCGCTGGGTACGGCCATGGACCTTGGCGGCGTGGGTTTTCCTCACCATTGGTATCGGCTTGGGGTCGTGGTGGGCCTATTACGAACTGGGCTGGGGCGGGTTCTGGTTCTGGGATCCGGTGGAAAACGCCAGTTTCATGCCTTGGTTGCTGGCTACGGCTCTGCTGCATTCAGCAATTGTGGTGGAAAAACGCGAATCCTTGAAAAGCTGGACCATTTTGCTGGCGATATTGGCGTTCGGCTTTTCACTTATTGGGACATTCATCGTGCGCTCGGGGCTTTTGACCAGCGTGCACGCCTTTGCCAATGACCCAGAACGGGGGTTCTTCATACTGATCATCCTTGCAGTGTTTACCGGCGGCGCACTGGCACTTTATGCCCTGCGCGCAGGGGCAATGGAGGCGCGGGGCGTCTTTGGCGTCGTTAGCCGCGAAAGCGCGCTGGTGGCCAATAACGTGCTTCTGGCCGTGGCCTGTTTCGTTGTGTTCATCGGCACGATGTGGCCGATTTTGGCCGAAATGTTCTTTGACCGCAAACTGAGCGTCGGCGCACCGTTCTTCGATATGGCTTTTACCCCCTTCATGGTGTTGCTGGGGATGATTCTGCCGATTGGCGCGATGCTGCCATGGAAGCGCGGGCGGGTCGGGCGTGTGGCGTGGTCTTTGCGCTATGCTTTCGTTCTGGCAGTGGCCGTGGCGCTTCTGGTCTGGGCGACGCAGACGGGGAAAAGCGTATTGGGGCCGGTGGGGCTGTTTCTGGGTTCCTGGCTGGTCTTTGGTGCCATTGCCGATCTGTGGTCGCGTACCGGGCGCAGAGGCGGACGGTTGGCGCGGCTGACGCGGTTGCCGCGCGCCGATTGGGGCAAAGCAGTTGCTCATGGCGGGCTGGGCATAACCATGTTTGCCATCGCCGGGCTGACCGCATGGGAAGAAGAAGACATTCGTATCGCCTATCTGAACGAACCCTTCGAGGTCGGAGCCTACAGGTTGACGCTGGATAAAGTGCGGCGCGGCGAGGGGCCGAATTATTTCACCACCATGGGTCATGTGATCGTGGAGCGAAATGGCCGCTTCGTGACCGAACTCTATCCCGAAAAGCGGGACTACCCGGTGGCGGGGATGCCCACGACCGAGGCGGCGATCGACAACGGTTTCCTGCGCGATATCTATGTCGTTATCGGCGACCGGCAGGGTGACGGTGGCTGGACCATGCGTACCTATATCAAACCCTTTGCGAACTGGATCTGGGGGGGTGCGATCCTGATGGCGCTGGGCGGCGCGCTGAGCCTGTCCGACCGCCGCTTTCGCGTTGCAGCCGGGGCGCGCAAGTCGCGCCAAGAAGCGGTGCCAGCGGAATGAGGGTTTTCGGGCGCGGATGGCGGGGTGAAACTGCGCCCTATATTGCCGCCCTAATGGCGGTTCTTCTGGCGGGGCCGGTGGCGGCGGTGGAGCCTGACGAAGTGCTGGACGATCCGGTGTTGGAGCACCGCGCGCGGCATATCAGCAAGGATTTACGGTGTCTGGTGTGCCGGAACGAGAGCATCGATGAAAGCAATGCCGATCTGGCGCGCGACCTGCGCCTGCTGGTGCGCGAACGCTTGGTCGAAGGCGATAGCAACGAAGAAACGGTGGATTTCATCGTTGACCGTTATGGCGAATATGTGCTGCTGCGTCCGACCACGGGCGGCGCGAACTGGCTGCTTTGGGCGGCTGGGCCGTTGATGCTGCTTTTGGCGGGGGGGATTGGCTTTGGTTACCTGCGCGGGCGGGCGAAAGCCCCGGGTAATGCCGATGCCGTATTGACGAATGAGGAACAGGAACGGGTGCGCCGCATTCTCGAAGACTAGCGGCTTTGGTCTGTTCCGACAGATGCTCGGTGAAATGCGCCGGACGGGCTATGCCGCCGCTCTATGCCGTAGCGGAAGATAACGTTCGGGCTTACGGGGCGCTGGGGCGGCAAGCCAAGCAGGGATTACTCGCGGCCGTGCTTGGCCCAGTCTGTGAGTGTGGTTTCAAGATCGCCAAAGCCGGTTAGGCGGCGTTCAAACGCAAGACCAAGGCGCTCGGCGCAGAGGCGGGCGTGATCGGTCAGGGCGGGATCATCGGTCTGGGCCTGATAGACCAGTTTTTCATAATTGCCGAAATATATCTCGCGCAATTCTGGATGGCGGTCGAGGCCGAGCGGTTTCCACACGAACGCATCGAACTGGCGGACAAGAAAATCGGTCAGGTAGAAGGTCGTGGCCTCGTCCCGCTCGGCGAATGCCGCGTTGCCCTCGTAAAAGCTATAGCAATGCGGGCCGGCGATCATTTCAACGCCCATTTCGGCGCAAGCGGCTTGTAAATGGCCGCCAGTGCCACAATCGGCATAGACAACGAATATCCGCTCGTAATCCTTGCGGTGACTGGCGACCGCCTGACGCACCGCGTCGGTTATCCGTTCGGGATGATTGTGCAGGATCGCCGGCAGGCAGGTCAGGTCCATATGATCCCAGCCATTGCCCTTTTTCAGCGCCATGATCTCGCGCGCCAGCGCCCCGCAGGCAATCAGCAAGATCCGCCCCGGCTTGCCCGACGGAGCGGACAAGCCGGATTGGCTCAACGTGACATCGTCAAGGGCGCTTTGATTCGCAGGGGTTGCGGCGGGCGGCAATGTGGGCATTCGCCGGGCGGGGCGGCTGCGCCGTGCCATGGTTTAGGCGCTCACCCGGTTGTGTTTGCGGTGCATGAAGTCTTTGGCGGTTTCCACGGCTACCGCAGCATCGCGGCAATAGGCATCGGCCCCGATCGCGCGACCGAACTCCTCGTTCAGGGGGGCCCCTCCGACCAGCACGACGTAATCGTCACGCTTACCTTGTTCGATCAATGTGTCGATCACCACTTTCATATATGGCATGGTGGTGGTTAGCAGCGCCGACATGCCCAGAATGTCTGGCTCTTCGGTTTCCAGCGCCTCAAGGTAATTCTCGACCGGATTGTTAATCCCCAGGTCGACGATTTCAAAGCCGGCTCCCTCCATCATCATGCCAACGAGGTTCTTGCCGATGTCGTGGATGTCGCCCTTGACCGTTCCGATCACCATCTTGCCAACGCGGGGCGCGCCGGTTTCCGCCAACAGAGGCTTCAAGATCGCCATGCCGCCCTTCATGGCATTTGCCGCCAGAAGCACTTCGGGAACGAACAGGATACCGTCACGGAAATCAGCGCCGACAATCGTCATTCCGCCGACAAGGGCCTTGGTCAGAACATCGTAAGGGGCCCAGCCGCGTTCGAGCAGGATACCTACGGCTTCCTCAATCTCTTCCCTGAGGCCATCGTAAAGGTCGTCGAACATTTGCTGGACAAGTTCCTCGTCGTCCAGTTCCGACAGGATGATATCATCTTCTTGCGACATGGCGGTCACCTTTCGATATGCGGATCCTAGCAGGGATCGGCAGGTTGCTCCCTTCCTTTCTGCGACAGACGGCGTTTTTGAACTGCGTTGTTTGCGACCTCGCCCAACTTGGAACCGACTTGTCAGCCGCCGAAACGGGTGATTCCGGTTGAGATCGTGACGATCTTCATACCGAACTGGCTCCGAGCGTGTTCACGCCAAGCATCCACTTTCGGCCCTTGCATGGGCAGCCGAAGCTACAGTCGCCTGTTGTCAGCCCAAGCTGTTCAGTTGGTGCGCCGCCGTTTGCCCCGGGGCGGGCGCGCGGGTGCTGTATCCTCGCCAGTGCCGTCATTGGCGGAACTGAGTGGCCCCAGCACCTGCGTGATCAGGTCGAGCGTCGGGCGCTCGCCGCGGGGGCGTTCGTCGAGCGCGGCGCGCATGCGGCGCAGGTGTTCCGGCATGGTGCCACAGCAACCGCCGATAATGCGTGCGCCACAATCCCGAGCCATGACCGCGTATTCGGCCATCAAATCGGGCGTGCCGTCATAGTGGATGTGCCCATCGACATATTTCGGGATCCCGGCGTTGCCCTTGGCAATGATCGGCCGCTCGGTGCCCTGTGCGGCAAAACCCAGCACCGTGCGCAGCAAGTCTGAGGCACCGGTGCCGCAATTGGCACCGAAAGCAATGGGCGGGTGGTCCAGGGCTTCGACCATCTGCACCATCGCCGCCGAGGTCACGCCCATCATAGTGCGCCCGGCAGTGTCGAAGCTCATCGTCCCGCACCAGGGCAGACCGGCGAGGGTGAAGGCTTCGGCTGCTGCGCGGAATTCTTCGGGGGATGAAATCGTCTCAAGCCAGGCGATGTCGGCTCCGCCTTCCTTCAGCCCATCGGCCTGTTCGTGAAACATCTCTACAGCCAAGGCATGCGACAGCGTCCCCACGGGTTCCATAATCTCACCGGTGGGGCCGACGGAGCCAGCGACGATGATCGTCCGCTCGGCCTTGTCGGCGATGTCGCGGCCCAATTCGGCACCTACACGGTTCAGTTCATGCACCCGCGATTGCGCGCTATGCAGTTTCAGCCGCGACGCATTGCCGCCAAAGGTGTTGGTAAGAAACAGATCGCTGCCCGCCTCGACTGCCCCGCGATATAAAGCAAGGATCTTTTCGGGCGCATCCGTGTTCCAAAGTTCGGGTGCGTCGCCCGCCATCAGTCCCATGCCGAAAAGGCTGGTGCCGGTCGCGCCATCGGCAAGCAGAACGTCGTTGTCAGCGAGCATGCGGGTCAGCAGATCAGTCATGGGGGCAGTCCTGTGTTAGCAGGTTTCAGGCTTGCAATGCCGCGCCGATGTTATCACGCCCCGAAGGGCAGGAATATGTGACAACCGGAAGCGCGCGGCATCGTATTACGCAACGGGCGATGCACGGTCAGTCTAGTTCTTCCATGATCTGTGCCTTGGCGACCGGCAGCAGCTCGTCCATCTTGGCGCGGATCGTATCAGCGTCTGCCTTGGAGCCAAGATCGGCGGCGACCTTGCGCACTACGTCTTCGTGTCCGGCTTCTTCGAAATCGGACCGAACCACCTCCTTGGCGTATTCTGCCGCTTCGTCATCGGACTTTCCCAACAGTTCGGCGGCCCAGAGACCGACCAGCTTGTTGCGACGGGCTGTGGCCTTGAACAACATTTCCTCGTCATGGGCGTATTTGTTTTCAAAGGCTTTTTTGCGTTCGTCGAAGGTTGTCATGGAGGCGGCCTCTTGAGTTGAATGCAGTAGGATAAAGATATGCCTCTCCGGAGCGCTGCGCGCAAGAGGCGCGCGCGGCTTGCGACGCTCATGGCCTTGCATTATAGCGGCGCCAGATGGTGGATGATCCACTGTCCCGATCTCGAAAGGCGAAGCATGGCGCGGCGCAAAAAAATTTATGAGGGCAAGGCCAAGATCTTGTATGAAGGGCCCGAGCCCGGCACAATTGTGCAGTATTTCAAGGATGATGCCACTGCGTTCAATGCCCAGAAAAAAGATGTGGTGGATGGCAAGGGCGTGTTGAACAACCGCCTGAGTGAATATTTCATGACCGGGCTGATCAATATCGGCGTGCCGACTCACTTCATCCGGCGCCTGAATATGCGCGAACAGCTGGTGCGCAGTTGTGAGATCATCCCGCTTGAGATCATCGTGCGCAATTTTGCCGCCGGGAGCCTGTCCGAGCGGCTGGGTATCGAAGAGGGCACACAGTTGCCCCGTCCCATTGTCGAATTTTGCTACAAGGACGACGATCTCGGCGATCCGCTGGTTAGCGAAGAACATATCGCCGCGTTCGGTTGGGCCAGTCAGCAGGACATGGACGATATTCTCAGCCTTGCGCTGCGGGTCAACGATTACCTGTCTGGCGTGATGTATGGCGTCGGCATCAAGCTGGTGGATTTCAAGATCGAAATCGGGCGCGTCTTTGACGGAGATTTCCAGCGCCTTGTCGTTGCCGACGAAATCAGCCCCGATTCCTGCCGCTTGTGGGATATCGAAACGGGCCGCAAGCTCGATAAGGACGTATTCCGGCGCGATCTGGGCGATTTGACCGACGCCTATTCAGAAGTCGCGCGCCGTCTGGGCCTGCTGCCCCAAACAGCGGTGGTCAAGCCAACTCTGATCAACTGAAAAAAAGACCAAGGGAAAAGACCGATGAAGGCAAGGATTCAGGTGATGCTGAAGACAGGGGTTCTCGATCCGCAGGGCGAGGCCGTGCGCCACGCCTTGGGAGCGATGGGCTTTGATGGGGTGAATGGTGTGCGCCAGGGCAAGGTGATCGAACTTGATCTCGATGACAGCGTAAGCGAAGAGGATGTGACCCGCATGTGTGAACAGCTTCTGGCCAACACGGTGATCGAATCCTACAGCGTGGAAATGGGCTGATGCGGGCGGGTGTTCTCGTATTTCCTGGCTCGAACGGCGACCGTGATCTGGCCGTCGCGTTTCGCGCTGCCGGGTTTGACGTCAAAATGGTCTGGCACAAGGATAGCTCGCTGCCGGACAATCTAGATATCGTCGGTATCCCCGGCGGGTTCTCCTATGGCGACTATTTGCGTTGCGGCGCCATCGCGGCGCAATCCCCGATCTGTCGGGCGGTGGCCGACCATGCGGGTCGGGGGGGATATGTGCTGGGGGTCTGCAACGGCTTTCAGGTACTGACCGAGACGGGTTTGCTACCGGGTGCATTGCTGCGCAATAGCGGACTGAAATATGTCTGCCGCACTGTTGGGTTGCAAGTCGCCACTGCGGCCAGTGCTTTCACCGAAAACTACAGCGCCGGCGACACGGTCGAGATTCCGATTGCGCATCACGACGGCAATTACTTTGCCGATGACGATACGCTGGCGCGCCTGCATGGTGAAGATCGCGTGGCCTTCACCTATCTCGACAATCCGAACGGATCGGTGCAAGATATTGCCGGCATCCTGTCCGAAAATCGCCGGGTTCTAGGCATGATGCCCCACCCTGAGCGCGCCGCTGATCCGGTGCTGGGTGGCACTGACGGCAAGGCGATGTTTCATGCTTTGGCGGGAACCTTTGCCACCGCGTGACTTGAGTCGGCTGCGCGCAGCACATAGTTTGATGTGATGTCAACGTCGGGCAAACATTCTCCTCCATCGGAGACCGGCCCTGCAAGTCGCAGTCAGCCGGTCGGTTGGCGGGTGCGGGTGCTGCTTTTGATTGTGTTGGTGGCCGCGGTGGCAACCGTCTGGGTCACCAATCGATTGCTGACCGAGCGGTTCACCAAAGACACCCGTAACCGCGCCGAAGTGCGACTCGCGTTATACGGGGGCAACTTGCTGAGCGAATTGCGCCGCAACGCAATTGTACCTCAGCTTTTGGCGCGCGACCCGACCCTGATCGCCGCGCTCAATTCGAAAGATTTCAGTCAGTCCACCCAGCGCCTGATTTCGTTTGTCGACGAGATTGACGCGGCATCGCTGATGCTGCTCGATAATAACGGGCGCACGGTGGCGGCAACGGATCGCAACCGCCTTGGCTCATCGCATCGTAGCGAACCCTATTTCGTAGATGCCGTCCGGGCAAATTCTACCGTGTTCTCTGTCATCCCGCGCGAAGCGGGCGGTTACCGTTTCACCTATTCCCGCCGTCTGGAAAGCGGAAATTCGATTTTGGGCGTGATCGTGGCGGAGGTTGATCTGCAAAAATTCGAGCGCGCCTGGGCCGGGATTTCCGACGCGGTGATGGTGATGGACTCCACTGGGACCATCATTCTGGCGACAGAATCGCGCTGGCGCGGCTTGACCGAAGAACAGGCCGTGCAGCTGCAGACCCCGCAAAATGCCATCGAACGCGCGATCCGGGCCACCACCGATTGGACGGCAGTGCCCGCCGACGCTTATTTGCGCGGCGAGGCAGTGATGCGCACCCAGGCCCGGATTCCCTTCCGTGGCTGGCGGATGGCGTCTTTCACGACTTACGAATCAATCCGTGAGCGGGTGAACGGTGTGCTGGCACTCGAAATTATGGGATTCGCCATTCTTTTGGCGGCGGCTTTCTATCTGCTCAGCCGGAAGACCGCGGTGCGCATGGCGCTGTTTCAGCGGGAATCTGCCGAGTTGCGGGCATTGAACAGCCGCCTGCAGCGGGAAATCGCCGAGCGCGAACGAGTTCAGGAAAACCTTGCGGTGGCCGAACAGACCTTGGCGCAATCCAGTAAACTGGCGGCGTTGGGTGAGATGTCGGCCGCAGTCAGCCACGAACTGAACCAGCCGCTGGCGGCGATGAAAACCTATCTGGCTGGCGCGCGCTTGCTGCTGCGCCGCCACCGTCCCGAAGAAGCGCTGGCCTCGTTCGGGCGGATTGATGACCTGATCGAACGTATGGGCGCGATTACTCGACAGCTAAAATCCTATGCCCGTAAGGGAAGTGAAAGCTTTTCACCGTTGAATATGAACGATGCGCTTGCTTCGGCGCTGTCGATGATGGAGCCCCAATTGCGCCATCGACAGGTGCAGATCGCGCAAATTCTGCCCGATACGCCGGTCTATGTAATGGGCGACCGGATGCGGATTGAGCAGGTGATGGTCAATCTTTTGCGTAATGCGCTGGACGCTACCAAGACGGTCGCTGATCCCGAAGTTCAGATTATTCTTGCCGCCGGCGAAACGGCGACATTGACGGTGCGTGACAACGGTCGGGGAATCGAAGATCTGGATGCGCTGTTCGAACCGTTCTATACCACCAAGACCCCCGGCGACGGTGTCGGACTGGGGCTTGCCATCTCGTCCGGGATCGTCAGCGACCTTGGCGGACGGCTAACGGCCCGCAATGCGCAGAACGGCGGCGCGGTGTTTGAGATGCAGCTTCCAATTCACGAAGATGGAATGGAAGCGGCAGAATAGCAAAAGGTGACGAGCGATGGCGCAGGCGATGAAAATTGCAATCGTGGACGACGAACAGGATATGCGGCAAAGTATCAGCCAGTGGCTGGCGCTGTCGGGGTACGACACCGAAACCTTTTCCAGCGCCGAAGAGGCGCTGAAAAAGCTTGGCCCTGATTATCCCGGAATCGTCATTTCCGACATTCGTATGCCCGGCATGGACGGGATGCAGTTTCTGAAGAAACTGATGGGCGCCGACAGTGCGCTGCCGGTCATCATGATCACCGGGCATGGCGACGTGCCGATGGCGGTCGAGGCGATGCGCGTGGGCGCCTTCGATTTCTTGGAAAAGCCGTTCAATCCCGACCGAATGTCTGAATTGGCCAAACGCGCCACCGGCGCGCGTCGGCTGACGCTGGACAACCGCGCCTTGCGCCGCGAGTTGAGCGACGGCACCCAGTTGATGAAAAAGCTGATCGGGTCGAGCCCGGTGATGGAGCGCCTGAAAGATGATATTCTGGATCTGGGGCAGGCAGACGGTCACGTGTTGATCGATGGCGAAACCGGCACCGGCAAGACGTTGGTGGCCCATGCCCTGCACGCGGTGGGCAGCCGTGCGGGCAAGAAATTCGTCCTCATCAGTTGCGCCGCGCTAGAGGAAGATGCACTTTCCAAACGTCTGTTCGGCCCCATGCAGCCCGAGGACACGCAACTTCCGGCAATCGAGGAAGCGCGCGGCGGCACGTTGGTGCTGGAAGATATCGACGCGCTCAGCGAGACTTTGCAGGCCAAACTGCTGAGCGTCATCAATGAGCAGGGCACCCCCGCCGAAACCCGTATCGTCGCGATTTCCAACATGCAGGAGGCAGGGCGCACCCTTGAGGACGCCCTGCGGCCCGATCTTTTCTACCGTCTGGCTGCGTTGCGGATCACCGTGCCGCCGCTGCGCCAGCGTGGCGAGGATATCCTGATGCTCTTCACGCGCCTGTCCGAGCAGTTCTCCGACGAATATGGCTGCGAGGCGCCGCAAGTATCCGCACAGGAGGCGGCACAACTGTTGCAGGCGCCTTGGCCCGGCAATGTGCGCCAGTTGATTAACATCGCGGAACGCGCAGTGCTGCAATCGCGGCGCGGTTCGGGCACCATCGCATCGTTGCTGATGTCGGATCATGAAGAAATGCAGCCAGTGATGACCACCGAGGGCAAACCGCTCAAGGAATATGTCGAGGCGTTCGAGCGCATGCTGATCGACAACACCATGCGCCGTCACAAAGGTAGCATCGCCAGTGTCATGGAGGAGTTGTGCCTTCCCCGCCGGACACTGAACGAGAAAATGGCCAAATACGGCCTGCAACGATCAGATTACCTTTGACGCATTCCGGTTGGCGGCAGATAGGATTTTGACATTAGGTGTCGAAGGCGCTGCGCGTTGTTTCGGCAGAATAATAACGCTCGCCCGGCACCGCGCCCGGCAAGGGGGGCGAAATTTCCCATTGTCATCCCCCTACGCTTGGCCATATTGTGAAATGACGGAGCGCGTCGACATAAACCGCGATCCGCTAAGAGTTTCGCTGAGTCGGACTGGGCTGCAAGCCGCGCCCATGGACCGTTCAGACCGATGTGATCCTATCCGGGATCAACGTAATGCCTTTGACCGTTTAATATGTCGGCAAGGGGAATAATGGGCAGAGTCGGGGCCGCCCCGACCTGTCGGAGAAGAACCGCGATGACGCGTGCGCGAGGATTGAGCACAAGAGCAGGGGGCCAATGGGCCATGCCCTGCCTGACTGCATGCCGCGCTGCGTCTGACATCGCCCTGACAAGACATCACCCCAAACGCTCCCGTCCGCCAGGGCGGGCAGTTTTGCCGTGGTGCACCAAGGTAACATGGCCAATAAAATGCTTATCGACGCCACCCACGCGGAGGAAATCCGCGTCGTGGTGGTTGATGGAAACAAGGTTGAAGAATTTGATTTCGAATCCGAAAACAAGCGGCAGCTTGCCGGCAATATCTATCTTGCCAAGGTAACCCGCGTCGAACCGTCGCTACAGGCGGCGTTCGTGGATTATGGCGGAAACCGGCACGGATTTTTGGCGTTTTCCGAGATCCATCCCGATTATTACCAGATTCCCGTCGCCGACCGCGAAGCGTTGATGGAGGAAGAGCGCGCCTATGCCGAGGCGCTGGAAGCGGAAGAGAACGCCGCTGAGTCCTCGCGCGCGCGCCGTGGGTCTCGGACAAAATCGGTGGCCGAGGCGACGAAATCTGATGATGCTGTTGAATCGACCGATATCAATGGCATGGAAACCATTGATCCGAGCGAAGATGATGCCGCA
This sequence comes from Pontibaca salina, assembly GCF_016307205.1. Lineage (GTDB taxonomy): Bacteria > Pseudomonadota > Alphaproteobacteria > Rhodobacterales > Rhodobacteraceae > Pontibaca > Pontibaca salina. The sequence continues at coordinate 143,882 of NZ_JAEIJD010000001.1, read as the reverse complement.
GAAGGTACATCACCGATGGAGCGGGTTGCCGAAACGCCGGTCGAAGAGCCGCTGGGCGATCAGAACGGCGACGCGAACAGTGTGTCCGGTGCAGAGCACGGCAACGGCAGCGATCCTGTCGCTAAGGATGACACAATCGAATCTGTTGCGGATGACGATGACACCGAAGATCTGCGCCCGATCCGTAAACCGCGACCGCGTAAGTACAAGATCCAAGAAGTTGTGAAGGTGCGCCAGATCCTTCTGGTACAGGTCGTAAAGGAAGAGCGCGGTAACAAAGGCGCGGCGCTGACCACTTATCTCTCGCTGGCGGGTCGGTATTGCGTCCTGATGCCCAACAGCGCGCGCGGTGGCGGGATTTCTCGCAAGATCACCAACGCTGCCGACCGGCAGAAGCTCAAGGATATCGCCGCTGAAATCGACGTGCCCAAAGGGGCCGGGTTGATTGTGCGGACTGCCGGAGCGAAGCGCACCCGAACCGAAATCAAGCGCGATTACGAATATCTTCAGCGCCTATGGGAGCAGATCCGCGAACTGACGCTGAAATCGGTTGCACCGGCAAGTATCTATGCCGAAGGCGATCTGATCAAGCGTTCGATCCGCGATCTCTACAGCCGCGAAATCGATGAGGTTCTGGTCGAGGGCGAGCGCGGCTATCGCATCGCCAAAGACTTCATGAAGATGATCATGCCGTCGCACGCCAAGAACGTGAAGCATTATCAGGATACGATGCCGCTGTTTGCGCGGTATCAGGTCGAAAGCTATCTCAGCTCGATGTTCAATCCGACGGTACAGTTGAAATCGGGTGGCTACATCGTGATTGGGGTGACTGAGGCGCTGGTGGCGATCGACGTCAACTCGGGGCGTGCGACCAAAGAAGGCAGCATCGAGGAAACGGCGACCAAGACCAACCTTGAAGCCGCCGAGGAAATCGCGCGCCAATTGCGTCTGCGTGATCTGGCCGGTTTGATTGTCATCGATTTTATCGACATGGACGACCGCAAGAACAACACGGCAGTGGAAAAACGGTTGAAAGACAAGCTGAAAACCGACCGCGCACGGATTCAGGTGGGCCGGATTAGTGGCTTTGGTCTGCTCGAAATGAGCCGCCAGCGTCTGCGCCCCGGTATGATTGAAGCGACCACCCAGCCATGTCCGGCATGTCATGGCACTGGGTTGATTCGCTCGGACGATAACATGGCGCTCAATATCTTGCGCCAGATCGAGGAAGAGGGCGTTCGCGGTCGCTCGCGCGAGATCGTAGTGCGCGTGCCAGTCAATGTCGCCAACTTCCTGATGAACCAGAAGCGCGAGCATATCGCCCGCATCGAAACACGCTATGGTCTGTCGGTTCGCATCGAGGGTGACGTGCAATTGGTCAGCCCCGACTTCTCTCTTGAGAAGCTTAAAACCGCCAGTCGCAATGTGGAGGTCGCAGCCGATCCAGTCGTCTCGGTCGATACATCGCTGATGGATCAGGTCGATGCCAAGGCTGATGATAGCAGCACCGACATTGGCGGTGACGGTGACGATGACGAGACGCCGGCCAATGCAGAGGGTGGAAATGGCGACGGCAAAACGAGACGCCGCCGCCGCCGCCGTCCACGGCGCAGCAAAAACGGCAGGCCTGACCAAACTGGCACCGATGATAGCCAGCAGGGAGAAACCGGGCCCGAACCTGTTGAAGGTGATAGTAAATCCCCCGAACCGGCTGCTGCCGCCGCCACCACCGCTGGCGAGGACGAGAAAGAGGATGCTCAACCCTCCGCGACCCAGTCTAGGGCACCGCGCAGATCACGCTCCAGGCAGCCCAGACGGACACAGACTGACGACGTAACGCAAACGCAATCGGGTGACGCCCCGACAGCTGGTGATGCGCCCGAGGATACACCTAAAACGGTGGTGCGCACGCGGTCGCGCCGTTCCGCGCCGGCCGCTGCAAGGGCCAGCGACAAACCAGCCGTAGCCGTGGCGGCTGCGGCCGATAAGACGACGGTTGCACCAGCGAGCGACGATGCGGCAGCCAAAAGCAATGGACCGGCGGCTGAGACCAAGCCGGAACCAACGCCCAAGCCGGTCGCAGCCGTGGAGCGGCCCAGCTCGGCACCGGAGCCCACGGCAAAGCCAGACACCGAAAGGACGCCGAAACCGGTTGAAGAAGCGGTCGATACTGCGCCGGAAGACGCGGCCAAACCCAAACGACGTGGCTGGTGGTCGTTGAACCGTTAAGCCAGAAACGGCAAGGGCGGGTCCGAAAAGGCCCGCCCTTCAACATTTCCGTTTATTATCAGGCAATGGCGTTATCCGCCGCCCTTGCGGATCAGGTAGGTCTGCACGCCGCCGCTTTCCTCTTGCGCCACTAAAGTATGGCGCGCTTCGGCGCAGAAATGTGGCACATCCACCACTGCCGCCGGATCGTCCGCAATCAATTTGAGCAGCGCACCATCAGGCAGCGACCTCAGCTGTTTGCGTGCTTTGAGAACCGGCAACGGGCAAAGCAGGCCGCGGGCATCGAGAGTGTGGTCTTCATCAATCATGGTTTTCAAATAGGCTATTTCGCAGGCAAAGGGAAATCTTCCGGTGCTTGTTCAGCTAACAGCTGTCATCGGGCACGGGTTTGTGACCAAATGCGCCGTGACCTTGCAGCTATGATGGCCTAAAGGGGAGTCATGTTTGGGATTGAAATAATTGACGCCGCACTTCTGCCGGCAATGTTCGTGGCCTTGTTTGCGGGCGTTCTCAGCTTTCTCTCGCCTTGTGTGCTGCCTATTGTGCCGCCCTATCTGGCTTATATGAGCGGAGTTACGGTTCAGGATCTGAACACCGGCGCCCAAGGGCACAATCGCGCAATGTTACCGGCGCTATTTTTCGTGCTGGGACTTTCAACGGTGTTTCTTTTGCTCGGGTTCACCGCATCGGCAATCGGCACCATGTTCCTGCAATATCAGGACTGGTTCAACACCATCGCAGGCGTTTTGGTTATGGTGATTGGTGCGCATTTCGTTGGCGTCTATCGCATTCGCTTCCTTGACCGCGAAGCCCGGCTGGATGCCGGTGACCACGGGGGGTCCGCTTTCGGGGCTTATATCTTGGGGCTTGCCTTTGCCTTTGGTTGGACGCCCTGTATCGGCCCGCAATTGGGCGCGATCCTGTCGCTGGCTGCTTCCGAGGCCTCGGTGACGCGGGGTACTTCGTTGCTGGCGGTCTATGCAATCGGCCTGGGCGTGCCGTTCCTGCTGGTCGCCGCCTTCTTGCCGCGTCTGGGCGGGCTGATGGGCTGGATGAAACGGCACATGGAGCAGATCGAACGCGTCATGGGCCTGTTGCTGTGGACCATTGGTCTGCTGATGCTGACCGGCGGCTTTTCCAGTTTTTCCTACTGGCTGCTGGAAACCTTCCCGGCGCTGGCCAGTCTAGGCTGACTTGCGGCAAGCTGATAGCATCACGATGCCGGTACGGCGGCGCAGGGTGCTCTTCATCCCCGGCTATGATCCGTTTCCTCCCCGCCGCTACCGCGAACTTTACCGTCGCGAGAGCGCGGCGCAGGCGGCGATTTCAGGCTACGATCTCGCAGTGACCTGCGAGGCGCGGGGCGGCATCTACGGATGGCACGTGGAGGCTCAGATCGACGGGGTCACGACCGAAACCGACGTGGAGGTTCTGGTTTGGTCGGATATCGTTCAAAGCAGTATGGCCAACGGCATCGCCACCACCTATTTGCAACTGCTGCGCACGGCGTGGACCTACATCGCCAGTGGCGCACTGTGGCGGCTGATGCGACTGCGCAAAGGGCCAGTGATCGCGGCGTTTTATCCTGTCGTATTGCTGCTGGCGCAACTGGCGCTGGCAATGTTGGCGGCGGTGCTGGCCTTCCCAATGCTTGGGCGATTGCAGGCACTTGGGACAATCGGGCAGGGCGCAGCGCTGGTTGCGACGGGTTTGGTGGTCTGGGGTGTGCTGCGATGGTTCCGGGCACAGGACGGGCGATTCTATGCGCACTACCTGATGCATGATTACGCTTTTTCTGCCCGCCAGAACGGTGCCAACCCGCTAGAAATCGAGCAGCGGATCGCAGATTTCGCCGCGCGAATCGCCGAGGCGCTGGCCGCAGAAGTCGACGAGGTGCTGGTCGTCGGGCATTCTTCGGGCGCGCATCTGGGGGTGTCGGTGCTCGCGGACCTGCTCCGCTCAGGGCGAATGCCGATCAATGGGCCGGCGCTGTCGTTTCTGACCTTGGGGCAGGTGGTGCCGATGGTGTCGTTCCTGCCCGATGCCGACCGGCTGCGCACCGATCTGCGCTATCTCTCGGCGCGGGATGAACTAACTTGGGGCGATGTGTCCGCCCCCAGCGACGGCTGCTCGTTCGCGCTTTGCGATCCGGTGGCGGTCAGCGGGGTCGCGCCCGAGGACAAGAAATGGCCACTGGTCCTGTCGGCGGCATTCACGAAAACTCTGTCTCCAGAACGCTGGAAAACGCTGCGCTGGCGGTTTTTCCGGCTGCATTTGCAGTACCTATGCGCCTTCGACCGTCCCGGCGATTATGATTATTTTCACATCACCGCCGGGCCACTGACGCTAGGCGCGCGTTATGCGGGCCGTGCGCCATCGCGTTCGCGGATCGACGTGCCGGTATCGCGCCATGTCTCGGTACGGCCCGCATGATTCCGCCAAAACCGGCCGCGCGCGCCGATAAGGTGTCGTTCTGGCGCTATCTGCGCCTGTTCCGGGCCGATATTCTGTCGGCCCAGCCCGCGCGGCTTTATCGTGCCTGGATGGCCGAATTCCGCACGCCGTTTTTCCATTCCTTCCTGCTGAACCAGCCTGATCTGATACGTGCGGTACTGAACGATCGGCCCGAGGATTTCCCCAAATCCGACCGGATCAGTGAAGGGTTGCGGCCTTTGCTGGGAAATTCGGTGTTCGTGACGAATGCCAAGGCGTGGAAACGCCAACGTCGTATCATTGATCCGGCCTTTGAGGGGGGGCGGCTGCGTGACACCTTCCCCGCCATACGCGCCGCCGGCGCGGCGATGGTGACGCGGCTCGAGCGACGGTGCGGGCAACTCGTCGAGATCGAGGCCGAGACCAGCCACGCCGCAGCGGACGTGATTTTTCGCACGCTGTTCTCGATCCCTATCGAACACGAAGTCGCGGCGCAGGTCTTTTCCCGCTTTCGCACCTACCAACGCAGCCAACCGATCCTGAACGTTGCCGCACTTGTCCCGTTGCCGCACTGGATGCCGCGGTTCTTCGGACCGAGCACCCGGACCAGCGCGGCGCGAATCCGCGCACTGATTGCGGCATTGACCCATGCGCGGATGCGCGAGATCGAGGCCGGGACGGCACCCGACGATCTGGCAACCAAAATCATGACCACGACCGACCCACAGACCGGCGAACGGTTCAGCGTTGAGGAAATGATCGACCAAGTCGCGATCTTTTTTCTGGCCGGCCATGAAACCAGCGCCTCGGCGCTGGCATGGGCGCTTTATCTGCTGGCGCTCTACCCCGATTGGCAGGAACGCGTGGCCAGCGAAGCTGCAGCGCTGGAAGACGAGACTTTCGCGGCAATGGCGAAACTGCGCCTGTCGCGCGACGTATTCCGCGAGACCCTGCGCCTTTATCCGCCAGTACCGATGCTGGTGCGCGAGGCACGATGTCCGGCGCGATTTCGCGACCGCGAGGTTCCAGCAGGCGCGCAGATGGTGGTGAGTCCCTGGCACCTGCACCGGCATACACGGCTTTGGGATAATCCCGACGGTTTCGACCCCGCCCGCTGGCAGACCGAAAACGGCCAGATCTGCCAACGCGAGGCCTTTATCCCATTTTCCGCCGGTCCGCGCGTCTGCCCGGGTGCCGGGTTTGCCATGGTTGAGGGGCCGCTGCTTTTATCGATGCTGCTGCGCCGATTCCGGGTGCGAGCGGTCAACGGGCGCGAACCGGTTCCAGAGGCACATCTGACGGTGCGTTCGCGCGATGGAATCTGGCTGGAGTTGCAGGAGCGATGAGTCGGCCTCAGCCCAACACGCCGAGCCAGAACCACACCGTCAGCACCGAAAACGCGGTCGCAATCAGCAACGACGCCGCTGCCACGCGCTTGGCGTGGCCATACATGTTGGCAAAGACATAGCCGTTCACTCCCGGCGCCATCGACGCCATCAACACGCCAGAGCGGAACAGGTCAGTCGGGACGTCAAGTGTAGTCCCGAAACTCCAGACCAGCGCCGGGTGGATCAGCAGTGACAGCGTGCAGATATAGGCAATCACGCGAGCATCGCCCTCGGTACGATATTGCACCAGCACCCCGCCCAGAGCAAAGAGCGCGCAGGGAATGGCCGCGCGCGCGATCATCACCAGCGCGTCGTCAACGACCGTGGGTATGGGCAGGCGGGAAACGTTGACGATGAACCCCATCAAGATGGCGATGATCAGCGGATTGCGGAAGATCGCGTTGAACACGGCGCGGGCAAGGACGCGCCCGGTCGCGCCACGGTTACGGAAATACTCCATCACCGTGATCCCCAGCGCGTAGCAAAAGGGCGAGTGAAACGCGATGATTGCGAAATTGCCGACCAGATTGTCAGCCCCATAGGCCCGTTCGGTGATCGGCAGGCCCAGGAGCACGCCGTTCGAGAACAGGCAGCAAAATCCGATCACCACACTATCCTGCCATGGACGGCTAAAAATTACGCGCGCGCCGAACAAGCCGGCGACAAAACATAATGTCGCACCAAGATAAAAGCTGGCGAGAAGCCTTGGGTCAAAGCCCACCGAGAGATCGATGGTGGCAATGGCGCGAAACAGCAGGCAAGGAATGGCAAAGTTCTGAGTGAAGCGCATCAGCCCATCGGTGAGATCACCGCTGAAATAGCGCGCCCAGACCGCGCTATAACCCGCCCCGATAACGATAAAGACTGGCAGGATCACGTCGATCAGGGTGTGAAACATGGCCGATCCTTACGTTTATAGCAGCGTCAGGGAGCCTCCGGCGGGGATATTTTCCGCAAGAAGAAGCCAGAGTGGAGGTCAGAGGGGGACGTGCAGCACCATACCATCATGTGCCGGTGTGACATGGTCGGGCGTGTCGCGGTCGACTGCATCGTAATCCATATCGATGTGCATATTGGTCAGCACCGCGCGGCGCGGCCGGGCGCGGGCGATCCATTCGAGCGATTTGTCCAGATGCGCGTGGGTCGGGTGCGGCGTGCGGCGCAGCGCGTCAAGGATCCAGCAATCGAGATTATCGAGCTCGCGCCAAGCGGCAGCGGGAATTTCAGCGACATCGGGCAGATAGGCCATTCCGCCGACCCGAAAGCCGAGCGAATCGATCGAACCGTGATTAACCAGAAAGGGGCGCAGCTCTATCGTGCCGCCGGGGCCAGTCACCTGAAACGGTCCCTCGATGGTGTTCATGTCGAGGATCGGTGGATAGTGCGAGCCCTCGGGTTGCACGAAGGCATATCCGAACCGGGCATAGAGCGCGTTCTGGGTCGGATAGTCAGCCCAGACCGGCAGGCGCTGGCGCATGTTGAAGACAATCATGCGCAGATCGTCGATGCCGTGCACGTGGTCGGCATGGCTATGGGTGTAAACCACCCCATCCAGCCGCCCAATGCTGGCGTCGAGCAACTGGCTGCGCATGTCGGGCGAGGTGTCGATCAGCACGGTCGTGGTGCCTTCGGGTCCGTCGCGTTCCACCAGGATCGAACAGCGGCGGCGGTGGTTTTTCGGATTTTCCGGGTCACAATCGCCCCAATGGCCGCCAAGGCGAGGCACACCGCCAGAGGAGCCGCAGCCCAAGATGGTGACACGCAAGGTCTCGCTCATGATGGCGTCCAGGCGGCGGCCTTGGCGAACAGCCGCTCAAAGTTCTGTTGTGAACGCGCCGCGAATTCGGCGTAGTCCAGATCGAATATCTCGGCGCCAACCCGCGCCGTATGGCTGGCAAAGGCGGGCTCGTTGCGTCTGCCGCGATGGGGCGGCGGCGCGAGATAGGGCGCGTCGGTTTCAACCAGGATACGATCAAGCGGGGCGGCGGCGAAGATCTCGCGCAATTCGGTGCTTCGCGGGAAGGCGGCAATGCCCGACATCGACAGATAAAAGCCCAGATCAAGCGCCGCGCGCGCCAAGTCTGCGCCCGACGAAAAGCAGTGCATGACGCAGGAATAGGCGCCAATGCGATATTCCTCGGTCAGGATCCGGGCCATGTCGGCGTCAGCGTTGCGCGCGTGGATGATCAGCGGCAGCATGGTTTCGCGCGCGGCAGCGATATGGATGCGCAGCGATTCCTGCTGCGCTGCTGCGCTTTCGGCGGTGTAGTGGTAGTCTAGCCCTGTCTCACCGATGCCGACAAATTTGGGATGGCGCGCCAAGCCGATCAATTGGTCGGCGCTGGCCATCGGGCTGTCGGCGACACTCATCGGGTGGGTTCCGGCGGCGTAGAACACAGGCGCGTGTGTATCGGCGATGGCGCGCACTGTCGGTTCCTGTGACAGTCGCGTGCAGATCGTCACCATCCGCGTCACGCCGGCGGCGGCGGCATTCGCGATGATGGTGTCAAGCTGGCCTTCGAAATCTGGAAAGTCGAGGTGGCAATGGCTGTCGGTGATTTCTGGTATTTCGGACATGCGGCCCCGGTATTTCTCGCCGCGCGGCGGCCCTGTCACGACTGCGCGGTCTTTTGTATCCTGAAAACCGTATCTAGGACAAGCGCGGCAGGGTCAAGGTTGACCGCCTGCCCGTGCTGGTTGCGCGCGGTGATTGTGGCCGCGGTATCAGCCCAGGCGCGGCCCTTCGCGGGCGTTGCGGCTAGCCGGCTAAGGATCGCGGATTCGTCGCGCGCGGCCTCGGGCAGGGGCGGGGTGCCGGTGGCACCGCAGCGCGCCAGACGAGACAGGGCAATATCGATCAGGTTCAGCAGCAGGTCAAAACGTTCCGCTGCATTGCGTTGCGCCGCTGTCTCGGCCAGTGCCAGCGCGCGTTGGCGGTCAAGGCGGGGCAGCGAGCCAAGGATTACCACCAGATCATGGTAAAGCCGCAGCCCGTCGAGATTGAGCAGCCGCAGCGCGCCGCCCACCGAGCCGGCGGCCAGTGCTGCAAGCTGGTCGGGATTGTCGGACAGCTCTGTGCCCGCCTGTGCCAGCGCCGCCTGCATGTCCTGCGCCCTTAATGGCGCGAGCCGCAGCACACGGCAGCGCGAGCGGATCGTCGGCAGCAGCGCCGAAGGCTGATGTGAAACCAGTAGCAATGTGGTCAGCGCCGGCGGTTCTTCGAGCATCTTGAGCAGCGCATTGGCGGCGCTGGCATTCATTTCGTCGGCGGCGTCCACAATGACCACACGCGCGCCCCCGTCGGTGGCCGACAGGGCGAGAAAACGGTGCAGCTTGCGGATGTCTTCGACAACGATTTCGGTGCGCATGCGGCCGGTCTTTTCATTGGCGCTGCGCGTGATATGAGCCAAGCGCGGTTCGCTTCCGGCGGCAACGCGGCGGGCGACCGGGTGATCGGCGGGAATATCGAGAGCTGTGGGCCTATCGGTGATCACACCATCGCCAGGCAGCGGGGTGGCCAGCAAAAAGCGCGCGATGCGCCAGGCAAGGGTCGCCTTGCCCACACCGGGCGGGCCGGTCAACAGCCAGGCATGGTGTAGGCGGCCCGATGCGAAAGCGTCGAGGAAATCGGCCTGTGCCGCATTTTGTCCGAAAAGCCGCGCGGCATCGCGCGGGTGCGGTGCCCCGGCGATCTGATCGGGGGGCGGAAGGTCGGCGCTGGCGCTCATGACGTTGCGCCTTTCACGGTGGCGAAAACATCGCTGGCCACGGCATCTGGCGAGCGGTTGCCGTCGATCACCCGGATGCGGTCGGGAAACTCTTGTGCCAAGGTCAGGAACCCGGCGCGCATGCGGCGCTGGAGGTCGGCACCAAAGGCCTCAAACCGTTCTTCCGCGCCGTTGCGCGACAGCGCGCGGGTCAGGCCGGTTTCGGGGTCCATGTCGATCAGCAGCGTCAGGTCTGGTTCGCGCCCGATCATCAGGTCGTGCAACTGATCGACCAAGGCCCGCAGATCGCCTCGTGACAGCCCCTGATACATCCGCGTGCTATCGGCGAAGCGGTCGCAGATCACCACTTTGCCCGCGGCTAGGGCGGGGGCGATGGTGCGCTCCAGGTGGTCGCGTCTGGCGGCGGTAAACAGCAGGATCTCGGTGTGAGGCGACCAGCGGTCGGGGTCGCCTTCTAGCACCAACGCGCGGATCTGCTCGGCGCCGGGGCTGCCGCCGGGTTCGCGGGTCAGAACGACATCGTGGCCTTGTGCCCGCAGGCGATCTGCCAGTCGGCGCGCTTGTGTGGATTTGCCCGATCCATCGATCCCCTCGATGCTGATAAACAGGCCTTTGAGCGCGCTCACTGGGCCTCCGCAGAGCCGGAAGTGAGCCGTTTGATCATTTGTTGTGCGGCGGTTGCCATTTTGACACGGAAGCCGCCCAACGGCACGTCGCGGTCAGCGACCAAAGGCACGCGGACCTCGGGCAGTTCGGCGCGGTTTATGACCAGTTCGGCTAGTTTTTCGCCCCGAGAAATAGGCGCGTTGAAGGGGCCATTATAGACCACCTCGGCGGCAATGTCATTGCTGGCCAGCGTCGGCATCAAGATCGTCAGGTCTTTGGCAGTTACCAGCCCTATGGTTGATTGGTCCCCACGCCAGACCTCTGCCTTGAGGACCGGCTCTCCGGCGCGGGCGACGGTTTTTTCGTCGAAATGGCGAAACGACCAGTTCACAAGAGCTTCGGCTTCTCGGGCCCGCTGTGCAGCACTTTCGTAGCCCGATATCACGAAAATGACCCGACGATCTCCCTGTTTCGCGGACCCCACCAACCCATAGCCGGCTTCACGGGTATGCCCTGTTTTCAACCCGTCAGCGCCGACCCCCAGACCCAACAGCGGGTTGCGATTGCGCGTGTTTGCGGGCGCGCGGCCGTCGAACTTGAATTCCTCTTCGGCAAATAGCGGGTAGAATTCGGGGAAGTCGCTGATCAGCCGATCGGCTAGAATGGCCAGATCGTGGGCCGACATTCGATGGCCGGCCTGCGGCCAGCCATTGGAATTGGTAAAGGTCGATTGGGTCAAACCCATTTTCTGGCCGCGCTGGGTCATGAACCGCGCGAACCCGGCCTCGGTTCCATCGGGGCTGAGCGCCTCAGCCAGTACAACACAGGCATCATTGCCTGACATCACCACAATCCCGCGCAGCAGATCTTCCACCCTCACACGGTCTTGCGTATCCAAGAACATGGTCGATCCACCGTAGCTCATGGCATGATTGGAAACCGGCAGACGTTCGTCCAGCGTAAGCCGCCCGTCACGCAGTGCCTCGAAGGTGACGTAAAGGGTCATCAGCTTGGACATCGAAGCGGGGGGCAGGGGCTCGTCGGCATTTTTCGAGAGCAGCACTGTGCCTGTCCCTTGATCGAGCACATATGCGGCCCGTGCCTGCGTATCGAAGGCAACAGCACTCAGGGTGGTGGCGACCAGAAAAACGGCGGCCAGCGAAAGTCGGAGGATGGTCATCGGGCTCTTTCGGCTCCTGTCAATCGGTTACGGGATAGGTAGCGGGAAACCCGGGACCATTCACCCGTTTTCTGAAAACTGCGCGCTATCACACCGCCGTTAAGCAGGAAGGCTTCGTTAAAACCGATACGTCGCGTCATCGCGTGTCCTTGCCTATGCCATTGGTGTTTCTGTATGGGCCAGGCTCCAATGCGCAAATATTGATGTGCTGACGGGCCCGCCACGCGGATTTTGCGCGCCAACATAGCGCTTGGGCGCCCTCAAAGAAAGTGGGCAGGGGCGCAGTGGGAAAATATTTCACCAAACGGTTTTGGGCCCTGCGCGAGGTCAAAAGCGCGACACAGCAACGGGCCTGTTTTCGCAATAGTGTTGCTCCACCGCCACTTGGCTTGAGTGTAAAGGCAGGCTAATAGAGGCAAAACCGGACTTTTCCCACGGAAGAGACCGTCTCGCCGTCACACGCGAACAAGGGGCACTGCATGAGCCACAGCGATAGTTTCATCGATGAAGTCACCGAAGAGGTGCGCCGCGACCGCCTATTTAGGTTGTTCCGTCGCTATGGCTGGATCGCGGTGCTGCTTGTGCTGCTGGTTGTTGGCGGTGCTGCGTTCAACGAGATTCGAAAGGCGCAGATGCGCACACAGGCCGAAGATCTGGGGGATGCACTTCTTGCCGCATTGGAAAACGACGCCGCGACGGCCCGCGCTGAAGCCCTAGCGGGGGTTGGTGCCGAAACACCGGGCGGGCAGGCAGTCGCCGCATTTTTGACGGCGGCGGCACTGGCGGACACGGACGAAACGGCAACCGCTGTCGAGCGTCTGAACACCATTTCGACCGATGGCGCGCTGCCAGAGATCTATCGCCAGATTGCTGCATTCAAGGCGCTGACATTGCAGGGGGATGCTCTGCCGGCATCTGAACGCCGCTTGCAGTTCGAGGCGCTGGCGCGACCTGGTGCGCCGTTGCGTCTTCTGGCGCAGGAACAGTTGGCCCTGATCGATATTGGCGAGAACCACCCTGAGGGAGCGATCGACAGGCTGCAGGCGATCCTTGACGACGCCGAAGCACCTGCGGGCTTGCAACAACGTGTGGCACAGGTGATTGTGGCCTTGGGCGGCACCCCGACAAGCGCCCGGGAGGGCCAAGGGTGACGTTTTGCCCTCGTCGTGTCACAAACGAGCAGAACCAAAGACTAGTCAGGACAGGCCGATTACTATGAAGTCAGCGATCATTTCTTCCCGGTTCGGGCTGGTCTGTCTCGTAAGCGGAGCCCTGCTCCTTGGCGCATGTGCGGAAAGAGCGGTGATTCTGCCGGGTGAACGCGAGGATGTTCGCGCCGATCTGAACCTGCCCGACGAAAAACCGAAAGCGGTCAATAATGTCACCCGCGCAATCCGCATTCCGGGGCAAAGCGTCAATTCGGCTTGGACGCAGGGCCTCGGCTCGCCTGTTACGCGGGTGCAAAACGCTGCGCTGGGCGAGACGCCCCGACTGCTCTGGTCGACCTCGATCGGCAGCCCTGATGGCAAGCGTGCGCGCATCACCGCTGATCCGGTTGTCGGCGGCGGGCTGATTTACACGCTCGATTCTGGCGCGCGGGTTTCCGGAGTCACACCCGCGGGCGCCGTGGCGTGGAGTACCGACCTCACCCCGTCGAGCGAACGTCCGGGAGATTCGACCGGCGGGGGCCTCGCCTATGATAACGGGACGCTTTATATTTCGTCCGGTTTTGGCATCTTGACCGCACTTGATGCAAGCAGCGGTGCCGTGCGCTGGCGTCAAGAACTCGATGCGACCGGCAGCGGTACGCCAACCGTACGCGACGGGATCGTCTATCTGGTCGCCGGAGATGAAACCGCCTGGGCGATTAATGCAAGTAACGGCCGAATTCTGTGGCAACTCAGTGCTGCACCGAGCGTGGTCAATGTTCTCGGCGCGCCTTCCCCTGCGCTGGTCGGCGATCAGGCAATCTTTGGCTTCGGATCGGGCGATGTGATCGCGGCGTTCCGCCGGGGCGGCATGCGAAACTGGAATGCCTCGGTTGCAGGGCAGCGTCTGGGGCGGGCGGTCTCGCGCATCAGCGATGTAACCGGCAGTCCGGTAGTTGCAGGCAATGCCGTTTACGCAGGCAATCATTCCGGGCGGCTAGCTGCGTTTGACATCCAGACGGGCGAACAGCTTTGGGTCGCACGGCAGGGCGCGTTGGGTCCGGTTTGGCCCGCCGGTGACAGTATTTTCGCGGTCACTGACATCAACCAGCTGGTCCGTTTCGATGCAAGCAACGGCAGCGTGATCTGGGCCATCGATCTGCCCGGTTTCGTAAGGGACAAACCCCGCAAGCGGAGCCGGACTTGGGCGCATTATGGGCCAATCCTGGCCGGAGGGCGGATCGTGATCGCCAGTAACGATGGCTGGTTGCGCTTCTTCTCGCCGGAAAGCGGTGAGCTGGTGTCGCGGGTCGAAGTGCAAGGTGGAGCCACCACCGCACCGGTGGTTGCGAACCAGACGCTGTATGTTGTGGGCGCCAATGGCGCGTTGTTCGCTTTCCGTTGATGCGAGAATGCGCTAAGGGACGTATCTGTCCTTTGTAAAAGCAGGCGCCATGTCGTTTACCCTTGCCATCGTAGGCCGTCCCAATGTGGGAAAGTCTACCCTATTCAACCGCCTTGTCGGGCAGCGTCTTGCGCTGGTCGATAATCAACCGGGGGTGACTCGCGATCTGCGCGAGGGAGCCGCGCGTCTGGGCGATCTGCGTTTTACGGTGATTGATACCGCCGGGCTGGAAAATGTCACCGACGACAGCCTGCAGGGCCGGATGCGCCGCTTGACTGAGCGCGCGGTGGATATGGCTGATATCTGTCTGTTCATGATCGATGCACGCACCGGTCTTACTGCGACGGATCAGGTCTTTGCAGATATTCTGCGCAAGCGGAGCGCGCATGTGATTCTGGCCGCGAACAAGGCTGAAGGGGCCGCTGCTGATGCCGGCGTACTCGAAGCGTATAGTCTTGGGCTGGGCGAGCCGATTCGCATGTCGGCGGAACATGGCGAAGGGCTGAACGACCTGTATGCACAGTTGATGCCGCTGGCGGATGATTTCGCCGAACGGGCTCGCGCCGATGCCCCTGAAACCGATGTGACAATTGATGAGGACATCGACGCCGACGAGGCCATTGACGAGAACGCCCATCGCCCGACCGAGGCAAGGCCTTTGCAGGTGGCCGTTGTCGGTCGGCCCAATGCGGGCAAATCAACGCTGATCAACCAGATCATTGGCGAAGAGCGCTTATTGACCGGTCCTGAGGCGGGAATCACCCGCGATGCGATCTCGCTACAGGTGAACTGGGATGGCGTGCCGATGCGTCTGTTTGATACCGCTGGTATGCGCCGCAAAGCCAAGGTTCAGGAAAAACTGGAGAAACTTTCGGTCAGCGACGGCCTGCGCGCGGTCAAGTTTGCCGAAGTGGTCGTGGTCCTGCTGGACGCTGCAATCCCATTTGAGCAACAGGATCTGCGCATCGCGGATCTGGCCGAACGTGAGGGCCGGGCGGTGGTGATTGCCGTGAACAAATGGGACATTGAGGAAGACCGGCAGCAAAAGCTGCGCGACCTGCGCGAGGCGTTCGAGCGCCTGTTGCCGCAATTGCGTGGCGCGCCGCTGGTGACCGTCAGCGCCAAGACCGGCAGGGGACTGGACCGCCTGCAAGCCGCGATCAGCCGTGCCCATGATATCTGGAACCGCCGGGTGCCGACGGCAGCGCTGAATCGCTGGCTGAATGGCATGTTGGAACAGCACCCGCCCCCGGCGCCGCAAGGTCGGCGGATCAAGCTGCGTTACATCACGCAGGTCAAGACCCGCCCGCCAGGATTCGTGGTGATGTGCAGCCATCCCGACAAGATGCCGGCCAGCTATACAAGGTATCTGGTCAATGGTCTGCGCGAGGACTTTGATATGCCCGGCACGCCCATTCGCCTGCATCTGCGCGGCCAAAGCGACAAGAATCCGTTCAAGGGGCGCAAGAAGCCCGGCAAATCGCACCTACGCAAACATATTGAGGGCCGCCGCAGTTAACGGGATGGCACTGCGTGTGTGATCGGCAAAAGGCAAAGGGATGATAGCTTTCAGCCCTTTCTGTGAACGATGGTCAGCGTGTTGGTTCTCAGCCCGCTGCTGACCAAGAGTGATGTCAGCGCTGCGCTCAAACCAGTTGGTTTTGACCCGTCCGTGGATATAGCATGGACGCGAAATCAATCGGCGGAGTACGGCGATGAATCTGCGGGAATATACACGTCAGTATTGCGAGAAAGACAAGCGCATCGCCGCGCTCAGTTTTTTCGGGACCTTTACCGTTTATTTCGCTTCGTTGTGGCTGGCCATCATGCAGGTCGAAAACTGGTGGCTCATGCTGCCCTTGATGGTGGTTCATGGGTTTTCCGCCGTGCGTCTTTACGTGCTGCAACACGATACCGGGCATCATTCGCTGTTTCAAACCCGCGCCCAGAACGAACTGGCGGGCCATGTGCTCTCGCCCTTCACCTTTGCGCCGTTCGAGGTGATGAAACAGAATCACAACCTACACCACGCCAATGTCGGCAATCTTGAACATCGCGACACCGGCGAGATTCACACGATGACACTGCGGGAATGGAATGCGGCGGGGTTCTGGGCGCGGCTGCAATACCGGCTGTATCGCAATCCGTTCCTGCTGGTGCCGGTGGGCGCGTTCTTTACCTATTTCATCCGCTATCGCTGGCCCAAGAACACCATGCGATTCGGCTGGAAGGGTGTTGTTGTTCACAATGTTGCAGTTTTTGTCTGGGTTACGGTGATCTATGCGCTGGCCGGCTGGCAGGGGCTGGGGATCTATTTCAGCGCCTCTATGTTGGGCGGGATGCTGGGTGTGTTCCTGGTCTATCTTCAGCACAATTTCGAAGATACTTATTGGGACCGCCGCCCCGATCTAGACCCGCAGCTCGCTGCGCTTCAGGGATCAAGCTGTCTGGATTTCGGCTGGTGGTTCGACATGGCGGTGGCCTGTATTACGCTGCATGACATCCACCATCTGAACGCGCGTATCCCGTCATACCGCTTGCGGGCCTGTCATTATAATCTGCCGCCGGAATGGGCACCGCGCCGGATCAAGTTCTACGAGGCAGTGGCGGCGCTGAACCTGAAGCTCTGGGATGAAGAGCGGGGCCGGTTGGTGCCGTTTCCGTCGGTCGCGGGGCGGGATTCGTCCCGCCCGGCGGGCGAGGCCGGGTAAGCGCCCCAGCGCAAGGGAAGGCAAGCTTTTCGGCCTAAGAAACTTGCGGATGCGGTCCCTCGCGCCGCAGGCCAGACCGTAACGACAATGCGCTGATCACGATGATACCAAGGCCAGATAAGGCGACGACAGCCGGATATTGATCCCACGCGTGGCCGATTACGCCGAACAGCGCCCAGATGATGCCGATGCCGTATTCCGCAATATCGCGCAATTGCCACAGCACGATAGAGCCAAGCACCATGGCCAGCAGCAGCGCGACGATTGCGGCGGGGATGTTGTCCAGCAATCCGTAACCCGCCAGCAAAAGACCCAGAGACACACAGGCGGCTGCAGTCAGCCAGCCAGAATAAAGCGCGACCGGACCACGTGCCAGCCAGCGATCCAGCACGGGCGCACGCGAAAGCGCAGGCAGGGCGGCGGCCAGCATGACCCAGATCAGCACACTCGCCGCAACGGGGCTGATCTTAGCGATCGGCAACCAGGTTGCCCCCACCGCCAGCGACAGTGTCAGCGGTGCCCGCATTGGTTCCCAGTCAACCTCTCGGGCGCGCAGGAACAATCCGGCGGCGGCGCTGACCAGCAGCCAAAGATAGATCAGCCCCCAGATCGAGAATGCCCAGCCAGCCGGCTGCACGGCGGCATTCACTTGAGGCACCGTAAACAGATAGGGATCAAACCCACCGAACCCTGGCACCACCAGCGGTGACGCGACAAAGGCCAGCGTGGCCAGAAAGGCAAGCACCGCCATCAATGGCGTCGGGCGGTCGGTGGCCATGTCAGATCAACTCTCCGGATGCGCTCAATGTGGATTTACCACCGAGATAGGGCAAAAGGGCGCTGGGTAAAGTCACCGAACCGTCTTCCTGCTGGCCGTTCTCCAGAACTGCGATCAGGCAACGTCCAACTGCCAGCCCCGAACCGTTCAAAGTATGGACAAATTCCGGCTTGCCGCCGCCTTCACGGCGGAACCGCGCATTCATACGACGTGCCTGGAAGTCGCCGGTCGACGAAACACTGGAAATTTCGCGATAGGCATTCTGTCCCGGCAGCCATGCTTCGATATCGTAGGTGCGGCGCGCGCCAAAGCCCATATCGCCGGTGCACAGCACCACGGTGCGATAAGGGATCTCCAGCCGTTCCAACAGATCCTCGCCGCAGCGCAACATGCGTTTGTGCTCGGCCTCGCTGTCTTCCGGGCGGGTAATGCTGACCATCTCGACCTTCTCGAATTGGTGCTGACGCAACATCCCGCGGGTATCCTTGCCCGCTGATCCGGCCTCGGAGCGGAAACAGAGCGAATGGGCGGTGTAGCGGCGCGGCAGATAGCTTTCCTCGACGATGGCATCGCCCACGATATTGGTGAGTGTGACCTCGGATGTGGGGATCAACCACCAGCCATTTGTGGTTTCATAGCTGTCTTCGCCGAATTTCGGCAATTGCCCGGTGCCGAACATGGCTTCTGGTCGCACCAAGACCGGGCCGTTGACTTCGGTCAGGCCATTCTCGTCCACATGGGTATCCAGCATGAACTGTGCCAATGCCCGGTGGATTCGCGCTACTGCGCCCGAAAGGAGGACAAAGCGCGATCCTGAAAGCTGCGCGGCAGTCTCAAAGTCCATCGACGGGGCAACACCGGCAATCTCAAAATGTTCTTTTGGTGTAAAACCGAAATCGCGCGGACTACCCCAGCGGTTCACTTCGACATTGTCGGCCTCGTCATTGCCGTCGGGCACATCCTCGGCGGGCAGGTTGGGGATGCCCGCCAACCGCTTGCTCAGTTCAGCGTCCAGTTTACGCGCCTCGTCCTGCATGGCTGCGATTTCGGCCTTTTTATCGGATACCAGTGCACGCAGACGCTGAAATTCAGTTTCGTTGCCTTTGGCCTTGGCGGCACCAGCATCTTTGCTGGCCTTGTTCTGTTCGGCCTGCGCGGACTCGGCGGCCGAGATGCGGGCGCGGCGCTGCGCATCCAGTTCCAGCAAATCGGCAGCGACGGATGCTTCGCCACGGCGTGCCAAGGCGGCATCAAATTCAGCAGGGGCCTCTCGGATGGCGCGGATATCATGCATGGGGCTGTCCTTGGTCGTTGAATCGTTGATTGTACTTATGCCGTAACGCGCGCTGCTGTGTAAGGGTTCGTATTCGCGCAGTCGGCGGCTTGCATTGATCAGCTTCTGCGAATAGGTTTCGCGCGAATTCGCGGGCGAGATGTGCCCCGCGCCCAACAAAAGGATTTCCTCATGGATAGTGGCACAATCGCCCAGTTTCTTCCGCTCGTTCTGATCTTTGCGATCATGTACTTCCTGCTGATCCGGCCACAACAGAAAAAGGCCAAGGAGCATGCAGCCATGGTTGCGGCGGTGCGCCGGGGCGATATTGTCATTACTCAGGGGGGAATCGTCGGCAAGATCGTCAAGGTCAAAGACGATAACGAGGTCGAGGTCGAGATTGCCGAAAACGTCAAAATCCGATTGATTAAAAGCACCATCGCTACGGTTACCAGCAAGACCGAACCGGCAAACTGATTCTGCCGGCTGAACCCGATCGGAAGGCTGGGGCATGTTTCAGATCAATTTATGGCGGCGCGTCCTGATATGGCTGCTGTGCCTGACCGGCGTCGCGCTGGCGCTTCCTAATGCGTTCTACACACGTGTCGAACAGCATAACGATGCGATCGTCGCAATCGAGCAGGGCGCGGATACGCCGGAGAACCAGCGTTTGGCCGAACTTTGGCCAAATTGGTTGCCGTCGGATCTAGTCAATCTGGGTCTCGATTTGCGGGGCGGAGCGCATCTTCTGGCCGAGGTTCAGGTTCGCGACGTTTACGAAAGCCGGATGGAGGCGATGTGGCCTGAAATCCGCGATACGCTGCGCCCCTTGCGCGATACTGTGGGTACGATTCGGCTGCAAAAGTCGCCGCCGGGCACCCTGCATGTCCGCATCGGAGACGCCGAGGGCATGAATCGGGCGGTTGCCGCAGTAAAGGACCTCGCGCGACCGATCCAAACCCTGACCGGCGCCGGCTCAACCGATATCACCGTGCGCGGGCAGGGTGATATGTTGATTGTCACGTTATCGGATGCGGAAAAGCAAGCGAGCGACGACCGCACTGTACGTCAGGCGTTGGAAATCGTGCGCCGACGTATTGACGAGGTCGGCACCCGTGAGCCTACGATTCAGAGGCAGGGCAGCGACCGTATCTTGATTCAGGTACCAGGCATCGGCAGCGCTGCCGAGCTGAAAGAGATCATCGGCACCACCGCGCAACTGACCTTCAACCCGGTGGTCGGGCGTGGCACCGATGCCAATTCCAACCCCGGCCTTGGCAATAAGATTCTGCCCTCAATCGACGAAAACGGTGTTTACTATACGATTGAATCCGCGCCGGTGGTGACTGGCGAAGAATTGGTCGATGCCCAACCGAGCTTTGATCAGAATGGTCGCCCTGCAGTCAGTTTCCGGTTCAACACGTCGGGCGCGCGCAAATTTGGCAATTACACCGCCGAGAATATTGGTAGCCCATTTGCCATTGTGCTCGACGATGAGGTTATTAGCGCCCCGGTAATCCAGAGCCACATCCCGGGTGGATCGGGTATCATCACCGGTAATTTCACCGTCGAGGAAAGCACCAACCTGGCCGTGTTGCTGCGCGCTGGCGCGCTGCCGGCCGGTCTGGACTTTCTTGAGGAACGCACCATTGGCCCCGAGTTGGGGCAGGACAGTATTGATGCGGGCAAGATCGCGACACTGGTCGCTTTTGTGGCCGTGCTGGTGTTCATGGTCCTGTCCTATGGGCTGTTCGGGGTTTTTGCCAATGTCGCGCTGATCCTGAACGTCGCGATGATCTTCGGTTTGTTATCGCTGATTGGAGCGACACTGACGCTGCCGGGAATCGCGGGCATCGTACTGACCGTAGGGATGGCGGTGGACGCCAATGTGTTGGTGTTTGAACGTATCCGCGAGGAGCTGAAATCAGCGCGGGGCCCGGTGCGGGCGATCGAACTTGGCTATGAACGCGCGCTCAGTGCGATCCTCGACGCCAATATCACCACTTTCATCACCGCTGTGATCTTGTTTACGATGGGCTCGGGACCGGTGCGCGGATTCGCGGTCACTCTGGGATTGGGCATTCTGACCTCGGTGTTCACGGCAATCTTCGTCACACGCTTGATGATTGTGATGTGGTTCGAACGTCGCCGCCCCAAGACAATCGAGGTTTGATATGCGCTTGAAGCTGATTCCCCAAGAAACAAGCATCGACTTTTTCAAGCTGTGGAAGGTCTGGGTCGGTATCTCGGGGGTGCTGCTCCTGCTTGCGCTGGTGTCATTCATGGCACGTGGTTTGAATTATGGCATCGATTTTCGGGGCGGCACCACGATCCGCACCGAAAGCGCACAGCCCGTCGATGTTGCGGCCTATCGTGCAGCGCTTGATACGCTTGATTTGGGAGATGTCAGCATCTCCGAGGTGTTCGACCCCAGTTTCGGGCCGGACAAGAATGTCGCAATGGTCCGCATTCAGGCGCAGGACGAGCAGGAAGCGGTCACGCCTGAATTGATTGCTGCCGTTGAGGGTGCGCTACTTCAGGTCGCCCCGGACATCAAATTTATCTCGGTCGAATCAGTCGGCCCGAAAGTGTCGGGTGAATTGATAAAAACCGCAATTCTGGCCGTAGTATTGGCGATGGGGGCTGTGCTGATCTATGTCTGGCTGCGGTTTGAGTGGCAATTTGCCGTAGGGGCAGTACTGGCGTTGGTGCATGACGTGGTCCTGACCATCGGCATATTTTCCGAGATTCAGATCCGGTTCGATCTGGCGATCATCGCCGCCTTGCTGACCATCGTGGGCTATTCGTTGAATGATACGGTGGTGGTGTTCGACAGGGTTCGCGAAAATCTGCGTAAATACAAGAAGAAGCCCCTTTCCGAGGTGCTGAATCAGTCGATCAACGAGACTCTGTCGCGCACGGTCATGACGTCGGTGACAACCCTGCTGGCGCTGTTCTCGCTGTATTTCCTAGGCGGCGATGTGATCCGTGGCTTTGTCTTCGCGATGATTTGGGGCGTGATTGTCGGAACCTATTCTTCAGTCTTCATTGCATCGACAGTGGTGCTGTGGCTAGGGGTGAAGCGGGATTGGTCCAAGCCCGACAAGACCGGTGGCAACCAGTTTGCCAATGTAGATGCCTGATGATGATTTGATCACATCTGACAATGGCCGTATCCTGCTGCCGAGCCAATCGTCGACCAACGGGGTGATGCCATGCAAATGAACCAAGTCGTCTATACCGACGCCAAGCCTGTTGATGGGTATGGGCCGGGCTTTTTCCGGATCGGCGGCGAAGCGATCCAGGGCGCAGTGCTGGCCGGTCCTCGTGGCCCCCGAGGGTGGGGCGGTTTGGCCGACGCTGCGCCGTTGTTGGACTTGGTCGGAGAGATCGATGTGATCTTTATCGGGACCGGTGCCGAGATCGCGCATATCCCGGCGGCCTTGCTGGCAGAACTTGAGCAGGCGGGGCTGGGTGTGGAGGTTATGGGGTCTCCGGCTGCCTGTCGTACTTATAACGTGTTGCTATCTGAAGGGCGCCGCGTTGCGTTAGCCGTTCTGCCAGTGTGACAGTATTGCGCTTTTGCCGGACACGGCAATGGGTTATGTCGCGCCCATGACCCTGAGTGCAAGTGATTTGGCAATTTCGCGCGGTGGCGTGCGCGTGCTGGAAAACCTGAACCTGACCCTTGCGCCGGGTCAGGCACTGATTCTGCGCGGGCCAAACGGGATTGGCAAGACCACTTTGCTGCGCACCCTGTCTGGCCTGCAGCCACCGCTGGCCGGAACGATCGCCGGGGCGGATGATCGCATCGCCTATGCCGGCCATTCCGATGGGATCAAGCCGACGCTGACCGTCACCGAGAACCTGAATTTTTGGGCCCGCGTGTTCGGGACATCCTCCATTCAGGTGGCGCTTGACAGCTTTCGGCTCGCTGATCTGGCCGATCGTCCGGCAGGAGCGCTCTCGGCGGGTCAAAAGCGTCGCCTGGGATTGTCGCGCCTGTTGCTGACCGGACGCGCAATCTGGATTTTGGACGAACCGACAGTGTCGCTTGATACCTCGGCAATCGCGATGTTCGCCGACGCGGTACGCGCTCATCTGGGGCAGGGGGGCAGCGCAATGATTGCGACCCATATCGATTTGGGGCTGGACGCCGAGGTGATGGAGCTTGGGCCGTTC
The DNA here is from genome assembly GCF_016307205.1 of Pontibaca salina. Taxonomy (GTDB): domain Bacteria; phylum Pseudomonadota; class Alphaproteobacteria; order Rhodobacterales; family Rhodobacteraceae; genus Pontibaca; species Pontibaca salina. The sequence goes on along the minus strand of NZ_JAEIJD010000001.1, from coordinate 120,821 downwards.
AAAGCAGTGCCACCACCGCTTGACGATTTCGATGGGGCATTCGCATGAACGCGTTGTTGGCCCGTGACCTCAAGCTGGCGCTGCGTGCCGGGGGTGGATTCGGCCTAGGGCTGGCGTTTTTTCTGATCGTGACAGTTTTGGTGCCGCTGGGTGTCGGACCACAATCCGCTTTGCTGGGGACCATCGCACCGGGTATTTTGTGGCTTGGGGCCTTGCTGGCCTGTTTGTTGTCCTTGGATCGGTTATTGGCGCTGGATTGGGAAGATGGGACTTTGGACCTGTTGGCCACTGCGCCGTTGCCGCTCGAGGCGGCGGTCAGCATCAAGGCTCTGGCGCATTGGATCACCACCGGCTTGCCGTTGGTCTTGGCCGCACCGGTGCTGGGGATACTCCTGAATCTGCCCGCCCCGGGCTATTTCTGGATGGTAGTTTCTTTGGCATTGGGAACCCCGGCATTATCCGTGATCGGGACATTCGGGGCGGCGCTGACCGTCGGTCTGAAACGTGGCGGCCTGTTGCTGAGCCTGTTGGTGTTGCCGCTTTACGTGCCGACGCTGATCTTCGGGGCCGAGGTTGCGCGCCGCGGTGCAGCCGGTATGGATATCGCCACACCGGCCTTGATGTTGGCCGGAATCACTGCCGCCACGATCGCATTGTTGCCATTCGCCAGCGCGGCGGTGCTGCGCGTCAATTTGCGCTAGAGAATGTGAATTGTCCTGCATGCGGGGAAAGATTAGATAGCTGCTATGTCGCTCTGGGAATATGCCAATCCGAAGAAATTTCTAACCACCAGCGAACGGGTCATGCCCTATGTCTGGGCGGTATCGCTGACCTGCCTATTGGTTGGGGTGGTCTGGGGATTCTTCTTTACCCCGGATGATTACAAACAGGGGTCGACGGTCAAGATCATCTATCTGCATGTGCCGGCGGCGTTGATGGCGATCAACGCCTGGTTGATGATGCTGGTTGCGTCGCTGATCTGGCTTATCCGCCGACATCATGTCAGCGCCTTGGCCGCCCGTGCCGCAGCCCCGGTGGGTGGGGTGCTGACGCTGATTGCGCTGGTAACCGGGGCGATTTGGGGCCAACCGATGTGGGGAACCTGGTGGGAGTGGGATCCACGGCTGACCTCGTTCCTGATCCTGTTCCTGTTCTATCTGGGTTATATCGCGTTGTGGGAGGCGATCGAGGATCCCGACACTGCGGCCGATCTGACCTCTATGCTGTGCCTCGTCGGTTCGGTTTTCGCGTTGCTGTCCCGATATGCGGTGAATTTCTGGAATCAGGGCCTGCATCAAGGTGCCTCGGTAATGCGGGTGGGGGCTATAACCGGCAGTGATACCAGCGAGAAAGTCAGCAACGTGTTTTTCTATCCGCTGCTAACCTGCATCGTCGGCTTTGTTCTGCTGTTCGTCGCGCTGGTATTATATCGCACCGGGACTGAAATCCGCGCGCGGCGGATCAAGGCGCTGCTGGCCCGCGAAAGGATCGCATCATGATTCCCGACCTGGGTAAATACAGCGATACCGTTTTATCCGCCTATGGCGCGACCATCGTGTTGTTGCTTGCATTGGTGCTTCTGTCGCTGTGGCGCGGGCGCAGGGTGCGGGCGGAAATGCAGAAACTTGAGGAACGGATGCGGCGCAATGGCTAGAAAATTTTCCCCCATGCTGCTCATCCCGCCGGCTTTGTTTGCCGGTTTCGTGATCTTGGCAGCGGTCGGCATGATGCGTGACGATCCCGACGCGCTGCCATCGGCACTGATTGGCCGGCAAGCCCCGGCAGTGGCGGTGGGTCCGATGTCGGGCAAGGCAACATTTGACGGCGCAACCTTGCGTGATGGCGATGTGAAGCTGGTGAATTTCTGGGCCAGCTGGTGCGCGCCCTGCCGGGTTGAGCACCCTAGCCTTGAGGCGCTGGCGGCCGAGGGCATCCCGATTTACGGAGTGAATTACAAGGACAAGCCCGAAAATGCGCGCGGCTTTCTGAACGAGTTGGGCGACCCTTACACTGCCGTCGGCGTCGATGAGGCCGGCCGGATGGCGCTGGATTGGGGAGTTTACGGCGTGCCTGAAACCTATTTGATCGACGGCGACGGCACGATCCTTTTGCGTTTTGCCGGGCCAATCACCCAGCGCGTAATCAGTGAGCGGCTGCGCCCAGCCCTGCAGCGGGCCGGGGCGGACTAACTCCTCTCAGGTCTTCCCCCTTGGTTTCGTATCGACCCATTGGTTGCCGGCGCGGATATCGCGCACTGCAAGAACGGGTGAGGCGTCGATATCCCCCGCCTTGAGCATCGCAGCGACCCGTTCTAGGGAGGAAACAAGCTGTGCCTGCTCCCAATCCTCGAGTGCCTCGAAGGCGGCGACGTATTGCGATTGCAAGGCGTCCGGCGCGCGTTCTACGGCGGCCAGGCCTGTGGTGGTGATCACGACGTTGATTTGCCGACGATCAGTCTGCGATGGCACCCGTGTAACCATGCCATGGCGCACTAATCGGTCAACCAGTGCGGTGACCGTGGCCTGGGTGACCCCCATTTGGACCGACAGCGTCTTGGGCGTCGTGCCGATGTCGGGTTTTTCAGCCACGATTTGCAAAACCCGTAGCTGCGGCGGCGATAGCCCAGCGGCATGTGCCAGCTTGCGTTCGTAAATTTCGGTCGCGCGCAGGATCCGTCGCAACGCGATCAAACTGTCATTGGTCCGGTCTTGGGGTGCTTGTGTCATGGGCTCAATTGTCGCGTGGGGGAGTCTGGCGACATAAATAGCAGAAAATGCATTGACAATCAATGGGTTGGGTTGGGGGATTGCTTCTAAGTGCAGACGTATCTAAGTAAAAAAAGACAATAAAAACAATGATATAAGAAATATAGGTGGGAATGTGCTTCGAACCTTGAAATTGTATTTTTGAAGCGCTACTTAGGTTGTCAAACAAAACGAGGTACAAGAGATCATGCCGAAAGATAGCGACAAACCCCGAACCCCTATGCCCCTCCTGCGCAAGCCGACTGCGGAGGATGGGGCCGAGATCTGGGAACTTGTACGCACGTGCAGACCGCTTGATGAAAATTCCATGTATTGCAATCTGGTGCAGGCGGAACATTTCCGCGACACTTGCGTTGTTGCAGAAGAAGATGGTGAGTTGCTGGGTTGGATTTCGGGGCACATAATTCCCGAAAGCGATGCGATTTTTGTCTGGCAGGTTGCTGTCAGCCCTAGGGCACGTGGCCGTGGATTGGGCCGCAAGATGCTGGCTCATTTGATAAATCGTGACGAATGCACCAACGCATCTGAACTCAAGACGACGATCACACCTGATAACGAAGCTTCTTGGGCGCTGTTCCGCAGTTTCGCCGAGCATATCGGCGGCACGTTGACGGATAAGCCCCATTTTAGGCGCGAGGAGCATTTCGGCGGACGGCACGAGACCGAGCACATGGTCACGATTGCTCTGCCGGAAGAGGTCTCGTTGGCAGAAGCCGCCTGATCTCACTCACACCACCTCTCGTAGCGAATTCCTTTGAAAGGAAAATCACATGTCTAAGAGCATGACCAATAGTCCTGTTTCTATTTACGAGCGCCGCGAAAGCAACGCACGCTCTTATTGCCGTAGCATCCCAGCGACCTTCATCGAGGGTCGGGGGTCAATTATGACCGATGCCGACGGCAATGAATATATCGACTTTCTGGCCGGATGTTCCTCGCTGAACTATGGCCATAACGACCCTGATATGAAGGCCGCGCTGGTCGAGCATATCACGAATGATGGGCTGGCCCACGGGCTGGACTTTCACACCGACGTCAAGGGCCGTTTCCTGACGGCGTTCGAAACCCATATCTTGAAACCGCGCAACATGGATCACAAGGTGATGTTCACCGGTCCGACCGGTGCGAATGCCGTCGAAGCGGCGATGAAAATCGCACGCAAAGCCACCGGGCGCACGAACATCATTGCTTTCACAAATGGCTTTCATGGCGTGACGATGGGGGCGCTGGCGGCGACCGGCAACGGATATCACCGTGGCGGCGCGGCTGCGGAGTTGAGCGGCGTGACCCGAATGCCTTACGATATGTTTATGGGCGATGGTACGGATACTGCCGACTATCTCGAAGCGATGCTGAACGATTCATCCTCGGGGATGGACGCCCCTGCGGCGATCATGCTGGAAACCGTGCAAGGCGAGGGCGGGCTGAACGCCGCGCGCCGCGCCTGGATCGAGCGGGTCGCCAAACTGGCCAAGGAGCACGGCGCGCTGCTGATCATCGACGATATTCAGGCAGGTTGCGGTCGCACCGGCACGTTCTTTTCCTTTGAGAGAATGGACATTCAGCCCGATGTGATTGCGCTGGCCAAGTCGATCTCCGGTTACGGTCTGCCGATGGCGATGACGCTGGTGCGTCCCGAACATGACGTGTTCGGCCCAGCCGAACATAACGGTACCTTCCGTGGCAACACCCATGCCTTTGTCACGGCGCGCGTCGCAATCGAAAAATTCTGGTCCGATGATTCCTTTGCCAAAGAATTAGTCGAAAAATCCGCCACATTGAGCGATGCCTTGCAGGAGATCGCGGATATGGTTCCAGGCGCACGTCTGAAAGGTCGCGGCCTGATGCAGGGTGTCGATGTCGGCAGTGGCGAACTTGCCGATAGGATCTGCGCACAAGCGTTTCAGAATGGCCTGGTGATCGAGACCTCGGGGTCGGAAGACCAGGTCGTCAAGGTGCTTGCGCCGCTGACCACGCCAGATGACCTGTTCGGCAAGGGCTTGTCGATTATGGTTGATTCAGCCCGCGATGTGATTGCGAATACACAGATTGCAGCGGAGTAAGACCAATGATTGTACGTGATTTCCACGAACTGAAGAAGACCGACAAAGCCGTGGCCGATGCCCGGTGGACCTCGGTGCGGATGCTGCTGGCAGATGATGGAATGGGATTCTCATTCCACATCACCACGCTTGAGGCGGGGTCTGAGCATCAGTTCCACTACAAGCATCATTTCGAAAGCGTTTATTGCATTTCGGGCAAGGGCTCGATCACCGATCTGGGCACAGGGGAAACTCATGAAATCCGACCCGGTGTGATGTATGCGCTGAATCTGAACGACAAACATATCGTGCGCGCCGAAGAAGATCTGGTCATGGCCTGTGTCTTCAACCCACCAGTCACCGGAACTGAAGTCCATCGCGAAGATGGTTCATATGCACCGGCAGGGGAAACAACCAGTTAATATAATGACCCAACCCACCCACACAGTCGAAAAAATCGGCGGTACGTCGATGTCGCGGATTAATGAATTGCGCGATACCCTCTTTATCGGTGCCCGTACCGGGGCCGAGCTTTACGGGCGGATCTTTGTGGTCTCGGCCTTTGGCGGGATCAGCAATTTGTTATTGGAGCATAAGAAAAGCGGCAAGCCTGGTGTTTACGGCGAATTCACCAATGCCGATACCCATCATGGCTGGCACGATGCACTGACCCGCGTGAACGACGCGATGGTCGAGGCACATAGCGCGGTTCTCGAGCATCCTGCCGACATCTCGCAAGCCAATGATTTCGTGCAAGAGCGGATTGAAGGGGCGCGCAACTGCCTGATCGACCTGCAGCGGTTGTGCTCCTACGGGCATTTCCGTCTTGCTGAACATCTGTTGCAAATTCGCGAGCTTCTTGCCGGCCTAGGGGAGGCGCATTCCGCCTTTGTCACCACGCTGATGTTGCAAAGGGCCGGCGTTGACGCGCGGTTTGTCGATCTATCGGGCTGGCGCGACGATGGCGGCGTGAGCCTTGACGAGCGGATCACCGACACCATGGCTGACATCGATACCGCCAGCGAATTGCCCATCGTAACCGGCTATGCCCAATGTGCCGAAGGGCTGATGCAGGAATTTGATCGCGGTTATTCCGAGGTCACCTTTTCCAAACTGGCGGCGCTGACCGGTGCGCGCGAGGCAATCATCCACAAGGAATTCCACCTATCTTCTGCCGATCCTAACCTTGTCGGCCCGGAGGCAGTGCGTAAACTGGGGCGGGCGAATTATGATGTCGCGGACCAGTTGTCGAACATGGGGATGGAGGCGATTCACCCTAGCGCCGCCAAGACCTTGCGGCAGGCCGATGTGCCCCTTCGCGTCACAAATGCGTTCGAGCCGAACGACCCGGGCACGCTGATCGATGATCAACCGGCGGAAGAGCCAGCGGTTGAGATCGTGACCGGTCTCGACATTATCGCGCTGGAAGTGTTCGAGCAGGACATGGTTGGGGTCAAGGGCTATGATTCGGCGATTCTCGATGTCCTGACACGTCATGATGTGCGCATCATATCCAAGGTGTCGAATGCCAACACGATCACCCATTACGTGGACAGCTCGTTAAAAACCATGCGGCGGGTTGAAAAGGATATCGTCGCCCGTTTTCCCTCGGCCCAGATTTCGTCGCGCACCCTTGCCATGGCTTCGGCCATTGGGCGCGACTTGAACGGCCTGTCGGTTCTGACCCGGGGCCTTCTGGCAATCTCCGATGCCGGATGCGAGGCGCTGGGCGCATCGCAAGGACCGCGCAATGTTGATGTGCAGTTCGTGGTGGGGCGAGACGATTTGAAGACGGTCATAAAAGCGCTGCACAAGGCCTTTGTCGAGGACAAAGAACAGGCGTTATCCCAAGCGGCCTGACAGGCAATTTTCAGGCAACTGGTATTGGATACAAGCGGGCGGCATTAGTGTTGCCCGCTTGTTTTCGTCCGTGTAAATATGGGGTGGTCAGGGGTAACCTCGGGTTACCCCATCGCCATCACGAGGTCTTGGCCGCGCGCTTGCGTTCATGGGGATCAAGATAACGTTTGCGCAGGCGGATCGCATTGGGCGTCACTTCGACCAACTCGTCGTCATCAATATAGGCGATTGCCTCTTCCAATGACATGGTGACGGGTGTCGTCAAGCGTACCGCCTCGTCAGTCCCTGAGGCGCGTACGTTGGTGTGCTTCTTGCCACGCAGCGGGTTCACTTCAAGGTCATTGTCGCGACTGTGTTCGCCGATGATCATACCTTGATAGACGTCGGTCTGTGCACCGATAAACATGTGACCGCGCTCTTCCAGATGCCAAAGCGCATAGGCAACCGATTGACCATTCTCCATTGAGATCAAAACGCCAGCACGCCGCCCCGGAATTGTGCCTTTATACGGCGCCCAGTCATGAAAAACGCGGTTCAAAACGCCGGTGCCGCGCGTGTCGGTCATGAATTCGCCGTGATAACCGATCAGGCCGCGCGATGGGACATGCGCAACAATGCGGGTTTTGCCGGCGCCTGCCGGTTTCATTTCGACCAGTTCACCCTTGCGCACGCCGGTCAGTTTTTCGATCACTGTGCCGGAAAAATCGTCATCAACGTCAATTGTGGCCTCTTCGATCGGCTCAAGTTGCTGGCCGTTTTCTTCGCGCAAGAGCACCTGTGGACGCGAAATCGACAACTCGAACCCTTCCCGGCGCATGTTCTCGATTAGTACGCCGATCTGCAATTCGCCCCGTCCGGCAACCTCGAAGGCGTCGCCACTGGGGGTGTCGGAAATCCTGATCGCGACGTTGCTTTCGGCCTCTTTCATCAGCCGGTCGCGAATCACGCGCGATTGCACCTTTTTGCCGTCACGTCCGGCCAGCGGGCTGTCATTGATCGCAAAGGTGACCGAAATGGTCGGTGGGTCGATGGGTTTGGCCTGCAGCGCTTCGTCCACTGCTGGTGCCACGATACTGTCTGCAACGGTCGCTTTTGACATTCCGGCCAGCGAGACGATATCGCCAGCCTCGGCCAGATCAATAGCCTGTTGTGACAGGCCGCGAAACGCCAGAATTTTGCTGGCGCGGAAACTCTCGATCAGGGTGCCGTCGCGCGACAGTGCCTTGACGGTTTCGCCGGCTTTCAGGGTGCCGCTTTCGACCCGTCCGGTCAGGATGCGCCCAAGAAACGGATCCGCCCCGAGCGTGGTCGCCAGCATGCGGAAGGGTTCGTCGCGTGCGGCGATCTGCGCCGGGGCAGGGACGTGCTTCACGATCAGGTCGTAAAGCGCGCTCAGATCCTTGCGTGGACCGTCGAGTTCTTCATCGGCCCAGCCCGAACGCCCTGACGCATAGAGATGCGGGAAATCGAGTTGGTCGTCATCCGCACCGAGATTGGCAAACAGGTCAAAACATTCATTCAAGGCGCGGTCGGGCTCGGCGTCGGGTTTGTCGACCTTGTTGAGCACAACGATCGGGCGCAGGCCCAGCGCCAGCGCCTTTGAGGTCACGAACTTGGTCTGCGGCATCGGCCCTTCGGCGGCGTCAACCAGCAGCACCACACCATCGACCATCGACAGGATGCGCTCGACCTCGCCGCCGAAATCGGCGTGGCCGGGGGTGTCGACGATATTGATGCGGATGTCGTTCCATTCCACCGATGTGGCCTTGGCCAGAATGGTGATTCCGCGCTCGCGTTCCAGATCGCCAGAATCCATGACGCGATCGGTGGTCGCCTGATTTTCGCGGTAGGTACCCGCCTGTTTCAGAAGTCCGTCCACCAGAGTCGTTTTGCCATGATCCACATGAGCAATGATTGCGATATTGCGCAGGTCCATTCGTTCGCCTTTGTTCGGGGATGTGGGGCCCAATTGGCCCGTTTGGGTCGCGCATATCGCGCGTTAGCCCATATTACCAGCAAAAACGGGCAAGTTTCAATGGGGGGGCGTGGCTGTTGAGAACATGTGAATCACAAAAATGCCGCTGATGATCAGGGTTAGGCCAACTATGGCGGGCAGATCCAGCCGCTGACCAAAAACCGCGAAACCGATCAGGGCGATCAGGACAATACCCAGCCCGGACCAAAGCGCATAGACGATGCCGACCGGTAAGAAACGTAATGTCAGAGCCAGTAGGTAGAAGGATATGCCATAGGCAAGCACCACGATGACCGACGGCCAAAATCGCGAGAATTGCTGACTGGCCTGTAGGGCGGTGGTGCCGATGGTCTCGGCCAGAACGGCAACCAGAAGATAAAGATAGTGGATCGGCATGGGCTGGCTCCTGTTCCGGCGGAGGGGTCAGCACTGGCTTACCTGAAGGCCGGGCGCGCCGAAAGCCTGAGTTCACGGTCCTGCTGGTGCGGTGCCATACAGTCAGGCAAAAGAAAGCCGCGCCAGCCTGAGGCGTGCGCGGTTCTTTGACCTTGCGGTCAAACGCGGCGGACATTGCCGCCGCGTTTTCGTTTCGATCTGGAACAGATCAGAACTTGTAGGAGACCCGCGCGGTGATTGTGGTCGCGTCCACATCGCCGCCTGCCTCACCATCGAAGTCACCGGTGTCGTGGTACAGAACTTCCACGCCGCCGATCCAGTTTTCGGTGAACTTGTGCTTATAGCCAACACCAGCCAGCCAGCCGCTATCGTCATAGTCGGTGCCAGCCAGATCAACATTGGCGTTGAATCCGCCTACGGTGCCGTAAATCAGGCCGTTGCCCAGATCATAGCCAGCTAGCGCCTTCAGACGATAAACTTCGTCAAGTTTGGTATCGGCGGGTTCGCCGGTCAGATCAGCCCAGTCGTAATCCAGTTCGGCACCGACGACCCACTGGCCCAGATCATACATGTAGCCAGCGTGCACACCGCCAAGCATGCCGTCGACATCGATGTCGCCGCCGGATGCGTCGCCATAGCCTACCTGACCACCGACGTAAAAGCCGGTCCAGTCGGAGATCGGCTGCACCTGAACAGGGGCGGCGATGATCGGCTCGACAACGGGCTCTTGCAGGTTGCCGGCGAATGCTGGGGCTGCCAGCAGCGCGGGAATTGCTGCGAAACGGATGAATTTCATTTCGTTCTCCTTTTTAACGGGCGCTTGGTTCACTGCTGTGCGCCTAAACTTAGTTTCGAACACGACAGAAACATAAAACGCCGCCCGAATGAAGACAACGTACCCAGCCGCAAAACCCGGTCGACGTGGCGATTTAAGCACATCGGCGGCAATCAGCCGACCATATATTATTGGGGTTTTCGGCGATTTTCTGGGGAAAACCCGCACTGTGCGCCGAACGGTCTTTGAGGTGCCCGGTGATGCGCTCAGACAAAACGCGGCAATCTTGATTGCCGCGTTTATTTTTTGGTTGACGGTTGTTGACAACCGCCAGCGTGGTTCGAATCAGCCCGCCAGCGCCTTGTTCAGATTCTCGTCAATCTTTTCAAGGAAACCCATGGTGGTCAGCCATTTCTGATCCGGTCCGACCAGCAGGGCCAGGTCCTTGGTCATGAAGCCCGATTCGACAGTTTCGACCACAGTCTTTTCCAGCGTGGTGGCAAAGTTCATCAGAGCCTCGTTCTCGTCGAGCTTGGCGCGGTGCTTCAGGCCACCGGTCCAGGCAAAGATCGACGCGATCGAGTTGGTCGAGGTCTCCTCGCCCTTCTGGTGCTGGCGATAGTGGCGGGTGACGGTGCCATGGGCGGCTTCGGCCTCGACGATCTTGCCATCGGGGGTCATCAATTGGCTGGTCATCAGGCCAAGGCTGCCGAAGCCTTGCGCCACGGTGTCAGACTGCACGTCGCCGTCATAGTTCTTGCAGGCCCAGACATAGCCGCCCGACCATTTCATTGCCGCCGCAACCATGTCGTCGATCAGGCGGTGCTCATAGGTGATTCCGGCCTTTTTGAATTTCTCGGCAAACTCGGCGTCGAACACTTCCTGAAACAGATCCTTGAAGCGCCCGTCATAGGCCTTGAGGATGGTGTTTTTGGTGGACAGGTAGACCGGCCAGCCGCGCGCCAGACCGTAGTTCATTGAGGCGCGGGCAAAATCGCGAATCGAATCGTCAAGATTGTACATCGCCATGGCAACACCGGACGAGGGTGCGTCAAAAATCTCGTGCTCAATGGTTTCGCCATCCTCGCCGACGAATTTGATCGTCAGCTTGCCCTTGCCGGGAAAACGGAAATCGGTGGCTCTGTATTGATCGCCGTAAGCATGACGTCCGACAACGATGGGCTGGGTCCAGCCGGGTACCAAGCGGGGCACGTTCTTGCAGATGATCGGCTCGCGGAAGATGACGCCGCCCAGAATGTTGCGGATGGTGCCGTTGGGGCTGCGGTACATGCGCTTGAGGCCGAATTCCTCGACCCGTGCTTCATCCGGGGTGATGGTGGCGCATTTGACGCCGACGCCGTATTTCTGAATCGCATGGGCCGCATCGACGGTGATCTGGTCATCGGTTTCATCGCGCGATTCGATGCCGAGATCGTAATATTTCAGATCGATATCGAGATAGGGCAGGATCAGTTTCTGTTTGATGAAATCCCAGATAATCCGGGTCATTTCGTCGCCGTCAAGTTCAACGACCGGGTTCTCAACCTTGATCTTGGACATGGGTGGTCCCTTTCTTCTCATGTGAGTCGGTTTGCGCGCTCTCTAGCGTGTTCCGGCGAGGTGGGGAAGACTGTATGCGGTGGCATACCGGCACTGTGGCGCCGGGGCCATCCGTCGCGCAGCGCGGGAGCATATCTGCAGGCCGGGCCCGCGTGAGCGGGCGGCCAAGACAGTTTAGCGGGTGGTTTCGGTCAGTCGGCGCTTAACGTAGTCGCTGACGGTTTCGATCATCGGATCCATATGCGGCTCCTGAAAGAAGTGGTCGGCACCTTCCATTTCCTCATGGGTGACCGTGATGCCCTTTTGTTCGTGCAGCTTTTCCACCAGAGTGCGGGTATCGGCAGGGGGTGCTACCCGGTCTGCGGTCCCGTTAATAATCAGGCCCGACGACGGGCAGGGGGCCAAAAACGAAAAGTCATACATGTTCGCCGGTGGCGAAACGCTGATGAAGCCGGTGATCTCGGGGCGGCGCATCAAGAGCTGCATGCCGATCCAGGCACCAAAGGAAAACCCGGCGACCCAACAGTGTTTGGAATTGTTGTTCATCGACTGGAGGTAGTCCAGAGCCGATGCGGCATCGGACAGTTCGCCAACACCCTGATCGTATTCTCCTTGAGACCGCCCAACGCCGCGAAAATTGAAGCGCAGGACGGTGAAGCCCATGTTGTAAAATGCGTAGTGAAGATTATAAACAACCTTGTTGTTCATCGTGCCGCCGAATTGCGGATGTGGATGCAGAACAATGGCAATCGGTGCGTCGCGTTCTTTCTGGGGGTGATAGCGGCCTTGGATGCGGCCTTCGGGTCCGGGAAAGATGACCTCGGGCATAGGGGCGGTTCCTGTCTGTTAAGGGGTGCCGGGAGCAATGTTGACTACTTCGCTAGGACACCTTAGAATTCTTCTAAATTGGCGCGAGCGATAATTGCGCCGCAGCGTTGTTGGCACATACGCATTAAGGCTCAAAACGTCAATGTTTTGGGCGTGCATAGGTCTGGAAAGCCGAGGGTTTTTGGAATGAAACTGTCCACCAAGGGGCGTTACGCCATGGTCGCGTTGGCCGATATCGCGATGCAGCCCGAGGGAGAGTTGGTTACCTTGGGCGAAATTGCGCAGCGCCAGGATATCTCGCTGGCCTATCTTGAACAGCTTTTTGTGAGATTGCGGCGTGCCGAGCTTGTGGCGTCGGTGCGCGGGCCGGGCGGCGGGTACCGCCTAGCGCGGCCATCTGCCGATATTCGCGTGGTTGATGTCTTGACCGCCGTGGATGAGACGGTGGACGCCATGCACAAGGGGGCCGGCGTGTCGGGCGGGTTGTCCGGCAGTCGGGCTCAATCACTGACCAACCGCCTGTGGGAAGGATTGAGCGCTCATGTCTATGTGTTCTTGCATCAGACCCGATTGTCGGATGTCGTGCAGAATGAATTGGCACCATGTCCAGCGGTGCCCAATCTGTTCGCGGTGGTTGACGATGCGTAAACTTTCCGGCCCTGCAGGGGGGCGCCGCCCCCCAACGCCTTTGGCGCTTCCCCCCGGGGTATTTGAAGCCAGAAAGAAGCGGGTGTGATGGAGCGGAGCTATTTGGATCACAATGCCACGATGCCATTGCGGCCAGAGGCGCGCGCGGCGATGTGTGCGGCCATGGATTTGATCGGCAATCCGTCGTCGGTTCATGCCGAAGGGCGCGCGGCAAAATCCTTGATCGAGCGCGCGCGCGCGCAGGTGGCCGAAGCCTTTGGCGCTGAAGGGGCCGATGTTGTGTTTACCTCGGGGGCAACCGAGGCGGCGGCCCTTGCTTGCGCTGGGCGCGGCCTGCTGGGCGCGGGTATCGAGCATGACGCCGTCGCCGCCTGGGTCGAGACTGGATTGACGGTTGGAGCAGACGGGGCCGTGCAGGTGACGGATCCGGCGAAGTCGGTGCTGCAACTGGCGAATTCGGAAACCGGGATTGTGCAGGACCTGCCAGAGGGGCTGGCGGTCTGCGATGCGACGCAGGGCTTTGGGAAGCTGCCCTTTGCGTTCAACTGGTCGGGTGCGCAGATGGCGTTGATTTCGGCACATAAACTGGGCGGCCCGAAAGGTGTGGGCGCGTTGGTCGTGCGGCGCGGCACCGACTTGGCGGCGCAGTTACGTGGTGGCGGTCAGGAGATGGGGCGCCGGGCCGGCACCGAGAATCTGATCGGAATTGCCGGATTTGGCGCGGCCGCCGCTGCAGCAGCGCGCGATCTGGCAGATGGCAAGTGGGACAGAGTGTCCCTTTTGCGGGATAAATTGGAGCAGGTTCTTGTGACTGGCGCAAGTGTGACTATTTCTATCGGGAAAGAGTCGCGCCGTCTTCCCAATACGCTTTGCCTTGTCACACCGGGCTGGAAAGGCGAGACGCAGGTCATGCAGATGGATCTGGCCGGTTTCGGGATCAGCGCTGGATCGGCGTGTTCCAGCGGAAAGGTCAGTGCCAGCCGAGTGTTGCGTGCAATGGGATTTGACGAGCTTTCAGCGGCCAGCGCGATTCGTGTGTCGCTGGGGCTGGAGACGAGTGAGCAAGATGTGCTGCGCTTTGCCGATAGGTGGCTGGCCAGCGAAAAGAAACATCGCGCCCGTGCGGCGTGACGTGAAAGCAAAGAGGAGCGATCAAATGACCGCATTAGACCACAGCCAAGTTAAGGAAGGTGTCGATCAGGACACGGTTGATGCCGTACGCGAGGTCGGCAGCACCTATAAGCACGGCTGGTCGACCGATATCGAGATGGAATACGCTCCTAAAGGGTTAACCCATGATATCGTTCGTTTGATCAGCGAAAAAAACGAAGAACCGGAATGGATGACCGAGTGGCGGTTGGGAGCCTATGACCGCTGGTTAAAGATGGTCGAGCCGGACTGGGCAATGGTCGACTACCCAAAAATCGACTTTCAGGATCAGTATTATTACGCGCGTCCGAAATCGATGATGGTCAAACCGAAATCGCTGGATGAGGTCGATCCTAAGCTGCTGGCAACCTATGAAAAGCTGGGCATTCCGCTGCGTGAGCAAGCAATTCTTGCTGGTGTCGAAGGGGCCGAGGGCGCGCCTGCCGAAGGCCGCAAAGTCGCGGTGGACGCGGTGTTCGATAGTGTTTCGCTTGGCACAACATTTCAAGATGACCTGAAGAAGGCAGGGGTCATTTTCTGCTCGATCAGCGACGCAATTCGCGACTATCCCGACCTGGTAAAGAAATATCTCGGCACCGTGGTCCCGGTCTCGGACAACTATTATGCGACGCTGAATTCGGCCGTGTTCTCGGATGGTTCATTTGTTTATGTGCCGCCGGGGGTGCGTTGCCCGATGGAGTTGAGCACCTATTTCCGCATCAACGCCGAGAACACCGGCCAGTTCGAGCGCACCTTGATCATCGCCGACAAGGGATCCTATGTCAGCTATCTCGAAGGGTGCACCGCCCCGAAGCGGGACGAAGCGCAATTGCACGCCGCTGTGGTTGAGATCATCGTCGAGGAAGACGCCGAGGTGAAATACTCCACCGTCCAGAACTGGTATCCCGGCGACGAGGACGGCAAGGGCGGGATCTATAACTTCGTGACCAAACGTGCCGATTGCCGGGGCGACCGCTCCAAGGTGATGTGGACGCAGGTGGAAACCGGCGCAGCGGTGACGTGGAAATATCCCAGCTGCATTCTGCGTGGTGATGACAGCCAGGGCGAGTTCTATTCGATTGCCATCACCAACAACTGGCAGCAGGCTGATACCGGCACCAAGATGATCCATCTGGGCAAAAACACCAAATCGCGTATCGTCAGCAAGGGGATCAGCGCCGGCCAGGCGCAAAACACCTATCGCGGACTGGTGTCGATGCACCCGAAGGCTAAAAACGCGCGCAATTTCACGCAGTGTGACAGCCTGCTGATCGGCAGCAAATGCGGGGCGCATGCGATCCCCTATATCGAGGCTAAGAACAACTCCGCCCGGGTCGAGCATGAAGCGACCACGTCCAAAGTGGACGAGAACCAGTTGTTCTATTGCCGCTCGCGCGGGATGGACGAGGAAGAGGCCGTTGCACTGGTGGTCAATGGCTTCTGCAAGGACGTTCTACAAGCGTTGCCGATGGAGTTCGCCATGGAGGCGCAGCAATTGGTCGCGATTTCGCTGGAAGGCAGCGTCGGCTGACCCGGAGCGGGCAAAGAAGGGGCGCCGGACAGTTTCGCAATGCCTGTCCCGCCTCGGGCCGATCATTACAGCGCCGCCTGCGCGGCGTTGTAGGCAATACCTGAAACAGCCGGCGCATGACGCTGGGAATATGAGACAGATGACGAGGATATTATGCTGGAAATCAAAGACCTGCACGTCGAACTTGCCGAAGAAGACAAGGCAATCCTGAAAGGTGTGGACCTGAAAATCGAGGCCGGTAAGGTCCACGCGATTATGGGGCCGAATGGCTCGGGGAAATCGACACTGGCCTATGTGCTGTCTGGTCGTCCGGGCTATGAGGTCAAGCAGGGTACTGCCACGCTGGACGGCACCGACCTTTTGGAACTGGAGCCAGAGGAGCGCGCCGCAGCCGGTCTGTTTCAGGCGTTTCAGTACCCCGTGGAAATTCCCGGCGTCGGCAATATGACCTTCCTGCGCACAGCGGTAAACGCGCAGCGCAAGGCTCGCGGGCAGGAGGAGCTGAGCGCTGCGGAGTTCCTGAAAGAGGTGCGCGCCAAAGCCAAAGATCTGGAAATCGATGCCGAGATGCTGAAACGTCCGGTGAATGTGGGTTTTTCTGGCGGCGAGAAAAAGCGCAATGAAATCTTGCAGATGGCGATGCTAGAGCCGCGTATGTGCATGTTGGATGAAACCGATTCGGGGCTGGATGTCGACGCGATGAAGCTGGTTGCAACCGGCGTCAATGCGCTGCGTGACGAAGGGCGTGCGTTCATGGTTATTACCCATTACCAAAGACTGCTAGACCATATCAAACCGGATGTCGTGCACATCATGGCCGACGGACGAATCGTGAAAACGGGCGGCCCCGAACTGGCGCTTGAAGTCGAACACAATGGCTATGCCGATATTCTGGCTGAGGTGGCGTAAAAATGGCCCTTCCCAAGATTAAGGAAACCGCAACCGAGACCCGGCTTGCCGCGCTCAGTCTGCCAGAAGGGGGCTGGAGCGAACCTGCGCGCCGTGCGGCACTGGCAAGGGTGCAGAGTTCCGGCTTGCCGGATCGACGCGACGAATACTGGAAATTCACCCGCCCGGACGTTTTGGTAGGGCCGGATGCGCCGCACGCGAAGGCTCTGGAGACCGACGAAGGCGAGTTGTTTGACAGCTTTGATCGGCTGAAGATCGTTTTCGTGGATGGCGTATTTGACGCGCAAGCCTCGGACGATCTGAAATTAGAGGGCGTCAGTATTGAACGTCTGGCCGAGATCGCCGATCAAGACATCCATTGGGCGAGAGATCTGTACGGCACACTGGAAGAGCGCGCTCAGACCCCGGTGGCACGTCCACTGGCGGCGCTGAATACGGCCTTCGCGCCGGATGGCGTCGTAATTCGCGTCACTGGAAAACCAAGCAAGCCGATCAGCGTGGTCTATCACCACGTGGCAGAAGATTCTGATCCGATGCTGCACCATGTAATCCGGGTGGAATCTGGGGCCGAGGCTACGATTCTAGAAAATGGACCCGCTGGCGCGCGTTTCAGCAAGTGCATGGAAATCGACATCGCCGATGGTGGCAAGCTGCATCATATCCGTTCGCAAGGGCGCGACCATGAGCGCAGCGCCGTGACACATATCTTTGCGCGCTTGGGTGCTGAGTCCAGCTTCAAATCATTCACCATGACGGTGAACGGACACCTAACCCGCAATGAAGCGGTGGTGGAACTGACCGGTGATGATGCGATCGTTCATATCGCGGGAGCCTGTGTAGGCGACGGTGATTTTTTACATGACGATACCATCTTTATCACCCATGATGCGCTGAACTGCGAAAGCCGTCAGGTGTTCAAAAAGGTGCTGCGCAACGGCGCGGTGGGCGTCTTCCAGGGCAAGATCCTGGTGAAAGAGGGCGCACAGAAGACCGATGGTTATCAGCTTAGCCAAGCGCTGATGTTGGACGGTGACAGCCAGTTTCTGGCAAAGCCCGAGCTGGAAATATATGCCGATGACGTGGCGTGCTCGCACGGGTGCACCAGCGGGGAAATCGACGAAACCGCGCTGTTCTATCTGCGCTCTCGCGGTGTGCCGGAAGATCGCGCGGCGGATCTGCTGACGCTGGCATTTTTGGCCGAAGCGGTGGACGAGATCGAAGATCAAGCGATCGCCGAAGACATCGTTTCCCGGCTGGAAAACTGGCTCTCACGCCGACGCTGATGCCAGTGACCAATGACATCGCGGCAACCTATGCCGCGCCGGGGCGGGTCATGCGGCGCCTCATGACGATGGGCCAGCGCGAAGATCGCGCGCTGGCCTTTCTCATGGGTGCCTGCGTCATCGTATTTATTGCGCAGATGCCGCGCCTTGCGCGAGAGGCCCATCTGACGGGTGAGGATTTGAATATGCTGATGGGGGGCACCTTGCTGGCCTGGATCTTCATTGCTCCCTTGCTGATGTATGCGCTGGCGGGAGTTTCGCATTTGCTGGCGCGGATACTGGGCGGGAGGGGCGATTGGTTCGGGGCGCGTCTGGCGCTGTTCTGGTCGCTTCTGGCTTCAACCCCGTTATTGCTGCTGCACGGGCTGGTGGCCGGGTTCATCGGGCCCGGACCGGCGGTTTCGGGGGTTGGCTTTGTCTGGCTGGCGGTGTTTGTGTGGTTCTGGATTTCCACCCTAACAGTTGCCGAAAGGGCTCCGACATGACCGGTACCGACTGGCGCCCACTGACCGTTGCCACCATCACCGACCCAGCGGGAGCAGCCCGAACGCTGATCGGCCTTGGCCTGACGCGCGATGTGCTATGGACTGCGCTGTTGCTGGTGGCTGTGTTGAATGCCCTGTTGTTTGCGGTGTCCAACATTGCATTGCCGCCGCCCCCGGAGCTTAGTGTGCTGTTACCGGCGCCAATCCTGTATTTCGTCGTCGTCGCTGCTGGGTTGTCGCTGAGCGTGGTGTCGCTGCACGTATTTGGTCGACTGCTGGGCGGGACCGGCACGCTTGAAGATATCATGGTTCTGGTGGGCTGGATCCAGCTTCTGCGTGTGGCGATTCAGGCTGTCGCGTTGTTCCTTGCGTTGCTGGCGCCCGTGCTTTCGGCGATGGTGGTGCTGGCGGCTGTATTCTACGGTATCTTCATTATGCTGCACTTCATTAATCAGGCCCACAATTTTGGCTCGCTGATGCGTTCGGCTGGGGTTCTGCTGATCTCGGCGCTGGCGATCCTGCTGGTTCTGACGTTCATCCTGAGCTTTGTCGGAGGCTCGTTCCTGGAGGCATATGCCCATGTATGACATTGACAAGATTCGTGCCGATTTCCCGATCCTGTCGCGCAAGGTCAACAGCAAACCGCTGACCTATCTCGACAACGGAGCTTCGGCACAAAAGCCGCAAGTGGTCATCGACGCAATCACGCGTGGTTACGCCGAAGAATATTCCAATGTTCACCGGGGTTTGCACTATCTTTCCAATATCATGACCGAAAAATACGAAGCCGTACGCGGCATCGTGGCGCGTTTTCTGAACGCGTCCTCGGAACATGAAATCGTGCTGAATTCCGGCGCAACCCAAGGTATCAACATGGTCGCCTATGGCTGGGCCATGCCGCGGCTGCAGGCGGGCGACGAGATCGTCCTCTCGGTAATGGAACATCACGCCAATATTGTGCCCTGGCATTTCCTGCGTGAACGCCAAGGAGTTGTATTGAAATGGGTCGATGTGGATGCCACGGGAGCACTGGACCCGCAGGCGGTGATAGATGCCATCGGACCGCGTACGAAACTGGTCGCGGTCAGCCATTGCTCCAATGTGTTGGGGACCGTTGTTGATGTAAAGGCGATTACGCGAGGTGCCCATGACAAGGGCGTGCCGGTTCTGGTCGATGGCAGTCAGGCGGCGGTGCATATGCCTGTCGACGTTTCCGATATCGGATGTGATTTTTACGCGATCACCGGCCACAAGCTTTATGGACCATCGGGGTCGGGCGCGATCCATATCCGTCCCGAGCGCATGGCCGAGATGCGCCCATTCATCGGTGGCGGAGACATGATCCGCGAAGTCAGCAAGGACCGCGTGATCTATAATGATCCGCCGATGAAGTTCGAAGCCGGCACACCGGGCATCGTTCAGGCCATCGGAATGGGCGCGGCGCTGGAATATATGATGGACCTTGGGATGGAGCAGATCGCGGCGCATGAAGGGGTGTTGCGCGATTACGCGCTCGAGCGCCTTGGCGGGTTGAACTGGCTAACCTTACAGGGCACGGCGCCGAATAAGGCCGCGATTTTTTCCTTTACCCTGGAGGGCGCCGCACATGCCCACGATATCTCGACGATTCTTGACAAGAAGGGGGTGGCCGTGCGGGCGGGCCATCACTGTGCCGGTCCGTTAATGGATTTTCTAGGGATTTCTGCTACCTGCCGCGCTTCGTTTGGCCTGTACAACACCAAGGCCGAGGTTGATGTATTGGTTGAGGCTTTGGAACTGGCTCATGAACTGCTTGGTTGACTGTGGGTGAATTTGCGATTGCGGGCGGGGCACTGTCCCGTTATACCCCGTCCTCGTGACCTTAGCCCGTCAGGACCGCGACATTTCTTGCAGATGTCAGGTTCGGAGCTGCCGACGGTCGCAAGGAATGAGAGAAGTGAGACATTACGACCCTGCCCGAACTCCGTTGCGGGAACCAAGGGCACCCATAGCTCAGCTGGATAGAGCGTCGCCCTCCGAAGGCGAAGGCCTCAGGTTCGAATCCTGATGGGTGCACCATATATTTTTTAACCTATTGCTTTATAACGATATTTGCTGGCAATTGGGCACTTATGTCAGACGAGTGGGCACTTTCCGTTCCTGAAATGATCCGGCGCACGTCTGCCGCGCGGCCATAATGGTGCGCTTCTGATGCGGAATCGTGCCCTAGCCAAGCCATCCGCTGATCAAGCGTTGCGCCGTTCTCGCGCATGACGATTCCGCGCGACTTGCGCAGGCCGTGGGCGGTCTTTCCAGCGATTCCCGCAGCCCGTGCCGCAGTGGCAAACCATGCCCCGAAGGCTTTTGATGATCGAGCCTTGCCGGTTCGGGTGACGACCCAAGTCATGTGCCGGTCCCTTTGCGCCGCGATGGCGTTGGCCAGGTGCTGGTCTGGCTCTGCCCATTCAGGGGCGGGCGCAGTGAATGGCACCTCGACGCGCCCGCCTGTTTTCTGCTGCACATAGACCAGCCAGCCCTGCGCATCGACCATGCCGGGGCCAAGCCTCACGACATCACTGCGCCGCGCACCGGTCCAAAAGATCAGCTCAAACGCAAGTCGGTGCGGGGTATCGTATCCCCATCGCGCACGGAATGCCTCTATCTCTGCGCGATCCCACGGTGCGTGCCCTTCCGTCTTTGGAGTTTCTCGGGCGGTCACATCGCGGGCAGGGTCCATGTCCAGCAGCCCCGAGTTTACCCACCATTTGCCAAGAGCGCGCCAGACCTTGAGGCGATTGTTTGCCGGATGCGGTGGCAGCTTCGCAAGGTCCTTGCGGATGTGGCGGGGCAGCAGGTCGGCCATCATCGCCTTCCCATAGTCTGCTTCCAAGTGCTCCAGCATGCGCCGCCAGACAGCGCGGGTTGATGCGGCTCGGCTCAGGTAGTGGTCGGACGCCAGAAATGCCCTGATTCCGGCTCCGATGGTTCCGGTCTGATGATTGGGGCCAGGTTGCGGTCGTTCGTCAAATTGTTTTGCAGCAGCGGCATATTGTGCCAAGAATTCAGGGTGATCGGCAGGGAAGTCGGGCAGGGGAATGCGGCGACCGGCGCGGCGATAATAGTACCGGGTGCGCCCGCTCTTGAAGCGGCCATTCGCCATTAAGTATTTCAGCCGAACAGATCGTCGCACGTATTTTCACCCTTAGGCTCATCATAAGGCAGCGAGTCGGCATAGGCGTCAAGGTCGCGGGCGTCATAGAGGCGCCGTGACCCCAGCGCGCGCCGGGGGATTGGCAGCAGTCGTAATGTGCTGACGGACACCGCAAGATACTCAGCCGCCAGCGGTGCGGACAGCAATCTAGGCGTGACACGCAGCGGGGCCATGTCTATTCGCCCTCTGGCGCGGGCTGCGTTGTCAGCATCACGGGCGGATGCCCGGTGCCGATGATGGTCAACCGAACCGCCCCGCCATTGGCAAGGTCCGCCATCTCGCGGGGCGCTGGCTCCCACACGCTGGTCATGGTGTTCACGCCGCCGATTTCTTCGTCGCGGATGGCCAGCGCATAATATTCATTCTGGGTCTCAGCGAGGACGCGGGTTGCGTTGGAAATTCGGAGGGGCTGCATCAGTTCGCCCTTCCACGCGTAGCCTTCATGACCGCGATGGCCCGCTCTTGGAAACGTTCAATTTCGGCTCGCCAGTGTGACATAAAGTCGAGATCGCCGTTTGTTGGATCTTCCTCCTCATCGAGGCTGGCAAGAAGGAGCGCGTTGATTTCCTGCGCGCCGGCAAAGAAGGCAATACGCAGGGCGTTCACCTGGTCGGGCGCCGCGCCGGGATAGACCGCCCGCTGAAACACCTTGAAGGTGGTGTCCATGAGCTTGCCGTGACGGGCAAGCTTCCGGATTTTCGGGCGCGACAGAGCGCGGAGTTCCTTGGGCGTCATGTCTGCCTCCATTCAGATCAGGGTGTAAAACAGGATGCAGAGCAGCAGGCCGATCGGGGCCGCGAGGATGATCAGCGCGGGGCCGATCCAGGCAATGCGGCGGGCGCGCTGGATGCTGGCGATCCTTCTGTCGTTTTCGGCGGCGCGCGCCACTTCGTCGATGATCCACTGGTCGCGCCAGTCGTGGTGGACATCATTCATGCCAAAGCCCTCCGATGTGCGTCTGCCGCAGGAGATGCAGCGAAATCTTGTTGTATGCGATCGCGGGCTGTAGCGTTTGTGCTGGGTACGCCCTTACACGACGCACCCAGCCGCATCCCCTTGTTGCAAGCCCTGAAGGAGACACGATTCAAAATGGGAGATACGAGATGGGCCAAGAAGCCGACGAAACCGACGAAACCGATCCCGATCGTCACGCCACCGCAAAGGCCGATGCCACCGGTACCCCAGCCGGATCGATTTCCGCCGGGGGTGAAACCGCCGAAAAAGCCACCGAAATAGAGCTTGTGCGCTTCGACTTGCTGCGATGCGCGCTTTATCACGACATCAGTCAGCACTGGCTTGGGCGCATCCATCGCGGCCTGACCTTTCTCATGATTGTTCTGGGGTCTGGCGCAATCGCCGGATTTGGGGCCAGCTATCCGATAGTTGGTCAGGCTGCGGGCGCGCTGATTGCTGTTATAGGCGCTGCATCGCTTGTCTGGGGCTTCGGCGAATCCGCCGTGCTCCACGCGGACCTGCGCCGCCGTTACTATGGTCTGCTTGCTGAGCTTGAGCGCGGAGCCGACATGGCTGACGTCAAGGCAAGAATGACTACGATCTATTCTGACGAGCCGCCAGTCAGCAATCGCATCAACAAGCGAGCGCACAATCAGGCGGGACAATCCCTGTTCGGAGATGACTTCAATCGGGCGTGATCCGATCATGCCAGCGTCCCTCCGAAGATCAGCGGCGCGGGGCCGGTGATGCCGAGCTCGACGGCGCGGGCGTGGATCCGGGGGCGGATGCGTTCAAGGACCGGATCAGCCGTGACGACACAGTGCCGCGACGCGCCGATATGGCGGGGATCGACGCCTTGGCCTCGGGCTTCCTTGAGGATGCGCCATGCCGCCGAATAAAGGTGCGGGCGATCGATGTAGTGCTCGGGGTGGGTGGCGACAAAGCGGGCGGTTTCGGTGTTTTGGTGGGAGCTCATATTGTCAGCCTCCGAAAGCGTGGGCGGCCAGCGGGCCGGCATAGAGGGTAAGGAAGATCGCGGCGCCGCCGACTACGTCGATGATGAAGGCGATTCGGTTAGTGCAGACCATTGCGGCTTCCCTTGTGCTCGATATAGATCGATTATGCATAGCGCATAGCCCGGAGTCAATGCTCGATGCATAGAGGGTATGCGGGATGTAGATCGCCAAAGAATCACCTGATATGCTGGAATGGAAAAACCGGCGCGGGGACTGATGGGGGAGGTGGTATGGCGCTAGCAGAATCGAGCACAGCTCGGCATCCTGTCCGGATATGTGCGGGGGATAAAATTATGCGCCGGGATGACGATTTGATCCGAACGTTGATGCCGGATTTTGAGGACAGCGACGAGCCGCTTTTATTAGCGGCTAAGCATCTTAGTATGACCCATGAGGAATGTAGGCGATACTATCACCTAAAGTGCCTAGCTGACGCTGGGTTTCTGGAGGAGAGTGGACGTTATGGTGGAATTTTCAGGATGACAAACGCCGGTCATGATTTCTGCGCGGCGATCCGGGACGACAAAATTTGGCAAAAAACCAAAGTAGCATCCGCGAGTATGGCGGGAGTAAGTCTCGGAATCATGAAAGATATTGGCGTCGGCTATTTGCGCGCTAAGCTCGCCGAAATGGGTGTTCCACTTGGATAGGTGGCACGATGCTGATCGCTGCCGGTGGTTGTTTCCAGCCACCGGCGACGAAGAAAAACCCCGCCGGAGCGGGGGTTGAGGGTTTGGGGTTAGGAGCAGCCGAAGTATCTCTTGATTTTTCGTGGGGTGTGCGGCGATGTGCAGACTCCATTCCTAACTCGCAGAAAGGTCTGTGCATTCATCTCCTTACGGATTTTAAAGATGCCTTGGTGAATGCCTGCGTTAAGCTTTACGGCTTCTCGCACAGATGCTTTGCGGTAAAGGATGTAAGATTGGTGGCGCAACCAGGGATGTTCATGCGCCTCAATCCGGCAGGTAGGATCGCAGAGGTCGTTGGTCCACGTGGTAATGGACACGATTAGATTGAGGCCGTTAGCGTCTGTGTCATTGCATATCACATGAAGATGCGGGCGCGCGCTGTCGTGAGAGGGGCCAGATGGGATGAGAATAGTCCCTGCACGCCGAAAAGACATTCGGAATCAGAGCGTCTGAAAAATACGGTCAATGTGGTCGAAATCGCGCACAGTGGCAACCTGTTCTTCCACGTTGGGTATGTTGAGGTGTCCCATAATCCGCTCTAGCGGGATAACCCATGAGGAACTACCAGGGTTCTCCCACTCAGGAATGTTGGCTTGGACGTGTGTCCAGTCGCGCAGCTGCCATTTTCCCATATGCCCGAAGCGATCCCAGGTCGCATTTAAGGCTTCAATATCGGCCTCGCTAAGTTCATCGAGGTCATCCTCGGTCAAGTCGGGTCGGGCAAGGGAAATCTTATTGTCTTCGCGATCGCGTAGATACAATGACCAGCCAGTATTAGCTGGGTCACACTCGCCGTTTATCATCGAGTAGGTGTCGGAGTTCACAGGCCCGTGTTTCATTGAGACCCGGTCTTCGTCCTGAATGGGGAAGCCGAAGCGGCTGATGCTTTCACGATCCGCAAGGTATACGAGCTTTACCGCTTTGATAACGGCAAGCGGTAGCGCACCGTTCTTCATAACGAAGAACGCGATTGTCTGTGCAGCTTTTCGGGCGTTGTAAGTCATGTCTCCACCATCAGGCGCGTCTTGCGCCAATTAACAAATTAAGAGACGTTCGGTTGCCCTCTACATATAGGGACGAGCCCTTCTTAAGTCTACAGGTATCAAACGTCTACCCCGCCCGCGCCGCGCCTTTCTCTCCAGATCCACGGGTCAATGAGGCCGGGCGCGAGAGCGCCGGAGGCTCATATTTACCAGTTGCAAGCCTCGCGAAGTGGCGCGATCTCCTCCTCTAGTCCGGAAATGTTAAATGTCATCTCGACAGGTGATTCGCTGAATGGAGTGGCGCGGACATAAAGGCTGACCCCGCCGAACATCGCCTTTATGAAGGGAATAGAAGATGCTCCGTTCCAGAGGCCTAGAGCCTTATTGTCAGTCGATGCTCTCATGCTTGACCTCGCAGCCTTCCTGTCATCTATGCGGTAGTCTACTCGACCCTTGCCTTGAATGTCGGCCATAAAGTGTCCGCCCCAAGTAAGGTATATGGAGGTCGTATTCTCTTGGCAGCGAATGATCAGATTGCCCGCGGATGACCCGCCAAGCTGTTGAGTTATTGAGTTGTCGCTATCGACTGCCATTACGACAGTAGTGCTGTCGTCTAGCTTTGACTTGTCGATTCGAACATCCCAGTCGCTAGCGGTTTCTACTATCTCAGTGACCTTATATGAGTGATCGAAACAGTTGAGTCGATCATCTGGGTCCGCAATCTTAGCGCACTCCTCTTGCGCGGCTGCCGCTTCCATAGAGATCATCAAAATTGTGGTTGCCATAAGTCCACGCATCAAATTAATCCTCAATAGTCTAAACTTTTCGCCCATACCAAAGTACTTTCCCAACAACATTTAGGTCGCCTTTGCTGGCCTCAATGTCGCGAAAAGCGGTGTTATCCGAGATGATAGTCACGTGTCCGGGCTTGGCGGATCTGCCGACTCGCTTCACGTGTAGCGCATCATCAAAGCGGATTACAAAAAGGCCGTCAAAGCTGAGGTTTGTCTTCGAGGTGTCAAGTAGAACCACATCATCATCCACCAGCGTCGGGTCCATGCTGTCGCCCTTGACGCTGATGATCGCGAGGTTCGTAGGGCTGCTGCTGGTCAGCTTTTTCAGGTAGTCGGGTGGGAACGCGAGGCTGTAGATTTCGGCTTCGTACTCGACCACCGTTCCATTGCCGGCGCTGGCGGCGACGTCATAGACTGGTACCAGGGCTGCATTGCTGGGCGCTGGCTCGCCGTCTTCCACGCGGTCAATATTTTCGTCGCCGTATAAAAGCCAGTGAGCGGTGACGCGGAAGGCCTTTGCATAGCGCTGTGCTGTTTCAGCACGAAAGCCCCGCGAGCCATTCTCATGGGCGGCATAGGTTGGGTATGGCCAGCCAAAGGCGCCGGCTGCATCGGCGGCAGTTTCATAGCCTGCTTTTTCGCGAGCTTCTTTAAGTCGATCGTATATTGCATTCATGCATTGCTCTTAGCTGGTTTGTCTATGCAATAGGCATTGACAGGAAAAAATACATAACGCATATAGTTATGCATGAAGCATATCCTCACCCTTTGGCCGTCTATGGCCGCGCTCGCTAAGGACATCGGGTGCCCTTACCCAACGGTTGCGGCCTGGCGTCATCGGCAAAGCATTCCGGCCCACTATGACGTCGCATTAGTTGAGGCGGCTCAACGGCGCGGTCTTGAGCTGACGCTTGAAAGAATCGCCCTTGAGAGGGCGCAAAGTCACAGGGAAAAAACGGGGGCCAGCCAATGACCCCCGCAACCATTCGTAAAAACAACAATCCAATTTCCTCCTCACTCCACAAGCATGGAGTAACCCCATTGAAAAATCTTGCGAGTAATTCGGTTGATCACGAAACCGCCAGCCGCCGCTGGTTCGCGGCGCTGCTCTGGCGGGCGTTCCCGTCCTCATCGGAACATGAAATCTCACACAAGGCCGCGCGGGTGCTCGATGTGTCACCGCGGCAGGTTCAGAACTGGCTGCGCTGCAACAATGACGCCTCGTTGAGATACGTCACTGCGGTCGCACTGATCGCCGGTGTTGAGTTCGGCCTGTCCAGCTTCGGAGGGCGTCCGTGAAGGTCTTTACTTACATCAAAGCCCGTTGGTTCGAGGCCCGCTCCGAGCGGGCCTTGTCCAAGTATTTTCGGCTGAAATCAAAAGCGGAAAAATATTTCCACATGATCGGAGGAGTGCAGTGATTGCTTGTTTGGGCCCAGAGTGGATCAAGATCGATGGTGTCCGTTTTGTGCGGCACAGTAAACCCGAGGTCAGTGAGAGTTATGCCCAGTCTCTTTCTCGGCTTGGGCTGCCAGCTCCAGGAGGAGACGGCCTAACTCGGCTGCTCGGTGCGCGTCTGGTGCGCTGCAGTGAGCCTGCTGTTGGGGAAAAGCCCCAGTTGGCAACATGAATACCCGGTTCGACAACCTGCTTTCTCCGTCCTCATCGGGGGTTTGCCTGGCCGGGAAACTGGGACGGCGTGCGCATGGGGATGTCCGCGCCGTCCACCTTTCTTTCAAGGGAGCGTTTTCATGAATTTTCCAACACCTGATCTTATTCCGCTGATCGAAGCGCGCATGGTCCGGGTGAGTGAGCCTAAGCCTGGGCCTGGGCCAATGCTGCCAGAGGGCATCGCGTTATCTATGCGTGCAGGCGCCACTGGTGACATCATTCCGATGCTGACGCCAGTGCGTATGATCCGCGGCCATGGGGAGCATTGATCATGGCCGCGCTGCATCACTCGTCCGTGTCGATCGGATTGCAGGGCTGTCCGTTTGTGTTCAGCCAGCCTGCCGCGACGCCGCCTGCGGTAATGGTGCGCGCCAGCGAGAAGGCGACGATCGGGTTGAGGTTGAGCGTGACCTCGGATCCGTCCGCCTGGCGAAAGCGTGCCGCGATACCATCGGGTAGGGCGTGCAGCGCAAGGCCGGTGGTTCGGGGAATTTCATCCGCGTTGGGGTATTCGATCGGGCTTGGGCGCTTCGTTTCTGCGGCCTCTTCCCATTGGGTCATCTCCAAATCGGAGAAGCGTTTTCTTCCTGCCATGTCTGTTCGCGCCTCCTTCTGCGCCGCGGGGGTAGGTGAGGTCCACTTGACCTGTCGGACCGCTGATAGCACGGCACAAAGGCAGGTGTCCCGGCCCGTTTTGGCCGCGCGGCGTCACAACCATTGCCATAACCGAACATCCGCGCGTGGGCTTTCCTTGCCTGTCTGGGTCGCGACCGAGGGGGGCGCGTCGCGCGGAATGGCCCCCCTAATTCCCTCCCGAAGCCGGGGCGCAGACGGTTTGCGTCCCGGTGCGGTGGCGGGGGTGACGATATGAAACGTTCGGAGATACTGGCGACAGCCAATGAGTATGTGAGCCGCGATCGCGCAGCCACACATGGCGATGCAGAGCGCAATTTCGGTCGAATTGCAGCCTATTGGTCGGCGCATCTGGATGTGCCAGTGGGCGCGGATGATGTGGCCGTGATGATGGTCCTTCTCAAGTGCGCGCGGATCAAGAGCAATCCGGCTCACATGGACAACTGGATAGATGGCTGCGGATATCTTGCCTGCGGTGGCGAGATCGCGGCACAGCGGCGCACAGCGGATGATGCGGACAAGGCGCTGACGGCGGCGTTGGCGTCCGGTCGGCGCTGTGATGAGGGCGGACCCTACGGCGAGAATAACGGCCCGGTTTCCGGTCGCACCAAAGCTCAGGACTGTCAGGTTAAACAGTGCAAGACGCACATCCTCGCGGAGCAGCACTTTGCGCGTGACCGTGATCCGTGGGTGGCGGCATGAGGCCTTGGGCGAGGATCAGGGTTCCGGACGATGTCGAGTTTCGGCAGCTGTGGGGCAGTGGTGCTACGGTTGAGAAGATCGGCGAGCGTTACGGCGTGAGCGGGCCAGCTATCAGCAAGGCGGCGCGGCGGTACGGTTACGATCCGCGCATGGTAACCCGCGGGGATGGTTATGTGCGCCGCAAGCGCGCGCAGAAGAAGCGGCCGGCAGCGAAGGTCGCGCTCGCGATAGTAGCGTCGGAGAGAGAGGTTCCCGCAGGCGAGCGCCGTCTGATGGTGGCGCGGGAGCGGGGCACTATACCGTTTCCGGATTTCTGGACGCTGGATCGCGACCTGCAGTTGCTGCGCTGTCAGGGTCGGTATGAGGCGATGAATAATTTGTCGCTGGAATTGGGGATTTCCTATTCGCGCCTGCTGTCGCGCTGGCATGTTCTGAGGACTTTGTGATGGACCGCGCGCAAAAGGCGCAGGCGGCGCTGATCACAACAGCAGTGGCCCTGGTCACGGGCGCATGGTCCGGGCCGAACGCGGATCTGTGGCGCGAGGTTCTGACCGGCGCGCTGAAAGAGGTCGACAAGTGTTCGTCGCATCTGAAGCCAGTGCGCGACTGCGCGGTTGCCTTTGTTTCGGCAGATGGCGATCGGGCGCGGGCGGCTGAACTGGTCTATCTGCAGCGCGCCCTGCGCAAGTTTTATGAGCATCAGGCGTCTACTCACTGGGACGCCCTGAACTCCGGGGAGGCGCAGCATGACTGAGCAACAGCGTATCGAGGCGCTGGAGACCTGGCGCGCGGACATGCTCCGGGAAATGCGGCTGGAAAAGACCTGTGGTCAGCTGGCGCTTATCCTGATGTCGATCCCGGAAGAGGATATTCCGGGCGTCGCCGAGTTGATGCAGGGCTGGCTGGAATACGTGTCGGCCGGCATGCCGGATGTAGATATCTGGAGCAAGCTGCGGTCTGATGCCGGATTTTGGGCCGATATCGCCACCACAGCAGAGATCGAGGCTTATGTCGGTGCCGGATTGCGGCGCATCGAGCGCGCCACATTTGCCGAAAGCGCACGCAAGCGCATCTTCGTGGATCTGTGGGAGCAGATGAGCAATGCCGATCGGCATGCATTCATGGCGCGCGTTGATCCGGAGGGGAATTTCCAGAGAGGCGCAGCGTGACCGTCGTGTCGCCAGAAGAGGTCGACCGGCTGCTGCGTTACCTGCCGATTTTGGTGCGTGATCGCAATGTGACGCCTTGGGAGAGGGGCTTTTGCATTTCGATCTTGGGTCGGGTGAGGCGTGGACCGTTCGCGCCTTCGGCCAGGCAGCTGCAAGTGCTGCGCCGCATCGTTGACGACTTTCAAACCCGCGAAATGAGGATAACATGACCGATGAGAGCAACCCAAAGAAGCGCGATCCGCTGTCGAGCGTCACGCCCTTGTTTCCGGACGGGTCGCGCGATGCTGTGCCGGCCGATCCTGTCCCCCCGGCTGATCCGGGCCCAGATGCCCCGCAGCCCCCGCAGCCCGATGACGTTGATCCCGATCGCCTGCGTCATGCCGCCCAGCAGCCGCTGAATGATTATGGCAATGGCCAGCGCTTCATCACGCATTTCGGCGAGGATGTCATGTTCGTGCCGCGTGTCGGTTGGTTCTCATGGACCGGGCAGCGCTGGCTGAAAGATCCTGATGAACTGGCAATTCGCAGTCGTGCGCAGAAGGTTTGGTCGCTGATCGAGCGTGAAGTGGATTTCATCGAACCGACCAAGCGCGAGGCCAAGCTGTTGGAAGAAGAGCGCAGCCTCAAGGCGCGTCAGGTCGAGCTGGAGGGAATGGCCGCCGCGCAGCGGCAGGATGATCACGATTCCGAGCTTAGCCAGATCGTGACACGGCTGAAGGCCATCGACGGGGTGCTGAAATCGCACAAGAGCGCGGTTGGCCGTCGCCTGACCCATGCCAAGAACGCCGGGAACAACGGCCCGATCACGCATATGATGCACGAGAGCCGGACCGATCTGGCAGAGGATTTCGAAAGCCTCGATGCCAATGAGCTGGACGTGAACACCCGCACCGGTTTGCTTCGGTTTTCGGTTGATGCGGATAAGGATGGCAAGGGGAAGATCGCCTCGCTTGAGGTGATCCCGCACGAGCGCGACCAGCTGCTGTCGAAGATGATCCCAGTTGAGTATGATCCCGATGCGACCGCGCCGCTGTTTGAGGCGTTTCTTGAGCGGGTGCAGCCCGACATCGAGATGCGCCACTTTCTGCAGCGCTGGCACGGGGCCTCGATGTCGGGGCTCAAGATCGCCAAGCTGGCCTTCTATTTCGGGGACGGGGCCAACGGCAAGTCGGTGCTGGTCGACCTGATTGCGCGAATCCAGTCGGATTACGCCGCCTCCCTGCGCATCGAGAGCCTCACCGGCAACAACCGGCGCGCCGGGGCCGAGGCCACGCCTGACCTGATCCCGCTGCTGGGGGCCCGGTTCGTGCGTGCCTCTGAGCCTGACCAGGGCGAGCGCCTGCAGGAAGGTCTGATCAAACTGATGACCGGCGGCGAGCCGATCCCGGTGCGGCCCAACTATGGCGAGCAGATCGATCTCGATCCGCAATTCAAGCTGACCATCAGCGGCAACCACAAGCCGGAAATCCGGGGTGCCGATGGCGGCATCTGGCGGCGCGTGATGCTGGTGCCATGGGACGTGCAGATCCCCGAGGATGAGCGCGACGAGCAGCTGGGGGCCAAGCTCTGGGAAGAGCGCACCGGCATCCTGAACTGGCTGGTCGAGGGGCTGATGTCCTATCTGGAAATGGGTCTGGCGCCGCCGGACAGCGTGCTGGAGGCGACCGAGGATTACCGCGAGGAAAGTGATCCGATCGGAACCTTCCTGACCACCTGCTGCACGATCACGGGCGAACATGGCGACACGGTGCTGTCGAAAGATCTGGGCGATGCGTTCAACTATCATTTGCTTGAGCGCGGCCTGAGCACATGGAAGCCGACGACCTTTGCCAAACAGGTGTCCGCCAAGAGCCGTCAATGGCGCCATCCCCAGACGGGCCTGCAGTTCCAGAGAACCAAGTCGAGCCTGTCGCAATATAGCGGCATCCGGCTGACAGATGAGTTCGACAAGCGTTTCCGCAACGCGCCGCGCGACAGTCAGGGCCGCCCCATCGGCGTCCATCGCCCCGACGATCCAGATACCCCTGACCCCGTTTGGTGACGATTACGGGAAGGTAGGGAGGGTAGGGAGGCAGGTTTGGGAAGGTAGGAGGCTTAAAGGGCGCGGGGTAAAGTGATGAAAGATCAACGGCTTAGGTGGCTTTACGGGAAGGTAGGGAAGGTAGGGAGGGTAATCCCGTCACGCGCGTGTGCGCGCGCGCGTAATACGGGGTGTCCTTATCGGCATCGGAGTAAAGGCAGAGAAAAAACGTTCCTAGTAAAGTGTTCATATTATCCTCCCTACCCTCCCTACCTTCCCAGAGCGGGGATAAACCATAGAGATAACAATAAGATAGAAGGGGCGGATTTACGGGAGGGTAGCGGTTCGAGCGATTGGCTACCCTCCCTACCTCCCCAAAGAGAAACAGCACGACACAACATGTAGTGGCCGACGCGGCGCGACACACCAAACAAGCGGAAATGAGCGTAAGAAGGAGTTGAGATCATGAGCAGGGCAGTGAAACTGAAGCGTGGAACACGAGACTTTGCCAAGCCCAGAGGCAAGGTGAGCCTGGCACAGCCCCGGTGGGACCATGGGGCGAGCGGTCCGGCGAACCGGATCGGTCTGGTGGCGGAGGATCGCGGGCCACGTGATGTAAAGACCGGCAAGGTGATCAACCCCAACGGCGTCAAGGGCGTGCGCCGGGTCGACATGCTTGAGATCTATCACAGTCGGGGCTGGATCAGCGATCGTGGGTACACGGCGGGCGAGCGGCTGCGCGATGCCTGGGCGGCAACGCAGAAAAGCAAGGGCATGGACTGGTCGGCCGAGCGGGTGGACAGTACGCCGCGGCCCGATGCGATGATCGACATTCAGGTCGAGCGCGTCTCGCGGCTGACGCGGGTGACACGGTGCATCCAGCGCGGCGATGAGGACATCTTGTGGGCGGTGGTAGGTGAGGGACGGTCGGTTGGGCATCTGCCCCGCTATCGCGCGCAGAACCACGGTGCGGGCCGTGAACACCTATACGAGGCGCTCGACAGGCTTGCTGATGCGATGGGGTGTTGACAGGCGCTGATTAGTTGTGCCACATGATAGTCAGTCTGAACGTGCGCCGCAGGGAAACCGAGCGGCGCATTTTCGTTTCCGGGACTGTTCTCGGCAATCAGGGAATAATCGGTGAGACGTAAACTCTGCGCCACGGCGGGCTGCGAGGATGTTGCCTTGTCCGGCCTGTCCCATTGCGAACTGCATGAAGAGCAGCGGCAAGCGAAGCTGGCGGCCAGTCGCGCGAAGGCACAGACCTCGCCCGCAGCTGCACAGGCGCGGCGGCTCTATGCTGATCCGCGCTGGGTCTCAGCCAGTCGCCGGTTCCTTCGGCGGCATCCGCTTTGCGCCGATTGCGGCGAGCTGGGCGCAGTGGAGCCAGCAACGCAGGTCGATCACATCATCCGCCATCGCGGAGATCGCAAGCTGTTCTGGGACAAGAGCAACTGGCAGGCGCTTTGCCAGCGCTGCCACAGCCGCAAAACAGCGCGCGAAGTTTTTCACGGCGCATAGGGGGGGTATCCCGGAAATTAACAGCCCCTGCTCGGGACCGGCGGGGGGAGCTTTCTCTTTGCGCGAGTTGAATTGGAGATTTTTCACCACTGGTCAATTGCACCAGTGAGGATCAGGAGCACGATATGAAGGGCGCGAAGCCAAGATTGCAGAACGTCATTCCGATGAAGGGCGATTCTATCCGGCATGTTCCGGACGCGCCTGATTTTATGAGCGATGAGGGGCGCGCGGTCTGGCAGCGGCTGGCGCCGATCGCGGTTCAGAAGGAACGGCTTGAGCCGCACTTCGAGGACATGTTCGCGGCCTATTGCGAGGCGGCGGCGGACTTCATCCGCTTCACCGGAGAGATTGCGGCGTATGGCAGTTACTATGTGACCGAGGGTCGGCATGGGAAGCAGGAGAAGAAGCGCGCGGTCTGGGGGCAGCGGCAGGATGCGCTGTCATCGATGCAACGTCTCTCGGCGCTGTTCGGGATGTCGCCGGTCGATGAGAGCCGGATCGGATCGGCCGGGCAGGGCAATCTGCTCAACATGCTTGAGAAACAGTTGAACGGCAATGGAGCCAATTGATCACCCGGTCAGCCGGTATGCCCTGGCTGTCATCGAGGGGAGGATCGTTGCAGGTGACCTGGTGCGCATGGCGTGCGAGCGGCATCTGATGGATCTGGAAACAGCTGGCGATCGAGGATGGTATTTCGATTGCCAGACAGCCAGCCGGATTCTCAACTTCTCGGGGCTGATCCAGCACACCACCGGCCCGCTGGCCGGGGAGCCGCTGACGCTGCAGCCCTGGCAGGAATTCCGGCACGGCTCGGTGTTCGGCTGGCGCCACAAGGAAACCGGACTGCGTCGGTTCCGCTCCACCTATCACCAGGTGGGCAAGAAGAACGGCAAGACGACCGACACAGCGGTGCCGATGCTCTACACGCAGCTGTTTGACGGGGAGGCCGCGCCGCAAGGCTTCTGCGCCGCCACCACGCGGGATCAGGCAGGACTGTTGTTCAAGGAATTGAAACGGATGATCCGGGGGTCCGGGGCCCTGTCGCAGCTGATGAAGGTCTGGCAATCCTCGATCGAGTCGCCGGGAACGAACGGCACGATCTCTTGCCTCAGCCGCGACGGCAACTCGGCGGACGGGATCAACCCGCATTTCGCGGCGCGCGACGAGGTGCACCGCTGGACGGATCGGGAGCTGGCGGAAATTGTGGTTAACTCGATGCTGGCGCGCGCGCAGCCGATCGACTGGGCGATCACCACTGCAGGGGCAGATCGAGCAACCATCTGCGGGGAAACACGCGAGTACGGGGAGAAGGTTCTGCGCGGCGATGTCGAGGATGACAGCTTCTTTGCTTATATCGCAGAGCCGCCAGAAGATGCGGATCCCGGCGATCCGAACACTTGGGCGATGGGCAACCCGAACCTTGGTGTGAGCTTCCAGCAGGAGGACTTCGCGCGCATCTACGAAAAGGCGCTGGTCATTCAGGGCGGCATGCCGAACTTTCGGCGGCTGCATCTGAACCTCTGGACCGAGGGCGCGCAGACGTGGATTGGACGCGATGTCTGGGACAAGGGCATGGCCTGTGCGCCGTTCGAGATTGAAAAGCTGTTCGGGCGCAAGGCGTGGGTGGGCCTCGATCTCAGCCGCACCACAGACATGACCTCGATCGTCCTGGCGATCCCGGTCGAGGGTCTGATCTACCTGGTCGCCTATACATTCATTCCGGAGGGGCCGAAGGGGTTTATCGTCCGGGCGCAGACCGAAAACCGCGACTTCGTGCACTGGCGCGATACCGGCTGGCTGGAGGTCCACCAGGGCGGCGTGATCGACGAGGACAAGATCATCGCGCGGATCAAGTGGCTGCGCGAGCATTTCGACATTCAGGAAGTCGCCTATGACCGCTGGGGGATGACCTACATTGCCAACGAGCTCGAAAAAATGCGCTTGCCGCTTCTGGAGCACGGGCAGGGGGCGCGGGGGATGTCGTCGCCGATCAAGCGGTTCGAGAACTGCGTGATGACCAACCGCATCCGGCATGGTGGAAACCCGGTTCTGGCGTGGTCGGTCGGCAATGTGATGCTGGATATGGACAAGGCAGAAAACCTGTCGCCCAACAAAAAGAAATCGACCGGACGGATCGATACGGCTGTTGCTGCCATCATGGCGCTTGGCCGCGCCGAGGCAGGCGAAGAGAAACGCAAGGCACGGGAAATCCTGATCGTATGAGACTTTTCGGAATGGAGATCAGGCGCGAGCGGTCCCGGCAGGACGCGCAGCGCGTCGAACCGCCTGTAGTGACGGCCGCCGCGACCAGCGGGACGCAAAGCCCAACCGCCTGGATGGGTGAAATCGGCTGGGGCGGTTCCATGCCGTCCGTCAAAGGCCTGCCCCGGGTGACGCCCCGGCGCGCCGAACAGCACGCGACGGTGTTCGCCTGCTGCAACAACATTGCCGGTGATCTCTCGAAGGTGCCGCTGAAACTCTATCAGCGCGACAAGGACGGGCAGGAGGTGCGGGTGCGCGATCATCCGGCGGCCTATCTGCTCAACATCGAGGCTGCGCCCGGTATCGCAGCTCAGGTCGCGCGCTACGCGTTGATCTATGCCTATGCCCTGCGCGGCAACGGCTATGCCTACGGGCCGCGTGATGGCGCTGGCGAATTGATGATGATCGATCTGGTCACTCAGGATCAGTGCAGCATGCTGAAAGCGGGTCGCGCTCGCTTCTATGAGTTCGAGGACGGTTCCGGGGTCTATCGCCGAGTGCCGGCGCGCTCGATGATCCATCTGCGCTATGGCGCTTCGGATGGCTGGACCGGACGGTCGCCGCTGGAAGCGGCCAGCGAATCGGTCGGCCTGGCGTTGGCCGGGCAGTCCGCTGCCGCGCGCACGGCCAATGGCGGCACCACGAAGGCGGTGATCAAGCTCGATGACTTCTATGACAGCGACGAGGATCGCGCCCGCAACGCCCGCCGGGTGAAGGAACAGATCACGCGCCCCGATGCGGACGGCATGCCGGTGCTGGGGCCCGGCGAGGATATCAAGAGCCTCGATCTGTCTGCGGCGGATCAGGAGCTGCTGGCCAGCCGCAAGTTCGATCGCGAGCAGCTGGCCGCGATCTACCGGATGCCGCCCAGCAAGCTGCAAATGCTGGAACACGGTGTGAAGGCCAATGGCGAACAGCAGGCGATCGACTATCTGACCGACTGCCTGCTGCACTGGTCCGTGCTGGTCGAGGCGCAGCTGATGCTGGCGGTGCTGACGGAAAAGGAACGCCGGGCGGGGTTCTATCTGCGCCATGACTTTGGCGCGCTTCTGCAGCCGACGACAAAGGATCGCAACGAGGCGTTGGTCAAGGCGACCGGCGGGCCGTTCCAGACACCCAATGAGAGCCGCAAGATTGTCGGGCTGGCCCCGGTCAAGGGCGGCGATGATCTCAACCCCGCGCCCAACATGACCCGCGTGGAATCTGCAGAGACCGAAGAGGAAGACGCATGAAACCGAACACCGTTGCAGCGATGATGTCCTCATCGCAATTGGCGCTCAGCGTCGAATATGGCGCTCCGCTGCTGGGCATGGAACTGCCCCGCGATGTTGCGGCGGATGTGCAGGCATCGGCCACCATCGAGCCGGGGCAGCGGTTCGGGATTTCACGGGGCCTCGGCGTTGTGCCGGTCCGCGGCCTGTTGACGCCCAACGCATACATGCTGGAGCGCTGGATGGGGTGGACCACCTATTACGGCCTGGCTGAAACCATGCAGGAACTGGCCGACAATGAGGCGGTCTCGGCCATCGTGCTGGAAATCGACAGCCCCGGCGGGATGGTTATGGGCATCGAGGCGGCGGTCAACGCGATTGCCGCGGCCGCTGCGGAAAAGCCGGTGCATGCGTTGGTGCATCCTTTGGCGGCATCGGCTGCCTATTGGCTCGCCAGTCAGGCCACGGACATTTCCCTGACGCCGGGGTCGCAGGTCGGATCGATCGGCGTCATGGCACAGACCTGGGCGCCCGCCACGCCGGACCGGTCCGGCGACATGAACTATATCGTGACGTCCAGCCATGCGCGCGCCAAGCGCCCGGACCCCGCGACCGAAGAGGGTCAGGCCGAGCTGCGCCGCCGTCTCGACCAAACCGAGAGCATCTTTCACGCTGCTGTTGCCCAGGGCCGGGGCATCGCCCCGGATGATCTGACCGCTCAGCTGAGCGTGACGGATGATGTCCGGGATGGGGGCGCTGTGTTCGCTGGCGACGATGCGCGCACGCGCGGGCTGGTTGATGCGCTGGAAACGCGCGCGGCCTTTTATGACCGAGTCGGCGCGCAATATGCCCCGCGGCCCCGTTCGGCCTCGCGCGCGTTCCGGGCACAGGCAGCCGCCGCCATGGCCCGCGCCCTGATCTAAATTCACGGAAAATTCCCCGTGTTCGCATCCCTGCCTTCGCGGCGGGGCTTTTGGGCTGCGCGATGCAGCCTGTTCCATCAAAAAAAGGAGTATCCTGATGGACATCAATGATCTGCGCCGCGCCCGCAAGGCGGCGGCCGACAAGATGCAGAGCAGCGCCGATGCGATCTCTGCCCTGGAAGCGGTCGCGGGTGGCCCTGACGCCGACGATCTCGCAGCAGCGGAGGCGGCGTTTGCAGAGGCACAGCAGGAATTTGCCGCAGCAGATGCCAAGGTGAAGCGGGCCGAAACCGTTGAGGCCGCTCAGGCTGCGTCTGCCGTGTCGGAGACCGACACGCCCCCGGTCCAGCCGCAGGCACAGGCAATGCCCGCCCGCGCAAAGGAGCCGGGACAGGAGGGCGTCGAGCTTGGCTTCATGGTACATGCCCTGGCCAACGCGAAAGGTGATCGCGATCGGGCCGTTGCACGGCTTGAGGCGGATGGTCACAGCGCCATCTCGGCCTCATTGTCCGGCGCCAGTGAAGCGGCTCGCGGTGTGACCGTGCCTCGCGCTCTGGCATCCGGCATCATCGATCTGCTCAAGCCGCGAGTTCTGGTTCGGGCATCGGGCGCGCGTGTCCATGACATGCCGGCAGGTGAGTTGCGCAATGCGCGGGTCGCTTCGGGCCCGACCGCCAGCTACGCGGCTGAAAATGCGGCGATGGAGGATAGCGAGCCGACCTTCGACAAGGTGGACGAGAAGTTCAAGAAGCTCACCTGCCTGGTTCCGGTCGGCAACTCGCTGCTGCGCCACTCCAGCATCGGGGTCGCTCAGGTCGTTCGCGATCTCATGCTCGATGCGATGGCGCTGAAAGAGGATATTGCGTTCCTGCGCTATGATGGCAGTGCGAATGACCCCAAGGGCTTGCTGCACTGGTGCCTCGCCGCCAACTGGCAGGACGCTGTCGGCAACAGTGCTGCTGTGGTCGAAGCTGCATTGCGTAAGGTGGTCAGCGACGTCGAGGACGCCAATGTCGGCATGATATCGCCCGGATGGGGCATGCGCGCCAGCACCAAGAACTTCCTTGCAAGCCTGCGCGACCCGACCGGGGCGTATATGTTCCCGTCGATCCTGCAGAGTGGGACGCTTCTGGGGTATCCGGTCCGCACAACGTCGCAGATCCCGAACAACCTTGGCGCTGGCAGCGACGAGACCGAGGTCTATTTCGCGGACTTTGCCGAGATCATGATTGGCGAGAGCCAGCAGATCGTCGTCGGCAGTTCGACCGAGGCGGCGTTCGTCAACCAGGCGGGTGATACCGTGTCGGCCTATCAGAGCGATCTGACGCTGATGCGTGCGATTGCCGAGCACGATCTGGCCCCCGCGCATGACGAGGCGATCGCAGGGCTGAACGGCATCGGCTGGTCGCTCTGATCGATCGCGGGTTGGCCTGCCGCACCGGTGGGCCAGCCTGACCTTTTCCGCGATCAGGTGATCGCACCATACGGAGTTGAAGAACATGTCGAAAACCGTTGTCGAAATTCAGCGGACCTGGGGCCGCTATGTGAAGGGCGATGTCGCCGGGTTCGAGCCAGCGCAGGCAGAGCGCCTGACCGGATCTAAGCCGCCGATCGCCAAACTGTTCAAGGGCGAGACCCCGCAGCGCGCGGCCAGCGCTGGTTCGGCGGATGCAGCCGATATCGCAAAGCGCATGGCCGCCCTCGATGAGCGCGAAAAGCAACTGGCTGCGCGCGAAGCGGAGCTTGAGCTGGCCGCCGCGGCGAAGCCATCCAGCGACGCAGCTGGAGCGCCGCCCAAGCAAGGCAGCAAGTAAGGGCAGGGTGAACCCATGAAGTATATCGGGGCAGGGGCCGTGCCGAATGTGGTGTCGGCGACTGAGTTCAGGCGGGCGATCCCGAGCGCGGAGATCTGCCCCGATGATGATGCGCTGATCGAGATGTATCTGAACGCGGCGCAGGAGGTCGTGTCCTATGCCTCCGGCCGCCCGCTGGCTCCGGGCGAATATGAGTTCACCGTGCAGGGGTATTGGCGGCGTTGGTGGTTTCCCTGCGCACCAGTCAGCGCCATCACCGGGCTGGACGTCATGGGAGTGGATGGAGACTGGCAAGAACAGCCCCTCGATGACATTCAGCTGGTTAATGGCGCAATGGAGCCGCAGCTTGTCCTGCCGGTCGGTTGGGGCGGGTTTCATGATAGCACGGGCGAGATTCGGGTGCAGGCTGTGGTTGGGCACGAAACGCCGCCGCTGGCGCTGAAACAGGCCATCATCCTGCTGGCCAAAGAGTGGCTGGAAGCCGGACTGGCGGTGGGCGAGGTCGAATTGCCGAAGCTGGCGTTCGGCATCACGTCCCTGATCCGGCAGCGTCGCTACATGCGGCCGCGGGAGTGCGCGTGATGGCTGTTGTCTTCAACTGTCGCATTCAATTCCAGCGGGCGCAGCCGAACGATGATGGATACACCTCGGCACCGGTCTGGACCGGGACGGCAGACGACAATCATGGCGCGCCGGTGCGCGCGGAGCGGACCGACATCAGCGATGGCGAGCGTTGGCGGGCGAGCGAGGTCGCTGCGCATGTCACCACGCGCTTCATCGTTATGCGATCGACCTTCACCGCCGGCATTACGCCGAAGGACCGCATTGTTAGCGGCGATGTCACCTTTGAGATCGTCGGGATCAAGGGTGTTGAGCGTAATCAGATGATCGAGATCACAGCGGCTGCACGGAGTGACCAGGCATGAGCGTTACCGTTGATTTGGTTGGCTTCAAGGAATTGGAGCAGGAGCTTGACCGGCTGTCGAAGGCCGCAGGCAAGGGTGTGCTGCGGCGCGGGCTAAAGAAGGCAGCCGAGCCGATGGCGGAATTGGCAAACAGCTACGCGCCCGTGGGAGAGACCGGCGAATATGCCGAGTCGTTCGTTTACTCGACCAAGCTGAACAAGCGGCAGAGCGGCGTTCATCGCAAAATGTTCCGCAATGACAAAGCGGCGGTTGAGGGCTTCGTCGGCACCAACAACCCGGCGGGCGTTCAACAGGAATTCGGGAATATCCACCACGGGCCACAGCCTGCGCTTCGCCCCGCGTGGGACGAGGACAGCGGGCCATTCCTTGACCGGCTGGGGCAGGAGCTTTGGCGCGAGTTTGAAAAGAGCGTGAAGCGGGCCGAGCGCAAGGCCGCGCGGGAAGCGGCGAAGGGGTAAGGATATGTCGGTTATTGTACCGTTTTCGAAGTGGCGAGTTGGGTTGTATTCGCGGGGGCTGATTGTGTCGTTCACCGCCAAGTGGACTGGATCGAACCTGTATCGCCAGCATTGTCGCATCGGGCTGCGGGCGAAAGGCTGACCACACATGGAAAAAGAGTTTCGCGCCCTGCTGTTGGCTGACAGCGGGGTTTCGGCGCTTGTCGGCACGCGCATCGACTGGGGGGCGCGCCCGCAAGGCGCGCCGCTACCGGCCATTGTGCTGCACACGGTCAGCGACGTGTCGGGGCATACGCTGGACGGACCGTGGGCGTTGACTACGGGGCGCGTGCAAGTGGACTGCTACGCAGACAGCTACGGCGCTGCAAAGGCGCTGGGGCGCGCGGTTAGGGCTGCACTGGATGGGACCAGAAGCGGCAATATCAACGCCGTTTTCTATCAAAATTCGCGTGACGGGCGCGAAGGCGGCACAAACGAAGCGGACAGGCCGTTTCGGGTGTCGATGGATTTCCTCGTCAATTACCAACTCTAGGAGACAGAGATGAGTGAACAAATCATTGCCTATGGCGCGACCGTCGAGCGGTCCACGGATGGCACAACCTATGAGGCTATCCCTGAGTGCAAGGGCGTGGCCGTTCCTGCGGTCACGACAGAATATCAGGAGGTCACCAGCCTCGACAGCCCGAACGGCTTTCGTGAGTACGTGAAGGGCTTGAAGGATGCGGGCGAGATCACCGTTCCAGCGGGATATACGTCTGCGGGATATGCCCAGCAAATCTCCGATCAGAACGCGAACGGGGCGATCTATTATCGCGTGACCATGCCGTTGCAGCCGTCGCAGACGACCGAGGGCGATGTGTTTGAGTTTCGCGGGTTCCCGACGCCTGAATTGGAAGCCAATGACCTTGGCGCGCCGGTCAATATGAATATCAATCTGCGCCTGACGGGCGACGTGACATGGACGGCTGGCACATGATCGGTATCGAGTTCAAAGCGGGCGGGGGTGACTACACCCTCGCCATGACCACAAACGCGATGGCGCGCTATGAAGAGGCGGCGGGCGAAAGCATGATCCGCGCGTTTGATCGGATGCAGGACGATCCGTCGATCACGGTTATTCGTCGGCTGTTCTGGTCGGCGGTCAGGCCTCAGATCACCGAGGATGAGGCGGGCGACCTGATTGACGAAATCGGCTTTGATCAGACCATCAAGCTGATCGAGGGGGCGGCGGAAAAAAGCCCTTTGGCCTCGACCGGCAAGAAAAAGGCGGCCTCAAAGACTGGCTGACCGCGTGGCTTGAGGCGGGCTTTGATTACGAGCAATTCTGGCGGCTGGGCATTCGTGAGATTGAAATGATCTTGCGCGCGGACGATGCGCGCAGGATCGAGGAAATAGATCGGCAGCGGTTTATGCACCACGAGGCCGCCCGCCTCATGGCCTATGCGTTCCATGATCCGGGCAAAATGCCGGAGTTCAAGTCCATCAAAGCACCAGAAAAGAAGCCGAAAGTTTCCGATGAAGCGGACCAGGCGCGGGTGCGCGGATTCTTCATGGGCTTGGCGATGCGCGCGTCAGCCGGGGGTTGATGAGGAGACATCAAGTTTCCTCCTCTGCCAGCCAGCCGTTCTTGCGCCTCTCTGGCTTGGATGGGGTCAGGATAGAGTAGCTGATATAGAGGCGCTTTTTGTCTTCAAGTTGCCATTGCCGAAGGCCTTCAAGACGGATTGATATCGGCATTTCACTTGGGAGGGATCGCAGTTTCTTGGCGCTACCTGCGTCAACGTAACCGATCATCCAGCGGTTTTCGGGCGATAAGGCCCAAGCCCATACTTGATATGGTTGCGGGTCGTATTTGTCCGTATCTTCGCTTACCAGGATCGCGCCGTGCGGCTTGTCGATGTTATTGCCTTTGGTAACTGCATCTACAAAGG
Organism: Pontibaca salina; assembly: GCF_016307205.1. Taxonomy (GTDB): domain Bacteria; phylum Pseudomonadota; class Alphaproteobacteria; order Rhodobacterales; family Rhodobacteraceae; genus Pontibaca; species Pontibaca salina. Next base: position 77,748 of record NZ_JAEIJD010000001.1, on the reverse strand, counting down.
CTAGATTCGCGGGCATGTGATGGTGGGTGCCGGCGACTTCACGGCGCTTTCCAAATTGAACCCACTTAAATTCTTCGGGGGTGGGTCAGGATTGAATGAAAGGTTAATCCAGCTGCGATCTTGCTCTTGATCGACGTACATGCTCCCGTGCTTGTCCTTGAAGGACTTGTCTGGCGGCTTTGGTTTACCGAACAGCCGCGAAAGCCAACTCATGATTCTCTCCTGATCGTTTCGGCAAGTGTCCGCATTCGCGCAACTGTGAGTCAAGCGCAGGGTCAGTCGCCGTCGTGAAGGTTGCACCTAGAAGAAAGAAAGGATCGATCATGCTCATGAGCTGGTCCATATTGTTGGAAGTCTTCGCTGAAATATTGGCGTGTTACTGCGCGATGGTTTTTGGCCAAAAAATCAAAAGCGATGACCAACTTCACCGCGTCTACGTTTGGCGGGGGAAGGAATACGCCATCTAGTCGTCGTCGGAGGGGGATGGGTCATCAAACGTCACTTCTAAATCGTGACCAAGCGTCGCCATCCCTTCAACAAGCGCTTGCAGCCGCAAGCGCTCGCGGGGGTCTGTGGTCCGCTCGTAGATGTCCAGCGCACGCCTGATGTTGCTTAGGTGGATGTGCATCACGTCTGAGGGTGCTGGATACTTCTCTTCCAACGTGGCGACGATCTCGGCGTTCATGGATCGGTTGTTGTTGGCGGCGGCGTCCTTAATGCGGTCGCGCATCCCGTCGGGAAGGCGGAGCATAAATTGCTCAGTGAGTGTTCGGTTCTGTGGCTCTGACATCCTTGTAGCCTTAGGGTATAAAAGCTATTGACCTCAATAGTAGCCTTAGGCTATGCCTACCATTAGGATATAAAGGGGACCTGATGATGAATAGAAGGATGATTGACCAATATATGCTTCGCCTGCCTCCGGGTTGGCGGGACGTAATCAAGATGGAAGCGAAGAAGGAGCACCGCACGATGAACGCTGAGATCATCGCGGCCATCGAGACCGCGATGCGGATCAAGGGGGTAAAGCTAGATGCAGAGTCCTGAAACGAGTGAAGCCGCAGGTGCTGTAACACCCACGGCCTCGATGAAAATCCGCCCAACAACGAAAGGAAGTTCAGCAATGAATATGCCACTAAAGCACGACGATTTCAACGGTCTTGTGAGCGAGAGCCTAAAAACCACCAGCCGCATCATCGCGGACCGGTTCGGGAAGCGCCACGACAACGTTCAGCGCGACATTCGCAACCTGATCGAAGAAAGCCCTGATTGGGGTGTCCTCAATTTTGAGGAGACCCCCTATGTAGAGTCAGCCAACGGCCAGACCTACCAGATGTATGAAATGACCCGCGACGGCTATTCAATGCTGGTCATGGGCTTCACCGGCAAGAAGGCGATGGAGTGGAAGATCAAGTTCCTCGAAGCTTTCAACGCGATGGAGGCAAAGCTACGGCAGCCGGTGATCGACGTGCGAAACCAAGGCCAACTAACGCAGATCGCGGTGCAGCTGATCGAGGTCAATCAGGAGCAGGCCAAGCAGATCGAGTCTATGCAGGAGGACGTGGCAGCACATGAGCGACTGACCAAGGCGGACGGATCGCTGAACGTGACGGAATCCGCCAAGAACCTCGGTATGCGCCCAAAAGACCTGTTCGACTGGCTGTCGCATAACGGCTGGATTTACAAGCGTGCTGGTGCGGGTAGCTGGCTCGGCTATCAGGATAAGTGCAATCGGGGGCTGCTGGAGCACAAGACCACGACTGTATTGCGCGCGGATGGCAGCGAGAAGGTAACCGAGCAGGTGAGGGTCACAACCAAGGGGCTGTCGGTGCTGGCAAGGCTGATCTTTCCGACCGCCAAGTTGATCGGGGGTGCAAAATGAAGCGCCGTGATTTTATGAAAGCCGCGCCTGCCGCTCTGGCCGTGAGCACGTTGCCGGCGGCAACGTTGGCGCATGAGGAGGCAGACCCGATCTTGCCGCTGTATCGTCAGTGGGTTGATGCGCGAAAGGAGTGGTACCTCTACGCGGATCTTCCCGGCAATGGCGACTGGGATATGCCTGAAAGCATGGCCGCACAGGCTAAGGAAGATGATGCATTCTGGGCAATGATTGAAATGACCCCGACCTCGACAGAGGGCATTGCGGCTTTATCGCATGTTCTCTGGGACTTGGAGGGTCCGAGCGTTGTGCCTGAGCATAAAGAATATGCAGAGCGAGCGAATGAGCCGCACAGAAAGCTTATGCGAGCCATCTGGCGCGCTGCCAGCGGGCAGAACAGTCTGCCGCCGGATTGCAAGATGGAGCAGGCATTCGCCTGATCTAAATTGAAACTGAACAAACCAAGGCTCCGAGCGGCAACGCTTCGGGGCCTTTTTTGCATTAACTAGGAGTTCATCATGGCATCATCCGTCATCGGCAGCTTGCGCGTGGATCTCGGCTTGAACTCCGCCAAGTTCAGCCGCGGCATGTCCGACGCCCAGAAGCGACTGAAAGTCGCGCGCAATCAGTTTGCGGCTATGGCTGGCGTGGCAACCGCGATGGGTGCGGCCATTTCAGCGGCGGCGATCAAGGGCGCGCAAGAGATCGACCGCGTGGCGAAAGCGGCGCGGCGGCTGGATACCAGCATCGGCGGCTTTCGGGCGATGGAGCTTGCCGCCGGTGAAGCGGGTGTTTCCCTGTCGAGCCTGACAAATGACGTGCAGACGCTTGAGCGCGAGATCGCGAACATCGGCGTATCTGGAAATGCCGACCGGGCGCTTAAGGCGCTGGGGCTGTCGGCCAAGGCGCTTGAAGGCAGCACGGCGGACGAAAAGCTGGCGACTATTGCCGACCGGGTGAAAGAACTTGGCCTGTCCACCGGCGAGGCCTCGGCGGTCTTGCGGGATCTGGGCATCCGCAACCGCGAGATGGTTCTGCTGGTGCAGCAGGGCGGTGATGCGCTGCGCGATGCCCGAAAGGACATTGCGGATTACGGGCTTGCATTAAGCGCGGTGGACGCGGGCAAGATCGAGGCGGCTAATGACCAGATCGGGCGGCTTAGCCTAATCACGCAATATTTGGGCCAGCGCCTGGCGGTTGAACTTGTGCCGGCATTGGGGCGCTTTGCCGAGGCCATGACCAACAGCCTGCGCGAAGGCGGCTTGTTGCGGTCCATGATCGACGGGCTGGCGGGCAGTTTGGACGTTCTTGCCGCGTCGCTTGCAGCGCTGACCGCAGTCGCCGGTGTTAGGCTCGTCCTTGCTCTTGCAGCGGCGACAAAGGGTGTGGGGCTTCTTACCGGCGCGCTGACCCTGCTACGGGGCGCAGTGGCGCTTGCTGGGGGGCCGTGGGGTGTGCTTGCGGCGCTGGTCGCTGGGGCCGCGACTTACATGCTGGGGTTCAAGAAGAGCGTTCACCCGGTCACAGAGGCAATCGACAGCGCGAAGGAGTCGCAAGAGGCCCTTAATGCCGTGCTTGGCACTTTCTACCAAACAGCGGCGCCGAGCGCGGGCAAGGAGGCGGTGGAGTTAGCGAATAACAACTACAAGCTGGCCCAGAGCGCGCTTGCTGCTGCCGAAGCAGAGGTCGCAAAGATGGAGGCGATCAAGCAAACGGCAAGCCAAGAATTTGAGAATGATTGGTATTTGCAAGGCAAAGATAGTTCAAAGATGGATGCGGCGCTTGATCGCCAAGTCGCAAAGGCAGAGGAAAGAGCCGAACGGGCGCGCAAGGTTCTGGACGAGGCGAAGCGGGCGCTCGATCGGGCGGCAAAAGCTGTAACCGGCGCAAAGTCTGAAACCATGTCAAAAGAGCTTGAGCTTGCTAAGGATCTGACGATTTCAATAAAAGGGCTGTCTGCCGCAACTGGCGGCGCGGGAGCGGCAGCCCTAGATGCAGCTGGCGACATCGAGCAGATGAACATCGGCCTGCAAGAGCAAAACCCCCTGATCGACTCTCTGTCGCGCGCGTGGGGTGATTTTGTCGGGCGCGGGTTCAAGGACTTCAAGGGCTTTGCAAAGGGCGTGTTGGACACGTTCAAGCAAATGCTCTTGAAGATGATTTTCACCGCCAATGCGAACAGAATACCGATCAGCATCGGCATGAGTGGCGGGGTTGCCGGGACGGCGGCAAGCGCGATGGGCGGCGCTGGCGGCGGCGGGCTGGGGATGCTCGGCCAGTTTGGCGGCATCGGCGGCGGCATTCTCGGCACCCTTGGCAGCACGGCGGCTGGCACGGTCGGGACCGGGCTTATTGGCGGCTTCGGCAATGCGATGGGCATCGGGCTTGCGGGCTTCAACCCCTTCGCCATCGGGGCTAACGCGGCGCTGGCGGGCGGCGGTGCGATGGCTACCGCGGGGGCGGCGCTTGGCGCAGTGGCGCTTCCCATCCTTGGGATTGCGGCGGCGGTGTCGTTTTTCAAGACCAAGACCAAGCTGCTCGACAGCGGCATCCGCGTCACGGTCAAGAACATGGACGTGCTGGCGCAGACCTTCAAGAAAGTCGAAAAGTCGAAGTTCTGGGGGCTGAGCAAGAAGACCCGCACCACCTATAAGAACGCTGGCAAGGAGATGACTTCCGGCATTCAGAGCACCGTCGATAGCATGGGCGCAAGTGTGCTGGAAATGGCCTCGGCCTTCGGCGCGGGCGAGGATGCGCTGGATAATTTCAGCGCCGCTTTCACCCTGTCGCTGAAGGGGCTGAGCAAGGAAAAACAGCAGGAGAAAATTGCCGAGGCGCTTGGCGAGTTTTCCGACAAAATGGTTGCGGAGATCTTCAGCACCACAAGCGCAGTCACGGACTCCACTTCCGGGTGGGCGGGGAACAAGGTGTTCGCCTTCCTAAGCGAAAGGCTCGGCAACATTGGATTATTTAGCAAGTACGCAGGGCGTGATGCGTCGCAGGCAACAAAGACTGTAAGGCGGCTGTCCGACGCCTTTCTAGAAATCCAGCGCGAAGGCGAAGGCGCAACCGAAACTTTGCAGCGGATCTATCTTGCGATCACTGGCGTCAACGATGCAATGGACCTGCTCGGCCACACGCTGATGGACGCCACGCTCAAGGGCGGCGATCTGGCGTCCACGCTGGTCGATGCGTTCGGCGGGCTGGACGCGATGACGCAGGCGGTCGGGGTGTTCTGGCAGAACTTCTACACCGAGCAAGAGCGGCTGGACACGACCACGCGGCGCTTGGGCGAGGCATTCGAGGAACTGGGCTATGCCATGCCAACGAGCCGCAAGGCATTCCGTGACCTGATCGAGGGGATCGACACCACCAGCCATGAAGGCGCAACCCTTTACGCCGAGCTTATGAAGCTCGCGGGCGGCATGAATGACGTGCTGGCTCCGGTCGAGGAATTGACCAAGCGCACCCGCGACATGGTGCGTTCGATCCTCACCGACTTGGATCTGATGCCGACCAGTCGGGGCCAATACGCGGCGCGCGGCGGCATCCATATGGCCGAAGTGGTGGCGGCGGCGCAGGCGGGCGACATGCAGGCGGTGCGGGGCTATCTGCGCGACATCAAGGCGCAATCCGTCAGTGACCTTGCCTACCGCGAAACGGCGGCGCGGGTGCTGGCGCAATTCGGCTCCGGCAATGTCTATGGCACGGCCAGCGGGCCGATTGATCTCACCGCCGGGAGCGGCAAAACCTCCGAGCAGCAGATTGCGGAGCGCTTTGACGGGCTGCGCGAGGAAATCCGGCTGCTGCGCGAGGAAAATCGCCAGCTTGGGCTGCGGGCCGACCAGCAGCGCAAAACCACCGCCGACACGCTGGAAAAGTGGGATAGGACGGGAATGCCAATGGAGCGCACGCAATGAAGATGATCGCGCCGATTACCATGACGGACGGGCAGCTGGTCTCAAGCGACGTGCCAGAAGATGACGCGCCGGTGTGGGCCGCTGGCACGACCTATGGCGATGGCGCCGAGGTCATGCTCGATCACCGCGTCTATCGATCGGCGGTGGCGGGCAATAGCGGCAATGACCCGCGCACCGATGATGGCACCAACTGGATCGACCTCTACGCCACCAACCGCTGGAAGGCGTTTGACAAGCTGGTGTCTGACCCGGTGCAGCAGGTCGAGAAGATCACCTATCGGATCACGCCAGCCGAGGCGGTGGGAGCTGTGGCTTTCGTCAATCTCGGCGCGTACCGGGCGCGCGTTCAGGTGTTTTCGGCGTCGGGCCAGAGGCTGTATGACAAAGAGCAATTCATCGGCGGTATCAGCGCAATCTACGATTATTGGACATTCTTCACCGTCGATCTGTCGCTGTCGATCATGCAGGAGATGGTGTTCGCCAATATCCCCGGCTATCCCGGCAATGAGATCCTGATCGAGCTTTTCGCGGAAACCGCATCGGCCACCGTGTCTGTCGGTCAGATTATCACGGGGCCGTCCTATACGCTCGGAATAACAATGTCCGGCACGGCAACGGGCATCAAGGATTTCTCAACAAAGGACCGAAATCAATTCGGTGATAGCATCATTGTCGAGCGCGCCTTTGCAGACACGACCAGCTATCAATTCGCCCTGCCATCCCGCACTGCGCACAACGTCAAGCGCCTGCTCTCAAAACAGCGGGCCACGCCGAGCTATTACTATGTGTCTGAGGATGCGATGGAGTTCGGCGCGCAGGTCTACGGTTTCTTTCAAGACTTTGAAATCCCGCTGAATGCTGGTGGGACTTCCTATGCCAATCTCAAAATAGAGGGTCTGACATGACGATACCCATCACGGGGATGCCACCCGTTCCGCAATTCACCGATCCCGTGAATTTCAACACGCAAGCGTTGAATATGTTTGACTGGATCGTGAACGACCTCACGGCGCAGTTGAACAACGTCGACCCGAACGATTTCTTCTCGGTGCAGGCCAGTCTGACCGACACCACGCCGGGGCGGCTGATGGCAGTCGGCGCGTTTGGGCTGGGAGAGACAGGGAGCGCGTCTCTGTTGGCGAATATAGACGACCCCAACATGGCTGCCGGGGCGTACTACTTTGACGCGACCACAGCAGGAACCAAGCCTACGGGATACACCGGCGGCGCGGTAATTGTGGGGCGCGGTGGCAGCGGCGAGTTCTTCCAGATTGCGGTACACACACAAAGCGGCTCCGTGTTGACGTGGCGCACCTATGACAGCGGCTGGAGGCCGTGGCGCAAAGTTATGTCCGACGCCGACAAGGCCACCCCCGCCGAGGCGCAAGCAGGCACGCGGGACGATGTGTGGATGACGCCAGCGATGGTTGCTGGAGTGGCTTCGGGGGTGGGGCAGTCGTGGCAGGATGTGACTGCCAGCCGGTCGGTTGATACGGACTATGTAAACACCACGGGCCGCACGATTGTAGTGTCCGTAATAAGAGGTGTCCCATCATCGGGGTCACTGAAGATATTGGTCAATGGCTTTAGGGTGACAGAGATAGGCAGGACTAGCGGATCGGGTGGCATGACGTTTCCCGTGCGGGCGGAGGTACCCCCAGGAGATACGTACAGGGTCGAAGGCTCTAATATTAACGCATGGGCGGAATTAATCTTATGAATCACGGATTTTATCACCCGGAGCGCGGCTATTGGCAGACGATCACGACGCCAACGCCGGAGCAGATTGCAGCCTTACCCGAAGGCACGGTTACTGTGCCGCTGAAACCCGGCGCGGATTACGATTGGGACGGGACGCAGTGGGTGCATACGCCGCCCGACCCCGTCGAGGCGTTGGAGCAAGAGCGCGCGGGCATGGTCGCCAGCCGGTTTCAGGCCAAGGCCGCGCTCTCCGCTGCTGGATTGCTGGACGCGACCGAGCAGGCCATTGCCGCGGCTGACGATTTCACCAAGCTGGCATGGGGCGAGGCGGTGGAGTTTCGCCGCAACAGCCCAACGATTGCAGCCTTGGCCGCCGCACTGGAGCTGACGCCTGAGCAGGTGGACGATCTGTTCCGCGCGGCGATGCAGATCGAGGCTTAGGGGATATTCATGACGGACACGCACCATTCGCGCATGATCGAAAACAGCGACCGGGGTATCACCCTCAACAAGGCTTTGGCGTGGACAATGGCGAGCGGTCTGATTGCGGCGGGTCTGTATGTCGGGTTGCAAGTCGCCACCCTCTCGACGCGGATCGACGAGGCATCGCGGGCGTCATTGGCGGCGACGGGTGAACGGCAGCAAATCGAGGTGCGCGTCCGGTCGCTGGAGCAATCCAAGGCGCGCGACGACGAGCGGTTCGCTCACATCCTCGCGATGCTGAGCCGGATCGACAGCCGCCTTGAGCGGATCGAGCGGGGCAGGGGCGAGTAGCTCCACCCACAGCCGAGACAAACGCGCCGCCTTCGGGCGGTTTTTTATTGCGCGGAGATAGCATGAGACAGTTTTTCGCCGCCCTGATTGGGCTGTTCCGAAGGCCCGACCCAGACAAGCCCAAAAGCCAAGCCAAGAAAGGCGCGGTCGCGGGGCTGGCGCTGACCATCGCCTTTGTCAGCGGCTGGGAGGGGACGCGGTACGTGGCTTACCGCGATCCGGTCGGCATCCCGACGATCTGCGAGGGCATCACCAAGGGCGTGCAGATGGGCGACACCGCCACGCGCGCGCAGTGCGATGCGATGCTGACCCGCGAGCTTGAAACCCATGAGCGCGGGCTGGACGCCTGCCTTGATCCGCCAACGCCGTTGCCGGTCAAGACTAAGGTCGCGCTGGTGTCGTGGACCTACAACGTTGGCGTTGGCGGGGCGTGCCGGTCAACTGCCGTGCGGCGCTTCAATGCGGGCGATTATCGCGGCGGCTGCGATGCGGTGACGATGTGGAACAAGGCCGGGGGGCGCGTCCTGCCGGGGTTGGTCAATCGGCGGGCGGCTGAACACAAACTTTGCTTGGAGGATTTGTAAGATGATTGGGCCGCTTTCACGGATTACCCTGCGCTGGATCGCATCGGCGCTTGTCACCTATGGGCTGGTGACCCCTGACGCAGGCGCGCTGATTGCCGTTGACCCGGACCTGATCGCGCTTGCCGGCGTCATCATCGGCGCGACGGTTGAAGGCGCTTATGCCATCGCCAAGCGCAACGGGTGGCAAACATGATTCGTCTCGGCTGGCAGCCGCTCAGCCGCGTCTGGCTGGTCTGGACGTGGCCCGGTGTGCTTTTGGGACGTGCCGCTATGAGCGCGACGCTGATCGCCCTGCTAAGCGGCGCTGTGGGCGTGATTGCGACAGCGCTGGGGGCTTACATCAAAGGGCGGCGAGATGGCGCTACCCAAGGAGAACGACACGCTGCGGAGGTTAAGGCGGCCTCACTGGAAAAAGCAAAGGGGGTGCGTGATGAGGTCGATGCCAAAAGCAGCCATGATGTGCACGCTGATCTTGCTGACTGGATGCGTGACACCGACAGGTGACTGTTGGTCATCGCCGATTCGGCCAAGCGTGAATGATGTGCTGACCGAAGGTACTGCGCGCCAGATCCTGACACACAACCTTGCCGGGGCGGGTGTCTGCGGCTGGGAGAGGTAGTGCAGAAGCTTCGGAAGGGCAGTGTCTGAGCTGCCAGTGCGCGGATGCGCGCCCGCCCATGAGGTATACATAAGTCGCTGAAGAGGGCATTAGGCGGCCAGGCGGCATCGGATTGGCAGATTGCGCGATCGGTCCACTGTCGGCATTCACGCGAGTCGCAGGGAATGACCGCTGTCAGCCCAAAGCGACCGCATGCCTGCCGCGCGGCCAGTCGGGCCTAGCACATACAGACAGGGCGGGGAGCGGTCGTTCGCTGCGTTGCGTCATGGCCGACTATCAATCCCCATAGGCAGTGATTCAGACCTTATGCATTCTATCTCAAGTAGACGGAGCTGATGGGCGAGCGGGTGCGGCACACTCAGAATTTGGACTCAAGTTCGACAAGAGAGACGCGCGCTTTTTCAAAATCGTGATCTTGCACATCTTTGGCGTGTGCATCATATCGCGCTTTATTAACAACTTCCATATGATACTCAAACTCAGACTTATTCATTTCAAGTGAGTGTTCGAATTTATCCCAAAAACCCAAAATAATTGACTTGAGTTCATCAAAGTAAAGCGGGCTGGCGCCTTCCGCTAACAGGCTATCAAAGTCAACTCCTGCCACGTCGGTCCGACGTCGCTCCATCAGCTTTGAAACAAGGTTTACCCTTCGCTTTGCCCTGGAGAAATGAACGCTGAAAACAGTTCCTACGTGAACTCGAATTTTTCTTTCAAGTGAATTCCGCCGTTTTGAGATTTCAGCCAATCGATCTTCTGTACTGAGTAACTTTACCGGTTTGGCTTTATTTGCGAAATATTGCTCAACAACGCCAATATTAAAATAACTCCCCTCAATACCCTTCTTGAGTACGCCATAGCCATATAAGTGTTCAAGAAGGCTTTGATCTTGTTGGGCGAGAGCCTCGAAACTCGCCAAGTCTCCTTGACCAATATACTCAAGCATTAGGTGCTCGTCTGGGTACTGTTCTTCTAATAATCCTACAACAGATGCGACATAACTTTCTGCTTCGGTCGTATATTCGTTAACACCTCTTGCATATAGTGTGCGGTCAACTTTAACAGGTCGAACGCCTGCCGACTTTGCGATGAAGCTACACGCATACCGTGTGAGAAATGGGTGACCGCCAAAATCTTGAAATAATTTCATGCGGCTTTCAGCGTCAAATTCAACACCCATGATGCCACCAAGGTCCGCCACCATCTCCGAAATTTGGTCAGGTGTAAACATAGGGATAAAACGCTTTTCAACATTCCCATACAAAGGATTATCGCTTTCAAATAGTTTAATTGCCTCGATGCAGTGTGGGTTAGTTCCAACTATGAGATACACAATTGGGGATGAGGAGCTTTGAAATGCTGCCCGCATTGACTGCCAAAAAAGAAGAAAGTCACGTTCGTTGTTCCAATGGCTTGAGGATGCTGTTCCGGGCGCTATACGCTCAATCTCATCAAACAGAACGGCTACGAACTCTTTCTTCGCCTGCTTTCCGATCACCCTAATGTCCTCGAGGAAAGTGGTCGCAGCATTCTTGGCACCGTATGCCTCTACGTTTCCAATTTTATGTTTGACAGAAAACGCATGCTTAAGCTCTGAAGCAATATGATGGAGGAGTTCATTCCAGTGCAACTGATGAACAGATGGGGATTGACAATCAATAGTTACGCTCGCGCCACTCCTGGTCGAAAGCGCTCGGCTTATTCCAGATATCAAAGAGGTCTTGCCACTTCTGCGCAGCCCAAAAAGACCGAAGTTTTCGCCAGAAGAAAGTTTTGAAGATATTTCATTGATAAGGTCGGAGCGTCCATAGAAGTATAGCTCACTGCGAAGTGGCGATGACATTGAAAATAGGTCTCTGGAGAATGAAAATTCTCGCATCCTTGAAACAATATCCGCTTCCAAAGTCGCAAGGGAAAACTCGGAATAGTGATAAGGAATGACCACCGGAGCATCCGGTCTGCTTTCAAATAAGGAACGGAGTTTTTTTCGGATTTCTACATCACCGCTCACTAAGATACGCGCAACCTTCTCGATGCGAAATGCTTCCGGGAGTTGCTCCATGATGTGATCGAAAGCATCTATCGAACGCGGTTGAAACTCTTCATACGCTGAGAAAACAACCAATACCTCCCGATCAGTGTGAAGGATGCCGCGCATCTTCCCACACGGTTTTACAAGAGCGTAGCGGTAGCTACTTTTTTGTTTTCCTACAGCTATCTCACCATCTCGGGTAAGATGGAATATTTGCTCCATTCGCCGCAGGACTCTTTGTTCAACCGGATCAAAAATGGTTATATCAAAATTCGGATGGCGTCCCGGCTGGACCTCATTCATCATTTCGGCGTGCTCCGGTATTCTGTGGCTTTTCTTGCGGATGATTGGCAGTGTAGGTGGTATCGGCCTGGAATGCTACTCTGGTGAAGCTGCATTGCAGCATAGAATCCCCCTGTGAACGTCCGCTATGGGCCGGTCACGCAGCTCTGCCACGCGCATTGGCGCCAACTATGCAAAGTCCGTTTCCTGCGCATTGCTGCTCTTAAACCCCATGATCGCCGTGTGAGCAGACTGGTTCGGCGGCATCTCCCGCGGCATTCTCCGTTCCAGAAGCAAGGGTGAGAAACCAAGAAGCGCCCCGAGAGTCGAATCTCTCGGGGCGCCAAGTCGTGTCGATGTAGTGATGTCTTATGGGCGGTGTGCTATAGACCGAATTCGCTCAGCTATATATCGACGTGCCTCCCACGTGATCAGAACTTGTACGAGATCCGTGCGCTGATCGTGGTCGCCTTCAGGTCTAGTCCATCAAGCTCTCCTCCGAGGTCACTTATCTTGTGGTGCAGTGCTTCGACACCACCGATCCAGTTCTCGGAGAACTTGTGCTTATAGCCGCCGCCAAGCACCCAGCCATTGTCGTCATCACTCTCGCTGAAACCTGGTTCAGACACCTTCAGATTGCCGTTAAATACACCGGCTGTCGCGTAGACCAGACCCTTACCCAGATCGTAGCCACCGATCAGTTTTAAGCGAGCAACCTTATCGATTTTAAGTTCGGTGCCGCCGAGATTTTGCGAAATATCGGACCGATCATAGTCCAATTCACCACCAAGAACAAAATCGCCGAAATCGTGCAAGTAGCCAGCATGTACACCGGCAAAGCCACCATCAAGAGCGACGCCGACTGGCGAAGTCCAAGCGTCACCGTAGCCCAGCTGAGCACCGAGATAAAAGCCGGTCCAGTCAGAGATCGGCTGCACCTGAACGGGGGTTGCAATGATCGGCTCAACGCTGGGCTCTTGCAGGTTACCTGCGAAGGCAGGGGCTGCGAGAAGCGAAGAGATGGCGACGGTGTTAAGATATTTTTTCATAACAATAACCTTTTTGTAACGTACGAAGGGAGCCATTAACAAATCCAGATCACAGCCTCACTATCAACGTGGGGCTCGAAAAACTTTTTCTGAATTGGTGATGTGGCTTTGCAACACTTGTGGGCTGTGCTGAGGGCCTAAACCACACTGATTTTACAAAGAGGCTGGCTCTCAAATAGGTGGGCTGCCTACCAGCGCCGATCACCACCGGTGGCGTCAGCCTGCTCTTCCAGCTGGCCAAAGACTGCGCAGCCAGAATGACCGCATAGCCAATCACAGATAGCGAAAGGCCTTCGCTCCTAGCTCTTGCCGGCACCACCACTTGGAGTGGTGTTCTACGAAAAGTCAGCGTTTTATCAGGCTCAAGAATTCACGGCGTAGATCTGCATTTGATAGGAAGGCCCCGCGCATGACCGAATTGGCCATCATGGACTGATTGTCCTTCACCCCGCGCCAGTGCATGCAAAAGTGGTCCGCCTCCATCACTACCGCCAGTCCGTCGGGATGAATGCGCGTCTCCAATTCATTGGCCAGCATCACGACGGCTTCTTCTTGGATTTGCGGGCGGCTCATGATCCAGTCGCAAAGGCGCGTGTATTTCGACAGGCCTATGAGCTCGGATTCGGCGCTCGGCAAAACTCCGACCCAGACGCGCCCCATGATCGGGCATAAATGATGCGAACAAGCGCTTCGCACCGTGATCGGGCCGATGATCATCAGTTCATTCAGGCGGGAAACATTGGGAAATGCAGTAACATCCGGCGCAGCCTGGTAGCGCCCGGCGAAGACCTCATCGATAAACATCTTGGCAACGCGGCGGGGCGTGTCTGTTGTGTTGTGGTCACGGGACGTGTCGATCACCAATGCTCTCAGCACCCCTTGCATAAGCTCGGCAACTTCGTCACGTAGCGCGTCCAGTTCACCTTCGTTTAGGAAAGCTGCGATGTTGTCGTTGGCGTTGAAGCGTACATTAGCCGCAGTCAGACGGGCACGGATACGTTCAGAGACTGATGCATCCGGTGTAGGGCGGCTGCGACGTTCTGTCGTGTCAACTGAATGGACTGGCATGGCTGATCTTTCGTTCAATAACTGGAACGTGATCCCTGCCAGATTGAAGTATTAAATACCAGCCGCTCGCTGATCCCGAATTTCGAGGAAAAACCTAGCCTGCAGCATGCGTGGCCATGTTCAGCTGCGTCGGTAAGATTCGCATCCGGCATGAACGCCAGCAGTCTCTGGTCGTATGTGACATCGCTTGGTCCCCACAGCAGCCAAAAATTGAGGCACCTATGTGGTATATGGTTCGGCTCTGGATGTGGGGTGCAAGCATCCCTGAAAAATGTGCACTTGGCATCCTAAGTTATTGATTTGTATGGGCGCTACTGGTGGGCACTTTGCGGCACAAGCCCTTGAAATTGCGCAATGTCATGCAGTCCTGATGGGTGCACCACCTTCTCTTTGACGCAACCTGAAATCCGCCTGCGAAACAATCGCCGCGCTGCAGTCGCGATGGGCGAGGCTGGTAACTTGGGTGACCTAGGCTATGATAGTTCCGTCGATCGCACTTTGTGGAATGGTGGGTGATAAGAGATTTGAACTCCTGACATCTTCGATGTGAACGAAGCGCTCTACCACTGAGCTAATCACCCATTAAGGGCGTAATACATTTACTCTGAATGCTCTGCAAGTGGGTCTTTGGATCGCGGCAGGTGTGTATTTCTCACAATCCGATCATACGGACGGATGCGGTGAGCGGGACGATAGCCATAGCCGTTTAGGCGTCGGATTGGCGCGGCAGCGGAGGTAGGATGTCTGGACGATCGCGTGGCGTATTTGGCTCACAAGCTGGACATCGGCAACACATCAGGGTGGTCGGGCCGGGCGCATGTTCGAAGATTGGGGTAAGTGTTCGTTCAAATCGTCTTGGCTGCGACGGGACGGCAGGACAACCCGTGATAAGCGCCCTGACATTGGTGGAGTAAGGCCGTGAGAAAAGAGATGAAACAAGGCCTAATGCAGTCTCTGTTGCGTGACAGTTCTTTCCTCTTGTCGCTGATGACGGTCCTGGGGATGCTGTTGGCGCTGGCTGGAATATGGCTGCCGGGAGAATGGTTTGCCGCGCTTAGCTTTCCGGGGCTGGCAATTGTGTATCTTGCCGGTGGTTTTCCAGCAGGTTGGCGGGCAGTGACGGCACTTTGGCGAGAGCAGGTTCTCGATATCGATCTGCTGATGGTCGTCGCCGCCGTGGCGGCGGCTGCGGTCGGCGCACCGCTGGAGGGGGCGATTCTTCTGACGCTGTTCAGCGTTGCCGGCACGATGGAAAGTCGCGCACTTGGCCGCGCGCGCCATGCGATCGAGGCATTGATGGCGCTGCGCCCCGAGACCGCGCTGCGCAAGACCGCATCAGGATCAGTCGAAGAGGTCGCGGCAACCGCGTTGGAGGTCGGCGATATTGTAGTGTTGCGTCCGGGTGCACGGGTGCCGACCGACGGCACGATCGCTGTGGGTCACGGCGGCGTTGACGAAGCCAATATCACCGGCGAATCCATGCCTGCATCAAAGGGACCGGGCGAGCCAGTTTACGAGGCCACGGTAAACCTTGACGGGGTGCTGGATGTTACGGTGACCCGCACGGTCGGCGAGAGCACCATCGCCCGCATGATTCGTCTGGTGACCGAAGCGCAAGCCGCCAAGGCCCCATCCGAGCGCTTCAGCGCATGGTTTGGCCAGCGCTATACCATCGCGGTTCTGATCGGTGCGTTCGTTGCATTTGCCGCTTTTTACTGGCTGTACAGCGACTGGCAACAGGCCATGTACAAGGCCGCGACGTTACTGGTGGCCGCCAGCCCCTGCGCAATCGTTATCTCGGTTCCGGCGGCGATCTTGTCTGCGCTGTCCGCCGCCGCGCGTGGCGGGGTATTGTTCAAGGGTGGCGCTGCGCTGGAAACGCTTGCGGCGGTCGATAGTTTTGCCTTTGATAAGACCGGTACGTTGACCACCGGGCAGGCTGTGGTGACGCAGATCGTTGCGCTGGATGAGGACACGCAAGGGTTTTTGTCATTGCTGGCCGGGCTTGAAGCGCATTCCGAACACCACATCGCCACGGCAATCCGGCGCGAGGCCGCAAAACGCGGGCTTGACCCTGCCAAGGTGGCCGGAGTCAGCGCCCGACCGGGTGCCGGAATCACGGGTCATGACGGTTTCGGTACGGTCTGGGCGGGAAACGCCTATTTGGCCGCGGCCATGGGCGCGCCCGTTGAAGTCGGGCGGTTACAGGCACTGGCAGATAGTGCCGATACGGTGATCTATCTGGGGCGCGGTTCTACGGTGCTGGGCGCGGTCAGCGTGGCTGACGAGGCGCGCGCAAGTTCCGGGCCGGCTCTGGATGCCCTGCGCGCCAGCGGTGTGCGCCGGGTCATGATGATGACCGGGGACAGGCGGGCGGTGGCGCAGCGGATCGGGGCAGGGCTTGGCTTTGACCCTAACGAAATCCACGCTGAAATGCTGCCCGAGGATAAGGTGCGTGGCGTTGCGGCGCTTGCGGATACTGGCAAAGTGGCTTTTGTCGGGGACGGGGTCAACGATGCGGCGGCGCTTGCGCGCGCCGATATCGGTATCGCAATGGGAGCCGCCGGTTCCGAGGTTGCGCTGCAAGCTGCCGACGTGGCGCTGTTGTCCGAGGACATGCGCCAACTTTCCGAGGCACATGACCTTGCCCGTCGCACGGCCTTGATTATCCGCCAGAACCTGATCTTCGCCATCGTGGTCATGGTGGTGCTGGTCACTGCCGGGCTGTTCTTTGACCTGCCGCTGCCACTGGCGGTGATCGGGCATGAGGGCGGCACGGTGTTGGTGGTGCTGAACGGGCTGCGCCTGCTCGCAAGACGTCCGACCCGAAAACACAATGTTTTGACGTCTGCCAGCACGGAAAAAAGAGAGGCGGACGCTTGAAGCTAATTCGACTGGCATTCTGCCACAGGTGGGGGAAGATCACCGCAGTAGAGCCGATGTCTGGCGCTTGCTCTATCGTTTCGGCGCCTCCGTATATGTGAACCCGTCCCAATAGGGGCAGTGTTCGTTGCCGTTGGTGATGGGGCGCTGCATGAATGTCCGGATCAGCGACTGGTCGTGCACGATCTTTTCGTAAAGGCAATCTTTCAATTCGCGAACCTGCGGGTTCTGGTCGACTATACCTTGTCGGATCGTCTCGGCGACACTGCACTGGGTGCGCAGGCTTTCGCGGAACAATCCGGTCAACGCATCACGTCCCGGTCCGGTTGCGATCACGTCCTGCCACGTTTTTCGCACACCCGGTATGCGCCGTTGCACTGGCAGGGGTACCAGTGTCTCCAGCAGGATTGCTTGAAAGTCGGATAAAAGCTCTTGTTCAATAGGGGACATCGTTCCATCCAAGCTCGGGGTCTTCAAAGGCGCGGATCGCCATGGCGGTGATCGTCAATGTGGGGTTGAAACTGCCGGTCGAACAGAACGCACCGCCGCCCAAGATATAGAGATTGCGAAAATCGTGCGAGCGACAGCGGTCGTTGACGACGCCGGTCTCGGCGCTTAGCGACATGCGCAATCCGCCCAGTGGGTGGTTGCCATTGATCCCGCGCCCGTTTTGGAAAAACTGGGCAATGCCGTCGCGAGCGCCGATTTCTGCGGCCAATTCCTCCAGCCTTGCCAGCGTCCTCTCGTCCATTTCCGATAGCCCCAGATCGACGCGACCGATAGGAATGCCGAACTTGTCCACCGCGTGTGGGCTGAGTGTCAGGCGCTTTTCAGCGGTCATCTCGGTCTCGAAGATCATCGAAATGCAAAAGCGCCGCTCGAAACTGTCCAGCAGGTTGAACAGGTGCCCGCCCCAATGGCCCTGCTGGACATGGGCGTCAAAGTGCTGCCAAGGACCGTAGCCCAAAGTGAAATCATTGTTCCAGACCTCAAGCGTGATCCCACCCTCGCGCGTGCCGGGGTCGCGCCGCACCCACTCGATGACGCTGCCATGGGTGGGGCGACCGCGGACCGGAAACACATCTTCGTTCATCACCACGGTATAGGTGACGGACGCATGGGACGAGAAACAGCGCCCGACCCATTGGCTACTCTGGCCAAAGGATTTACCCGTCTGCGCCTCGGAGTATTTTATCAGGCGGATGTTCTCAAAAGCGTTGCCGCACAGGAAGAAGGTCTCAGCCTCGATGGGGAATGGCTGATCTTCGCCGTGGGTCTTGCAGGTCACATTGGTGATCCGGGCTGCGTCGATATCCCAGTTCAGGCAGGTGACGGCGGTTTCAAACAAGATCTCCAAATTGTCGTTGAACATGATCTCCGGCAGAATTCGTTCATTCCCCTTGAAGATCGCCCGCGCCGCGCAATAGCTGACACAGGTTTTCGCACCGACGCAGCCGCCCTCATCGGCGGGCCTGTTGCGTACCGCGTGGGGTTGGGGCACCAGCTCGCCCAGATCTCCCAGCACGGTCTGGAACTTGTTGTCGAGATAGCTGAGCGGGAAGTGCGGATAGACGAAATCATTGTCCCAAGGCCAGTATTTGAATCGCTGCCGCGTTTCGCCCGCTGGGCCAGCAACTTCGAGAAACTGTTCGGCCCGGTCGTAAAACGGTGCGATATCTGCATAGGAAATCGGCCAGTCCTTGCCGTAGCCATAATAGGTTTCGGTCTGGAAATCTTCGGGTGCCAATCGCCAGGACATGCCGCTCCACATCTGCGACGCGCCGCCGATTCCGTACCACATGTTGTATTTGAAGCTCCACGGCGGCAGGCCGGATTCGTTCTCGACCAGATCGTCGAAATATTTTCGTTCGTTCTCGAAGCTGTTTCTGTAATGCAGATAGCCGTTCTCCTGTGCGGGCGAGGAGTGGACGGATTCTTTCCACCAGGTCCGGCGGTCAGTCTCGTCCGGGGCATATTCGCCGCCGCGTTCGATCACGAGAACCGACTTGCCTTGAGCCAGCGCGGCCTTGGCGGTCATCAGGCCGGTCAAACCACCGCCGATGATGCAAACGTCGTATTTTCTTGTTTCCGTTATTTTTCTATCTTCTTCTATGGTTGGCGCCTAGATATCCACTCTAGAGGCGGCGAGCTGATGCACTCCGCCTCACCAATATCCCCGCAACAGCTATTGATTGGCCGGCCGGATCTGAGCGGCCTTGCCGAATTCGGTTCCGGGGGGGATGCCAAGAATATCGGCGAACCGTGCGAGGCGCTTCGGGCCAGCAATGCGCAGGGGCTCGACGGGTTCATCAGGCATGGCAACTGAGAACCGGACGCCGTATTGCTCTGCCAGTCGAAGGTTGTGGTCGGCAAATTCATCCAGCAACTCGCGCCGCAACCGGCTGCCCAAGGCCTGTTTTCGGGTGTTTTTGCCCAGTTCTTTTTCGATATGTTGCCGCACCTTCGGAACATGGACCCGAACGTAGCGGTTGGCCGCTGCCAGAACGGCGGCAAACTCCATGCTCGGGCTGACATTCTTGCGGACCTCGCCACCTTCGAGCGGAATCCCAGAGACGCGAGCGAAATCGGCGACGATACCGTCTGAGGCGACAACGTCTTCAAAGCTATACGCGTGAACTACACCGACTGTCTGCCAGAATTCTAGAAGGCTCAAATAGTCAAACCGGTTTCGGATGCGTGGCTGCCGTATGAAAGGCTGGATCCCTTGCTTGACCTTCCCTTCCCGGCTGAACTGATTCCAAAGTGACTCGGCATAATAATCTTGACGACGTAGGTAACAAACCACTTCCACATCGAAATCGTCTTTATACCGACCCATCAAGGCATGTCCCTCACGCAGG
This sequence comes from Pontibaca salina, assembly GCF_016307205.1. Taxonomy (GTDB): domain Bacteria; phylum Pseudomonadota; class Alphaproteobacteria; order Rhodobacterales; family Rhodobacteraceae; genus Pontibaca; species Pontibaca salina. The sequence goes on along the minus strand of NZ_JAEIJD010000001.1, from coordinate 58,099 downwards.
TTGGAAAAACCCTCTTCGCTTAGAATAAGGGTTGAGGCCCCCGAGTTACGAAACTCATCAAGGATAGTATGATACTCAATGTCGAAAGCAGCCGCGCCAGAGACCGTGGCCCAGACAAGACTTGAGTGCGAGGGCTTGTCAGAATGCGGGGGGCGGGAGGTATCGGCATAGAGAAACCCCTTCGCCAATAATTGCTCCCTTTGCGCCGCGAGTAATGACTGCAATGTGCCTGAAGCAGTTTTGAATGTGCCAATGTGGAGGATAAGCTTAGGTTTCATACTGTTTACTTCGCTCCTTCAGGAATGACGATCACGCGAAACTCGTCAGTTAGGTCATCGGGTTCTTGTTTTTCGCAGGCCAATGGCTTCAAGCGCCCGGCGTGCGGTATTCATTTTGGGTGCTGGCTTTGGGAGCGGCGCCGACGCTGCTGGCTTGGGAAGTTGGAACCGCCATAACATCGTCTTATCATCCGGCCCGCCCCGTCGGCCCAGGCTGATGGCTCCATCGCGCCAACACAGCCATTGCCCGCCCGCTGGACGCAAGCAAAACACATCGCGCCCCCTCTGCCGATAGATGAGCCAACTTGTCGGCGCAGCGACAAAGCCGTCCATTGCCCTGTGCAGCTCTATCTGTCCGCTGGGTATGGCGCTTAGGCAGTGCTGCAGTTCGTTCTGGTTGACGATCCGCCAGCTGCCGTCTGCTTGCGGGTGCAGGTGCCAATTGATCCCGGTCATCCAAGAAGGAGGGTTGGCATCGGCGACCATCGCAACGCGCCGCTCATGGGCGATCCCGTCGACATGGCAAGCAGGGTCTGCGAGCGGGCGCATATACAGGTTCTGGTCTGCCGGCACCGGAGCGCCAGCCAGTACAAATCTGGCGCGAACCAGGTCCATCCGATCGCCGGGATCCATCTGAACCGGTTTCATGTGCCGACCTTTTTCTGAGAGGTCAGGGGCAGGTGCAACACCTTGGGGCCAGGGCTGGAACTGAGTGCCATTTCCTGGAGCCAGAACTCCTGTTGCGATGTTGCCTTCAGCCGGGCGGCGTAATGGGCGCGCACCGAGTCGAACTCTTGTGCCAGCCGGTCAACCAAGCAGAACAATTCGCTTGCGGCGCGATTGACCCGGATCAGGTTCTGGGGATCAGCGGGGCGATAGACGCGATGTGTTTCAGCGTGCGGATTTTCCAGAATGACCCGCTCAAGATCCGGATGCCCCTCAGTCGGCATATAAAGGAAACCAAAGCGCCCTACCACCTGACCGTTGTGCGCCGCACCCTGGCTGATCGTGTTCAGAACTTCGTCGGGGATACATTCGAATAACCCATCGAAGGCTTTGAACGCCTGAAGCTTGGTCAGGTAATGATCGCTGAATCCGGGTTCCAGAAAGACATTGCAGCCCAGAACGTCGCGCAGCACGCTGCCATATAACTCCAGACCGCAGGCGTCACCGACGCTCAAATGTGCCAAGGCACGCTGTTGAAAGAACGCCAGAAAATCATCCACCTTTTCCTGACCATAGGCCATGTTGATCATCATGCCATGGGCAATGGACATATATTCCTGCGCGTAGGAATGGGCTGGCTCATGCCAGACCGCCAAGTTGGGATTGGACATGGTTCGCCCGCCCTCGGCACGATTGCGCAGGCTGTATTCGATATCGTCGCCGCGCAGAAAGAAGGCAGCGGGATAGCCTAGCTCGCGAAACCGGGAGTAGGGCAGGCTAAGAAAGATGAAGGTGCAGTATTCTGGGTAATGTGCACCGGCCATATCATCAAGATGATCGAATCCGTTGAACTCCAGATTATGGCGCAGCAGCCGTGGCGCGATCGCATTGCGCTCCGGCAAATTTTCGCGGCCCAAAAACCTACCCCAGAACGCGCCGTCCTCCCACATCTTGCGCGGCTGGGATTTCATGAATACCGGCAGGGTGAATATGGTGCTGTCGGTTCGCATCAGTGTGCCGGCCCAGTGGCGGCGCAGCGACTCCAGCGATATCAGCAGGTCATCGTCCAGCAACAGCAATTCGCCCACATCCACGCCGGACGCTTTGACCGCGCCCGACAGGGCAAGCAGCGCCTGGCTCATATTGCCGCCACCGCCCATATTCGGCCCCCGGAAAACAAAGCTGTTGAGGCTGTTGAGGTGCTTGAGCGTGTCATAATCTGCCGCTTCGATCCCGGTAGAGGTGTCGAGAATCATGAAGAAAGTGTTGCGCAGCATCCGCGCATACCCATTATCGGTAGCAGCCTGCCGTTGCGCGGATTCAAGCATAGCCAGAATATCCGCAGTGCGCCCGAAGGTGCGCAACACCACCAGCATACGTCCCGGCACCGATTTCGGCGCAAGGGCGCGCCACGCGCCGTTGTGCAGCATTGCGCCATCCTCTAGCGCAGTAACACTCCAGAACAGGCGGGCGTTCTTGGGAACGTCGCGCCGCAGGTCGATGTCAATATCAATCCCGTATCGGGCCGTGCCGTCGCCGGTGGCCGTGTCGGTCCCCTTGGGGGACAAAACCTTCTCCAATAGGGTGCTAACCGGTTGGCCGGGCGTTGCTATTTTTATTTTCAACGCGAAACTGCCGGTCAGTTCCAGATGCAGGCGATAGTGTTCAAACCCGCTGTGGCGCAAAAAAACTTCGGGATAGAAGGAATTTCGCAGCGTTCCCGTATTGAGTTTTTCAAAGCAGGTAAACTCGACCGGACCTGTTCCGCTGGGCGAAATGTGTTCGATTCCGTCGACAAAGAACATCGAATCCAGCGCGCGGCTGGAATTGCTGCGATCCAGTCCCCCGATGGTCAGCGGCTCGTTCCGGCTGACAGAGCGACATTGCGCCGCCCAATCGGCAAGGGCCCGAGCAAGTTCGGGGATTAGATTTTTCATAGCAGATCTCTCTACTTTACCGAGAATCCCAGGGGGGCTGCTTCAGATCGTTGACCGGGCTTAGGCTCAGAGTCAATCGCATCGTAACTGACGTTGTTTGGCAATCAGCCGCTGACATGCAGTCAGGTTAGCGCCAGTCTGATTGGCGGATTGATTGCTCAAATTCTTGAGAGGTATATATAAGCCTATGTAAATTAATGATGAAATTTACGTGGGTGCGCTGGTGTGGTCATGGGTAGCCCGTATTTTCCTGAACTGAAAAGCTTTGGATTAGAGCGTTGTGAAGTCTTCAAGAGTGTGTCGGGACAAAATCTTCACTGCGAGGTGCTGCAGCCTTAGGTTGCGAATGGGTTTGAGCTTCTGATCCGCTCGAGCGGCGGGCCAAGATGTTTGCCCTCCCGTCAGGATCCAGGATTCTGAAATGTTTTGCTTGGACGAACAGCGTTGGCCGTAGTGGGTTTAGGTGAGGCGGCGCGATCAGCAATCTGGCGCACTAACAAAAAAGAACCAAAGCGCGGTTGGCCCTCTCGTGAGCGACTTTGTGTCCGATGGGTTCGAAACAGATTGGAATACATCCCAGCAACAAATGGGGTGGCGGAATTACGTTCTCTAATATGGACGGAATAGCCACCAAACCCTCCTTGCGAATGGGCGGATTGCAGGCCATTCGGGAAATATTCCTGATTGTGGAGCTTCCGCGTTGCTTGCGAACATTCGACTGTTATCGGCTTTGACATGCCATCGACAGAGGGCGTCGTCGATCCTGCCAGATTTGTGGTGAACGGGTCTCCGACAAGCAGGTGGTCAGCAAGCTAACGGCAGCAACGAGAAAGCCCAACGTCAGATATTGATAATGGAGACGTAAAATGACCCTCGATCTAAATACCGATTCTCAACTCAACGCCTCTAAGGGTAAGGCGCAGATCAAAACCGTCCGGGCACTGGGCGAGTGGGAAGGGGGCATGGCAACGGTGATGACGGTGCGCAACCATCAGTTCCGCGCCGATGAACCCGCATATCTTGGCGGTAAGGATGAGGCGGCCACCCCGATGGAACTGGTGGCGGGTGCCGTTAACGCGTGCGTCACCGTCGTGATCGCGACTGTCGCGAACGAGCTTGGCCTCGATATCAAAGACATACGAACCGAAAGCGCGGCGGATATCGACGTGCGCGGCTTTCACGGGACGGCTGATGTGTCACCCCATTTCTGCAATTATCGGCTGACAATCGCTCTGACCACCGACGCGCCGCGTGAGCTTCTAGATGTGCTGCGTGAGCGAGCCGAAAAACGCTGCCCTGCGGTGAACTTGGTGCGCGATTCAGGGGCCACGGTCGAAGTGGTCTGGAACATTTCTGCAAGCCGGGGGCAAAAATGACAGCGGCGGGAGCATGGACCATCGGGCTTGCGGTAATTTACACCGTCGCGCTGGTGGTCGTCGGGCGCATCGTTCTGAGCCGGCGCCACGCCGATGGTAGCGCCAGCGGGTTTTTCGTTGCCGGTCGGAACTTCAGCCCGCTCACGGTTGCATTCTGCATCACGGGACTGTTTTCTGGCTCGTCCTTCATCGCGATTATTGAACTCAGCTATCGTACGGGGATTTCGGCAGTCTGGTATGGCGTGGCCGAGACTGTGCAGGTGCTGCTGATTGCAATCGTTCTGGTCAAACCGCTGCGGGAAAAGTTGGTGGTGACGGTCTCCGGTGTCATCGGCGAGCGGTTTGGACGGGTCGCGCTTGGGGTCGGGGGGGCGATCACCGCCTTCACTTTCCCGATGTGGTCGGTCGCGACGGCGATTGCGTTTGCCTCGGCACTGCATACGTTTACCGAATTGTCGATCTATGCCTCGATCATCGCAACCGCAGTTTTACTGCTGGTGTTCCTGTGGACTGGCGGAATGCGGGCGGTGGCGTTCACCCAGACCATGAATTGCATCCTTTTCGCGGCCATGGTTGCTGTTGGCATGGGGGCTGTCCTGATCAAGCCGGGTATCTCCGGTCTCAGTGATCTGATAACTGACCGACCCGCGATGTTTGATCTTTTCGCCGCCGGTCCGACCCTGATCGTCGCGTGGTTTGGCACCTTCATCGTTAATGTCATCCTCGCGCAAGCCGCGTTCCAGATGGCCCTTTCCTGCCGCACCGCAAAGGATGGCCAAAAGGGGCTGTATCTGGCGGCTTTGTTTGGCACGCCCTTGATCTTGGCCAGCATCGTGCTTGGCACCGCAACCGCCATTGTCGTACCCGATCAGGGACGCGCTCTGGTCGCTGTGCCAATCTATATCGCCGAGGTGTTGCCCGCACCGCTGGTCGGGGTCTTCTTCCTTGGCGTCTGGGCATGTGCGCTCAGCTGGGCGGGGCCGTGCCAGTTTTCGGGGGCCACCAGCCTTGGCCGCGATGTGGGTCGCGCCATCCGCCCGAATGCCAGCGAAGCCGATCTCATTCGCTATACAAGATGGGCCTTGGTGCTGCTGACGCTGCTGATGATCTTCTATGCTTTCCTGCGTGCCGAAGATTCGGCCTGGTGGAATGTGCTGGCCTGGACCTTGCGCAATGGCGCGACATTGGCACCGATGCTGGCAGTGTTCTTCTGGCCACTGGCCAACCGTGGGGCCGTCATTCTGGCCATGCTGGCCGGTTTCGCGACCGGTCTGGGTTGGTACCATGCGGGGGATTGGTCGCCGCAGACGTTCTTCCTTGACCTGCATCCGGTCTGGGTGGGGATGTCAGCCAATCTTGCGACCTTGGTGGTGGTGACTTTGCTCACGGCACGCTGGCAATTCACGACCAACATGCAGCGCCAGCGTACTGCGATGGCCTTTGGCGGGGCGGTCGGCGCGCTGATCGCAACTGTGGTGCTGGCAGGGCCAATGCTTGAAAGGCTGGGTTTCGGCGGGTTGGTGCTATTTGTTGGAGTGGTTCTGGCATCGGGGGCGGCTTTCCTCCTGACCGCACCCGCAGCGCTTGCTCAAAACCAAAAATATACCATTCAGTCCCGCAAGCTCCCGTCATAAACGTTGGCACCGCGCGGGCAGGGCATCTGTCTGCGCGGTGCACTAGGGGATGGGGTCGGTTTAACATCCCCCGTGGGGTCGAGGATTGGGCTTGACCCTAATACGACAATTCCATACTTCACGATTTATGGATAAATATCGTGCACTCGACGCCTTTGCCGCACTAAGTCAATCAACGCGTCTCGACGTGTTCCGCTTGCTAATCAAGGCCGGCGAGGCGGGCATGTCGGCTGGCAATATCAGCGATACTCTTGAGGTCCGCCAGAACACCATGTCGGCCAATTTGGCGATCTTGGCGCGTTCTGGCTTGATCCGGAGCGTGCGGGAAGGGCGCAGCATCCGTTACTTTGCCGACATGAATGGGATGCGTGGTCTGCTGGCTTTTCTGATGGAGGATTGCTGCGGCGGATGCCCAGAGCTGTGCCAGCCTGTCCTTGATGAACTTGTCTGCACATAAATGCACTATCACCCACCTTAAAAAACTGAGTGATCAATATGAGCGATACATCACTTCCGGCTGCTGCGGGGCTGGGTCTTTTTGAACGCTGGCTTTCGGTTTGGGTGGCGCTTGCCATCGGCGGGGGGCTGCTGCTTGGCAATCTTTTTCCGGGCCTCTTTTCCGTTCTGGCCGCGATGGAGATCGCCTCGGTCAATCTGCCGGTGGCGGTGCTGATCTGGGCGATGGTCTATCCGATGATGGTTGGCGTGGATTTCGGGTCGCTGCGCCAGGTTGGCGATAAGCCGAAAGGCCTGATCGTGACCCTTGTGGTGAACTGGTTGATCAAGCCGTTCACGATGGCGGCGCTCGGCGTGCTGTTTTTTAACTACGTTTTTGCGGGCCTGATCCCGCCGGACGATGCGCAGGCTTATCTCGCGGGCGTCATCCTGTTGGGGGCTGCACCCTGCACCGCAATGGTGTTTGTCTGGTCGAACCTCACGCGCGGCGATGCGACCTATACGTTGGTGCAGGTCAGTGTGAACGACGTGATCATGGTCTTTGCCTTCGCGCCCATCGTGGCCTTGCTGCTGGGTGTGACCGACATCGTGGTGCCGTGGGACACGCTGCTGCTGTCGGTCGGCCTTTACGTTCTGCTGCCACTGTTGGCCGGCTATGTGACCCGTCAAAACCTTGTTGCCAAGGGCGGCGAAGCGGCGGTTGATGGGTTCAAGGCGCGGGTGCAGCCGTTTTCCATGCTCGGGCTTCTGGCCACGGTGGTGCTGCTGTTCGGGTTTCAGGGCGAAGTGATCCTTGATCGCCCGCTCGTCATCGTGCTGATCGCGGTGCCGCTGCTGATCCAGTCCTACGGCATCTTTTTTGTGGCTTATGGTGCAGCGCGAATATGGCGCATTCCCTTCAATGTGGCAGCCCCTTGTGCTCTGATCGGCACGTCGAATTTCTTTGAACTGGCCGTCGCCGTCGCGATCAGTCTGTTCGGGCTGGGGTCCGGCGCGGCGCTCGCCACCGTCGTCGGCGTTCTCGTCGAGGTGCCGGTGATGCTGTCGCTCGTTGCCTTCGCCAACCGCACGCAGCATTGGTTTCCAAAGGAAGGGGGAGCGTCGTGAGCATCGTCATCCATCACAACCCCGATTGCGGCACCTCGCGCAATGTGCTGGCGCTTATTGAGGCCTCGGGCGAGACACCGATTGTGATTGACTATCTTCAAACCGGGTGGACCCGCCCGCAGCTTCTGGCGCTATTTGCCGCGGCCGACCTGACGCCCCGCAGCGCATTGCGGACAACAAAATCGCCGGCGGAGGAATTGGGGCTGCTGGATCCTTCCGTGGGCGACGAGACGCTGCTCGCGGCAATGTTGGAGCACCCTGTGCTGGTCAACCGCCCCATCGTTTGCTCGCCCAGGGGAGTGCGGCTTTGTCGTCCGAGCGAGGCCGTTCTCGGTCTTCTTGACCGCCTGCCACCCGGCCCGATGGTCAAAGAGGATGACACGCCACTGATCGACGACAAAGGGTGCCGCGCCAAGGAGGGTTAGCATGGATCAACATCGGCTTCAGGCAACATTGTCGATCATTCCGCTGCCAATTGTCGTGATCGGCGCGGATGACAGGATTGATTTCGCCAACCCGGCTGGCGAAGCGATTGTGGGCGCGAACCAGATCGGTCGGCATCATGCCCTCGCCCTGCGCCAGCCCGCCCTGCTTGCCGCCATTGAGGCGGCGCTGCGTCAGGAAACGACGGGTTGGGCGCGCTATGAGATTCTCGGCCCGTCATATCAGCAGACTTATCGCGTCACGGTTTCGCCAATATCCTTGGATGATATGCCCGGCGCGCTCTGCGCCTTCGAGGATATCACCGAGAAAGAGCTCATCGGCCAGTTCCGGCGGGATTTTATTGCCAATGTAAGCCACGAATTGCGCACCCCGCTGACGACCCTGATGGGTTTCATCGAAACTCTGCAAGGCACCGCCAAGGACGATCCGGCTGCGCGTGAGCGCTTTCTTGCGATCATGCAACGCGAGGCCGAGCGGATGAACCGGCTGGTTCAGGAACTGCTGTCGCTGTCGAAAGTCGAGGCGCAAGAGCGGCAGCGCCCCTCAACAAGAGTTAATATTGTTGAACTGGTTAATGCTACCGCGACCAGCTTGCGACCGGTTGCCGATGAGGCGGGAATTGAACTGGAGATTCTCGGACTCGATACCGCGCCGGATATCCGCGCTGATGCAGATCAACTGACGCAGGTGTTGCAGAACCTGATCGAAAATGCGCTTAAATACGGCTCGGATGGTAAGCGGATCACAGTCAATTTACGCTCTCGCGCAGATGATCCGAAGCTGCGTATCGACGTGATCGACCGGGGCGAGGGGATCGACGCGATGCATTTGCCGCGCTTGACCGAAAGATTCTATCGCATTGACGATCACCGGTCGCGCGAGAAAGGCGGCACCGGTCTGGGCCTGTCCATCGTTAAACATATTCTCAACCGACATGGCGGCCAACTCGAAATCAGCAGCGAGCGCGGCAAAGGGTCATGCTTTTCGGTTATCTTGCCAAAGGCTGACTAAGACAGCCATGTTTCATGAAACTGTTACATGACTGTCGTAAAACTGTAGCGGACCGAGGGTAGAGCGGGGGTGCGGATCGTCTTCGAACGAACCGCCGCGACACAACAGGAGAAGCTCCATGTCCCGGATGATACTCACGACCTCTGCTCTGGCCCTATTTGCGGTTTCGGCCACCGCTGCCACCGCCCGCGATCAAGTGCAGGTCGCCGGCTCGTCCACCGTGCTGCCCTATGCCACGATCGTTGCCGAACTTTTTGGCGAGAACACGGATTTTCCCACGCCGGTGATTGAATCTGGCGGGTCTTCGGCTGGCCTGAAACGTTTCTGTGATGGCGTGGGCGAAAACACCGTCGACATCGCCAACGCCTCGCGCCGGATCAAGGATAGCGAAATCGCGGTCTGCCAGGCCAACGGGGTGAACGACATCATCGAAGTGCAAATCGGCTATGACGGGATCGTGTTTGCCTCCGACATCGAAGGTGCTGGCTTCGCCTTCACCCCGACAGATTGGTATAAGGCGCTGGCCGCCGAGGTTGTCGTGGACGGGAAGCTGGTTCCCAACGACGTGACCCTGTGGAATGAAGTGAATCCCGATCTGCCTGCGCAAGAGATCGCGACTTTCGTACCCGGTACCAAGCACGGCACAAGGGAAGTGTTCGACGAAAAGGTGATCGAACAGGGCTGCAAGGACAGCGGCGCGCTGGCCGAACTGGAAGCTCTGGCTGGCGAGGAGGCGGGTAAACTCTGCACGTCACTGCGCACCGACGGCCGCGCAGTGGAAATCGACGGCGATTACACCGAAACGCTGGCCCGGATCGCCAGCAACAAGGACGGGATCGGCGTGTTCGGGCTGTCGTTCTACGAAAACAACACCGCGAAACTGCAAGTTGCCACGATGAGCGGCATCGCGCCCTCCACCGAGACCATTGCTTCGGGCGAATATCCGGTGTCGCGACCGCTCTATATCTACATCAAGCAGGCGCATCTCGGCGTAATCCCCGGACTGAAGGAATATGCCGAATTCTTCATCTCCGATGATATTGCCGGCCCCGGTGGGCCGCTGGCGGAATACGGGCTGGTGCCCGACCCGGAACTTGCGGCTACGCAGGCAGTGGTCGCAGATGAAGCCCTGATGAACTGATTCGCGCAACTTGTTCAACTGGGCGATCCGGTTTTGGCCGGTTCGCCCAATACTGCCGACTCTTGGAGGGCTCATGTCCGCATTCTGGACCGTGACGACCGTGCTGTTATTCGCCGCTTCAGCCTATGTATTGGGCCGCGCGCGCGCCCTTGCCTGTGTCAATGGCGATGTCCGCAAACTGCACTCCCTGCCGGGTCATTACGGCTGGGCTACGGTTTTCTACGCGTTGGTGCCGGGGCTTGCCCTGTTCGCCTTGCTACAGATTGGCACGCCGCTGGCGCCACTTGATACCATCGCCGCCGTGGTCTTGGCGCTGGCCGGACTTTTCTGGTCGCTGCGCCGCATCACGGCAGACTTGCGCGCCCGCAAGACGGTCGAGTTTGTGGCGCTGGTTTTGCTGATCCTCGCCGCCTGTGTCGCCATCGCCACCACGGCGGGGATCATCGCATCTTTGGTTTTCGAGACGCAGAATTTTTTTGCCCAATACGGTTGGCGGGATTTCTTCCTTTCGACCACTTGGGCACCACGATTTCAGGGAAATTCAGATCTGGGATTCCTGCCGCTGCTTTGGGGGACGCTCTATATCAGTGCTATCGCGCTGGTCTTCGCGGTGCCGGTGGGGCTTTTTGCGGCGATTTACATGGCGGAATATGCCGGGCGCCGGTTTCGCGGGGTGGTCAAGCCCCTCATCGAGATCCTCGCGGGGATCCCGACCATTGTTTATGGGCTTTTCGCGCTGATCACTGTCGGCCCCTTGCTGCGCGATTATTTCGCACAGCCGCTTGGGTTGGGATCGAGCGGATCTTCGGTGATGACTGCAGGCCTCGTCATGGGGATCATGCTGATCCCATTCGTTTCGTCGCTGTCCGATGACATTATCAGCCAGGTTCCGCAATCCTTGCGCGATGGCTCGTTGTGCCTTGGGGCGACGCAATCCGAGACGATCCGTCAGGTGATCCTGCCCGCCGCCCTGCCAGGCATCGTCGGGGCCGTGCTTCTGGCCGCCAGTCGGGCCATTGGCGAAACCATGATCGTGGTCTTAGGGGCCGGAGCTGCCGCCAAGCTCAGCTTGAATCCGTTCGAAGCGATGACCACGATCACCGTTAAAATCGTTAGCCAATTGACTGGCGACAGCGATTTCGCTGCACCGGAGACGCTTGTGGCCTTCGCGCTGGGCCTAACGCTGTTCGCGATTACCCTGTGCCTGAACGTGGTGGCACTGGTGATCGTACGCAAATACAGGGAACAATACGAATGAGCGATCGCTTGCGATTTGAGGACCCGCGACCGGGCTCGCTGCTTGAACGCAGCGACCGCACCGCACGGCGCAGTGCCGCTGAAGCCCGATTTCGCGCCTATGGTTTGGGCGCGGTCCTGATCGGTATTCTGGCGCTGGCAATGCTGCTGACGTCAGTGTTGTCTTCGGGCCTTGGCGCGTTCCGCCAAGCCTATCTCCATGTTCCGATCTATCTAAGCGAAGCGGCGCTGGATAAATCCGGCACCCGTGATGTCGAAGACCTGAAGAAGGTCACCACAATCGGCTATGGCAAGGTAATCGCCGCGGCCCTGAACAATGCCGTGGCGCGGGCGGGTATTGTCGTAGATGGGCTGACCGACAAGGAAATCGCCGACCTTATCTCAAGAGAAGCGCCTGCGCAGTTCCGTAATATGGTCTTGGCTGACCCTGACCTGCTCGGCCAGACCGTCGAGGTGCCGATCCTTGCCAATGGCCGGATCGACGGCTACCTGAAAGGCCGGGTCACGATGGAAACCGCGGCGCTGGACAGCAATGTTTCCCCCCGGCAGTTACAATTGGCCGATGCGATGATCCAGCGGGGTCTCATGTCGCTTGATTTCAACCGCGCATTCCTGATCGCTCCCGACGCATCTGACCAGCGTCCCGAGGCGGCGGGGCTTGGTGTCGCGATCCTCGGATCGGCCTACATGATGCTGATTGTGCTGGTGCTGGCGCTGCCGATTGGCGTGGCGGCGTCGATCTATCTGGAAGAATTTGCTCCCAAGAACCGCTTGACCGATCTGATCGAGGTAAATATCGCCAATCTCGCCGCCGTGCCGTCGATCGTGTTTGGCATCCTCGGCCTTGCGATCTTCATCAATTTTGCCGGATTACCGCAATCGGCGCCGATGGTGGGCGGGCTTGTTCTGACATTGATGACCCTGCCCACGATCATCATCGCCACCCGCGCCAGCCTCAAGGCGGTGCCGCCTTCGATCCGCGAGGCGGCGCTGGGCGTCGGGGCGTCGCGAATGCAGGCGGTCTTTCATCATGTCTTGCCGCTGGCCGCGCCGGGCATCCTGACCGGTGCGATCCTCGGCTTGGCGCAGGCCTTGGGCGAGACCGCGCCGCTCTTGCTGATCGGCATGGTCGCCTTCGTGCGCGAATTCCCCGACGCGCCCCCTGAAGGGCTGTTTGATCCCGCCTCGGCGCTGCCGGTCCAGATCTATAATTGGACCCAGCGCGCCGATCCGGCTTTTGTCGAGCGTGCCTCGGGCGCGATCCTCGTGCTGCTGGCCTTTCTTCTTGTCATGAACGCTGCGGCCATCTTGCTGCGCCGCCGATTTGAACGCCGTTGGTAAAGGAACCGCCGTGAAAGATATATTGATACCAGAGTTGGATGTGACCGCCGACAGTACCAAGATCAGCGCCCGTGGCGTTCAGGTCTATTATGGAGAGACTCATGCCATTCGCGACATTGACGTCGATATACCGGATAAGGCAGTGACCGCCTTGATCGGGCCGTCGGGCTGCGGCAAGTCGACCTTTCTGCGCTGTCTGAACCGAATGAATGACACAATTACCACTGCCCGCGTGCAGGGTGACATCCGTATCGACGGCGAGGAGATCCACGACCCGCGCATTGATCCAGTGCAACTGCGTGCCAAGGTCGGGATGGTGTTTCAGAAACCCAACCCATTCCCCAAATCCATCCGCGATAACGTGGCCTATGGCCCAAAGATCCACGGCCTGACCCGCACCCGCGCCGAGTTGGACGAGGTGGTGGAAAAATCGCTGCGTCGCGCCGCCCTCTGGGACGAGGTTAAGGATCGTCTTGATGCCCCCGGTACCGGCCTTTCGGGCGGGCAGCAGCAGCGTCTTTGCATCGCCCGCGCCATCGCCACCTCGCCCCAGATACTGCTGATGGACGAACCCTGCTCGGCACTGGATCCCATCGCCACTGCCCAGATTGAGGAGCTAATCGACGAGTTGCGTGCACGATTCTGCGTGGTGATCGTTACCCACTCCATGCAGCAGGCCGCCCGGGTCAGCCAGCGCACCGCGTTTTTTCACCTTGGCTCTTTGGTGGAATACGGAGAAACAGGCGATATCTTTACCAATCCTGCCGACCCGCGCACCGAAAGCTATATCACTGGCCGGATCGGCTGAAGGAAGACGAAATGACACGTAAGCATCATATTACTACTGCATTCGACCGCGATCTCGAAGCGATACAGGCCATGATCACCCGTATGGGCGGTCTGGTCGAAGCCGCGATTCTGGATGCGGTCCGCGCTTTGGAAACCCGCGACGTGGAACTTGCCGACCAGGTGCGCCGGGGCGACGCCACGATTGATGCGTTGGAAGAACAGATCAATATCGAAGCCGCCCGTCTGATCGCATTGCGCGCGCCCACCGCTGCGGATTTGCGCACGGTGCTGACGGCCATGAAGATTGCAGCCGCCTTGGAGCGCTGCGGCGACTATGCCAAGAACCTCGCGAAACGCTCCAACGTGCTGTCCACGATGCCCGCCATTGAGGGTGCAGCGGGGTCGATCCGCCGCATGGGCAAGGCGGTGCAGTTGCAGTTGAAGAACGTCCTTGACGCCTATAGCCAACGCAATGCCGATCTGGCGGAGCAGGTACGACAGGGTGATCACGATGTGGACCAGATGTACAATACCCTTTTCCGCGAGTTCCTGACCCATATGATGGAAGACCCGCGCAATATTTCGGCCTGTATGCATTTGCATTTCATCGCCAAGAATATCGAGCGCGTGGGCGATCACGCCACCGGTATTGCCGAACAGGTAATTTATCTGGTGAGCGGCGTGTTGCCAGACGATGATCGCCCAAAGGCCGACAATACCGTCATCTCGTCCGGCACCAGTGGATAGGAGCAGCAGGGTGAGCATGGACAAACCGTTGATCCTTCTGGTCGAGGACGAAACCGCACAGCGCGAGGTCATCCGCTACAATCTCGCGGCCGAAGGCTATCGCGTGAGCGAGGCGGGTGATGGCGAAGAGGCGCTGCTGCTAGTCGATGAAAACCCGCCCGACCTGATCATTCTTGACTGGATGATGCCCAAGCTGTCGGGAATCGAGGTATGCCGGCGGCTGAAGCGGCAAAACGAGACGCGGGCAATCCCGGTGATCATGCTGTCGGCGCGCTCGGACGAGCCGGACCTTGTCCGCGGTCTTGAAACCGGTGCCGACGATTATGTGGTCAAGCCGTATTCTGTCGCCGAACTCATTGCACGGGTTCGCGCCAATCTGCGACGGGTGCGGCCCTCGGCGGCCGGTGTGGTTCTGGAGTTCGCGGATATCCGGCTTGATAGTGAAACCCACCGTGTTACCCGCGCGGGCAGGGCTTTAGAGCTGGGGCCGACGGAATTTCGACTGCTTGCCACATTGATGGACAAGCCCGGACGGGTGTTCAGCCGCGCGCGGCTTCTAGATCTTGTCTGGGGCCGGGACATCCACGTCGAGACCCGCACCGTCGATGTTCACATCGGCCGCCTGCGCAAGGCGTTGTGCCAGCATGGCGGGGATGATCCGCTGCGAACGGTGCGCGGCGCTGGCTATGCTTTGGGCTGAGAAAAATCGCAGCGGAAATCGCGCGAGAATAGGGTAGAGGGGCGTCAGCGTCGCGCGAAGCTTTGCCCTGAAAACCAGCCAGCGATCCATCCGCCGAGATGCGCCTCCCAGGCGAGACCACCGGAAAGGACAACGAAGAAGACGACATTGGCTGCGACCAGCCCGAGGATCGCCGTGACGATCGGCTGCACCGGGAGCTTGGATCGCCGGCGAATCTGATAGTCTGCAGCTTGCCACAGCCCGATCAGGCCAAAGACCGCGCCGGACGCGCCGATCATCGGCGCAGTGCTGGAGGACAACAGCGCGAAACATGCGGCGCCCCCGACTGCTGACAGAAATAGGACCAGCAATGTCTTGGCCGCTCCGACATGGGTAGCGGCAAACTTTCCCAGCGACAGTAGGATGACGCTGTTCATGGCAAGGTGCAGGAAACCGCCATGCAGAAAAGCGTAAGTGATAAACATCAAGACAGACTGGCCGGGCAGGACCGGGGGCATTGTGCCGGTCAGGATCGGCTGCCAGAATGCCCCGAATGTGAAGGCGAGCCACCGTAAGTTCGGCGTCCCGAAAAAACCGGATGCGGAAAGGCTCAAGACCAGTTCGATCGCTGCCATAACGCCGACCAGACACCACAAAAATCCCGGCGCGCCAGTCTGCGGTGCCGGGCGCGTCGGTCGCCGACGATCTGCGAATGTAGACTTCATGAGCGGAAGATAGTCCTTCGACACAAGGGGGCCAAGATCAAACCGCCAGTTCGGATCACATCGACTGGGCCGCTATATTTTTTCTCGGATGATGCGTCAGACTCAACCGGTACCAAGAAAACAGCGCCACTGAAACCAGCCGTGCCGCGTGAAATCGGCAAACAGCTCTTTGGAGGGTGCCTCTAACTGCCTGCAATACTTTGAGAAGCCTTCTTCTCAAGGCTCCGAACGTCGGCGCTCTGGCGCGGATTAGGCGTTTCTGACTGCTTCACAAGGGTTTTGTTGTCGCTGAGCTGCCAAGCGAGTCATCGCACTTTGGTTTGTTCTTCAGGCGTCGCAACGGATTGAGTTCTGGCCTGCAGAAGATAGGTTTCGATGAGGCCGGGGCATACCGCAGATTCATAAGGTGCTCTGCGATTCATGAAGTGCTGCATTTTGGGTTTTATCTGCCTAATATGTGCCTACTGGGCCCGAAAACCAGCGTCCCGCGCTTTGGCGGGGCGTGGTGTGATGTTGGCTTTGCAGTTATATTGGCTCCGGCGGTTGGGGCAGAATCCGAAGTGCACAGCGTTGATATACAACGATAAAAAAGGTCTTGGTGTTGCGCAGCACCAATTTTAGTAAGGAACTGTGCCATGGCGTTGGTGAGCGGGCAAGGGCTGCGTAAGCCGAAAGTGGCCAAGGGGTAGTTGTCTGCGCTCCGATTTGCGAGTCCCCGACCGAGCCCACAGTACGAGTGACTCCTGAGCCGCCCCGCGCGGGTGAGGAGAGGCCCCAGGGGTAGCGATCAGGCCGTGCGGGGGCTGTCATAGAAGGCGCGCAAATCAGGTTCCGCGCGGCCAAGTTCGTGCGCAGAGCGATGGTCCGCCCGTCAGTCAGGAAGACGGCTTAATTCGACGGGTCTGGGGCCACGACTTTAGAAACCATCGAGCGCTGCCGCATTTGTGGCGTCAGACGGCCAGTGCCACAATAGGCTTTCATCCCGCGCCAACGTAGCATTAGTGATAGAAGCCATAAGTTAACGTCGCTGGCTTAGCGGGCTGTGCATATGCGTGAGAACGAGTTGAAAATCTGAACCTTGGTCGCTGCTAGCGTTGCCGTTTACCGGTTGGCCTGTGAATCCTGCACTCAGCCCTGGTTGCTGAAGTTCAACGCCGCCACTTCGCGCAAATGCGCTTCAAAAAAATCAGTGAATGTCGCCACCACGGGAGGCAGAACCTCGTAAGGCGGATAATACAGCGTCAGCCAGAGCGGGGTGATAGACCAATCGCTCAGCACCACCTCGACCTCGCCGGTGGCAATGCCATCCTTCACGATAAAATCTGGCAAAACAGCTATGCCATTCCCCAACCTCGCCAAGGAATACAAGAAATCTCCGTTGTTGGAGATGATGGAAGATCCTGCCGAAAGGTTCCGTTTCGCGCCCTCTTTGCGGAACTCCCAGACCTCTGCCTTGCCAATCGCTGAATAGGACATGCAGAACGATGGATCGAGGTCATACGGGGTTTCGGGCCGCTGCATTCGCGCGAACAGGCTGGGCGCTGCGACGGCATGGCGGGGCACCTCGCAAATCTTGCGCCAAATGGTCGATTTGTCGCTGGGCGGACCTGACACCCGAATGGCAAGATCGCAGTTTTCCTCGACGATATCCACCAACTCATCGGTCAGTTGCACATCAAGCGAAATATTCGGGTAGGCCAGACGAAACCGGTCAAACAAAGTGGGCAGCAGCCGCAACCCAAGCGACAAGGGCGCATTCAACGAGAGACGCCCGCGATCTGGCCAAACAGCGCGGGTGATTTCCTCGGCGACCTGATCGAAGTCGTTGACCACTGGGCGAAAACGCGCAGCCACCATGGCACCGGCGCTGGTCAGAGCTACCTGCCGGGTCGTGCGCACCAGAAGTTGCTGGCCAAGGTCTTGCTCCAGCCTGGCGACGATGCGCGTGACCGAGGCGGGCGTCATGTTCAAGCTGCGCGCGGCTGCGGCAAAGCTGCTCAACTCGGCCACTTTTAGAAACACGCGGATTGGTTTGATATCCTGCATGGCCGATTATTGCACTACGGACAACAGTAAGTGCAAGAGCATTTCTATTTTTGGCAGCACTACAATGCCCTATCTTAATCACAACACGAGACAGACAGCTAGAAAGGCGTAACGATGATCAAGGAAATCAAAGGCCTGCACCACGTCACCTCGATGGCGGGCGATGCGGCTGAAAACAACGCGTTCTTCACCCAGACGCTCGGCCTGCGCCGCGTCAAGAAGACAGTGAATTTTGACGCTCCGGAAGTTTATCACCTCTATTACGGTGACGAAATCGGCACGCCCGGCTCGGTCATGACCTATTTCCCCTTTGGCAACATGCCCAACGGACGGCGCGGCACGGGCGAAGTCGGCACAACCGAATTTGCGGTGCCAAAGGGCGCGCTGCCATTCTGGAAGGAACGGCTCGGCAAGTACGGGGTGACAGGTTTAACCGAAAACCGTTACTTGGGTGAACACCGCTTGCAATTCAATGGTCCGGATGGCGATGGCTTTGCTCTGGTGGAAAGTGCCGAGCGGGGCCGCAAGCCGTGGACCGGCACCGACGTTCCGGAGGATGCCGGAATACTGGGCTTTCACGGCGCACGGTTCAACTTGCGCGATGCGGCGGCAACCGGCGAGTTGTTGACCTTCATGGGGTACCAAAAGGACGACACCGACGGAGCCATCACCCGCTACCGCATCGAGGGCGGCAATGCGGCGGATACCATCGATCTTGAAGAACTGCGGGGCGCGAAAATCGCCGGTCAGGGCGCGGGATCAGTCCACCATATTGCCTTCGCAGTGGAAGATCGGGCCAAGCAGTTGGAGGTGCGCAAAGCGTTGATGGACACCGGCTATCAGGTGACGCCGGTGATCGACCGTGACTATTTCTGGGCGATCTATTTTCGCACCCCCGGTGGGATTTTGTTCGAGGTTGCGACCAATGAACCGGGCTTTGATCGCGACGAAGATACCGCGCATTTGGGCGAGGCCCTGAAGCTGCCCGACCGGTACGAACCGCAGCGCGCCCAGATCGAGGGTCTGCTGCCCCCGATTGGCGAGTAAAGGAGAGCAATATGTCGATCGATACCTATCACGCCTTGAGCAAAGCGCCCAAACTCGGCGCGCCGCTGCTCTTCGCCTTTCACGGTACGGGTGGGGATGAGACCCAGTTCTTTGATCAGGCCCAGCAGATCCTGCCCGACGCGGGAATCGTCTCGCCCCGGGGCGATGTGTCGGAAATGGGGGCGGCGCGGTTCTTCCGGCGCACGGGGGAGGGCGTCTATGACATGGACGATCTTTCCCGGCGTAGCGAAGCAATGGCGAAGTTCGTGGCGGCGCATAAAGCCCAGAACCCGGGCGCGCCGGTCTATGGCTTTGGCTATTCGAACGGGGCCAATATCCTGGCCTCTGTCGCCATGGCGCAGCCTGACCTGTTCGACCGCATCGGCTTGCTGCATCCGCTGATCCCATGGGAGCCGGAGGCCGTCCCGACCCTCGCCGGTAGGCGCGTTCTGATCACAGCCGGGAAACATGACCCGATCTGCCCTTGGCCGCTGAGCCAGCGGTTGATCGACTGGTTCGCAGCGCAGGGCGCTGACGTGGCTACAGAAATCCATGAGGGCGGGCACGAATTGCGCGAGCCGGAGCTTTTGGCCCTGCGAACCCTTTTAACCGCCCAATGACCACGCGCGACTGCGTCCCGCACAGAGAAAAGGAATCAAAAAATGACCACCCATGAACTTGAAACCCTATGGGCCCCGCGCATGCTCAGCGTGTTGCGGATCGTGACCGCGCTGATCTTCTTCGCGCATGGAACTGAAAAGATCCTCGGTTTCCCGGAAGCCCGCTCGGCCGACCCGTTTACGCTGTCATGGATCGCCGGCATGATTGAGCTTTTGGGGGGCGCTCTGCTGATCGCCGGCCTGTTCACCCGCCCGGTTGCTTTCTTGACCTCGGGCACCATGGCTTTTGCCTATTTCCTCGCGCATGCGCCGCAAAACTTCTTTCCCTCCCTCAATGGCGGGGATGCGGCAATCCTCTATTGCTTCGTGTTCCTCTATCTCGTCTTTGCCGGCCCCGGACCGTGGAGTGTCGACGCCCTGCGCAAGCGCCGTTCCGGCGAACGGGGCGCAGGTGTCTGACACGATCCCCGAAAACTGCCCGCCGATCGCTGGCAGCGACAAGGAACCAACCGAACCACCCAATGTTACCGCAACAGGTAACCACCCTTGATCAACCCAACTGACAGGACACATATCATGACCGTCAAACTCGCGATCATCTACTATTCCAGCTACGGCTCCAACCACCGGATGGCCTCCATTGCCGCCGAGGCGGCAAAGGCCGCCGGGGCAGAGGTGCGGCTGTTGAAGACACCCGAGACTGCCCCGGATGAGGTGGTTGCCGGCGTCGATGCGTGGCAGGAACAAGCCGAAAAGACCGCCGATATTCCCACCGCAACCGCCGATGATATGGAATGGGCGAATGCCTATCTGATTTCGGCACCGACCCGTTTTGGCATCATGGCCAGCCAGATGCGCGCCTTCATCGATACGCTGGGCGGGGTCTGGGCCAAGGGTGGGCTGGCCAACAAACCGGTATCAGCGATGACATCCGCGCAGAATACCGATGGCGGCCAGGAAACGACCTTGGTGTCCTTCTATACCACCGTCATGCACTGGGGCGGGATCGTCGTGGCGCCGGGCTATACCGATGAGGTCATCTACAAGACCGGCGGCAACCCCTATGGCTATAGCCACTCGCAAGGCGAAGAGTTCACCGAAGAGGTAAACCGCGCCATCAGCCATCAGGCACGCCGGCTGGTTGAGGTTGCGGGCAAGCTGACCTGAAGCGTCTCGCACTTCTGAGAAATCACGCCGCAAATGTACCCTTCTTTGTATTCGGCACTTGCTCAAAGCCCGACGGTTTACTGGCCTATGTCCGAGGTGAAGCTGCGCTCCATTGCGGCGAAAATCCGGCAATAACCGTTAACTGAATCGACGATAAAATGGGGTGGCATTTAGCTGCCCCATCTTATCGTTTATAGATATAGGTCCCCTGCAATACCGCCGACCACACAACGTATCTGGGAAGGTGCCCTGTTGACCTATTGACGAAAGCCAACCGGCTGCATGGCCTGCTTCGCCTGCTGGCCTCAGCCCCGCTGCGGCTGTTTTTGAACCGGCTTTGATCTGGCAGCGCATCGCGGCTTTCATTCGTTACTGCTGGGCTGAACGCGCTGTGACGTGGATCGTGAGCGGCGGGGTGTATCGCTTTGGTGCGCTGAGAAGTTCCTGCACGGGCTTCGACGGGACCCTGCAACTCGGGGGCTATCAGGGCTGAAATCGCCTGACGCGCCCCTCCCGCAAGGGCGGTGATCCGATCCGTGTCGCGCATTGCTGGGCGCATGCGCGCCGCAAGCTGAAGGAAGTGTCCGACCGCGATGGATAATAGTAAGCGGCAGCTGGCGCCTACCTATTCCTGATCTGCTTTTTTTCTGAAAAGCCATGCCTGATCTGGAGCAGGGAAGGAGGAAGAGGCGTTGAAGGTTTTCCCGTCGGGCGGAGCGTCGCGTCGCCTCCAGCGGCATTGGCGGTCGTCCACCCACCGGCACCCAGAAGCGTCACGCTAATAGACCAGAGGCCAACAATGCATTAAAATTCAAACTGGACCATCTTGGACCACCCGATGGGTGCATTCCATTGGCTGCCATCAAAACGCAGGAGATCGGACCAATGACAAAAGCAGAATCATTTGAAATGTACCCTATACAGATGACCTATAACCAAGGGATACAGATAGGCTACGGCATCAATCCTGTTACCGGCAATCAGACCACTATGAGAGTTGGCGGGATTACTCCCTTTCCAACCGAGAGCCCGGGTGGAATGCAAAACACCAAGATAAAATGGTCGTTCATTCAGACACAGAGCCAATATTCTACCAGCTGGGGGATCGAAGGCTCTGTCAGCGGAAATTACGGTCTCGTCAAAGGTTCGATGAGCGCAAGCTACTCGACGCAGGAGGCCTACAGTTCCTCGCAGGTGGTTCTGTCCGCGACCTGCGTCAATATGGATGGCCAATACATGATGGATCCCGAGCAGCCCGGCCTCGACGTTTCCAATGTTCTTTCCGAAATAGAGAAACAGGGTAGTTATGACAAATTCGTTGCAAAATATGGCACACATTTTGTTGCTGGAGTGATATACGGCAGCGAATATATTGCAAGTTATACAACGACATACGAAACCAGTTCAGAAGCCTCGAATGCACAAGTCGCGCTATCTACCTCGTATAATGGGGTCGTAAGTTCAGGATCGATCACATCTGATTATACCATTACGGCGACCTCACAGGCTGGCTACAGCTCGATCTTTTCGAATCAGACCAATGCGGGCGCTTTCACGCCTGCGGGTCCTGCCAATCCCGACACGATCAATGCCAACCTCGCGGCCTTTCCGGGGACGGCGAAGGGATTGCCTCTCTGGTATGTGCTCTGGGATTGGCGAGAAATTCCGGAAATTGCGGCTGCAGCGGGAGAGTCCGAAATCAACTGGGCTCAATTTTACAACAACCTGAGCAGCGTGCAGAACACATTGTCCTCGCTGGTTTTCAATCAGAGCTCTGCGCAAAGTGCAAAAGCGATTGGCGCGACCAGCATGTCAAATCTGAGCGCCTACATCACTAATGCGCAAGCAGCGATCGATGAAGTCCTGACTTATGGGCCGCAAGATGTGGCCGACTTCAACGCGACGACCTACGCTCCGACAGTTGATCAGATCACCAACATAGTAAATATTTCGGATGGTATGGCGACCGTGCGACTAACTGCGACAACTGACGACTCCTTTGATCAGAACCCTCCGCCGCCCGTCCAGGGTAACTACTTGCCCTCCGATAAATTCGTGGCAATTGACGTGAAAAAGGGGAGTAAGACTTGGGCGTTCGGGTTCATATATTCCAAGGCAGGAGATTTCACGGTACGGATGGGACAGCTGAAAACTGCGCCTGATAACTTCGATTCCAGCTGGCAAGGAACCGGCACCTTGATCTATTCGTCAATCGATACTTCCGTCACTGTGCCGCTGAGCAACGGCGCGTATCCTTGGATCACAGCAACCGTACAGGTCCTATAGCTGCTCGCTACAAGAGAGCCCATGGCGAGGTCAGTCTGATAATGCCGGGGCCAGCCGCACTGATGTCCCATTTCGTATGACGACGGACATTAGGCTCAAGTACCGAGACGGCTACCTACCGCGTCGGAAATGTGCCCCCGTCCACGCCAAAAGGGGCTAGCTTTTCAGCTAACCCCTTGAAATTATTGGCTCCGGCGGTTGGGATCGAACCAACGACCAATTGATTAACAGTCAACTTTAGCCCTATATCAGCCGTTATCACTCATTATCGACTGTAGCAAATATTTGTTTGTTATCAGTATTTTGGCTGTATAATTCTGTAACATTCGCTATCGCCCAATATCTGCACCTTGTGCCCCCGTTTGTGCCCCCGTATTGCTGTTGATACAAATTGACTAAATGGGGGGCATCATGGCGAGGCTAACAGATAGGGGCGTTGCGGCGATAAAGCCGACCGACGAGCGGCAACAGATTGCGGATGACAACTGCAAGGGGCTGTCGCTTATCGTGCATAGAACGGGCCGAAAAACTTGGTCCATCCGTTACCGCGTGGGCGCAGTGCATCGACGGTTTACGCTTGGCGAATATCCAGTGATGGGTTTGGCTGAGGCGCGAGATAGGGCGCGCGAGGCGATGGCGGATGCACAGGCCGGGCTTGACCCCCAAGGTGAGAAAGAGCGCGCCAAGGCGGACACTGTGGCCGCTGTGGTGGATGAATTTAATCGGTTTCACCTATCCAAGCTGAAAAGCGGCAAGAACGCCTTGGGTTTTCTGAATCGATCCATCGTGAAAGAGTGGGGGCATCGGCCAGTTGTCGATATTACCAAGCGGGACGTATCGCGGTTGCTGCTGAACATTGTGGCGAGTGGTCGCGAAGTTACGGCAAACCGGACGTTTGCCCATGTGCGCAAATTCTTCAACTGGTGCGCTGAACATGGCTATCTAGAGAACGCACCTACTGACCGCATGAAAATGCCGACCAAAGAGGAAAGCCGCGACCGCTTTCTAACTGATGGTGAAATAGCTTTGTTCTGGGCGGCAACTGAAAAGATGGCTTCACCATACCGGCAGGCGCTACGTCTCTTGTTGCTGACAGGGCAGCGGCATGGCGAGGTGGTGGGTCTAACCAGCGACGAGGTTACGGGCGACCTGTGGCACCTACCTAGCGCCCGCACAAAGAACGGTATCGCGCATGACGTGCCGCTTACCGAAGCTGCGCTCGCTGAACTGGCATCGTTGCCCCGCATTGGTGACAGCCTCTTGATTACCACGAACGGAACCAGCCCAATAACCAACCTAAACGCCAAGGCGGATGAATGTTTAGCCTTGATGGTGGATCTGGCCGGATGTGAGATTGAGCGCTGGCGTCCCCATGATCTACGGCGGACGCTGGAAACAGGGCTGGCGCGGCTGGGAATCGCTGAAAGCCTGACCGACCGAATCACTAACCATATGTCGAGCCAGCCGAAGATCAGGCGCGTCTATAACCGCCATGATTATGCACAAGAAAAACGGGAAGCGCTCACTATCTGGGCTGCACATATCACGGCAATAACCAACCCCCGTTGAGCATAGTAAATAGTGACTAAATAGACTATCTAGCGGGGTCGCTGCCCACTTGTAATTCCTGTTGTCAAGTGTTATATTGCGGTATCAGCAAAATAAAAGGGGTTGACAGTGCTAGAAAAACACATCGGGACAGCGGAGCTTTGCGAGCGAATCGGGGTAACCCGCGTGACCGTTCATCGTTGGATCAATAATAAAGAAATGGGCTTTCCACGGCCTGCGCTTATCGGCGGCAAGAATTTCTGGCCGGAAAGCGTGATTGCGGAGTTTTTCGCCAATGCCAGAGCCTAACAAAGAAAAGACCCGGTAGGAACCTCCATTCCCGCCGGGTCAAAATCTGTTTTTGTTACTACCAAATAACACGGGGCTGCTACCCCTCATACAAGGATTAATATAAGTGAAACATACTGACATTGCAAGTAACTATGGTGAAAAAGAAGGGGCGATTAGGTCCTTCATACAATCGGCGCGACAGGCCGGATGTGTTCCGTATGGTGAGGATTTGATTATAGATGGGAACATTCACCACAATGGGCTGGGAGTTTATCAAGCTGTCATTGACGATGATGGTTACATGGTAGGACGCTGGCAAAGATGGGGTGATGACGGATCCTATAGCGATAGGATCAAGAGTAGCTGGGGCGGCGAGGCAGTCGCCAAGATTATTGCAGAAAAACAGGAGGCGCTACGGGGGGCGAGTTGGGTGCAAGACTGGCGCGACTACATTGATGCCCACGAAGAAACAGCACGGCAACATCCTTGGTCCAGTGACGAAACAGCGCGGCGATATGCCAGCAAGGCATGGACGGTTCACAAATTCATCCCTGCAAACGGTACGTCATGGGTTTATGGTAGCCCCGGAAGCCTGAAATCATTTTTTGCCTTGGACATGGCTTGTCATGTCGCGACCGGACGCGAATGGGCAGGGCGTAGGGTTCGACAGGGTCCGGTTCTTTATATATCGGCAGAAGGTGGCGATGATATTCATTTGCGCCGTGTTGCGTGGGAGCGTGACCACGGGATAAAGGCCGGGATGCTCAATATAGTCAGCATCCAGCCGCAGCTAGATGAATTAAAGGGCGCGGGGTTCAACCTTGTTAGAAATCATATTCAGGCGATCGAGGACGTTACCGGCTCTCCACCATCTCTAATTGTCATTGATACCTTTGCGCAAACCGCGTCGGACGATACTAGGGAGGGTGTTAGCAGATACACGCGGAACCTTGTCGAGTTGCGGGAAAGTTTTGCCCCTGATGCTGCCATTATGGTTATTGACCATACCACAAAGGAAGGCCGCACTTGGATGGGTTCCGGCGCTAAGCACGGAAATACTGACATGATGTGCCTAGCCGAGAAAAAGGGCGACACCATGACACTTTCCATGTCGGGCGGTAAAGGCAAAATCAAAGGCGCTGCAGAGTGCGAAGATATTAAGTTGACTGCCAGAGTTACGGGGTCCGGTATTTATGACGATGAAGGCGAAGAATTGACCACGCTTGTGCTGGATCACTCTAGGGTCACGCTGACCGATAGGCAGGCCACCATGCTGGCCCTGATAGATGGAGGCACCACACGGGGCGATCTAAGGCCGCTGTGGGGCGATCAGGACTTTAATGCTGGTGCTAAGCCCGGAGCCGTCAGGGCTAGCTTTAACCGCGCTCTTGATGCGCTTGAAGGGTTTGATCTTATCACGGTTGAAGGCACCGAAGACGATTCCATGATTGCCCCCGTATAGGTCGGTTTAACCTATAAAAAGAGTGCAACGCCGTGTAACGCCTAGTTTGTGTTACACGGCTTTTTTGTCTAAAAAGTTGGTGTGGCAAGTGAGATTTTCCTTATATAACAAAGGCACTTACGGTCATGTAACGCACCCTGTCACATATGTGAGATGGCCCGTTACCACATAGCCCCCCCCTTTAGGGGGGGGCATATGTAACGGGGGCGCTTCACACATGTATAAGGTTACAAGAGGAGAGAATAAATTGATTATTGATGGTGTTCTGGTTTCTGGTGATATTTTCCCAATGCATGCAATTATAAATGGTCAGCGGCGTCTTGTGGGTCATATGGCAGAGATTAGAGGAAAGTATGAACCCAAGATTGGGGGGGCTGTAAGTAATGGTATTGAAAGCTGGGTTGCTGAACGGGTTGACCAGTCTGCTAATGGTTACACGATGCTGCTTAGTAGTATCTAGAAACTACATAGTAACTATCCACTATATACCCTACAAGCCCCGCCTATGTGCGGGGTTTGTTATTAGGTGCTATGCTATTGGTTATGGATTACTATGAACGCATAACCGCCAAACATGAGCAACTGCTGAACCGCTATGGGCAAGGGCTTATTGAGATTGGCAGAACCGAAACGATTGACGACCCCGACGATCCGTTTGCACCGCCGATCACTACAACAGTCTGGGACGCTGTGCCGGGTATTGCTGGCGGCTTTGACAGTGCTTTCGTGGATGGGTCAACGATACTTGCAACGGATGTACGCATTCAGACCGTAGTGCCTGACGTTGTGCCTAGTCCTGGGGATATGGTGCGGATCGACAACGCCACGCCATTGACCATTGTGAAGGCCGATCCGCTGCCGGGTGCTGGGTCGCCTGTTGGGTACGTATTGCAGGCGCGTAGGGGTTGACGTGATGGATGTTCGGCTTGCTGTGATGGCTGTGTGTGTCTGGTTGGCTTGGGGCAATGCGTTGATTGCTTTGGGGTTGTAATGGGTACTGCATGTTGTGGTTGGCGCTGCGTTCAGTGCTGTATGCTGTGGGTCCCAATGGCTCGAAACAACTTTGGGGGTAGTGCCGTAGTGGGGGCCTTTGCGTTCGCGCTTTAGAGAAATGAGCAAACCAGCTACTAGAACCAAAAAGATACCGTCGCAAGCCATTAAATTCATTGAGCAATTAAAGATTGTTGAAGGCCCCAGTGCTGGGAAGCCCCTGAAATTAGGCGAGTGGCAAAAGGATTTTATCCGTGGTGCGCTTGATCCTGATTATCAATATGCGATTTTAAGTTGTGGGCGCGGCGCTGGGAAAACCATGCTTTTGGCTGCAATTAGCCTAAGCGGGCTTATGGGTGTTTGGGATAATCAGCCTAGCAGGCAAATTATCTGCGCCGCTCGAACTGCTGAACAGGCCCGAATTATCTGGCATTATACGCGGCTGCTAATTGAGACACTGCCCGAAGAGGAACAGGCCAAGTTTTCAGTTAAGCAAGCCCCGCGTTTGGAAATTCACTATGAAGGCAACGGCAATGGGATGCTTAAGGCAATTGCCGCCGATGCAAAGAACGCTTTGGGCCTATCTCCTGCGCCATTGATTGTGTGCGATGAAGTCGGGCATTGGCCTGATGAAGCTGGCGCTGAATTATACGCTGCTCTGGAAAGCTCTATGGGTAAGCGTATGGCGAAGATGATCCTGATTAGCACAAGCGCATCGTCCGATCTGCATTTCTTTTCAAAGCTGATTGATGAGCCTAACGATAATGCGTTCGTTGTTGAGCATCGCGCCCCGGATGGAAAGCCCCTAGACGACCTTGATGGCATTAAACTAGCTAATCCCGGCTGTGAACATGGGGTTGGCGCGCCATTGAATTGGCTAGTCGATCAGGCAAAGCGCGCAATCAAGCGCGGCGGTCATGCTGCATCGTCATTCCGGCTGTATCATCTTAACCAAAGGGTGCAGGCTGAGAATAACGCGGTATTCCTGACAACGGATGAATATTTGAAATGTGAAGTCTCGCCTGATGAATTGCCGCCCCGCGATGGCCCTTGCGTTGCTGGGGTCGATCTGGGCGGGTCGCGTAGCCAATCCGCAATGGTGTTTTACTGGCCTGAAACGGGTCGCACAGAAGCCTATGCAGCGTTCCCTAGTAACCCTTCACTCGCTGACCGTGGCATCGCTGATGGGGTAAGGGATCGTTACGTTGAAATGGAACAGCGCGGTGAACTTGTGACCATCGGTGACAGGGTTGTTCCGCCGGGGCCTTGGCTCAAGGACATGGTTGAAAAGCTGGACGGGTATCCTATCGCCGCGATTGTGGGTGACCGGTATCGCTGGGGTGAGTTTCAGGACGCTTTGAAGGATGCAGGGCTTGAGCGGGTGCCGTTTGTGCCGCGAGGTAATGGCTACAGGGACGGCGGAGAGGACACGGAGCGGGCAAGGTCTGCTGTGTTCGATAACAAGGTGAAGCTGGCCCCGTCGCTGCTTATGCGCTCTGCAATGTCGGATGCAATCGTGGTGATTGATGATAGCGGAAACCAGAAGCTGACCAAAAAGCGCAGCCTTGGACGCATTGACGCCGTGTCGGCTTTGGTGGTCGCGGTGGCCGAGGGGCAGCGCATGGTGAACCGTCCTAAGCCTAAAGCACCGGCTATGGCATGGGGGTAAAGGAACACCGACGACATAGTGCCAAGGTTACCAGAACAAGGCGCTGGAAGTCACTGCGCGTTGAGGCGCTACGCCGTGATAATTACAAATGCGTTGAATGCGGTGCGCGGGGCAGGCTGGAAATAGATCACATATTGCCAGTGCGCAGCCATCCTGAATTGAGTTTTGAAATAGATAATTTGCAGGCGCTATGTGTTTCTTGCCATTCTAAAAAGACAATTCGGGAAATTGGATTGCATAAGCCCGATCCAGAAATTGATAAGTGGCGCGATCTATTAAAGTCCGGTAATTTTTAGTTTCACCTGTAATGCGTTAAGATTACTTCATTGTAACTTTAACCATGCATGGTGATAATTGAATGCTTGATAGTGTCAAGATTAGTCGGCGGCAAAGTGAAATCCGCCAAACTCTTTCGGAACTGGTTGGCAAAACTGACGCCACCGAGGACGAAACCCGCTCGATGGAAAGCCTCGATAAAGAATATCGGGCCAATGAAGTGAAATATCGTGCGGCACTGATTGCCGAGGATGAACAGCGCAGCGAAGCCAAGGGCGAACTCGAAACCCGTTCGGATCGTGAATGGTCTGAAATGATGGGCGGCTTTGAACTGCGCCAAGTGGCAATGGCTCTGGATGAAGGCCGCAAGCTGGACGGTGCAACTGCTGAAATCATCGAGGAAATGCGTTCTGCTGGTGGTTATCAGGGTATCCCGGTTCCGATGGAAGCCCTTGAAACCCGTGCCGGTGAAACCGTGTCGGGCGATCAGGTGTTGAACCCGAAGGCTGTCCGTCCTCTGATTGACCGCATTTTCCCGAATAGCGTTGCATCGCAGCTTGGTATTCAGCGTGTCAGCATTGCGCAAGGTGAGGTTGCCTTTCCTGTTGCAACGGCTGGTGCGGTCTTTGGTTGGCAAACTAATGAACTGGCTGACGTTGGCGCTGCAAACCCGTTCGAGACTTCGGAGCGTAGCCTTAACCCGGATCACACCGGCGGGGCGCAGATGGTTATTTCGCGCAAAGCGCTGAAACAGTCGGGCGCTGGCCTTGAGGCTGCTATTCGTCGTGACCTTAACGCGGTGATTGCAACGGAACTTGACCGCGTGGTTATCAACGGTTCTGGCGCTGCTGGTGAGCCTCTGGGCATCATCCCCGGTGCTGGCACCTATGGTATCACGTCCACCGCTATCGGCGCTGCGGCATCGTGGGCGGCGTTCCGGGCCGAGATCGTGGCCTTTATGGAAGCCAACGCGATCACTAGCCCTAGCCAAGTCAACCTTGCCTTTGATCCTGCCATCTGGGCCGATCTGGACGAGGCGCTTATCAGCGGCACGGCGGTGA
Source organism: Pontibaca salina (assembly GCF_016307205.1). Taxonomy (GTDB): domain Bacteria; phylum Pseudomonadota; class Alphaproteobacteria; order Rhodobacterales; family Rhodobacteraceae; genus Pontibaca; species Pontibaca salina. Next base: position 28,048 of record NZ_JAEIJD010000001.1, on the reverse strand, counting down.
GCGAATGGAACCGCCTGACAAATCATGTCGGCACCCCTGCAATCAGCAACACAATCCCCGCCGAAAGCGCGATCATGACCGCTAACGTCAAGGGCGTCGCGCCGGGTTATCTGGGTGTCTATGGTGGCGTGGACCTTATCCGCGATCCATACACGAAAGCCGGTTCGGGTTCGCTTGTGCTGACTGGTCTTGTCACGGCAGATTATACTGCGCCACGTGGGCTGCAAACGCGCATCCTGACTGGGCTGACTGCGTAATGCTTTGGGCTGGACATGGCGGCGGCCTAGAAATCCGCAAGCGGGCATCTGGCGAGTTGTCGTTGTCCGGTTCCTTTCCCTACGGTGTTCCCGCTGTCTTGAGTGACGGCGGGCGCACCGGGCGACCGAAGAAAGAGATCATCGCTAAACGGGCGTTTGAGTATCGTATCAACACGCCTTCCGATCACGATGGAAAACCAAAAGAAATTCATCTGCTATCGGGCCATGATTTTGGGAAGCCTTTGGCATCTGTTCGCTCTGGCACGTTGTCTTTGAAAGACAGTGATAAGGCGCTGACGTTCACGGCCACCATTACCGAAGAGATGCAGGAAGTCAGCTATGTGCGCGACGTTCTCGCCGCCCTCAACGCTGGTTTGGCTGTCGGTATTAGCCCCGGCTTTCGCCTGCCACCTAAGCGGCGCGTTGCTGAGCCTGAGACTGTCGAGGATGAAGGGATGCGCCCCGAAGAAGGGGCGTTCAATGCCATAATCCGAACTATCAAATCGGCTCTGCTTTATGAGTTGAGCATCGTCACAAGACCGGCTTACCCGCAAACACAAATCGAAGCCCGCAACTGGTCAATGACCGATGGTGGCGTTGCTGTTCCTGTTCATGCTTACAATCGCTGGAGGCTCTGAATGTCGCTCTTGCATATCGACGAGGCGGAACCGGCCACATGGCCTGTTGTGCTAGGTGATCTTAGCCCCGCTGCCGCTGCTCTTGAACCGGCCTTGATCTGGCAAAAGATTGAGGCTTTCATTCGTTGCCGCTGGGCCGAACGCTCGGTGACGTGGATCGTGAACGGTGGTGCCTATCGCTCTGGTGCTGGTGCCTATTGGACGCCTTCGCTCTATCCCGCTGGTGCTTTGACTGTCGAGGTCTGGAACCGTGACAGTGAGGATTGGCAATCGGTGCAGGTTAAGAAGACGCCTCTGGGCGGCTGTCTGCTGGCCCGCAATGATACCTATCGCATCACGGCAACCGTAGGCAGCACTGACGCGCCACCGGCTGCGGTGCTGGAAGCCTATCGCCGCTTGGCTGAATACATTGCTGCTGAACAGTCTGCACCTGCTGGGGCGCGTTCGTATTCAATCGACGTGGGGCAGATTAGCGAAAGCATCCGGCTTGATCCAACACACATGGCGAAGGCCATTTACAATTCCGGGGCTGCCGATCTGTTGCGCCCTTATCGCCGTTTGGGGGTGACAGATGAAACTGCTTAATTGGTTCAAGAAAGCCGACAAACAAGAACAGCGTAGCTATACAGGGGCGGGCTATACTGCCGACATTATGGCGGCGCGCTCTAACTGGATCAACGGCACAACCGGCGTTGCTGAATTGACTGCCACTGTGCAAGGCGCTGTGAGCCTCTGGGAGCAAGCCCTAAGCCTTGCTGACGTTGACGGTGCCGACATGCTGGACCGTCGCACTATGGCCCTGCTGGGGCGCTCTCTGGCGCTGCGTGGTGAGTTTGTCGCGTATATCTCCGAGGATGGTTTAGTGCCTGCCTCTGATTGGGTTATCTCGACACGCAACGGCAAGCCCCGCGCGTATAGTCTGACCTTGCCCGATACCAGCGGGGGCCATGAAGTGACTGCCCTTGCGGGTGAGGTGCTGCATGTGGTTATCGGTGCCGATCTGGCGCAACCTTATTTCGGTTCTAGCCCGTTGCGCCGTGCAAGCCTGACCGGCGATCTGCTGGCAACGCTCGAATCAGCATTGGGTGAAGCCTATGCAGCCATGCCGCTGGGGTCGCAGATTGTGCCATTCCCCGAAGCCGGTGACGCTGATATGGACACGCTGGCCCGTGGTTTCCGTGGTAAGCGCGGTCGGGTGCTGTTGCGTGAAAGTGTAGCGGTAACTGCTGCGGGTGGTCCTGCACCTAGCCAAGACTGGAAGGCGTCGGACGTGTCGCCGGATATGCAGAAAAGCATGAGCCTAGAAACGCTGGAAAGCGCCAAGCATTCCATCAGTAACGCGTTCGGGGTTCTGCCCGGTATGGTGACGAAAGATGCACAAGGGCCGATGGTGCGGGAAGGTCAACGCCACCTTGCACAATGGACCTTGCAACCGATCTGCGCGCTGGTAGCCGAAGAAGCATCGGCTAAGTTTGGAAGCCCCGTGCGCATCGACGTTATGCGCCCGATGCAAGCCTTTGATGCTGGTGGCCGTGCAAGGGCTGCGGCTGGTATCATCGAGGCTCTGGCGCTTGCTAAAGAAGCCGGTGTTGATGCTGACAAGGCTATGCATCTGGTTGATTGGGCTGATGGTTGAGCCGGTTCATCTGTTCTATGGGCCGTTGATTGATCGTGACACGGCAAAGCGCGAAGGGCTTAGGCGGTATTTCACCGGCAAGCCCTGTAAGCGTGGTCATATAGAAGAACGGCAAGTTACTACGGGTGCTTGTATGGCGTGTGTGCGGTTGGCTATGCGTGAACGCAACTCGGTCATTGGACCGCCATGCGGCACACGTGTTACGATTAGACGTGAACAGGATAGGAAGTCTGCACAGTTACCTATTCCGTTCAAATTCGACTGACTGGCACCAATCTAGTCAGTTGATGCTATCTCCCCGGTCGCTTTCATGCGGGTTGTAGGTAGCTGGGGGTTCGCGGGTATTTTTCCTTTGTCGGGTATCCGCGAACCCCTGCGATTTATTAGATTGCGCCTACCCAGCTAGTTGAGGGGCCTTTAGGAATGTCGGCACTATCCATCCGAGCTATACGATAGAAAATTGGATGCTCGGTCTGCGCATCTAAGACGCCCTCACTTAGCGATCCAGATTCGCGCCCTTCTTCAAGCGTATCGGTGCCTTCAGGTAGTCCGTGTAACTTCTCGACTTTTACTAGGTTCTCTCGGGCTTCGTCCGAATACATCAGCAACACAATCTTCATCTTCACTCCCCCTTTCAACTGTCACCGTGACCATGGCCGGACCATATCACTAACACAAGCTTTAGTTGATTCGGGCGGGTGGTGCAGCGTGACCGGAATGTGCCCCCGTTGTGCCCCCGCAAAGGGAAAGGGCCTAGCGAATGAACGCTAAGCCCTTGAAAACTTTGGCTCCGGCGGTTGGGATCGAACCAACGACCAATTGATTAACAGTCAACTGCTCTACCGCTGAGCTACGCCGGAATTGTTTCGGCCATATAGCAACCTAGTTCGCGGGCGTCCAGAGCGATTTGTGTTGAATTGGCGAAATCTTCAACAATTGATCAAATTAGAGAAAACTCGGTGTTTTCATCGAGAGAAACAGCGGGCGTGAGCCGTGACTTTTTTGTGAGATCAATAAGATGCGCCAGTACATTGCGCTCGGCTGCGGGCAGGAGCGCCGGGGGGATGTCGGTATAGATTCGCCGCGCCAGCGCTTGGGCTGTGGCCGGGCCTGCGCTCAGCTCTTGCAGGATGGCAGCCTCGCGCCTCTTGCGGTGGGAGATCAGCCAGTCAAGTCGGCCGGCTGGGTCGGTGATTGGTGCCCCGTGGCCGGGGTGAAAGATGTCCCAATCGGTCGCGCGCAGGCGGTCGCAAGATGCCATGAAATCGGTCAGGTCGCCATCGGGTGGCGACACCAAGGAACTGGCCCAGCCCATGACATGATCGCCGGTGAAGCAAGCCTTTCCCCATGCCAAGGCAATATGGTTGCCAAAATGGCCCGGAGTGTGGATGACCTCAAGCGTCCAGCCATCGCCATAAATCAGTTCGCCATCATGAACCGTGCAGTCGGGAGCGAAGTCGGTATCAATTCCTTCGCCACGGTTGGTCAGGCCGCTTGCGGCGAGTTCGGTCATGATGGCGCTGCGCCCCGCAGTGGCGTCACCGAAGGCAAACACTGGCGCTCCGGTCTGCGCGGCAAGTTCACGGGAAAGGGGGGAGTGATCGTTATGGGAGTGGCTGACGAGGATGTGACTGATCCGCTGGCCCGGCTCTAGCGCGGCAAGAATTGCTTTGAGATGGGCCGTATCGCGAGGGCCGGGATCGATCACCGCCAGATCGCGGGTGCCCAGAAGATATGTATTCGTGCCGCGCCATGTCATCGGCGAAGGATTGGGGGCAAGGATGCGGCGTAAGCCCGGAGCAAGCGTGATGGGCAGGCCGCTAGGCGGATCGAACGGGGCTGGCGGGATAGTCATTATGGTGTTGTCCGTGAAGGCTGCCTGCGGGCAGTCTGTTCTACGCCCATCGAATCACTACGCGACGACGGGTATGAATTTGGATACCGTTTAAGATCATCTTGTTCTAGGCTTGCCGCATGTTCTTTCGCTGGCTCAAACATGTCATGCCGCGCGGTCTCTATGGACGCACGGCACTTATTCTGGTGCTGCCGGTTGTGACCTTGCAACTGGTGGTTTCGGTGGTGTTCATCGGGCGCCACTTGGGGGATGTGACAACCAAAATGTCGCAAGCGCTGGCCCGTGAGCTGCTGGTGATCGTCAATGATACTGCAGTGGCCACGACCCCGGAGGAGGCGTTGGAGCGCCTGCGTCCGATGTTGACGGAGCTTAACATGCAGGCGCGTTTCGTGCCGCAAGACGTCGTGCCAAAAAACGATCAGATTCGTTGGAACGATTTTTCGGCCGATGTCGCGCGCGATACAATAAGGCACGTGGTGCCGGGGGTCTTGGCGTTGCAGTTCCCGAACAACGACATCGTGCATGCCTTTTATGGCTCCCGCTTTGGCCCGCTTCAGATCGACTTCGACCGTCGGCGAGTGCGGATTTCAGCGCCGCATCAGCTGATCGTGACAATGGTGGTCTTTAGTATGCTGATGACGGTGATCGCCTTTGTCTACATGCGCAACCAGTTGCGTCCGATCACACGGCTGGCGCGGGCGGCGCAAGCCTTCGGGCGCGGACATAATATCGTTTACCAACCCGCCGGTGCCATCGAAGTGCGCGCAGCGGGGCATGCTTTTCTGGATATGCGCGACCGGATCGAACGGCAGATTGAGCAACGGACCATGATGTTGTCGGGCGTCAGCCACGACCTGCGCACGCCCTTGACGCGTTTGCGGCTGGGGCTCGCGATGATGGACGATACCGAGGATCTGTTGGGTGACGTGGACGAAATGCAAAAGCTTCTGGATGCATTTTTGGATTTCTCGCGCGGCACTGTCGAGGGTGACCCGGAATTGGTCGATCCCGTGGCGCTGATTGAACAGATCGTCGATGACGCCACACGTTGTGGTCGCCAGGTCACTTTGATCGAAACCGAAGGGGCAGGGCTGGTGCCATTGCGCCCGATGGCAATTCGCCGAGCGGTGGAGAACCTGATCGGAAATGCAGTGCGCTATGGCTCTCGGGCCGAGGTCTCGGTGGCGGTGAGGGATACTTCGTTGCGCATCCGGGTCGAGGATGACGGCCCCGGTATTGCCGAAGCGGACCGGGCCGAGGCGGTCAAACCGTTCTTTCGGCTGGATCCGGCCCGCAATCAGAACCTCGGCAGTGGCGTTGGGTTGGGGCTGGCCATAGTTGCCGATGTGGCCAGCGTCCATGGCGGCAGTCTGCAATTGGGGCGCAGCGATCGGCTGGGCGGCTTGCGCGCGGACATCATGATCGGACGATGAAGGCGGCATACGCGCGCTGGCGGCGGAGATTACGGCGCTACCCGGATAATGCGTGCGTTGGGGGCGAAAGCATCACGATCACGGGCGCGCGTCAATAATGGCCGGAAACGCAGGAAACCGGCGGTACGCTGAGCTACTGGTCGGTTTAATGGGCAATCTAGCGGATTTACGGAAGAATACGGATTCCGCCGGCGGGCGAGTTGGGGTAGATCTGACCTATGGATATCATTTTGATTACAACGATCATTGCTGCGCTGTTCCTGGTGTTGGGTCTGGCTGAACCATTGGCGGCAAAGCTGCGCTTGCCCTATATCGTGATATTGGCAGTTCTGGGTATTTTGATTGGCGCATCGGCTTTGCTCATTTTGGCCATCGATTACGTCGATGTTCTGAACCCGGTGGCCGAAGCCATTTTGGCGCTGCCAATCCGATCCAACGTTTTCCTTTATGTTTTTCTGCCGACTTTGGTGTTTCAGGTTACGCTGGGATTGAACTTGCGGCGCATGGCCGACGATTGGGTGCCCATCCTGGTGATGGCGGTGATCGCGGTCTTGGTGGCCACGCTGACCGTTGGCTATGCGCTTTCCTGGGTCACTACGCTACCGCTGGCGGTCTGTCTGCTGATTGGCTCAATCATTTCCACGACCGATCCGTCGGCAGTTGTTGGTGTTTTCCGCTCGATCTCGGCCCCGCGGCGTCTGGCGCGGATGATCGAAGGCGAAAGCCTGTTGAACGACGCCGCTGCAATCGCATTATTCGGCGTGTTCATCGAACTGGTCATGGCCGGTGTACCGGACCCGACCTTCAGCTCCGCCTTGGGACGCTTTCCCATGTTGCTGTTCGGAGGGGTGCTGGTGGGATGGGTGGCTGCAAGGGTGGCAGTTTGGCTCATGACCTTGGTCAAGAGCTATGAAATGGCGCAGATCTCGATATCCGTGGCTCTGCCATATCTTGCCTTTATCGGTGCGGAGCAGACCATCGGGGCCTCCGGCGTGATCGCCGTGGTGGTTGCGGCAATGACCTTGCAACTGAGCGGACCCGGGCGCCTGCCCCCGTCCGCCTGGCAGAACCTGCGCGAGGTCTGGGACTTGCTGGCGCACTGGGCTGGGGCGCTGATTTTCATTCTGGCGGCATTGCTGATCCCGCGCGTAATGGAAGATATCCGCCTGACTGATTTTTTCCTAATCTGTGTGGTGGTCGTGGCCGCGATTGTGGCGCGCGCGATCATTCTTTACGGGTTGCTGCCGATGCTGACAGCGCTCCGCCTGTCACCCGTGGTCGAACAGCCCTATCGCGTGGCGATGATGTGGGGTGGTTTGCGCGGCGCGGTTACGCTGGCATTGGCACTGGCCGTGACCGAGAGCGTTTATGTCCCGGTTGATGTCAAACGGGTCGTGGGGATTGTCGCGACCGGGTTTGCCCTGTTCACTTTGCTGGTGCAGGGAACCACGCTGCGCTGGATGATTACCTGGCTGCGATTGGATAAGCTGTCGCCGCTGGATCTGGCGCTTTCCAACCAGGTCATCGCGGTTGCGCTACAAACTGTGCGCGAGGATCTGGCGACAACAACAGAAAATTATGCCCTGACACATGACACGGTGCGCAAAGAGGCGAAGCGGTTCGGCGCGCGTCTGGATGACGCGGTCAAGGCTGCCGAAGATAACGCCGAAATTCTTGACCGCGACCGGATCACGCTGGGCCTGATTGCCTTGGCCGGGGCCGAGCGGGATACGATCTTGCGCCTGTTTCGCGAGCGTACGATTTCATCGCGCTTGTCTGACCGTATTCTTTCCGAAGCTGACCGCCTGATCGAAGCCGCGCGAAACAATGGGCGCACCGGATACCAGCGTGCCGCGCGGCGCAGCATCGCATATGGTCCCACCTTTCAACTGGCGCTGCTTCTGCACAACCGGCTGCACATCTCGGTGCCCTTGGCCCTGATTACAGCCGACCGATTCGAATTATTGATCTCCCAGCGGCTCGTGCTGCGTGACCTGCACGGCTTTATTGATGGGCGTATCCGGCGGATTCATGGGCGCCGGGTGGCTGAACTGCTGCACGAATTGCTGAATCGGCGCATGGAGGCAGTTGAAAAGGCGCTGGAAGGGCTGCGCCTGCAATATCCTGGCTATGCCGAAGAACTTGAGCGTCGCTTTATCCGCCGCACCGCGTTGCGGCTGGAAGAGCGTGAATATGACCATTTGCTGCATGATGGCCTGATCGGTGAAGAACTGCATACCGAACTGGCTCAGGATATCGCCAAACGCCGCCACAGTGCGGAACACCGTCCCAAGCTGGATCTTGCGGTGCAAAAGGCGGCATTGGTGCGTCAGTTTCCACTATTTTCAGACATGGACGATCGCGCGCTGCGCCGGTTGGGCCGGGCGCTGGTCACGCGTTATGTCAACGCAGGTGAGATTATCATGCGCCGTGAGAATACGGCGCGAAGTGTGTTTTTCATTGCCAGTGGAGCGGTCGAACTGGAAACCGCACATCAGAAGTGGCGCTTGGGGCGCGGCGAGATGTTTGGTCAGATGGCGATCTTGATGCAACGCCCGCGCCGTACCGAAGGCCGCGCTATCGCGCCGACAACGCTGCTGGTGTTGGACGAGACCCGGTTTCTGCGCCTGCTGCGCCGCAGCCTGCCCTTGCAAGAGGCGGTTCTGGAAAGCGCAGCCAAACGGGGTATTGACCCAGAACTGCTGGAGGTTGTGACCCAGCAGGCAGCCGAATGACGTCTCGCGGGCTTTTGCTGGACTGGCAACGGCCCGCGGCGATCAGGGTTGCGCCGGTGGCCAAGGTTTGTACCCGCATGGCGTCCGCAGGCGAGCCGTGGCGGCGCTATGTGCCGCCACGAGAATGATATCAGACGAGAGAGATTCAGCCGAACACCCGCCCCAGAGCGCCATCGACGGCATCGGTGATGGTGTCGATATCGTCTTTTGTCGCGATCAGCGCCGGACTGAAGCATAGCGTGTTGTTGTAACCGGGAAGCGAGCGGTTGGTCATGCCGATGATCACGCCCTGTGCCATGCAGTCGGCCACAACTTCTGCGACGCGGGCTTCGGCCATTGGCTCGCGGGTGGTGCGGTCGGCCACCAATTCGGCACCGCAGAACAGCCCCTTGCCGCGTACGTCGCCCACGACCTTGTGGCGCTCCATGAGGTCATGCAGGTTGTCCATCAGCCGCGCGCCCATGGCGTTGGTGTTGTCCAGCAGGTTCTCTTCCTCGATGATCGCCAGATTTTCCAAAGCGGCGACGGGGCCGGCGGTGCAGCCGCCGAAGGTCGAGACGTCGCGGAAATAGTTCAGCGGATCGCTGGCATCGTCCTTGAACATATCGAACACCTCTTCGGTGGTCACCATACAGGCAATCGCGGCATAACCCGAGGCCACGCCCTTGGCCATGGTTACGAAGTCGGGCTGGACGCCGTAATGTTGATAACCGAACCAAGTGCCGGTGCGCCCGACGCCGCAGACGACCTCGTCGATATGCAGCAGAATGTCGTATTTGCGGCAGATTTCTTGCACCCGTTCCCAATAGCCCTGCGGCGGCGGGATGACGCCACCGCCTGCCGTGACCGGCTCAAGGCAAAGCGCGCCGACCGTGTCGGGCCCTTCGCGCAGGATCACCGCTTCGATCTGATCGGCAGCCCATTGCCCGTAATTTTCAGTCGGTGCGCCGTCCTGCTCGCGGGCGCGGTACTCCAGACAGTGGGGGACCCGTACAAAACCGGGGGCGAAGGGGCCATATTGGGCGTTGCGCTCGTCCTGACCGCCCGCCGACAGCGTCCCGATGGTAGTGCCGTGATAGTCCCGGTCGCGATACAGGATCTTGTATTTTTTGCCGCCATAGCGCTTGTGGGCGATCTGGCGGATCATTTTGAACGCCTTCTCGTTCGCCTCGGAGCCCGAGTTGCAGTAATAAAGCCGGGTCAGTCCGGGCATCTTTTGGATGATCCGTTCGGCAAAGCGCGCGCCGGGGATCGAACCGGCGGAGCCGGCGAAATAGTTCAGCTTGATCAACTGGTCGCGCACCGCATTGGCGATGCGCTCGCGGCCATAGCCAACATTGACGGTCCAGACGCCGCCGGAGACCGCGTCGAGATGTTCCTTGCCCTTTTGGTCCCAGATGCGCATGCCACGGCCTTCGACGAAGATGCGGGGGTCGGAGGTTTCATAGGGTTTGTGCTGGCTGAGATGATGCCAAATATGGGCTTTGTCGGCCGCGACAATCCGGCTGATGTCGTTTTCGTTGAAAATGCCGTCCATGACCTGTCCTTTCGTTCAGAGAAACGTGCCGCAACCGACCTGCGACCGGGGCAGCGCGCAATGATGCCAGGGTAGGGCAAGTCAGGTAGACGGTTTGTTTCCAGCGTATACGATGGCACGGCGCGCCGTCCAGAGCATCGGCTCATCGGCATGGGGGCGCTGCCCCCGGGGTATTTTCGAACCAGAAAGAGGCAGAGCCGGGTGCGGTGACAGTGTCTATCTGACTCGACGGCGCCATCTTGGCGGTGGCTGGTACGCGTTGGCGGTCCGGCGCAAACCTGGGACTGGCTGCAGGTGGCATCACCAGACTGGAACTTGATGTCGAAACCGTGCATTGAACCAAGACACATTCGGACAGGAGCATGCCATGACCGTGATAAGGACCAGTCCCGCGCAAGGCGACGTTTCGGCTGAAGTGACCGGATTCTACGAGCCGGATACGGGCAGCATCCAGTATGTCGTGAGCGATCCTGAGACGAAAAAGGCTGCGCTGATCGACGTGGTGATGGGGTTTGACCATCGCAGCGCCAAAATTGACTCCGCCGCCGCGCAGGAGATTTTAGATCATGTGAAGACGGAAGGACTGGAGGTGGAGTGGATTCTCGACACGCACCCCCATGCTGATCACCTGATGGCATCGTCATGGCTGAAAGAGCGGCTGGGCGCGCCGAACGCTATTGGCAGCAAGGTCGCGGAGATCGCGGAATTGTGGCGCGAGATCTATCATATGCCCGATGCGTTTGATGTTGAGCGCGATTTTGATCGGTTGTTTGCGGATGGTGATCGCTTCCGCATTGGCGGGCTGGATGTGCGGGTGATGCTCTCGCCGGGCCATACCCTGGGTTCGATCACCTATGTCGTGGCCGATGTGGCCTTTGTGCATGACACCTTCATGCAGCCCGATGTCGGCACCTCGCGCGCTGATTTCCCCGGTGGCGATGCCGGGATGCTCTATGACAGCCTGCAGCAGATCCTCGAACTGCCGGATGAGACCCGCCTGTTTATCGGCCATGATTACGGCACTGAGCAGCGGGACCAGCCGGAATGGGAATCGACGGTCAAGGCGCAGGGCGAACATAACAAGCATATTGGCGGCGGAGTCGGCCGTGCGGCATATGTCGCGCGTCGCACCGCCCGCGACAAGACCCTGGCCTTGCCAAATCGCATGTTGCATGTTTTGCAAATGAACCTGCGCGCCGGGCGTTCCCCGGTGCCCGAAGCGGATGGCCACAGCTATCTGAAAATTCCCCTAAACCGTTTCTGAAAGGTAACAATTATGAAAAGCGAACAGATTGAAACTGGAACCCTGCACCACTGGACCCCGCAGGAGGTGAGCGAGGCGCTGGAATCAGCCAGCATCGTCCTGATCGACGTGCGCACACCGCAGGAATTCGCGTTCGAGCGGATTCGCGGTGCGTTGCTCTCGCCGATGCAAGAACTCGACCCTGCCCATATGCCGCGCCCGATCGAGGGCCGCCCGGTGGTGTTCCACTGTGGCTCGGGCATGCGCTCGCGCAAGATGGCGGAACTGGCGATGCAAGCGGGTTGGGCCGAGGCCAACCACATGGAAGGTGGGTTCGGCGCGTGGAAAAAGGCCGGGCTGACCTATATCGGCACCCAGATGAGTACGGGGGCGCCCAAGGACATGACCCCCCGTTAATCTGCTCTCTGTTGTCGTGGGCGCGTGATCAGTCCTTGTTGGGCTTGATCGCGCGCCGCGTCGGTGCCCCCTGTCCGCCCTTGGCGGCAGCGCGGGCGCGGTTCTTCTTGCTGGTCGGCTTGCCAATCGGCGGTTTCGGGCCTTTGCCCGGTTTACCGAAAGATTTGCCTTTTCCGCCTGCGCCCGGTGCTTTGTCGCCGGGGCGGGGTTTGCGCGCCGTGACGACGCCATCAGGGCGCGTTTTCTCGGGGCGTGCCGGGCGTTTGGGCTTTGCGGACGTGACACCGGTGCGGGGCTTGCGCCCGGATCGTGACGGATCCGCCATCTCTGGCCGACGCGTGCTGACGGGTTGCGGGGCAGGCGGCGCGCTGGGCGCGGGGGCCGGCTCGGCCTTTTCGGGCAGTGGCCCAGATTTATCCGTGGTTTTACGGGTCGGGGCCGATCGTGGTCGGCCTTTATCACGTGCGGCAGGGCGTTGCGACAGGTCGGGTGCCTTGTCCAGTCGGGACAGCACTTCGCCGTCGCGCAGGGTCATGTCCGGACCGATCTGGTCGAGAAATCCGGCCACCGCGCTTTCGCGTAGTTCGATCACTGCGTGATCATCGCGCATCCGGATCGCGCCGACATCATCGCGGGTGATGTCACCTTCCCGGCACAGCATCGCCAGAAGACGGCCCGGATCAGCACCCGAAGTGCGCCCGGAATTGATCGAGAACCAGACCGAGGGGCCGAACGGCGCGCGTTCGCGTTTCACGGCTTTGGTGTCGGCTGGTAGCAGGTCCTCGGGCGGCGATTGGCGGCTGGCAAACAGGTGCAGACAGGCGGCGGCGATATGTTCGGCGCTGTACCGTGCGGTCAGGCGCTGCAGCAGCGCCGCGTCGGTTTCGTCGAGCGGATGTTCCCAGATCGGATCGGCCAACATGCGTTCCTCGTCGCGGGTGCGCACGGCATCGGCCGAGGGTGCCTCGCTCCAGTTCGCGTTCAGGCGCGCGGATTTCAGCAGCCGTTCGCATTTGCGCCGCGCTGCGGGGGGCACGATCAAGGCACTGACCCCTTTGCGCCCGGCGCGCCCGGTGCGGCCCGACCGGTGCAGCAATGTTTCATGGTTGTTGGGAAGCTCCGCGTGGATCACGAGATCGAGCCCTGGCAGATCAATCCCGCGCGCCGCCACATCGGTGGCGACGCAAACCCGCGCCCGCCCATCGCGCATGGCCTGTAGCGCGTGGGTGCGTTCCGCCTGGCTGAGTTCGCCAGACAGCGCGACAACGGCAAACCCACGATTGCCCAGCCGCGTGGTCAGCCGGTTCACGGTGGCGCGGGTATTGGCGAATACCAGCGCATTGGGGGCTTCGTGAAAGCGCAGTACATTGACGATGGCGTTTTCGCCGTCGCGTGCGGCGACCGTCAGGGCATGATATTCGATGTCGCTGTGCTGCGCCTTTTCGGCAGCGGTGGTCACCCGCACCGCATCGCGCTGGTAACGCTGCGCCAGATCGGCGATACCGCGTGGCACCGTGGCCGAAAACAGCAGGGTGCGGCGCTCTTTGGGGGTTTCGTTCAGGATGAATTCGAGATCTTCCTGAAAGCCCAGGTCCAGCATTTCGTCAGCTTCGTCCAGCACCACGGCGCGCAACGAGCCAAGGTCGATCGAGCCGCGCATGACATGGTCGCGCAGCCGCCCCGGCGTCGCCACGACGATATGGGCGCCCCGCGCCAATGCGCGGCGTTCATCGCGCATGTCCATGCCGCCGACGCAAGAAGCAAGTGTCGCGCCCGCCATGCCGTAGAGCCAGCCAAGTTCGCGTTTCACCTGCAGCGCCAATTCGCGCGTTGGTGCGATCACCAGCGCCAGCGGGGCGGCGGCAGCAGCGAATTTGCCGTTATCGTCGAGGATCGTCGGCGCGATGGCCAGTCCGAACCCCACCGTCTTGCCCGACCCGGTCTGGGCCGATACCAACAGGTCGGCGGCGCCGAGCGCATGATCGGTTACGGCCTGCTGGACCTGAGTCAAAGTTTCATAGCCCTGTTTGGCAAGGGCATCGGCAAGGGTCTGGATCACGTTGGGGAGCTTTCGGAATCGTGCGCGCGGCGCGGGGTATCAGACGCGTGCACATAAGACCTCTTTACGCAGATGTATAGCGCCTATTGCTTACCCCAGCCGCCGCCGCCGGGGGTGCGCATACCAAAGATCGCGCCCTTGGGCAGATCGATCTCGGCATTGCCGTCCAGATCGATGCGGCTCCCGTCGGGCAGTTCGGCCCAGTTCAAGCCGACCGCGCCGGGCTGGCCGCCCTGGGCGCCGAAAGGTGGTACCACCCGGTGCGAGCACAGCGTCGTGACCGTGACCGGGGCAAGGAACCGCAAGCGACGTCGCGCCCCATTGCCGCCCCGCCATTCGCCGGCGCCGCCGGTGCCGTCGCAGATTGAAAACTCCTCCAGCCGGACGGGAAAGCGTCTTTCAAGAATTTCGGGATCGGTCATGCGGGTGTTGGTCATGTGGCTTTGCACCGCGTCACAGCCCGGAAATCCCGGCCCCGCCCCGGTGCCGCCGCCGATGGTTTCATAATTCTGGAACTCGTCATTGCCCCAGATGAAATTATTCATCGTGCCTTGCGAGCCAGCGATCACCCCGAGTGCGCCATAAAGCGCGTTACACATGGCCTGTGACACCTCGGTATTGCCCGCGATCACGGCAGCCGGATAGCGTGGGTTCACCATCGTGCCTTCGGGAGCGATGATCTTCAGCGGGTGCAGGCAGCCTTCGTTCAGCGGGATATTCGCACCCACCAGCGTGCGGAAAACATAGAGCACCACCGCGCGGCAGATCGCAAAAGGCGCGTTGTAATTGCGCGGATGTTGCGGCGAGGTGCCGGTGAAGTCGATCACTGCTTCGCGTCGTTCGTGATCGACGCGCACGCTGACATGAATTTCTGCGCCGTCATCCATCGGATAGACAAAACTACCGCCCGGCAGGTCGCCCAGCACCCGGCGCACGCTTTCCTCGGCATTGTCCTGCACATGGCCCATATAGGCGGTGACGACGTCGAGCCCGTAATGGTCTAACACCTTTCGCAGCGCCTGCCGCCCGGTTTCATTGGCCGCGACCTGCGCCTGAAGGTCGGCCATGTTCTGCGCGATATTGCGGCAGGGCCAGCGCCCTGATCCCAGCAATGCCTCGGCGGCTTTGTGCTGGAAATCCCCGCGCGAGACGAGGCGGAAATTGTCGATCAGCACGCCTTCCTCGTCGATATGGCGGCTGTCTGGCGGCCCGCTTCCGGGCGTGCGCCCGCCGATATCCGCATGATGGCCCCGGCTGCCCATCCAGAACACCGGTTTGCCGTCGGCAAAAACCGGCGTGATAACGGTGACATCGGGCAGATGGGTGCCGCCGTTGAACGGCGAGTTCAGCATGAAAGCATCGCCCTCGTGAATGTCACCGGCATTCTCGCGCATCACCGTCTTCACGCTGTCCGACATCGAACCCAAGTGCACCGGCACATGCGGCGCGTTGGCCACCAGATCGCCATCCGCATCGAAGATCGCACAGGAAAAATCCAGCCGTTCCTTGATGTTGACCGACCAGGACGTATTCGCCAGCGTCGCGCCCATCTGGTCGGCGACTGACATGAACAGGTTGCCCATGACTTCAAGCAGGACCGGATCAGCCCCGGTGTCCGCTTCGGCGCGGGCCTGTGGTTTCTTGCGCTCAAGGATCAGATTGCCCATCTTGTCCAACCGCGCAGCCCAGCCGGGTTCGACGATGCTGGTGCCGGTTGCCTCGGTGATGATGGCGGGGCCGGAAATGTGGGTATCTTGCGGCAGGCTCTCGCGGGCAAAGAGCGGCACGTTGCGCCAATCGCCCTCGCAATACATCGGTACTTGCGCATGCGGCTCGGGATCGTCGCCAAAAGTCTGCGGTGTGGGCACCTGGCTGGCTTCGCCTACGGCCTCGACTGCCAGCATCTCGAACAGAATCGCGCGACCCTGCGAGGTGAAGCCGAACCGCGCCTTATGGGCCGCTTCGAACGCGTCCTGCATCTCGGCCACGCTGCCGAAGGGCACTTCCAGCGGCTGGTGCGAACCGTCATAGCGCAGATGAGCGTGCGCGATGGAGCGGATCTGTTCCACCCCCTGAGCGCGTACTTCGGCGCTTGCGGCTTCGGCAATCGTCGCCAGCGCGGCGCGGGCGCTGTCGATTTCTTCCAGCGGGGCGTCCATCTGCACTTCGCGCAGGGCGCGGATTTCGGCCAGACCCATGCCATAGGCCGAGAGCACCCCAGCATGGGGATGGATCAGCACCTGCGACATGCCCAGCGAATCGGCGACAAGGCAGGCATGTTGCCCACCGGCACCGCCGAAACATTGCAATGTGTAATCGGTGACGTCATGGCCGCGCTGCACGCTGATCTTCTTGATGGCATTTGCCATGTTGTCCACGGCGATGCGCAGAAACCCGGCAGCGATTTCCTCGGGTTCGCGGGGCGGCTCGCCGGTTTCGCGTGCGACCTCATCGGCGAGCGCGGCGAATTGCGCGCGCACGGTCTCGGCGTCGAGTTTCTGATCGCCATCGGGACCAAATACCGCCGGAAAGTGATCCGGGTTCAGCTTGCCCAACATGACATTGCAATCGGTCACGGTGAGCGGCCCGCCGCGCCGGTAACAGGCCGGGCCGGGGTCGGCACCGGCACTTTCCGGGCCGACCTGAAACCGTCCTTGCGCGAACCGGCAAATCGACCCGCCGCCGGCGGCGACGGTGTTGATGTCCATCATCGGCGCGCGCATTCGCACGCCCGCGACTTCGGTTTCGAAGCTGCGCTCATAGGTGCCGGCATAGTGGCTCACATCGGTCGAGGTGCCGCCCATGTCAAAGCCGATCAGCCGCTCATGGCCGGCCGCCTCGCCGGTCTTGACCATGCCGACGATTCCGCCCGCAGGACCAGACAGAATGGCGTCCCGCCCCTGAAACAGCCGCGCATCGGTTAATCCGCCGCTGGATTGCATGAACAGCAGCCGCTCGCAGGCGCGGCCCATATCAAGCGCGCCGGCAACTTGATCGACATAGCGGCGCAGGATTGGCGAGAGATAGGCGTCGACCACTGTAGTATCGCCGCGTCCGACCAGTTTCACCAGTTTGCTGACCTCGTGGCTGGTCGAGATCTGGGTGAAGCCGGTCTCGCGGGCGATCTCGGCGACGCGATCTTCGTGGATCGGGTTCAGATAGGCGTGCAGCCCGGCGATTGCCACCGCGCGCAGCCCTGCGTCATATGCCTCCTGCAAAGCTTTACGCGCCGCGCTTTCATCGAGCGGGCGGATCACTTTGCCGTTCGCATCAAGCCGCTCGTCCAGTTCGGCAACGCTCTCATAGAGCAGTTCTGGACGCTGGATATGCAGATCGAACAGGCGCGGGCGGGTTTGATAACCGATCTTCAGGAGATCGCGAAACCCGCGTGTGATCATCAGCAAAACCGGCTCGCCCTTGCGTTCCAGCAGCGCATTGGTTGCGACGGTGGTGCCCATCCGCACCGAGGAGATCGCACCGTCAGGCAGGGGGCCGTCGCTGCCGATCAGATCGTGGATTCCCTGCACCGCCGCATCGGCATAGCGCTCGGGGTTTTCCGACAGCAGCTTATGCGTGACCAATGCGCCATCGGGACGCCGGGCCACGACATCGGTGAATGTTCCGCCCCGATCGATCCAGAATTCCCATTGCGCAGCCATCGTGAACCCCCATTTGGTATCGGCGCTCAGGTTTTGCGGGCTGGCGCTGGAATGTCAACGCGTCCGCATCATCGCTGTGGTAGAATCGCGCCCGATCATGCTAGGTCTTGCGGTATGACCCGTGAAAACCTCTATATCAGCGACGCCCGCCCCATCATCCGGCAGTTGGACGAATCCGCGATCAACCGGATCGCAGCGGGCGAGGTCGTGGAACGCCCGGCTTCGGCGGTCAAGGAACTGGTCGAAAACGCCATCGACGCGGGGGCTACGCGCATTGCCATCGACATTGCCGAAGGCGGCAAGACGCTGATCAGGGTGAGCGACGACGGATGCGGTATCGCGCCCGAAGATCTGCCGCTGGCGCTGGCGCGGCACGCGACTTCCAAAATCGACGGATCGGACCTGCTGAATATCCACTCTTTCGGTTTTCGCGGTGAGGCGCTGGCCTCACTTGGCGCGGTGGGTCGGCTTAGCCTCACCAGTCGCGCCGCCGGACATGACGCCGCCCGTATTCGCGTGTCGGGCAGTCGCATCGAGCCGGTGCAGCCCGCCGCCCTGCGCAGCGGCACCGTTGTGGAACTGGCTGACCTGTTCTTCGCCACGCCCGCGCGGTTGAAATTCATGCGTACGGACCGGGCTGAAACTCAGGCGATTAACGATGTGGTGAAACGTCTGGCGATGGCCGAACCGTCAATCGGGTTCACTCTGCGTGATGTCTCTGGCGGGGGTGAGGGGCGCGTGACCTTTCGTGCCGATGCCGAAACCGGAGATCTGTTCGATGCGCTGCATCACCGGTTGGCCCGCATATTGGGGCGGGATTTCGCCGAGAACGCGTTGAAAATCGACGCCACGCGCGAGGAATTGCGCCTGTTCGGCTATGCTGCGCTGCCGACCTATTCGCGCGGTGCGGCGGTGGCACAATACTTGTTCGTCAACGGCCGCCCGGTGCGTGACCGGATGCTGACGGGCGCGTTGCGCGCCGCCTATGCCGACTTCCTGTCACGCGAGCGCCATCCGGTTGCAGCGCTGTTTCTGGATTGCGATCCGACGTTGGTGGATGTGAACGTCCATCCGGCCAAATCCGAGGTGCGCTTTCGTGATCCCGGTCTGGCGCGCGGGCTGATCGTCTCGGCGCTGCGTCATGCATTGGCCGAGGCAGGGCATCGTTCCTCGACCACGGGCGGTCAGGCCACTCTGGGCCGGATGACCCCCGAACCGACCGGCGCGCGGGTCTATCAAATGGACCGCCCGTCGCAAGCCGCCCGCGTGGCGTCATTTCAGGCGCAATCGCCCGGTTTCGCCGAGACGCAAGCCGCCTATAGCGCCCGCGTGGTCGAAGAACCCGATGAACCCGACGCGCCTGCGCAGCATCAAGCAGCGGAACATCTGCCGCTGGGTGCCGCGCGCGGGCAGGTGCACGAGAATTACATCATCGCGCAGACCGAAACCGGCATGGTCATCGTCGATCAGCACGCCGCCCATGAGCGATTGGTTTATGAAAAACTAAAACGCCAGATGGCTGAAGCCGGCGTCGCTGCGCAGGCCCTGCTGATTCCCGAAATCGTCGAGCTGTCTGACACGGACTGCGCGCAGCTTCTGGAAATCGCTGAGGATCTTGGGCGACTGGGGTTGAGCATTGAAGCTTTTGGCGGCGGTGCTATCGCGGTGCGCGAAACTCCGGCTATCTTAGGCGAGGTCAATGCCAATGGGATGATTCGAGACATCCTTGATGAGCTTTCCGATCAGGGTGACAGTCTGACCGTGCAGGCCCGGATCGAGGCGATCCTGAGCCGCATCGCCTGCCACGGCTCGGTCCGTTCAGGGCGACGGATGCGCGCCGAAGAGATGAATGCGCTATTACGCGAAATGGAGACGACGCCCCATTCCGGCCAGTGCAACCATGGCCGGCCCACATATGTCGAATTGAAACTATCCGATATCGAACGGCTGTTCGGGCGCACTTGACCGGAGCTGATTGAGAACGTAATGAGAACATCATGGCATTTGAACCCGATCTCTGGTTGATATGCGCGGCGCTGGCCGCGGGAATGGCGGCGCTCTGGCTGGTCTGGATGGGAAAGCTCTCCCGCGCACAAACAGCGTTGAAAGCGGCAGAGCGACACGCGGGCGAACTGCGGCAGGAGCTGACCGTGCGCACGGTCGAGGCCGAACGCCTGCCGGCGCTGGAAGAACGACTGACCCAGATCGACCGACTGTACGATACCGAGAAAGAGGCGCGTATTAGCGCTCAAACGGCGCTGGAATCTCTGAAACGCGAACACGCGGGGCGGTTGGAAGAACTGCGCGACATGAAAAAGGAACTGGAAGACCGCTTCGAAACCTTGGCCAGCGGCGTCCTGCAAAAAAACTCCGAGCAATTCTTAGGGCTGGTCAGCGAACGGTTTCAGAAACACAGCCAATCCGCCAGCGAGGATATTGAGAAGCGGCAATTGGCCATATCAAACCTTGTCAAACCCTTGGACGAAAAGCTGGGCCAGTTCGATCAACGCATTAAGGAAATTGAAACCGCCCGGAACGAGGCCTATGGCGCGATCCGCCAGCAGGTCCATGAACTGGCGCAGGGGCAGATGACGCTGGGCCAGGAAACCCGCAAATTGGTGCAGGCCCTGCGCGCGCCCAAAACCCGCGGGCGCTGGGGCGAGATGCAGTTGCGGCAGGTGTTCGACATGGCAGGCATGAGCGAAAACGTCGATTACACGCTGGAAAAGCAGATCAACACCGATAACGGCGCACAGCGTCCCGATGCAATCGTGCAGATACCGGGTGGCAAAAGCATCGTGATCGATGCCAAGACGCCGCTGGATGCTTATCTGAACGCGCTGGAAAGCGACACGCCCGAAGCCCAACAACAACAGCTAACGCGCCATGCGGGGCAAGTCCGTACCCATGTGCGGCTATTGTCTTCAAAGGCGTATCAGGACGCAATCGCGACGACACCAGACTTCGTGGTGATGTTCATTCCCGGCGAAACTTTTGTGTCGGCGGCGGTCGAGGCTGATCCGTCGCTGCTGGAATTTGCGTTTGAGAACAAGGTTCTGATTTCTACGCCAACGACGCTCATGGCGCTGATCAAGGCTATTGCCTATGGCTGGCAGCAGGAAAAAATGGCCGAAAACGCGGCCGAGGTTCAGCGCGTGGCCCGCGAACTTTACGACCGGTTGGGCCGGTTCGGCGAACATCTGGGTAGGGTCGGCACACATCTCGACCGCGCCGTTGGCAGTTACAACAGTGCGGTCGGATCAATGGAAGGGCGGGTTTTGCCCTCGGCCCGCAAGTTCGAGGCGATGGGGGTCGTGCCGCCCAAAACCGAGATTGCCGCCCCCACGGTGATTGAAAGCGAAACACGTCAGCTGACGGCTTCCGAACTCACCGACTAGAGCAGCACTTGCCGGACATTGTGCTCTGTCCGGTAAAGAGTTTGCTCAATTGTCGTGTTTGTGGAGCAACGCACTGGCGATGCGGCGCTGAACATCTGTATTTTCACGCTTCAATGCCGTCACTATGTTGCGCAGATCGCGCCGTGCACTGTGCAATTGATCAACCAACGACATGATCATTCCCAAGGCGTCCTCGTTCAGATCGAATTCATCGGATAGTTCGCATAGCAGATTCAAGCGGGCCACGTCGATTTCGCGAAAGGCGGGGCCGCTGTCGGTCTGCACCGGGGTTATGATCTCGGCCTGAATGAATGTGGTTAATTGGGATTCTGTCAGTCGGTCAATGGTGCGAACAAGCTGGGTTTCCGAATAAAGAACGGTCATGGTTTCATCCCTTTTCTCGGATCATAGGAATGTTTCTTACGCCATTCCTCCATGAAGCTGGCCAGCTCTTCATCC
Organism: Pontibaca salina; assembly: GCF_016307205.1. Taxonomy (GTDB): domain Bacteria; phylum Pseudomonadota; class Alphaproteobacteria; order Rhodobacterales; family Rhodobacteraceae; genus Pontibaca; species Pontibaca salina. Next base: position 6,722 of record NZ_JAEIJD010000001.1, on the reverse strand, counting down.
ACTTTAGGAGGTGCGACAATCGAAAGTTCGACCCGCTGATCGCCTCGCGGAGCATTGCCGGCGGGCTTTACGCCGCGCCCGCGAAGCCGCAATGTCTGCCCGCTGCTGGCCCCTTTGGGAATAGTCAACATAACCGAGCCATCAATCGTCGGCGTTGCCACTTTGCTGCCCAGAATCGCCTCGTCGATCGTGATGGGCAGGGTCACCACGATGTCGTTGCCCTCGCGGTGAAAGATGGGGTGAGGGCGGACTGTCAGGGTAACCAATGCATCGCCCGGCGGCCCACCATTAAACCCCGGTTGGCCCTTGCCGCGCAGGCGGATGGTCTGCCCGTCAGCGGTGCCTTGTGGGATCTTGACCTCAAGTGCATTGCCGTCCGGCAGGGTAATGCGGGTTCTGGTCCCATTGACGGCTTCCAGAAACGGGACTTCCAGCGCATAACGTGCGTCGGCGCCGCGCGCCGCGAAGCCCTGACCACCGCCGGCACCGCGCTGTCGAAAGAATTGCGCGAAGATGTCAGATGGATCGGCATCGTCGAAATCCGATGCGCCCTGTCGTTGCTGCCCGCCTGAGAATCCGCTGCCATAGGGGTTGTCGGCGGCTCCGGCATAGTCACGGTAATATTGGCGCTGGCGATGCGCCTGTGTCTCGGCACCGGTGGCATCGATTTCCCCGCGGTCAAACCGGGCACGGGTTTCGGGATCGCGCAGCAAATCATAGGCAGCCGAGGCCGCTTTGAACCGGGCCTCGGCCTCTGCATCGTCGGGGTGCAGGTCCGGATGGCTGGTGCGGGCGATCTTGCGATACGCCTTTTTTATCTCCTCATCGGTGGCCGATTTTTTCAGACCAAGCGCAGCATAGGGGTCCATGCTCTTGATTTCCTTTCTCGGCACGCCCCTATGGGCGGCGGCTCATATCACTGTTACGAGATATGAAAGGGCAGGCCGAGTAAAAATCAAGACTGGATTCAAATCCATTTTGCCAAGGGCGGCAGGCTCATCAGCACGGCATTCGCATCATGGCCAGTTTCCAGACCGAATTTTGTGCCGCGATCATAGACCAGATTATATTCGGCATAGAGACCGCGATGCACCAGCTGTGCTTCTTTGTCAGTCTCGTTCCAGTCCTGCACCCGCCGTTTTTCGACCAGCGGAACGAAGGCGGGCAGAAACGCGCGCCCAATGTCCTGCGTCAGCGAAAAATCCTCTTCCCAATCGCCGGTGCAGTGGTCATCCATGAAGATCCCGCCGACCCCCCGCGCGCGATGGCGGTGCGGGATATAGAAATACTCATCTGCCCAGGCTTTGAACTTCGGATAGTAAAGCTGACCGTGCCGATCCAAATGCACCTTTTGCTGGTGATGAAAATGCTCGGTATCGGCGTCATATTCGATCGCCGGGTTGAGATCTGAACCACCGCCGAACCACCAGCCATGCGGGGTCCAGAACATGCGCGTGTTCATGTGAACTGCCGGTACGTGCGGGTTTTGCATATGGGCGACTAAGGAAATACCGCTGGCCCAGAAGCGTGGGTCTTCCTTCATGCCCGGCAAGCCCTTGCGCGCCGCCATCGCTTCCTGCGCGCGCGCGCCCAAGGTGCCGTAGACAGTCGAAACATTGACGCCGACCTTTTCGAAGACCCGGCCGCCGCGCATCACGCTCATCAATCCGCCGCCAGCGTCCGATCCATCGGACGAAGCGCGTTGCGTCTCGGTGACCTCGAACCGGCCCGCATCTGTGTCCGATAGCGGGCCGCTCTGGTGGCTGTCTTCCAGCCGCTCGAATTCGGCGACAATGGTATCGCGCAGCTCGTAAAACCAGCCTGCGGCGCGTTGTTTTTCGCCACGCATCGTGTCTTTCATCAGGTCTGATCCTTGCAGGGGCGGTGGTTATTCACGCCAATCAAAAAAGCCGGGTCCGGCCTGAGCCAGCATGTCTTTGCCCATCGCATGCCCCATCTCGGCCCCGTCCGCGATTGCACAAGTCCGGTCATCACTGATCGCCTCAGATCCGTCCGGGCGAAGCACCTCGCCGCGCAGGCGCAGGCGGTCGCCGTCCAGAAGCGCCAGTGCCGCAATCGGGGTTTCACAGGACCCATCCAGGGCCGCCAGAAAGGCGCGTTCGGCGGCCAGCCGTTTGCCGGTTGCCCGATCATGAATCGCGGCCAGCATCTCGGCCACGCGATCATCGTTTTCGCGCCGTTCGATCCCGATCGCGCCTTGGGCTACGGCGGGCAGCATATCGTCGACGGAGATCGGAGTGGCGGGCACATCGGTGCGTCCCAGACGTTTCAACCCGGCCATCGCGAGGAACGTGCATTCTGCCACACCATCGGCCAGCTTTTTCAGCCGAGTCTGCACATTGCCGCGAAATTCGACCACCTGCAAATCAGGGCGACGGTTCAGCAATTGGGCGCGCCGCCGCAGGCTCGAGGTGCCGACAACGGCCCCTTCGTCCAACTCGTCCAGACGGGATTTCGTCGGCGACACAAAACTGTCGCGCTCGTCCTCGCGGGGCAGATAGGTGTCCAACAACAATCCGCCCGGTTGCAACACCGGCATATCCTTCATGGAGTGCACGGCAATGTCGATACCTCCATCCAGCAAGGCTTCTTCGATTTCGCGGGTAAACAGGCCTTTGCCGCCGATTTCTTTCAGCGGTCGGTCGATGATGCGATCACCGGTGGTCTTGATCACCACAATTTCAAAAGCATCCTCGGGCAGGTCGAACGCCGCCGCCAGACGATCACGGGTTTCGGTTGCTTGCGCGACGGCAAGCGGTGAGCCGCGGGTGCCGATTTTCAATGGCTGCGCGGGAGAGGGAAGAGGCTGTATCATGCCCCGTCTTTAGCCGCGTCACATTGCCCTTACAACCGTCTGCCCTTGACAAATTGCCGCGTAGGGCAGACCCGTGGGCTGACAATTGACCGGGGGCATACATGGCTGACAAGACTATATTACGGGCTTTGGCGGGCGAGACGCTGGACACGCCACCGATCTGGATGATGCGGCAAGCCGGGCGGTATCTGCCCGAATATCGCGCCACGCGGGCCGAGGCCGGCGATTTCCTATCGCTTTGCTATAACAGCGATCTGGCGACCGAGGTAACGCTGCAACCGATCCGGCGCTTTGGCTTTGACGCCTCGATCCTGTTTGCGGATATTCTGTTGATCCCGCAAGCACTGGGGGCTGATCTGTGGTTCGTTGACGGCGAGGGGCCGCGCTTGTCTACGATCACGACGCAGGCGGACTTTGACGCGCTGAAACCGGCGGATGTCATTCACGAAACGTTGAACCCAATTTATCAGACCGTGCGCAACCTGACCGAGGCACTGCCGCGCGAGACGACGCTGATCGGTTTCGCAGGTGCGCCGTGGACCGTTGCGACCTATATGATCGCCGGGCGTGGCACGCCCGACCAAGGGCCGGCGCACGCGTTGAAGGATGGAAACCGTCCGGTGTTCGACGCGCTTATGGAGCGTATCACCGAGGCGACAATCCTCTATCTCTCGGCGCAGATCGAAGCCGGGGCCGAAGTGATCAAACTGTTCGACAGCTGGGCCGGATCGCTTTCAGGTGCGGATTTCCAGACCTATGCTCTGGAGCCGTGCCGACGCATCACCCAAGCGCTGAAAGAGCGCCATCCCGGTATTCCGATTATCGGCTTCCCGCGTGAGGCAGGCGACAAATATATCGGCTTTGCCAAGGCCACCGGCATCGATTGCGTTGCCCTGGACAATTCTGTCTCGCCTGAGTGGGCGGTAAAGCATGTGCAGGTCGATGGTTGCGTTCAGGGCAATCTGGCCTCATCGCATATGGTGACGGGTGGCGACGCACTGGTTGAGGAGACTCGCCATATCGTGCGCGCGTTTTCCGGTGGGCCGCATATTTTTAATCTGGGCCACGGCATTACGCCCGATGCGGACCCAGCCAACGTGCAGTTGATGATCGACACGGTGCGCGGCGCTTAAGCGGTTCTGGCCAGTATTCTTGCGGTCTCGGGTTTTTGTGCCTTGACGACCGCAGGATGCTGGCCTAATTGCGGGGACGCTTTTGGCGGAGTAGCTCAGGTGGTTAGAGCAGCGGAATCATAATCCGCGTGTCGGGGGTTCAAGTCCCTCCTCCGCTACCAATTTCCCATACACCTATCTTGGGTCGAGAAGAGGGCGTTCAGACGCCCTGAGTGTTGAGGGCTTTATCCTTGCGCGTGGTGCTGACCGCCGCATGAAGATCGAAGTGGTATTCTTGCCTAGAACTGACCGGGTGTTCTGCAGTTCTAAAAAAGCAGGGCCGGCAAATCACCAGCTGAAGAGACAGGTCAGGCGCCGCGGGGGGCCCACAGGATGATCGCCGCGCCCAGTAGGCAGATGCTGGCGCCGATGAGATCCCAGTGGTCGGGACGATGGCCCTCGACTATCCAGAGCCATAACAGCGACGACGCGATATAGACGCCGCCATAAACGGCATAGGCACGTCCAGCCTGTTCGGCGGGACTTAGCACCAGTAGCCATGCGAACACAGCCAGAGAGGCCATCCCCGGAAACAGCCACAGCGGAGACTTGCCCAGCCGGAACCAGAGCCAGAAGGCGAAACACCCGGCAATCTCGGCCAGAGCGGCGGCAAAATAGATCAGTATAGCCTGCATTTTGAGAGGGATACGCCACTTGATTGATCAAGTCTATTGCCAGTTTGAATGGGCGTCGCTTAGTGGGGTCATGGTTGCGTCGAGCCATGACTGTGTCAGATTAACGCAGGCTGGTTTGTTGAAACGCGCTCGATCTGGGCCATTGGCGCATAAAAGCTGCACCGACTGACGGCCCATCTCGTGGTCCGGTGCTGCTGTCAGTCAATCGGGATGACGTTTGAGTGCTTTGATTTGTGTTCCGGCTCGACATGAATGGTGATCTCGGCATCCGTGAGAGTGCGTTTTATCGCCTGTTCGACCCGGTCGCAGATCTCATGGGCATGAAATACCGACATGTCTCCTGGTACAACGAGGTGAAAGTCGATGAAAGTCGCGGGACCAGCTTGGCGGGTTCGGAGGTCATGCGCCTCCACGGCTCCCGATGCTTCCGATGAAATGATAGCGTGAACCAAGGCCAGCGTCTCTTCTGGCAGGGCTTCGTCCATGAGGCCGCTGAGGGACTCCTTAACCAGTTTCGAGCCTGACCAAAGTATGTGGATGGCCACCGCCGTTGCCATGATCGGATCCAGCAAAGGCCAACCGGTTGCCAGGGCCAGCAACAGTCCGACGGCCACGCCGACCGAAGTCACGACATCCGCAAGAAGGTGCTTGCCGTCAGCCACCAGAGCCGGCGATTTTTCTTGGTTGCCTTTCGTGATCAGAATCCAGGCCCATCCGGCATTAAGTGCGGTTGCCGCAAGGTTTACCAAAAGACCAGCGATTGGCGCATCCAGAACGTGGGGGGTGATAAACCCACCATAGGCTTCTTTCAGGATCAGAATCGCCGCGACGACGATTAAAACGCCCTCAAGCACCGCACTGAAGTACTCGGCTTTATGGTGACCATAAGGGTGGTCGGTATCGGCTGGCTGGGCGGCGACGCGAATCGCGATAAGAACGGCGAAACCAGCCGCGACATTCACCGTGCTTTCAAGCGCATCGGACAGAAGCGCAACGGATCCTGTCATCCAATATGCCAGCGTCTTGAGGCCAAACACCAGAAAGCCAACGATCACGCTTCCGAGTGCAAGTTTGAGGGTAAAAGCCATCGCGCGCTCTTGTTACAGCTTGCGCCCATGAAGGGCAAACGGCGACGGAAATGCAACCGTCTGATATTGCCAGCGAAAAATAGGCGCGTAGACGAAAATTAGTCGGGGAGGGGCACCGTCAACCTGCTCGCCTGGCGCAGCGAGGCTGCTGCCTGCTGGTGCAGTCAGTCTGTGTGAACCGGTATTAAAGTGCCCTCCGCATATGCCTCAGCTTTGCGGGTTTATGTTAGCTTCCGGCTCGAGAGGATTGAGCAGCCCGCGAATTTTTGGCCGGTTTTATTAAAACCGGCATTTTGTCGTCCTTGAGTTGAGGGAGAGGCTTGCGGCTTCGCTCAAGCCCCGCTAAAGCAGGGGCGCGGGTGATTAGCTCAGTTGGTAGAGCGCTTCGTTTACACCGAAGATGTCGGGAGTTCGAGTCTCTCATCACCCACCATTTTAAGCCCTCGTGTAACTTACACCCACGCTTTCTCTAGCACACTAAATTGTGTGCTGAGTGCACGGCTGCCCGTTGGTGAGCAGATGGCGGCGCTTGATGGTGAGGGGCAAGGGGAAGCTGCGAGGCTAGGCCTATGGTTGAGGGCGTCCCGCGCAGCACGATCTTGTTCCCCATTTCTTCCGAAGCAGTCTACTGCAGCAAGGGCAAGCTGGGGTGCGAATGTTACTTATTGTGCGAAAATATGCACTTGAGGGGGTAAGTGGCGGACCGAGGAGGATCTCCAGAATCTATAAATTTCAGTGGCTTAGTGTATCCTTAGACATTCAATTGCCCCAATAGGTTTCAATGGTTTGTCAAGTCACTTGTCTAATCCTTTCCGACCGGAAAGCTGTCAAGCGCTAATAGGACAGGGGCCAAAATCTAACGTAGTTATTGAATGCCGCGACTATGACCCGGCTTCTGAACTGGCCCCCGTTTCGACCGGACACCTTGGCCTGACCAAGGAGGCTTAAGGATAGCCTTAAGCACATGCTTATGTCTGAGATTGAAATCATC
>NZ_JAEIJD010000019.1 GCF_016307205.1 Pontibaca salina | reverse complement strand
ATGATTTCAATCTCAGACATAAGCATGTGCTTAAGGCTATCCTTAAGCCTCCTTGGTCAGGCCAAGGTGTCCGGTCGAAACGGGGGCCAGTTCAACTTGCTTGTCTGCCCGTGCCGGGACCGGTTCCAACGTCTTCTCTGCTGCAGCCAATCGGGAGCTTTCCTGATCGTGGTGGGAGATTTCATTGGCACATGGGTCAATTTCAGGTTCAATGAGCCGGCAGGAGGCCCCTATGACAGATCATCAAACCACCCATCAAGCCGAGGAAGACGCCCGCAACCAATCGATATTGATTCATGTTGACGGCCAATTGAAACCAAAGGCCGAGGCTGTGGTTTCGGTCTATGATAGCGGCTTTATGCTCGGGGACGGTGTCTGGGAAGGTTTGCGCCTCTACAACGGTCATTGGGCCTTTTTGGACGAACATCTGGATCGCTTGTTCGGCGCCGCCAAGGCCATCGACCTTGACATAGGCATTGACCGCGAGGGCCTGATCGCTGCTTTGGAGCAGACGCGCCAAGCCAACAACATGATCACTGATGTCCACGCCCGGTTGATGGTTACGCGCGGGGTTAAGCATCGTCCATTTCAGCACCCCGCGTTATCGCGCACGGGCCCGACCGTCGTGATCATCATGGAACATTCGCAACCGAAACTGTCTCGTCCGATCCGGCTGGCGACGGTGCCACATCTGCGCGGTCTGCCAATGACCCAAGACCCAAAGCTGAACTCCCACAGCAAGCTTAACTGCATCCTTGCCTGTATCGCCGCCGAGAAAGCGGGGGCGGATGAGGCCCTCATGCTGGACCAACATGGCTTTGTGAACACCACGAATGCGTGCAACTTTTTTGTGGTCAAAAAGGGCGAGGTTTGGACGTCGACCGGAGATTACTGCATGAACGGGATCACCCGTCAGAAGGTCATCAACCTGTGCCATGCCAACGGCATTCCCTGCCATGAGAGGAATTTCTCGCTGGTCGATACTTACTCGGCCGATGAGGCCTTTCTGACCGGCACCTTTGGCGCCCAGACGCCGGTTTCCGTGATCGATGGGCGGACCATTGGCACAGGCGAAATCGGCCCGGTCACGCGCCGCCTTCGCGGCCTTTACAAAGCCCTTGTCGAAGGTGGCACCGCATGAACATCGCGATGTGGTCCGGCCCGCGCAATCTGTCGACGGCGATGATGTACAGCTTTGGCAACCGCCCCGATTTCGAGGCCATGGACGAACCCTTTTACGCAGCCTACCTCAAGGCCGCCAACATTCGCCATCCGATGCACGCGCAGGTCATGGAGACCCAAGAATCGGACCCAATCAAGGTTGCCGAGACCTGCGCGGCAGCACCCGTTTCTGCCCGGCACCGCTATATGAAACATATGGCCCATCATATGTTGGAAGGCATGCCGCTGGACTGGGCAAAGACCTGCATCAATATTCACCTGATCCGCCATCCCGCGCGGGTCATCGCCAGCTACGCCGCCAAGCGCGAGAATGCTACGCTATTGGATATCGGCTATGCGCAGCAAACCGCAGTCTACGAAAAGCTTGGTGGCTTGGTGATCGACAGCCACGATATTCGCGAAAGCCCCGAGGCCGCCCTGCGCAGCCTGTGTGCTGCCATCGATCTGCCTTTTTCTGTGTCGATGCTGCGTTGGCCGGCCGGCCCCAAGCCCTTTGATGGCGTCTGGGCATCGCATTGGTACGGGGCCGTGCACCGCTCTAATGGCTTCGCGGGGCCGGAAGGCATATTGCCACAGCTTGAGGGCGAAGCCGCAGATTTATGCGCACAAGCCCTGCCACATTACGAAGCGCTCAAAGCCCAAAAGCTGAAGGTCAGCCTTAAAAGCCGGTACGATAGTGCCTGACCTCAATTCCTGAGTTTCGCCTCGGGAATGAGCGAGAAATAGTCGTCGATTAGCACCGCTTCGATCTTTCCCCGCTCCAGTAATATTTCAAGCGCATGAAGGGTCAGATCATGGCTGCCAATGATTGCATCAGCAATTATCGCCAGTTTTTTTACTTGTTCAACGCTGTAGTTTTGCACCATTCTAAGGTCACGAACAAAGAAGGCGTCGCCGTCCACCGCCTGTGCAAATTCGCTTCGCTTCAGACGTTTTTTAAACCGTTGGGCCAGACAAACATGCTTCAGTGTGGCAAATTGCAAAAACTGAAAGTCCTGATTGCTTAATTCGCTTTCAAGTTCGCCCAGGCGCGGTTCAGCTTTGTATAAGGGGAACATACGAATTTCGGTTTGTACCACACAGGCCTCGGCCAGTTTTTGGCGACCGTATCTTATAATCGCCGCCTCGCTGCCTTGGACGTCGATTTTCAGGAAATCTACGATCTGCACCTCAGCGACCTGATCCAGTTTCCGGGTTTGCACCGGCTCTGACTTGATCAGAGCCATATCGGATGTGAAACCCAAATATTCCGCGCTCTTAGGATCGGCCGCGAAAACCGATGTGAAGCCTAGAGATTTATACAGGTTTAAATTCTGGACGCTGCCATCACCCAAAGCGTAAGGTAAATAGGTTTCCGAATCCGATTTTCGAGAATTCAGCGCATCCAAGGCATCTTGCTGGGGCTCAAACCCAACCACTTCAGCAAAGCCATGGTTTAGCAGTGATTGATAGGATGCTTCGCCTTCTATCAGGGGATTCGCACCGATATCCAGAATGCGAACCGGAGTCTCCGGGTTTAACGTTTCGAACAGTGTTCTCATTCGCTCAATCGCTTGCTTCTTGGTCACGCGCTTCCCTCGCTGTCGGAAACTTCTTTTGTTAATGTTTTTCTCATTGGCTTCGGTGCTGCGCGCAATATTTTGCGCAACCGGTGGCGTGTGTAGTTTTTCTCGCCCGTACGCAACCTGTGAACAACGGTGTCAAACATGACAACCGGATGATACAGTCGTCGCTCGTGAACATCCGCTGCCACCGCTTCGAATAAATGGGGTGGGTTGGTGTCGAATGTTTCCTTGCTTGCGAGGGCGGGCAACAAATCTTCTAATCGAGCAACCGAAAAACCACCGCGTTGCACAGCGCCAGCGAGAACCGCCTCGTCGTTCAGTTTTGCTCGCGGCGTCTTGAGCAGCGCCTCTCTGCGCAATGTACGCATTTCGTTCAAAAGTGGGCGGCTTATCCGGCTCAAGGGAAAAATACAGCCCCATGCAGGGTCCAGATCTAGCGCGGCCAATCCCTTGGAATATTTCTTGGGACTTGGTGTCGGCCCAAGCTGTGCGGCGATTGCATCGGCCCGACAGGTTTCAAACGCGGATAGTAACGGTTGCACCCCGGCCTCGGGCAGATACACATCGGATTCTATCAATGCGTAGTATTTATAGCGCGGAAAATGCGCGGCTGCGAGATAGTAACACATATCGCCGCAAAACCAGCCCCAGTTTTTCGGCAAACCTGTCATTCCGATAGCCGATAAAGCTTCCTCGCTTATTGTAATCTTAGCGAGCGGAGCGGTATCGGAAATCTGCTCACGTTCATCCACGACGGCGACCACCTGTGCATTGCCGATTCGGCGTAACCGCTCGGCCAAGATGCGGGCTAACGGGTCGAACTCCTTGGCCCGGATCAGGAATAAGATATTTTTCAACATGTTATAATACCCAGGTGGGACAATATGTTACAGGTCATAGGTGAGTTTTAGGCAGGCGCGGGGTCGCGATCGCACCGATGCGGGCAGACATCGCCGGGTTCGACAGTCGATGGTTCCTCGCCGGAGCTAGATCGGAGCTTCGATAGGTTTGTATGGGCCTCCCGGCAGTTCATTTGTCGCGTCTCTGAGGTAATCAAGGTACCATGGCTGAAACCTTACCTTGGAAAACGTGTATGTGAAATGCGCGCCCAGATGTCGTGTCACGTCAACACATGGTTCACCGGAGCCCTTTCGGCGGGCGCTTCGCGACCCAGCGCTTCAGACACTGAAATCTCAACTGTGCGGCACATGGCGTCCAATGGCAGCCCGTTCTGGACCTTGCGAAACGGCAGTTCCAATTCATTGGTGACCGATTGGAGGCCAAAAAACACATAGGCAACGATTGCCACAAATACCGGGGCGAACCAACTTGTGGAGTCGATCAGGGCGAAGGGCAGCAACCAGCAGTAAAGATAGGTCGTGCGCCGGACCAGCAGAGAATAGACAAAGGGCAGCGGCGTTGTCACGATGCGCTCACAGCCGGCTTGGGCCTCGGCCATCGCCGATAGGGTCTGTGAAATGGTCATCTGGCCAAAGCCGCTGATTGCATCTTTTTCAATCAATCTGCCCACCTGGTCCGCCATCGACCGTAACGCTGCATCGGCGGGGTTCTGTTGCGCCATCATCGCTGTGGTTTTCTCTTCACCGATCCAGGGAACAACATCGGTGCGCACATCGACGTTGCGCAAAAATCCACGATGAAGATGGGCAAAAGCGACAGCACAGGACAGGATGTGTTCGCGGTCTGCGCCGTCGCCGACGAACAGGCACAGGTGCCGCCCCAAATTGCGCACATCGGAGATGATGGACCCCCAAAGCTTGCGGGCCTCCCACCACCGATCATAGGCTGCATTGTTGCGGAACCCAAGAAACAGCGACAGCGCAACGCCGAAGATTCCCATAGCACCGATCGAAATATGCGGTAATGTCACCACATGCTGATCTATCAGCAGGACAATCGCCGACAACAAGGCGACACTGATGATCCTGCCATAGATTTTTGGCACGACCGAGCCTTGCATGACAAAGAACAGTTTAAGTGACGATGGAGATTCTCTGACGATCATCCAAATATCCTTCTTAGTATCGTTTTTCGAGGCGTGTCATCTTAGCTCAAGACTTCGATGGCGCAGACCCGCAGAAGCCGCACTTTAGAGTGTAGGCATACAGGCGAACAGCTGACTCAAGGTATGAACTAAGAGAAGCTTTTGGTTTAAGTGCCTAGGTTAATTGGGGTTTGTCAAAGGGATCGTCCGAAGATTACTTGCGGCATCTCTGATTTCATCGCCGTTGTTTGGCTTGACCGTTCCGAAATGTCAGATCGGTCATAGGCGGGATCAGCCCGCGCCGCTTCGTCTTGTTAATCGTTTTCAGCATGTCGCCAAGGTGGATCAGATCCTTGTTCGTGGTAATTGTCGCCAGTCCTTTGCCCAAGATGCTTTCAAAGCACCAAGCACCAAGCATTGGCGTCTAGCATGTCGTCGCCGCTGATCTGATCCAGAGCCTTATCGCCCGCGACGATAGGGGCACAAGACCTATCGCTATTGGTTGAGAGGTCGGCGCGTGGATGGACCGCCTAGGCCGGACCGGCGTGCGCATCTCGATGGATGGGAAAGGCCGGTTCCTCGGTAACATCTTGATCGAGCGGCTATGGCGGACATTGAAATATGAGTGCGCCCATCTGCACGCGCTGGCGGCGGATAGGAGGTAAAGACGGGGATCCGCAAATTGGATGACTTTCTACAATCACCAATGGCCTCGCTCAGCCCTTGGCGGCAGGCTGCCAGCTTTGGTTTGTGTACAAGGAAATGAAACGACTCACCCTGATCAGCAGGTAGAAGGGGTAGCTAAATTTGCGCCAGATCCTGCCCAGCGGTTGAGGGAAGCTCAATTAGGTGTTGTTTAACAATGGACAACGGCGGGTTAGAATAAAGTTGCGTGGACTGGTCGGTCGTGCAATACTTTGTTACGGGTTCAGTATCGAACTCGCAATTATACACGAGCAATAAAGCTCTCCGAACACAGCAGCAAGCTGTGGCGGAGAGCTTTTTTAGTTTTAAGATGCTCAAATAGTCGCAGGGAGAGCGATATGAAGAGACGGGATTTTTTGGGACGTGTCGGCGCAGCTGGCACTATGGGATTAACTGGTGCGCTGTCGGTTCCCGCACTTTTGAGCGGCAGCAGACATGCTTACGCAGCCGGTGACGACATTCCAATTGGTGTGCTGTTTTCATTGACCGGTGCTGTTGCCGTGGTCGAGCATACGCTGCACGACGCGGCCTTGATGGCGATCGCTGAAATCAATGCGGATGGCGGTGTGCACGGCAAGCAGTTGCGCCCGATTGTCGAAGACCCGGCATCGGATCCGGCGACCTACGCTGATCGCGCGCGACGCCTGATGATCCGCGACAAATGCGTCAGTGTTTTCGGATCCTATACATCTTCCAGCCGTCAAGCGGTTCTGCCGATTGCCGAGCAGCGCAACAACCTTTATTGGTATCCGACGCTTTACGAGGGCCGCGAATGTTCCCGCAACATCATGTATGGCGGGGCACTGGCCAATCAGCAGCAGGATATTCTGATCCCCTGGCTAATCGAAAACTTTGGCAAAAAGTTTTACATGATCGGCAATAACTACGTTTATCCGAAAGAAGAGAACAACTACTGCCGCATCCTGCTGAATGAATTGGGCGGCGAGGTGGTGCATGAAGAATATGTGCCGATGGGCCATTCTGATTTCAGCTCGGTTATCAACCGGATCCGTGCCGAGCAACCAGACGTAATTTTTTCGACCCTCGTGGGGGACTCTGACGTGGCCTTTAGCCGCCAGTATCACGCGGCCGAACTCAATCCCGACAAAATGCCGATTGTCAGCTTGACGAGGTCCGAGGTCGAGGTAAAGGCGATCGGCGGCGAAGCTGCGGCGGGCCACTTCTCGTCAGCGCCATATTTCATGGGACACGAATCTCCTGAGAATGAGAGATTCGTCGAGAACTACAGATCTCGGTATGGTGGCGATCAGGTTACCCATTTCGTTAGTGAGGCAGCCTATTTCCAGATCTATCAGTTCAAGGCTGCGCTAGAGAAGCTTGATCCTGACAACATCACCCCAATCGGTATCCGGGATGCGGCGATGGGCATGACGATGAAGGCGCCCCAGGGTGAAATCCTGATTGATGACAACCTGCATACGCATCTGTGGCCAAAGGTTGCCCAATGGCAGGCCGACGGCCAGGCGAAGGTAATCCTGCAATCCGAAGAGCGGGTTACACCAAAGCCTTACGCGGCTTACCCGGGTCAAGAATGCACTGGTGAGGGTCTGGTTAAGGCCTGACGCGGTTTCGCCATCTCTTGACCTAAACCTGGAAATTCCAACAGCGTCCGGCTCACTTCGTGAGTCGGGCCAAGCGAAGGGGCTGTCCGATGGACGTAGTCTTTAACCAAGTCTTCGCGGGGCTCAGTTTTGCCTCAATTCTGCTTATCATCGCCCTAGGTCTTGCCATCATCTACGGTACGATGGGCGTTATCAATCTGGCCCACGGAGAATTCGTGATGCTGGGGGCCTATGCGACATGGGCGCTTCAAACATATGCGGGTCTGGGGGTGGTCACCGCGCTACCGCTGGTGTTTCTTGCCGTCGCGGCCGCGGGCTGGATCATTGAAAAAGTAATCGTACAGCGTCTCTACGCAAGGCCACTGGACACCATTCTGGCAACTTGGGGCATCGGGATCATCATTCAACAGGCAGTTCGCCTCGGTATCGGGCCGGATTCGCGCTTCGTGCAGGGACCGCAGTGGTTGACCGGAAATCTCCAGATCGGCAACTTGGTGATGTCAAATTACCGCCTGTTCGTAATTGCCTTTGCAATTTTCATTTTGGGCGCGACGTGGCTTTTGATGACGCGCACCGAATTTGGAATGAAGTTGCGTGCGGTTATTCAGAACAGAAACATTTCTGAATGCTACGGCATTAAGGCCGAGAAAGTTTATTCCGTGACCTTCGCCTATGGGGCAGGGTTGGCCGGGATCGCGGGTGCGCTCATTACACCACTGTTCAGCACTATTCCCACGATGGGTACGGGGCTCGTTGTGGATGCATTCCTGGTGGTGATCGTTGGGGGGCTTGGCAGCCTGATGGGCACTGCTGCAGCGGCGATGTTGATAGGTGAGGTTACAGCGCTCTTCTCGATTGTGATGAACGACACACTCGGACGCATCGCGGTTTTAGCGGGAATAATTCTGCTAATTCGTTTTCGCCCACGCGGCCTTTTTCCTTCTGATACCCGCCGTTGAGGAGCTAGATCATGAATTCCAGAATTTCATATGATGTTATCGGGTTTGCGCTCTTCGCGGGGGTGATCCTATTCGGTGTACCTGCGATCTTAGGCTATGATGCTTTTGAGCTGAGCACTTTTTCGCGCTACCTGAGTCTTGCCATTGTATCAATGGCGCTTGCGCTATCTTGGGGGACGGCAGGGCTTCTTAATCTTGGGCAGGCTGCAACCTTCGGCATGGGCTCCTATGCGATGGCGATGCACCTCAAACTCAAGGCCAGCGGCGAGAGCCTGCCGGACTTTATGGGGTGGAACAATGTCGACACGCTACCTTGGCTATGGGTGCCGTTCCAATCGCTAACCTTCACCTTGCTGGCGGGGTTTTTAATCCCGGCTGGTGTAGGGGGATTGATTGCCGTATTCATGTTCCGAGCAAGGATTGCGGGCGTGTTCGTGGCGATCATCACCTTGGCCTTTCTGGTTGCGTTTCAGTTATTAGTGATTAACCAGCAAGGATTTACCGGAGGGCAGAATGGTCTGACAGGACTGGCGCCGCTGGAGATCTTTGGTTGGGTTGTCGATATCTACAGTGTGTCGTTTTACTACCTTGTTAGCGCATGTCTGCTGGTGGCGCTGACCCTTGGGCTTTATCTGACACATAGCAAGTTTGGGCTGGTTTTGCGGGCGATCCGCGAGGATCCCGAGCGCACCCGATATTTTGGCTACAATGTCGCCAGTTACGAGACGCTTATATTCTGCATTTCCGCTGCGCTCGCCGGCTGGGCCGGAATGCTTTATGCGCTGGTTCTGGAGTTTGCGTCGCCCACTTACATGAGTGTTTCATTCAGCCTTGCGATTGTGATCTGGTGCGCTGTGGGTGGCCGAGAGTCCGTACTGGCCGCGGCTATAGGGGCCATTCTGGTTAACTTGGCCGAAGGACGGCTGTCAGACGTCTTTGTTGAGGGCTGGCACCTGATTTTGGGAGTCATGTTCCTGTTGGTCGTGATGTTCATGCCTCGGGGCATCTACGGGTTGATTGTCGATGCGGGCCGCGCACTGAAGCGCCAAGGATCCCGCGCAGAGACGGTAGAGTACAACCCGCCTGACGCCTTGCTTAGCCAAAATCGGGAGAGCTGAAGTATGTCACAGCTTCAAGTTAAAGATTTGCAGGTCCAATTTGGAGGCCTGCGCGCAGTTGACGGAATGAATTTTGATGTCGAGAAGGGCGAGATAATGTGCCTTTTGGGGCCGAACGGGGCCGGCAAATCGACCACGCTGGATCTGATCTGTGGAAAAACCCAGCCAACGGGCGGATCGATCCTGTTTCAAGGCACCGAGATCTCTCGGATGCTGGAGTTCAAGCGCGCCCGCCTTGGCATTGGCCGAAAGTTTCAGGTGCCATCGGTCTACAAGGACCTGACCGTCGTCGAGAACCTGTCGGTTGCGCGCTCGGCAAGGCCAAGCGTCTTGCACAGCCTAACCAGCAGAGCGGTTCGCCGCAGCGCACGAGTAAAAGAAATTCTGGATATTGTCGGACTGGTCAACAAACAGGACGAAGCTGCCGGCAACCTTTCGCATGGAGAAACTCAGTGGTTGGAAATTGCGATGCTGATCGCGCAGGATAGCCGACTTATCCTGATGGATGAGCCAACAGCAGGCATGACCATCCAAGAAACTGACCGTACCGCAAAGATTTTTCGCAAGCTCTCCGCAAATCATACGCTGATTGTGGTCGAACATGACATGTCCTTTGTACGTACCGTGGCCGACCGAATTATCGTCATGAATCAAGGCAAGAAACTGGCAGAGGGGTCCATTCAGGAAATCGAAGCGAATGAGGCGGTGAAAACTGCATATTTGGGGCATTGAGAGATGGAAAAACTGACCGCGAACAATCTTTATTCCTTCTACGGCAAAAGCCCTGTCCTGCAAGGTGTCTCCCTGGAGCTGAAGCCGGGAGAGTTTCTTTCGGTGCTTGGCCGCAATGGCGTCGGCAAGACGACCCTGCTCAAGAGTATTATGGGACTGACCGATAGTTGCCGGGGCGAGCTCAAATTTGGAAATAGCGATCTGCTGAAATGCAGCACGCCACAGCGTGCGTTGCACGGGATCGGTTATATCCCTCAAGGACGTGAAATTATCCCGCGCTTTACCGTACGCGAGAATATTCTGATGGGTACCTTTGCCCGCGCCGACGGTAAGCGAGAGATTCCTAAGTATCTTTTCGACATGTTTCCTATCCTAAGCGATTTTATTTCGCGCCGGGGCGGGGATTTGTCGGGCGGACAGCAACAACAGCTGGCCATTGCTCGCGCCCTGGCGATGGATCCCAAAATCCTGATGCTGGACGAGCCGACCGAAGGCATTCAGCCCAATATTGTCAAACAGATTGAGGATGCGATCATCCAGCTCAACCGTGAGCGGGGCCTCGGTATCATCCTGGTCGAACAGAACGTGCCATTCGCGCGGGCGGCCTCGGACCGCTTTCTTGTACTCGATAAGGGGCGCGTCGTTCTCAGCGGCGCCTCTTCCGAGCTGACCGACACCGTCGTGGAACAGCACCTGACGTTCTGAAAAGGAAAGATTATCAGCCGCCGGCAAAATTCGGCACCAGATAAGGACTTGATATGAGACTGGGAGGTGTTTCAAGCAATGACCAAACCCGCAGCGTCGCAGTTGCAAATTTTATGATGCCACGCCTAAATACCCGCGTGGAAGTGCAGGGGAGCGCCGTCGCCATCCTTGGTGACGAAGCCGAGATCCGGCGCGACTGCGCGATGTGTGGGACTGATTTGAATACACTGGCACAGGAGCATTGCGCAGCCTCCATCACGAGCGCTCGGCCGGGCTATGGAGAGCCGAAAAAGGGCGTTGCTAGCTTTGTTCAGGGGAAGGTTGAAGCCACGTGCAACCCACCAGATATCGCGCTGCGAGACGCGTTGGGAAAAGCTGGCAACGAGGTGATTTTGGCGCGTCTCAATCACAGCCTTTGCAAGCACGATATCGCCGTGACAAAAACCGTTGCTGTTCGCGAATGCCTATGCGAGCGTGCGATTGATAAGCGTTTCGGTGTGCGCGGACTTGGGCACGCTTCCCGACGGCACCTTGAACTGCCCCTAGCCAACCTCCTGTTGGAACGCAGGATAAAAAATAGCCATTATGGCGGGGGCGAAGCCGTAAACCTGATTAGGGAGAGAAAAGACGCGGGATCACCATTTATTATGTTTGGAGAAGGATGACAGTGTTGAGCACTCAGGGCAGCTGGAGGGTTGGAATCCTTTTTGCGACGTCGGGAGTAACGTCAATAATTGAACAATCACAGCTCAACGGGACGCTTTTGGCGATCGATGAAGTTAACGCTCGCGGCGGAGTTCGCGGTCTCCCCATAGAGCCGGTTAGCTACAATCCCGATTCGGTGGTGGCGTACTATGGCGAACTGGCTGAAAAGCTGATCGTGGAGGATAGGGTCTCGGCGATCTTCGCCTGCTATATGTCATCTGCGCGTAAAGCAGCTCTGCCAGTGGTTGAACGGCGCAATGCGCTGTTTTTTTATCCCACCCCTTATGAAGGGTTCGAATGCTCGCCCAATGTCATTTATGGCGGAGCGACCCCAAATCAGAATAGCGTACCCTTGGCGAACTATCTGTTGAACACGTTTGGCAAGCGCATTTTCTTCGTGGGGTCGGACTATATTTATCCGCGCGAATCTAATCGAGTAATGCGCAACGTATTGCATCAAGGCGGCGGCGAAGTTGTGGACGAACGTTATCTGAGCTTTTACACTGATACGGACGGCTTCGACGAGCTGGCCCGTGAGATTATTGAATTAAAGCCAGATGCGATTTTCTCGACTGTTGTGGGGCAGATGTGTATTGATTTCTATCGGGCTTATCATGCCGCGGGTGGCGATGGACGTGTCTGCCCGATTGCCAGCCTGACAGCCAATGAAGCCGAGATCGCAACCATAGGGCCCGAGGCCGGCGTCGGCCATATCACCGCCGCCCCTTATTTTCGAAACATCAATTCATCCGCGAATCGCAAGTTCCTTAAGGCCTACAGAGCGAAATTTGGCACAGTCAGTGATGTCACGAGCTGCTGCGAGGCGGCTTACAGTCAGATGCACATGTTCGCCAATGCTCTTGAAGAGGTTGGTGAAATGGATACTGATCTTTTGCGTGAGGCACTTTTGGGTGCAACCTTCGATGCGCCCCAGGGGCAAATAAAAATAGACCCCGATAACAATCACACGTACCTTCAATCACGTATTGCGCAGGTGGACAACAACGGGGAGTTTATCGTTGAAAGTAAGGTGCGGCGCGCTCTCAAGCCTGACCCCTATCTGGTATATCCGGGCATCCATGATTGGAGCTTCCGGACCCAGAAGGTGGTTAAATCTCCCCAGTGAAAAATGAGTGATTTTGTCCGGGATTTTAGAGATCTTCACGTACTGATTGTTCACCCAAGGGACAGCAGTGCAGAGGATCTTTTACAGCAGGTGAATCGGATCGGATGTAATTTTGATAGCGTCTGGCCCATTCCAAAAGTCTTGGAGAAAAAGTTTGATCTGGTTTTTGTCGACGTTACAGATCAGCCATGTGCTCAGATAAAATCATTTCTTAACAGCAACGGTGGTGAACTACCGACGGTGATACCGGTAATCGGCTATGAAAACCCCTCAGCTTTGGAAGCGGTCTTTAAAATAGGGGCGCATGCGGTCCTAACCAAGCCGGTGCGCGCGGCGGGTGTGCTTAGCAGCATGCTTATGGCTCGGATGCATTGGGCAGAGCAGAGACGGTTCCAGAAAGAAATGCTCAAGTTGCGAGATCGATTGGACAACTTTCAAAAAATCAACGACGCAAAATTCATCTTGATGCGACACCACACTATCGACGATAAAGAAGCCTACGCTGTAATCCGCAAGCAGGCCATGGCCAAGCGCACGACCGTGTTTGAGATAGCGCAGTCTATCATTAACGCTGATGGCATACTGAGAAATATCGGAGACATTTAGCCAGCGAAAATAGCATTGATGGCATAAAGCATATGCATACTTCGGCGACAATATTAAGGCTCTGCGCAAGATGCTAAGAGCAGAAGTGGCGGTGATCCGCGACAATAGGTACTCCTTGCTATTCTCCTTTTGGTTTTAAGATCATCTAGATGAGTTTGGCTTGGTATAGCCATTTGAATTGCCGTGGCAGATCAAAAGCATTATTTGCTCTGGTCAGTTGGGAAATCGCTTTTTAAGTACTGCCTGGCGGCTTGCGCCAAAGGAATAGGCCCTCAAGCTTACCCGAGTGTTGCATTGAGGATCACTCAGAAAACCATTGGGTTATCTGGTTTTCATGGACACGGTGCTGGGCAGCGGGGCCATAGGGATGAAACAAAGATCGCCGAGATCAGTATCTTATCGCGCGCTCTGGCACCTCTCGCAGATGAATGTCGGATTTAGGACTTTAAGCTTGATTTAGTTTTCCGAATCGGACACCATGATTTTGCACCTCAGCATTGAGGTCATTTACATAAAGGCAAAAAAGCCTTCAAGATTTTCGGATCGGCCGGAAATCTTGAAGGCTTTTTTGCGTTCTAATCAAGTGGAGGATACGATGAGTTTACCGATCAAAGACGTTCTAGCGGCGAAGGGTATCACAACGTCGGGCGATAGCCTGGCAAAGCTTGAGAGTAAGTGGAAAGAGTTCGAAGATCTGAAAGGGTCACTCGAAGGCGCGCCCCTCGATGATTTCGATCTTGCTCTGAAAAACACGGCGGGAGGAGATCATCATGGATAAGGATCTTTTGAAGAAAACGGTTACCGAGCTTTCGGGCTTAATTAAAGATAAGGAAGTTTCCCCGGTAGAGGTTACCCAGAACCTTTTAAATTACATCGATCAAAGCAACAAGGATACCAACTCTTATATCTCCGTGACTGCGGACAGCGCAATGGCGCGCGCCAAGGAAGCAGAGCAGGAAATCACATCAGGCAATTACAAAGGTGTGTTCCATGGCGTGCCAATTGCACTGAAGGATAACATCTATTTCGAAAACGAAGTCACGACGATGGCATCGAAAATCCACAAGGATTTTGTTTCGAAGGACGATGCAACAGTTACCGCACGTTTGCGGGATGCTGGGGCGGTATTCACTGGCAAACTTAACATGCATGAATATGCGTGGGGTATCGACAACGACAACCCGCATTTTGGTGCCGTTCATAACCCGTGGAACCCTGAAAAGGTACCGGGTGGTTCAAGCGGTGGCTCGGGTGCCGCGGTTGCCTCGCACAGCACCTATTCTTCGCTTGGAACAGATACCGCCGGGTCTATCCGCATACCGTCATCGGCCTGCGGTATCGTCGGCCTGAAGCCCACGCATGGACGCGTCAGCAAATATGGTATTTTTCCGCTGGCGTGGACGCTCGATCACGTCGGCCCCATGTCGAAATCCGTCGCCGATGCCGCAGCCATGCTGACCGCGATCGCGGGCTTTGATGGCCGCGATCCCACCTGCGCCAACGTTCCGGTCAACGACTATCTGAGCGGTCTGAATGGCAACGTCAAAGGCCTTAAGATTGGCGTCAATGAGGAATATTTCTTCAAAGATGTTGACGGTCCTGTTGAAAAGCTCATTCGCGATCGGATTGCCGATCTGGAGAAGCAAGGCGCGATCGTCACGACTGTTTCTATTCCTTCTTTGCGCAATGCGGAATGGGTGGAACTGGCGACAAGCCTGTCTGAAGCATCGGCCATCCATCATAGCGACATGCAGACTAGACCGGATGATTTCGGTGCCGACATTCGCTTCTTGTTTGAGCTGGGCGAATTGTTCACTGCCGTGGATTACCTGCAAGCCCAGCAAGCGCGCCGTCAACTCAAGCTTGAGTTTACTGCGGCCTTGCAAGAAGTGGATGTCCTGATTGCTCCGACGCTGCCGTTTATTTCTCCGAATATTGGCGATGACAAGGTGAATATTAACGGCAAGCAGGTGGACTTTATCGAGAACTGCATCCGATTTACCGGCCCAAGCAATTTGACCGGATTGCCGGCCATGACCGTGCCTGCCGGCGTGGTAGGTAATATGCCCGTAGGCCTTCAAATTATCGGGCGCGCCTTCGATGAGGCGAGGGTGCTCAATGTCGGCCTGGCTGTTGAAGAGATGAAGCCGTTGGGTGATCATCAGCCCATGCTGGCACCTTAATATCAACGTGATGCCCAGCTGTTAACGTCCAAAGCTGGGCATCCGTCTCTTTCAAAAGGCGGATTTTGGGTCGGCATCAATCCACAAACTATTGCCAAATCTTGCCCATATCAGCGAGATTCTACATCTCGCGTTTGCTTTGTCAGGTGGAATGTCGGCGATGGGTTTTGGTAAGGCAAAAACGAGGTAGAAATACCGAACAGGCAACGGCCATGCCTTTCGCACGGTCGGCGTGTCCCTTGATATGCCCACCGAATGCCGTTATTTGGCTGCGCTCGATTGAGGTTGTCACTTTCAATCAGTGCAGGCTGATAGTGCCTGCGTTTGCCGCACGCCGTCCAGTCAGTCCGCCCAACGTCCAGCGCTGACCAACAAGGCCCCGTTAGATGTCATGGCGATAGTCGGGGCCAATTATCATAGTCGGCGGATTAGGTTACGTCAGGTTCTCACATAGCTACATAATAGAATAGGTGATCTTTATGTCCACACCCCCTACGTTCGACAGTTACCCTCAAAAGCCCCACGGAGGGGTGCTGGTCAATCAGGTCGTGTCGGCTGATAAGCGGGATGAGCGCATAGAATATGCGAAAACATTGCCAGCGATCCGTGTCGATTTGGAAGCGGTCATTACCATCGAAATGATCGCCACCGGGGTGCTTTCGCCCAACACGGGGT
>NZ_JAEIJD010000018.1 GCF_016307205.1 Pontibaca salina | reverse complement strand
TGACCGTCGCACCCAACCGAACCACCAATCCCGATCGTCGGAATAGAAACCTCAGACGTAATCAAATCAGCAAGATCAGCAGGCATCTTCTCCAACATAATTGAAGAGGATGATCCTGGCAGGGGTTGAGGGACTCGAACCCACGACCCTCGGTTTTGGAGACCGATGCTCTACCAACTGAGCTAAACCCCTAGGACCAAATACCTAGTATGACAGCGCAGGCGAGGACTCAAGGAGAAATTTCGATCGTCCCAATCATCCTGACCCGCGGCGGACGCGTCGCGAAAGATACTAGGGGAACCAGACTTTGCAGCCCCTGAAAGTTCATCTATCAGAGATGAAAATAGCCGGGGGCGATGCGTGAGCTTACGAAAAAAAATTGCCGACAATGCTTGGTTCAACCGCAAGATCGAGAACCTGTTGGCCGCACATATTGCCTTTGCGCATCGCACGTCGGACTGGCAACGTTCTGGGTTCGAGGTTGTCGACAATGCCGTCAGTAACGGCGAACCAGTCATCATGACGCTCTGGCATCAACGCTTGGCGATGGCACCGTTCCTCTTTGACCGCTCGCTGGGCGAGATCTGCTCGCTGACGTCCTCGGCACGTGCCGGACGGCTCGCCGGCGAGGTCCTGGGCCGTTTTGGATTTGACACGGTTCCCATGTCCAGCCACAGGCGCCATGTTGCGCTGTCGCGCGCGGTGCTGGGCAAGATCCGTGAAGGCAAGTCTATCGGTGTCGCCGTGGATGGGCCCAGAGGCCCGGCGCGCCAGGCATCGACTGTTCCCCTGGTCTGGGCCCGCTCCTCCGGATGCCGGGTTTTCTGCGTGTCGTTCTCGGCCAGTCGGGTGCTAACCTTGCCGACATGGGACCAGATGATGCTGCCCATGCCATGGACCAAAGGCGTCCTGCTGTGCCGTGAGTGGAACCAGACGGTGCCCCGCAAACTGGATGAATTCGAGACAGAAGCGTTGCGTTTGAAGCTTGAGGCGACGCTGAACGCCATCACGGATGAGAGCGATCGGGCAACCGGGCGGCTGGCGGCCTGAGCCCAAGCCAGCCCGGTGCTTTTCACTTGGCACGGTGCGGTGCCGAGTGCAGGTGCAAGGTTAGCTGACTGTAAGTTCTGGGTTGTCTTGGTGTGAAGGCGGGCCCATTTTTGCTGCGCAGCCTCGTATTCAAGTTTGTACCGCTTGGGCAGTCAGACGCGCCTTGAATTAACAGCTGCGGACGGCTATGCGAGGGATATCCGCAAACAGAAAGCGATGCTCGACATGGCCATCAGTAATCCGATCCAGTTCATCCAACAGGTTCGCGCCGAGGTTTCCAAGGTGGTTTGGCCGACCCGGCGTGAGGTGGTATTGACCACGGTCATGGTTTTTATCATGGCTTCGCTGGCTGCGGTTTTCTTTGCGCTGGTCGATCTCGGGATCCGAGGCGGACTTCAATTGCTTCTGGGCTACTTCGGCTAACCGAGGCGAAAGTCGGCGCGCCCCCTTGATCTCTTGAGGCGGGGAGGGTACCTCATTGACAAGTTCGGGATCTGGCGTGTGGCGATTCGTGCCGCGCGCCGCTTTTTCTTCCGAAGACAACGGCCCGGCCGTTTGAAAACTGGACAGAATTCGGTGCCCAGTGATGGTGCCGGGCAAGACAAGGGCAGCACGGATCATGGCGAAACGGTGGTATTCGGTCAGCGTTCTTTCGAATTTTGAAAAGAAGATCGCAGAGCAGATCCGCGCCGCGGCGGTCGAACAGGGTCTCGACGACCAGATCGGCGAGATTTTGGTTCCGACCGAAGAGGTAATCGAAGTGCGGCGCGGCAAGAAGGTTACGACCGAGCGCCGTTTCATGCCGGGCTATGTGCTGGTGCATATGGAGATGTCCGATCGGGGCTATCACCTGATCAACTCGATCAATCGCGTTACGGGTTTTTTGGGGCCGCAGGGCCGACCGATGCCGATGCGTGACGCCGAGGTTAATTTGATCATGAACCGTGTGCAGGAGGGCGAAGAAGCTCCGCGTACATTGATCCACTTCGAGGTCGGCGAAAAGGTCAAAGTAAACGATGGCCCGTTCGAAGATTTCGACGGCATGATTGAAGACGTGGACGAGGATAATCAGCGTCTGAAAGTCGCGGTTTCGATCTTTGGCCGTGAAACACCGGTCGAACTGGAATTCACGCAGGTCACAAAGCAGGCCTGACGGGAGGGGCGGGGTGAACCCGTCTTGTGGCGGTTCGCTGCCATTCATTCGTGGGAGGCAAGGGCGCGCGCGCCGGAGCTGAACCACGCGAATCAGGCGCCGGATCGCGTTCCGGGGTCAAGGGTGCGCAGGTTGTCGCATCGATGAAGTAAGGAGACGGCCCATGGCCAAAAAACTCGTCGGCTCAATGAAGCTGCAAGTGCCCGCCGGGCAAGCCAATCCCAGTCCACCGGTCGGTCCGGCGCTGGGTCAGCGCGGCATCAATATCATGGAATTCTGCAAGGCATTTAACGCCAAGACTGCCGACATGGAGCCGGGCGCACCGTGCCCGACCGTGATTACCTACTATCAGGACAAGTCCTTTACGATGGACATCAAGACGCCTCCGGCGGCGTATTACCTGAAAAAGGCGGCCAAGGTTAAGTCGGGTGGCGCGACGCCAAGCCACAAGACCGCTGGCACGGTAACCGTTGCTCAGGTGCGCGAAATCGCTGAAGCCAAGATGCCAGATCTAAGCGCCAATGATATCGAAGGCGCGATGAAGATCATCCTTGGCTCGGCCAGGTCCATGGGCATTGAGGTTAAATAAGATGGCAAAACTTGGAAAACGTACCCGTGCCGCACGTGAAGCCTTCGCTGGTAAAGAGAACCTGACGATTGAAGACGCGGTCGCTTTGATCAAAAGCAACGCCAACGCAAAATTCGACGAAACCGTCGAAATTGCTGTAAATCTGGGCGTCGATCCTCGCCACGCGGACCAGATGGTTCGCGGAGTTGTCGGGCTGCCTAGTGGTACCGGCAAGGACGTACGCGTGGCAGTGTTTGCCCGTGGCGCCAAGGCGGACGAGGCAACAGCAGCCGGTGCCGATATCGTCGGTGCCGAGGATCTGATGGAGACGATTCAGGGCGGCACGATCGACTTTGACCGCTGTATTGCCACACCTGACATGATGCCGATCGTCGGCCGTCTGGGCAAGGTGTTGGGCCCGCGTAACCTGATGCCGAACCCGCGGGTGGGGACGGTGACGATGGATGTTGCCGAGGCAGTCAAGAACGCCAAAGGCGGGGAAGTCCAGTTCAAGGCCGAAAAGGCCGGGGTCGTCCACGCCGGCGTTGGCAAGGTGTCCTTTGATCAGGACAAGCTGGTCGACAACATTCGGGCCTTTATCGGGGCAGTTGCCCGCGCCAAGCCGACCGGAGCCAAAGGCACCTATATGAAGAAAATCGCGCTCAGCTCGACCATGGGGCCGGGCGTGACGGTGGATGTGGCCGAGGCCACCGCTGAATGAATTTCTGGGCGGGGAAACCCCGCCCTGCGAAATCCGGCAGCGTTTCGGCGCTGCCGGTTGGCAGGATCTTCCGATCCTGTCCTGTCCGAGACGGAGGGTTCGGCCCTTGGGCCGCATAATTCCTTCCTGAGATGGGAAACGAGACATTTGCACCCTTGCGGTGATTTTGGCTCGGGACCCTGAACCTGGACCCGATACTCCGGTGCAAGCCGGAGTGAATGAGAGCCGGGGGGAAACCCCCATGATTGGAGTAAAACTGTGGATAGAGCCCAGAAAGAGAAAGTGGTCGAGGAACTCGGCCAGATCTTCGAAAGCTCTGGCGTCGTTGTGGTTGCCCACTACGTCGGATTGACAGTTGCTGAGATGCAGGACCTGCGCGCGCGTGCACGCGAAGCGGGCGGGGCCGTGCGTGTTGCCAAGAACAGGCTCGCCAAGATCGCCCTTGAGGGTAAGCCATGTGAATCCATCACATCGCTCCTTTCGGGCATGACCGTTCTAACCTATTCCGAGGACCCCGTGGCAGCAGCCAAGGTGGCCCAGGAATTCGCCAAGGAAAACAAGAAGTTCGAGATTC
The DNA here is from genome assembly GCF_016307205.1 of Pontibaca salina. Lineage (GTDB taxonomy): Bacteria > Pseudomonadota > Alphaproteobacteria > Rhodobacterales > Rhodobacteraceae > Pontibaca > Pontibaca salina. The sequence goes on along the minus strand of NZ_JAEIJD010000018.1, from coordinate 13,861 downwards.
TTGGCGGGGCAATGGGTGAGAACGCTCTGGACCGGGCCGGTGTCGAGGCCGTGTCGAAAATGCCGTCGCGCGACGAGCTTATCGCTCAGATCGCTGGCATGCTTGGCGCGCCTGCTTCGAACATTGCCGGGGCCATTGGCGCACCTGCAAGCAACATCGCATCCATCTTGTCCACGATCGAGGACAAGGCGGCTGCCTGAGCAACGCAATACCGGCGGGTGGTTGAATACACGTCGTTGGAACACATATAGAGCAAACGGAAAGAGCTGATAAAATGGCTGATCTGAAAAAACTGGCGGAAGAGATCGTTGGTCTGACCCTGCTGGAAGCACAAGAACTGAAAACCATCCTCAAAGACGAATATGGCATCGAGCCCGCCGCAGGTGGCGCGGTAATGATGGCTGGCCCAGCGGATGCGGGCGGCGCTGCTGAAGAAGAGCAGACCGAATTCGATGTCGTTCTGAAGAACGCTGGCGCCTCCAAGATCAACGTGATCAAGGAAGTTCGCGCGCTGACCGGTCTGGGCCTGAAAGAGGCCAAAGAGCTGGTCGAAGCCGGCGGCAAAATCAAGGAAGGCGTCGACAAGGCGGAAGCCGACGAGGTCAAGGGCAAGCTGGAAGCAGCGGGCGCCGAGGTCGAGCTGGCCTGAGCCAAAACCTCTTCGCCCCATCGCAGAATTGGCGCGCTGGGGCGTTTCATGTTGGCTGGATCCGGGGATTTCGGGTCCAGCCGAACCTGTCTAGGAAAGTGCCCCGGCAGATTGGGGCGTTTTCTCAGGCGAGGTTCGTTGGATCGGGAGGCCACCACTCGGGACGGTGGCCACGAATTGATCCGAACCCGCCCTCTCGTATGGGCAAGATGCCGAGGCCCGACGGCATTCTTGACCGGTGAGAAACTGAAAAGGTGACACCTGATATGGCGCAATCCTTCCTTGGCCAGAAACGTCTTCGCAAATACTACGGCAAAATCCATGAAGTTCTGGAAATGCCGAACCTGATTCAGGTTCAGAAATCCAGCTATGATCTGTTCCTGAACTCGGGCGATCAGCCCGACCCCTCCGATGGTGAGGGGATCATGGGCGTTTTCCAATCGGTCTTTCCGATTCGGGATTTCAACGAGACCAGTGTGCTGGAATTCGTGAAGTACGAGTTGGAAAAGCCGAAATACGACGTCGAGGAATGCCAGCAGCGGGATATGACCTATGCGGCCCCGCTGAAGGTCACGCTGCGTCTGATCGTATTTGATGTCGACGCGGATACCGGCAACAAATCGGTCAAGGATATCAAGGAGCAGGATGTTTTCATGGGTGATATGCCCCTGATGACACCTAACGGCACATTTGTGATCAACGGCACCGAACGGGTGATCGTATCGCAGATGCACCGTAGCCCGGGCGTATTTTTCGATCATGACAAGGGCAAGACCCACAGTTCGGGCAAGCTGTTGTTCGCCTGCCGAATCATCCCTTATCGCGGCTCTTGGCTGGATTTTGAGTTTGACGCCAAAGACAACGTGTTCGCCCGGATCGACCGCCGCCGCAAATTGCCTGTGACAACCCTGCTTTATGCGCTGGGGTTAGATCAGGAAGGGATTATGGATGCGTATTACGACACGGTTCATTATCGCCTCGAGAAGGGCAAGGGCTGGGTCACGCCCTTCTTCCCGCAGCGGGTGCGAGGTACGCGTCCGACCTATGATCTGGTTGATGCCAAAACCGGCGAAATCATTGGCGAGGCCGGTAAAAAGGTTACGCCGCGCGCGGTGAAGAAACTGATCGACGACGGCGAAGTGACTGAATTGTTGGTCCCGTTCGAGCATATCGTCGGCAAGTTTGTCGCCAAGGATATTATCAACGAAGAAAACGGCGCGATCTATGTCGAAGCTGGCGACGAGTTGACGCTGGAATATGACAAGGACGGCGACCTGATCGGCGGTACCGCGAAAGAACTGATCGATGCGGGCATCACCGATATCCCGGTCTTGGACATCGATAACATCAATGTCGGCCCTTACATGCGCAACACCATGGCGATGGATAAGAACATGAACCGCGAGACCGCGCTCATGGATATCTACCGCGTCATGCGGCCGGGCGAGCCGCCGACCGTCGAATCGGCAAGCAGCCTGTTCGAGACCCTGTTTTTCGATAGCGAGCGCTATGATTTGTCCGCAGTCGGTCGGGTCAAGATGAACATGCGTCTGGACTTGGAAAAGCCGGACACCCAGCGCACGCTGGATCGCGAAGATATTGTCGCTTGCGTCAAGGCGTTGGTCGATCTGCGCGATGGCCGGGGCGAAATCGACGATATTGACCATCTTGGTAACCGGCGCGTGCGTTCAGTTGGCGAATTGATGGAGAACCAATATCGCGTCGGTCTGCTGCGCATGGAGCGCGCAATCCGCGAGCGGATGAGCAGCGTCGAGATCGACACGGTGATGCCGCAGGATCTGATCAACGCCAAACCGGCGGCCTCGGCCGTGCGCGAATTCTTTGGCTCCAGCCAGCTTTCGCAGTTTATGGACCAGACCAACCCATTGTCCGAAGTGACCCATAAACGTCGCCTGTCGGCGCTTGGGCCGGGTGGTTTGACGCGTGAGCGCGCGGGCTTTGAGGTCCGCGACGTTCACCCGACCCATTATGGCCGCATGTGCCCGATCGAGACGCCGGAAGGCCCGAATATCGGGCTGATCAACTCGCTTGCGACTTTCGCGCGTGTGAATAAATACGGCTTCATCGAAACGCCTTACCGGGTCGTCAACGAAGGGCAGGTCACGGACGAGGTACATTACCTGTCTGCAACCGAAGAGATGCGCCATACCGTCGCTCAGGCCAACGCAAATCTGGATGATGATGGCCGTTTCGTAAACGAGATGGTGAACACCCGCCAGGCGGGCGATTACACATTGGCCCCGAGCGAAAGCGTCGATCTGATCGACGTCAGCCCGAAGCAGCTGGTTTCGGTTGCGGCGTCGCTGATCCCGTTCCTTGAGAACGACGATGCGAACCGCGCCTTGATGGGCTCGAACATGCAGCGTCAGGCGGTTCCGTTGTTGCAGGCCGAGGCACCGCTGGTCGGCACCGGCATCGAGGAAATCGTGGCCCGCGATTCGGGGGCCGCGATCATGGCCCGCCGTGCCGGGGTCATCGATCAGGTGGATGCCCAGCGTATCGTTATCCGTGCCACCGAAGATCTCGAGCTCGGTGATGCGGGGGTCGATATCTATCGCATGCGCAAGTTCCAGCGCTCGAACCAGAACACCTGTATCAACCAGCGTCCGCTGGTGAAGGTGGGCGATACCGTCGGCAAGGGCGAGGTGATTGCAGATGGCCCGTCCACCGATTTGGGTGAATTGGCTCTCGGCAAGAACGTGATGGTCGCGTTTATGCCATGGAACGGGTACAACTTTGAGGACTCGATCCTGATCTCCGAACGGGTCAGCCGCGACGACGTGTTCACCTCGATCCATATCGAGGAATTCGAGATCGCCGCCCGCGATACCAAGCTGGGGCCGGAAGAAATCACCCGTGATATTCCCAACGTCGGCGAGGAGGCACTGCGCAATCTCGACGAGGCCGGCATCGTTTATATCGGCGCTGACGTGGAGCCGGGCGATATCCTTGTGGGTAAGATCACACCCAAAGGCGAGAGCCCGATGACCCCCGAGGAGAAACTGCTGCGCGCCATCTTTGGTGAAAAGGCGTCGGATGTTCGTGATACATCCTTGCGGGTCAAGCCGGGCGATTTCGGCACCGTGGTCGAGGTACGCGTATTCAACCGCCATGGTGTGGAAAAAGACGAACGTGCCCTGCAGATCGAGCGGGAAGAGGTCGAGAGCCTTGCCCGTGACCGAGACGACGAATTGGCGATCCTTGACCGAAACATCTATGCCCGTCTCAAGGGCATGATCCTAGGTAAGGTCGCGGTCAAAGGCCCAAGAGGGGTCAAGGCCGGATCGCAGATCACCGAAGAACTGCTGGAGAGCCTGTCCCGTGGACAGTGGTGGCAGCTGGCGCTGGAGGACGAGGATGATGCGAAGATCGTCGAGGCTCTGAACGAGCAATACGAGATCCAGAAGCGCACCCTTGACGCCCGTTTCGAAGACAAGGTCGAAAAGGTGCGGCGCGGTGACGATATGCCTCCGGGTGTCATGAAGATGGTCAAGGTGTTCGTAGCGGTGAAGCGCAAGCTGCAGCCGGGCGACAAGATGGCCGGACGTCATGGTAACAAGGGTGTGATTTCCAAGGTGGTGCCAATGGAGGACATGCCGTTCCTCGCCGATGGTACGCCGGTTGATTTCTGCCTCAACCCGCTGGGTGTCCCAAGCCGGATGAACGTTGGGCAGATTCTGGAAACCCACATGGGCTGGGCCGCGCGCGGTCTGGGGATCAGCATCGATGAGGCGCTTGGCGAATACCGCCGCTCGGGTGATCTCTCGCCGGTACGCGATGCGATGAAGCAAGCCTATGGCGACGATGTCTATGAAGAAGGCATCGCCGGTATGGACGACGCGCATCTGATCGAGGCGGCCGGCAACGTCATCAATGGGGTTCCGATCGCAACACCGGTTTTCGATGGTGCGAAGGAGGCCGATGTGAACGATTCGCTGAAACGGGCCGGGTTCGATCATTCCGGGCAGTCGATCCTGTTCGACGGCCGTACCGGCGAACAGTTCGCGCGTCCGGTGACGGTGGGCATGAAATACCTGCTTAAGCTGCATCACCTCGTGGACGACAAGATCCACGCGCGTTCAACCGGGCCCTACAGCTTGGTCACCCAGCAGCCGTTGGGCGGTAAGGCGCAGTTCGGTGGACAGCGCTTCGGGGAGATGGAAGTCTGGGCACTGGAAGCCTATGGCGCCGCATATACCCTGCAGGAAATGCTGACCGTTAAGTCGGACGATGTGGCGGGCCGGACCAAGGTCTATGAAAGCATCGTCAAGGGCGAGGACAATTACGAGGCGGGCGTTCCAGAAAGCTTTAACGTTCTGGTGAAAGAAGTCCGTGGCCTTGGCCTGAACATGGAACTCCTGGATGCGGAGGTGGACGAATAAGGGCGCAAACGGCGGGGTAACACCCGCCTTATGCCCGAAAGGTATGGCGCGAACCGCCGCCATACCGGTCCATTTCCAAACCGATATTCGAGGTATCTAAATGAACCAGGAACTGTCAAACAATCCGTTCAATCCTGTAGCACCGATCAAGACATTCGACGAAATCCGGGTGTCTCTGGCCAGCCCCGAGCGCATCCTGTCTTGGTCCTATGGCGAGATCAAAAAGCCGGAAACGATCAACTATCGCACCTTCCGCCCCGAGCGTGACGGACTGTTCTGCGCCCGCATTTTTGGTCCGGTCAAGGATTATGAGTGCCTATGCGGAAAATACAAACGCATGAAGTATCGCGGCGTCGTCTGCGAGAAATGCGGCGTCGAAGTGACGCTGCAAAAGGTTCGCCGCGAGCGGATGGGCCATATCGAACTGGCGTCCCCGGTGGCGCATATCTGGTTCCTGAAATCGCTGCCCAGCCGCATCGGCCTGATGCTGGACATGACGCTGCGCGATCTGGAGCGGGTGCTGTATTTCGAGAGCTTCGTCGTGATCGAGCCGGGCCTGACGGACCTCAGCTATGGCCAGATGATGTCCGAGGAAGAGTACATGGACGCGCAGGATGCTTATGGCATGGACGCGTTTACCGCCAATATCGGGGCCGAAGCGATTCGCGAGATGCTAGCGGCGATCGATCTTGAGCAAGAGGCCGAAACCCTGCGCGCCGACCTGAAAGAGGCGACTGGCGAACTGCGCACCAAAAAGATCATCCGGCGGCTGAAGATCGTGGAGTCCTTCCTTGAGTCCGGCAACCGTCCGGAATGGATGGTGATGACCGTGATCCCGGTGATTCCGCCAGAGCTGCGCCCGCTGGTCCCACTGGACGGGGGTCGGTTTGCGACGTCGGACCTGAACGACCTGTATCGCCGCGTGATCAACCGGAACAACCGCCTTAAGCGTCTGATTGAGCTGCGTGCGCCTGATATTATTGTGCGTAACGAAAAGCGTATGCTGCAAGAATCGGTTGATGCCTTGTTTGACAACGGCCGTCGTGGCCGGGTCATTACCGGTGCCAACCGTCGTCCGCTGAAATCGCTGTCGGACATGCTCAAGGGTAAGCAGGGCCGGTTCCGTCAGAACCTTTTGGGTAAGCGGGTCGACTTCTCGGGCCGATCGGTCATTGTGACCGGGCCGGAGCTGAAATTGCACCAGTGCGGGCTGCCGAAAAAGATGGCTCTGGAGCTGTTCAAGCCGTTTATTTACTCGCGGCTTGAGGCCAAGGGGATGTCGTCAACGGTCAAGCAGGCGAAAAAACTGGTCGAGAGAGAGCGCCCCGAGGTCTGGGATATTCTGGACGAAGTGATCCGCGAGCATCCGGTGATGCTGAACCGGGCGCCGACGCTGCACCGTTTGGGCATTCAGGCATTTGAGCCGGTGCTGATTGAAGGCAAGGCAATCCAGCTTCATCCGCTGGTTTGTTCGGCGTTTAACGCCGACTTTGACGGCGACCAGATGGCTGTTCACGTGCCGCTGAGCCTTGAGGCACAGCTGGAAGCACGGGTTCTGATGATGTCGACGAACAACGTTTTGTCGCCTGCCAACGGTGCGCCGATTATCGTGCCCAGCCAAGATATGGTTCTTGGTCTGTACTATGTCACCCTGGCCCGCGAGGGCATGAAGGGGCAGGGCAAGGTTTTTGGCTCGATCGAAGAGGTCGAACATGCGCTGAGCGCAGGCGAGGTGCACCTGCACTCCAAGATCAGTGCGCGTATCAAGCAGGTCGATCAAGACGGGAACGAAATTACCAAGCGTTATGAAACGACGCCGGGTCGCGTTCTCTTGGGCGCGCTGTTGCCGATGAACTCCAAAGCACCGTTCGATCTGGTCAACCGCTTACTGCGCAAGAAAGAAGTGCAGCAGGTCATCGACACGGTCTATCGCTATTGCGGCCAGAAAGAATCGGTCATTTTCTGTGACCAGATCATGGCCATGGGCTTTCGCGAGGCGTTCACCGCCGGAATTTCGTTTGGCAAAGACGATATGCTGATTCCGGATCAAAAGTGGCCGATTGTCGATGAGACGCGCGATCTGGTGAAGGATTTCGAGCAGCAGTACATGGACGGCCTGATCACCCAGGGTGAAAAGTACAACAAGGTGGTCGACGCCTGGTCCAAGTGTAACGATCGCGTCACCGAGGCGATGATGGGCTCAATTTCAGCAGTGGTCTCGGATGAGTCCGGCGCCGAGCAAGAGCCCAACAGTGTCTACATGATGGCGCATTCCGGTGCCCGTGGTTCGGTCACGCAGATGAAGCAATTGGGCGGCATGCGTGGCCTGATGGCAAAGCCGAACGGCGAAATCATCGAAACGCCGATCATCTCGAACTTTAAGGAAGGCCTGACGGTTCTTGAGTACTTCAACTCGACCCACGGGGCCCGTAAGGGTCTGTCGGATACGGCGCTGAAAACGGCGAACTCGGGGTATCTGACCCGGCGTTTGGTGGATGTGGCGCAGGACTGCATCGTCCGCATGGAAGATTGCGGCACCGAGCGGGCGATCACCGCTTCGGCGGCGGTCAACGACGGAGAGGTCGTTTCGCCCCTGTCGGAGCGATTGCTCGGGCGGGTCGCGGCCGAGGATATCTTGAAACCCGGCACAGAAGAGGTGCTGATTCCCGCCGGTTCGCTGATTGACGAGCGGATGGCGGATAGCGTTGACGAGATGCACGTGCAGACTGCGCGGATCCGTTCGCCGCTCACCTGTGAGGCCGAAGATGGCGTTTGTGCCTTGTGCTATGGCCGCGATCTGGCGCGGGGGACGATGGTCAATACGGGCGAGGCCGTTGGCATCATCGCCGCACAGTCAATCGGCGAGCCGGGTACCCAGCTGACCATGCGGACCTTCCACATTGGCGGTGTCGCGCAGGGTGGCGAGCAGTCCTTCCAGGAGGCCGGTCAGGCCGGTGTCGTGTCGTTCGAAAACGCGCAGACGCTCGAGAACTCGGCTGGCGAAATCATGTCTATGGGCCGCAATATGAAGCTTGTGATCCGGGATGAGCACGGGGAAGAGCGGGGGAACTACAAGGTCGGTTATGGCTCACGTCTGTTTGTGAAAGACGGTGCTACGGTCAGCCGTGGTGACAAACTCTTCGAGTGGGATCCCTACACACTGCCGATCATCGCAGAAAAGGCTGGTACGGCAAAATTTGTCGATCTGGTCACGGGCATCGCTGTGCGCGATGAAACCGACGACGCGACTGGCATGACCCAGAAGATCGTGACTGACTGGCGCGCGACACCTAAGGGCGGTGATCTCAAGCCCGAGATCATCCTTGTCGGCGCGGACGGAGAGCCCGTGCGCAACGATGCGGGCAATCCGGTGACCTATCTGATGTCGGTGGATGCGATCCTGTCGGTTGAGGAAGGCGATGAAATCAAGGCGGGCGATATTGTCGCACGTATCCCGCGTGAAGGCTCTCGGACCAAGGACATCACCGGCGGTCTGCCGCGGGTGGCCGAATTGTTCGAGGCGCGCCGGCCCAAAGATCACGCGATCATTGCCGAGATCGACGGTTACGTGCGCTATGGCCGTGATTACAAGAACAAGCGTCGGATCAGTATCGAACCCTTGGATGAAAGCCTTGAGCCAGTGGATTACATGGTGCCCAAGGGCAAGCATATCCCGGTGCAAGAGGGCGACCTCATCCACAAAGGCGATTACATCATGGACGGCAATCCTGCGCCCCATGACATCCTTGCAATCATGGGTGTCGAGGCGCTGGCCGATTACATGATCCACGAAGTGCAGGAAGTTTATCGCCTTCAGGGTGTGAAAATTAACGACAAGCACATCGAGGTGATCGTTCGCCAGATGCTCCAAAAATGGGAAATCCAGGAAAGCGGCGACACCACGCTGCTCAAGGGAGAGCATGTGGATAAGCAGGAGTTCGACGCGGCGAATGAAAAGGCGCTGTCGAAAAAGGGCCGCCCGGCACAGGGCGAACCGATCCTGCTGGGCATCACCAAGGCGTCCTTGCAGACCCGCAGCTTCATCTCGGCCGCGTCGTTCCAGGAAACCACCCGCGTTCTGACCGAGGCGAGTGTTCAGGGCAAGCGCGACAAACTGGTTGGCCTTAAGGAGAACGTCATCGTCGGACGTCTGATCCCTGCGGGAACAGGTGGGGCGACGAAGCGGGTCCGCCACATTGCAACGGAACGCGACAACGTGGTTGTCGAAGCCCGGCGCATTGAGGCCGAAGCCGCCGCCGCCTTGGCTGCACCGAGCGCGGATGAGCTTGCTGGGACGCATGACGGCATTGCGGATACCCCCGAAAATCGGGAGTGATCCTGCAGCGCAGATGACCATAACCCCCGCGCCGTTAGTCGGCGCGGGGATTTTTCTTTGTAACAGGTATATTTTTAGCGGATCAGGTTGGAGGCAGTCGGATGGAGAAAACGCTCAGTATCGCCGGGCTTTTGCGGTTCTCTGTTTTGACAACAACTTATTATACTGAGCGGTTCGACACGCCGGAAAAAACGGCGGGGTATCTCTTTTCACCTGAACGGATGAAGCTGCGATTTCATCTGTTTGAGCATCTCTGCTTACCTTCGCTTCTGAAGCAGACCGACCAGAATTTTACCGCGATCGTGCTGACGGCTAAGGCAATGCCGGAGCGCTATCTGGACAGATTGAAGGCGCTTTTACGGCCAGTGCCGAACATCCATTGTTTTCCCGTCGGTACCGGCAAACATTATCGGCTCATAAAACAGGGGTATGATCGGATTCCCGATAATGGGGTCAGCCATCGCGCGCTGTTCCGGCTGGACGATGATGACGCGGTAGATCGGGATTTCATCGCGCGCACGCGGCGGCTGGCCACGGGATTGATGGCGCTTCAGACGCCGGAAACCCCCTTTGTGATCGCCCATAACCGGGGCTTTTACCTGCATAAGAATGACAAAGAGCCCGAGGTCTTCGACGCTGTCGAGCGCGCCCCGCTATCGGTCGGTACAACAATTGTCTCGCCAGTCGACAGTCCGGTTAACCCCTACCGGTTCAACCACCGTAACCTGCCGCAGCATCTCAATACCTTTACAGATATTTCCCAGCCGGCGTTCATTCGCACCATCCATGGCGACAATAAATCGAGACCGGCTCAGATCGGCTTGACCCATATGATGAGCGAAGCGGGAATTGACGCGGAATTGCAAGCCTATTTTGGAATCGGAAGTGCGCAGCTCAAGAGCCTGTAAATACGGCTCTGTGTCTGGTTGAAATTCTTCACGGAGATATTGTATTCTGATGGTACTTGACGGTCGCGCCACTGTCAGAGCCTGTTGACACCGCCCGCGACTCCCCTTATACGCCCGCTATCTCGGCAGCCGGGGGTCGCCCCATATGCCGACTTCAGTATTGAAGTGGTCACGATCCGGTCTGAAAAATGGCCCGATCCTCTGGATACCCACCGCGTCGCTTCTGATATTGGGGCGATGGCGGCTTTTTGCGTCGCTGGAATCAGGGGCGTACCGGGCGGCTTGCGGACGCGCAGGACGTCAAGATTAAACCGCACGCACATGCGTGCACACACATGTGTTGTTGAGACGGGGAATAACCGGAATGCCAACGATCCAACAGCTGATCCGCAAGCCGCGGCAGCCCAGAGTTAAACGTTCGAAGTCGATGCACCTGGAGCAGTGCCCGCAAAAGCGTGGCGTGTGCACTCGGGTCTATACTACGACTCCTAAAAAGCCGAACTCGGCCATGCGGAAGGTCGCCAAGGTGCGCCTGACCAATGGTTTCGAGGTCATTTCTTACATCCCAGGGGAGGGCCACAACCTTCAGGAACACTCGGTTGTCCTGATCCGCGGTGGCCGTGTCAAAGACCTTCCGGGTGTGCGTTATCACATCGTGCGCGGTGTTCTGGATACCCAGGGCGTCAAAGACCGTAAGCAGCGTCGTTCGAAATACGGCGCCAAGCGTCCGAAATAAGGAGAGAGCGAGATGTCCCGTCGTCACGCCGCAGAGAAGCGCGAAATTCTGCCTGACGCCAAGTATGGCGATAAGGTTCTGACCAAATTCATGAACAACCTGATGATCGACGGCAAGAAATCCGTTGCCGAACGCATCGTCTACAACGCGATGGATCGCGTCGAGGGCAAGATCAAGCGCTCGCCCATTGAGGTTTTCCACGAAGCGCTGGAAAATATCCAGCCCAGCGTCGAGGTCCGCTCACGCCGGGTTGGTGGGGCGACTTATCAGGTTCCCGTCGAGGTGCGCCCCGAGCGTCGCGAGATCCTAGCGATTCGCTGGCTGATCACCGCCAGCCGCGCGCGCAATGAACACACCATGGAAGAGCGCCTCGCTGGCGAGCTGCTGGATGCTGTGCAATCCCGCGGATCGGCCGTGAAGCGGCGCGAAGACGTCCACAAGATGGCCGAGGCGAACAAAGCCTTCAGCCATTACCGTTGGTAATATCTACCGTCGGGCGTTCCCGGCGAACCTAGAGGCATCCGATTATGGCACGCGACTATCAGCTCGATCACTACCGCAACTTCGGCATCATGGCTCACATCGATGCAGGCAAGACGACCTGCAGCGAGCGGATCCTGTTCTATACCGGCAAGAGCCACATTCTTGGCGAGACGCATGACGGCGCCGCGACCATGGACTGGATGGAGCAGGAGCAGGAGCGCGGCATCACGATCACATCGGCTGCGACCACCACATTCTGGCAATGGCAGGAGGATCCGACCAACGAAGGGACTTCCGAGACCAAATACCGGATGAACATCATCGATACGCCCGGGCACGTCGACTTCACTATCGAAGTTGAGCGCTCGCTGGCGGTTCTGGATGGTGCGGTTGCGGTGCTGGACGCCAACGCGGGCGTCGAGCCGCAGACCGAGACTGTGTGGCGTCAGGCCGACCGTTACAAGGTTCCGCGGATCGTCTTTGTCAACAAGATGGACAAGATCGGTGCCGACTTCTTCAATTGTGTGAAGATGATCAAAAACCGCACCGGGGCGACGCCGGCTCCGATCCAGATTCCTATCGGCTCAGAGAATGAGCTTGAGGGTATCGTCGATCTGGTCACCATGGAAGAGTGGGTCTGGAAAGGCGAGGACCTGGGTTCCAGCTGGGTACGCGGCCCGATTCGCGACAGCCTCAAGGCGACCGCCGACGAGTGGCGCGCCAATTTGATCGAGACCGCCGTCGAAATGGACGACGACGCGATGGAAGCCTATCTCGAAGGCGAAGAGCCGGATATTCCGACCCTGCGCAGCCTGATCCGCAAGGGGACGCTGTCGTTGAGCTTCGTGCCGGTTCTGTGTGGCTCCGCGTTCAAGAACAAGGGCGTACAGCCGCTATTGAACGCTGTGGTCGACTACCTGCCCAGCCCGCTGGATGTGGTCGATTACATGGGCTTCGCCCCCGATGACGAAACTGAAACCCGCAACATTGCGCGGCGCGCCGATGACACGATGCCATTCTCGGGTCTGGCGTTCAAGATCATGAACGACCCGTTCGTCGGCTCGCTGACCTTTGCACGCATCTACTCGGGCGTATTGAAAAAAGGCGATACGGTCCAGAACTCGACCAAGGGCAAGAGAGAGCGCATCGGTCGGATGATGATGATGCACTCGAACAACCGGGAAGAGATCGACGAGGCGTTTTCGGGCGATATCATTGCGCTTGCCGGCCTCAAGGACACCACGACAGGTGACACGCTCTGCGACTCCAAGGAGCAGGTGGTTCTGGAAACCATGAATTTCCCTGATCCGGTGATCGAGATCGCGGTTGAACCCAAGACCAAGGCCGACCAGGAAAAGATGAGCCAAGGGCTCGCCCGTCTGGCAGCTGAGGACCCGTCCTTCCGGATCGAAACCGATATGGAATCCGGGCAGACCATCATGAAGGGTATGGGGGAACTTCACCTCGATATTCTGGTGGATCGACTCAAACGCGAATTTAAGGTTGATGCCAATATCGGCGCGCCTCAGGTCGCCTATCGCGAGACTATCTCGCAAGAGGTCGAGCACACCTACACCCACAAGAAGCAGTCCGGTGGGTCGGGGCAGTTCGCTGAGGTCAAGATGATCATCTCGCCGACCGCGCCGGGTGAAGGTTACTCCTTCGAATCCCGCATTGTCGGCGGCGCGATTCCCAAGGATTACATCCCGGGTGTCGAGAAGGGGATCAAGTCCGTTATGGATAGCGGGCCGCTGGCCGGCTTCCCGGTGATCGACTTCAAGGTGGCGCTGGTGGACGGTAAGTTCCACGATGTCGACTCCTCGGTTCTGGCCTTTGAAATCGCTGGCCGCATGGGGATGCGTGAGGGCATGCGCAAGGCCGGTGCAAAGTTGCTGGAGCCAATCATGAGCGTCGAAGTGATCTGCCCCGAAGAGTATACCGGGAACGTGATCGGCGATCTGACATCCCGCCGCGGGCAGGTAACTGGGCAGGAAAACCGCGGTAACGCCATCGCAATCGACGCGATGGTTCCGCTGGCGAACATGTTCGGCTATATCAACACCCTGCGTTCGATGAGCTCGGGCCGGGCGAACTTTACAATGCGGTTCGACCATTACGAAGCCGTGCCGCAGAACATAAGCGACGAGATCCAGGAAAAGTATGCCTGAACGGGTGGCGGGGTGAACCCCGCCCTACCCATCCACCGTAGGGCGGGGCTCACCTCGCCATCCGACCGAAAAAGGAGGCCATCATGGCAAAGTCAAAGTTTGAACGCAACAAACCGCATGTGAACATCGGCACGATTGGCCATGTTGACCACGGCAAGACGACGCTGACGGCGGCGAT
>NZ_JAEIJD010000017.1 GCF_016307205.1 Pontibaca salina | reverse complement strand
CCCAAAACCCCGACTCGCACCTTACCCACAGACTTACCCACAGAAACAAACCGGAATCACCCGACTCAACTCAGAACAAAAGCGAATCCCGAAAGCGGATTCGGTGAGGCCGGGGGTCGATTCCCCGATTCTGCCTGTGAAAATCGCCTCAAACCGCTAGCGGCTTCCGTTTCGGCACCATGCGCAGGGCGACAAGCGCCAGAATCACCGTGAGATAAATCAGCGGCTCAAGCTGAAAGCCCTTTCGCAGCATCACGAAATGGATCGCTCCCAGAATCGCGACGCCATAGGTCAGTCGGTGCAACTGCCGCCAGCGCGGCCCGAGAAAACGGATCGAGTGGTTATTCGAGGTCACCGCCAAGGGAACCATCAGCGCCCAAGCGGCCATACCAATAGTAATATAGGGCCGCTTGAGAATGTCGGCCCAGATCTGCCCTGCGATCTGCACATCCAAAAACAGCCAGACCAAAAGGTGACAACATATATAGTAGAAGGTGAGCAGCCCGAACGCCCGTCGAAACCGGATCATGTTCAGCCCGACAAACCGGCGCAGCGGAGTAATCGCCAATGTGACAATCAGCGCCTTGAGCCCAAGCCCCCCGAGCTCATGTTCCAGCGCCTCGATCGGCTCGACCCCCAGACCTCCCGTTGCGCCCATATATAGAAGTATAAAGGGTGGCAGCGCGCCGATAATATAAAGAGCGCTTACCGGCAGCCGCCGTGCCAATCGATTGAGGGTAGCGGTCATCGCTTAGAAATTCTCGGTAAGGTCCATACCATCATATAGCGAGGCGACCTCGGCGGCATAGCCATTGAACATCAAGGTCGGCTCGCGCCCTGCGAACAACCCGCCGCCAATGCGCCGTTCGGTGGCCTGGCTCCAGCGTGGGTGATCCACGTTCGGGTTCACATTACTATAGAACCCATATTCGCGTGGCCCGGCCTTGTTCCAACTGGTTGGCGGCTTTGTGTCGGTCAGGGTGATGCGCACCACCGATTTGATCGACTTGAACCCGTATTTCCATGGCACCACCAGCCGCAGCGGCGCGCCGTTCTGGTTCGGCAGCGGCTTGCCATAAAGCCCCGTCGCCAGGATAGTCAGCGGATGCAGCGCCTCGTCCAGCCGCAATCCTTCGACATAGGGCCAGTCAAGCACCGGGAAGCGAACCCCCGGCATCTCGTCGGGGCGCAACGCCGTCTCGAACGCTACATAGCGCGCGCCGTCCTTGACTCCGACCATGGCCAGAAGGTCGGCGAGTTCGAATCCGCGCCACGGCACCACCATGGACCAGGCCTCGACACAGCGCAGCCGATAGATGCGGTCTTCGATGGTCATTGCCGACATGATATCGGTAAGTTCGTATTCGCCGGGCCGATCCACCAGACCGTCTACCGTGACGGTCCAGGGCGCGGTGGTCAGCCTATGCGCGTGTTTCGCCGGATCGCCCTTTTTGACCCCGAATTCGTAATAATTGTTGTAAGTGGTGATTTCGTCCCAGCTGTTTGGCGTCAACATGTCATCGCTTGCCGCCGCCAGCGGAGCGGCCATTGCGGCAAGACCTGCACCCGCCGCGCCCAAGAGCAACGTGCGCCGGTGCAAATAGGCATCAAGCGGCGTGGCATCGGCAAATGTCAGGTCATTTTTCCAGCGGTGGGCCATTACGTTCTCCCCGGCATCCGTGCCTCAGAGTTAAAACCTCGGAGGCCAGCAGCCAAACCAATTCGCCTCACGTTTCAGCGACGGACCTGTAACTTGGACGGAGTTCGCGCAGCGCCAGACTTCATCCGGCCCCAATAGCACGAGCAAGAAGGCCCGCCAGATCGGCGGGCCTTGCTTTACTCTCAGCGCTAAGATTAGTGGACGACCGCATCCTGCGGCGGCTCGCGGTCTGCCGGCGCGATGCGGTCGCTGATGATCAGACCCTCGGGCCCGGCAGTGACCGGCACCGTCGCACCGTCGTTCACATCGCCTGCCAGCAGCAATTCGGCCAGCGGATCTTGCAACGCGCGCTGGATCACCCGCTTGAGCGGGCGCGCACCAAACACCGGATCATAACCCTCATCGGCCAGCCACTTATGCGCCGCCTCGTCCAGTTCAAGCGTGATCTTGCGCCCTGCAAGACGTTGCCCAAGCCGCTGAAGCTGGATATCGACAATGCCGTCCATGTTCTCGCGCGACAGCCGGTCGAAAATCACGATCTCGTCCAGCCGGTTCAGAAACTCGGGGCGGAAATGGGCCCGCACCGCATCCATAACGTCGCGCTTGGCGTCGGCTGCGTCCGCCCCATCCGGCAGTTGGCTCAAAGCCTGGCTACCGAGGTTCGAAGTCAGCACAATCAACGTCTGCTTGAAATCGACCCTGTGGCCTTGACCGTCGGTCAGAACCCCATCGTCCAGAACCTGCAACAGCACGTTGAACACGTCGGGATGGGCCTTTTCAACCTCGTCGAACAGCACCACCTGATAGGGGCGACGGCGCACCGCCTCGGTCAGAACGCCGCCTTCGTCATAGCCGACATAACCCGGCGGTGCCCCGATCAGGCGCGCGACCGAGTGCTTTTCCATGAACTCGGACATGTCGATACGCACCATTGCGTTGTCGTCATCGAACAGGAACTCGGCCACTGCCTTGGTCAGTTCGGTCTTGCCCACGCCAGTCGGCCCAAGGAACAAGAACGAGCCCAACGGCCGGTTCTCGTCATGCAGCCCGGCACGCGCCCGGCGTACGGCATTGGAAACAGCCCGTACGGCGGTGTCCTGTCCGATCACCCGGCGGTGCAGATCCTGCTCCATCCGCAACAGCTTCTCGCGTTCGCCTTCCAGCATCCGGGCAACCGGAATACCGGTCCAGCGCTCGACCACGGCAGCGATCTGTTCGGGGCGCACGGCCTCTTCGACCATCACGCCCTCTTCCTCGGCTGCCTCGGCCTCGGCCAGCTGCTTTTCCAGCCCCGGAATGACCCCGTAAGACAGCTCTCCGGCCTTGGCGAGATCGCCACCGCGCTTGGCGTGTTCCAATTCGATCCGCGCGCGATCCAGCTGTTCTTTGAGATCGCGCGCGCTGGCCAGCTTGTCACGTTCGGTCTGCCATTGCGCCGTCATCTCGGCAGATTCTTCCTGTAGGTCCGAAAGCTCTTTCTCCAGCCGATGCAGTCGGTCTTTGCTCGCCGTGTCATCCTCTTTCTTGAGCGCCTCGGCCTCGATCTGCATCTGCAGGATCTGCCGATCCAGTGCATCCAGTTCTTCTGGCTTGGAATCCACTTCCATGCGCAGCCGGCTCGCAGCCTCATCCATCAGATCGATGGCCTTGTCCGGCAGGAACCGGTCGGTGATATAACGGTGGCTGAGCGTGGCCGCAGACACAAGCGCGCTGTCGGAAATCCGTACACCGTGGTGCAGTTCATACTTTTCCTTGATGCCGCGCAGAATCGAAATCGTATCCTCCACGGTCGGTTCCTCGACCACAATGGGCTGGAACCGGCGGGCAAGCGCCGCATCCTTTTCGACATGTTTGCGGTATTCATCCAGCGTGGTCGCGCCGATGCAATGCAACTCACCCCGCGCCAATGCCGGCTTGATCAGGTTAGCGGCATCCATCGCACCGTCGGCCTTGCCGGCGCCGATCAGCGTGTGCATTTCGTCGATAAACAGAATGATCTCGCCTGCGGCATCGGTGACCTCGTTCAGGACCGCCTTTAGCCGCTCCTCGAACTCGCCGCGATATTTCGCGCCAGCAATCAGTGCACCCATATCCAGCGCCATCAGCTTCTTGTTCGCCAGGCTTTCAGGCACATCGCCATTGACGATCCGCAGCGCCAGCCCCTCGGCAATAGCGGTCTTACCGACGCCGGGATCGCCGATCAGCACGGGGTTGTTCTTGGTGCGACGCGACAATACTTGCATCGAGCGGCGGATTTCGTCGTCGCGCCCGATGATCGGGTCGATTTTGCCCTCGCGTCCAGCCTCGGTCAGATCATGCGTATATTTCTTGAGCGCCTCATAACCTTCTTCCGCCGTTGCCGTATCTGCGGTGCGCCCTTTGCGGATATCATTGATGGCTTCGTTCAATTTCTGCGCAGTTATCGCGCCGGCCTCCAACGCATCTTTTGCGGCAGATTTGACCATGCACAGCGCCATCAGAATGCGCTCGACCGGAACGAAACTGTCGCCGGCTTTCGTCGCCAGTTTTTCGGCTTCGTCCAACACGCGACCGGTAGCGCTGTCCAGATAGATCTGGCCGGCATCGCCGCTGACCTGCGGAATTTTTGACAGCGCCAGATCAACCGCCTCACGCACACGTTCTGGCGCGCCGCCCGCGCGGGAGATCAGGTTGCTGGCCAGCCCCTGATCGTCATCCATTAGAGCCTTCAGCAGGTGTTCGGGCGCGAGGCGCTGATGGCTTTCGCGCATCGCGATTGTCTGGGCCGCCTGAACGAAACCTCGGGCCCGCTCGGTGAACTTGTTCAAGTCCATACTGTTTCTCCTTCAATAAGCGCCCGCGTCGCCAGCGCCTGCGGTGCAGCGCGCCAAACAATGGGCCTTGGTCATAGATTTGGGAAAACCGTCGTCGCATTCAAGCCCTGACAGTGGCGATATGATCGGCAATCCACATGGACATCGCCCTGCACATGCGCCTAAGAAGGCCCGTGCAGACCGCTCCAGAGATTGACCGAAATGACCGATGACCGCCTGATTGTTGCCCTTGACCTGCCCGACGCGCTGCAGGCGCTGGCGCTGACCGAAAAACTGGGCCCATCCTGCGGGTTCTATAAAATCGGTTTGGGCATGTTGACGGGCGGCGGGCTGGCTTTGGCCAATGAACTGAAGCAAGAGCACGGCAAGCGCATTTTTCTGGACATGAAGCTGTTCGATATCGGTGCGACGATTCAGGCAGCGGTGCGCGGTCTGGCGCAGTTCGATCTGGATTTCCTGACCGTGCATGGCGATCCCCATGTAATCGATGCAGCCAAGCAGGGCGCAGCGGGCAGCGATCTGAAAATTCTCGCCGTGACCATCCTGACATCGCTGGATCGCGCCGATCTGGACGCCGGAATGATGAAACCGGGAGATCTGCCCGATCTGGTCTGCGAGCGCGCGGAAAAGGCATTTGCCGTCGGCGCGGATGGTGTCATTGCCTCGCCGCAAGAGGCCGCGCTGATTCGCGCCCTGCCCAATGCCAAAGATCGCCTAATCGTCACTCCCGGTGTCCGCCCTGCCGACGGCGACCCCGGCGATCAGAAACGAATCGCGACGCCCGCCAGCGCGATCCGCGATGGCGCCGATCATATCGTGGTCGGCCGCCCGATCTGGCAGGCCCAAGACCCGCGCGCCGCTGCTCAAGCGATCATAAACGAGCTAACAACAGTGTGAAGCCACCTGGTGTTGCCGGAGAACCACAAGTCGCACTGTTCTACACGGTCGTAAAAACGTGATTTTGCGAGCCCGGCTTCAAGGTGCATCATAAATCTAAAGTGGATACTCCCCCGACGAACTTTTTTCCTCCTATGGTTCGTCACCTCCCCCCGCCACCATTGCGGGGGGGTCTTTCCGTGAATGATACAAGAAATCGATGCGCCCGCACTCAATACGCCGCGTTGTTCGGGTTGTGACTGCCGTGATATATGGACACGATCCATTCTGACGGACCCTGCCCGATGCAAGCGCTGTGCCGCGATTGTCTGACCCTATCCACGCCGAGCCGCCGCTGCGCACATTGCGGCAGCCGCCGAATGCTGGCGCATGCGGAACTAAGTGACCTCGCCATCGCGCATATGGATTGCGACGCTTTTTATGCCTCGGTCGAAAAGCGCGACAATCCGGAGCTTGCAGACAAACCGCTGATTATCGGTGGCGGGCGGCGCGGAGTGGTATCAACCGCCTGCTATATCGCGCGCATCCGGGGGGTACGGTCCGCCATGCCGATGTTTCAGGCATTGAAACTCTGCCCTGAAGCGGTCGTGCTGAAACCGCGCATGACCGCTTACGCCGAGGCCAGCCGCAGCATCCGCGCCATGATGCAGGACCTGACCCCCGCCATCGAACCGCTGTCGCTAGACGAGGCGTTTCTGGATCTGACCGGAACCGCCCGCCTGCATGGCGCGCCGCCTGCGGTGATGCTGGCGCGGCTGACCAACCGGATGCGCGACGAACTGGGGCTGACCGGCTCGATCGGGCTGAGCTACAATAAGTTTCTGGCCAAGGTGGCGTCGGACCTCGACAAGCCGCGCGGATTTTCCGTGATCGGGCGCGGCGACGCCGCCGCTTTCTTGCGCGATCGGCCCGTCAGCCTGATTTGGGGCATCGGCCCGTCGGCGCAAAGCGCGCTAGAACGCGCCGGGATCCGCACATTTGCGGACCTGCTCCGGTGGGAGCGCACCGAACTCGTGGCAAGGTTCGGCGCAACCGGAGACCGGCTCTGGCATCTGGCCCGGGGCGAGGACACGCGCCCTGTTTCCGCCGACGCACCGGTCAAGTCGATCTCAAACGAAACCACCTTCGATGCGGATACTGACGATACCGACATTCTGGATGGCCATCTGTGGCGCATGGCGGAAAAGGTCAGCGATCGTGCCAAAGCCAAGGATCTGGCCGGTCAGGTGGTGACGCTGAAACTGAAGCGGGCCGACCACTCGACGCTGACCCGGCGCGTTGCTTTGCGCGACGCCACCCATATGGCGGATACGATCTATCGCACAGCGCGCGGACTATTTGATCGGGTGGCGGATTTGGGGCCGTTCCGCCTGCTGGGCTGTGGTATTTCCGACCTGGTGTCGGCAGATCAGGCCGATAAATCCGGCGACCTTCTTGACCCGGAAGCCGCCCAGCGCGGGCGTGCGGAGCGCGCCACTGACGCGATCCGCAACCGATTCGGCTCTGATGCGATTCGCAAGGGCCGAGCGCTGCGGTGATTCACTCGGCCGCCAGCGGCAACCGCTCTTGCCCGATTTCGGCGATCTCGCCGATCACGCCGCGCAAGACTTTGGCAAAGGCGTCGAAATTGGCATTGGGTCGAATTGCGCTCTCATCCATGTAAAGCGCCCGGTCGATCTCGATCTGGACTGCGTGCTGGCGGCGTGACGGGCGGCCATAGGCCTGTGCCACATAGGCCCCGGCAAACGGCGCGTTGCGTATCACAACCAGTCCAGCATTCACAAAGGCGGCTTCAACCCGGTCTACAATCGCAGGGTCAGCGGCGGCACCGAAGCGGTCGCCCAGTACGATCTGCGGTCGTCGGGGGCTGCGGCGGGCGACGTCGTCCAAAGCCTCGTGCGGCATCGAATGACAGTCGATCAAAATCGCCTGCCCGAACGATGCATGCGCTTCACGCAAAAGAGCAGCCAATTGGGTGTGGTAAGGTTGCCAATACCGGTTGATCCGTGCCTGTGCCTCGGCAATGCTGAGCTTCTCGCCATAGATCGCACGGCCATTGGCCACGACACGGGGAATCACGCCCAAACCAGAGGCCACGCGCGGATTATGGCCGGTTCGGAGGATGCCCTCGATCAGTGCCGGATCCAGCTCATCTGGCGACCGATTCAAGTCGATATAGGCACGGGGAACGGCGGCGCTAAGCAAGGGCGCGCCAAACTCGGGCGCGCACCCGAACAACCGGTCAACGAAAGCATCCTCGGAGGACCGAATCGTTCGCTCGTCCAACTGGCTTCGACGCAAAAACGCAGGCAAATACTCACAACCGCTGTGCGGCGACGCAAACACCACACTGGAAAGGCGCCTAAGTGGTTTGGCCAGATGAAAAGCTTCGTTCGACATGGACACTCCTATGTTAGAACAACATAGACTGGTTTGCGGCTTTGCCAAAAGGCCTTGATCCTTTCCCGAACTCCTTTTATAGAGCCCGCTACCAGCGTGGAAACTCGCGCCCTGTTATTGTTGTAGGGCAAAGGCATGCGCAGGTATTCATGGGCGATTAGCTCAGCGGTAGAGCACTTCGTTGACATCGAAGGGGTCACAAGTTCGAACCTTGTATCGCCCACCATGAATTCATTGTCTCGGTTCGCCGGGACACCCGCAACATCAGGCGCTGGCCCGCGCCGCAGGAACAGGAGAAGGCCATGAAGGTCAAAAACTCGCTCCGGTCGCTGAAGAACCGGCACCGCGATTGCCGTGTCGTGCGTCGCAAAGGCCGCGTTTACGTGATCAACAAGACCCAGCGCAGGTTCAAAGCTCGTCAGGGCTGAATCAGCGACACAGCTATTGCAAAAAAGGCCGCGCCCCTCTGGGCGCGGCCTTTTTCATTGGCAGCGGATGTGGAATATTCCTGAGTGATTTACATAGATTTTGGTTGATCCTGTTGACAGATGCTTTAACTGATTGTTTCAGTCGGGATTAAACCCGTCATACGAACCAAAGGACAGACATTATGAAAATGACCCCTTTCCTAGCTGCCACTGCACTGGGCGCGACCTTGGCTGGTAGCGTCGCTGCCGAGGGCGAGCTGAATCTGTATTCCTCACGCCACTATGACACCGACGAAAAGCTTTACTCCGAATTCACTGATGCCACTGGCATCTCCATCAACCGTATCGAAGGCAAAGGCGACGAATTGGCCGCCCGCATGAAAGCCGAGGGCGCGAACAGCCCGGCAGATGTTCTCATCGTGGTCGATACTTCGCGTCTCAAACGTGCCAAGGATGCGGGCCTGCTGCAATCCGTGGACAGCGAAATTCTGGAACAGCGCATTCCGGCCAACCTTCAAGACGCCGACAATCAGTGGTTCGGTTTCTCGCAACGCAGCCGAATCATCTTTTACGACAAGGATCAGATCACCGATCCGCCGCAGACCTATCTTGATCTGGCCGATTCGAAATACAAAGGTGAGGTTTGCATCCGCTCCTCCACAAACCCTTATAACCAGACGCTGCTGGCCGCGATCATCACCCATGACGGCGAAGAAGCTGCGAAAGAATGGGCCGAAGGTGTCGTCGCCAATATGGCGCGCCCCCCGCAAGGAGGGGATACCGACCAATTGCGCGGTCTGGTTTCAGGTGAATGCGGCATTGCTGTGTCCAACACCTATTATTTCGCACGCGCAATGCGCACCAATGTTGACGGTGTCAGCGACAGCATCGACCAGATCGGTTGGGTCTTTCCCGATCAGGACGGCAATGGCGCGCATATGAACCTCTCCGGTGCCGGTGTCGCCGCCAACGCCCCCAACCGGGACAATGCGGTAAAGTTTCTCGAATATCTCGCATCTGACCAAGCGCAGGTCTATTTTTCGGCGGGCAATGATGAATACCCTGCCGTGCGCGGCGTCGAGATTGCCGATTCGGTGGAAAAGCTTGGAAAGTTCAAGGCCGACGAGGTGAACCTGTCCGACGTGGCCCAGAACATCCCCGCCGCACAGCGCATTTTCGATCAAGTCGGCTGGAAGTAATCTTCGTTAGATACTGCAAAAAGGCGCGGGATTCCCGCGCCTTTTGTTACGTCCGAACAGCTCCCTTGCGGTGTCGCGTCTGCACTCCTATGTTTGGGTGATGACCCAGATCGTGCATCAGACCAGGTTTCTACTTCTGACGCGCCGGTAAGCCCGGTTTGCGTCTGACCTAGTACAGACCGCTTTCCGGGTCGCCTACTATCTAAAAATCTCGCCGCATTGCACGCCCCGCTATTGGGCGGCGCATCGCGCGGCACCAACTCGGCCAAACGACTATCAACAGGAGCATTCGGCCATGACTCAGACTCGACGCCGCGCACCGCGCGTGACCATCGACCAATTCCATTTGGCGGACCTCGAATCGCTGGCCGAGGGCGCGATGAACCGCGCACCGCAGGTCGCCGACAGGCTTTTCGAGGAATTGGGCCGCGCAAAGATTGTTAAGTCGGGCAAGCTGCCCTCTGATGTGGTTACCATCGGGAATACCGTCACCTATCGCGACGAAACGACAGGGGCCGAGCGCACGGTGACGTTGGTTTACCCGCAGGATGCAGACATCTCGCAAAACCGCGTCTCTGTTGTCACGCCGATTGGGGTCGCTTTGCTGGGCCTGAGTGAAGGTGCCTCGTTTTCGTGGGAAGCGCGCAATGACGTCACCCATCAATTGACTATCCTCAAGGTGGTACCCGGCACGGACAGCGATTAGGAATTGTTGCGTTCAATCGAATGATTGAAACCACTTAAACGCCACATGTCCTTATTGGCGCTCAGCGCCGCTTGCCCACCTGTCGGCAGATCAGAATCACCGGCAACAACCCCACCGCGACAATCACCAGCGACGGCACTGCGGCCCCTTCAAGCCGCTCGTCGCTGGCCAGCCGATAGGCCTGCACGGCCAACGTGTCGAAGTTGAATGGCCGCATGATAAGCGTCGCAGGTAATTCCTTCATCACATCGACAAAGACGATAAGCAGCGCGGTCAGCAAACTTGGCGTCAGCAACGGCAGATGCACCCGGCGCAAAGTGCCAAGTGGCGTGTGCCCAAGAGATCGCGCCGCAGCGTCCATATTGGCATGCACCGTGCTCTGCCCGCCCTCATAAGCCCCCAGCGCAGCGGCCAAGAACCGCACCAGATAGGCCGCGACCAGCAACCAGATCGATCCGGTAACGAGCAACCCGGTCGAAATATCAAATGTCGCCCGCATCCATGCGTCGAGCGCGTTGTCGAAAGCTGCAAACGGCACCATCAGCCCCACCGCGATCACGCCGCCCGGTACCGCATAGCCCAAGCGCGCAATATAGGCCGCCGCAGCAGAGCTACGTCCGGGGCGCAAACGGTGGAAAAATCCGACACAGATCGCAGCAAAAACGGTAACTGCCGCCGCCACACCGGCCAGTGTGACCGAATTTCGCAAGAATCCTAGATAACGATGGCTAAGCAGATCCTGTCCTCCGCTCAGCCCCATATCAAACAGAATCACCGTCGGCAGGGCGAACCCCAAAAGCACCGGTATGATACAGAGCACCAACGCCAGCACCGCCTGCCAGCCCGTCAGCTCAGCGGGCGGCATGTGCACGGTGCTTTTGCCGGCTTGATGATATTTGGCGCTGCCGCGCTGGACGCGCTCGATGATCGCAAGGAATAAGGCAAACCCCAGCAAACACAGCGCCAGTTGCGCTGCGCCGGCCCGGTCAGCCATGGAAAACCAGCTGGTATAAATGCCTGTGGCAAAGGTTTGCACACTGAAATAGGCGACGGTCCCGAAATCGGCGATGGTTTCCATCACCGTCAGCAACACGCCCCCGGCAATCGCCGGACGCGCCATTGGCAGACTGACCTTGAAGAACGCGGACCACGCGCTGGTACCCAGTGCCCGCGCCGCCAAAAACGCCGAGGCGCTTTGCTGCATGAATGCCGCCCGCGCCAGCAGATAGACATATGGATACAGCACCAAAACCAGCATCACCGCTGCACCACCAACCGAGCGGATTTCAGGAAACCAGTAATCGCGCGGCCCCCATCCGGTCACATCTCGCAGGGTTGACTGCACAATACCGGGATGGTCCAGCACATAGGTATAGGCATAGGCTAACACATAGGCCGGAAAGGCGAGTGGCAAGACCAGCGCGATTTCGAATATCCGCACGCCGGGAAAGCGCGTCATGGTGACCAGCCAGGCCGCGCCGACTCCGACAGCGAAGGTGCCCGTGGCGACCAACGCCACCAGCGAGAGCGTGGTCATCGTATAGCGCGGCAGAACGGTTTCCATCAGATGTTGGATCGTATCCGTGCCACCGGTTAATGCCGCGAGCGCGACCGCCAGCATCGGCAAAAGACATACGCCAGCCACCAGCCAAGCCATGCAAAACATAAGTCTGGTTCCACCGGCTTTGCGCCGGTTCGCGCCACGGGCGGCGATCATAGTTGTATCGGCCATGAGGTCGGTCCAATTTCAAAATAGCGGCCAAGGACCGCGTGCGTTCGCGCGCCGCCCTTAATCGACGATTTCACTCAGATTTACCAGACCCGATGTGAGAATCAAACATACCTGCGCTAATTCTCGGCAGCTAACCTGCGAAGGCTTGATCCCGGAGAAACAAAAAAAACCCGCGCCCGATCAGAAAGATCTTTGGCGCGGGTTGCGTTTTGTTGGCACTAAGCCGGGGTTCTTCCCTACTCTGCCGCCACTTGGCTTTCAGCGGCTTCGACTCTTACGGCAGCGAACTTGAACTCCGGGATCTTACCATAGGGATCGACCGCCGGGTTGGTCAGAACGTTGGCCGCAGCCTCGACAAAGGCGAAAGGCACGAACACCATATCGGGTGCCACCGCGCGATCCGCGCGCGCCATGAGCGTGATCGATCCACGCCGCGTGACCAGCCGTACCATGCCACCGGGCTCGACACCCATCTTGCGCAAGGTCGACGGATGCAACGAGCAGTTCGCCTCAGGCTCGACCGCGTCAAGCACGCGCGAACGCCGCGTCATCGAACCAGTATGCCAATGCTCCAACTGGCGACCAGTGGTGAGGATCATCGGATAGTCCGCGTCTGGCACCTCGTCGGGCGGAATCACGCTGGCTGGGGTGAACCTGGCCCGGCCACCCTCGCGCGGGAAGCCATCACCAAACACGATCGACTGCCCCGGATCCTCGGGCGACAGCGATGGATAGGTGACCGCGTTCTCGCGCTCAAGCCGCTCCCAAGTGATGTTGGCCAGTGACGGCATATTGATCGTCATCTCTGCGAACACATCCGCTGGGCTTTTATAGTCCCATTCCAGCCCCAGACGGTTGGCCAGATCAACGGTGATCTGCCAATCCTCGCGTGCTTCGCCCGGTGGGGCCAGCGCAGGGCGGCCCATCTGGACCTGCCGGTTGGTGTTGGTCACCGTGCCAGACTTTTCCGCAAACGCACTGGCCGGCAGGATCACATCCGCATAGTTGGCGGTTTCGGTGATGAACAGATCCTGCACCACCAGATGATCCAGCTTGGCAAACGCGTCACGGGCGTGATCGACATCCGGATCTGACATCGCCGGGTTTTCGCCCAGAATGTACATCGCCTTGGTGTTGCCCGCGTGGATGTCGTCAACGATTTCGGTGACAGTCAGCCCCGGCTCGGACGAGAAATCGCCCGATTCCCAGACCTCGGTAAAGGCGCTGCGCACACCGTCGTCCTTGACGCTTTGATAGTCGGGCAAGAACATCGGGATCAGCCCCGCATCAGACGCACCTTGCACGTTGTTCTGCCCGCGCAACGGATGCAGCCCAGTACCCGGCCGGCCAACTTGTCCGGCCATCAGCGCAAGGCTGATCAGGCAGCGCGAGTTGTCGGTGCCATGGATATGTTGCGATACACCCATGCCCCAGAAAATCATCGCCGCCCGCGCGCCCGCAAATGTTCGCGCCACGTCGCGCAAGACGTCGGGCTCGATACCGCAGATCGGCGCCATTTTTTCCGGGCTGAAGTCCTTGAGATGTTCCTTCTCGGCCTCCCAGTTCTCGGTATAGGCCTCGATATACTGGCGGTCATACAGCTCTTCTTCGACGATCACATGCATGATCGCGTTCAGCATCGACACATCCGCACCGGGGCGGAATTGCAGCATATGCGACGCGTATTTCCGCAATCCCACGCCGCGCGGGTCCATCACGATCAGCTTGCCGCCGCGCTTGGTGAACTGCTTGAAATAGGTGGCGGCGACAGGGTGGTTCTCGACCGGGTTGGCCCCGATGATAATCGCCACGTCGGCGTTTTCGATCTCGTTAAACGTCGCGGTCACCGCGCCCGAGCCAACGTTTTCGATCAATGCCGCAACCGAGGACGCATGACACAGCCGTGTGCAGTGGTCGACGTTGTTATGCCCAAAGCCCTGACGGATCAGCTTCTGGAACAAATAGGCTTCTTCGTTGGTGCATTTGGCGCTGCCGAAGCCAGCGACTTCGCGACCACGTCCGCGCAGACCATCGGCGGCGAAATCCATCGCCTCTTCCCATGTCGCCTCGCGAAAATGGGTCAGCGGATTGGCCGGGTCTACGTTCAGCCCCTTTGGCGGCGCGTCCTCACGGCGAATCAGCGGCTTGGTCAAGCGGTGCGGGTGATGGATATAGTCATAGCCGAACCGGCCCTTGACACACAGCCGGTTCTCGTTTGCCGGTCCATCGATACCGTCAACGTATTTGACCTTGTTATCCTTGACTTTCAGGCTGAGCTGGCAACCGACGCCGCAGAATGGGCAGACACTGCTTACTTCATAGTCGAAATCGGCGCTGTCGCCTTGCTGTGCGTCATCCAGAACGCTCGACTCCATCAGCGCGCCGGTTGGGCACGCCTGCACGCATTCGCCGCAGGCCACACAGGTCGAATCACCCATGGGGTCATTGAAATCCAATGTCGGATATGCATCGTGCCCGCGCCCGGCCATGCCGAACACGTCGTTCACCTGCACTTCGCGGCAGGCACGCACGCACAATCCACACTGGATACAGGCATCCAGATTGACGCGCATGGCCACATGGCTGTCATCCAGCAACGGCACGCGATCTTGCTCTAACTTCGGAAAGCGGCTTTCGCTAACTCCGGTGGCGTCAGCCATGTCCCAGAAGTGCGACGATCGGTCGCGGGCCTCTTCACGCGGCGGCTGATCGGCCACCAGCATTTCCATCACCAACTTGCGGGCGCTTGAAGCGCGCGCCGAATCAGTCGTCACGACCATGCCCTCGACGGGTTCACGGATACATGAGGCGACAAGATTCCTCTCGCCTTCAACTTCGACCATGCAAGCGCGGCAGTTGCCGTCCGGGCGATAGCCCGGTGCCGGCTTATGGCACAGATGCGGTATTACTAGACCGCGACCATTCGCCACCTCCCAAATGGTATCGCCAGCTTTAGCGGTAACTTCTGTACCGTCTAAGGTAAATCGGATCGTCTCGGACATTGCGCCCCTCCTTCATTCGGCCTCACTCTACACAGCAATACATCTGTGTGCGAGGCCTGCCGTGACAGCCTTGCGCGAAATTTATCTGTGACTGCTTCGGTCTGCAAGGTCCGACCGACTGGAAAGCGGCGCCGCCCTACCCTAAAAGAGCGGCAAGCAGGAGTTTTGCATCATGTCCCACATCACGCTCATCCGTCACGGGCAGGCGAATACCCACGCCCGCGACGAAGAAGAGTATGACCGCCTCAGCACGCTTGGCCATCAACAGTCGGGCTGGCTGGGCGAGCATCTGCGCCAGTCGGCCAGCCATCACACCCGACTATATACAGGCACCCTTTTGCGGCACCGTGAAACCGCCGCCAGCATGGCGCTTGAAACAGACCTGATCGAAGATGCAAGGCTGAATGAATTAGAATATTTCAACCTCGCCAGACTGATGGAAGAGCAACATGGCCTGCCCTTCCCGACCGAACGCGAGGATTTCGTCGCCCATCTGCCCCAGATCTTCACCGCCTGGAAGGCCGGAAAACTTGAAGGCACAGCCGAAACCTTCGCCGATTTCGAAACCCGCGTGGCCGAAGCGCTACATGATATTGCCATCGGTGACGGCCCGGCCCTGGTTGTCACATCCGGCGGCGTGATCGCCATCGCGCTGCGGCGGATGATGGAGCTGAACATCGCCTCCACCGCCAGAATTGCGCTGGCGATCATGAACACTTCGATGCACCGCCTGTTTCCCATCGGCGCGCAGCTTTCGCCAGTCCTGTTCAACGCGGTGCCACATCTTGACATCCCCGACCGCCATTTCGCCCAGACCCATTTCTAAGTAAGGATTCCGCCCATGCTGACCCTGCACTATGCGCCCGGCACCATCGCGACCACCGTCGCTATCACCCTGCACGAGAGCGGGCTGGAACATAAAACCATCCGGGTCGATTTCGCCAATGCCGAGCAGACGAAAGCGCCCTATCACCGCCTCAACCCCAAGGGCCGCGTGCCCGTGCTGGTGACGCCGCAGGGCGTGCTGACCGAAACCGGCGCGTTGCTGGAGCATATCGCAGCGCTGGCACCGCAAGCCGGTCTGGTGCCGACCGACCCGTTCGCCGCCGCCAAGATGCGCGAAACCATGTATTGGCTGGCCTCGACCATGCATGTGAACCATGCCCATCGCTTTCGCGGCAGCCGCTGGGCGAGCCAACCGGACTCATTCAAGGACATGGCCGCAAAGGTTCCCGAGAACATGACCGAGAATGCCGCATATGTGGAGAATCATGTTCTCACCGGTCCCTATGTCATCGGCGACAGGCTCACTCTGGCCGATCCCTACCTGTTCACGGTCTGCACCTGGCTTGCGGGCGACGGCGTGGATGTTTCCCCGTTTCCCAAATTGACAACCTTTATGGAGATCATGGAGAACCGCGCCTCGGTTCGGGCCGTTCGTGCCAAGGCCATGCTGTAACCCTCCGCGCTGGCTTCTTCTTGCAAAAAAATATCCCCGCTGGAGGCATGAAAAGCTCCGGCGCACCGGCGCGCAACAAATTCAAACAGCCAATTTACATCAATCCGTCTTCTTCGTCGCTTGCGGAAACGCCCAGCGCGTCCAGCCCATTCTCCAGATGATCGGGCAGATGCGGGCTGCCCAGAAGATAATCGGCGCAGGGTACTGAGGCCTCGGTCCGGGCGGTGGTGATCGCCTCTTGCAGGTCTGCGGCCTCGAAACTGCCGCGCCCGATCCACATGATCGCGACCAGTTCGGCCTGCTCATCCTCGTTCATGCGGCCGATGAAGGCACGCAATTCGGCTTCAGAGCGGTCAATCTCGCGCGCCATGATTGCCACCTGCGCTACTTTGGTTGGGGAAATATCCATCTCTTCACCTTTCTGCTCGCGACCTTGCAAACCGTCTGTTTTCACCGAAAACTTGTGTAACAGGCCGCTGGGCAAGCAACCGATGTGCCAATCATACGCGGTTTCCGCTCCCACACATAATGCGGCAAGAACTGTCTTCGGCCCAGAGCCAATCATTACATGTCCCCTGTCCCCATCTTGATATAAATCGACCAAACCACCTAGACTATTTCCAAAGCACGAATGGCACCCCCCATGAAACCCGGACCGAAGAACCTGATCACCGACATCGCCGGCTTGCGCGTGGGCAACGCGCAGGACGACAGCCTGAAATCAGGCACCACTGTCTTGACCGCCGACAAGCCCTTCACCGCGTCGGTACATGTGATGGGCGGTGCGCCGGGGACCCGCGAAACGGATCTGCTCGCACCGGATAAATCTGTAACAGCGGTTGATGCGCTGGTGCTCTCGGGCGGCTCGGCCTATGGACTCGACGCATGTTCCGGCGTGACAGAGGCGCTGCGCGCGGCAGGCCGGGGCTATCGTCTCGCGGACGCGGTGATCCCGCTGGTTCCTGGCGCGATCCTGTTCGATCTGCTGAACGGCGGCACCAAGGATTGGACCGACAACCCCTATCGCGCGTTGGGCCGCGCCGCATACGAGACCGCAAATCGCGAATTCGACCTCGGCACCGTTGGCGCGGGCACCGGCGCATTGACAGCAATGCTCAAGGGCGGGCTGGGCTCGGCCTCGTTCGTGCTCGACAATGGCGTCACGGTCGGGGCGCTGGTCGCCACCAATCCGATGGGCTGCGTCACCACGCCGGG
Source organism: Pontibaca salina (assembly GCF_016307205.1). Taxonomy (GTDB): domain Bacteria; phylum Pseudomonadota; class Alphaproteobacteria; order Rhodobacterales; family Rhodobacteraceae; genus Pontibaca; species Pontibaca salina. Next base: position 9,269 of record NZ_JAEIJD010000017.1, on the reverse strand, counting down.
CCAGCGCCACTTCTGGGCGGCACCGTTCGAGATCGCGGGCGAATTCGGCGGGCTTGGCCCCGATCCGGCGAGCGGTTTGGGCCGCATCGGCGACAGCGCCAAATTGCGCGCGATGCAAGGCTGCGGGGCCGAGCGGACCAACACCACCATCGCCATTGTCGCCACGGACGCGGCGCTGACCAAGGCCCAGTGCCATCGCCTTGCCATCGCCGCCCATGACGGAATCGGGCGCGCTGTGGTACCTGCCCACACTCCTGTGGATGGCGATCTGATCTTCGCCCTGAGCACAGACCTGCACCCGGTGCCCGACGACGCTCTTGGCGAAATCGGACATATGGCCGCCCTTTGCCTGAGCCGCGCCATAGCACGTTCGGTTTATCTAGCGCGTCCGGCACTTGGTGACCTTTTGCCCTGCTGGCAGGATGGCACGCCAACAGCGCCGGAGAAATCCTGATCGCACGCTATGAAAGGCGCTTCTCAACGGCCAGAATTTCGGCCTGACCATCGCCAACCATACCGCACCGAAAGATTACGGTACTTATCCCTGTCCCAACTGACGTTCTTAAATGACGGCAAGCCACTTCAAGACGTCGTTGAATCACTTGCTCGCAGCCACATATGATCATCAACCAAGAACCGGCTTTTGCGAGACAGCAATGGAAGAAATTGCCCGGCCGTTTTGCGCAGGATGAGTACCGTGTCGATAAATGCTTTTTACTTGGGACGGCTACAAAATGTGTAGGGAAGCGCGTAACGTTGCGCGACGCCGACGAGAAATCAATGCGTTAGGAGCCTTCCCATGCTTATAACATTGCGCCAACTGAGCGCATAAATTTGCGCTTATGATCAAGTGTGAATGAAGCTTGAGTCAATCGTCGTCGCGGAGACCTTTCGACCGGCGTTTCCGCGCGATCATCTGGCGGGTCCGCCGCTCCGCTTCCTTGGTCGAGACAAACCGACCCCGGCGCCGCTTAGCAAGCAGCTCCCGTAGTCGTTCGGTCTCATCGTCATTGCGGTGATCCGGATCAGAAGCGTGCTGATATAAGGTGGAAAGCTTGCGGAACCAGTCCGAATTTGCACAATCCAGCGCTTCGGCATTCTCTTCAAGCCAAATTCTGGCTCTCTGTTCGCGCGCGATTGGATGGAAGCTGTCTCCGACGATATCGTTAGTCGGGTCCTCCCATTGCACATCATTTCCGTACGACGACAAAACTCGTGGCCCGTCATCGATCCGCTCTGCCAAGTAGCCGCCTTGCTCCGGAGAGAGCGGTGCCAGTCGCATTACTCCAGAATCTGCGTCCGGCACCAGCTCCACGCCGTAGCGTGCACCTAAGCGCGCGAGGTCGCTGAGGAACCTCTGCAGGGTTTCACGATCCAGATATTCGCGACCATCGTTCACGAACTCTTCCATGCTCTCGTCCCGCTCCCAATCAGGTGGCGGCGTTTTGAGACTGCGGCGCGTCTCGTCGTTCAAGCGGTCACGCTTGTCTGTCATGATATCAAGGTAACGCCTCGCAGCGAAAATAGCGAGGCCCGCAGGATGATGCTGGTGGATTTTCTTGCCTGCATATCCAACCCCCAGCCGAGCGGCAGCGTTATATTTTGATGCCTCAGAGGCATGGGCGTTGCTGATTGTGCGATCAACACCTACACTTCCATAAGCAACCACGGATGAACCGCCCCGGGTTTACCGGAGAGTAAAACTCTCAAAGGATGAACTCGGGGCGGTTCATGGCAGGTCCTCTTTCTGGGTGCAATGTGATAGGATATCCTTGACCGAGGAGGCCACCAATGCATGAAGATAATCCTGACAAGGGTGCAGAGCCGCACTTTGCTACTGGGCGCGAGATCCACGAACGCCTGGCGCGCACCGGGCCACCACTCGATGTGACAATCCAAGGCCTCCCGCGTCGGCGACAAGCTCGACTGCCCATAGAGGAGCTTCCGCCGAAATGCTCCGAGCAGCGCCAGAGTGACCGAAAGACTGACACGTGATCCTGTAGTGCACAAATCTTACTCATCTATGAGCGTAGAGACACGGATTATTTCGCCCAGACATGTATCTGCGAGACAACGACAAAATATGCGCACAGTCGGCGAATGATCTGGCGTGAAAGCCCGACACCAGCGCATTGATTTCTCATACAGCCAAACGAAAGATACGCTTTTTACTACACTTTGCAGGGTTTCACGATCCAGGTATTCGCCATCTTCGCGCACGAACTGTTCCATGCTCTCGACCCGCTCCCCATCATGTAGCGGCGTTTCGAGATTGCGGCGCAGCTCATCGCTCAGGCGGTTGTGCTTGTCTGCCATGATATCAAGTTAACGCCTCGCGGCGAAAATCGCGAGGCCCGCGGGGTTCATGCTGGTGGATTTTCTTGCCTGTAGATCCGGGCCAAACCCAGCGGCAGCCTTATATTTTGATGCCTCAGAGGCTTGGTCGTTGCTGATTGTGCTATCAACACCTACACTTCCATAAGCAACCACGGGAGGCGAGACATGGCATCCCAACATAGCGTCAGATTAACCAAGAAGGCACCTTCTAAGATCCGGGATGCCTTCATGAAGCGAGTCCGTAACGCCATTCTCCGCATGGCTGATGAGGCATCGGAAGAGATACTGATTGCTGCCTTGGCGTCCGGGTCCGACATTGGGGCACTGGCTCTGGTGATTAGCAATCCATCTCTTGAAGACCCGGCCCTGGAGATCGACCCGTTGGCGCCGGCCAGAGCCCGCGCCCTTCAGCACCGCAAAGAGATCGCCGAGAAGGCAGGAGCTTTGCTCTCAACCGGAGAAGCAGCGGATATCCTCGGAATTTCCCGTCAGGCGGTCGATAAGCGCCGGAAAGCCGCTTCCATCTTGGCTGTTCGGGTGGGAAAGGGCTGGAAATATCCAAAGCTTCAGTTCAGAAACGGACAACCTCTCCCGCGCCTAAGAGATGTCCTGAGAGCCTATCATGGAGTTGAAGGGTGGGTTATTCTGGACTCCATGTCGGCTGAGGCTTCCGCATATGGAAATCGATCGATCATCGCCCTTCTTGAGCAAAGTGATAACCGGATGCTGGATCGCGCCATTTTAGAAATCGAGGAACATTACGCACCTTGACCCTCGTCAATGCACGCGCGCCACCCCCTCCTTACCGCAGGTATTTTGACCCCGAGAAGCCCTGGATCATGTCAATGTCGATCGTAACATTGTTATAGGCGCCATCGCCAAAGCCCATCAGGGTCAGGATCGGGTTCGGGGTCTCCATATGCTGCTTGACGCTTGCGAAAGCGGTGTAGTGGCGTAGCAGCCTTTCCCTGACCTCCGGTTTCTTTAAGTCCTCGATATCCATCCGCTTCTCAAAAGCTTTCTTGCGGCCGTCGACATTCACTTTCGAGAAATCTTCGGACAGGCCAAAGGCCGTCTGGAAAAAGGAGTTCATCTCCTTATCTGCAATGACCTTGTACCAGTTGGTGAGCCCGTCCACCTTCTTCTCGAAGGACAGCGCCAAGCCCACGCCTTCGTTCTCGTCCTTCTGGCTGTTGATAACCTGCTGGTTGACGTAAAGATCGACCATTCCCTTGACCCAGTCGGGGTCCTTGAAGCTCAGGCTCGCCTTGCCATCGGTGTCAAACCCCAGCGCTTTGTTGATTTCCTTATACTTGTCATCGGACAGCCGGCTGGCGAGGGAGGACTTATCCTCCAAGTCAGACGTTAGGATTTTCCTCATCATGGCTTTGGCGTATATCTCGCCTTCCATGTCGAACGCCTTCATCACGAAAGAGAAGACTTCATAATCCTTGGTCAGATCATCGACGGTTTCAATCGATCCGATCCGCTCTTGGAAGGCGGCAATCTCGCGCTTGGACATCGGATCTTTGCGGATGCCAGTTTCGAATAGTTCTCGGTTCTCACTGACAAGCCGCAAACCCACCCCGACCGGCATTCCATGCGTGGAAATCATTCTACGGTCCTCCTAAGCAGACTCAGCCTCACTCGGCCAAATGCGCCAGCGCCAGAAGGCGATCTTCATAGGCCATCACCGGGCGTAGGCATTGCAGGGCCTTATAAAAATTACGGGTATGCAGCGCCGTGCGAGCCTCCTCCAGATTCTCGCCTTGGCTGCCGCCAAGGGCAGCACTGACCTCGTCTAAGGCGCTATAGGCCTTAGGGAGCGACGCATCGCGGTCCGCAGGGCTCGCCAGGGCCACTTGAATGAAATAGCACAGGCGGCGCACCGGGGTCGTGGCTTCACTCTGCGTGATGATCTCTTCTCCGCGCAGAACATCCGAGTGGTTCTCGATTTCAATCACGATGCGGCTGTTATTGACATTGCGAATGATCGAGCCGTTGACGATGACCCGGTCATTGGCGTGAAGGGTGAGGCGCAGTCCCATTATGCCACCTCGCCGGTCTGTCCCGACAGCGCGCCGAGAATGGAATTATTGACGTCAATCAGGGCACCAACATTGCCCTCGGCGACGAGAACACGGGTGGTGTGGGTCTCGACGAATATCGCCAACGACAAGAGATCTGCCCGCAGCTCGCCCGGAAGCGCGTTGCCCTCACGGACCAGATCGTTCTTGAAGATCTGCCAGAGCTTGAGATTGTCCGACAGCGCATCGCGCAGACCGTCCGAAAGAATCTGCAGTCGTTCAGGTTTTGCGGGGCTGCCGTCAAACCGCTCCCGGCTCTCGATCAGGCAATTGTTCATCCGGGCCAGGATCCGACGCTCGATCTGGCGCGGGTTCTCGGTATGTTTGATGGTTTTCTTATAGGCGGAGAGGGCCGATGCGGAATTCATATTATCACCTTCTGGCGGTTAATGGGCGTTCTGCCCGTGAACGCATAAAACCCGCCCCGGTAAGCCGGGGCGGGGGAAGTTCAAGAGGGAGTGACCCCGGTCACTGGAACAGCGCCAAGACGCCCTGCGGCGCGTTGTTGGCAATCGAGAGCGACTGCGTGGCCAACTGCTGCTGGGTCTGCAGTGCCTTCAGGCGGGCCGCCTCTTCTTCCATGTCCGCGTCAATCATCGAGCCGATGCCGGAGTCCAGGTTGTCGACCAGGCGGCTGAGGAAGTCCTGCTGGTTTTCGAGGGATTTCTCGGCAAGACCAAGAGTAGTGGCAGCAGCGATCGCCCCCTTAGTCGCGGTTTCAGCGCTCAACAGTGATTTCTCAAGATAGGTAGCGCCAGTGCCGTCAGTCTCCGCGCCGGTCCTAAATCCAGTCGCAATCCCCTTGAAGTCTGATGTCAATGCGGCAAGGTCGACTTGCTGAATCGTCAATTTAGTGACGGACATGGTCCCGCCTTCGCGGGATATGCCGGTTACTGTGTCTCGGGTGGGCTCAGATTTGACAGAGGGTCCAACCGTGCCGTCTGTATTAGGCGTGCCGTCGGCAGGAATAGTATCAATGCCTGCGGCATTAACCATATCATCCCCGTTAAAGGTCGCCTGTTGGACGGTTGTTTCCATCTGCTTGACCAGCTCAAGCAGCTCTTTCTCGACCTGCTCATATCCACCGACCGCGCCTTGGGCAAAAGCGACCCGTTCGGTAAACTGCTGGGCCAGATCCTTGAAGGTTTCGGCGCCAAGACGGGCGGTGGCGACCGAGTTCTTGGTCAGTGTCATACCTTCACTGATCGCGGAATAGGCCGAGCTGTCGCCCTTCATCGATTCCGAGATCTGGAAATAGGCGGCGTTGTCCTTCGCCGAGCTGACCTTGAGGCCGGACGAAATCCGATCCTGGGTGGTGTTTAGGTTCTTGTTGATGTCACGCAGCTGCTGAAGCGCGTTCATCGCGGAGGTGTTGGTAATCAAAGATGTCATGCGATGTTTCCTTTTTTCTGTATCGCGTGCGCCTTCGGTTTCTTCCGAAGGCGACCGGAGTGGACCGACCTAAAAGGGGCTAAAGGCGAAGATTGTTAAGGAAAGGTTTCGACCTGAAGTGATCGCAAAATCTTTGCCTAAATCCATGCGCCTCCATTGACTGGAGACGCATAGCTTCGCGAAGATCAGGCCCCGTTTACTGGAACAGCGCCAGCACGCCCTGCGGTGCGTTGTTGGCGATCGAGAGCGATTGCGTGGCCAGCTGCTGCTGGGTCTGCAGCGCCTTCAGGCGGGCCGCCTCTTCTTCCATATCCGCGTCAATCATCGAGCCGATGCCGGAGTCCAGGTTGTCGACCAAGCGGCTGAGGAAATCCTGCTGGTTATCGAGGGACTTCTCGGCAAGGCCGAGTGTGGTGGCGGCAGAAATCGCCTTCTTGCTTACAGATTCGGCGCCTTTCAAGGCTACCGTAAGAAATTCTGCTCCAGTGTCGGCTTGATCGGTACCCTTCGCACCGGCCACGAAAGCGCCAGAGATTGCCTCGAAGCCCTTCATCATTGCATGCAGGTCAACATGATCAATCTGGAGGGTCGTGATATCGAAACCGTCAGTGCCAGTGCGCGTGATCCCCGTCACGGTGTTGCGCGACTCTTCAAGCAGACCTGCTTCGCTGAATTCCCACTCTTCGTTAGGTGCCGTACCGGTGTAGCTGAATGACGCTGCTATAGGGTCGTCACTGCCGTCGAGTTTAGCGGTACCCGCCGCGTTGACCATATCATCGCCGTTGAAGGTCGCCTGCGAAATGGTGGTCTTCATCTGCTTGACGAGTTCATCCAGCTCTTTACCGATCTGGTCATAGCCGCCGACCGCACCTTGGGCAAAGGCGACACGTTCGGTGAACTGCTGGGCCAGGTCCTTGAAGGTTTCGGCGCCAAGACGGGCCGTTGCGACGGAGTTCTTGGTCAGGGTCATGCCCTCACTGATCGAGGCATAGGCGGAACTGTCGCCCTTCATTGATTCAGAAATCTGGAAATAGGCGGCGTTGTCCTTCGCCGAGCTCACCTTGAGGCCGGAGGAAATCCGATCCTGTGTGGTGTTGAGGTTCTTGTTGATGTCACGCAGCTGCTGAAGCGCATTCATGGCAGAGGTGTTGGTAATCAAAGATGTCATGCGATGTTTCCTTTTTTCGTATCGCGTGTGCCTTCGGTTTCTTCCGAAGGCGGTCGGGGACTGTGCCGACCTAAAGGGGCTAAAGGCGGAAAAGGTTTAGGAAAGGTTTAGTGAGGCGAGAAAATTTGAAATTTAGTAGTTTTCGTGACGCGCCCCGCGAAAGAATGCCGATATCATCTTGAAGCTGTCCTGAACTGAGATCACTCGCGCCACTGCTGGGCAGCCAGCGGGCGCCACGAGGTGGCGGCAGATCAGGCACGCCATTTAGCGCGGCAATCAAGTTTCATAGGTCATGGCGTGCGTAGTGCGAGGCATCGGAAGATGCATGTGCTATGGCAAAGCTCGCGAGTGGCGCCAGTGCGACGAGATGACCACGCCAAGCCTTGCCGTCCTGGAAGGCGCCAACGGGCTCGATGCCTTGTTGCGTAAGCATCCGGATCAGGTGGCGCGGCGAGGTTCCTGCCTGCCGAGCCAAGACCGATACAGGCACATAGGTTTCTTGGAAACGGGCCAGAGCATCAGCGCGCACGACCCGGCCGACCGCTCCCGCATGGTCAAACTCTTCATGTTCGAGAAGACCCTGAAGGCACCATCTGGAAATACACTGCGCTTTCCACCCGGTCAGGGCGGCAACTTCCTGAACCGTATACCCTGGACCTCGGCGCATTTCCTTCAACACCCGCTCAACCTCTTCGCGATCAAATCTGAACTCAGCGAGTTTGCCACCGGTGCTGTCGAGGTCGGGACGCAGTTCCCCGTTCGCGATAAGCCGCAAAACCTCGTTCAACCCCTTGAGGTCTGTCGTAAAACGCAGGTTCAGCTCGCGAAAGGCGATCGATTTCGCTACCACGGGAGACGACTGCCTCGCGATGCCGGCTACAATTTGTGTCAGGGCAACGCGATCGAACAGGCCGTCAACGAGGGGAGGTCGCTCTGCTGGGAGCGCCTCTGACACGAATTTCGAACGCACCAGCAGGTCGAACTGTTTACGAGAAATCCCCAATTGCTCACGCGCCGAGGTTTTATCAATAAAGCGGGCGCGATCTGTCAGCACCTGGTCAATAACGGCACGCCTTACGGTCGTGTGCCGATGCCCGAAACCGGATGAAAATATTTGGCCGTCGATGAGGTCTTTCGAAACGGCGTCGACAATGCGTTCAGCGCTGATGCCGATCAATCGGGCAGCTTCGGCAGCTGACACCCAGTCTCTCTCGGTTTCGGTACCGACTGCGCCTCCGGTATATGCACCATCAAATTCGCGGGCGACTACATCCTCAAGCACTGCACGAAAATCCAGATACGCCTTGTCCGTAAACTGCATCAAACTATGGTACCATTTCCCAAGACGCGCCGGCGCCGAGGATGCGGTCTGGTCACCGGCAGCGAGCCGCGCTGAAACCTCATGCTGGAAACCCATTGGCCAATTGCAGAGAAGGTGCTGCGCGTCTGCCAGAAAACTTTGCGCTTCTTTGACCGTTTTTGGGAAAGGTAGCTTGCCCGGCTTGCCAGTTATGGCGGGGCTCTGACTGCCGCCAAGGAAGTGCAGAAAGCTTCCGATATCGCTCGGATTCCGGAAGGCCAACGAGGGTGGTAATGTGGCCCTTGCCGGATGCATTTGCCCGCCGATCACGGCTGAAATAGCCAGCTCCCAATCCGCTGCTTTTTTATGAACCAGCCGGTCAAGGGGGCACCCGCAAGAACAGCTTCCATAGCCTCCGGCACCTGGGCGTAACTGTTCCAGACACATTGGACAGGAATCAATCAGCACGAGTTCATGCTCTACGCAACTGGTGACGAACGCGTGGCGCCAAGCTTGGTGATGCGGGCGTCCGGTAGAGATGCACTCTGGGCAGACCGGCGCGCTGTGATGCCTCTCAAACCGCCAGTTAAACCGAGCTGCAGAAGCTTTGGCGGAAGGTAGGAGGGGGTTTAAGATCCCTTCAGGCAATTCAAGGAGCCGCTCTACCTCATCCGCGTCCTCGATCAGCCTCCGACCGTATTGAAGACCGACGCCACCCAAAAGATCGGTGACGTCCGCCCAAAGCTCGGCTTCCGCAAGGCGGCGTAGGTAGCCATCAAGGCTCTCATTAGGCTCAGGGTGGATAGGTGCGATCATGAGGCTGCTCTCACATCCCACGCAACCTCATAGCCCGCGATGGTGTCTGCTTCAAACTCAAGCCCGGCTTCGGCTGGTCCAGCCCCCGTTTCACCGGACACCTAAGCGGTTTCAGTTTCGGCCCTTATGAACTCGCGAGGCGATTTCCATTTCAGGCCGCTGTGTGGGT
>NZ_JAEIJD010000016.1 GCF_016307205.1 Pontibaca salina | reverse complement strand
TGGAGCAGGGCCTGCGTTTCGCCATCCGTGAAGGCGGTCGCACCGTCGGTGCGGGTGTCGTGTCCAAAATCATCGCGTAACCGAAACGGGCGCGGTTTCGCGCCCGGTTTGACTGCGAAATACAACATTTTAGATAAAGGCCGCTGCGATTACCGTGGCGGCCTTTTTTTGGTCTGCCGCAATGACGGCTGGCGTTCCCGTGTTCAGCCCTGAGATTACGCGACCAAGCTGCCGGTGGCCCGGTTTTTCTTGATACCTGTGTCAGATCCGACACTGTCGAAGGCGGTCGCCAGCTTGAGCCAAGGCGTGCGATCTCAGGTTATGTCGAGCGCGCCATGGGCGGCGCGGCGATGATCTTGGTCGGGCCGATGCCGACCCATCCCGCCGCAATGCTGACGCGCGGCAGTTTCCTGCCCGGAGACGACGCTGTCGAAGTCTGGGCCGCCCATCATGGCCTGCTTGACCAGTTCTGGACGCCGATGTCGAGCACCCGCAGTGACGAATGGGGCGAAAGCCTGAACAGCGGCACCCGGTTTTCGCGCGATGTCCTGCGCCGTATCTGCGTGGCCAGTGGCGGGGAGTGCATCATTGGGCTTGCGGTCAATGTCGAACCCGACGTTAAAGCTGCGCTGTGCTGGGCGTGGACTTCGTGGTAGAGTCTGCCATTATCGAATGGAGCGCCGAGGGTGTGACCCTGAAATCTCTGCTGACCGGTCCGCAAAGCCATCTGCCGGACGCGTCGCTGGTTCTGGCGATAACGAATTTGGCAGAAATGCGCCTGCGCGGAGAACTGGCAGAGTGTGGCATTGCCGTGCAATCGATTGGGGATGCCAACGCTACGCGCAAGCCGCTTTTGCGATCTATGACGGAAGAAAGGCGGCATTGGCGCTGACCTGATGCGATCTGTTCGGGGATTGCGGACCTTAATGAGAAGCGTTCGCAACATGCTTGACAGTTGCGAGCGCTTCGCATTAGCAGTGCGCTATATTAATCAGACGGAGTCAGAGCATGACACGACCCTCTCCCCGAAAGCTGGCGATGGCAGCCGCGATCATCTCGGCATCGCTGTTTGGCGTGACGGCCCACGGCCAAGAAAAATCCGACCCCTTCAAGGTGGTCACGACCTTTACCATCCTTGCCGACATGGCCCAGAACGTGGCCGGTGACGCAGCCGAAGTGGTGTCGATCACCAAAGCCGGTGCCGAGATTCACGATTACGAACCCACACCGCAGGACATCGTGCGCGCCTCGGGTGCCGATCTGATTCTGTGGAATGGTTTGAATCTCGAACGCTGGTTCGAGCAGTTCATCAACAACCTTGGCGATATGCCATCGGCCACGTTGAGTGAGGGAATCGAGCCGATGTCGATTGCCGAAGGCGAATATGAGGGTACACCCAACCCGCATGGCTGGATGGGGCTGGATAACGCGCTGATCTACGTGGATAATATCCGCGATGCGCTGTCCAAACATGACTCGGATAACGCTGAAATCTATGCTGCTAACGCCGCAGAGTACAAGAAGCAGATCCGCGACACTATCGAACCATTGCGCAAGCGTGTGCAATCGGTGCCCGAAGACCGGCGCTGGCTGGTCACTTGCGAAGGCGCGTTCAGCTATTTGACCCGCGATTTCGACCTGAAAGAAGCGTATCTATGGCCAATCAACGCCGATCAGACCGGTACGCCGCAACAAGTGCGTAAGGTGATCGATACGGTCCGCGATAACGATGTTCCGGCGGTATTCTGTGAGAGCACGGTCAATCAGGCCCCCGCCAAGCAGGTCGCGCGCGAAACCGGGGCGGAATATGGTGGTGTCCTCTATGTCGATTCCCTTAGCGAGGCAGACGGCCCGGTGCCGACCTATCTCGACCTGCTGCGTGTCGATGCCGAGACGATCGCCAAAGCGCTGGCGCCGCAGACGAACTGAAGTGCCACCGCTCACGACCTTTTTGCCATCACGCACCTCGGTGCGTGATGGTCAATCTGCGGATCGACCTGAATGCCAGAGCCAACAAGGATGAGATGATGCTCGATCTATCCCCCGATGCCGTAGACGCTGCCAATGCCGAAGGGCCGGCGGGCGGTATTTTAGTCCGCGACGTGACTGTGACCTATCGCAATGGCCATACTGCCCTTTATGACGCCAGTTTCGAGATCCCCCGCGGCACCATAACTGCGCTGGTCGGCGTGAACGGTGCCGGGAAATCGACGCTGTTTAAGGCAATCATGGGTTTCGTGCCCGCCGCGCGAGGCGAAATCCGCCTGTTGGGCCGGACGGTAAGGCAGGCGCTGCGTCAGAACCTTGTGGCCTATGTGCCGCAGGCGGAAGAGGTCGATTGGACCTTTCCGGTGCTGGTCGAAGACGTGGTGATGATGGGTCGCTATGGGCATATGGGCTTTCTGCGTCACCCGAAACAGGCCGACCATGATGCCGTGGAGGAGGCGCTGCGCCGGGTCAATATGCAGAAGTACCGCCACCGCCAGATCGGGGAATTGTCCGGCGGTCAGCGCAAGCGTGTGTTTCTCGCGCGCAGCCTTGCCCAGGCCGGGCAGGTGATCTTGCTGGACGAACCCTTTACCGGGGTGGACGTCAAGACCGAGGAACAGATCGTCGCTTTGCTGCGCGAATTGCGCGACGAGGGCCGCGTCATGTTGGTTTCGACCCATAACCTCGGTTCAGTGCCGGAATTCTGCGACCGTACCGTTCTCGTCAAGGGCACGGTGCTGAACTATGGGCCAACCGAGACCACCTTTACCCATGACAATCTTGAACGTGCCTTTGGGGGCGTGTTGCGACACTTCACGCTGGGCGGCACCGACCTGCACGATGACGACGATCCGCGCGAGATTTCGATCCTGACCGACGATGAACGTCCTCTTGTCAAATATGGCCAGCGCGGCCGTCAGAAAAAAGCCGTCACAGCGAATAAGCCCGATACCGGGGGGCAGTCATGATCGACCTGCTGCTTGAGCCATTTAGCTATGGCTATATGTTCAACGCCATGTGGGTATCGGCGCTGGTCGGCGGAGTCTGCGCCTTCCTGTCCTGTTACCTGATGCTGAAAGGCTGGTCGCTGATCGGCGACGCATTGTCCCATTCGGTCGTGCCCGGCGTGGCGGGGGCCTATATTCTGGGGCTGCCCTTCGCGCTGGGCGCATTCATTGCGGGTGGGCTGGCGGCCGGGTCGATGCTGTTCCTGTCGGGGCGCTCGGGGCTGAAGATCGACGTGATCATCGGCATCATCTTTACCTCGTTTTTCGGGCTAGGTTTGTTCATGGTGTCGCTGTCGCCGATGTCAGTCAGCATCCAGACCATTATTATGGGGAACATTCTTGCCATCACGCCGGACGACACGCTGCAATTGGCGATCATCGGAATCGTGTCGATGGCAGTGCTGCTGGCGAAATGGAAAGATTTGATGGTTGTCTTCTTTGACGAGAACCACGCCCGCAGCATCGGTCTGCGCGCTGATCTTCTTAAGGTGGTCTTCTTCATCCTGCTATCAGCGGCCGTCGTCGCTGCAATGATTACCGTTGGCGCGTTTCTGGTGATCGCGCTGGTGGTCACACCGGGGGCGACCGCCTATTTGCTGTGCGACCGTTTCCCGCGTCTGATCATCGTGTCGGTGTTGATCGGTGCCGTGACCAGCTTCTTTGGCGCCTATATCAGCTATTACCTTGATGGCGCCACGGGCGGCGTAATTGTCGCGCTGCAGACGCTATTGTTCCTTCTGGCGTTTTTCTTCGCGCCGAAACACGGCATGTTGGCGGCGCGTCGCAAAGCGTCGCAAGCGCTTGCGCCAGAGTCCCCGCCAATCTCGAGCGCCGTGCAGCAGGAGGCACACCCATGATCGACACCCTGCTTTTGCCGTTTCAATTTCCGTTCATGCAAAACGCCTTCTGGATTGCGCTGCTTGTCGCGCCACCGACGGCGCTGCTGTCTTGCTTTCTGGTGCTCAAGGGCTGGGCGCTGATGGGCGATGCGGTCAGCCATGCGATCCTGCCCGGTGTGGTGCTGGCCTGGATGACGGGTATTCCTTTGCTTATCGGGGCCTTCGGCGCGGGTATGACCTGTGCAATGCTGACCGGTTATCTATCGCATAACAGCCGGATCAAGCAGGATACGGTTATGGGCGTGGTGTTTTCGGGCATGTTCGGCATCGGGATCATCATGTACACGTCGATCACCACCAATGAGCATCTGGATCATGTGTTGTTCGGGAACATGCTGGGCGTGGGGCGGGAAGACCTTTGGACCACGGGGCTGATCTCGCTGGGGGTCACTGGGTTTTTGGTGCTGAAGTGGAAAGATCTGCTGCTGAATGCCTTTGATCCGGCCCAGGCCCGCGCCAGCGGGCTGCCGACTGGGTTGCTGCATTACGGGCTGCTGGCCGTGCTGTCGCTGGCCATTGTCTCGACGCTGACCGCGACCGGGTTGATTCTGGCCGTGGCGCTGGTGGTAACGCCGGGGGCGATCGCGTTTCTGGTCGTGCGCAGTTTCGGACGGATGATGATCGTCTCGGTCGCGGTTTGCGCCATGTCAATGGTAAGCGGGGTCTATGCCAGTTTCTTCATCGACAGCGCCCCCGCTGCCACGATCGTGCTGATCCTGACGGTGCTTTTCATCTTGGCGTTCCTGTGGCGCCTACTGATCACCCACCGCACCTCGCGGATGGCGGTTCAGGCGCAATCATAGCGGCAGCAGCGGCGCGATCTGCCCCATCGCAGCGCGCCGCTTTTATATTGACACTTTTAGTCACCTTACATTACCGGCCCCATGCAGCATGATTGAACGGCAAATTTCTGTTATTTGCAGAGAATCATCAGGAGGTCCTGCCATGAGGCCAGTCCAAACATTCTTGTTCACGGTCGCGTCTGCCTTGGCATTGGCCGGTCTGTCCGGCAGCGTCGCCGCCCAAGACGCCGCCCAAGACGCCGCCCAAGACGCCGCCCAAGACGCTGCGCAATCGCGTGGCCTGCAGATCGAGTTGAACACCACGGCCGATGTGGAGGGCGCGTGCCGCATCAGTTTTCTGGTGGAAAACCGACTCGGCGCGGATCTGTCCGAGGCGGTTTTCGAAACCGTGCTGTTTGACAAGGATGGCGCGGTCGAGCGGCTGACGCTGTTCGACCTGCGCGACCTGCCCGCCGGGCGTCCGCGGGTGCGCCAATTCCAGATCGACGGCCTCGCCTGCGGGGATATCCAGCGTATCCTGTTCAACGGCGCACATAGCTGCACTGGCGAGGGGCTGGACAGCGGGGCCTGCATGATTGATCTCAACCTGACCTCGCGTACCGAAATCGAGCTTCTGGGATGACTGTTGTACAAAACCTGCGGGCCTCTCTCGCAAATATCCTTGATCTTGGCGGCCCGGTCGTCGCGGTTTTGGTGCTGGTCTCGGTGCTGACGCTGGCGCTGATCCTTTATAAGCTGTGGCAGTTTCAGCTTTCAGGTGTGGGGCGGCACCGCGCGCTGTCTGCGGCAATCAAAGCGTGGGACCAAGGTGAAAGACCGCAAGCCGCACAATATCTGGCGCAAAGCACCAGTTACCTTGCGCCGGTGATCGCGCAGGCGATGGAGCAGGAAGAAACCGGCACGGCGCTTTTATCACAACGGCTGGACGCCGAAGCCGAGGCACGGTTCGCGCGGCTGGAATCGGGGTTTAAAGTTCTGGATGTGGTCGCCCAACTGGCGCCGCTGCTGGGATTGTTCGGCACGGTTCTGGGCATGATCGAGGCGTTTCGCACGTTACAGGACGCGGGCCATGCGGTGGACCCATCGCTTCTGGCGGGGGGCATCTGGGTGGCGTTGCTGACCACTGCGGCAGGGCTGGCCGTGGCCATGCCCGCAGCCCTTGTCCTGTCATGGTTCGAGGGGCGGATGCACCGCGAGCGGGTTTTTGCCGAACGCGGCTTGCGCACCGTCCTTGCCCCGGCAAAAGCGAAGCCGGACCCACAGGTTCATGCCGCTTGAGATCCGCAAGCCCCGGCGCAGGCCGCTTTCGATGACATCGTTGATCGATGTGATCTTTCTGCTGCTGCTGTTCTTCATGCTGACGTCGACCTTTTCGCGCTACGGCGAGATCGAGTTGTCGGGAGCGGCGCGGGGCGGGGCCAATGCGCAAATCGCGCCGCTATTCTTGTCGGTAAACGAAACCACACTGCGCCTGAATGGCGAGGCGGTGGCGCTGGACTCGCTGAGCGCAATCTTGGCAGAGCGCGCCGAAACTCGGTTGCTGGTCAGCCTGACGGATGAGGTTCTGTCGCAACGGCTGGTCGATGTGCTGGCGGTGCTGCGCGGGGTCGATGGCCTTGCGGTGACGGTGCTGCAATGAGCCGCCTTGCCCGCCCCAGAACCGCCAGCCCGCGTGAGCCGACCATTGCCCTGATCAACGTGGTCTTTCTGATGCTGATCTTTTTCATGATCGCGGGCACGCTGGCAGCACCGATGGATGGCGATCTGACTCTGGTGCAGACCGAAACGCTGGACGGGCGCGCGCCGCCGGACACGCTGGTGGCACATGCGGATGGGCGGCTGAGTTGGCGCGGCGAGCCGATCGAAACGACGGGTGATTTTATGGCCGGACAGCAAGAGGGCGGGCAGGGCCAGATCTTGCGCATTGTCCCTGACCGGGCGCTACCCGCACAGGTTCTGGTGCGCCTGTCCGGCGAATTGCGTGCGGCGGGTGCAGCGCAGGTGATGGTCGTGACCGAACGGGCGCTCCCATGATCCCGGGCTCACGCTATGTTGCCCTGATCTGCCTAGCCTTGGCCGGGGCGCTGCACGCGGCCATTGCGGTGCTGCCGTCCATTGGGGCAGAGAAAATCGCGCTTCAGGGCGGCGGCGGGGCCAGCATTTCGACTTCGGGTGACAGTTTTGCTGATATGGCCGAGGGCGCATCGGTGCCCAAGCCAGAGCCAACAATGCATGTCGAGCTAACCGCAGCAGCCGCACCCAGCGCGGCGCACTCCGCTGCACCAAGCGATGCAGCCACCGCCGCCCCAGTAGCCACGCAGAAAAGCCCTGCTCCCACGGTCGCAAGCGCGCAGCCGGTCGAGCAAATATCAGCCCTCTCACCAGAGCGGGCCGACCGCATCCAGGCCGAAACCCATGCGCCCAAGGACTCCGCCCGCCCCGAAGCTCGGCCAGAGCGGCCCAAGCTCCAGCCGAAACGCAAGGCTGCGAGCAAAACCGCGCCGCCGCCCCGGCAAGCAGGCAATGCCAAAAGCACCGCCCGGGCCGGTGATGCGAGCGGCAAGGAAACGGCGCAGACACAGCAGGCGGGACCGGCGCAGCATGTTACCGCCCGTTCGGGCAATGCGGCGGCGGAAAACTATCCCGGTCAGGTCATGCGCCAAATCCAGCGCACCCGGCGTGAACGTGTCAACGCGCGCGGATCGGTGCAGGTCAGCTTTACCATCGCCGCGAATGGCGGGCTGGCTGCGCTTAACATTGTTGGCAGTTCCGGTTCGGAACAGCTGGACCGCGTGGCGCTGCAACAGATCAGGCGCGCCGCACCGTTCCCGGCCCCGCCCCAAGGGGCGCGGCGTGATTTCACGTTGCGGATCGATGGGCGATAGGGCGGAACTGGCCTATAGCGTCAACAGCAGCGTCGCGATCGAGAAATAGACCACCACGCCAACCGCATCCGAGATCGTCGTGACCAGTGGTCCGCTGGCCGTTGCCGGGTCCAGCCGCAAACGGCTGAGCAGGAAGGGCAGTGACATGCCCACAAGGCTGCCAACAATAACCACAAGGAACATTGTCGCGCCAACCACCAGAGCAATCTCGGACCCCCCGCGCAACAGCCCGAGCGGGAAGACCACAGCCGCCATAGTTACGCCCAATGCGGTGGCAATCAACATCTCGCGCAAAATCAGGTCACGCCAGTCTTTCAGCGCGACATCGCCTGTCGCCAATGCGCGCACCATCAACGTGGCCGATTGCGACCCGGCATTGCCGCTGCTGTCGATCAGTAAAGGCAGGAAGAATACCAGCGCCACATAGGCCAGAATTGTGTCTTCAAAATAGGCGATTCCAGCGCCGGAAAACAGGTTTCCGAACACCAGTAACACCAGCCAGACAATACGTTTGGAATACAGCACGCCAATCCCCGCCTCACGCAGGCTTTGGGTGAAGGGTAACACGGTGGAAAGGCGCTGAAAGTCCTCGGTGGTTTCCTCCTGCATGGCATCGGCGGCGTCGTCATGGGTGACAATCCCGACCAACCGATCATTTTCATCAACCACCGGCAACGCCAGCAGATCATACCGCTCGATCGTCTTTGCGACCTTTTCCTGATCGGTTTCCACCGGCACCGACACCGGCAAATCATTCATGATCGCGCCTATCGGAATGTCATCGGCGGCCAGGATCAGTTCGTGCAATCGGACCGAGCCGATCAATCGGCGCTCATCGTCCAGAACATAGGAGCGATAGATGGTTTCCTTTTCCGGCGCCGCGCGACGGAGTTCTGCAATTGCCTCTTGCGCGGTCATCTCGGCGCGCAAGGTCGCGTAATCCGTTGTCATGATCGCGCCGGCGGTGCCTTCGGCATGTCCGGCAAGGCGGCGGATATCGTCGCGCTCGGCTTGTGCCAGATTGCGCATCAGCGTTTGCTGCTCGCTCTCGCTGAGCCCGTTGAACAGGTCGACGCGGTCATCGGCGTCCATGTGTGTGACGATGTCGGCCAGTTCAGCCGGAGCAAAGGCAGCGGCGAAATCGACCTGGATGTTCAGCGGCAGGAACCCGAACACTTCGACCCGACGTGGCAACTCCATATTGCTCAGGTGCTGCAGCGCATCGGGGGGCGAGAGATCAGCCAGCCAGGCGGCCACGTCGATGCCATGGGCCGAAGCAAGAAACGTCTCGATGACCTCAGCCGGTGCTCCGAGCGATGGTATGTCCCGTTCTGACTTAGTTCTGACATCGCGCATGGGTAGGGTCCCTCGGGCAAACTTTGTTGTTTCAATGGTACTTTTGCAGGGGCTTAATTGGTGCTTGCCGGAAATGCGAGGCATGTGCGGCAGATTTTCCAGGCACCCGCCCAACTGAGAAGATTTGTCAGCAAGGCGTCTGCTGGCATTGAGCTCTCGTACTCACGCCGCCTCTCAATTCACAACAAAATGCGGACGATGCGCAAGGGGCTGGTGGGACCCTCAGGCCACGGTTGAGCGCTAATGAAATTTGTCCAATGGATGCTGTCTTGGGGGTTCTATAAGAAGGGTGGCACAGAAGCGGCATATTGCCTTGCCGCCCGGTCCGATTAGAAGGCCGAGACCCCGAGATTGGAAAGATGACGCCACGAGCAACCGGCAGCAAACAGAGGCAGTCAGCGGTCGTCGAGGCGACCGTCGCGAATGGCTGCTATGTATTGTCCGGCGATTTGCTGATCGAAACCATCGATCGGCTGGACCACGACTTACGTGGCGCACGCCTGATCGACATCTCACAGGTCGCACAGTTGGACACGGCAGGGGCGTGGTTCATCCTCGATCTTGAACGTCGCATCGCCGATGCGGACAAGGGCAGGCTGATCCGGGGAGCGACCGATACCCAGCGCCAGCTTCTGGACACGGTTCGCGCCAGCATGCCAACCGAGGCCGAGATCACGGAACATCGCCCGACGATTACCGACCGCATTGAAGCTATCGGACGTGCGACCGCCAATGCGGGGCGCGTCGCTTTGGAATTGACCAGCTTTCTGGGCGAGGTCATTGCGGTCATGGGGCGATTGATAGTCCAACCACGGCGCTTTCGCATGACGTCGCTGGTGTATCACATGCAGCAGGTTGGTTGGAACGCGATTCCCATCGTTGCACTGATGGCGTTTCTGATCGGCGTGGTTCTGGCGTTTCAGGGGGCGACCCAATTGCGCCAGTTCGGGGCCGAGGTTTTTGTGGTCGATCTGATTGCGATTTCAGTCTTGCGCGAACTGGGCATCCTGTTGACGGCGATCATAGTTGCCGGTCGGTCGGGCTCGGCCTTTACGGCGGCCATCGGGTCGATGAAAATGCGCGAAGAGATCGACGCCATGCGCACGCTGGGGTTGAACCCGATGGAAATCCTAGTGGTGCCGCGGATACTGGCGCTGGTGCTGATGCTGCCGGTGCTGGGCTTGATTGCGGATGTTTCGGGCCTGATCGGCGGCGCGATCATGTCGTGGATCGAACTGGGCGTTTCGCCGGCTGTGTTCCAGTCGCGGCTGGTCAGCAACACCGATGTCTGGCATTTCGGCGTCGGCATGATCAAGGCACCGTTCTTCGCGCTGATCATCGGCATTATCGGCTGTTACGAGGGCATGAAGGTCGGTGGCGATGCAGAATCGCTGGGTCGGCTGACCTCGACCTCGGTGGTTCTGGCGATTTTCATGGTCATTGTCGTGGACGCGATTTTCTCGATCTTCTTTTCTCTGGTGGGGGTGTGATGAACGACACTGCAACTGACCCCATCATCAAAGTACGCGGACTGGTGAAAAGCTTTGGCACCCATATTGTGCATGACGGGCTGGATCTGGACGTGCGCCGGGGCGAGATCATCGGCATTGTCGGCGGTTCGGGCACCGGGAAATCGGTGCTGCTGCAACAGATCGTCGGGTTGCTGAAACCTGACGCCGGTCAGATCGAGGTCTTTGGCGAGAATGTGCGCGACAGCTCGCCCGAGGAATATCGCGATCTGCGCCGCCGTTGGGGCGTGATGTTTCAGGACGGTGCCCTGTTTTCATCGCTGACCGTGCGCCAGAATGTCGAAGCCCCGATGCGCGAGCAATTGGACCTGCCCGACGATTTGCGAAAAACGCTGGCCGGGATCAAGGTGCGGATGGTCGGGCTGACCGATGTGGCGCAGACCAAGTTTCCTTCAGAGCTTTCGGGCGGAATGCGCAAACGCGCCGGGTTCGCCCGCGCCATTGCGCTGGATCCTGAGATCGTGTTTCTGGACGAACCGACCGCCGGGCTGGACCCGATCGGCGCGGCGGCTTTCGATACATTGATCGGCCAGTTGCAGGCGACATTGGGTCTGACAGTGTTTCTGGTTACGCATGATCTGGACTCTCTGCATGCGATCTGCGACCGAATCGCAGTGCTGGCGGAGAAAAAGGTGCTGGCGGTCGGCACTATGGCCGAGATGCTGGAAGTCGATCACCCCTGGGTGCAAGAATATTTCCACGGCCCCCGGGCGCGGGCCGCGCTGGCAACAAAAGGGGAGCGTTGATGGAAACGCGCGCAAATTACATCCTGATCGGCGCATTCACGCTGCTTGGCATCTTGGGAACGCTTGCGTTTATGATCTGGCTGGCCAGCGCGCAGCTTGACCGGCAATATGCGACTTATGGCATTCTTTTCGACGATGTGTCGGGGCTCAGCGCCTCGGGCGATGTGCACTTCAACGGGATTGCGGTCGGGCGCGTGATCGATTTGCACATATCGCAAGACGATCCGTCCAAGGTCTTTGTCGGTATTCAGGTCGATGCAACGACGCCGGTCCGCGAGGACACAGTGGCGCAGCTCAGTTCCTCGGGGGTGACGGGGGTGTCGTATATCTCGCTGTCGAACAAACAGCGCGAAGCCCCGCCACTGACCGCACCACCCGGTGAAATTCCGATCATCGCGTCACGTCGGTCGACGGTGCAGCAATTGGTCGAGGACGCGCCCGATCTGATCTCCGAGGCAACGGAACTGTTGGCACAGTTTCAAAAAATCGCCGGGCCAGAAAACCAGAAATATGTCAGCAACATCCTGCGCAATCTTGATTCCGCGTCCGGTGGGCTGGAAAAGGCGCTGAGCGATTTTTCTTCGATCACCGGGGTTGTGGGCGACGCAACCAAACAGATCACGCTGTTTACTGCGCGACTGGACGCTATCGGAGCCTCGATCCAGACGACGCTGGTCAATGCGGACGCGACATTGGCGGCGGCCACCGACGCGTTCGATTCAACCCAAGCGGCAATCACGTCCTCGACCAAAGCCATCGACAGCGCTGGCGGAGCCTTTGCCGAGGCGGAAAAGCTCATGCGCGAACAGGTGCCGGCGATCATAGCGCAGATTTCCGACACGGTGGATGCGCTGAACGCCGCTGTTGCCGATCTGTCGGCTCGGTCGGCCAATACGCTGACCGGGTTCGGCGATACGGCGGACTTGCTGAACGCGCGCCTGAGTCAGCTTGAAACAACGTTGACCGAGGCCGACAGCGCATTTGCCGCCGTCGCCGGCGCGTCCGGCAGCGTTTCCAAGCTGATTGATGGGGAGGGCGCGCTGCTGGTTTCGGATGCGCGCGCGGTGCTGGCCGATGCCAAGGCCGCCATTGGCACCGTCGAGACGGTCATTAACACGGATGTTCCGGTTGTGGTCGAAGATATCCGCAGCGCAGTTGCCACCGCGTCGAAGGCGGTGGATCGCGTCGCCAATGATCTGACCGGGCTGACCGGGCGGCTCGACCCGCTGGCGGCGGACGCGCACAAGACGCTGACCACGGCCACGCAAATTTTCGAACGCGCGGGGCAGACGATGGACAATCTCGACCGCTCGCTGGGTGCAACCGACCGTGCGCTGGCCTCTGCAGAAACTGCGTTCGACACGGCGACCGGAGTCATGTCGACCGATTTTGACCCGGTCCTGAACGATATACGTTCAGCCAGCGACCGGATCGGAGCTGCGGCGGAAAAGGTGTCGGAGGATCTGCCGGCCATCACCGCCGATCTGCGCGCGCTGATTGCCCGCGCCGACGCGGTTGTCGGCCAGGTGCAAGCGACCGTCGCGGGGGCCGCGCCCGGTATCACCCAGTTTACCGGCAGCGGCCTGCCGGAACTTTCGCGGTTGGGATCCGAAGCCCGTCGGCTGGTGCGCTCGCTTGATCAACTGGTGCGCCGGATTGAACGTGACCCCGCGCGGTTCCTGCTGAATGAACGTGTGCCCGAATATCGGAGATGACAGGATGCGCCCCATGATGATGACCCGCCGTTTCGCCCTGCTGGGGGCCGCCGCAAGCCTGAGCGGGTGCAGTGCCCTGTCCACCCTGAATACGGCGGCAACGCCACTAAATACCTATGATTTGCTGCCGGTCACCGGGACGACACCCGGACGGCGCTCAGGGCGCACATTGCTGGTCGCCCGCCCGGACGCCGCCGCCGCCATTGCGACCGACCGGGTCATGATCAAGCCCGCGCCGCTGTCGATCACCTATCTGCCCGATGCCCGCTGGCCGGACGAACTGCCCGACCTGATGCAATCGCTGCTGATCCGCTCGATCGCGGGTACCGGACGGCTGGGCTATGTCGGACCCGGCGAAGGCGGGCCGGTGCCCGATCTGGCGCTGCTGACACGGCTTGACGCGTTTCAGGCCGAGGTCACCGGCGATGCGCTGAGCGTAACGATTGACGTGACGCTGACGGTACTGCGTGACCGGGACCAGCGCGTGATCGCCAGCCGCGTTTGGCGGCAGAGCGCGCCGGCTGCCGACGATTCGGCGGCAGCCATCGTGGCCGCCTTTCAAACGGTGTTGAATGGGCTTCTTCCCGATATGGCGGACTGGGTCGCCGCCGCGTGATATGGTGGACCGGTTTGGCAGGGTCTTGCTCGTTGCGGTGTTCCGCCTTAATGGGTTGGCATGAGATTACTTTTTCTGGGTGATGTGATGGGGCGCGCCGGGCGCGCCGCCATCCGGGAATGTCTGCCGCGGCTGCGCGAGGATTGGCGGCTGGATTTCGTCGTGGTCAACGGCGAAAACGCCTCGGGCGGGATGGGTCTGACCGGGGCCCATGCCAAGCTGATCCTCGACGCTGGGGCGGATTGCGTCACGCTGGGCGATCATGCCTTCGACCAGAAGGATATGTTGCAATTCATCGAAACTGAACCACGTGTGATACGCCCGTTGAACTTTGCCAAGGCCGCGCCGGGCAAGGGCGCGCGGCTGTTTGAGGCCAAAGGCGGGCGCAAGGTGCTGGTGGCGCAGGCGCTGGGCCGCGTGTTCATGAACCGCCCGTTTGATGATCCGTTTTCGGCGATCGAGCCGGTGCTGAAATCTTATCCGCTGGGCGGCCAGGCGAGCGCGGTGATCGTCGACATGCATTGCGAGGCGACATCGGAAAAGATGGCGATGGGCCATTTCTGCGACGGGCGCGCCAGTCTCGTGGTCGGCACTCACACCCATGTGCCCACCGCGGATGCGCAGATCCTGCCGGGTGGCACCGCTTATCAAAGCGATGCCGGCATGTGCGGCGACTACAACTCGGTGATCGGCATGGACAAGGCAGAGCCAATGCGCCGCTTTGTCGCCGGCATGCCGAAAGCGCGGTTCACGCCGGCATTGGCCGAGGCGACGCTCTCGGGCGTCTATGTCGAGACCGATGACGCCACGGGAAAGGCCCAGAAGATCTGCATGGTGCGCCAGGGGGGCCGACTGCAACAGGCCGGTCCGTGAACATCCCATCCATCACCTTTTATGGTAGCTGAGGGTCAGAGTACCAGTTGCGGTCTTTGCGTAGAGTGTCGGGTACATGGTGCTTGCCACCGGGGCAGTGATCGGGAAGGTTGGGTATTTGCCGTTCGGCGTGCAATGGATATGGGCGGACCGCAACCATCATGACTCTTTACCAGCTTTCAGATACGGGCAGCGCTTTTCTGGCGCTGATCATCGTTGGCGGCATGTTTGCGCTGTTTCTGCGGGAGACTCTGCCAACCGAGGTTGTCGCCATCGGCGGCGTTGCCCTGATGCTGATTAGCGGCGTTCTGCCTTATCACGCGGCGCTGCCGGTCCTGGCCAATCCGGCACCGTGGACGATTGCGGCGATGTTCATCATCATGGGTGCATTGGTACGCACTGGTGCGCTGGACGCGTTTACGACGCTGGCACAGAAACAGGCGCTGGTGCGTCCGCGTATGGCCATCGCGATGCTGATGGGTTTTGTCGTCATGGCGTCGGCTGTCGTCTCCAATACGCCGGTGGTCGTGGTGATGATCCCGGTTTTTATTCAGGTCGCGCGCACTCTGGACATATCGGCCAGCAAACTCTTAATCCCACTTAGTTATGGCGCGATCCTGGGCGGGACGCTGACGCTGATCGGGACTTCGACCAACCTGCTGGTGGATGGGGTTGCGCGAGCGCAGGGGCTGGCAGCCTTTTCCATATTCGAGGTGACTCCACTGGGCCTTGCCGTGGTGGCATGGGGGATGCTGTATCTGCGCTTCATCGCGCCGCGGCTGCTACCCGATCGCGACAGCATGGCAATGATGCTTTCGGATCGCTCGAAGATGAAATTCTTTACCGAAGCGTATATCCCCCCTGAATCCAACCTGATCGGGCGCGAGGTCACCGACGTGCAGTTGTTCAAGCGGGACGGGGTGCGGCTGATTGATGTGATCCGCGCGGACCAATCTCTGCGGCGCAATCTGGAAGAGGTTAAGTTGCAGGCTGGCGATCTGGTGGTGCTGCGCACCCAGATGTCTGAGCTTCTGAGTCTGCAAAGCAACAAGGAATTGAAGCGAGTCGATCAGATTTCGGCGGTTGAGACCAATACCGTCGAAGTGCTGATCACGCCGGGTTGCAAGATGGTCGGGCGCACGCTGGGGTCGCTGCGGCTGCGGCGGCGTTATGGCGTCTATACGCTGGCCGTGCACCGGCGAAACCAGAACATCGGTCAGCAGCTGGACGGATTGGTGGTACGGGTGGGCGATACGCTGCTTCTGGAGGGCGCGCCTGCCGATATCCAGCGCCTGTCGAGTGATATGGACATGGTCGATGTTTCGCGCCCCTCAGCGCGGGCTTTCCGGCGCGGTCATGCCCCCATCGCCATTGCCGCGCTCATCGGGATTGTGGTGTTGGCCGCATTGAACATTGCGCCGATCCTGATGCTGTCGGTGATAGCCGTGGCGGTGGTTCTGGTCACCGGCTGCATCGACGCGGATGAGGCGTTTTCGTTTATCGACGGCCAGTTGATGGCGCTGATTTTCGCAATGCTGGCGATTGGCGCAGCACTGGAAAGTTCGGGCGCGGTGCTGATGATCGTGAACGGTATCGCACCGATGCTCAAAATGCTGCCGCCGTTTCTGGTGGTCTGGGCAATTTATCTACTGACTTCGATCCTGACCGAACTGGTTAGCAACAACGCGGTGGCGGTGGTGGTCACGCCCATCGCCATCGGGTTGGCCAGCGCCATGGGCTTTGATCCGCGTCCGCTGGTGGTGGCGGTGATGATTGCGGCTTCGGCGGCATTTGCAACGCCTATCGGTTATCAGACCAACATGATGGTATACGGACCGGGGGGGTATCGGTTCACCGATTTCCTGCGGGTTGGCATCCCGCTGAACCTGAGTATCGGCTTGCTGGCATCGGCCCTGATCCCGTTGATTTGGCCACTTTGAGCGCGCCTGAAGCCGGCGCATCTGCCGCTTGTACCCCGCGCGCCCTTTCCGGTGGCGAATATGTCCGGTTCGTTTTGTGCTGCATATAGTTGCGGAAGCCCGAGTTGGTGACCTAGTGTGCACCCAAGAACACATGCGGGGGTATGTTCAACATGACCCAGACCCACCCAGAGCTGTCGCGAAGCCGACGCTGGCGCGACGTGGCGTTTTTTTCTCTGGGCTTGCCCACGTTGTTTTGCATTGTCGCTGTGCCGGCGGTTCCGGTCGCGATTACACCGTTTGAAGCAGTGCTGATCGATTTCGCGGTCCTGTTGTGGATTGTTGCCTTTACTCTGTTTATTGCGCGTATCGGTGCGTGGCTGTTTCGGCCCGGTCCGCAAGAGAACCCATGATGCTGACCGGCTGGGGCTTGTTTATGGCCGCGCTGGCGGTATTTCTTGCCAGCCATGTAATTCCGGTGCGCCCGCCGATGCGGCTATGGCTGATCGCGCGGTTGGGGCTGCGGGGTTATTATATCGGCTATAGCCTGTTTTCGGTCTTGGTTTTGGTCTGGCTCATCGTGGCCGCAGGTCGCGCGCCCTATGTTCAGGTGCTGCCTTCCGGGCCGGTCTGGCGTTGGGTGCCGCTGTTGATAATGCCGGTGGCGATTGCGCTGGTGGTAGCCGGGGCAGGGGGGGTCAATCCGCTGTCCTTTGGCGCCATGGGGCGGCGGCCTTTCGATCCGGACGATCCCGGCGTTTTGGCCGTGACGCGCCATCCGATGCTGCTCGCGCTATTGCTGTGGTCGCTGGCACATCTTCTGGCCAATGGAGACTTGGCCCATGTGATTCTGTTTGGCCTGTTCGCGGTCTTTGCGTTTCTGGGCATGGTGGTGATCGATCGGCGCAGGCGTCGCCTATTGGGCCCCAAGGTATGGCAGGTATTGGCGCGCAAGACCGCGTGGTTGTCGCTGTCGGGTCTGGTCGCGCTGCGCCCCAGTTTCGCGGCCATGGTGTTGACGGCGGCAATCTATGTGGGCCTCTTGCTGCTGCATCTGCCAGTGATCGGGGTATCGCCGCTGCCTTAGGGGGCAGGGCGTCGATCAGCAGATTGGGCAGGGCTAGCGCGGGCAAAGCCGCTGTGCCATGGGCAGTGCCATGTGCAGGGAAGATGGTCTGGGCAGGCAAAAGCGAGAGCCTGCGCGTGATTCTGGTCGCAATGACGATCGAAGCCAATGGCTAAGCCGGTCGATTGGCGATTCGTGAATGTTTCACCGCGAATGCAGCCCGACCACTCGCAAAGGGATATATTAACGATTCCTGTGGTCTTTTGGACCGTGATGTCGATGTAGGGCGCTACGGAACAGTGATAAAGCCATATTTTCCGAAAAGGGCCTTGCACCGGCGGCGTCAGCGGCTTAACTAGCCTTCGCGTTGGGGTGTAGCCAAGCGGTAAGGCAGCGGTTTTTGGTACCGTGTACCGTAGGTTCGAATCCTACCACCCCAGCCATAAAATCCAGCAAAACACGCAAAATCAAGGGCTTAGAGAGTCCCGCTTTGCCGATTGTGTCACAGATTCCGAATCATGTGACACAAGGTGTGACACATGACATCGCTCATTACGCCCGAAAACGGTGCCGGGTCGTGTCTCGGAAACCCAAACACCACGCCGGCCCCTATCTCATGCGCCGGGGCCGCATCTTCTATTTCAGAAAACGCCTGCCAAAAGCCGGATCAAACCAGCTCTCAAACTTATTTCTCTGTCTGTCCCTGCGCACCGACCTCCCGCTCGACGCCGTGAAGCGCGCCGCAAGGCTGCTCACGGTCTACGAGCAAAAGGAGACAGACATCGTGGACGCAGTGACTCAGGGAACCCTCAGCCCGGCAAATGCCAAGGCGCTGTTGAGCGAAGTGCTTCGCGCTGAACTTGCCCGCATTCTTGATCAGCAGGGCACATCGGAAACCCGCAGCGATGCAGAGATTGATAGCCGCATCATCCGGCTCGAAACCGAGAACAGTGCCTTGCGCCGCGCCGCACGACGCGGAAACTGGGAAAATGTCCAAGAGCTCTTGGAAGAAGCCACGCAGATGATCGCTCTGGCCCTGCCTGACCCTGTCCCTGGCGATCTGGGCCGACAGGCGGTGTCGCTGAAGCGTCGCATCAACGACGCCGAAATCGATGTTCTCGACGGTGATGATGTGCGCCATGCCAGCCGCGACTTGTTGACCGACCATGGCATCCAGAATTTCGAGAGCTTCGTGAAAGCACCAATCCTCATCTCGCAAGCATTCGCACAGACCCGCAAGAACCATCCAACCAAATCGATGCAGGGAAATATCAACGCCCTTGAAAATCTGATGATCGAGTTCTTCGGGGACATTCCGGTGACCGCGCTCACCAAAGACCGACAGAAAGATTTCTTCGCCTGGTGTGCCCGCTTGACGCGCAGTCAGGGAAAAAGCCACGGCAAGAATCGCTTCACCAAGGTCGGCAAGGAGATTTCCAAAGCCGCTGAAATCTCCGAGGCCGACGCGAAAGATCTTTTGGCAATGGAAGAGGTGCGCAATCGCCCGATGATTTCGACAGCCGAAAAACGGGCGATTCTGGCAGAGCTCTTGGTCCCGCGCCGATCGATGACAACCCTGAAACGCGATCGGGATGGATTGAACCGCCTGTTCAAAAGCGCCGCTGACTTGGGCGTGGAGCCGCCAAAAGCCCTGACCTATAAAGAGCTCGAACGCCATATCCAGGCGCAGCAGCCGGATGATGAGCTCTATATCCGCGTGACCAAGCCAAAACTACGCATGCCATGGTCCGAAGAGCGGCTTGCAAAATTTCTCACCTGTCCGATTTACACCGGTTGTTTTTCGGAGCACCGGCGCTGGAAGCGCGGAAGCATGATCATCCGAGATGCGACCTATTGGGTGCCTCTGATCGTGCTGACGCTGGGATCCCGGATCGCAGAGATCCTGTTGCTCAAGCGCACGGATATCCGGTTTCGCAATAACGCCTACTGCTTCGCGATCGGATCCGGTCTGGAACAGCCGGGCAAGACCGAAGACAGCAAACGCATCGTGCCGATACCACAGCTGTTGCTCGATCTGGGGTTCATCGAGTGGTTTCAGGCGCTGCCCGACAGCCATGGTGTGTTGTTGTTTCCGGAAGCCGCGCGCCGAACCACCAGCGGTGATGTCACCAGCGCCTTTGGAAAGCATCTGCGCAGAATCCTTGAGCGCCTCGACCTCGCTGATTTCGATGAGGATTTCTATGCTATGCGCAAAACACTGTTGAGCATGCTGCGAAGCGCCAGTGTGAGTGATGGTCAGCGTCAGGCCATCGCGGGTCATAAACATGGCAGTATTTTGAACGTGCACTATACCGCCCATCAAACCCATGACCTGAAAGCGGCCGTCGACAAAGCGGATTTCAAGCTCGAGATCGGGCGGCGGCGAAAATACGGCTTCCCTGTTATCCTGCGTTGTAATCTTGCCCAACAGGAGGAACTGAAGGTCGATGTGACGATCAACGATGATGGCCAAGCGGCCAGTGTCAGAATACAGACCGAGAGCGCGACAGACCCGGTTTTTGAATTCGTGAAACAGCCCAATTCCACGGCAAACACCTTGAGACAGGTAGCCAGAGAGCTGCGCGACATCGTGTCGGGTCGCTCTTTGAGACTGCCGAAAGATGTGATGAAACGGGGGGCTTTTGAGCATTTTCTGGCATTGGCATGACTGAACGGGTTCTGTGGCGAAACACATAGAGTTGAGGGTCGTCGAAGGCTGAGAAATTGCTAAGGTCATGTCCATTCAATGTCTCAGCCTACCTTCATCCAGTCCGCCTTATTCGGCGAGTGGTGTTCATTTTTTGGGCTCCCTATTTCCGAAATTCATTGGTGTTGACCTGCGCTCGAAAATGGCGGAAGTTAACCAGGGCCTTTCTCGCAGGCCGGTGTGCCCGCCACGCGAAGCTTTGCAGCGACCTTTACTTGGAACAGCAGACTTCATGCCAACGGCGGGTCTGATTAGCAGCGGGCACCTATTCGGATCCAGCTTGGACATGGATCATGACAGAGAACGATAAGCTGAAAACATTGAAACTTCTGGCAAAGCGATACGCCAGAGCGACCGGGCAGCCGCTGCATGTGGCGCTTGACTTGGTTGCTTCCCGATTGGGGTTTCCTCATTGGAACTCATTGACGGGCAGCGCAAAAGGAGAGTGGGCCCCGTCCGAAGCACAAGTCGCCGCAATTAAGGCCTTGGTGCTACGGATCACGTCCCATGAGGGTACGACCTTTGACCATATCTTTGGGGGGGCCGACGCCATCACCCGGGGAGAAGTACGAGGGCATCCATACGAATTGAGCACGATGCTCGGCGACGTTCATATGAAGGGCGACAGCTGGCGCATAGTGCTGCCAGAAAACCCTTCGGCCGCCCCTCATGTCGAGATCGACATTGAGCAAGCCCAGAACAACCCGATGAACGATCGAGTGCTGCTGGTAGAGGCGATCGGAATTGCAAAGGATTTGATGAAGAGAGTCAATGCGCGACGATTTGCAGATTGGCCGCGGCGTGCCACGAAGCCGGATGCAGAGGGGAAGGTCCGTCATCCGCTCCTGGAGATGGAGGAAACAAACCGCTGGTACTGCCTTCACTGCGACGCAGAGATCACCGGTCCACAGATCGCTGGAAACCAATGGCACTGCCCGGGCTGCGGCGCATCACCGATCAACATTTTTCCAGAAGCCTTCTGGCTGGGGCCGAACGATGAACGACCCGTTCCAGTTCAAGCCCGAGCCGAAGGGCAAGAGATTGAACCCATCGTGTCAGTTGTAGATCCGCGACCAAGGCTTGATCTCAACAAGGACCAGGTGACTCATTTGATCCGGGCAGCCCTGTTCGAGGATACGACCAATGCCAGCGAGCGCATGGGAGCAGGCCTGGCCGAAATCTGGGTGGATGACGATCTCAACGTGGTTGTTTCCTTTAAGGACCACTACTGGCCCGAGGACAAGGAGCCGGTCGCTGCGATCAAAGTGGCTGCACTGCTTGGAATTGAGATCGATTTGGAGGTTACTTGGTCGAATCCGTTGTTCGCATGGCCCGGTTTGGGCACAGTGACCCACAGCACGGTCGAATATACGCGCTTGATGCTCGACGCGTATCGCAGTCACGGCACTGTTGAGAAAACAAGGAAACCAATAACTCCACAGTCTGAGCTGCTTTAACAACCAACTCGCCAGGCAACTGCAGGCGAGAAACGCTATCAGCTCGGCGGGCTTCCCCGCCGGGCATGAGGGAGACCCATCCACGGGGGTGGGCACTTATCGTCGCAGTCGACCAACTCGGAATTTTCGTTCTCGGCCCATACCTGCCATTGGTCGCCGCCTCGGCTGCTGCAATGCAGCTTTAAGGCAACGGACGCCCCGACAGGGTTGACTCGTGAAGGCCATTCTGTACTTTGGTGTTGAAGGTTCAGCTCTCTAATTTGCGCTGGTGAATCCCCGGCGGCTCGCTGAAACGTTAGTCCAATATCGCGGCGGTCCGGCGGATCATCGTTCGTTGGACCCTGATCAAGGTAGAGAACGAGGGTTGGGCCTTCCAAATAATTTCAATCCCGCAAACGCCCATCTCCTGATTGGCTTTGCGCACTCCGTTAAGGATGTGGCAGGAGCATTGATGATGCGCCCTGATGGCCTGTTTCATGTTATTAAGAACACAGAGACAGGCAAGTATTACAAGACCTTTGAGGTCCCAAAGAAACGCGGCGGCACAAGGCCGATAGACAAACCTCTGCGTGGGTTGGCGATGGCACAAGAACGCTTTGCAGCCGTCTTGTTGGAGGTCTACAATCCAAAATCCTTCGTCCATGGGTATGTCCGTGGACGCTCGTTCCTTTCGAACGCTCAATACCATCAGAAGCAAAGATGGATACTGAACATTGATATTGAAGATTTCTTCGGGTCTATCGGATTCGCGCGGGTTCGCGGTCTCTTCATGTCAAAGCTATTCGGATACAATGACCGCGTCGCAACTATTCTGGCGCGTATTTGCACCTACCAAGACCGTCTCCCACAGGGTGCAAAAACTTCACCGATTCTCGCCAACCTGATTGCGCACAACCTCGACAAAGAACTCATTTCTCTGGCCGCGAAGGAGAACCTCCGATTTTCACGGTATGCCGATGATATAACGTTCTCCTCCAGCTCGAAGAAGATACCAAGGTCCTTGATCAAGGGATGGGAACCAGAATACGGCGACCGTGTAGTCGAGTTGGGCGAGCGCCTTGAGGAGGCATTTCGAACTTCGTCTTTTCAAATCAACAGGGACAAGACGCGGATTCAGCTATTCGATGAGAGGCAAGTCGTGACTGGCCTCATCGTAAATCAGTATCCAAATGTCTGGCGCAAAGACATCAAGCGATTGCGAATGAAGCTCTACTCCGCCAAGAATTATGGTATGGAGCAGGCAGCAAGTCTCTGGATTGGAGCTGGATCTAAGTCCGACGCCTTCTGGTCCCACGTAGAAGGCTGGCTGGGCTACATTAAACAAGTTCGAGGAGAAGGCGATCCGGTGCTTTCCAAGCTTTGCAAGCAAGCTATGGAAGCAAACCCGAACTCGTCAGATTGGATCAAGGAACACGCCCACATGATTCACGAATTCGACCTATTCCTTTCTCATGCTTCCGAAGACAAGCCACGGGTCAGAAAACTCCATGACAAGCTCGTTGGCCTCGGCGTAAAAGTCTTCTTTGACGAAAGCAGTATTTCGTGGGGCGACTCGATTGTTGAACAGATCAATATCGGTTTGATGAAATCCAACTTCTTCGTTCCGTTCCTTTCGAACACGTTTGCGGAGAAAGGTTGGACGAACAAGGAGTTAAACTCTGCGATCTCGATCAACATCAACCGCAAAGGACGAATACTCCCAATCTGCGATCATGACTTCCATGTCGGCCAGAACTACCCGCTACTTGCTGACATCCTGTATGAAAGTTGGCCCAGTCCCGATGCAGATGAGGAAGCAAAGCTGAGCGAGATGGCCGACAAGCTCCTCGCGGCTGCAGAGAAGGCGAAGCACTCTCAATGAGCTACCCGAACAGTGCTTGCAGCGAATGGCCGCAATCCGCCCTGCCTGCCCGACTGTCGCGACCGGCCCAGAGCCGACCCCCGAGCCTCTTCAAGGTGCTGCGGCGCGGCTCGTCATTGCCGCCACTCGTGCAACGCGCAGCATTTTGGAGGTTCTAACATCGGTCAGCGGACTAATCTGCCATTTGCAGGGAAGCTCAAGAGGACTGCTTTCCAGCCCGTTTCGGGAATTCAAGATTGTTGAGTTGAAGTTTGAGCTTGAGTCGGACGACCGAGCGGCCTTGGGAGCGTGATAATCGCAATGCATCCTACAACCATCGCCACGCCGATCCATCCAAGGCTCGGCAAACGCTCTCCTACAATCAGGACAGCCAGAACAGCCGCCACGACGGGCTCCAGTAGCGTGATGACTGTCGCCATGCTGGCCTGCACACGGGCGAGCCCAAAACCAAAGCTAATGTAGCCAAGGAACATCGGCACGGCAGCCATGTAGATCCCGACGGCTGCGTTCGTCCAGGACGCAAGAAACGGCCCTCCCGTCACGATCAGCACCGGCATCAGCAGCAGACCCCCAAGGCCGAAAGTAGACCCCATCGCGACAGATGGCTGCGTTCCTTGCAGCATCATTTTCCGTGCGCTCCAAGAATAGAGGGCATAGGTTAGTCCGCCAATCAGCCCCAGAAACACCCCCAAAGGCACCGAGTCGCCACCGACCACTTCGCGGTGCGACAGGTTTTCTGCAACGCAGATAAGCCCCATGCCGATTAGCCCGACAAAAGCCCCGGCGGACCAACGCAGAGTCAGGCGTCTTCGGTCAAACAGGTATTCGATAAGCGCAGAGAGCAATGGAGCAGAACCAATGGTAATGACAGTTCCGACGGTCACGCCCGCCAGCCTCATCGAGCCATAAAAAGCCAGTGGATAAATCGCCACCGAAATCGCGCCAATCACCAGAAGCCGACGCTGGTCCCAAAGTGTCGCGCGGGATCGCACGATGCCGCGTGCGGCTACCAAGGCTTGTGCGATGCCGCCGACGCCCATTGCGGCGGCGCCAATCGCGGCGGCGCTCACATCGGGTGCAAAGGTTGCTGCCGTTCCGGTAGTGCCCCAGACAACAGCGGAGAACAAGATTGCGACCACACCCCAAGTTTGTCCCTGCATCATGTCAAAGCGCCTTCAATATGTCGCGCACCATAGTCCTTGCCATGACCATCCGCGCGCTGCTGCCCTCGAGGCCCGCCCGTGCCATCGCACCTTCCAGTAGAAACGCAAACTGCGCTGCCAAAGCCGCCACGCGATCAGGGTCATCAGGCAGCAGTTCCGAAAGATGCTGCGCAAGGATGCTTTCGACTTGTTCCTTGTGCACGCATAGCCGACGTTCGTCCATACCTGCAGCGAAGGTCCGGTTACCGCCCTGACTGCCGGCCGCCTTGACTGCCGGCCGCCTTGATCGGCCCTAAGCCGCGTTCATACCGACGGCGGTAGCTGTGATGCAGCATCGGCAAAGCAGTCTTTCGCATGCATCATCGCGCAGTCCAAGAATAGTTCCAGACCAAGAATAGGCCCCTTGTAGCAACGGGCCGGCTTGACCTGGAACTCGTCAATGCCATGCTTCGAAGGTCATTCGGTTGGGGACCCTTGGGTCTCTGGGGTGGTGGGGGGCAACACCTCTGGTGTTATCAGTACTCGCTCTGATCTTGCTGGTTCTAATCATTGCCTCGAAACATTTGCTACGTAAGGGCGCCAGAAAAGAAAGGAGATCCACTATGGAAGAAAAGTCAGTGGCAGGTCAGTCCGACCACGAAGCTCTTCATGAATTCGCAGTGTCGTTCGGAGCGGGTTTCCTTGGTGGCACCATACCACCCATTGATCCGCTATTTTTAGCAGCATAGCGGAGCTTATTTATCTATAGCGTGTTTTCATCCATGCCGCCCGAACCGAACGTTAGAGCCTCTTTCAAGATGCTGCAGTTGCAGCCCGATTAGCGGCCCTTCGCCGCGAAAGCGAATTTTGAGGCTGGATCAATCCTTGTCGTCATAGTTCAATATATTGAGCCGGGAGAAAACATGATCTTCGTCCAACTGTTTCAGCTCCTCTTTCATTGGCAGATCACCTATAAACTCCAAGTCTCTTATATCATAGATCGAAGACAGCTCTTTTGAGCTGATAGCATGAGAAAGTTTGAACACCTTCTTTTTGCTTCCTCTCATGTTAGAGGCCGTGATGCCAATAATCAGAACGACATCGTCGTTCGTTGTTGGTTCTGCGGTCAAGATAGCATCAAATACCCAGCTCCGACCGTGCCGGAAATCCTGACAATGGACCTCAAATGAATCGCCACCATCGGCATCATTTTCGAAATACATCTCATGACGGCCAATGTTCGGCTTGCGAACGTCACTCAACGATGTGTAGCTATGGATTCCGGAGAGAAATCTGTTCGCATCCGGTCTCGGAGCAAAGGGCCACGCTGGGACAATAGTCCAACGATCTGATATTGTACCATTACGCACGTTCACATGTAGAACCAAGTCCTCTGCTTGAACTGCTCCGTTATTGCGGAGCTCCAGAGATATCGGCGTTTGCGCGTACATGAGATTGATGTCACAGCTAAGAGAATCGACGAATTTCGGTAGTGTCTTGTTCACCCATCGCTCGTATTTCTCATTGTATTCATGGTCATAATTTAGTGAAGCAGCAAACATACCACCTTGCCCCTGCGAAGCCCTTGGATTTTTATCGATTATGACCCGCTGTAACTCGTGTTTCTGATCTGGAGTCAGGTCTGGAACTGCAACATGCTCGAATGGTTCGCCACTTGAAAATTTCACCAGTACCTCAAGGTCTGGCTCGGTGGCCTTCGACACCCGCACCTGTTCCTTGAGCTTGTTGATCTTTCGTTGATCTGGACTCGGTTCAGCTGCTCGCAACCAGCTTCCCGGCAATCTTTTCACTTTTAAACCATGCCGAGTCGCCATCCCGATGGGGTTAATATCCTGACTTACAAACAACCTCGCATCAAAGTTGGAGTGTTTTTCGTTGAGCACCTGCGCTATAACGCGAGCGTCTGGTTCCTCGGGATCAAGATCATGAAGCTTGTCCCAATCGATGCGGTTTGTCACTGCAAGTGACAGATCAACCAAAGGCGGACCGTCAACCAATCGAACGGGCCCGCCAGTCTCGGCTGCGGGCGCAATCAACCGATTGAAGTCCCGTGCATGCTTTGCAAGTCGACCATCCCGCTTCTTGCTATCAATCTCTTTCAAAACTTGGGGCACAAAAAGCAGCAAAATTTCGCCGGAAGCATCAATATCTTGCCATGGCTGATCCCCAACCTTGCCGCCCTCAAGGATGACGTTTGCATCCAAGAACACAATTGTAGAGTATTTGCTGTAATCCAAGTGTTGACCTTTCCAATTCCAAAATTGATCACGCGTCGGTCTATTGAGATATGAGTGAAAGCTGGTGGCGCGTGACCAAGCGGCATCTTGAAGGTGAAGGATACCATCACGGAACTCAACCTTAGGATTTTTAAGAAGTCATGCTAACGTGACAAATGGCGGCTTTATTTGCCGGACCACCAGACCTCTTGCACCTGCAGTGAAAGTCCGCTTCTCGCCCTGACTGCCGATCGTCGAAACCGGCCCAAAAGGTCCACAAAGGGACGTTTGCGATGCAAGCCGCAACTTAAAAATGGAGCGTTGATCTACTGCGGAGCCACGCCAAGGCTGCTTAGTTAGTGATGCTTTTGAATGGCTGGGTGTCGGAGCGGCGGTTACGCGGCGCGATTAAGGGCATTTTTGATATTTTGATGCAGAGCCGACGAAAATGTCTCTTCTTGCGCGTAAAGCTTATAGAATTCGAGATCTTCCTTGCGTCGACGTAGCATCACGTCTCTCACGATTTTCTTGAAAGCCAGATCCTGAGAGTATGGGTCAGGGTTTTCATTGTATTTTTCCTCGTAGTCGGGATGCGCCTCAACGCTTTTGACAATACTCAGGAATCTTACGCGTTTTTCCTCAGGGGTTGCAGTCCAGTTGTGGAACCAGCGTTCGTTGAAACTGCGAATAATTTCTTCGAGTGGGTCCTCCTGAACTTCACCCTCTCGGTAGCCTCGCGGATTAGGATTCTGTGGGTCGAGTTCGGTTTCGGCTGCATCCAACCCAATCGACTGGTTCAGTTTTGTGCGTTCCAGTCCGTATGAAGACAGATCAACAGCCTCCAGCAGCTCGCCCAACGCATCTTGAGTGGGGTCTTGAATGTTCAACTTTGGCACTAAGAACTTCAGGAACCAGAACAGCTTCTCCCAGTCGACCACCTCAAAAGGCATGATCGAGGCCATCTGGCCATAGACCTTGACGAACTGCTTCGCCTTGATTTTGTAGTCGATCTTGTCCTTGTCTTCGAGCTCCAGTTCTTCGTTGAATCGCTCGGCGGCAGTGTCGATCAAGGGGCTCAGCTTCTGAGAGTCCTCGCCGTCAAAGAACAGCTTACAGAACTCCTCTACCTCAGACCATTCATAGATCCCGGTATCATCAAGCGTGGCCTTCAGATCATGCAGGACATTGACATCAGTTGCCTCCGACAAAGCCGTCACGGTGAAGAACGGATCAAAGGCGGTCTTTATGTCTTCCGTCGAGTTAAAAAAATCGAGCACGAAGAGGTCTTCGGTGCGCTTTCCGAGCTTTGGCGCCGACCGGTTTAAGCGTGACAAGGCCTGCACTGCCAAAACGGATTGCAGCTTTTTGTCGACATACATCGCGCAGAGCTTGGGCTGATCAAAACCGGTCAGGTATTTATTCGCCACCACCAGGAGGCGGAACTCATCCTTGTCGAACTCGGTGCGGGTCTTGTCCTCCGGGAAGCCGTTCATCTCAGCCTCGGTATACTTGATCCCGTCGACCTCTTTATCGCCGGAGAATGCGATCAGGGCTTTAAACGGGTTCCCGCGCTTTGCCAGCTCGGCCTGCACGGCCTTGTAGTATCGGATCGCCATCTCGATGTCCTGGGTAACGATCATACCCTTGCCTTTGCCGCGCAGCTTTTTGGCATTCACGACGTTGTTCATGAAATCCTCGACCATGATCTCGGCCTTGGTATTGATCGTCTGCTGGCTGCGCTCAACGAAAGCGCGTAGCTTTTTCTGTGCCTTCGCGGTGTCAAAAAGAGGATTGTCCTCGATGGACTTCTGGATTTCGTAATAGCTTTTATAGGTCGTATAATTGGCCAGCACGTCGAGGATGAAACCCTCTTCGATGGCTTGTTTCATGCTGTAGAGGTGAAAGGGCTTGAACCGGCCATCCGGCTGCTGGGTGCCGAATTTCTCCAAGGTTGTGTGTTTCGGCGTTGCGGTAAAAGCAAAGTAGGAGGCATTGCCACGCATCTTGCGCGCCTGCATGGCGGCAAGGATCTTGTCCTGCGGGTCTACCTCATCCAGATCCTCGCCGCCCCCCATGGCCTGGTTCATCTTGTCATGGGCAAGGCCGCTCTGACTGCTATGGGCTTCATCGATAATCACGGCGAAGCGCTTGTCGCTCAGGTCCGCGATGCCATCAACGATTACCGGGAACTTCTGAATTGTAGTGATGATGATTTTCTTGCCGGTCTCCAGCGCCGTCTTTAGATCGGCCGACCGCACGGCCGGGGCGACGATGTTCTTCACTTCCGAGAAATCGCGAATATTGTCGCGCAATTGTTTGTCCAGGAGGCGCCGATCCGTCACCACGATCACGCTGTCAAACAGGGGTGCATCCAGCGCCCGTGCGCCTGGCAAGTCCACACTTTTCGGGTAGGTCTCGATCAGTTGATAAGCCGCCCAAGTGATGCTGTTGGACTTGCCCGATCCGGCGGAATGCTGGATCAGATAGCTGTGTCCGACACCATGGGCGGCAGTGTGGGCCAAGAGCTTGCGCACCACATCAAGCTGTTGGTAGCGCGGAAAGATCAGGGTCTTCTTCGCCAGAGGGTCGGTGTTCTTACCCTCCAGCAAGACGAAATGCTGGATGATCCCAGCAAGGCTTTCAGGCTGGAACACCTCTTCCCAGAGATAGGCGGTCTTGTGACCCTCGGGGTTGGGCGGGTTGCCGGCACCCTCGTTGTGGCCCTTATTGAACGGCAAGAAGTCGCGCCGCGAGCCTGTAAGCTTGGTTGCCATCCAAACCTCGTCGGTATCGGCGGTCATATGAACCAGCACGCGGCCGAAGGTCAGCAGGGTCTGGCTGGCGTCGCGTTCGCGATATTGCTTCTGGCCGTGATAGCGAGCTGTCTGGTGGGTCCAGGCGTTCTTCAGCTCCAGCGTGACGATGGGCAGGCCGTTTAGGAACAGCACCATGTCGACTGATTCATACGGGTTGGCGAGGGAGTGATGGACCTGCCGGGTCACGCTCCAGATATTGGCAGCGAAATTATCATGAACCCTTTGTGCCGAGCTGGCCAAAGGCGCGGGATACATGAGGGTGAAGTGGGCATCATCGACAGGCAGACCCTTTTTCAGGATGTGCAGGATGCCCCTGCGCTTAACCAACCTGTCGAACTGGCCGAGGATCTTGGCCTGCCAGTCGGCCGGATTACGGGTCTTGAGCTTTTCCAGCGCCTTGTCCTGGGTGGCTTCGAGAAACTCCCAGAACAGAGCGGTGTCGAGGGCGAGGCGCGCGTCAAAGTCAGAAGGACGGCCGATGCGGAAAGGGCCGGTGGGCGTGGCGCCTGTGGTCAGATCCTCTGTAATGACGCCGGTCAGGTGCCGTTCGATGGCCTGTTCCAGCGCGATTTCCTTGGTGTTGCTGACCGCGATATTCATGACCGCCCCTTATATGACCTTTATCTTGCCGGTGACCGCAGCGTTGATCAGGCTTGTTTTGTATTCCTTGAGCGCGGCGATCTGGTCTTGTTTGATAGAAATGGCGTTTTCCACTTTGCCTGTTTCTCGTTCAAGATGTTGGACTATTTTCGGCTGTTCATCTTTCGGTGGTAGAATGATCTTCAGGGAACGCACTCTACCGACACTTAGCTGAGGAAGCGCCGCGCCACGAAGCGTAGGCCCATATTGAGCTACGAGATAATCAGACGAAAGCGTCCAAAACAGATATGTCGGATCAACACGGCGGTTGGGATTGATAACGCAGAGTGAGTCCAGAATTCCAAGCCTGATACCGCTTGGAAGGACCCGGACAGCGCCAATTGTCCCTTTTCTGGAAAAGACAAGAGACCCTTTGGCGAACTTGCAGCGATCCTCTTGTTCTTCCACAGTTTTTTTTGAAACCCTACGCGGGGTGTCGATTTCGATAGCTCCACCAGGGCGAAACTCCTGTGTGGATATGAACGGGAACCCTTCGTCGACATATTCCGGATTACGGTGGCTTGGGTTTGGATCGATAACTTCCCCAACTGCCAAAATTGGAACGGCTTCCCAATGCGCGGGGATTTGGCCGATCCAGTCGATGCCGCTGTCCTTCATGGGGGCGTCGGGGTTCAGGCCGCGGGTGACGGCCTGCTGGATCAGGATCTGCCTGCGCTCGCGCAAGAGCTTGATCTGCTCCTCCTTGATCCGCACTGCCTCATCAATCGTCGCGCATTTTCCATCCAGAAACGCGACGATTGCCTTCTGCTCACCAATGGGAGGAGCAGCCAGGGCGAGGTCCGCGAAGTCGTTGAAGCGAAAATCCGTCGATCTCTCACGGATGCCTTTCGCCATGGCGACAAGCAGGCCTGACAGTGCGATGTGGCGCATATAGTAGGCGTAGAAAGCAGGCTCGACAGTTCCTGCCACACGAGGCACGCAAGCCGAGTAAACGGGAGTCGACTTGCCATCTGAGTCCGAGACACCGATTGCCCCGGCGAAGGCATCCATCGAATGGATGACGAAGTCGCCCTTGCGAATACCTTGATACCCATGCTCCTTCATGGCGTTGGTGAATCCCTCTGTCCGCCGGTTCGAACGCAAGGTCACCATGCCATCGCGGAAACACGTGACGATCTCGTCCTCAGGGCGAACCGGGCGATCCATCCGCTTGAACAGCCACTTGCCCCGCCGCACATCCCAAGAGGCAGGGATTTTGCCAATCCATTTTACGCCGCTATCCTGGTAGCTCTCATATTTCGGAAACGCGGCGATGTTCATTCCGCCGGCTCCAGCTTGGTCGCCACCTCGACCCCCAGTATATCCGCGATCAGCCCGTCGGCCTTTTCCTCCAGCGCCAGGATGTCCTGCGTCACCTCCTCCAGGCTGCGCAGCGGCTTGTGGCGGTAGAAATACTTGTTGAAGCTGATCTCGTAGCCGATCTTTACCGAGTCGAGGTTGATCCAGGCTTCCTCCACATGCGGTTTCACCTCGGCCAAGTAATAGCGGTGGATGCTGTCCTTCAGCGGCACAGACTCCGCATCGCGCAAGTCGGTCGCGGTCTCATAGGTTAAATAACTGCCATCGGGCTGGCGATAGTAGCCGAAATCAGCCGGATCGCCGGTGGCGCAACCCAGGTGGGTCGTGAGGTCCTCGAGGTCGTCCGAGGACAGCTTGTGCCGCTTGGCGATGACCTTCTCGGCCGTTTCGTCATACCAGCTGACCGCGTTCAGGATCGCATTCCTCTCGGTCGCGGACAGCTTGATCTTGTGAGTTCTGATTGCCTTGGTCACGGCGTCCCGGAAGGCATTGAAATCGGCAGTCTCTTCGGTGCCGATATCGCGCATCAGCAGGGTTGCCGCCTTTAATAGGTCGCGCAGGTTGTTCCAATGCTTTGTATCGGCCAGCCGGCCACGCTGCCTGGCGTTTAAAGTGATGCCCTGTTCCTCGCACCAGGCGGCAATTGCTTTCGCCTGATCCTTCAGGAAGCCGAGCTCATAAACCTTGTCGCCATGTTCGGCATAGAGCCATTCCATTGGCTCACGCAGGGATCTATCGAAACGCAAGGGAGCGATGCGCTCGGTGCTGAATCCGGCGCGGCGCCGATCAGGCCGCTCGATGCTGACCTTATAGTAGCCAAAATCATCATTGTCGAAAACCTGCGCTGCGATGCCTACCGGGGCTCCGGAGGCGTCGAGCTCGCGCTCAATGGGCGCGAAGTTGAGATAGGCATCAGTGATCGCTTCAATATGCTCGGGGGCAAATTCACAATTCTTGTCACCCAAGTTCTTCCGCAGTTTCCGGAATAGAAGATTCGCGTCGATCAGCTGGACCTTGCCCTTGCGCGCCTCGGGCTTGGAATTGGTCAGCAGCCAGATGTAGGTGGTGATGCCGGTATTATAGAACAGGTTGTTCGGCATCTGGATGATAGCATCCAGCATGTCGTTTTCGATGATGTAGCGGCGGATGTTTGACTCGCCGCTGCCGGCGTCGCCGGTAAACAGGCTGGAGCCGTTGTGGACCGAGGCAATGCGCGAGCCGAGCGGGCTAACCCCCACCGGCTTCATCTTGCTTACCATCTCCATCAGGAACAGCAGCTGGCCGTCCGAAGAGCGCGGTGTGGCATCCACAATGTCCTTGTTGCCCCAGTAATCGGTGAGCTCGACTTGGAAGCGGGGGTCGATGACGTCTTTGCCGTCTTTGATGTATCTGATCTCGCTATTCCAGCTTTTGCCGTAGGGTGGATTCGACAGCATGAAGTCGAAGCGATGAGCCGAGAACTCATCGGTGGAGAGGGTGGACCCGACGCGGATGTTCTCGGGGTTGTTGCCCTTGATCATCATGTCCGATTTGCAGATCGCATAGGTCTCGTCGTTGATCTCCTTGCCGTAGAGATAGACATCGCCGCGCGCCTGGATCGGGCCTTCGGGTTCCTTGATGTAGTTCTGAGATTCCGTCAGCATGCCGCCTGAGCCGCAGGCGGGGTCATAGATGGTCATAACCGGTGGTAGTTGATCCTTGATTGGGTCGAACATGAGGTGTGTCATGAGATGAATCACCTCGCGCGGGGTGAAATGTTCCCCGGCTTCCTCGTTGTTCTCTTCGTTAAATTTCCGGATCAGCTCCTCAAAGACATAGCCCATGCCGAGATTGGACAGGCCCGGGAGCGGGTTGCCTTCGGGATCTTCTCGATCATGCGGTGTCAGGTTGATGTAGGGCGAGACGAAGTTTTCGATAACGTCGAGCAGGACCTGCTTGTCGGCCATGTGGCGCATCTGGTCGAGAAGCTTGAAGCGCGTGACGATCTCTTTGACATTGTCGGAGAAGCCGTCGAGGTAATCTTCGATATTGGCCAGCATGATTTGCTGGTTGTTGGTCGCGGTGCCATGAATCTTCTTCAGAGTCCATTGGCTGGTGTTGAAGAAAACATAGCCCGATGCGTCCTTCAGGGGCACGTCATCAAGCTCAAGTGAGCCCATTTCCTCTTTTTGGAAGCGAACCTCCTCAAGCACAGCGTCTTTGGTGGGCTCAAGCAGGGTATCCAGCCGCCGGAGAACGACCATAGGCAGAATTACATCGCGATATTTACCTCGAACATACACGTCACGAAGGCAGTCATCAGCAATACGCCAGATGAAAGAGACAAGGCTGTTGTGTGACGTTTGGTTCATTCACTGCTCACAGTTTTTAGGGGCCGGCCTTTACCAGCTATAGCGTATTGGTAAGGGCAATTACGTTGCAAAACAATCATTGCGGGTCACCCCGCCGGCGAATACCTCGCGACCTTGGCATCCGCGCCAGGTGAAACCTTCTGGCAGTTCATTCCGCCGCCTCCTGCTTCCTCGCCTGCGCCTGCTGCCAATCGTGGTAGGTCTGGTTCGCACCTTTCACCTTCCATTCAATCCGTCCATTGCTGTTCCGGTCCAGAATGACCGCAGCCGCCGCGGAAGGACTGTTGAAGGACCAGGGTCTGGCAAAGCGGAGTTTGTTCGTATCTGGCGGAACATCTTGGCACACGATCACCCCATCGGCGATTAGCTTCTCCTTTAATCCGCCATAGCTCCGCTGAACATAGTCGGTGTTGGTTAGGGCTTCGGAACCTTCCAGCACGATAAATTCGCCGTCTTCTTCTACCGCCGTGGCCTGCACGCCGCTTTTGTGCCGGATCTCGAACTGCACCTCGCCCGAGGTGCGCTCCTCAACCGGCTGCGTGGTCTCCGTCACCGCCTTAGGTTGAGGCTTCAACATATCGAGTCCGATCACCGGCAGGATGATCCGCAGGTTTGCGAGAAACTGCTCCATATTGGCCACGTCAGCCTCAGGTAGCCGCCGACGCAGAGTGTCAGGCTGGGTCCCATTATCCAGCGATACCCGGCCTGCTTGGGCCGTGACCTGGATCAGCCGCGCCTCGAGGTATTCTGTATGGCCTTTCGACAGATCGTCATCACTGGTGGTGACGGTGATCGCGGTTTCCCAGAAGTCTCGTTTCAAGG
The DNA here is from genome assembly GCF_016307205.1 of Pontibaca salina. Taxonomy (GTDB): domain Bacteria; phylum Pseudomonadota; class Alphaproteobacteria; order Rhodobacterales; family Rhodobacteraceae; genus Pontibaca; species Pontibaca salina. The sequence goes on along the minus strand of NZ_JAEIJD010000016.1, from coordinate 4,547 downwards.
CGCTCTGTTTGATCCGTTCGGCCACAGAATTGCCAGAGCCGATATAGACGCGGGTGCCGCCGGACTTGTCGGGGTCGGGGCCAGAGAGAATGTAGACACCGGTGCGGTCTACCTCTTCCCGTGCGGTGAGATTCCCGAAAGCCGACGCGCCCGAGACGAATAGCAGCCCGGTCCAGCCATGGATGGTTGCCTTCCGTAGGCCGCTGGAATTACCGTCCACCAGAAAGAGCTGGATGGTGCGGCCGAAGGTTTCGCCGGGGGTCATTCGTCTTCTCCTCTGAATGTAAATTGAAACAGCTGAAACTCGAATGCAGCGATAAAACTCAATAACGCGCACCACATCAACGGCACCACCGGATAGGATTTACCGCCGTAAATTATTTTTACGACTACGCAGCTTTCTTACCGTATCGGCTGGCCTCTCTATAGTTTTATAACCGGTTGCTGACTGAGTTATGATGTTGCGAACAATTTATTAAAATATAGCGGATAACTTGTCAGGAAGTGCCGCAACGCTCAAGGGGTGATCCAGCTCGTCGGGGCGTTTCTCCCTTGATACCAAGTAAAAAATCGAAATTCTGACAAGCGTCCCTGATTTGTCGGCTGCGTGTCGGCGCAAGGCTCCACTATTTATTGTTTAAATACAAATGGTTAATTGATTTGTCGGCTGTCGGCGAGGACCGCTGATCTTTTAGGCAGAGGTGGAGTCAAACCCATTATTCCATCCGCGATCTTGCCCACACGTCCCCTGCACAACGGAAACTTAACCAAAGGTGCAGCCCATGACCCAGAAACCATCGAAGAAAACCAAACCGAACACCGCCCCCCTCTTTACTGGGGTGACTACTCTTGAGAAAGGCAAGAAGCGGCCTCTCAATGAGTTGGAGCAGAGCACCGTGATTGCAATGCTCTCCATCAAGGAACGGCCTGATGTCCTTAGCATCGACCACCTTGTTCCCAAAGGATCCTTCATCGAGCGTCTTTTGGGTTTTTTCAAGGAGTCTGACATCAGCTATGCTTTGCCACTGTGGCAGCTGATCATGCTCTCGGCCTCAATTCTGACCCAAGGTGGCGCAACGCTCTCAATTCCGGGCATGAAGGAAAAGCGTCCCATTCTTTGGACAATCGTGCTGGCGCCATCCGGTAGTTCAAAGACCTTGGCGACCGATACTGTCACCGACATCCTGTCGGATGACGGCGAAGAATCCAACATTGCGATGTTTCCCAATGGCGGTACGGATGCGCAGTGGATCATCGATCTGGACGAAAACAACGGAACCTATGTTCTGCAGGACGAGGTCGGCCAGTGGATCGAGAAAGTGCTGAAGGATGCAACCTACGCGCGCATTAAGCCGTGGATGCTCGATTCGTATTCTCACAAGCCCATATCCAACCGCTTGAAAAGTGAAAATCAGAAGCTGACGATCGAAGATCCCCACTTCACTTTCATGGGTTTGAGCGTACGAGAGACTTGGAAAGACAATGTTAATGCCGCGAGCATGCTTGATGGGTTCTGTCAGCGGTTCAACTACGTCATGGCGCCGCCACGGGAGGACACCGACATGTTCGACCATTTCCTCTATTTCGTCGGCGAAAATGTCGGGAAACAAAAAGCCGAGCTTTTTGAAATTTGGAATGCGCTCCGTCACCAGCCGGAGGCGATGGGCGTCTATCAGATCGATAAAGACGTGATGCCTTACTTGGACAATTGGTGGAGCAGCTTGCGGGCACAATGGGGGAGTGGTGCGTTGCCGGCCTCCTTTATCCGTCGAACTGGTTTTTCAGTGCTAAGTTACCTGGTGATCCTTCAATTTCTCTTGGGGAGATCGCGCAGGCCAATCGACATTGAAACCGCAGAGCTCGCGACCAAATATGCAGAATTTCATATGGAATGCGCGCTAACCATGATGCGCGAGTACGGCGACAAGACGTCGGGGCAGATCCAGAAGGTTGCCGCTTTGCGAACCGAGATGCAGGCGAAGGGAAACCCAAAGGTATCCGCGCGCGATATACAACGGCGCTTGAGTGCCAATCAGCGCCGTGAAATCAGCACAGACATGACAAAGCAGATCCTCGCCGTCCTTGAGCGCCTCGAGATTCAGCCCGACCTTTTCGAAGGTGTCGCTGACACCCCGAAGGACAAGTCCAGCCTGCTTCAAGCCCGCCATCAGAAGATTCAGGTGCGCGACCAGCAGCGAGAGGCGTGGCGAAACAGAGCGCGCATCAGAAAGGTACGCGACCTCTACAAACAGCAACCTCCAAAATCGGTCCCCATGGAACACGACCAACAAGAGCTGTCGGAAAGGGAGGATCACGTGATCGATATTACCGAGCGGATAAAAAACGGTTAGAAACTGCGCCTGACGTTTCTCAAAAATAATGAAGGGACCCACTTGCTTAGTCAGCTCTATATTTCGAAACGTGGCCCGGACTATTCCAGTCTGCGCATCCTGACCGACCTGGGATTCGGGGTCCCGCTTCCGTTGAGCCTTGTGGCCGGTGACGAGGCTCAAAATGCCCTAATGGTCGATACAGCCGATCTTGCCAGATGGATCGGAGAGTCGCCGCGGAATGTCCCACGACGCCTCCCCCCTGTGTCAGGATAGTTGTCCGCTGCTCTACTTTTCCTCTATTTCTCAGGTGGGCGGGATAGGACAATGACGTGGCATATTCACCGGAACGAAAATCAGCTGTGCTGAAGCGGATGCTTCCGCCGAACAACATGGCCATTCGACAGTTGTGGCAGGAGGAAGGGATTTCCGAGGCGACACTGCACAAATGGCGGGCCGAAGCGCGTGGTAAGGGGCAGCTTCTGCCCGATGCTGACGCGGGTCCAGAGGGCTGGTCGTCGCGCGACAAGTTCGCGGCGGTGTTGGAAACGACGGCGCTCAATGAGGCCGATCTGGCCGAATACTGCCGCAAGCGCGGGCTTTATCCGGCGCAGATCGCTGCGTGGCGGATGGCGTGCGAGCAAGCCAACGACTGGGACCGCGCCAGTTCGGCGCGTCTGGGTCAGGCGACCAAGGAAGAAAAGAAACGAGTCAAGGCTCTGGAGCGGGAATTGGCGCGCAAGGAGAAAGCCCTGGCCGAGACCGCCGCGCTTCTGGTTCTGCGAAAAAAGGCGGCAGCGATCTGGGGGGACGGAGAGGACGCATGATCAGCACCCCAGATCGCCAAACTGCCACGCTGCTGATCCAAGAGGCTGTCACCGCTGGCGCGCGGCGCGCCATGGCCTGTGCCGTGTTGCAGATCAGCGAACGGACCCTGCGACGCTGGACGAAAGGCGGCCAGATTCACCCTGATCAACGTCCTCTTGCGGCGCGCCCTGAACCCGCCAACAAGCTGAGCGCTGTTGAGCGCACGGCCGTGCTGGATGTCTGCAATTCGAAGGAATTTGCCAGCCTTCCGCCCAGCCTGATCGTGCCGAAACTGGCCGACCAGAGACGCTATCTGGCCTCGGAATCGAGCTTCTACCGCATTCTGCGTGCAGATGGGCAGCAACATCACCGGGGTCGAGCCAAGCCGCCGGTCCGGCGCAAACCTCCCACCAGTTACAAGGCCACTGCGCCCTGCCAAGTCTGGACTTGCGCTGCCCGGCAGGTGATTGCAAGCAATCACCGTAAGGGGACATAACATGGATGCCCGGGCCGGTCGCCGGCATGTTTTTCTAACTCTACCTGATCGTCGACATCTTCAGCCGGAAAATCGTCGGTTGGGAAGTTCATGAGCGCGAGACCGCGGACCTGGCTTCAACGTTGATCCAAAAGGCGGTCTGGGCTGAGGCCTGCGTCTCGCGCCCGCTGGTCCTGCACGCCGACAATGGCAGCCCCATGAAAGGTGCGACGATGAAGGTGACAATGGAGAAACTCGGCATCACCGCGTCTTACAGCCGACCCCGGGTCAGCAACGACAACCCGTTTTCCGAGGCGCTGTTTCGGACCTGCAAATACCGTCCGGACTGGCCGACCAAGGGGTTTGCCACAAAAGCAGAGGCTCAGGCTTGGGTGAAATCCTTCGTCAGCTGGTATAACGGTGCGCATCTGCACAGCGCCATCCGCTTTGTCACGCCGAATGCGCGTCACGCTGGCCGTGATCGTGCGACGCTGGCAAACCGCGCCATTCTCTATGCAAATGCACGCGCACAAAATCCGGAACGCTGGTCAGGTAAAACCCGCAACTGGCAACCTGCCGGACCCGTCTGGCTCAACCCGGAACCCGAACCAGCGCCCCTGAAATCAGAGACGCCGCATGAAATCAGTGGACAACTCCTTTGACAAACGCCGCCTCTCAGGCACCCATGGTGACAGCAGTTTTCCGCAAGTGATCCATCTTGGACCCAGCTAAAGGCCTGTCTTCAAGGCGGAGCTTCAGGCTCGGCGGCATCATGAGCCATCGCCCTTAGAGCGCTTGCATCAACCCATGCACCGCACGGTCGGGTATATCACGCCACAAGAAGCAGAGGAGATGGAGTGGTTGCCGCCCTCCCCAGACGGCATCGATTTGTGCCAAGGTCGTGGTGTCAACAGCCACACAACGAGGAGGACGGC
>NZ_JAEIJD010000015.1 GCF_016307205.1 Pontibaca salina | reverse complement strand
TCTGTTCTTCTGTGTATCTTGATCGCTTCATTGTCCGTCCCTTCGTTGGGCCAGACTCTAATTCCAGATGGAGGAAAAATCCCGTGGCAGGTCACAGGGACCTCTTCTCTATGTCAGACCCACATATACATGCTATCCATCCCGCTGTCTTTGCCCCGCTGAAACCTGTCGACAAGCATCTGCCGTTCATCACGATGACGGAGGCAAATAGCAGCTGCCAGCGCAATGGTTCTGGTCAACACGGTCGTTCTGGTGTGCGGGCGGCATGTTCTCAGCACTGGCTCTGCTGCAGCTTTTAGACAGGTTTCCTCAGAGGCCCGTGATCCATTCCGGCGCTTGGCTAATGGTCGCAGGAATGCTCGGGGTCGCTGTTGCCATCATCATCCTTGGATTGACCTGGCCACTCCTGCTCACCGTCTAATTGCTGATCGGTCTTGGTAACTCTGCCGATCTGAGGTCTGATTATCCCCATCTCCAAGGCCATGGGGAACAGAGTCACCGGCACGACATCAACATCGACGAACTGCACCACCACTGGCCTGCAGCGAAGTGATACTAGTGGGTTCCTTCTGCGGGAATGGAAGAAAATATTATGGAACAGATTCGCCAGCGGATGCCACGAACCCGTTGACCGATAGGGCATGTTTAATGGCCGACAGGGGCGTACGCGGTCCGCGCGGCAATATAGCGAACGTGGAACTAAGCCGAAGGCTGGGTATCAACCCAAAGAAGATTGCGAGAACCGGCAAGCGGTCGCGGATAGAAAGATTGGCCCGAAGGAACCGCGCAAATACTGTTTGGAGAGTAAATCAAAGCTGGGACAGTACGGTTTTCATACATTTAAAAATAATCATTATAATCAAATTATTAGATCGCCATATGGGTGAAATATCTTAACTTTGCATACTGCCGAAGCGCTTTGTCAGCGCGCTTATAAAGCCTTTCATAATACCTTACGCGCACGACATCCGCTGATCTCTCCCTGATCGCATGACACATCAGGCCCATGGGGGGATCTGGCGAACTGGGCCCCAGGGATGGCGCTTGCACTCGTTTATAAATGATCATTTAGTTGCGGCACTTGAAACTGTAAGCGGCCGCTTGTCTTGCCCTTGATCCGCTCCGCCGTGGCCTCCAGCCAGAAAATGCAGCAAGAGGCGCGGCGCAGTATTCCAGAAGTTTGCTTGCACACAGTGAATGTCGTGCATACGGAACCAAAAAGATCTGCATTAAGCGAAAAATTGTTCGCTTCACGCTGGTCCGCGCAGACATATATCAGCCATACACAACAAAAATATTGATTTTATCCATTTATATGCGAAAGTGGTCGGCACGTCTGTCGCCACTGCATGAGTTGTCGGCTGATACACTACACATTTGACGCGCTGACTAAGGTGGCGCGAGGGGAGAAAAAATGCGAAGTCTGAGAAAATGGGTGCTGAATTCAGTACTCGCGGTAACCGCAGCCGGTTCAATGATGCTATCCGCTGCGTCAGCAGAACCTGAACATCGCTGGAAGATGGCGACAACTGTCACCGGCGGCCCCCTTATGGAGCTGGGCGCAAAAGCCTATGCCGAGAAGGTCTCCGAACTCACTGAGGGGCGGGTTGAGATTGAGGTGTTCCCAGCCGGAACCCTCGGCAAAGCACTGGACGTATCAAGCAGCGTACGAAGAGGCATTGCCGACGTCGGTCACACCTGGATGGGATATGACTGGGGCAGGGACAAGACCGCGGTTCTGTTTGGTGGGTTTGCCGGATCCATGGACAGCGAGCGCATGCTCCACTGGCTCTATGAGGGCGGAGGCCAAGAGCTGTGGACAGAGTTCCGGGCCGAGCGATTTGGTGTTGTCTCGTACCCGCTGTTCATGCGTCCGGCCGAAGTCTTTTTGCATTCAAACCGCCCAGTCTCGACGCTGGAGGATCTCAAGGGGCTAAAGCTGCGCACGGCAGGTGCTTGGCTGGACCTGTCCAGCAAGCTCGGTGCCGCGCCGGTGACAATGGCTGCCGGTGATGTCTACACCTCGCTCGAGCGCGGAGCGATTGATGCCACCGAATGGGGCACGCTTTATGAAAACGTCGCGCCAGGGTTTTATCAGATCGCGAAATATATCGTGGTGCCGGGGGTGCATCAGCCGAGCGCGCCTTATGAGCTTGTTATCAATACGGATTCTTTCGCAAAACTTTCCGAACAAGATCAGGCGCTGGTCAAACTGGCGGCTAAGATTGTGACCATGGAAAGCTGGCTCAAGCTTGGGCACGAAGATGCCAAGGCGCTCGAATTCTACCGTGAAAACGGCAATGAAATCATCGTCCTTGAGGATGAGGTCAAGCGTAAAGTCAAAGAAATCGCCATGGAGTGGGGGGAAGAGCAGGCTGAGGGCAACGATTGGTTCAGCCGAGTCTTTGAAGCCCAGCGGGCCTATGAAATGCTTTGGAAGGACGCCGAGAGCTATCGCGAAGTTGCTCTGCCCGAACAGGCACCGGCGGACGGCTGAGCTGACGCTCTGATTGCCCCCAAAGCCAGGGCTTTGGGGGCTATTCAATGAGGATATGTAAATGATTATAAGCACCCGGCGCTTGATCGGACGAATCAGCGCGGTTCTGGGCTATATTGGAGCGCTGATTTTACTGCCTCTGATCTTTGCCTCAGTCTATGAGGTGGTTGCCCGCTATGTTTTTGGCCGGCCAACAATCTGGGCTTACGAAATCGGCTACATGGCCATGGGTGCTTCGTTCCTGCTCGGAGCTGCCTACACGCTGCGCGATGATCGGCATGTCAGAATCGACGTCATAGCCCTTAGGCTCTCGCCCAAAACACGAGCGGGACTGGACCTTATCAGCTATCTTGTTCTGTTTTTGCCCATCGCCTGTTGGCTGACTTGGGGGCTCCTTCAATACACGATTGAAGCATATGAGTGGCAGGAACGTTCCGGTGAATCCGCCTGGAACCCAGTGATCTGGCCTTACTATAGCTTCTTCTTCATCGGCTTCGCCTGTTTGCTGCTGCAGGGCATCGCCGAGATTCTAAAAAATATACAGATCCTTCTGGGTCGATGCGCGAAAGTCTGAACAGATGGATTATTCTTCTCTATGGATGTTTCCGGTCCTATTAGCGATCCTTTTGACCGGCTTTCCGATCGCTTTCTCCCTGATGGGGGTGGCTGCGGTCTTTGGTATATTCACCTTTGGCGATGCGCTGGTTCACCAATTTGTTGACAAGGTTGACGAAGTAGCAAGTAACTTCGTGCTCGCCGCAGTGCCGTTATTCGTGTTCATGGGAACGATGCTGGAGCGCTCGGGGATTGCCGAGCGGTTATTCGAAGCAATGCATCTGTGGACACGTCGTTTGCCGGGGGGGCTGGCCGTTGGTACGGTCTTGATGTGCGTGATTTTCGCTGCCGCGACCGGGGTGATTGGTGCCACCGAAACCGTGGTGGGCCTGCTCGCGATCCCGGTGATGATGAAGCACAACTATAATAAGGGGCTGATTTCCGGCACGATCTGCGCCGGCGGATCCTTGGGCACAATCATTCCGCCCTCGGTTGTGGTGATTTTGATGGGCCCCATCGCCAATGTTTCAGTGGGTGACCTGTTCATGGGGATGGTGTTTCCCGGCTTGGTCATGGCAGGGCTTTACATCATCTATATCATTGTGCGCTGTACGATCCGACCACAAGATGGGTCGCTGGTGGTGGATGACGAAGTCTTGCCCACGAAAACCGAAAGACTCTGGATCACAGCGACCGCCTTCCTGCCCGCGGCGCTGATGATTTTCTCAGTCCTTGGGTCGATCATGCTGGGTCTTGCCTCTCCGACTGAGGCGGCAGGAATGGGCGCTTTGGGCTCGGTGGTGCTGGCGGCCTGCTATCGCACGCTTACTTTCTCTACATTGCGCATCGCCCTGCTCAACACCGTTCAGGTGACCTCGATGATATTGCTGATCCTGCTGGCCGGCTCGATGTTTTCCGGGGTCTTCGTCGCTGGCGGTGGCATTCAGTTGACCAAGGGGCTGATCACGGCATCTAACCTCAGCCCGTGGGCGACGTTGGCGTTGCTCCTCGTAATCGTCTTTCTGGCGGGTTTTGCGCTGGAGTGGATCTCTATTCTGCTGATTTTCCTGCCGGTTTTCATACCAATCGTGAACGATCTCGGGTTTGATCCGGTATGGTTTTGCATCCTCTTTCTGATCGTGATTCAAACCAGCTATCTGTCACCACCGATGGCGCCGGCAGTGTTCTATCTGCGGGTCATTGCACCTCCTCAGATCACCTTGGCAGACATGTATCGAGGGGTGGTGCCGTTCATTATCCTGCAGTTCATAACGCTGGGGATCGTGATGGCCTTTCCACAAATAGTGCTCTGGCTACCCTCTAAAGTGCTTGGCTTCTAGCGATAGTCTGGAGGCGAAATTTACAGCCACCGTCCGGGTGGCTGTAAAGCTTTGCGCACAAGAAAGTGATGAATAATATGACAACAAGACTTGTGGTGGTCGGCGGCGGATATGTCGGAAGCGAGGTTTCCCGGCGCCTCGACGCGTTGATGGATGTCACTTTGATCGAACCGCGAGAAGCCTTTGTGCATACTCCTGCGATGATCCGCTCTCTTGTGGACGGCGATCTCTTGGACGCGGCCATCTTCCCATATGACCGGCTGCTGTCACGGGGTCGCGTCATTCGCGAGCGGGCTGCCGGGCTGCGTCCTGATGGGGTCGCGCTTGCAAGCGGGGCGTTCGTGCCTGGAGATTTGATCCTTGTGGCAACCGGTTCCAGTTATCCGGCACCGTTCAAGCCTCAAACCGACGATATAGCCGATTTTCGCGCGTCCCAAAACGCGATCAGAACACGGGTGAGCCAGGCCCAGACGATTGTCATTGTTGGCGCAGGGCCAGTGGGAGTGGAACTCGCCGGTGAAATTGCTTCGGCACATCCTGCCATCTCAGTTACACTTGTCTCCGAGCAAGATCATCTTCTGCCAGGCCATCCACCCCGTCTTGGGAGAATGTTGCGGCGAAAGCTGCAATCTTTGGGCGTGGAGCTCATTGTAAACCGACGGGCCGTCAAAATTCCTGGGGAAGGGGCCGCCGAGAAAGCCTCGGTGACCTTGGATAATGGTGCGGAGCTGGCTGCGGATCTTGTCCTGAGCGCGACCGGGGCACAGGGCAGATCCGACCTGCTGGCCAGCCTTCCCGGCGTTAAAATCAATCGGGGCAGGGTGGTGACGGATAGCTGGTTGCGGCCCTGCAATTGGAGCAATCTTTTTGTGGGCGGCGATGCGGCGGATGTTGGCGAGGCCATGACAATTGTGGCGACCATGCGACAAGTCCCGTTCCTCGTCCGCACCCTCCGGGCGGCTGCCGCCGGAAAGCCGGTCGCGCGCCGCCGTCCATACCGGCCGTGGACCAATGCGCCGATTTTGGTGCCGCTGGGACGGAAAATTGGCGGCAGTTACTTGCCGGTTCCGCGCCAAATCGGGCCCCTTGGGGTAACCGGCAATTTTCTAACGCGGCAATTAAAGGGGAATGATCTGTTCATTCCAAAATATCGTAAGGCCTTTGGTTATCCGACAGGTTCAAACCTAAGCGATGACTAAACGAGGGCAGCCCCGATCAACGGTTCGTGGCGCTCTCGCGACGAATTTGTCCCTCAATGCTGCCTATCGACCGAGAAATGGCCACCCTATCAAGCTCTAGCAGCAAATAGGTGACCCAGCCGATTTGCGCGTTTCCCCTACGGTTATCTTCAGTTTTAAAACGAATGCTTGCAGCTAACATATCAGTGATATATCAATTATAGATGGAAACATCCAAGGGAGTCGAGTCATGGAACTTCAAGATACACAGATGACAGATCGTCAGCGTCAGTATCGCGCCAATTATCGGCAGCGAGTGGCTGGATGGTATAATGGATTTCTGCATATCGTCATCATCTACGCAATTGGCCTAACGGCGCTTTACATCTACATCTCTAACCTCCATGAGGTGAGGCCGCTTGAGTGGTTAACTATCCCGGTAGTTTTCCTCTTCTGCAATTTCTTCGAGTGGTGGCTGCATAAATATGTCATGCACCGGCCCTCCAAGAACCCCATTGCACGGGCCGTCTATAATCGGCACACGCTCCAGCATCACCAGTTTTTCACCGAAGTGGAAATGCGGTTTGCGGATCATAAAGACTATCGCGTGACTTTCTTTCCGCCTTATGCGCTGGCCGCTTTCACGCTCATGTCTATTCCAGGTGCGATTATCCTTGGGACTGTGTTCACCCCCAACGTTGGTTGGCTGTTCATCACTACCACCACTTCAATCTATGTTATCTACGAATTCATGCACTTCTGCTGCCATGTCGAAGACAATTGGTTTGTGCGAAATGTGCCATTGATCAACTCAAACCGGCGCGCCCACACTGCGCATCATGATCAGTCACTCATGATGGAGCGCAACATGAACTTGACGTTTCCGATCATGGATTGGCTGTTTGGCACTTCGGATTTGAACCGTGGCCTGATTGGCCATCTCTTTAACGGATACAATACAAGCCATCTCCGTAAGGATATGCGCAGAACATCGCGCAAACCGGTCCAGTCGCGCGCAACAATTCAGCCCGGCGAATAAACAGACTTATTCGCACCCCAATAGCTCACGCAGAGTTGGTGGCTTAGGCTGCCACTCTGCAAGGCGGAGGCACTGCCATGAATGCAATTGAACCCAACCTCTTTGCCCTACTACTCTTTACAATCTTTTCCAGCGTCGCGAGTATGGGATTTTTTGTAATGAGCGGTGTCTTTCCTTTGACAACGCGTCCTGAATTGACCCGGCCACTCGGCTTGGCAATGGTTCTGCTGAACACATTACTCCTGCTGCTGGTGCTCTATGGCACCGTCACCTACGGGATCACGCATTTGCGTTGGACCAGTATGGTGATTGCGGGCGGAATGGCGTTTCTGTTCACTCCAGCGCTGTTTAATATCTGGCCGGGCAAGTGGCGGGATGGATTTGTGGGCCTCGCAATCGTGATGATAGGGCTTGGTTGTTCTGCCTACGGCCTGCAGATTATGGTGTGATAAGTCGCATGAGCCCAGTTAGATAAATCTAAAGAAAGGAGCAACTTCTATGCCGTTCGTGGTTAAACTTGGACTGTCTGTAATGGTGGCATTGGCCGCAATCGCAGGCTGGCTTTATATGGGCCAACTCGGGCAGGTCGGCCCACAGTGGGCTTTGGTTTTCTTAGGTCCATTCAGCGTGTTTTCATTGTGGATTTTCCCTGAAGTGATGCGATCGAAAAGTGACGGGAGGAAAGAACCGTGAAAGTATATACAGGTGACCGCACGATCGACGGAATTGTCGTTACGGTGAACGGCAAGGACCTCGAGGACCACAGCAAGATAACCAAATTTACGAGCGGCGGCTTTGAATGGGGGTTCGAAGCTCCACCCGCAACGCAACTCGCCTTTGCGATGCTCTATGACCACACTGGCGATGCCAAAAGGTCCAAGGAATTGGCCAAGCCTTTCATGAAGTTGATTACGGCTAACTTTGCCAATGAATGGGAAATGACGTCAGCCGATATTGATACCGCAATCGAGCAGCTTTGAACTACAGGTGCAAAATGAAGGCTAATCTTGTACCGGGTAGGGTAGTCGCGCTGGGATCAATTCATAACAACGGAAACAAAAGAAATTGAGTATACAGTTCAAGGCAGCGGTTTTACACGAGACAAACTCGCCGATTAAAATCGAAACGGCCCAGTTGAACGAGCTGGGTGCAAGGGATGTCCTAGTCAAAATTCGGGCCGCCGGCCTTTGCCACACCGACCTTGAGGTGATTGAGGGTTCGTTGCGCTTGCCGTTTCCGATTGTGCTTGGCCATGAAGCGGCCGGTGTTGTGGAACAGGTGGGGCCAGATGCGCGCGGGGTCGAGGTGGGGGATCACGTGATCCTGTCCTGGAACCCACATTGCGGTGATTGCTTTTACTGTGATCAAAGCCTGCCTATTCTCTGCGAAACCTATCTGGAGAATACCCCGAAAGGGTTTGCATTTGACGGCAAGCCGAAGGCCCGTCTCGCGGATGGCCCCGGCCTGCACCAGCTTATGTATCTCGGTGCCTTTGGCGAATATTGTGTGGTGCAAGACCAGCAAGCCATTCCGGTACCGCGTGAAATGCCATTTGACCGTGCCGCATTGATTGGTTGCGGGGTCATGACAGGCGTCGGAGCGGCATTGAATGTCGCCAAGGTTCGCCCGGGAATGTCGGTAATGGTTATCGGCTGTGGTGCTGTCGGACTCGCTGCAATCCAAGGCGCTGTGTTGGGAGGCGCGGAACAAATATTTGCCGTCGACCTTCAAGAGAGCAGACTCCAGGCAGCGGCCGAGATGGGCGCGACTGTTCTGATAAACCCTCAGAAAGACGATGCGGCGAGCCTCGCTCGCAGCAATACCTCTGACCGCGGTGTTGATGTGGTCATCGAATCCGCCGGCAACGAGGCAGCTTTTCGCCTGACGGTGGAGGCGGTGCGTCCAGGCGGGCAAGCGATTTGGCTGGGCAAGACCGATGTGGATCAAGATGTCGCGTTCCGCTGGGGATCGCTGATGCAAGAGAAGCGTATCCGCCGCTCCAGCTATGGTGATGCACGCCCCCGTCAAGACTTTCCCTTTCTGTGCCGGTCCTATCTGGACGGGCAGCTTAAACTGGATTCATTGATCACGAACAGGATCAGCCTTGAGGAGATCAACGAAGGGTTTGAAGCCTTGAAGAACGGCGAAGCAATCCGCAGCGTGATCATTTTCGACGATTGATGCGCCGCAGATTCGATGCGTTTCCAAGTGCCATAAAATGCTTGATTTAAAGCGTTTCGGAAAATGCCTGAAACAGATGTTTTCGGGGAGCACTGAACATGCTCCTATGGCACAGGCCGCCCAGCATAACCCGGAATATTCAAAGAAAAGAAAATGCTTATGTTTGTAGAAAGCGAGGCGGGCAGATTAGAGTGCGTGGCATCCGGGTCTGACAGCTCTGGTCGAACAAATGTGGTCTTGGTCCACGGGATTCAGGGGACTGCCGCGATCTGGGCACCGATCATCCCGCAACTATCTGATACGCGCCGCATATTGGCGCCCAATCTGCGCGGGCGGGCCGCGTCATTCGCACCAGATGTGTTGGAAGCCTACACGATGACGGCCTTCGCATCGGATTTGCGTGCGGTGATCAAACAGGCCACCGGTCCCATTGTTCTGGTGGGCTGGAGCATGGGCAGCCTTGTCGCACTTGAATATCTCAAACGATATGGTGCGGAAGGGATAATCGGACTCGGGCTGATCAGTGGTAGTTCCTGCTTGCAGGTGGATGGCGGCAAGGACGCAATCTGGTTTCACGAAGAAACGGCGGAAAAGCTGGCTGAAGAGGCCGCCGGGCGCGTCAAGCGTTTACAGCTTACGCAAGCCGCAACCGATCGGGCTGTGGCCGGATCTTGGTTGAGCGCCAGAAAAGCGGACTATCGTCAGGAATTGAACAGCATAAAACTGCCGGTTTTGCTCATACATGGGGCAGAGGATCCCGAGTGTCCGATCGAGCACGCCCACTCGATGGCGAATGCTTTGCCAAACGCCCGTCTGGAGGTCTGGGAGGATTGCGGCCATTTGCCAATGGCTCACGATCCACAGCGATTTGCCTCGGCGCTGGAGGGGTTTGCGCTATCTTGCGAAACAGGCTGAAACAGTTACAGATTGCGTAAGCCTTTTGGACACTGTGACATTTCTATAAGTAACAAAGATATATCCATCTCCAAAAGCTTGAATATCGAGGTAAGATGACGCCATACTCACGGTAAGGCAGTCAGTTGAAAGGTTACGAGAAACACGATGAGCAATATTCAGAATGTGATCGGAAAGCCTGAACAGCATCTCCACGCCGGAGCCGACACCCTCGCTGAGCGCGCCTACCGGGAAATTGAGGAGATGATCGTCACTCTGGAGATTGCCCCCGGACAGGTGCTGTCGGAAGCTCAGCTCATCAAGGATTTGGGCATTGGCCGGACACCGATCCGCGAAGCCCTGCAGCGTCTGGCAAGCGAAGGGCTGGTCAACGTTATTCCGCGACGCGGGGCGTTTGTATCGGAAATCAATCTGTCGCGTCAGCTGCTCTTGCTGGAACTGCGACGCGAGGTTGAGCGCCTTTGTGCGCGCAAGGCGGCCATTCGTGCTACACCTGCAGAGCAAAAGGCTTTTTCCGATTTGGCCGATCAATTAGGGCAAGCTGCCGATAGTTGTGATGAAGCGGCGTTTATGCGATTGGATCTTCAGTTCAACCGCGCCATTGTTAAAGCGTGTCACAACGAGTTTGCTGAAGGTGCCATGCAGCGAATGCAGGGGCTGTCGCGGCGCTTTTGGTTTCAGCATTATCGCAAAGCATTCGATTTAGAGCGCTGTGCGCGCCTCCATGAAAATGTAGCTCGTGCGATATCGCGCGGAGACGAAGAGAATGCAGGAATAGCTTCCGATGCATTGAGCGATTATATTGTCGAATTTGCGCGCTCTACCATCTAATGTGGAGAAATAGCTGTTAGTTGGTGATTGCCCGCGAGGGCGGGATATCATGGCGGGGTTGAAGAGGCCTTCAATTCTGCACGGATGACATCAAACAAAACCTTGGGCTTGAACTCAGCTGAATAGCGGTTCCGCTATTGTCAAAGAGGGCTTCCTGCGTCAGATCACCAGATCTTGGCAACTGGTCCGAAATCCTGCGACCACCTCTGGTCAAGCGGGCTATTCCATTGCTTGCCTCACTCGGCGCTCGAAATGCCTGAATTCGTGGCACCAAGTTTTTCTATTGCCGGGGGCACCGGTCCGCCCGTTGCCCAGTCGAGCAGTTCGACGGTATGCAGAACTGGTACATCCATACCCCCGCCAATTTGCATCATACAGCCGATATTCCCGGCTGCGATTACGTCAGGCGATAGCGCGTTTAGCGTTTCGACCTTGCGCGCCTTCAATTCCGCGGAAATTTCGGGCTGCATCAGGTTATAGGTTCCCGCCGATCCACAGCAGAGATGCGCATTCTGGGGTTCGCGTACCGTAAAGCCCGCGGACTTCAGAAGGTCTTTTGGGTAGGTTTTGATCTGTTGACCGTGCTGAAGCGAGCAGGCTGAATGATAGGCCACCTGCAGGGGCTTGGCATGGGTTGCATCTTGCAAGCCCAGATCGATCATGACCTCGGAAACGTCTTTTGCGATGGCCGAAACACGTTTCGCCGCCGCTGCCAGGTCACCGGTCCGAAACATGTGGCCGTAATCCTTGACCGTAGTCCCACATCCCGAGGTGTTGATGACAATCGCATCCAGCCCATCGCCATCCATCTCGCGGGTCCAGGCGCGGATATTCTTTCCGGCCATTGTCAGGGCTTGCTCGGTTTTTCCCATATGATGCGTAAGCGCTCCGCAACATCCGGTCCCGTCTGTGATGACCACGTCACAGCCGTGCCGCTGGAGCAGCCGTATCGTGGCGTCATTGATGTCGGTATTCAGCGCGCGTTGTGCACAGCCGGTCATCAGGGCAACGCGTTTGCGCCGGACTCCCTGCGCCGGAAAAACCTGCGGAGCGTCGTTACGGCTGACCGGAGGTATTTGACGCGGGGCCATCTCGAGCATGGCGCGAAGCCGCGGATCTGGCATGAAACGGGCAAACACCCTACCGATCTTGGCCCCGACCAATGCGGCCCGGAACCGGGCCGGATAGGGCAGGATCTGCGCCAGAAGCCAGCGCAATGCGCGGTCGCTGGCGGGGCGACGGTAGTTCTGTTCGATATAGTGGCGCGCGTGATCGACCAAATGCATGTAATGGACGCCCGATGGACAGGTCGTCATGCAAGACAGGCAAGACAGGCAGCGGTCGATATGTTTAACTGTGGTGGCATCCGGCTGACGCTCATTCTCCAGCATGTCCTTGATCAGGTAGATGCGCCCCCGTGGGCTATCGAGCTCGTCACCAAGCACCTGGTAGGTCGGGCAGGTGGCCGTGCAAAAGCCGCAGTGGACACATGCGCGAAGGATGTCATTGGACCGGGCGGTATCCGGATCGCTCAGCTGCTCTGGCGTGAATGTTGTTTGCATGTTTCTGCCCTTCAGGCTGCCATCAGGCCCGGATTGAGAATGTTGTGGGGGTCGAACTGCGCGCGCAATTGGGTACTGATTTTTGTCAATCGCGCTGATTCAGGCTGAAATACCGGCGTCTTTTGGCGCAATTCAGTGCTGGCACGAATAAGGGTCGCATGGCCCTGACCGATCGCGCTGCGAATTACACCTGCGGCGGATTCGCTGGTTTCCTGCGGCACCTGGATCCAAACCAACCCCCCGCCCCAATCGAGCGATGTTTTCGCATCAAGTTCACGCTGGACCGTGGTCAAGAGACGCGGCGCATCCGTCGGTTTCACCGACACGCGCCAGATTGATCCGCCAGTATCTGCAAAATGACGCACATCGCGGATATTGCGCCAGAGCGCGTGATGTGCATCCCCGTCGATTACCTCGCCGCCTTCGTCGAGATATTCGCGCAGACGCGTGAGCCGATCGCCGACCTGAACATCCAATCCTTCAAGTCTCAAATAGGCCCGCCCGTCGATACTGGCGGCCCCAGAAACCTCAAAGGGCGTGCTCAATGCCTTGCAAAAAACCTTGACCGTTGCGGCATCTGCAAGGTTGTCGATGACAAGCGTGGCCGCGCGTTCAGGCCTTGGCAGAACTTTCAGGGCCACTTGGCTCAGCACGCCAAGGGTTCCGAAAGCGCCACACATCAGTCGAGCAAGATCAAGGCCGGTGACATTCTTCATAACGCGGCCGCCGCTTTTCAGCTGTCGACCGCGCCCGTCAACGAAGCGCACGCCAAGCAAGGCATCACGACAGGCACCGGCTTGCAGGCGACGGGGCCCGGAGACATTTCCGGCGACGACCCCCCCAATTGTTGGGGCGCCATTGGTCCCCAGCAAGCTGCGATGGTCCATTGGCTCAAAAGCCAACATCTGTTGTTCACCGGCAAGGGTATCCTCGATGTCCTGAATCGAGGTTCCCGCCCCTACGACCAGGGTCAGCGCACCGGGATCGTAGAGATCCACGCCCGACAGCGCATTGGTTGACAGGGTCTGTCCTGCAACGGGCTGGCCGATGTTGGCGCGGGTTCCGCCGCCGCTGATCCGGAACGGCGCGCTTTGGCTGGCCGCTTCCTTCACAACGTCCTGTAGTTCCGCTTCACTGCATGGTGTTATCGCGGCATTCATTTGGCGGCACCTTGGGTTGCGATAAGACTGCGGCGTGCGGCACTGGCGTTGAGTGGAAAGACCTTGGCAGGATTAAGCATCCAGTCTGGATCGAATACATCTTTGACTTGCATCATAGCCTCCAGATCGTCGGGCGAGAATTGCTCATACATCAGGTCACGTTTTTCGATGCCGACCCCATGTTCGCCGGTCAGACAGCCACCGACTTCGACACACAGCTTCAGAATTGCCGCGCCAAGCTGTTCGGCGCGCTCAAAGTCACCTTCCAGATTGGCATTATAGAGGATCAAAGGGTGCATATTGCCGTCACCCGCATGGAAGACATTCGCCACCTCCATCTGGTGCTCCTGTGCGAGTTCCCCGATCCGCCTGAGTGTTAGCGGCAGCGCCGAGACCGGCACGGTGCCGTCCAGACAGAGATAGTCGTTAAGACGCCCCATGGCGCCGAAAGCGGATTTCCGGCCCTTCCAGATCAGCTCACTCTGTTCGAGGCTCTGGCTGACGCGGAACTCGCGCGGATCAAGCGCAAGAGCAATTTTCTCAATGCGCTCGATTTGAACTGCAATCTCTGCCTCGGAGCCTTCAACCTCAACGATCAGCAGCGCCTCGCAAAGCGGATAGCCAACCGCGGTGAAATCCTCGACCACCTGGATACAGAGACGGTCCATATATTCGATAGCGACAGGCAGCACACCGGATTTGATGATTTGCGCGACGCATTCGCCCGCTGTTTCGGCATCGTCAAAACCAATCAAGACTGGGCGCGCGCCTTCCGGCTTGGGCAAGATACGCAAGGTGGCTTCGGTCACGATACCAAGTTGGCCTTCAGATCCGCAGATCAGCGCGAGCATATCCAGCCCCGGCGCATCCATATGTGCGCCACCAAGCTCGACGACCTCACCATCGGCCAAAACCAGCGTCACCCCCAGCAGGTTATTTGTTGTCACCCCGTATTTCAGACAATGGGCGCCGCCTGAATTCATGGCAATATTACCGGCAATGGCACAGGCCAATTGCGAAGAAGGGTCGGGGGCATAGAAGAAGCCATCATTTTCGACAGATTGGGTCACCGAAAGATTGGTAACGCCTGTCTGCACACGAATATAGCGGTCCGGGTAGTTCACTTCGATGGTATCACGCAGCCGCGAGGTGCCGATAATGACGCTATCGGCCGTCGCCAACGATCCGCCGGCAAGGGATGTTCCTGCCCCTCGCGGCACCACTTTGACGCCAAGCTGGTGACAGATCTTGAGGGCTTGCGACACCTCTTCGGTGGTCGCTGGCAGAATAACGGCGAGGGGCGGACAGCGATACGCTGTCAGCGCATCGCACTCATAGGCCAGTGTCTGGTGCGGATCGGTAATCAGTCCGTCGGCGGGCAGTGCCTCGGCTAAAGCCTTCAGAATGGCATCGCGGTTGCCCAAAACCCGGGCATCAGGCTCCGGCATCTCTATGCTAGACATCGGCTTGATTTTTTCCTCTTGGCAATTACGAGAGATGGTTAGCCCGCACCCAACACCCTAACATATCACACATATATAAGTAAGATATCAAATTGCAACTAGTTTTCGAGCGCTTCGGCCCAAAGGTTGCCCTCAAAGCTGCGCCAAAGCCAGAAAGAATCCTCGACACCCCTGCGCGACCAGTAGGCCCAAGCGCCGAAGCCGCTGACGTACTTGCGTTACTTATGGAAACTATGTCCAGTCGTCCCGGAACGCGCTGCCAAAGCAGAATCTGGTGCGCCCCTGACTGAATGCCGCCTGGGTTTTCGGCACCGGCGGCGCTTGGCTGTTAAGACAGATCAGCACAATGAACTGCCCCGTTTGGTTGATGTCGGTGAACTCAACGGCCGCCTTGATCACCACATGGGCGGGCGCGGTGATCAGGCCCTGCAAAACTAACACCTACATCAGCCGCTTTCCAACCTCTCAGGCGCTCGGGATCATCCACAGCGCTGAACTTACAAGCGACAATACGATCCGAGAAATTTGGGCGCAGACCGTAGCCTGCATAGAGGTATGACTACATGTTTTACGCTCGATAGCGCCTCCCATATTTTCAAGAAAAGCCGCTTTTTTGCGCCATGGCTAGGTGTTCAGACCCTCCTTGGCGCTGGGGGGAGGTTTCCGCCAGCCAGTCAGCGCCCAATTCGGCTGTCACCTGCGCAAAATAGGATGCCATCGCCTGCGGTTCGGGTGCCTCGATATGACTGCCGATCCATGCAAGCAACGCCATCCGGCGCAGCATGATAAAGGTGTCGATCTCGGCCTTTTCGGGGTCACTCAATGGGCGGACCTTTTCATAGCCGCGTATCCATGCTGCCTTGAGCGCGGGCACGCGCAGGTCGTCCTCCATAAAACTGATGCCAGTCGCAAAGTCGTAAAGGAACCAACCAAACCCGCAATCGTCGAAGTCGATCAGGCGGGTGCCGTTCGGGCCGGTCAGCAGATTGGCCAACCGCATATCCGCATGGATCAGGCCATAGCGATCATCGCTCGTGCCAAATGCATCTAGCCGCTCGCGTATGCGCGCTTCGACCGCCTCCAGCACCTCAGCGATATCGGGTGTCACATTTGGTGCATCGCGCCAATTTCCCCAATTGGGGGTGTCGCCAAAAACCGTGTCAACATTCCACACCAGTCTTTCAAAATTCGCAGGGCGCTGCCAAACCTTTGACTGCTCATGCGTCAGCGCAGCAATTTCGCCCAGCTCCTCGAACGGGCCGACCAGATCGCCGGCCTCGTCGGGCTGCGTACCTTCAACATGCTCGAACAGAACCATGAACCGCGGGTTCTCCAGCCCGTCGATACGGCCCTCCTGAATGACCTCTCCGTTTTTTCCAGTATAGCTGTCGGGAGTGACAACCGCGCGCGCTTCTTTCAGGGCGGCAATCCAGGCCAGTTCACATTCAATGGCGCGGCGGGTGTGATACTGCTCGCGATGAATCCGCAGGACCGCCTTGTAGCCTCCATCGGCCTCGACCAGATAGGTGGCGTTTTCCGACACGTTGATCAGCCGCGAATGGGCATTGCTAGGCATGTCCCACAGGACAAGCGATTGCTGCGCTAACCTGCCCAGATGAATCAAGAGTTCTGCCAGAGGCATATCTGTTTGAGCCATGATCGCTCCCTTTGTCATGATCTGCAAATGGTTGGGGCCGCGTGTGGGGCGGCCCCACTCTGGGTCAGATTTCTCCGATTGCTTCCAGAGATTCAGGCAGGATCTGCCCGCCATCAACGATCATCTGCTGTCCGGTGATGTACCCAGCCTCGTCCGAGGCAAAGAACAGCGCGGCATTGCCGATATCTTCGACCGCACCAAGCCGTTTGAGCGGGATCGAGGCGGCCATCGTGTCCAGATAATCCTGCCCCAGCCCTTGCAGCCCTTCGGTATAGATGTTTCCGGGCATTACTGCGTTGATGGTGGTATTGTAGCGCGACAGCTCCATCGCCGCTGTTTTCAGGAAGCCAAGCTGCCCGGCCTTGGAAGCTCCGTAATGCGACCAGCCGGGAAACCCGGTGACAGCACCTGTGATCGACGAGGTCAAGACCACGCGGCCCTTGCCGGCCGTCTCGAAATAGGGGATCGACGCCTTGACCGCCAGAAAGGCCGAGCGCAAGTTGCAGGCCATGACGCTGTCCCACTCCTCGACGTTCATATCGACAATCTTGGTCTGCGGGAAATAGCCCGCATTAGCGCACATGATGTCCAATCCGCCCTGGACCTTGGCCGTGCGGTCCACCGCGGCCTTTATCTCGTCCCAGTCGCCCACATCGGCAATATCATAGCGCACATGATCGCCCATTTCGCTAGCGGCTGTCTTCAGCGCGGCCTCGTCACGGGCGATCAGCGTGATCTGGGCACCCTGCGCCGCAAAAACCTGCGCGATGCCGCGCCCGATACCTTTGGAGCCACCGGTGACGATGACGCTTTTGCCTTTAATGGATGTCAGCATGATTTTCCTCCCTTATGCTTGATTCATTTTTGCGGGCGCAGCGCCCGATAGATTGCCAGCCCCGCTAGGGCGGCGATGACAAGCAGAAACGACCCGATGACCGACAGGATGCCCAGCGTCGGTACCAGCGGCGAATAGCCCGACACCATTTTCGCATAGAGCCATTCTGGTAGGGTCGAATCCGCACCCGTGGTGAACAGTGATAGCGGAAAGTTTCCCCAGCTCAGCAGGAACGAAAACAGCCCCGCCGCAACGATACCCGGCATCAAGAGCGGCAGCGTGATCTCGCGCAGGATAACTGGGGTTGAGGCGCCCATATCACGGGCGGCTTCTTCCAGCGCCGGGTCGAAACTATAGGCGCGGATGGCAACAATCAGCGTGGCGATGGGGGCGATCCAGACCAGATGCGCGACGATGGCGGTTTTCCACGACGGGATGATGCCGAGCGAATTGAACCACATCAGCAGTGCAAGCCCGAGCACCGTCTGCGGGAAAAAGATTGGCAGAAGCACCAGCTTCTGAAATAGTGAGCGATAGCGCCACTGATAGCGGGCAAAGGCCAGTGCCCCGAAAAAGCCGATGATCATCGACAGGATGGTGACGATCACCGCGATCTTCAGCGATGTCAGCGCCAGCATACGCACCTCGGTGCTGGCCAGCGCTTCGCTGAACCAGCCGGTCGAGTAGCGCTTGATCGGGAACGTCAGGTAACGGGCCTTGGACACCGAGGCAAAGGCAACCGAAACCAGCGGCAGATAGAGAAAAGCAATGATAATGATGCCGTAGATCGTCAATGCGATGCGGGTTGTGCGGGAGGTTCCCATGTCAGTCCCTGCCCATGATTTTGTCCAGGTCGATCTTGGCGATGCCATAGATCGCAAGCGTCCCGATCAGCACGATCAGCACCATCGATAGCGCCGATCCAAGCGGCCAGTTTTGCCCGTAGGTAAAGGCCGTCTGGATGTCATCGGCAATCGCGATCACCGCGCGGCCGCCTAGAATTTTCGCCTCGGCCATCGCGCCGGCTGCCAGAACGAAGGTCAGCAGATAGCCCACCATGATCCCCGGCGCGGCCAGCGGTAAGTCAATCTGCGTCAGCACTTGCCAGCGCGTCGCGCCCAGATCGCGCGCCGCCTGCCGTGCGTCCTCGGGCACCATCGAGATGCCTTGCGCCAGCGGAAACAGCATGAATGGCAGGTACACATAGACGATGCCAAATATGATGATGCCCACGTTATAAAGCGGGCTTTCAAATCCAACGCCGGTCCAGTGGCGCAGATAGCCCTCAATCAGCCCGCCCTTCATCAAGGTCAAAACCCAGCCGAAGAGGCGGATGTTTTCCGAAACGAATAGGCTCATCACCACGGCAATGGTGATAATCAGCGCAAAGCGTTTGAACACTTTGGCCATGCCGTAGGCCAGCGGCCAGCAGATAATGAACAGGATCGTCGAGGCTGCAAATGCCATGAACAGCGACCACAGCAACGATTTGTAATAGCCCTGATTGACCATCGTCTTGAACGCCGAAAAATTAGGCATATTGACGATGCTGAAGACCTTTTCCGGCAGGATGGAAAAGATCGCGACCAAACCCAGCGGCGCGATAAAAGCAAGCGCCAGAACCACCAGCATCGGCAGCGATGCCAACGTGCCCAATTTCCCGTCCAGGCGCTTCATGCGACCTTCT
Source organism: Pontibaca salina (assembly GCF_016307205.1). Lineage (GTDB taxonomy): Bacteria > Pseudomonadota > Alphaproteobacteria > Rhodobacterales > Rhodobacteraceae > Pontibaca > Pontibaca salina. Next base: position 29,677 of record NZ_JAEIJD010000015.1, on the reverse strand, counting down.
CCTCGAACGGGGTGTCCTCGATCACATGCGCGCTGGCTGCGCTCCACCCAAGACGCACTGTATCGCCTTGGCTGCCGTCATACCGATCTTCTCGCAGTTTCTCGACTGTGAGGATCTGTCCGCTCCCGGTCTTGACCTCATAGTGAATCCGCGAACCCAAGGCGTAGATGCCATTCAGCGTGCCGGAAATCTCAAAATCTGCGACTTGGCCGTCAGCAAGAAATTGCACGTATTCCGGGCGGATCATCAGGGTGGCATCGCGCGCGGCGGTGATCCGCTCTGCCATGGTGCTGGTCGCATCTCCGGGAGCGGCTATCAGCCCCGCCCCCTCGATCCGCCCGTCGGAGGCAGTCACTTGGAACAGATTCACCTCGCCCATGAATTCTGCCACAAAACGCGAAACGGGTTTGGAGTAGATCTCATCGGCGTCCGAGATCTGCTCGAACCGGCCCGATTTCATGATGGCGATACGGTCGGACATCACCAATGCCTCTTCCAGAGAGTGGGTGATGTAGACAAAGGTTTTTCCGGTTCGCGCGTGCAGATCTTTCAGTTCTTTCTCAAGGCTTTTGCGCAGGCGGTAATCCAGCGCGGAAAGCGGTTCGTCAAAGAACAGAATTTCAGGGTCAAAGGCCAGCGCGCGAGCCAGAGCAACCCGCTGCCGTTCGCCACCTGAACATTCGGTGACACGCTTGTCATAATAGCTGGCGGGCAGGTGCAGAAGCTGCAGCAGTTCGATAGCGCGCGCCTTGCGCTTGGCCGGGTCGATCTTGCGCAGTTTCAGGGGGAATTCAATATTCTGACCCACCGACATATGCGGAAACAGCGCCAGAGATTGAAACACCATACAGGTCGGGCGCAGATTGGCTGGTATCTGATCAATGCGCTTGTCGCGCAGCCAAATTTCGCCGCTGGTCAATTCGTCCATGCCGACCAGCAGCCGGATGATGGTGGATTTACCGCTGCCCGACGGGCCGACGATGGTAAAAAATTCACCCTCCTCGATAGCTAGGTCAATGCCGTGCAGGGCCGTAAAGTGCCCGAATGTCTTGCGGACGGATTTCAGGCGCAAAATTGGGTTAGCGGGCATTTAAGTCTCCGAATCAGGGGAATTGGTGCAGGATGGCGGGCAGACCGCCACCCTGCCGATGCCACTCAGCTGCGGCGCGCCTGGGTGTAGATGTCGATCAGGTCAGCATAGGACGTGACCACCTCGTAATCGGCAGATTTCGCCATATCTTCGGCCAGACTATCCATCTGGATCGCGTCCAACTCGTCCTGGGTAAAGCGCGCCATGACCTCCTCGTTGCCCATCTGGGCCACGGGGTTGTAGGTGCCTTCGGTAAAGGCGACCGCATGGGCAATTTCAGGCGTCTGCACAAATTCCAAGAAATCCTGTGCCAGTTCGGAGGGGTTGGGATTGTTGACCACCGATGTCAGTTCAATCCAGACACAACCGCCCTTGCCATCGACCGGCCCGGAGTTGGGCGTGATCGCTCGTACATTGGTCAGTCCGTCAAACCGCGCGGGCGAAGCAGTATAAACGCCGCCGGTGAAATAGGCGTCAATCTCGCCATTGATCAGCGCGGTGTTCATCGCCACCAAATCATCGGTCAGCAGGCGCGCATTGCTGAAAATATACTCGGCGGTCTTTTTGAATTTCAGCTGGTCATCGCCCTCGATCGCTTGGAACGGGTTTAACCCTGAGGCCATCGCCAAGTGGATGATATTCCAGTTGTCATAGGTCAGAAGGCCAAAGCGGCCCTTCATCTTTTCGTCGAAGAACAGGTTCCAGCCCTCGTCCTCGGCCGTCTCGCGGCTGATCTTGTCGGTGTTAACCACAAAGGAGAACGGGCCATAACGCTGCGGCATTCCCAGCAGGTCACCGTTTTCGGCAAAGGCCAGCGGATAGGGATCGGCGAATTCGGGGAGCATCTTGTCGAAAAAGGGCATGAAGCGATCCTTATCCATGGGCCGGATCAGACCTGCGGGATAAAGTTGGCTACGCGCCCAAGGCTGGTTGACGTTGATGAGATCCCACACGCGCACCTCGCCGGCGCGCAGCTTGTTGATCATGTCGGGATCAGAGGTGCCGCTTTCAGCGCGAACGGTGGCATCGGGGTGCATGTCCCGATAGCGCCCCAGCACCTGTTCGGAATTATAGCCCTCCCAACACAGGATGTTTAGCTCGTTATTGCGCGCCGCATAGGCTGCGCGCGCTCCCATCAGGCTACCGGCACCCAGCAACGCACTGGCGCCGACAGTAAACTGTCGTCTTGAAAGTGTCATAATCAATCCTCCCGAGATTGTTGGTTATCGCTGATGTCGGCTACACTGCGCTCTAACGGCGCTTTTTAGCGGGTACCGACAGGTCGTATCTATTTCTTGCGTCCCTCGATGCTTTCTAGACAATTGGTAATTGTCGCGCGGGCCACTTCCATGTCGCGCACCGAACCGGACATGAAGATGCGGCCCGTGGCACCCATCATTTGAACGTCGTTGATGGTGGCGTTTGGTGCGGCCTTCTCGGCCTCGTTCGCGGCGACGCAGGCAAAAAGGGCGGGGGCCATTTCGTAGATCAAAAGCGCCACACCGGGGATCAGGATCGAGCCGTCGCGCGAGCGATTGAGGATGATCGCGTGCTGGTCCGACAAGTCTTCGATGATATCATGATAAAGGATCGTCGGCGCCAGTTGATCCTCGGGTTTGGCGTTAATTCCCTTAAGGATGGCCCGGCCTGCGACCTCGACATCTTTCATGTCGTCGGCATGTAGTTCCAGCAAGCCAAACTGGCGCTCAGTGAACAGGATACCCGGCTCCATATCCGGGGTTTCCTTCAGCGCCAGGTCGGTGATGCGATGGATCGCCAGCGCCGGAGCCACCTCGATGATCAGCGAGTTCTGCCCGGTAAAGGGCGGATACCCCCGCGCCCGCGTCGGCGAGGAAAGATAGGCCGCGAACTGCGGTTGCAGATCCTCGATCGGCAGATAGACACGCAATTCAGTCATCAAAATGCTCCGGCTTCAGGTGCTTATTGTGCCGCGTCTTTGGCAGCGTCGAAATGTTTGCCCAGATCGGCATGGGGACGCGGGATCACATGCACGGCGGTGACGTCGCCGACCTGGCTGGCCGCTTCGGCGCCGGCTTCGGTTGCGGCCTTGACCGCGCCCACATCGCCGCGCACGACGACCGACACCAAGCCGCCGCCGACTTCGTTACGGGCGACGATTTCAACATTCGCCGCCTTGACCATCGCATCCGCCGCCGCCAGCGCCGGCACGTAGCCCTGAGTTTCGATCATCCCGAGTGCAAGATTTGCCATTTACTCTCTCCTTTAGCTTTTCCGGCCTTTGCCGGATTTATTGGGTGTTTCGTCATCAATAGACCCGATGATCAACGCATCGATCGCCGCCGTGCGATCCGTGAAATAGGCGGCAGCCACCGACCCTTGGGTGATCAGCACGGCCTCGCCAGGGGCGCACCCCAGCGGATCGAAGGCGATCAAGCGCGTCCCGGTCTCGGTTTCGACTTCTAGATACCCACCAGTCGGCATGGTTTCGATCCGGCGCGAGGACCAGATTTTTCCGGTTACGGTTGCGCGTATCATGTTGCAAACCTTTCGATCCTGATGCCCCGGCGGCGTGCTTCGTCATTGGCAAGCGGCGTGAGGCGGCATTTTTTCGGTACGCGCAGCACCTTGGCGCTTTGGTCCAGCGCTTCGATGTCACGCTCGGTCACCAGCGTCTTGGTCAGTTCCACCGCCTTGGTGCGGGGCACGGGCGCGTAGCTGGCCACGGGCTGCGGCGCGTAGGTATGGGCTGGTGCTGGTGGCATGGCACCCGACAGCGCGAAGCGCTGCGCACCGCTGGTGACGGCGGTGGCAAAATCCGGATCGGACTGCGCACGCAGCACCAGATCGCGCGCGAATCGGTCCAGATCAGCGCTGCCGCTGATCTGGACCTGTTCGGGCGCAGGCCCCGCCGCGATTTCGTGGCGCAGGGCCGCGATCTCTTCGCGTAGGATAGCGCGTATTTCATCGCGCAGTGCCGTCATCACTCGGCTCCCGCCGCGCGCAGCGCGCCTTCGGCGGCGTTGCGCGCATTGCGCACATCCGCTTCGGTCCCGGCCAGATAAAGCCGGCCATTGGCGCCTATCGGGCGCATGTCGATGACCTTGATATCGGCCTCTTTTTCGGCCTCATTACAGGCCATAACTGCGTAGGCCGCTGACTGACATTCCAGCAGATAGACGGATTCCCCACCCAGAACCATCGAACCCATTTTGTTGCGGTTCATCAGGAATGCGTGTTGATTTTCGATATTGGTGACGATCTTCGACGCCAGGATTTTTGGCGGCGCGATATCGCTCGCCGTTCGCCCCAGTTGCTGCATCACCGCATCCGCGCCAGCCTGAACCTCGGCGGTAGAGCGCGAGTGGAACTGAAGCGTCCCGAACTGACGTTCAACCACCAAAAGACCCGCGCGCACATCGGCCGATTTTAGCACAACATCGGTCAGGGCCTCGATATCAAGGCCTGGTGCAATCTCGACGATCTGCGCAGCCATACGAGCGCGCGGCAAGGAGCCACGCATCCATGTGCTGAGATAGGCCAGCGTTTGCGGCTGAAGCTGGTCGATAAAGATTGAGGCGCGTAGATCGGTCATTTCTGTCCTCCGGTCAGCCCTCTGAGCTCTTCCAAAATCAGCTGACGCAGCATGTCACGGTCACTGTCGGGCAACCCATTGGGCGCGACGGGCGCGCGGGACGCGACATGGAGATTTGCGGGCTGATTGGGTTGTTTGCTGTCCAGAGCTGACAGATCGAAGTTTTCAAACGGCACAGAGGCATCGCTATTATAGGCGATGCGCGTCCAGTGCACCAAATGCTGAGGTCCGACATTTTCGCCCACCGACGAGCGCCCGGCAAAGCCGGTACCAATCATAAAAGACGGTGGCAGATGTGTGGCAAAACCTGCTGCGCCCTGGCTGCATGGCGCGTTGACGACCACGCGGTAGACCGGCAGCATATCGGCAAATTGTAGCAACCGGTCCGGTGCCTCGCCATGGAAAGCCGCCGAATGGCCGCCGCCCCGCTTGAGAATCTGCGCGGCGATGGTCATCGCCTGCCGGAAATCTACGGCAGAGGCGAGGGTCAGAACCGGGCACAACTTTTCTTGGAACAGCTTGTCGTCCTGCCCCGGCGCGGTGATGACCGGCACGAGGATACGCGCCGAAGGGCTGACGCGGATACCTGCCTTGTCTGCGATCCAAGTTGCGGATTTGCCGACGGCCGCCACATTGAAGCCGTGATCGGTAAAGAGGTAATCGCGCAACTTGTCGGTGTCGGACGCATTACACAGATGCGCACCTGCACTGCGCAACGCGCGCTCCATATTGCCGCGATTTGCGTCCAGCGTCAGAACCACACTTTCATTGGTGCAAAGCACCGAATTGTCAAAACTCTTGCTGTCCACCAGGCGTTTCGCGGTCGCATCCACCTTAGCTGTGGGATCAACATAGGCCACCGCATTGCCCGGACCCACACCCATCGCAGGATTGCCCGAGGAATAGGCCGCGCGCACCATCGCCCCACCGCCTGTCGCCATGATTACCGCAACCTTGTCAGAAGCCATGATTTCCTGCACCAGCGGGACCGAAGGATCCTCAACACACTGGATCAGTCCTGCGGGCGCGCCAGCAGACTCGGCAGCATCGGCTAGTGTTTTTGCGGCATCAAGGCTGCATTCCCGGGCTGCAGGATGCGGGCTGAACACGATAGCGTTGCGGCTGAGAATCGCCAGCATCGCCTTGTAATAGAGCGTGGCAATCGGGTTGGTCGCGGGCGTTAGAGCAAAGATCACGCCGGCAGGTTTGGCTAGTTCCACCATCTTCGTATCAGGTAGAATGCGGGCGCTGACCAAGTCCAGATCGCGGTAATAATCTAGCAGCGGCAGGGTGCTAAGCTCGTTCTTTAACTTCTTGTGCTCGACCACGCCAAAGCCGGTCTCGCGCACGGCCCAGTCGGCATAGTGCCCGGCCTTGACATGGGCTGCGCGCGCTACAGCCTCGGCCACTTTCAGAACCGTCACGCGGTTTGCTTTCCCGAACTGGCGCACAGCCCAATGGGCGCGGCTGATCTTCATATGGGCGGTCGCGATCGCGGGGTCAGGAACGACCAAGCGCGCGGCGTTTGGATCGGCGCTCATGCGGCTGTCCTCATCGTCTTTAACAATTGTCTGGCGCGTGGCATCGCCGTATCAAAGCGGTCCATGATTTCCTGGCACACATCCACGGTCAGCATCACGCCCGGCTTGAACTGGAGCACGCGCTTGTCCAGCGATGAGAAGATCGCCCAGACGCCATTTTCATACAGCGCGCGCGACACCGCCACAGCGCCCTCGGGATGGTCAAACTCCAACCCCAGAACCACCCCGCGCTGACGCACGCCGACAAAGATATCGCTGTGGCGCGCCATCATTTCCTGCATCCCGGCGGCGAAGAAATCCGTCACGAAATGTACGTTCGAGATGATCTCGGGGCGGTGCAGCATCTCGATCACCTTGTGACCGACGAGGCAACCCAGCTCGGCACCGCCTGCGGTGGAAATATGCGCCGCTCCGTCCTCGGTCAGCCAACCGCCACATTCCTTGGTCACAAGGCATGCCGAAATGGGATAGATCCCACCACCCAGACCCTTGCCGCAGACCATGATATCAGGCTGGATACCATAGCCCTGCCAGCCCCACATCACGCCGGTGCGCATCAGCCCGGTCTGCACCTCGTCCGAGATGAGAAGTGTGCCGTATTTGCGGCAAATGCGGTGACATTCGCGCAGGTAATCATCATCCGGCATCGGAAACCCATAGGTCGCCGGGATCGTCTCGATGATGAAGGCGGCGACATCGCCTTTCTTCAGCACCTGCTCCAGCGCATCGGGATCATTGAACGGCACATTCAGGAATTCTTCCGGGCGGTCCGCCAAAAAGATCTTGGAAAACCGCTCATCCCCGGTGGCAACCGATAGGCCTGAATGACCGTGATAGCCCTTGATGATTGACACGATCTTCTTACGCTTAGTGACGTAGCGCGCTGTTTTTAAGGCAATTTCAACTGCTTCGGCGCCGCCTGCGCCAAAGATCGCATATTGCATATGCGGCGCCGTCTTGATCAGTTGCTCGGCAAAGGCCGCGCGCGCGACAGAGGGAAACCAGTGGTTGCCCATGTCGAAATAATCCAGACCGGATTTCAGCGTCGCCACCAATTCGGGATTGCGATGGCCAAAATTATAGGTGCCGCCATTCAAGTGAAGGTCGATCAGACGCTTGCCAGACATATCATGCAGAAAATATTCCTCACGGCGGTCGATCACCATCGGCGTGCCCGCATCGCTCCAGAACTGCACCTTCCCGGGATTCCAGTATTCGGCGGCCCTTTGTAAAAGGTCATCCTTAGATTCGAAGCTGAAAAATCCGTAGTTGAACACGCGTGATTCCCCCCCAATTCAACTCCCACATTAACCCGGAGGCTTGGGTTGGCAACATTTTTGTGGCATGTCGGGCATTTTCTTTTTGTGAATCTAGTAGGCAACGGGCTATAATGTTGGAAAATCAAAGGGACATGCAGATGACACTGTCTAAGAAGGAACGGCGACAAGATCAGATCCTTGAGGCGCTGGACCGCAATCCGGCTATGCGCGTCAGCGAGTTGGCCGATACGCTGAATGTGTCATCCGAAACGATCCGGCGCGATCTGACCCATTTGGATGCGACGGGGCGCATTAACCGGACCTATGGTGGTGCAGTCCGCGGCCAAGTGTCCGAGCCACATCTGGCCGAACGGCTAAGCCATCATATCGCGGCGCGGCAGGCTATCGCGCGGAAAGCAATAGATTTGGTACAGGATGCGGAAACCATCTTTGTCGGAGGCGGTGCAACGACTCTGCATTTCGCGCGCGCGCTGCGCAGCACCACACGGCGGCTGACGGTTCTAACCCCTGCGCACCGGGTCGCTTCGGAACTGTCAGAGAATGCGAACATTCAGATCATGTGCCTGCCCGGCCTTTTCGACGGCAAGGAGGGCCTTGTGACGGGGCCTGAAACCCTGGCTGCAATCCAACGCTTCCATATTCCGATCGCGTTTATGGGCGCATCGGGCGTGGATTCCGGCGGCGTGAGCGAAGCTATGCTGGGTCCGTCCGAAGTCTATCGTGCGATGATCGAATGTTCGCAGACGGTGTACATCTTGGCTGATCAGTCCAAATTTGACTGCCGGTCACTAAAATACATTACTGGCTGGACCGAAGGTATCCATCTGGTCACAGACGCGAACCCCGGCGCGGACCTGTTGAATAAGCTGAAAACAGGCGGTGCAAAAGTTCACTTGAGCGGAGATGTTTGAAGCGTAACATAATAGAATAAGGGGCTTTGTTGCAGTAAATGGCATTTAATGAGCGGTATCAAACCGTGACAGGTCCACCGCCTCCCGCTGGCTCATGCTCTCAGCACACGCCAGCCGAACCTGCTGATACAAATCCACGGTGAAAACCCTCCCGCCCTCCCTGGCACCAGAAAGGGTAAAGGTGGACGACTTTTACGCCGCTCGGCTATCTGACCCAGACCCCCCCCCGCCATCGCGGACGGGCACCGGCAAAGCCAAATCATCAAGTTTATGCCGTGGAATTACACACAGACCGTGTGATAGGCGCACCGTTTACGTATAATTCTCGCAACTGCTGTAATCATACATTTAAAGTGGAACTTCATGAAACCACTTCGGATATTACTTTGTGCGCCTAATTTCAACCGCGGTGGAGCGGAGCGCATGTCGCTGCAACTTCTCGAGGAGCTTGACCGCGATCGCTTCGAGGTTTGTATGTATGTGCACGAGCGCTTGCCGATCCAGTTTGATCCTAGCAGAAAGCAGCTGGGTGATATAATTTTTGGGGTGACGGGGTATTATCGCCGTTGGCATCTGTTTCGCCATCTCTGCGAAACGTTGCGCTTGGCACGAGGTGCTGATGTAATCGTAGGGTCAAATGAGGGACGTGCATCGGGTCTCGCCCTGTTTGCCGGGATGGTATTGCGTCGCCCTGTAGTGTTATGGCTCCACGCAGATTGGAGCCGTTTTTCCAGGATTGTGAGTTGGCGAACCCGATTGGTGGTCCGCTTCTTTCAACAGGCGTCGGTTATCGTTGCTTGCTCTCAGGGAGTAGCCAGTTCCCATGCCAATGCATTCCCCAGCGCCCGGGGACGACTACATGTCATAACGAACTGTATTGATGTTTCCGCTATTGAGAGCGCCGCTTCGGTTGACCTACCTGAGGATATGCAGGGCCTGTTTGAGGCGCCAACGGTTGTGGCGGTTGGTCGCCTTGATCGCCAGAAAGGCCATGATCTGCTGATCCGCGCTCACGCTTTGGCGCTTCAGGCTGGAATAAAGCACAATCTGTTTATCTTGGGTGATGGTGGTGAAGGTGCAATGCTAAAAAAACTGGCAGCCAAGCTTGAGGTTACGGACACTGTTCATTTTCTCGGATTTCAGGAGAATCCATATCGCTTCATGGCGCGCGCAACGCTGTTTGTACTGGCTTCGCGGTTTGAAGGGTTCGGACTCGTTGTGGCAGAGGCACTTGCTTGTCGTGTACCAGTTGTAGCCTTTGATTGCCCGTCCGGACCTGCGGAAATCCTGCAAAATGGGCGTTATGGCGTTCTGGTTCCACCTCAAGACACCAACGCGTTGAGCAAGGCGATTATAAGCACGCTTGCAGATGTGGCGCTTCGACGACATCTGGCCGACGGAGGGCCCTCACGAGCGCAACATTTTGGAGTCTCGGCATTTAGTGCAGCTTGGAGCGAAGTTCTTGAAACAGCCGCCGAACGAAAGTGAGTACCTTGCCGCCTCCCCCTGTGCACCGCATCAGTTCATTGCTCCTAAACATGCGGTTCGCCCGTCTATATAAAAATGACGCCAAAGAAGTCATCGCGACGGTCCATCGGGGCTGCTCTATTGGCAGAAAATGCTATCAACCCACTCAACCAGCAGGCTTAAAAAGTAGCTCGGAACAAGCCAAATCCCATCCAAAGGATGGGTTTAGATCAGAGATCAGAAACCTATCATAGCATCTTCATTTTTGAATTGTAGTTATAGTCGGAGCAAGTTTCCAATAGCTTTAAATAAAAGGTAGTGTTTTTATAATGACATTAGGTTACCTTGTTCCCGAATTTCCAGATCAGACTCATGCTTTCTTCTGGCGAGAAATCGGTGCGTTCGAAGAAGCCGGAACAGGGGTGCGCATTTATTCGACTCGCCGTCCTGCTCCTGAGTCCTGCCCCCATGCTTTCGCTCAGCAAGCTATGGTTCGGACGACATATCTATTTCCGCCACGGATTGACTCATTCATCGCAAGACTTCTGACGCATCCTTTGCGTACCCTACGTGCCTCGGCGTATATAATGCGACTCGACGAGACGCCGATCAAGGCGCGCCTGAAGCTCTTGGGGCTACTCCCCTCCGCCACCACGCTGGTCGCCGATGCGCGCAAGGCCGGGGTGACCCACTTGCACATTCACTCCTGTGCCAACGCTGCTCATCTGGGTGCCCTCGCGAATATTCTCGACGACCTGCCATACAGTTTAACCTTGCACGGTGACCTTCCTGTTTATGGCGCCGACCATGCTGCCAAAATGAAACGCGCCAACTTCGTGGCGGCCGTGACGCGACCGCTTTCTCGTCAGGTTCTATTGGTTAGTCCCGCCACTGATGCGCCGGTGATCTGGATGGGAGTTAATTGTGCCAGCTTTTCGCCTGGTCCGTGCCCGAATAACCAGATCTTCACCGTGGCGACAATCGCTCGACTGAACCACGTCAAGGGCCATCGTTTCTTTTTGCGGGCAATGGCGCGTCTTCGCGACCAAGGCCGGATTATGCATTACAAGATTGCTGGCGACGGTCCCGAGAAGGCGGCAATCGAGGCTGAGATCAGGCAACTCGGACTCGAAAGCCAAGTGGAGATGCTGGGCGCGCTGAATGAGGCGGCCGTCCTCGACCTATTGAACCGCGCTGATGCCTTGGCCCTGACATCAATCGGCAAAGGCGAGGCTGCACCGGTCACCGTGATGGAAGCGATGGCTTGCGGTTTACCTGTGATTTGTTCGCGAATCGGGGGAACACCCGATATGATTGAGGACGGCACCGACGGTTTCCTAGTCGAGCAGCAGGATGTTGCGACCATTGCAAAGTTGCTACTTCGCATGGCTGATGAGCCTGAACTGGTAGCCCGCATCGGATCGGCTGCGCGCGCCAATGCGCTCGTAAAGTTCGACTATCAGATCAATGCCCGCAAGCTTCTTGACAGGATCACGTTTGGCTGAGGGCAAGCTCACGCGCCGGTCGGTAGTGACCGAAAGAAAGAAGCGCAGGATGTCTATGCTGAGAGAAATAGGTGGAAGTTGGTGATTGCCCGCGAGGACAGCATATCATGGCGGTGTTGAAGCCATCGTCAATTCTGCACGGATGGCCTCAAGCGCAACCTTGGCCTTGAACTCAGCCGAATTGCGTTTCCGCGTCGTCATAGGGGTCTTCCTTCGTCGGTAGCCAAAGCTTGGCAACTGGTCCGAGATCCTGCAACCACCTCTGTAAGGCAGGGCCGTATCGTTCTGGCCCTGCCCCATAAGGGGTATTACCGCATTGGCGCCGGCCCCATGAGATAGTGATCGATCTCCCACTGCGTCACTTGCGAGTGGTACATGGCGAACTCATCGCGCTTCTCTTGTGCGAAGAAGTCGACAAAGTCGCCATGGGGACCCTTGCCCAACGCCTTCCGGATCACCTCATTTTCCTGCAGGGCATTTGCTGCATCCCAGAGGGTCGCCGGCAGGCGGGTATACCCGGACAGCTCTTTCTGGCTCATGGTATAGGTGTTTCTTTCCTGCAGGCATTCGCCCGGGTCCAACTCCCGTGCGATACCGTCAAGGCCGGCCGCCAGAATGGCAGCGGTGGCAAGATGGGGGCTGGCCCCGCCATCAACGCCGCGATGCTCAAACCGGCCCGGTGCCGGGATCCGGATCATCGTTGTACGGTTGTTCGCCCCATACATGATGTGTGTCGGGGTCCAGGTCGATCCGGAGGACGGGTGTGGCACGCCAATGCGCTTATAGGCATTTACGTTCGATCCGATCAGAGCCTGAATGCCCAAGGAATGTTTGAGAACGCCGGCGATGAAATGATAGCCGAGTTTCGACATCCCCAGAGCATCTTGATCATCCTGGAACAAATTGTTGCCGTTGTCGTCCCAAATGCTGAGATGTGTGTTCAGCCCGGTGCCCGTGTTATTTGTAAATGGCTTCCCCATGAAGGTCGGAATGATCCCTTGGCCGTCCTGAAAAGCCACGGCATGGGCCATATAGCGGAAGAAGATCAGCCGGTCGGCGGTCGTCATCGCGTCCGCGTAATCGATATTCACCTCATATTGGCCATTGCCATCTTCGGCATCTACCGCCGGGCTCCCCCAGCCCAGTTGGTTGATATACTGGGACATCTTGCTGAGGAACGGCCACGCATGTTCTATTCCATAGGCGTGATAGCAAGGCTTGACCGAGGTATCGAGCGCATCGGCCATGACGATGGTGCCGTCCTCTTTGCGCCGCACCAGGAAAAACTCCGGCTCCATTCCGGTTTTGAGTGTCCAGCCATGCTCGGATTTGATCTTGTCCAGCAGGTTTTGCAGGATCACACGCGAGGCATAGGGCCATGCCTCTCCTTTGACATAGGGCGAGGCATGCAAAACCGCCATATTGGGACGCCACGGCATGCGGGTATAGGTCGATGCCTCGGGCATAAACGCGATGTCGCCATCCGCCGGGGTTTGATTAAGCCCACCGGCTGCGAATCCGGCAAAAGCCGCGCCATCATCAAGCAGGCTGTCGATATATTTTGCCGGTGCCACCGAAGCGCACGGTTTTCCGTTTACCTCGGTACCCAGCGCCATGAAAAACTCGATGCCATCTTTCTTTGCTTGTTCTTTCAATCTTTCGCGTGAATCCGTCATTTCTGATCGCTCCCTTAGTTCAGTGGTAATACCCCTTTTCCCAGGGGGTACATTCGCATGGCCTACTCAGCTTTTTTATTTTTTTGCGGTTGTGATACCGTTTACAGCTATGTTCTGTCAGTCATTTTTGTGATTTCCAAATCATATCTATCACCGCCTATAGCAAAGATTTTGCAGCGCGACAATCTGGCTCAGAAGAGGGCGTTAATCAGGTTGATAATTCTTGGGGCTGTGTCTAGTTTTTGCTGTAAAAGACGCGCGAATTCATCGGCAAAGCTTAGTGCATGGCCGGTGGTGGCGCTGGAGGTCGCTGCCGATCATCGGCGAAAATTCGGGTTGCGAAACTGGCAAGCAAGCACAGCAATGACGAATGCAGTCTCGGCTACAGTGGGGGCATAGTAGTTTCCGGCGCTTTCGCGTTGAGGCTGCGATTTTTTGCCTAACCCGCGTTGCGAGACACTCGGTGCCGGGTTATTTGGTGGGCGCGTGGGCCGCCAGAGAGAACCCATCCACTTGCGCACAGTTCCATTAAAATGCGCTATTGGCGTGATTGGGTTTGGTTAGGAGCGACCTCTATTCGCGGCACCACGCAAATTAAGCTACCATTATGCTGGAATAAAATCAAACTAGGCACCGGCCTGAGAGTCTGGCGCTTTAGATTGACCCGGTTTTGAGCGAACCGGGGAAGAGTCCCGATTCGCCGGATATTCAGGCAGCGCTTCAAGATCTCGAGCGCGTTGCGTTTAAGTGGCGTCAATTATGCGATTGAACGCAACATGCCCTCGTCAACTTTTATCATCCTTTTGCAGCCTCACGGGCGGCAGCGATCCAGCTGTCATAAGTATTTCGGTTGGTCTCAATCCACTGATCAACGTGACGGTCGATATCTTTAATCGAGTCCTCCCCCTCACGCATCTTGTAGTTTTCTGCTGACACGTCATCGATATCAATCTCGGCAAGCTCGAAGAGCTTGGCGGCGGCCGGATTTGCGTCCAAGAACTCTTTATTGGCGAGAATGCGCAGTTCATTCACCGAAAAGCCCAGATTTTTTCCGTCATAAATCGTGTTGTCTGCGCGGTCATCGGGCAAGGATGTATAGGGAACCTCAAGCCATTCGACATTTTTCCCAGGCACCAAAACCCCAGAGACCCAATAGGGCGTCCAAGTGTAATATATGACTGGCTTGCCATCCTGGTGGTTGGCAATTGTATCCGCGATAACTGCGTTATAGGCGCCTTGGTTATGGGTCACGGTGTCGCGCAAACCATATTCGGTCAAGTGATGCTCGATCACTCGCTCACAGCCCCAGCCCGGCGGGCAGCCAGCCAGATCTGCAGAACCGTCGCCATTGGTGTCAAATCGTGCCGCTATTTCAGGATCGGCGAGAGCGCCAATATTGGTAATGCCTGCGTCATATGAGGCTTTGTCTACCAGATACCCCTGCACTGCTCCCTTGATGAGGTGTCCAGCCCGGCTCATGGCGGCTTCGCCGCCCGATTCCTCAAAAAAAGGATCGTGCAGCGGATCGTAATGAACGGTGGTAAAATCGCCGTCTCCGGCCCCGATTGCCAAATGGATCGTTTGGTATTCAACGGACTGGGGCTCGGCTATCTCATAGCCCAGCTCTTGCAGTGCGCGATAGATGATCTGGTTTTGGAACCGCTCTTCCAGCACCGTCCCCTCAATGGGGCGTGCCGTGACGTTTTCTCCGGGCTTTTCGCTGGCACCAGCCACCCCGGCAAGTGTAATATACGCGGATGCCGCTCCGGCGATACCCAATCTGAACATTCTCATTTATTTCTCCCTGTTGTTATGCGGTAAGTCCGGCTTAACCTTCTGACGATGCACTGGATATTTGGACTGTATCGCCGCCGGATGCCGCTTCTGTGGCGGCAGCCGAGGGACGGCGCAGGAAAGTGATCGCCCAGAGCAACAAGCCGATCGGCCCGCCCTGCCACCAATGGCGATATCCGCGTTCACGCCCGGTTTGAGTTACGCCCTGAGTGATGCGGTCAAGAACAATGGCCAGCAGGACAATGCCAAGACCGCCAACAATAGCCTTGCCCGCATCCAGACGCCCCATCGCACGCAGAACCTCGTTACCCAGCCCCTTGACCGCAATCATTGACGCGATGACCACCATCGAGAGGGCGAGCATGATGGTTTGGTTGACCCCGGCCATGATGGTGGGGGTGGCCAAAGGGAGCTCGACCTTGAACATGATCTGCAACGGATTGGCCCCAAAGGCGCGGGCGGCCTCGACCACATTGCTGTCGACCTGCCGGATACCCAAAGAAGTCAGGCGAATGAGCGGTGGCAGGGCGAAGACGATGGTCACGATCACGCCCGAAACATTGCCGATTCCTACCAGCATCACCACTGGCACCAGATAAACGAAAGCCGGAATGGTTTGCATAGTGTCCAGGATGGGGCGGATTATAGTGTGAAAACGATCGGACTTGGCCGCGAGGATCCCGATAGGCAAGCCGATCACTATGCAAATCAGGACCGAACTGAGCACGATCGCCAATGTCGTCATCGCAAGGGGCCAGATCGTTGGATCAAGCAGTCCCAGCGCGATCAGCGAGACCCCGACGATGACAGCCACACGCTGCCCGCATAGCTGCCAGGCCAGGAGGACAAAGAATGCAATTGTAATAACCGGAGGGATCGCCTGTAAGACACCTTCAAAACCCATGATAGTGTCGTTGATGACCCGTTTGAGCGGCTGGATTGCACTGCGATTGGCAATCGCCCAGCCCTTGATGCCGTCCGCCCAGCTGGCGATGCCCAGATCAAGACTCGTAAAGGGGTTCAGGATGTTGAACGTTGTTTCTTCAGACATTCGCATAGGCCCCTTCGTCCTCGCGCGAGCGGCCCTGAATACCGCGTATGAGCGCTTTTTTCGTAACCACGCCGATCACCTTGCCGTCGGTTTCCACGGCCAGTGGCAAATCGGTGTCGATGGAGAGATCAGCAAGTCGGTTGAGCAGATCACCCGGGGCTGCGCGCAGCCAGCCATTCGCGTCAAACGGGCCGGTGCGGGCCTCGAAGGATTCGATCGGCTCCATGATGCGGGCTGCGGTTACAAGATGTAATTTCGAAATCCCTGCAACAAAATCCGAAACATAGCTGTCAGCAGGCTCTGTGACGATTTGCTCGGGTGTCCCGATTTGGATGATTTCGCCATCCTTCATCACGGCAATACGGTCGCCGATACGGATCGCCTCATCAAGATCATGCGTGATGAAGAGCGTGGTTTTATTCATCTGTGCCGCCAGCGCCATGAACAGCGTTTGAAGCTGCTTGCGGATCAGTGGATCAAGCGCCGAAAAAGGCTCATCCATCAACAGGATATGCGGATCAGCGGCGATCGCTCGCGCCAGCCCCACACGTTGCTGCATGCCCCCCGATAGTTGGTCCGGATAGTGATTTTTCCAACCACCCAGATCAACAGTTGCAATCGCTTGCTCAGCGATCTCGAAACGCTCGGCGCGGGTCATGCCGCGGACTTCGAGCGCAAAAGCGACATTCTCCAGAACAGTGCGATGCGGCATCAGGGCCATATTCTGGAACACCATGCCGATTTTCAAAGACCGCATCGTTCGCAAGGCCCGGTTATCCAGATCGCCGATGCTCACACCTTCAATCAGGACATCACCTGCAGTTGGCTCGATCAGCCGGTTAACATGCCGGATCAGCGTGGACTTGCCCGAGCCCGACAACCCCATAATGCAGAATATTTCGCCTTTGCGGACGGAGAAGGACGCATCCCGCACACCCAGAACGCAGCCAAACTGTTCGAGAACCTCTTCCTTGCCCAGCCCGTCCTGCTGGATGGCCTTCATTGCGGCATCTGCCTGCTCTCCAAAAACCTTCCAGAGCGAGCGGCATTCGATCACCGGATCGTTGCTAGCGGTCATTTGCGGGCCACCGAACAGATCGCGGAAGACAGAACGATATGCCAATATGGCGGATGTGCAGGCCTCCGGATATCACCGCCGGCCGCCTTGGCCGGGCTACATTCAAACAGGTGAAGCATCATACCTAT
Source organism: Pontibaca salina (assembly GCF_016307205.1). Taxonomy (GTDB): domain Bacteria; phylum Pseudomonadota; class Alphaproteobacteria; order Rhodobacterales; family Rhodobacteraceae; genus Pontibaca; species Pontibaca salina. The sequence goes on along the minus strand of NZ_JAEIJD010000015.1, from coordinate 12,582 downwards.
CTATTCTCCAATCACATGTGGCTCCGTGCGACGGCGAGCTACGATATTCGCGATAGGTCGCCCTTATTCTAAATATACGTCAATAATTGCACATGACTTTACTTAAAGCGAAGGAAATTTACAGGAACATCGATTTTTATTCGATTTCAAGCCCACTCCGCCAGCGGGGGCGAATTATTGTAATAACTTGCGGATATTAGCGTCGAGTGCGGCGGTGAAGCCGGCGTCGTTGCCCGGATTGGCCGCACAATGCCCCCAGGGAGAGTCGTAAGGGCAGAGCTCGGCATCCGGCATATAGCGGGCCTCGATTTCATTGTCCGCGGGTGGAAAATAAAGGTCCTGAACGCTCGGCATCAGGATCGTGCGGGCCCGTATCGACCCCAGTGCTTTGTGGAAATCCCCCTGATAAAGCGGTCCGGCACTTATGTCGCCCGCCTGCCAGGTGGCCAGTTTCGCAAGCAGATTGTTGGCGTCCCAATGCTCGACATGGTCGGCTTCCCAATCTTGCAAAAGTGCCTCTGGCGTATCAAAGCCGAGCTGTTGGAAAAGCCCTTCGCGGTAGAATGTTTGTGAAAAAGCCCATCCTGCATAGACCCGGCCGAAGGCCTTAAGCCCAGCCACCGGTGGTGTGGCGTAATCTCCACCATTCCAGGCGCTATCCGCGCAAAGCGCGGCCTTGACCCCTTCGAGAAAGACAAAATTATGCGGCGAGGTTTTCGCGGAGGCGCAGAATGGCAGGATTGCCTGGACCATATCGGGGTATTGCGCGGCCCATTGATAGGCCTGACATCCCGCCATCGACCAGCCCGCAACGAGCGCGATACGCTCTATCCCGAGATGGTCATGCAGCAACCGGTACTGGCAGGCGATATTGTCCCACATCTGCACCAGCGGAAAGCGCGGTCCGTCCTGTGGCGACGGTGTATTGCTGGGCGACGAAGACAGGCCGTTGCCAAAAAGATTGGGGCAAATGATGAAATGGCGCGCCGGATCGATTGCCCGACCGCTGCCAAAAAAACCCTCGTTTCGTGCATGGGTGCCGGTGTAGAAGGTCGGCAAAACAACAACATTGTCGCGCGTTTCTGACAATTCACCATAGGTTTTATAAGCCAATTTCGCGTCGCGCAAAACCTCCCCTGAAAGCAACGGGACATCGCCCAAGGCAAAGGTTTTATACTCATCGGTCATGGTTGCCATTTCAGCAGAGGTCTCCTTCAAAACAGGGCGCGCCGCATCGCGATCATCCGTCTTATTTCGTTTGCTAAAAACCGCCGCGTTTCTGAATTTCACTGAGCGGCACCAGCCTGGATTGGTGCCCGAAAGCAGGGCTGCGGGTGTCACGTACTACCAGATCACAAATTCTTGGCCTGTGAGCGGGATCACAGGCCAAGAGGTTCGACTCAGTAGAGGCGGATATATTCCTGCACTTCCCAATCGGTGACGGCCTGATGGTACCGTTCCCACTCGTCATTCTTGTAGGTGATGTAGGAGTTGTGCATGACCGGGCCCAGCACGTGCTTGGCCAGTTCGTCCTCTCGCAACGCATTGGTCGCGAGCATCAGGTTTCTCGGCAGGCGGCGGATACCGGCCTCTTTGAACTCTTCTTCGGTCATCGAATAGAGATCACGATCCGTGGGTTCGCCGGGATCAATCTTGTTGGAGATACCATGAACAGAGGCGGTCAGGGTCATCGCCAGAGCAAGGTAGATATTCATGGTCATGTCCGCCGCGCGGTTCTCAAGGCTGTACCGGTTTTGCGGCAAGCGGAACTGAGCCGAGCGATTATTATAACCATAGGTTATATTGGTCGGGGCCCAAGTCACGGTTCCGCCCTCGAAACCGCCCACCCGCGGCACCAGCCCGTTATAGGAGTTAACAATCGGACAGGTCAGCGCAGTTAGGGCCTCGGCATGTTGCATGAGACCACCTACGGCGAAACGTGCCGTATCGGACCACTTGTCCCCATCCTTGAAAGCGTTCTCGCCGGGGGCGTCTTTGTGCTGCAATGACAGGTTGATATGTGCCCCCGAACGCCAATCCCCGACAGTGGGCTTTGGCATGAAGGTTACGAACATGCCGTGCGACTTGGCAATTTCCTTGAGCAGGAGACGCAAGAAGACGAAGCGGTCGGCCATTTCTAGAAGATCTGTATAAGTGAAATCCAGCTCAAACTGGGAGTAAGCGCCCTCGGCCACCACATCGTGCAGATTCCACCCCATCCCTTCCAGAATATCGATCAATTCCTTCAGGAACGGCATGGAATCCATGGAATACTCCACGTCATAGCCGAATGCCTGGCGCCGTGGGCGCAGGCCCTCCCGCGGGTCATCATCAAACGCCTTGACCGGCTCACCGTTCTCATCGTGCTTCATGACGATGAATTCCGGCTCGATCCCGGCATAGCCCACATAGCCCTTCTGCTGCGCTTCATGAATGGCGCGCTTCAGTGCCTGACGGGGGCAAACATTATAGGGAGCGCCCTCCCAGAAGAGATCTGCAAAGATGATTGCGATCGTATTGTCCCAAGGACAAATATAGACTGCGTCCAGATCGGGGACCATGACCTGATCGGAATCGGCCGGAGTCAGCTCGGGGACAAACGAGACCGAGTGAACGGCAAATTGCGGCCCCTTGCCCAGACAGAGATCCTCGAAGTCACTCATCGGGACCGGCTTGGTCTTGGGGATGCCGTGCAGGTCGATCCAGCTCGACATGACATATTTCACGCCGGCCGCTTCCAGCCTTGCCCGCACCTCATCGATCCGGGGGCGATTGCGCTCGATCGCTTCATCAAAACACTCATAATAAACCTTCTTGTCGAAGGCCGTGTTTGCTTCTACCCTATCTTTCACTTTTCTATCCTTCAGTTTTGATACAATCGTGATGCCGGTCATTCGTGTAGGGCGAATGGCCGGTTTTCACGTCTCTTTGGGCGTTGCCCAAATCCGCTTCAGTAGAAACTGGTTCTTGAAGTTCCTTAATCCCGGCATCACCTCGATCGCAGCCAGATCTTCAGCACTGTGAAACTCTGCCTCTAGGAACTCTAGAAGATGCTCTTGCTGGTCGCAGACGACTTCGACCACCAGATCGAAACGACCGGCCACCCACAATATGTAGACAACGAAGGCTTCTTTCTCGAGCCGGGCCGCGACTTGTTGCGGGGTGTGCCCCTGCGCGACCTTCAGCCCCAGCATCACGCTGGTCTGGTATTCGGTCGCCGCCGGATCGGCGATTGCAACAATGCGCAATACGCCCGCCTCTTTCATTCGGCCGACGCGATTTCTGATGGTGCCTTCGGAGACATTCAGCTCGTGCGCGATTTCTGAAAACGCCTTGCGGCCATCCACCTCCAGCAATTTGACAATGGCGTAATCTAGGTCATCGCCAGTTGGACGGCGCCCATCCCGTGCAGTGTCCAGGCTTGCCTCGGTCTGCCGCTCTCTGCGCCACGCCATCCTCTCGCCCCCCAAACAAGCTTTCCAGCTCTAAACGAATTTCATAGAAACTATGGACGCGATATTGCGTAAGTCAACATTTATTTTCGTATATATGCGAATACAGCAAGGGGCTTCCCGGTTAAGTGCGTTATTCGTACCGCCACTTTGGAGTCGCGGCCAAGAGGGGTTTGGCAGCGATCCAAGTATGGCCGTAAATGGACGCTGAAAATGGCTTGACCAAGACGGATACTCTAGGTGGGTAAAATTCCATCGCAGCCACTCAAGTTAAGTCAGGAAGCATCCTTGCGCCGCTCGCCCTTGCCCCGGCGCGTCGCGCGGCTCAGCTCCAGTTTCTTTTGAGGAGGAATTGGTTCTTAAAGTTCTTCAAGCGCGTCATCACCTCGACATCCACAATATCGGATTTGCCGTAAATATGCGTCTCCAGCAGCTTCACCAGCGCGCCCTCTCCGTCACTCAGAACCTCAACCAACATGTCGTAGCGGCCGCTCACCCAAGCGATATAGACGACCTCGTCGATACCCTCCAAACGCTCTGCCACCTGTTTGGGCTGACAGTTCGCAGCCACCCTCAAGCCCAACATCGCCTCTGTCTGATATTCTGACACCTTGGGGTCGGTTAAGGCAGCTATATGCAATGTTCCGCTTGCCTTCATGCTGTTCACACGGTTGCGGATCGTCCCCTCGGAAACGTCGAGCGCCTGCGCCATTTCCGAAAATGCCATGCGCCCATCCTCACGCAACATGCTGATAATACGACGATTCAGCTTGTCTCCAAGCAGTGCCTTGCCGCTGTTGCGCTGCGGTGCCGCAGCTTTCTCAAGTTTACTCATTCTTTCTGTCCTTGCGTCGTAATTTCGCAACCATATCGCTCATATGATGGTGATTACGAAGATTTATACACCTAAATTGCGCTTACATCAGGATAAACATGTTGACTTGCGGATTAAGCTATCCATAGTTCAAAGCCATCAGATCGTCGCCCGGCTCTGGGCGCATAAGGGGATAGTACCGATGGAAATCGCTCAAACCAAATCGTTATCCGAGATGTTCGTGGGAAACTTCCGGGGATATTCACAGACCGAGACGGCAGGCATTGATGAGGAGCTGGCGCGCGTCGGCCCCGGCACCCCCGCCGGAGAATATCTGCGCCGCTTTTGGCACCCTGTTTACCTGACAGCCGAGTTGGGAGAGCTGCCCAAAGCCATCAAAATCCTGGGCGAAGAACTTGTCGTCTTCCGCTATGCAGGGGGCCAGAAGTTCGGTCTGGTTCACAAATACTGTCCGCACCGTCGGGCCTCGCTGGAATACGGCAAATGTGAAGATAACGGCATTCGCTGCTGCTATCATGGCTGGCTCTTTGCGCCAGACGGGGAAATTCTGGAAACTCCCGCAGAAAACTCGAACGCCGCAGATATGGTGCGCGAAAAAACCCGGCTGGGTGCCTACCCGGTGATCGAATTCAACGGTCTGATTTTCGCCTATATGGGACCTCCGGAGAAGCAGCCGGAGTTTCCATTCTACGATGCTTTTGCAATCCCCGATATGGTGACCACACCCTATCAGGCACCTTACACCTGTAACTGGATCCAGGTCATGGATGCGATCCTCGATCCGGTTCACACAAGCTTCCTACATGGCCAGAACAGTCGCCCGCAGTTCTCCGAAGGCATGTCCGAACTTGGCGAGCTGAAGTTCTATGAGCGCAACGAAAACCATTTCCTGGGATCTTCGACACGCCGTATCGGCGATAATATCTGGACCCGGGTCAATGAGCTGATCTTGCCAAACTTCACTCAGGCTGGTTCAGCCTTTGCCGCCGATGGAACCGAGCAGCGTTATTTTGGACGTTCCTGCTTCACGCGCTGGGTGGTACCGGTGGATGATGAAAACTCGATTGTCTACGCGTGGGCCAATTTTGGCGAGCGTGGAGATCCACTTGAGTACAATACCAAAGAAGGCTGTGAGTTGATCGAGCAGGGTGAGATTCTGGACCGCTCGCCCGAGGAGAAACAGCGCTATCCGGCCGATTCCGAGGCGGTCGAAGGTATGGGGCCGATTTCGACCCACAAGGGCGAACATCTCATGCCGACAGATCGCGGCATATCGCTCTATCGTCGCCGCGCGCGCAAACAGGTTCGGGATCTGGTCAGTGAGGGGATCGAGCCACCGCAGCCGGTTCACCCCCAAGGCCTGTCGGTGCGGACCTACGGGCAGGATACGGTCCTCAGGATGCCGCCCCTGGAAGGACAGGATGATCGGGAATACCTGATCCGGACCGGTGAAAAAATCTTGGAAGCTCAGTTTTCTGCCGAGGCGCTGGACGATGCTGCGCGTGACGCAGAAATTGTCGAGAAGCTGAAAGAAATCGAAGCCGAAGGGGTCCGCTGATGGTCATGAAAGTTCATGTGAAAAACAACCGGTGGGCGCCGGGATCGTTTCCCAACACGCCCGAAGGCGAAGAGGTTTTCACGATAACGCAAGAGCGCTTCGACACGGCTTTAGCAAAGTTCTCCGACATGGCCGACCAGCTGAGTGTAAAAGTCGACTGGGACACCGACAATTTCGAAAGCTCGATGCAGGATGCGGAGGTTCTGTTGACCTGGGATCTTCCGGTCGACAACCTTGCCGAAATCGCGCCAAAGCTGAGATGGATCCACTGCATCGGCGCCGGTGTTGAGCATATGCTGCCCATGACCTGGCTGCCGGAAGGGGTAACGCTGACCAACAACAAAGGGGTGCATGCGGCCAAAGCAGGTGAGTTTGGCATGATGGCCGTGCTCATGCTGCATTCTCATATTCCCGCCATCATGACCAACCAAAGGAAACGGGTTTACGATTCGCTTTATGCCTCGCCCATTGCCGGCAAGACGCTGGTGGTCTTGGGCACCGGCAGTCTGGGCGGCGCTGCGGCCCAGAAAGTTCAAAAGCTCGGGGTTCACGTGATCGGCGTGAACCGCAGTGGCCGTGCGGTCGAGGGCTGCGATGAAGTTGTGACCACCGAGCAACTGGACACCGTGCTGCCGCGCGCAGATTATCTGTTCATTGCCACCCCTGACACACCCGAAACCCGCGGATTGATGAATCGACAGCGCCTGGACCTGATGAAACCCGGCGCTGGCATCATCAATATCGGGCGTGAAGCAGTGATGGATTACGATGCGCTCTGCGATAAGCTTGAGGATGGCACAATTGGCGGGGCAATTCTGGACGTGTTCGACCCCGAGCCAGTGCCTGAGGAGTCACGCCTTTGGGAGACCCCCAATCTCATCCTGACGCCGCATGTCTCGGCCGATGACGGAGATGCCTATATCCCGCTTACACTCGATTTGTTCTTCCGCAACATGGAGCTTTTTCTGGCCGGCAAACCGTTGCTCAACCCGATTCAGCCCGATCTTGGTTACTGACCGCTCAACGGTTCGGCGTGAACCAACCCAAAGGAGACAAGCATGAATATCGGCTTCATTGGCCTCGGCGTGATGGGGGCCCCAATGGCGGGGCACCTGTTGGCTGCCGGCCACACGATATGGACCTGCCTCAATAACTCGCCCCTGCCCGATGCCCTGGACGGTAAATCCGTCAAGGTGGTGGCGTCTCCCGCTGAAATTGCGGCCGCGTGCGACACGATCATCATTATGGTGCCCGATACATCGGATGTGGAGCGCGTTTTGCTCGGTGAAAATGGCCTTATCGCGAGGTTGCAAGACGGAGCCTTGGTGATCGACATGAGCTCGATCTGCCCGATTGCCACCGCCGAACTGGCCAGCGCAGTCAACGCCAAAGGCGCTCTTTATCTCGATGCGCCAGTGTCCGGCGGGGAGGTCGGTGCAAAGGCTGCCACATTGACCATTATGGTCGGCGGCCCGGAGGCGGCGTTCGAGCGGGCAATGCCGCTCTTTGCGCTGATGGGTGAGAACATCACCCAGATCGGCAGACATAATGGTGCGGGACAGACGTGCAAGATCGCCAACCAGATAATCGTCGCCCTCAATATCGAAGCGGTCAGCGAGGCACTGGTTTTTGCCTCCCGCGCCGGCTGCGATCCCGCCGTGGTGCGCAAAGCGTTGATGGGCGGCTTTGCGTCTTCTAAAATTCTCGAGGTCCACGGCGAACGGATGATCAACCGCACCTTCGATCCGGGTTTTCGGGTAAGTTTGCACCAGAAAGATCTCAATCTGGCGCTGCAATCGGGACGTGCATTGGGCGTTTCTCTGCCTAATACCGCAACCTGTCAGGAGCTTTTCAACTCCTGCTCTGCCAATGGCGGCAAGGATGATGACCATTCCGGCCTGATCAAGGCGCTGGAACGACTGGCCGGGCACGAGATTGGCGCGACTTAAGTGCTGCACCGCTTTTTTGATGCAGAACGAAGGTAACAACTCACTGGACTAGCGCCTTGTCACATTTCCGATCGCAGCTTCTAAAACAAAAGCAGACCTCATGAAAAAGCAGGGACTGAGCAAGTGAAACATATTGTTGTGGTCGGCGCCGGCCAGGCGGGCAGTTCATTGGTGTTCAAGCTGCGCGCGCTTGGCCATACTGGGAAAATCACCCTGATCGGGGAAGAAGCCGACCTCCCCTATCAGCGGCCACCCCTCTCCAAATCCTATCTGCTGGGAGAAATGGCGCGGGAACGTCTCTATTTACGCCCCCAAGCCAGCTATGATCAAAACAACATCACGCTGTGCCTGGGCCAACGCGTCACGGCGGTTGATCCGACAACTCAGACCGTTCAGCTAAAGCAAACGTCACTGAAATATGACGAACTGGTGTTTACCACTGGATCACGTCCAGCGCGGCTGCCAGCCGCTATGGGCGGCGATCTACGGCGTGTCTATTATGTCCGCACGCTCGCAGATATTGACGCAATGAGCGCCGAGTTTTTGACCGGTCGAAAGGTCTTGATCGTAGGCGGCGGCTATATTGGCCTTGAGGCAGCGGCCGTTGCGGCCCGAAAAGGTCTCAATGTAACCGTGGTGGAAGCAGCAGATCGCATCCTGCAACGTGTCGCCGCCCCGGAAACCTCTGATTTTTTCCGAAGCCTCCACCAGAGTAACGGCGTCGAGGTTCTGGAGGGCACCGGTCTTGCAGAGTTGCAGGGTGACGAACAGGTCACGCAGGCCCTGATGACAGATGGTCAGAAGATTGATGTGGACTTTGTGGTTGTTGGCGTCGGCATCAAGCCAAATAGTGAAATCGCGAGAGAAGCCGGACTGGATGTTAATAACGGAATCTGTACAGACGCGTTTGGAAAAGCCTCCGTCCAAAACGTCTGGGCCGCTGGAGATTGTGCTTCCTTCCCTTATATGGGAACGCGCATTCGCCTGGAAAGCGTGCCCCATGCCATCGAACATGCTGAAACAGTGGCAACTAACATTCTCGGGGGCAATACTGAATATATCGCCAAGCCCTGGTTCTGGTCGGATCAGTATGATGTCAAGTTGCAGATCGCCGGGCTAAACAGCGGCTTCAGCAATGTGGTCAGACGAAACGGAGCCAAGGAAGGGTCTGTTTCTCATTGGTATTTTCTCGCTGATCGCTTGCTTGCCGTTGATGCCATGAATGCACCATCCGATTATATGATCGGCAAGAAACTGATTGAATCGGGTAAATCACCTTGCCCCTCCCAGATCGAAAACCCCAAAATCCTTCTGAAAGATCTTTTGAGAGAAATTGCTTAGAACAGAGCCCCTGATCGGCCACATCAGAATTCAGACCTTCTTGCTGCCTCAGGATAGACGGACGTATTTGATACCGAACTCACCCGATTGCCGCATTCATCCTTTAAAGCCGTAGAGGAAACCCGATGGTAAAAATCACATATATTGAATTTGATGGTAAAAGAAATGTGGTCGACGTGCCCGCCAACTCGACGGTGATGGAAGGCGCACGCGACAACAACATTCGCGGTATAGAAGCTGATTGTGGGGGCGCCTGCGCCTGCTCGACATGTCATATATATGTTGATCCTGATTGGGTGGATAAGCTGCCGAAAAAGGACCCGGTTGAAGAGGAAATGCTGGATTTCGCCCTAGGGTGTGATGCCCTGCGGTCACGGCTCGCCTGTCAAATCCGGATTAAAAAATCGCTTGAGGGACTTATCGTGGAGCTCCCGGAAAAGCAGATCTAATATCAACCTGCACTGATCAGCACTCATGCGTCCATTTGTGCATCCCAATGGATCTGATGTGCGCCAGCTGGCCAATCAGTATATTCCAAGCATCACAGCAATGATTGACGATCTCATCGTAGGATTCGAAGATGCGGTTGGAGAGCCAGTTGTCCCGCATGAGCTTCCAGATATTTGGAAGCGTCAGTTGAACAGCCCGTCAAGCTGAAATCGACGTTCTGTTCAACTGACGCTTACGTTATGGACATCTTCGATGCCATTATCCTTGCCACCGCGACCAGATGATAAACAGGTCCTGCGCCGGCTTTTGACGCAGGTGAATAGGCTGGCCCGGCGGCTTACTGCATGTCAATGACACCCCATCCGCGTTCTTGATCACAGCCGCCGCAGCGAGGGTCTCGGCAAAACCTGACTTGGTGTTGGTTCGCTGATCACCATCCCGGCTTGACCCTCCCTCAGGCCCGGTTTCGCATGACGAATGCCGGGCGCCGAGAGGGAAAGCGATCAGCCGGGATGGCACATCCTACAGGACAAAGAACCAATTCGCGGTAAGCATGACCATTAGACCGCCGGCAATTGCTATATAGGGCAAGATGCCTGCCTTCTTGTTCTTGAGGTCTGCTTGCGTCAACCCGATATCTTGCAGCATATGTTCTGGAAACTTGCCCTTATCTTGGATGTAATGCCGGAAATAGAACACCGGCAATATGAGAAAAGCAGCTATGAAGCCGGCATAAAGGGCATGCGGATGCCATACTTTGGCGCCGGCCCCCATAAGCATTGCGTTGACAAATGACAGAGATGTCCCCGCCACGATCGCTATGGTCGGCGCTTTCCACGGACGGCTGATTTTTCCATTGTCTATTCTATGGATCCAGCCCGAGTTTAGGTTCAGAAAGTTAAAGATGAAATAACAGCAGTTAGATACTGCCATGACGAAAAAGAAGCTGGCCGCATCCGCGGCAGCTATGGTCAAAAGAAACAGATTGAAGACCAGATCGGTCCACATTGCCGCTGTGGGCGCCCCATGCTCGTTTACTCTGGTCAAATATTTGGGGAGCCAGCCGTCAACAGCACCCTGATAAAGCGTGCGCGACGACCCCGCCATTGCTGTCATGATCAGCAGCATGACAGCAAGGATCATGAGCATTATCATCGTGTTCGTGACAACACCAGATCCGCCGACCATCTTTGCCATGGCTTCGGCAACTCCCGAACCGTCACCGATCGGCTCGGCCAGCATACCATCCAACCCAAGGACCCCCTGGAACGTGAAGGGCACCAACGCCGTCACAACCAAACACAGAATACCCGAATAAAGGATGGCCCTTACCGTGTCGCGACCAGGGTTTTTAAACTCGCTTGTGTAGCAGATCGATGTTTCAAACGCGTATGCTGAATAGCCGGCAAGAAACAATCCGCCAAACAATAAGGTCCAGCCGGATACGCTCCAGGCGCCGATCTCTGGCGCATAAGCCTCGGCCAAGGGCGCAAGCGGCGTGTAATTGGACCAGTTTATTTGCCCTGTGACGATGGGGGCAATGCCGACGATCAACATCGGCACAATAACCAGCAGCCCCATATATTTTTGAAATTTTGCAGCACGCAAGATGCCACCATGCTGGATTGCAAACGAAAGCAGGCAAAGAACCACACCGATCCAAAACACGCCGTTAAGGGAAATACTTACCGGACCAAATGACGTTTTATAGAGCGTCCAGGTGCGGATGGCTGGGGTGGCATCGGCCGTTACTGCTGCGATCGCCTGCTCCAGAGAAGCCCCGGAATACAGGCTAAGGTAATTGATCACTTCCGCAGATGATGCGGTGAAAGCCGGAATCGGCGCAAGCGCGTTGAGAATATAGGCGGCTGCAATAGTACAGCCAAGCGAGAGTCCGGGAGTCCAAGCCAGCCAATTGCACCAAACCGATAATGGCGCAACAGGTTTGGCATAACGCAGCCAGGCGATTGACCCATACACCGAGGCACCCCCGGACTTGCTTGGGAAAAGACCGGCGATTTCTGCATATGTAAGAGACTGGATGAGGCCAAAAGTGATCGAAGTCGCGAAGATGATGAAAGTGAGTGTCCCGCCTACTCCGGCGACTCCCCCGATGGTAAACAAAACCAGCGCGGGTACACCACTGGCCAGCCAAAACGCGGCCCGCCAATCAAGCGTTCTATGAAGTTGCAAAGGGGGCGCGGAAAACCGCTCCTCAACTGTCGATGTCATAGAATGCTCCTGCTGTAACAAGTTTATAAAGCTCGGAATCTGCCGCCTCCATGGACGAGCGCATCCGTATTTTAGAACGAGTGTGCTATTTACTTATTTCGCATGTCAAGGAAAACATTGCTACGAATTTCGTATTAGTGCTGGAGTATTTACGAAAAAGCTAGCTACAGCACGTCTGGTCATTTGCGAATATGGAGGCGATTTTTGGGAGCTGTTCGGCCCGGATAGCGGCCTTCAAGCGGCTGAAACTCAGCTAAGTTCACTGCCGAGAGGCCCCCTGCCCCGCGAAAAAGCCGCGGAGATGACAGCCGCGCACTTTGTGAATGCGAATGAGCGCTTCTGTTGCCTCTTTATCGAACTGAGCTTTGCGCACGGAGCCGCGACTCGCGCTAGGATTGGCCCGGAGATCGAAACCTGCCCCCGAGGGCGCAATACCCCTTGGTTTCAAGTCAAATACGTCCAGTAGTGCACCCGCCCAAGCGCCTGTCGCGCCGGACCTCGAAAGATCTACGCCATGAGATTTCAGACGATTGTCGATGCTGCTTGCTGGCTTCCAGTGGCACAGACCCTTTTAGCACACACCCATATAGCGCGCGAGCCGCGGATGTGGCCGTCCTGATCATCTGCCGCGCGCCAGAATGCCCTGACTGCAAGGTTCGGCATGGGGCCCGTGCTAAACGGGTAACTAGCCCTGACGTTGGCGCAACCGTCGCTCCTATCTGATCGCCCAGACCCGCCCATAATATCAACACTGTCAGCAGCGCC
>NZ_JAEIJD010000014.1 GCF_016307205.1 Pontibaca salina | reverse complement strand
TCCGCGCCGCTGCCGGTTGCTCACATCGCGCCAATCGGCGTATCAACCCAACGGGCTCCGGTTCCGCATGGATGAAAGTTCAGTGGCAGGTCAGCCACCTGCGCTGTCGCTTGGTCGTTCGCAGCGCGCAGTTGGGCAACAGCTGGGTTGGCTGAATAGGCTTGAAGCTGCCCAAGCACATGGGGAGTGAAATGCTGGTGAATTTGATCTAGAAACTGTTTGGGATAAAACTCTGGGTCCAATCCGGCTACAACTTCGCGCAGATTGCCCAACACATTCTTCAGTCGTCGACGTTCGTCCTCAAACTCCGCGTCCGTGTCTTCCACTTCTGTTTCCAGGTACTCGTCAGCTTGATTCAATAGCTCGTGTATGGGATGTTTTTCAAATTCGTCAGACCAACGGGACACTATAAATTCCTTAAATTCGCGCACTTGGCACAAAACATAGGCAAGTTGTTGCTCAACTCCAAGGTGTGATGTGGGGTTAGCGCGGTCGGAATAATGCTTCCGGGCACCGCTAACAGAAAGAGCGCTCTTTCTGCGGCGTTGCAGCTGACCGCTGCGACTACGGATTGTTATTTCAGGTCTGTCGATGTAGCGAAGCGCCGAAATCAGCAGTTCGATCAGAACCAGTCAAAGTCGGCTTCGTCCGCTCTGCCGACCTTCGGTCCCGAAAATGCTGCACGATTGACGAATGGCCGGTCTGGGGAAGCTGCGATGCGGCACTGGGCCGAAGCCGAAAGGCCGGTTAGGGCCGAGCATGTCGATCAGAACGGAGCTTACTTGGTGGACCCGGCGTTGAGCCAGTCCAACACGTCCTTGGTCGCATCACACCACCCCGCCTTGCGATTGGCGACAATGTAATAGCCTCGATCGGTAGCGACTACTTGCTCAATCGGTCGAACAAGCCAGTCGCGCTGTAGGTAGTCGTCCAGGATCTGGTCCCAGCCGATTGCGATTCCTCTGCCGGCGATCGCAGCCTGAATGGCCAGCGTGTAATTGTTGTATGTCGGGCCGCGAAGTTGACCGGCAGCCAGCCCACATGCGCGAAAAAACCCCACCCAGTCAAGCCAGGGCTTGTAATCAGTTTGCACCCTCAAGAGCTGATGCTGTAGCAGATCCGCCACCGATCGGATCGGCGCCCTGCCATCGAGGTAGCTGGGACTGCAGACAGGAAAGCTGCGTTCCCTGAACAGCAACCTGACATCTCCGTCACTCCAGTTTCCGCCCCCAAAGCGAATGGCAATCTCCGGTTCGCTGTCGGAAAGCCGTTGCTCGCACTCAAGCGTACACACCGCGATATCCACCTCGGGATTGGCCGCCTGATACTCGCTCAGGCGCGGCATAAGCCAATAGGTTGCCAGACCGTAATTGGCGTAGATGGTCACGCGATTGGGTTGATAGGCCTGCGCAACCTCCCGCCCCCCTTCCACGATTCTGGCGAACCCGGATGTCACTGCGTCAAAATAGATCTTTCCGGCGCCGGTCAGCACGACACGCCGATGTTCGCGAGCGAAGACTGCAACACCGAGCGCATCCTCCAGCGACCTGACCTGACGGCTGACCGCAGGCTGGCTGACATTCAGCTCACGCGCGGCGGCGGTGAAACTGCCGCATCGCGCTGCCGCCTCAAAGGCGATCAATGCGCGCAGCGGTGGAAGGGTACGACTCAAGTGATCCATAACCTCATCGTATGCCAAAGATGAGAATTTTCAATCTGCACAAACGCCCAGCATTTGATTTGATGAGCAACATCGATACTCGTTGCATGAGGCATGGCCATGGATGGTGATTTCTGGAACATCGACATCGAAACCCTGCAGGAAGAAGAGTTGCGCCATTTCGAAGCGCCGCTTCTGGCCCGACAGATCGAATATTTATACGCGAAATCCGATTATTACCGCGCAAAACTTGACGCTGCAGGGATCCGGCCCGGCGACATCACCTGCCACGAAGCGTTGGAACAGGTGCCGTTCACCGAGAAAAAGGATCTGGCGCGGGCACAGCGCGAGGGGGCGTTGATCGGTCCGCATCAATGTGCGCCAAGGTCTGATATTGTGCGGATGGTCGGCACCGGTGGCACGTCGGGAAAACCCATGCTTATCGGTTGGACCCGCGAAGATGTCCAAGCCTATAGCGAAATGGGCGCGCGCGCGCTTTGGATACTGGGCTGCCGCCCCGGCGATCTGGTGCTGAACTGTTTCAATTACTCGATCTACGCCGGCGGGGTTATGGACCACATGGCGTTCGAACATCTTGGCGCCACCGTCTTGGCCTATGGGGTCGGGAAATCACGCGCGCTGCTGGACATGTTTGCCGACATTCCCGGCGACAAATGCCTCTATTCGACGCCGTCCTATGCCGTGCGGCTCGCCCATGTCGCGGCCGAGGCCGGTATCGATCCGCTGAGCCTGAACATCAGGAAGGGCTTCTTCTCGGGCGAGGCAGGGCTGCAGGTGCCGGGATATCGGCAGAAGATCGAAAACTTGTGGGGCATGAGCACCCATGATCTCTACGGCATTGCCGAACTTGGCTGCCAGAGCGCTGAATGCGAACATCATGACGGCATGCATTTCTGCGGCCAGGGCTATGTGATCCCCGAGTTGATCGACCCTGATACCGGTGCGGTCAAACCCATGCGTGACGGCGAAAAAGGCGAACTGGTCTACACGTCGATCAGGCGTCAAGCCTCGCCATTGCTGCGGTTGCGCAGCCATGATTTCGTCGAGATCAAGACCAGCCGCTGTGCCTGCGGGCGCACTGGGCTTCGATTTCACACACAAGGGCGCAGCGACGACATGTTCGTGGTCAAGGGCGTGAACATCTTCCCCACGGCCGTGCAGGATGTCTTACACGATCTGCTGCCGCGCCTGACGGGCGAGTTCCAGATTGCTCTCGATTCACCGCCGCCGTTTGACTACGCGCCGCGCCTGATTGCCGAGGTTGCCCACGACATACCGCATTCAGAGCATGAATCGCTGGTCAGAGAGACCGAAGCGCTGGTCAGCCGCAAAGCTGCATTCGCTGTGCGAGTCGCGCTTGTCAGACAAGGGACAATTGCCTCGGAACATAAAACCAAACGCGTTCTGCGCAATTATCCAATCTGAAGGAGAAAGCACCATGGCCATTAAACAAGAGCTCAACAACGGTGTTCTATGGGCGGTGATCGATCGGCCCGAGGCGCTCAACGCGTTTGACATTCCGGATCTTGAAGAGCTGCGCCATCTGTTTCGTGATGCCAAGACGAATGCAGATGTCAGGGTGCTGGTCCTAACCGGCACCGGCAGGGCCTTCAGTGTGGGTGCCGACATCAAGGCCATGGACAAGATGACCGAGGCGGAGTTTGGCAAGGCCGCATCCCTTTACCAGGCTCTCGCCCGCGAGGCGCTGTCGCTGGACAAGCCGATCATCGGGGCGATCAACGGCTTTGCGTTGGGCGGCGGGCTGGAGGTGGCGCTGATGTGCGACATCCGCATCGCTGGAAAATCCGCAAAACTGGGCCTGCCGGATGCCTATATGGGGTTCAGCCCAACCGGCGGCCTGACCTGGTTGCTGACCAGAATGGTTGGCCTGAGTGTCGCCATGGACATGGCCCTGAGCACCGACATGCTCGATGCCGATGCCTCCCTGCGCGTAGGTCTGGTTAGCCGGGTGGTCGCGGACGATCAGCTTGAGCCTGTTGCGCGCGAGATGGCCGAACGGATTGCGGCATTTCCCGAACGCGGCCTACGCAATATTAAGCGGTCTTTCTATATGGCAGCGGATGCGGATTTTGCTTCGGTCCTAACCCTTGAGGAAGCCTATGATTCCGATTGCTTCCGCTCGGAAGGCACCCAGAAGGCGCTCAAGGATTTCATAGAATCCCGTCGAAAATGAACGTCGTAGACCCCGAAACAGCCGGTGTTGGGCGTCGCGTTGCTGTCGTTCATACTTGGCACTCTGCACTCATTTTCAGCTTTGCTAATGGCAATGGAACAGGCGTTCGTCGTCTCGTGCAGTGCCGCGAGCGTGACCTACTACATCGCGCTTGCGTCGCCGGCAGTGGCGGTCCTTTTGGGTCACAGGCTGTATGCCCGCCTGTGACCACCCATCTATATTGCCATGACCGGTGTGCTGGCGGCGATGGGCTGCACGTAGGTTGCCCTTTTTCTTGGAAGTCTGGGTGACCTTCCTCCGCCGCATCGAGTGTGTGCCGTAGGCGGAGCACTCCCGCCCGATTGCAGAAACCCAGCCGCGCACCATTCGGGCGTATTTGCGCGTCGAGATGTGCAGGCGCTCGGGGAACCGTCCCGGCCAGAGATATTCGGACCCAATCATCAGCGGGTCCTGCATCCACTTCGCGACCGAGGCTCGAGTGCCTTCTGAAACCCCAAGACGGACTGATTTTCGGGCTTTGCTCTGCAAGACGGACGCCCGGCTCTTGATCTGACCAGACGCCATAATGTCGATCACCTTCATCTTGACCAGATCGCAGCCTCGCAACTTGCTATCGATGGCCATGTTGAACAGCGCAAGGTCGCGATGGTTCGCCGCGAGCTCAAGACGTACGCGACTTGCCCATAGGTGCTGTGGCTTCAACGGTCGTTTCTGACCGACGGTGCGCCCCTTGTTCCGAGCGGGGCGAAGCGCCCGGATGGCGGCCAAGTTTGGTGTTTCCATGACAGCTCCTCCAATCCGTCCTGCCCTCCCACAACGACAACCCGAGGTTGATAAGGTGTCGTACCATGAGACGTTGCGCCGCAGCCGAAGTCGGCTTGGAGCCTTCCTTGACCAATGCTAACAGCCAACAAATTGCCACCACGCTAATGTTTTAGCGCCCTGCTTTTCGAGAGGACCGCCTCGATCGACTATATGATCTGATGCCTTCAGGCCAAGTTCGAGGCCATCGCACGCGGGCATCCCGCCAACCGCGTCGACGAACCACTTCAGCGGGGGTTCATGCTAAACTCAAACCGCTCTGATGTTCCGTTTTATTTGATGCGGAACTCAACGAGCAGAAACAGGATCCAAATGCCGACCGAAGAAACAATCTTGAAGCGATCGCTCGTTGCGATCCTGCTGGTATCTGTGCTCGGCATCGTGTTTGGCATCGGGTCGGGTTCATTCGCGATCCTGTTCGATGGCGTATTCTCGCTGGTCGATGCAGCGATGACGGTGCTGTCGTTATTTGTCGCGCGGCTGATTACACGCTCAACGGTTACAAATGATTTACCCGAGCATCTTCGTCGTCGATTCAGCATGGGCTTTTGGCATCTTGAGCCCTTGGTTCTGACGCTGAACGCAACGCTCCTTCTGAGTGTCACCATCTATGCTATTTTCAGCGCCGTGATGAGCTTGCTCAGCGGCGGGCGGACGATTGAATTTGGTCCCGCTATTGCCTACGCAGTGGCTGTCTTCGCCATATGCGCAGGAATGGGCTGGTATGAGCATCGCGCCAATCGCCGGATCGGGTCTGACTTCATCAAAATGGACGTGCAGGGCTGGATAATGGCGGGCGGCATCACGTTGTCGCTGCTGATTGCCTTTGCGATCGGATATATGCTTGACGGCTCGGATTACAGTTGGCTTTTGCCCTATATCGACCCGGCGGTGCTGCTGCTGGTTGGGCTGGTATTGGTGCCCGTTCCGATCCGCACACTGCGTCGCGCGGTGGCCGAGGTGCTGCTGATAACCCCAGACGATCTGTTGCAAAAGGTTGAGCGGGTCGCCGATGAAATCATGAGCGAAGAGGGCTTTCGCGGCCATCGCGCCTATGCCGCTCGCGTGGGTCGTGGTACGCAGATCGAGCTGTATTTTATCGTTCCCACCGATCAACCGCCACGCCGACTCGAAGAATGGGACGCGCTCCGCGACCGTATAGGCGCTGCTGTCGGCGGTGATCCTCGCCAGCGCTGGTTGACCATCGCCTTCACCACCGACCCCGATCGCGCTGGTTGACCGAATTGATCTGATGCGAGCGTTGCAACTCGGACTTAAATCTCAGTAATCGGAGAGCTGCTACAATCCTGGATTGTCCGTCGTCATATAAAATGGGACATCAGAGCGGCTTGAACATTGGAGGCTCTGGTTCGGTTGCGTGACTGATTATGCGGCTTGTTTTTGATGTTGCAAGCGGCGGCATTGGATTGTCTGTTTCTTGATTTTCTCCCTTTCTCTTAGAATGGCTTTGTCCCTGCCAAAGTATACGTCGGCTGGTGTGACGTTGTTCAAATCCTCAAATCTGTCCCACGAGTGCTGACGTCAAACAACAGAGGACCGTCTTCGGTGTTTAGTTTGCCGTCGTCACTTGTCATATTATCACACCTCAGATAGCTCATCCGTAAAGCAGTGAGATTACATGGAGAGCCCGATGTCGAGAAACCCTCTTTCCCTTACATTCACCGCTATTTTGATGGGTGGCGCAGCTTTTGCGAACGTCTCCAAAATTGCTGCTGATATTGCCCCTGTACACTCATTGGTCGCGCGGTTGATGGGAGGACTCGGCACGCCTAACTTGATAATGCGACAGGGAACCACCCCACATCAATACAGCCTTCGCCCATCTGAAACGCAGTCTTTGCAAGTCGCGGATCTGTTCTGGAAGGGCATTGACCGAAACCAAAACACAGGTTGAGCGTGGTACGTAGTTTCTGGAGCCTGTTGCTTTGTCTGATGTGCCTTGGTGATCCTGCCAAGGCACATCCTCATGTCTTCGTTGATGCCCGCACAGGGTTCATCTTTGATGACAGCGGGCACTTAAGGGCGCTTCATATATCGTGGACCTATGATGAATTTACGACGCTGATCCTCTTTGAAACGCTGAGTTTGGACAAAGACGGTGACGGTTTTCTGAACGACGAAGACCGAGCGGCGGTCATAGAGGGTGAAACGAATTGGGGTCCGGAATACAAAGGCGATACCTACCTCGAAGTCGCCGGACAAGATTACCCGCTTGGGCGACCCGAAGCTGCGGTGGTCACACTTGAGAAAAATCGGTTGGAAGTGTCTTTCGAACTGCCCTTGTCACAGCCTGTCACCATCGACAGTACGCCTGCTATTCTGCGTCTATATGACCCCGTATTCTATTACGCCTATACTATCCTGCCAGCGAACGACGGCCAAAAACTACCAGAAGACTGCTATGCACAAATCATTTCATTTGAGCCAAGCGCAGCAGAAAGTGAACTGCAACAGCTGCTTGCCGCCCTGTCGCGCGAAGAAATGCCCACACAGCAGAATGTCGGACGTCTCTTTTCTGATGAGGTTCGCCTGACATGTGGGTGAAATTCGGAATAATTATCCTGTGCGTGTTGGTAATTGGTGCCACCGGGTGGAGCTTTGTACCGTGGTTGGAGGTTCAGCAATGGGCCGCTGGCGAGCAGCGCACGTTCCAAAATGCCATGGCTGGCGCGTTACGGGGTATTCAGGCCGGCGATCCCTTGGCGATCTGGACATTGTGCAGTGCAACTGCAGCCTATGGTTTCTTCCATGCACTTGGGCCAGGTCACGGGAAGGTCCTGATTGGCGGGGCGGCCCTTGCCAGTAGCGCGACTCTGAAGCGACTTGGCATACTGACTGTACTGTCTAGCCTCGCTCAGGCCGCGACAGCCATCTTATTGGTGGGAAGCCTCGTTTTCCTGCTGCAAATACAGTCTGGTGAATTGGCGAACATAACCGAAATCTGGCTCGCGCCCGCGAGTTATGCAGCGATTGCTGCGATTGGCGGAGTTCTGATCTTACGGGGTCTACGGACGTGGCACAGAATGGGCCAACACAAGCATACAGCACACGTCTGCTGTGGTCATGCGCACGGTCCAAGCGTCAATGACGTGACGACGCTTACCTCGGCCCGCGATGCGATCGCGTTGATTGCCAGCATCGTGATGAGACCTTGCACGGGCGCTCTCTTCGTTCTCGTTATCGCGGCACGTTTCAACGCCTTCGCTATAGGATGTCTTGCGGTAATCGCGATGGGGCTTGGGACTGCCGCGTTCAACCTGACGATTGCCATCTCTGGCGTTGCGGCGCGGCGACTTGCGGGACTTACCGCGCGAGGCGGCAATGGCGTTCACACCGTCTCCGCCGCGCTGCATGTTACAGGTGGAATCGTGATTGCCGCCGTCAGTATCGGCATGTTGCTGCCATATCTGAGCTAATGGGGTCGAGCTAAACAATGGCTTTATGCGGCCATCGCGGCGTATGGTTCCGCTCTGGCAGGTGTTATTAGCAGAGCGATTACCTGCCAGAGGCTGGTCATCAGCCAAATCAGCAGGCGAAAAACCATCCCTCAGGTGGTGCCCTTGAGTGGGCTTCTGATCAGGCGACTGCGTTCCTCATGTGGCCGATGTTTCGTCCGTATTCTGGTTCTCATCTGCCGAGTTGGACATTGACCCCTATGTTGCAGGAGCCAAAGGTGTCCCTGGATATATGATGGAAAAACTGGGCCTAAGAAACGTCGTGCAAAGCGATGAGGAATGGCCAACTGTCAGTTGGGAAAGCATCGCACGCGCCAATCCCTCCATTGTCGTGCTGGCCCGGATGGAGCGTCGCCGATTCCCGGCGGATGATGTGGAAAAGAAACTGGAGTTCCTGAAGTCAGACCCAGTAACCAGCCAAATGGATGCGGTGAAAAATGACCGCATTGTTATTCTTGACGGCCATTCTATGGACCCCTCGATCCGCAATGTGGATGCTTTGGAAACATTGGCCGAGGCGCTACAAGCGTTTGAATTGGAGTGAGCTATCCATTGGTATCCGGCGTAATGCCGCGCAAAACTGTGTTGAGAGCACTGCTGCGTCCAGTGGCGCTGTGGGGCGTGCCGGGAGGCATCGTTCTATTGGCGGCAGTCCTTGCCGGGGTTGCCATTGGCGAAACACCGTTGCCGCTTCCAATGGTGGCAGCGGTTACTGCCAACAATCTGTGGGGTGCCGGATATGAGGTCGACCTGATTGATGCCGGTATTATCTGGAATTACCGCTTGCCGCGCACGCTGGTCGCGGCGGCCTGTGGTGCAGGTTTGGCGCTCTCAGGAGTGGTATTGCAAGCATTGGTGCGCAATGCGCTGGCCGACCCCTACCTTTTGGGTGTGTCTGCGGGGGCCTCTACTGGGGCGGTCGCAGTAACGATCCTTGGGTTGGGCGGCGGGATGATTGGTATCTCAGGCGGCGCGTTCGCAGGCGCGGTTCTCGCGTTTATACTGGTGGCTGCCTTGGCTCGCGCGGCGGGGGGTGGCTCGGCCCAACTGGTGCTGGCAGGTGTCGCCGGATCTGCGCTATTCAATGCGATAACATCTTTTCTCATTGCTAAATCCGCGAATGCCGAACAGGCACGTGGCATCATGTTCTGGCTCTTGGGAAATCTTTCGGTGGTACGCTGGCCTGATGTCTGGCTAGCGTTACCCGCGGCGGGGTTCGGTCTTTTGGTATGCTTGGCGTTCGTGCGCTCGATGGATGCATTTTCTTTTGGTGCAAATGCCGCTGCATCGCTTGGGGTTTCCGTGCGGCGTGTGCAGGTCATGCTGATCGGCGTGGCAACGCTGATGACGGCAACCATGGTCAGCCTTGTGGGTTCCATCGGGTTTGTCGGGTTGGTGATCCCTCATGCGATACGCTTGGTAGTAGGTCCGCGTCATGCACGTTTAATCCCGGCTTCGGCGCTGGCAGGGGCGGTGTTTCTGATAGCGACCGATTTCGTCTCGCGCATGTTGATCCCCGGTCAAGTGATCCCAATCGGGGTGGTGACGGCACTTGTCGGCGCACCCGGCTTCGCACTGATTATTATTCATAACCGGAGGCGGTTATGAGACTGGCAACAACAGCGCTTGGCTGGGCAGCAGGGGCGCGTCAAATCGTGTCAGATGTGACGCTGGATATTGCGCCCGGCGAGACCTTTGGCCTTATTGGGCCAAATGGTTCTGGTAAATCCACGTTACTGCGCCTGATGGCGGGATTGGTGCCGCGTGCCGAAGGCTCGGTCCTGCTGAATGATGTTCCGTTGGTGAGCTTGTCCCGCCAGGAAGTAGCCCGGCGCATTGCATTTGTGGAACAGCAGGTCGAGACGTCGGATGCATTGAGCGTGTGCGATGTGGTGGAACTGGGCCGGACACCATGGCTTTCGGCAGTTGTCCCGTTCGGGCCTCAAGACGCCGATATCGTGCGCGAAGCACTGGACGCTGTTGGAATGGCAGACCGTGTCGCGCAGGGGTGGTCCACGTTATCAGGCGGCGAACGTCAAAGAGTGCAGATAGCCCGCGCACTTGCGCAGCGCCCCCGCCTTTTACTGCTCGATGAGCCGACAAACCATCTGGATATTCATCACCAGCTTGCCCTTTTGCGACTGGTCAGCCGTTTGCCGGTCACAGTGATCCTGGCGCTGCATGACCTTAACCAAGCTATGGAGTGCGACCGGCTGGGCGTGATGGAAAGCGGGCACCTTATCGCCTGCGGTTCACCAGCAGAGGTGCTAACCCCTGAACGTCTTGCCGCCATCTTTCGGGTCCGCGCCACCCCGCTGCGCGATCCAGCCGATAATTCAACCCTGTTCCGCTTTCAGTGTCTTGGGTGTGAAACAGAGAGGACGCGCAAGTAATGTGCGCCCCGATTAGGGTATTCTGAGGTGTCCGGTATTGTCAGACTGTAACTGCTGCCAAGACTTAATTAACTCGTCATAGCTGCCTGAGCCGATGCGGTGGATGCCTCGTGGCGGCAAGGCCGCCGGTCGCAAAATGCGGCAGAAGCATCGAAGATGCTGCCGGATGGATCGGCCGTCGTCGCGATCACGGGCGACTACACGGTGATGCGGAATCAGGCGTAAGCGTGCTGAACTGGATGAGGAGCATTGACGCCAGGCGCCTTATTTTCTGCTGGACTTGTGTTATGTGATAACATTGCATATGGGTCCCCCCGTGAATGTACGGAGGCGGATCTTGGGCAAGGGAAGAAAGAAAATGCAGATGGATGTGCTGGAGACACTACGACGCCGCGATGATTCGCTGTTCGCCGACAACCTGTTCAGCGAGCTGCGCGCGAGCAATCTCAAGATCGCATCGCCTTCGACCTACCGGGCACGTGCCGCGCTGACGCAATATAGGCGCGTGAGCTGCCTCGACTCGATGAGCGCCTTCATTGCCAGCCAGCGCGTCCGGCACCAGCATGTACCCATCCTATCGATCTGGGATAATTGCGGGTCTGTTAAGAAGAGAGTCGCGCCAGACCTGCGCACAGAACTTTCTAGTATTGCCGGGAAATTCGGCTTTCACCCATCACACCACGCGGCCGAGATCCGTAGGCGCTTTCCATCCTTTGGTGCAGGAGAGGTGCCGGCATGACGGATCAAAGAGCAATGTTTCGTCTGCTCCTTCTTGGCGCTGTGCCCCGCTTGATCGGCGTGGCGCTGGTCGTGTCTCTGCTTTGGGCTGGCTTTTTCTGGGCCACTTCGACGCCGGGGGCGCGATGACCGCTGTGCTTAAATTCCAGAACCTGACGCTTGGCTATGACCGTCACCCGGCGGTACATCACCTTCAAGCCGAGATCGCCGAGGGCAGTCTGACGGCCATTGTCGGCCCGAATGGTGCCGGAAAGTCGACGCTCTTGAAGGGGGTGACGGGGACGCTCACGCCGCTGGAAGGTCGGATTACCTTCGGTGCGCTCGGCCGCGACGACATTGCCTATCTCCCCCAGCAATCGGATATAGATCGCTCCTTCCCGATATCGGTGCTTGATCTGGTTGCGATGGGGCTCTGGCGCGAGATCGGTCCCTTTGGTCGGCTGCACCCGCAGCAGCGCGGCCGCGTCGCCGACGCGATTTCGGCCGTGGGCCTGACGGGTTTCGAGGGGCGCCCTATTGGATCGCTATCGGGCGGTCAGATGCAGCGCGCACTTTTTGCGCGTGTCCTTCTTCAGGATGCGCAGCTGGTGCTGCTTGATGAGCCGTTCACTGCGATCGACGTTCGCACCACAGCAGACCTTCTTGGCGTTGTGCGGCGCTGGCACCGCGAAGGGCGCACGGTGCTCGCCGTGCTGCACGACTTCGAGGCGGTGCGCGAATACTTCCCCGATACGATGATGCTGGCGCGCGAGCTTGTCGCGCATGGCCCGACGGCGGATGTGCTGACGGCCGAGAACCAGTTCCGCGCACGGTCCATGGCCGAAGCGCCGGACACAGATGCCGAAATCTGCGTGAGGAATGCGGCATGATCTGGGACGCGGTCATTCAGCCCTTTGCCGATTTTGGCTTCATGCGCCGGGCGCTCCTCGGCTGCATCGCGATCTCTATTGGCGCGTCGCCGGTGGGCGTGTTCCTGATGCTCAGGCGGATGAGCCTGACGGGAGACGCCATGGCTCACGCCATTCTGCCGGGTGCCGCCGTCGGCTATCTCTTTGCGGGCCTCTCGCTCGGGGCAATGACCATCGGTGGCATGATCGCCGGCATGACCGTGGCCTTGCTATCGGGATTCGTGACGCGCATGACCGCGCTGCGGGAGGATGCCAGTCTCGCGGCTTTTTACCTGATCTCGCTCGCCCTCGGCGTGCTGATAGTGTCGACCCGCAGCAGCAATGTGGACCTGATGCATGTGCTGTTCGGCACGGTGCTGGCGCTTGATGACGCGGCGCTGATCCTGCTCTGCAGCCTCGCCAGCCTGTCAGCCTTCACACTCGCACTCCTGTTCCGCCCATTGGTGCTGGAGTGCGCCGACCCGCAATTTCTACGCTCGGTCAGTGGATTGAGTGCGGTGACGCATTTCAGCTTCCTCGCATTGGTTGTGATCAGCCTCGTCGGCAGCTTCCAGGCCCTTGGCACGCTCATGGCCGTGGGCATTATGATCCTGCCCGCAGCGGCGGCGCGGTTCTGGGCGACGGGTATTGGCGGCTTGATCGTCGCGGCGATAGTGGTTGCGATCCTCGCCAGCTTGAGCGGCCTTCTGCTCTCTTATCATTACAGTCTGCCCTCCGGGCCGGCAATCATCCTCGTGGCTGGGCTCGCCTATGTGCTGTCGCTGGTCTTCGGACCAGTGGGCGGCCTTATCGTGCGCGCTCTGCCACGTCATCACTTCGAAACCTGAAAGGACATTCCAATGACAACTCGAAGAACCCTTCTCAAATCCGCCACCGCACTGGCGGCGCTGGTACTTGTTGCGCCGCTCGCCGCCCAGTCCGCCGAGCCGACGCGTGTGGTCTCTAGCTTCTCGATCCTCGGTGACATGGTAGAGCGCATCGGGGCCGAGCATGTGGCCGTCACGACGCTGGTCGGCCCCAATGGCGACGCGCATGTCTACCAGCCGACGCCGCAGGCGGCCGGCGCGGTGAGCGAGGCGGAGATCCTCGTGGTGAATGGTCTGCAATTCGAGGGCTGGATCGACCGGCTGATCGACGCCACGGATTTCAATGGCACCCATGTTGTGGCAACGGTAGGCATCGAGCCGATCGCCTACGACGATGACCACGACGAGCACGACCACGCGCATGGCGATGATGACCACGACGACGCGCACGGGCATCACGACCATGGTGCATACGATCCGCATGCCTGGCAGAGTCTGGCTAATGCGGTGACCTATGTGAACAATATCACCGCCGCGCTGGCGCAGACCGATCCCGAGAACGCGGTCACATTCTACCAAAACCGCGCCGCCTATGTCGCCGAGATTGAGGCGCTCGACATCGAGATCGGGTCCATCGTTGCGGGGCTGTCCGAAGATCGCCGCACTGTCGTCACCTCGCATGATGCCTTCCAGTATTTCGCACGCGACTACGGGCTGACCTTTCTGGCGCCGCACGGCATCAGCACCGAGTCCGAGGCCTCCGCGCAGGACGTCGCCCGCCTGATCGAACAGATGCGCGACGAAGGAATTACCGCGGTCTTCTTCGAGAATATCTCCGATACCCGCCTGCTCGAGCAGATCGCGAACGAGACCGGTGCCACGATTGGCGGCACACTCTATCCCGAAGCGCTCTCTGAGCTGGACGGTCCGGCGCCAACCTATCTCGACATGATGCGCCATAACGCGACGACGCTCGCGCAAGCACTGGGGTCTTGAGGTGACTGATCCCCGCCTCCCTGTGACGTTGCTGAGCGGCTTTCTCGGCGCCGGCAAGACGACGTTGCTGAATGCGCTCCTGTCCGATGCGTCGGCAGGAAGGATTGCTGTGATCGTCAACGAATTTGGCGAGGCGGGGCTCGACCATGATCTGATCGAGGAAAGCAGTGAGGAGATTGTGCTGATGCAGTCGGGCTGTCTGTGCTGTTCTGTGCGGGGCGATCTCGCGCGCAGCATGGCGGGCCTTCTCGCCCGGCGCGATACCGGGGAACTGGCTTTTGAGCGTGTCGTGATCGAAACCACGGGCCTCGCCGATCCCGGCCCTATCCTGCAAACGCTTCTGGTCGATCCGTTTCTGGCGCAGCGAACGCGCATGGACGGCGTTGTCACTGTGGCGGACGCCGCGAATGGCCCCGCGACGCTGGATGCGCAATTCGAGGCCGTGTCGCAGGTGGCGATGGCCGATCTGATCGTGCTGAGCAAGACCGACCTCGTGGCGCCTGACCAAGTGGTTAAAATCGAAGAGCGCCTCCGAGCAATCAACCCCGGTGTGCGCATTCTGCATGCTGTCAAAGGCGCGGGTGCGTCTCAGCAACTCTGGGGGCTCAGCGGTTTGCGCCAAAGCGCCAAGCCCGCCGATGTTTTGGAGTGGGCTCGCGCGCCGGCAGTGATGAAGGACCCGCTCGCAAACCTCTCCGGCCTGGCTAAGGCTAAGAGCACGCAGATGCCGACATCGCCACATGACGTCCGCATCGGAAGCGCCTCGATCATCCTCGATGTCCCGATCCCCGACGCCGTCTTCGATCTTTGGCTCGACACATTGATCGCGCTGCGCGGCCCCGACATCCTGCGCGTTAAGGGCATTGTTTTCCTCGAGGATATCGAAATGCCCTTCGTCTTCCATGGTGTGCAGCACATCTTCGACCCACCGGTACCGCTGCACGATTGGCCCGGTGGCGACCGCCGCTCACGCATCGTCGTGATCGCCCGCGACATTTCCCGCCCGGAACTTCAACGCAGCCTCGACATGCTGCGTGCGCGCTCGCCGCGTGAGGAAACAGACGACATTCAGAAAGAGGTATTCCTTCTATGACAGACACCCGCCTTCCCGTTACCGTGCTGTCCGGCTTTCTCGGCGCCGGCAAAACGACGCTGCTCAATCGTGTGCTGAACAACCGCGACGGACGGCGCGTCGCGGTGATCGTCAACGATATGTCCGAAGTGAATATCGACGCCGATCTGGTGCGCGCTGATACCGAACTCAGCCGCACCAACGAGACGCTTGTGGAAATGTCAAACGGTTGCATCTGCTGCACTCTACGCGATGATCTGCTGGACGAGGTGCGTCGGCTCGCCACCGAGGGCCGTTTCGATTACCTGCTGATCGAGTCCACCGGCATTTCCGAGCCGCTGCCGGTCGCAGCGACATTTGATTTCCGCGACGAGGCCGGCGCGAGCCTTTCGGACGTCTCCCGCCTCGACACGATGGTCACAATCGTGGATGCGGTGAACCTGCTGAAGGACTATTCCAGCCACGACTTCCTGCGCGATCGGGGCGAGACCATGGGTGAGGAGGACGAGCGCACGCTGGTCAATCTTCTGGTCGAGCAGATTGAGTTCGCCGACGTCGTAATTCTCAACAAGGTCACCGATGCAGGGCCGGAGCGCACCGACGCGGCACGCAAGATCATCCGCAGCCTGAACGCGGATGCGCGGATCATCGAGACCAACCACTCGGATGTCGCAGCCGAAGCGATCCTCGACACCGGCCTGTTCGATTTCGAGAAAGCCCACGAACATCCGATGTGGGCGAAGGAGCTCTACGGCTTTGCCGATCACGTTCCCGAGATTGAGGAATACGGGGTTGCCAGCTACGTCTACCGGGCGCGGCGGCCGTTCATCCCCGAGAAGATCTTGTCGGTCCTGAACGGTGAAATGCCGGGCGTGATCCGCGCCAAGGGGCATTTCTGGATTGCCACACGCCCCGATTGGGTGGCCGAGTTCAGCCTCGCCGGGGCGCTTTCTTCGGTTAAGCCGCTCGGCACTTGGTGGGCCGTCGTTCCAAAAGAGCGCTGGCCCGATCACGACGGTGCCCGCACCTATCTGCAGGCCCATTGGCAGGAGCCGTGGGGCGACCGTCGGCAGGAAATCGTCTTTATCGGAGCGGGAATCGATTGGCCTGCCCTCAAAGACCGCCTCGACAGCGCGTTGCTGCCGGATGCCGTGGCATCCGGACCCGACGCACTGCCTGACCTGCCAGATCCGTTTCCGCTTTGGCGGCGCGCGGAAGCCGCAGCATGAACCCGGCTCGAGAGGTGGTAAAGGACGCTGTTATTGGCGTCGGCGTCGCGAAGTCCCCCGAAACGCTGTCAGTGATCCGCAGTCCAAGCTGTGCGGCGGCGATCTGGCCGCGGCAGCAGGTGCCGGAATTCCAGACCTGGATCGACGCACTGGACCCCGAGGAACTCCCCCGAGCGCGGATGATCCTGCGCCCGGACGCGGTGCGCGACGCAGCTTTGCAGATCTGTGAGGCATCGAGGACGCCGGCAGGTGCTGAGCGCGACCGTCTCGTGGATGACATCGCGGCACTTGCTGATGTTTTTTCTGGAGTGATGCGGGCCAAGTGGTTGCGCTTGCGGCTGGACGTGGTGACGACGAATGCGTGCTGGAAGTTCCACACCGACGCGGTCACAGCACGGCTCATCTGCACGTATCGGGGGACCGGAACCCAGTACGGCATCTCGACCGACGGCGCCGAACCGGGACGGATATTCACCGTTCCGGCTGGGTCGCCGATCCTGATGCGCGGCACTCTTTGGCCCGAGCATCCGAAATCGGGCCTGCTGCACCGCTCGCCACCCATTTCAGGGACGGGTGAGACGCGTTCGGTTCTGGTCCTCGATCCGATTGACGACCGCGAGGATGGCGCCTGATGGCAGGGAACCGGGGGACCACCAGCCTGAAGCTTAAACGGCGCAGCGAGGATCCCATGCGCGAGTATGACCGACTGCCGGCAGAACTGCGCGCATGGCTGGCCTCCGCCATCTTACCGTGGCGACCCCGGTCGGTCCGGCGCGCATTTGATAAGGCGGTGGCGCGCACAAGCGACAGGGCCAGCGCACTGCAGGAACTTAACCGGCTTCAAGAGAGACTTGTCGCCAAGGACGCTGGGAAGGTTTGGGGTAGAGATCACCCTCGCGCTGCGGATAAGGTGGATCAATGACTGAATGTAGCTGTGAACTGATGCGGTGGTGTCCGTCGTCAGATAATTTGAGGCATCGGAGCGTGCTTTCGTTTGGAGGCTCTGGCTCATTCTTAATTGAGTTTATGCGTTTTCAGTTTGATGGCGCAAGCGCCGGGTGAGCCTTGTTTTCCGTTTGATCTTCTCTCGCTGTTTCAAGATCTGCTCTGCGCGCCCAAACTAGACGTCGGCGGGCGTCAGGTTTCCAAGGCTCTCGTGGTAGCGCTGGTTGTTGTAATACTCGACAAAGGCATCGATCTGGCGCCACCGTTCGATCTTACCTTAGCTCCATTCTCTCTGGTGGACGGGTGCTGCTGGCCGATGAGGGCGGTTGAGCATTGGCGCTCTGCCGGGAAGCTGGCGGACGGCGCCGCAAGTCTTTAATTTTTTAGAAATAGTCGGGAACCTTTCCTTCGCCGAGACATCCAATTGACCGAATCTTAGCAAAAGGAGCGCGGAGTGTTTATTGAACGCAGCGGCCGCATGGTTGGCATTAAAACCAACACAGCAAAGCACTGGTGCAGGTTCAGGAATGAGCGCGCCCCTTTGCGGGGAGCACGCAACCCAATAACCTATATGGAGAATTATCATGAAGACCATCCTGACAAGCCTTGTGGCACTGGCGATCGCCGCCCCGGCAGCCTTTGCGCATGTCAGCTTTGAGATGCCCCATGCCGCAGAGGCCACGCAGAAACTGCGCGTCAAAATCCCCGAAGGCGTGATTGCCGTCAAACCCATGCCCAAGCCTGACTGGTCGCTTGAGATCATCACCGGACCTTATGAAAACAGCTATGATTACTATGGCACTACCATGAATGAGGGCGTGCAGGAACTGATCTGGGCCGGGGAGCTTCCAGATGCTCATTTCGACCAGTTTTCCTTCCGGGCCAAGTTGACCGACATGCATGCGGTGGGAACGACGCTCTATTTTCCGGCCGTTCAGGAATGTGCGACGGCAGCCGAGCGGTGGATCGAGATTCCCGCCGAAGGTCAGGATGCCCATGATCTGGAAGGTCCCGCACCGGGGTTGACAATCACTGCGCCGGGTAACGGCCATTAAGAGGGTGATCTTGCCGGACCGGCGATGGTCGGTATCACTGTCCAGAGACTGGTGAATGGTGACACCCCCCAAATGGATCGCTTAGGAAATCCTTGGCCCGATCGTGATGGCTCTGGCGCTTGCGATCTTGCCTGCGCCCATGCTCGCGCATGTGCATTTTGAGGGCAGCGACTTCGGTCGCCGAAGTTCTGTTTTATGCCTTGCCTGATAACGTGACGCTGCGTTTCAGCGACGTGGTCGGCGTCACGGCGGGGCGCTGATGGCCCGCACCGTGATCGCGCTCGCTTGCACGGCGGGCTCGACACGCACCGCCTGATCCTCATCGGCATCGGCATCGGCGCCAGCTTGGCGCTAGGCGCGGCGGCCGTTCTGCTGCTCAGCTATACCGACGAGAATACCGCTGCCAATATGGCCCGATGTCCGTCAAGCGCTTCAGTTGTTCTCTGCTATGCAATGGGATAGGGGCGTCACATCTGGTGAGATTGGCCAACTTTCATCAGATTTATTGAATTTCTCGAGACTTTTGGACGGCCGAAGGCGCGAAGTTGGCGTCGCGGGCGGTCTATGCGGAGACGAAAGGGGAAATACGAGTCTTGTCCAATAGTTTTTCGCCACGCGCATTTACTCGAATCGCGATAACCGTCTTGGTATCCGTCTTCTGTGCTGCGGTCTTCGTCGCCGTCACCGTCACACAACGCTTGACTGAGGCGCAGCAGCAATTGCAGCAAGACATCGTCCTGCGTGGCGCCGATGCTATCAGTCTCAGTTTCAACACGGCCATGAAACGAGAATGGAGGGGCCTTCAAGCCGTTGCCCGCCATGTCGGCAAGGCACCCAAGCAAGATCTCAACGACATTATGGATACTGTCGTGCAAACCGGCGGGCAAGTGGCCTGGTCCGGCATGGTAGACCTAAGCGGCACCATTATTTCGGGCTCGAATCGCCTGCGTGAAGGGGAGGATGTCAGCGAACGTCACTGGTATCAGGAAGGTCTACGCGGTCCCAATGTGGGCAGTGTCTATTCCAGCGATTTGCTGAGGCAGAGCGGACGAGACAAGGGCGAGTCACTTCTGGATCTCTTTATGCCGGTGCATAACGCCGATACCGGCGAGGTGGTCGGCGTGATGGTCTACAGTCTGCGCATGGATTGGGTTCGCTCCATGTTGGTGCAGGCCCGCAATCAGCTTCACATTGACGTCGTGATACAGGATCGGGCGGGCACCTATATTGTCGATACCCGAGATGCTCCCGGCCCCTTACCCGATGCCATCCTGACCCAAGCCAGTTTCGGTCAAAGTGCGGCCGAATCATTCCGTGCCCTGGATCAAGCTGAGGATCTCTATGCCTTCACGTCGAGCTTTCTCAGCGATACGCTTCCTGATTTTGGCTGGCGGGTCTTTGCCGTGCTGGACCGAGACAGCCTGAAAAACGTTCTGCCGAGCCTGCTCAGGAGTGTGATCATCTCAGTTGTCATTGCCGCGTTCTTTGTGCTGGGTGCAACGCTGCTTGTCCTGCGTATTCTGCTGGGACCGTTGGAAAAGTTAACGGCGACCGCCGTTGTCACGGCCAACGGCGCCTATGAATACCCAGTCGAAAGCCGCAGCTCCCATGAGGCCATCTTGCTGTCGCGTGCGCTGGTACGTATCCAGGGGAAGTTGGCGTTGCGCGAGGAATTGCACGGAGATCAAACCTCTTCCGTTATAACGCTGCACCCATCGCATTCAAAAACATCGCCGTTCGATCCCGGTGCTGGTCAGGAAGAGCGAGCAAAGCCAACTTCAGGCGACCGGCTGCGCACCAAGCGCGGAGGCGAATCTTGAACAAGCGCGGCGGGAGAGACTTCTTGCGATCACCAGACTTTGCGGCCAGGTTGCAGGCCACCATTCCACAATCCCCATGCACAGGAAATTCGTGACCGAGGCGCCCCATTCCCTATTTTTAGCAACCTGCAGCCTGCTCATTGGCTCGGCTTTTGCCGTGCAGGCAGAAGGTACGTTTTTACAACTCGATCTGGCGTCGAATACCTCCGACGCGGTTGTTGCGGCCACCCGCGACAAGCTCAGTTTTGGAGCGAATTACTCCTCTTACAAGGGCGGCTGGAGCGCTGGGACCTACCTGTTGCGCGACTTTGCGGTCGAGAATATTGGTACCGCGAAGATCGGCCCGAGCCTCGGCACCAGCGCCGCACGGCGTGGCCTGTCGGTCGGTATCAAACTGGTCGTGGAACGCTACCAAACGACGAGCTATGGGTTCGCTTTCTTGTCAGGGCAGTTCAACACAATTGACAGTGACTGGTTTGCACTGGCTCAGCTTGGCAATGGGCAAGGGCTGTCCGTCGATCTGACAGCCGGCGGCAGTGATTTCTATTCAGAACATTCGTTTGCGGTGAACTATCAGCTGGATGACGGGCCGGTCAGCCTGCGTGGAGGTTACCGTTTTAAGGCCGAAGAGGTCTTCCTTGGTCTGTCGGTCAACACCTACTGAAGGAGGTCATCTCCGACGCGGTCCGAAACGCCGCGTCAAATCCTTTATGAGCGCGTGGACGCGGACCTGAGTTACGCCGGGTTCATTTCCTTCGGCATAGAACTTGACAAAAAAAGCCTCTCGTTGGTCGTCGCTTGGCAGCAGTTGCAGGCGCAGGCCATCCTCGACTTCCGCGATGGCACAGGCTTGGACACTGCCCGGAATGCCGTCGATGATCAGTTGCCCACGGGTTGCAAGCGGGACTTTCAGGCCGCGGATGCGCACCGTGTCCATCGTTAGGGAGGTGATCCAAAGCTGGTGCTGGCGCCCGCTAACGGCAAATGTCGCGCGTTCGGGTTGGGCCGCGACGTGGAGTTCCCGGCGCGGTCGCTCGATGCAGGCAAGACAGGTCACCGCCAGCAATACCAGGTTATAAAGGCTCCAAAACAAGATGACCCATTTGCCCTCACCAGCCGAAAAGGTGGCGAACTGGTCAAAGAAAATGCCAACGAGCAGCCCCGACAAAGTCAGCACGAAGGCTGCGAGGAACGGCATCATCATGCGCCACTGCACCACCACCTTCGATCGATCTCCGCCCTTGGCGGTAACGGAGAAAGGATGGCCATGCGGCTTGAACAGTCCAGTAAAAGCCGCGCGACTGATCGTGATCGCACCCAATAATTGGCTAACGTCATTGAGGATTGGCACCACAATGCCACGGCTGAGAAGGTTCAAGGACATTAGAATCCAGAGGTAATAGGTGCCAAAATAGCTGATGACATCTGGCAGGCGGGCATTCACCACGATTACATCGAAATACCAATACAGCAGCGGAAAGACGATGACGGCGATGCGAAAGGGGAAGGTGGTTGTCCAGAAAAGCATCGAATCCACCACGCTCCATCGGTCACGCATCCGGAGCTTGCTGGGTGCCAGTGGACCCAGAGAAGACCGCGCGATCTGCATCAGGCCCAAGCACCAGCGCGCCCGTTGTGCGACGTATTCCTTCAACCCTTCGGGGGCGAGGCCCTCGGTCAGCGGTTCTGCCAAGTAGACAGTTTTCCAACCGCCGTTCTGCAACGCAAGGGTCAGCATGAAGTCTTCGGTCACTGACTCGGTGTTGAATCCGCCGATATCCTGAAGTGCCTCCCAGCGGCAGATAGACGAGGTGCCACAGCAGAAGGCGATCCCCCAAGCGTCGCGTGACGGCTGCACGTGGTCGAAGAAAAAGCGTTGCTCGTCCGGGTAAGACCGGCCGAGGTTGAAGTTGTGTTGAATCGGATCGGCATTGAAGAAATGCTGCGGTGTCTGCACTAGTCCGACGCCGGGGTCGTGAAACAGTGCTAGCGTGCGAGACAAGAACCCGCGATGTGGAACGAAGTCGGCGTCGAGCACGGCGACATAGTCCGGTAGCACTGGATCCTCGGCTAAACGCTCCAATGCGTGGTTGATATTGCCGGCTTTTTGCCCCTCGTTGGTGGGCCGCCGGAGATAACGCACGCCCATTTCTGCGCAGTAGTCGCGCAGCCAGTCGCGGCGCTTGTCATCGCAGACAATGATTTCCTTATTCGGGTGTCGCAGAAATTTTGCGCCGACGATGGTGCGCTCGAGGACATCTTTCCCCTCGTTATAGGTGGCGATCAGGATCGCAACCCGCGGCTCCTGCGCCCCCCACCATTGCGCGTGGGCGTCGGCCTCGTCGCTGCGTAGTTTGACGCGTGACAAGATCAAGAAGGCGCTGAGCGATCCGGCGATGGCAAAGGCTTCGAGGGCGAATAGCAACCAGCTTGCGACGGTGTCGAAGCTAAACGCCAAGGGCGCAAGCGTTTCTGTCGCGCGCCACCAGCCGTAGCGCAGCGCCAAAAGGGCGGCCACCCCAAGTAGAAGCGACCGGTGCAACGTGCGCTTGGGGTCAATCAGAGTCGGCAGCAGCCCCGCCACGCCGATGACCAGCAAAAGGTGCATCGTCGCAGAGCCCAATTCACCAAGGTGCGGGAAAGGAATCATCAGTCGAACAGGGTCCGGAACCAGTTGAGCGGACGTGTACTAAAGAAAACACGTCCGGTGCGTCCGATAGAGCAGCCGTGCTCGGCGTCGGCGGCCAGCCCCGGCACCAACAGCGCAACGTCAAAGCGTTCGAGGTGCTTTTGTGAGGGTGCGACGGCCAGGTTATGGTAGATTGTGTTCGCCCCGGTTCCGGCGAGCCGGGCGACAGTGCCGTCAAAAACATGTTCGCGCCCAGTCAGGCGAAAGGAAGCGGGGTCGCCAATGCGCAAGGTGTTGAACACCCGTTTGGTGACGGACAGGGTTATGAGGGTTGCCTCGCAATCTATCAGCCGCAGGATCGGATCGCCGCGCTGCACGTTGACGCCATCGGACTGCAGGATTTCCCAGTAAATGCCATTGACCGGAGAGCGGATATCTCCGCCGCTCGCAGTGTTGACACGCAGGGTTTCGCGCTGGCTGCGGATAGAAAGCGCATTGAGCCGGCTGCGCGCCTCCGCCAAGCTGTTTTCCAGCCCCGCGATCACGGTCTGCAGCTCGGTGGCGCGCTGTTCTGCGTTAGAGGAACCATTGTAACCGTCGCCAAGAAATATGCCCGTCTCGGCCGCATTCAGCGCGATCTCGAGAATTTCAACCCGTTCCCGGGCGTGATCAAGAATTAACGGGGCAATGCCCGGCTCCTGCGGCAGGCGATCGGGCAACTTATTCACGAGGTCGATGATCTGCTGATCGGTCCCGTCAGGCAGATCTCCGCCTTCGAGGATAGATAGTCTCAGGCGCGCATGGTGCAGCCGCTTACGCAGTTCTTCGAGGCGCGCGCCGCGGAAGGTTGCGACACGGTCATTAAAGTGATCGCGCATCGCACGGGTGCTGTTGAGGTCAGCCGAAAGACGCGCGACTTCGGCTTTGGCAAACGCCTGTTCCATCCGCAGGTCATTCAAGCGTACCGTATCCACCAGCGGATCTGTGACGGTTGCGATGGTTTCACCCTCCTGCACACGCGCGCCGAAGGGATGATTGGAAAGAGAGATGTCACCAGCTGTGTCGGCACGAATTGTCACTACCGGAGCGTTGATGACGGCATCCGCGCTCGCGCCGGCCATCTGCTCGGCAATGATCACCCAAGTTGCCAGCGCAATGAGAGTAATGCTGAGTATCAGGCGAAACGGCTTCATGTAGGCTCTCCGATGGTGGATCGGCGCCGACGGCAGGCGATATCGGCGCGAGCAAGGAACTTTAGCCGCAAGCATCCAACTGTTCGAGCCGACATGCGGGAAATTAGTGGGAACGTGGCGTTTTTACACCTTCCCGCCATGCAATTTGTGCCAGCAGACCAAGGGTCGCGGGATAGTAGCCCTGCCCGGGTGGGCCAGCCGGGCCAGGGGCGCGCAACGCTGCCAAAGCCGCCACCGCGCGAAAGCCCGGTGCATCGCTGTGTTGGCGCATCTGACCATCAGGACCCGTAACCGTGGCGACATGCTTTGGCGAAGAGGTCGCCGCAAATCTATCGCGCACACGCGCGAGTGCGGGGTGGTCAGTGCGTTCTGACCAGGCGAGGTAGAGCGGAATGCGCAGAGCATCCCAGCCAAAGCAATCTTCGAACCCGTGCGCCGGTACCAGACCGTCAGGCTGGACCTCTATCCAGTCGCGCAGTGCGCCGGGATCGGTCAGAAGCCGTTCGCCATGGGCAGCGGTGCGTATCAATGCTGGCTGGTTCGTGGCCTGGCCGAGTTCGATCAGGGCACGAAAGACGTAGTAAGATGGGTTCACGATGACCGAGGCCGTTGTCGCCATCGCTTGGTCGGCGGGTTTTAAAAGCGGCTCGTCGGAGGCGCGTGGGTCTGGAGCCAAGCAGATTCGCACAAGATCCCTGCTGATACGTTGCACCTGGCGGAAATGTCCGGACCAGCCTGAATCCCGGGTTGCCCGCAGCAAAGCCCAAGCCCGCAGCAGGTCGCCATCGGTGGCGTTGCGCCAGTCACGCACCGCACCGTTCTGCCATTTCCAAGCCATGAGAGCGTCCTGCCTGGTGGCGAGCGTGGCGCGGATCCAAGTTTCGATCCGCTCGAAAGTGTCGCGGTCGCCGAAGGCCTGCGCCAGCAGGAGGCCGTAGGCCTGCCCCTCGGAGTGGCTGATGCCGTCCTGCTCGTCGTCAATCACACGTCCATCGTCCTCGACAAAGGCGGCCTTCCAACTGTCCCAAGCCTGTTCGCTGGTCGTCAGCGCCCACCCCGGTCCTGCGGCAAGGCCAGCGAAAGCGAGGAGTAGGTCACGTCGGTGAAAAGGCGCACTGTGCATAGGTGAGACCTATCATAAGGCTGCGGAAAGAAGGAGGGGCTTAACGCGCTCCGCTTCACGCCGGTGCCGCGGGCTTGATGGAGGGGCGCTATTTAAATGTCGATGCACAAGCACATCATGCGCCCTGATTGTGGCGGATACCGGGCACTGCGCAATAATGTACCGAGAGGGTCGCACTATCAAACCGTGGGGTTAAACCCTTAAGCTCAATCAGTGATGAATTGAGTAAACCCAAACTATTGTGATTCTGTTTATCTGAGAAACTCAGCGAAGATCACGAAGCCATTGGGGATTGCCCTGCGTTTCAGAAGGCTCGGATCATACTGTGTTCAATGCATTTGCCACGCTCTCGCGTCTGTTTCCTTGCCAAGTAAAATCGATACGTTAAGGTGATATCCTAGATCGTCGTTTCTTGCCTACGTTGCATAGAGTGAACGTGCGATCGCTCTGGGAGGAGAAAGTATGTTAAACAGTAAAAACTTTAATCGGCGTTCGTTTCTGACCAAATCGGCCGTTGCCGGGGGAGTTGCTTCCAGCGGCCTGCTTGCTGCACCGGCGGTACTGGCGCAATCGCCAATTGTTCTCAAGATGCAGACATCGTGGAACGATGCCAATATCTGGCAGGACTTTGCTCGTGATTATGCCACGCGGGTGGAGGAAATGTCGGGTGGTCGCCTGAAGGTAGATGTGCTGCCAGCAGGTGCTGTGGTCGCAGCATTCCAGGTGTTGGACGCCGTAAATGATGGCTTGATTGATGCAGCGCACTCCGTTTCCGCCTATTGGTATGGCAAGAATAAAGCTGCTTCGCTGTTCGGCACCGGTCCGGTGTTTGGTGGCTCGTCGACCGCGATGCTCGGTTGGTTCTATGAAGGCGGTGGTCAGGAACTT
The DNA here is from genome assembly GCF_016307205.1 of Pontibaca salina. Classification (GTDB taxonomy): domain Bacteria; phylum Pseudomonadota; class Alphaproteobacteria; order Rhodobacterales; family Rhodobacteraceae; genus Pontibaca; species Pontibaca salina. The sequence goes on along the minus strand of NZ_JAEIJD010000014.1, from coordinate 30,397 downwards.
TACCGCGAGCTGACCCAGGATATCATGGGGCTTGATGTGGTCGGTTATCTTGGCTTCCCGATGCCGGCACAGCCCTTTGGTTGGTTCAAGGGCGAAGTGAACACTGTCGCCGACATAGACGGTTTCAAATACCGTACCGTGGGGCTAGCCGCTGATCTGATGGCCAGCATGGGCATGTCGGTAGCGCAATTGCCGGGCGGCGAAATCGTTCCCGCGATGGAGCGCGGCGTGATCGACGCGTTCGAGTTCAACAACCCATCGTCTGACAAGGACTTCGGGGCGCAGGACGTGGCCAAGAACTATTACTTGTCGTCCTATCACCAAGCGTCCGAAGCCTTCGAATTCCTGTTCTCAAGAACCTTTCTTGAGGATCTTGACCCAGACCTTCAGGCGATCCTGAAATATGGCGTCGAAGCGGCGTCGACCGCGAATACCAACAAAGCCATGCGGCGCTATTCAGAAGATCTTCAATGGCTCCAGAACGAGGCCGGGGTCACCGTGCATCGTACTTCCAAAGAGATCCTTGATGCCGAGCTCAAGGGCTGGGATGATCTGATTCCCATGTTGGAAGGCGATCCGTTCATGAAAAAGATTCTAGACAGCCAGCGGGCTTGGGCCGAAATAGTCGGCTTTTATGAGCTGATGAACTCGCCCGATTATGCGCTGGCCTATGAGCATTACTTCCCCGGTAAGCTCAAGCTTTGACAGAGATGAAAGAAGCATGAGACGGTCCTCGGCACGTTATGTGCCGGGGATCCTTTGGCCGCTATGGGAGGGAGTATGATAGCTTTCATTCGGTTCGCCGATAACCTTTCCGCTTGGTTCGGAAAGGCATTTGCTTGGCTGATTCTCCTGATGTCTCTCGGAACCGGTTACGAAGTTTTTGTCCGCTACGCGCTGAACAAACCAACTGCTTGGGCGCTGGATGTTTCCTTTGTCATGTACGGCACGCTGTTCATGATGGGCGGTGCCTATACCCTGTCGCGCGGCGGGCACGTGCGGGGGGACTTCCTTTACCGGCTCTTGCAGCCCAAGTCTCAGGCCAAGATCGATCTTTTACTATATCTGATCTTCTTTTTCCCCGGTGTAACGGCCCTGATCCTGTCCGGTTGGAAATATGCCGCCCGATCATGGCAATACGGCGAAGTGTCGGTCAACAGCCCGGCCGGTGTACCGATTTACCAGTTCAAGGCGGTGATCGTAGCTGCGGGCATCTTGCTGTTTATTCAGGGTATCGCGCAAGTATGTCGATGCATTTTGGCAATGCGAGACAATGATTGGCTGGAAGCAGATGAGGACGTTTTCGAAACCGAAGACCTCATAATGCGGGCGGTCAATAAAGCCGAGAAAGAGCATAGTACATGACCGATCCGCAAATCGCTTTGATGATGCTAGGGTTATTCATCGCCTTCGTATTCCTCGGCTTTCCGATTGCCTTTACATTGATGGCGATGGGCATCGGCTTTGGCTATTATGCCTATTTTGACGCGCGCCGCATGTGGCGCAGCTTTGACCGCTTAGATGAAACGGCGGGGCAATGGGAGCAATGGTCGACTTGGTTTGAGGGGTTTCTGAATAACCGAGTATTCGATCTATTTGTAAACCAAACGTTTACAGTGATGTCGAACGAGGTGCTGACAGCAGTGCCGCTGTTTCTGTTTATGGGCTATATCGTGGAGCGCTCGAACATCGTGGATCGGTTGTTCACGACGCTCAACATCGCCTCGAAAAACCTACCCGGATCGATGGGTGTGGCCGCCTTGATCACCTGTGCGCTTTTTGCCACGGCGACAGGCATCGTTGGTGCCGTCGTAACGCTGATGGGCTTGCTGGCGCTGCCGGCAATGCTCAAAGCGCGCTATAATCCTTCCTTTGCGGCGGGCATCATCTGCGCAGGCGGCACGCTGGGCATTCTGATACCACCCTCAATTATGCTGATCGTCTATGCGGCGGCAACCAACGTCTCGATCGTAAGGCTTTATGCGGCTGCCTTGCTGCCGGGGCTGACCTTGGTTGGCCTTTATCTGGTTTATATCATCGGTCGGTCGATACTTCAGCCATCATCGGCCCCGCGTCCCACCGAAAACGAAGTGCCGAACATCCCGATGAGCAAGCTGCTGCTGATGATCGTTACGTCCTTTGTGCCGCTCGCCTTTCTGATCTTGGCGGTACTGGGGTCTATCCTGTTCGGCCTTGCCACCCCAACCGAGGCGGCTTCGATTGGGGCATTGGGCGGGATATTTCTGGCCTTCGTCTATCGCGCCATGACGTGGCAACGAATGCGTGAAAGCGTCTATCTCACGGTGCGCACTACCGCGATGGTGTGTTGGCTGTTTGTCGGCTCCTACATATTTTCGGCGGTGTTTTCGTATCTGGGCGGCGAGCAGGTGATCTCGGAATTCGTGCAGTCACTGAACCTGTCGCCGATCATGTTCCTGATCCTCGCGCAAATCATCATCTTCTTGCTGGGCTGGCCGCTGGAATGGTCTGAAATAATCATTATCTTCGTGCCAATATTTTTGCCGCTGCTTGCCGTATTCGATATTGATCCGCTGTTTTTCGGAATCCTTGTGGCGCTTAACCTGCAAACCAGTTTCTTGACGCCGCCTATGGCCATGTCGGCCTACTATCTTAAGGGAATCGCACCGCCCGAGCTGCGCCTGACGCAGATTTTCAGCGGCGTGATGCCGTTTCTGTTCTGTGTCATCCTGTCGATGGTGTTGATATATCTTTTCCCGTCGCTCGTGTTTCATATTCCGGAGCAATTTTATGGACGTTGAAGCAAGGCAGTTCGCCATTGGCAATCCTCCCAGCGCCGCCTTGTTGCGCGAAAGGCTGGCGTCGGGCGCGCTGGATGCGATCACCTTGGTGGAAACCTACATAGCGCAGATTGAGGCGCGCGAGCCCGAAGTGGGCGCTTGGGCGTGGTTCGATCCCGAATTCGTCCGCACCCAGGCGCGCAATCTCGATGCGTATCGCCGCGCTGGCCGTCCCTTGGGGCGTTTGCACGGGCTGCCAGTAGGTCTCAAGGACGTCATCGACACGGCCCGTATCCCGACTGGAAACGGCTGTGCGCTTGATGCCGGGCGGGTGCCGCTCGCAGATGCCTTCATCGTCGAGCAACTCAAGAAAGAAGGAGCGATCATCATGGGCAAGACCGTCACGACGGAGCTTGCCTTCATGCATCCCGGCAAAACTGCCAATCCCCATGATCTGGCCCACACGCCGGGTGGCTCGTCGCAGGGTTCGGCCGCTGCGGTGGCCGCCGCTATGGTGCCGCTGGCCATAGGTACCCAGACCGGCGGCTCCATCATCAGGCCGGCGTCGTTTTGCGGAATCACGGGCTACAAGCCGACTTTTGGCGCCATCCCGCGCCGCGGCCTCCTGACGCAATCCCCCACGCTCGACACAGTCGGCGTGTTTGCCAGCGACCCCGCCGGAGCCGCTTTGTTGGCAGAGGTGCTTTTTGGCTACGATGCCGAAGATCCGGCGACCTGTCCGGAACCCGCACCGGCCCTGTTTGACGCTGCCCAGTCAAAGCCGCCGCTGCCGCCGCTTTTTGGTTTTCTGCGCCCCCCCGGATGGGACGACGCAGATCCGCAATTGCGTGACGCATTCGACGAACTGGTGAAAGCGCTAGGCGATCAGGCCTTTGAGTTGCCGTTACCAGCTCTTTTTGACACCGCTGCCGAGCATCGCAAGCTGATCAATTTCGTCGAGATGTCCTATCACTATTACCCCTATTGGCGTGATGGAAAAGACCAGTTGGGCAAGGAGACCCGTGAAGCGATCGAACAAGGGAATGCCACGCTTGCCCGCGATTATTTGTCGGCGCGTGATACGCCCAAGCTGCTGAATGCCGCGCTTGACGTGATGCTGGCGCGCTGTGATGCAATCCTGTGCCCGGCCGCGACAGGCCCGGCCCCTCGGGGGCTTGAGACAACTGGCGATCCTATCTTCAACGGTCTTTGGACGCTTTGCGGCACTCCCTGCCTCAGCCTGCCGTTGCTGACCTCGCAAGAAGGACTGCCCATGGGGGTGCAGCTGGTCGGCGCACGCCACAATGACGCAAAGCTCATGCGGACCGCGCAATGGCTGTTCAACTGGGCGGACGGCGCTTCACCATGAGGGGTAAAAGAATATGAATCCTATCCTTGCGCTCTTTGCATATGCCGCGTTGGCGGCGTTCTTGTTAATCCTTGCATTTGAAGTGCCCAGCCCTGACTTGGTAATTGTTATCCTCATAACGCTCGCCTTGGTCGCCTATGACTTTGTCACGTCAAGTCGCAACAAGCGCCACTGACCCAGTGGCCCGGTTCTGGTTCTGTTTTCATTTTGCGGTTGTTATGGATTGAGATGCCCGAGCGTTATGGAGGAGCAGGCGTTGGCACTGCCTACGACGCGCTGCTCTTCATGGTTGAGGGCCTCCTACCGAGGCGATGGCCACGTCACAATATGTGCCGGAGCTGGAAAGCATACCAGTCCGTCCGGGCTGGTGAGATCGCCAAATTCCCGCTCCGCTGCGTCGGCCAATGCTGCATATTGATCGTCGTCAATCATGTCCGCTAGAGTCCAGCCCCGCACGTCCGTCCGAACCCATTCGGCAATAGATTCAAACCGCGCCATTCCGGTTTGCGTGCTGATTTTTGCACCGCGCATGCCGCCCCTGGCTAACTGAGCCTGCAATTCAGGTAATTTGCCAAGCACAAAGGGCGCGCGGAGTGCGTCGGCCTCCTCCTTGCCGAACAACCGGTTAAGCAGAGCAATCATTCGGGCATAGCCCGGCGACGTCTCAACTTGGTCCCAGACAGAGAGTGCTACGTGCCCGTCAGGGCGCAAGACCCGACGCATTTCCTGAAGGGCCGCCGCCCGATCCTCGAAGAACATCAGGCCAAACTGGCAAAGCACCACGTCAAAGCTTTGGTCGGGAAAGGGGAGTGCTTCGGCGCGTCCCTCGATGAATGCGATATCAGGCGACCGGGCGCGTGCAACGGACAACATACCAGTGTTGCGATCAAGCCCCATGACTTCGCCACCGGGAGATGCCGCAGTCTGAGCGGCGCGTGTCGTTGCGCCGGTTCCGCAGGCAATATCAATCACGCGAACGCCAGAGGCGATGCCTGCGGCATCGCATAACGGTCTGGCCCATTCGCCAAACAAGGCGGGGACAAAGAACGCATCGTAAATTTCAGCCGCCGTCGCCGTGACCTGACCGGTCGTGGCTGCATTTTCGGGAAAACTCATGGCGACGTCCTCCTTTCTGCTTTGGAAGCTCCAGTATGCGTCTCAAGAGGTGATATGGTATAGTTCTATATCTGTAGCAAAAACCGTTGGCCGGAATGAAAAGCTATGGTCAATTCTGCCCCATTGCGAAAGCGGCAGAAGTTTTCTGTGAGCGGTGGAATGCGCTGATTTTACGGGACCTTGTCGCTGGCCCGCGCCGATTCTCGGACCTTAAGCGCGGGGTTCCACTCATGTCACCCTCGCTGCTCTCAAGCCGCCTGAAATCGCTGGCGGCCGAGGGGATCATTGAGCGCCAGGCCACCGAGGGCGGACATCCGATATATTCCCTGACCGAAGCCGGGCGGGATTTCGTGCCGCTGGTTGAGGCTCTTGGCGTTTGGGGGCAAAGGTGGACTCGGCGAGATCTTCAAGACCATGAGATCGACCTCGGACTTTTGGTGTGGAGCATCGAAAGCTCGGCCAATCCGCTGGCCTTTGGCGAGCGCAGGGGACTTATCCGGCTGGACCTGACAGATCAGGTAGCGGCGAAGCGCTTTTGGTGGTTTCTCAACCAATCGGGGCAATGCGAACTATGCCTCAAGGACCCCGGCGGAGACGTGGATCTCTATCTTTCCTGCACTTTGCCGGATGCGATTCATGTGATTAGAGGCGACATCCGGCTTGCGGCCGCAATTGAGTCAAACAGACTCGAAGTAATCGGAGAGGCTTGGGCCCGAGAGGCGTTCGCTGATTGGCTAAATCTCAGCCCGCTCGCGCGGGAAGTTTCAAGACGCCCTCGCAAGGCATGAACGATTGACACAATCTAAAACCTTAGGGATCGCAAGTGTTTATTGCCACTCGGATTTGATCCGGTTGAGGTCATAAATATCACCGGGGGAAGTGCCACTGGATGAAAGATCATTGGCAGATCAGACCCTGCCACCATGCTTCGCGTGCGTCAGTCAAAGGTGCGCCGCGCAAATATTGGGGCACCACCGCCGGTTTGATCTAATCGCTCTGTTTCTTCGAAGCCGCCGTTTCCATGTTGAACCAGCGCTTGACCGAACATGATAAGTCCCGCAAGATTTGTTATTAAACACCTCTGATATTGAACGCGGTTAACTGCAGGGGGCACGGGGATAAGTATTAAAGAACCGCCGAGATAGCTGAACGCATGCAGAGTTTTGGGCAGTAGATTTGATCTTCACGTTTTAACGCAACGATGGGAGTTTCGATGCTACGGAAAACTTACGCGACCCTATTATTTGTCCTCGCCACGTCCGTCGCCGCACAGACGCCGACGCCTGAGGAAATCGCGGCGCTGGTGGATCAGCGTGTATCGGCCCTTAATCCTTATGGGGAGCTCCTCAACGATCCCGACCCTGAGCGTAGTCTCGCGGCTATGCAGATCATGCTGGAAAGCGGCAATGCCGAGCTGACACGCATGGCGCTTGAGTTTGGGTTGCTCTCGCCCAATCCCGTTGTGCGCAGAGCTGCCGTCGAAGCACACCTGAAAAGCGGCCCGACCCTGACTCTGAAATTCGAAGGTGGAGACGATCCGGACCCGAATTTCACGAGCACAGTTGTGGGCTATTATTCGGGATCGACAGAGCCCGGAAATCAGGGTTACTGGAAGATCAAGGTTGGGGAGTATTCTGCAGACGACGGTTGCTATCTGCATGTCAATGCACGCAGCGGGTGTTTTGTGACGGTCAACAGCGACGGCGTGTATTTTACCCATGATCAGTACAAGATGCTGGCGGCGCGCACCGATGTAACAGATGAAGGCCTGCTGAAAGGCTTTGCGAAGATTTACAAGGTCGCGGAGCCTGTTCCGCTGACGGTTCAACTGATCGACTGATTAACCGTCAGAATGCCCGGACTTCTTCAATGGCAACCGGCCCGTCACTCCAGGCGTTTAAAACCGTCAGACGCAAACGACGCGCGTTCCGCGATGCAACCCGCCCGGTATCAAGGACACCGTCGAATCCCATCTGGAAGCGCCCCAAAGCAAAATAACGTCCACCGCCGGGGAACGGCGAAACTTCGACGAAGATCTCGTGTGGGAGAGAGTAGTCGCCCCCGCTTGGAGCGGTGATCAAGACGCGCGATATTACGCTGACCCCCTCGCCGGGAATATCGAACTCGATGGTGACGCGGCCCGATAGGTCAAAGACATAAGGCCCCGCCCCCAAGAGATTTTCCGGTGCATATTGCGGGTTTATGGGCGGCGCGCTGGTGCGTCTAAGAACCAGTGGCAGGGCGCCGGGCATAGAAGGCACGGTGTCAGCCGCCACTGCACGTGGAGCCCGGATTTCGTTAACATATCGGTTTACGTTGAGATGAATCTCATCGGATCTTATGAACAGCCCGGTGGTGTCTTCGGGCGACTTTATCGCCATTCCGACCGGTTTGTTGCCGACAAATGCAAAGGCCCCAGAGGTTCCTTGCCGGATCGCCTTGCCATCCTGTCGTCGCCGGGCAGTAAAGGTCCGATATGTAAAATGGTCAATGGTGATCGGGTCGCGCATGACCTCTCCGGCGGATGTCAGTCGTTCAAGCTGTGCCGTCCGCGATGCGCGTTCCACAGGCGTGAGCGCAAGATCCGAGAGAGTTCCCGAACATCTTTCCTCGATCGCGCCGCGAACGGTGGCGATTGCAAGGTCGATCCCCTCCCAGAAAGGTTTGCTGACTGTCCCGGTTCCGGTCAGCGCCGGCGCGGATGAGGTGAGCGTGATCCGGGGATGGCGCCCGGCCACGTGCTCGGGAAGGATGACATAGCACACGCTCTTATGCCGGAACATCCAGCCATAGCCCTTGCCGTTATCGCCATTTTCCACCGCAACCGTCTGGGACATTGCAGCACTGACAATAACCAGAAAAAATGCTAAGCTCGTAAGCGCTATTTGCAGAGATATTTTCATGACTCGTGCCATTACCATCTGTAGCATTGTCACGATGTTCGCACTGGCTGACAACTCTGCCGTTGCCCAAAGTTTGAAACTTGTTGATAAGCCGCTGGAAGAGCAGCTGGATGAAAATTCCACGACGATTGCTGGCACCGTGTTGGTAGGCGTCCAGCGCGGCGGTCGGCATGTCGAGAAATTTACACTTGCCGCCCGGCTGCCCGACAAGTTTCGCAAAAGTGAAGTCTGCCTCGAACTGGTTTCGGCCAATGGGCGCTACAGCGTGCGCGAAAGCTATCGTTATGAGGACGCAGGCGGGACCGATGCAACGACCGTTGCGCCCGTCGGTCTTGAGTTTTCGACGGCGCACGCTGATTATCTAAGAAGGCAGGGTGCGCACGGCGTTGCCGCGTTGTTAACGAGCGGCGATTGCGATGGTGCACGGGGGACGCCGACGGTTGCGATCTGGGATGGTGCCGACGATGGCGAAATTGAATTGTTGTTTAACAGTTTCGACGCCGATCAGGTCTTTGCTTATGTCAACGGCGCCAGCGAGGCCATCGCTTGCGATCCTGTGCGCGCAGAGAGCCTGTCTGCTTATGATACCGTCTGCGTGCTCGACAATGCGGGACTCTCGGGAACGGTCGAAATCGAGTTGTATCGCTATGTGAATCGCAAGACCGTAGAGCCTGATGTGTTTCACCTGGACCTTTTCGGGGAATGACCGATGGGCAAGGAAGCATCAAGAGCCTAATCGGCCGATTATTTCAGGCAATTGCAGGTATTGGCGGCAGAAGATTTCGCAAGATCCTGAGTTGGCTGCGTCTCACACTTGTACTGGCAATTCTGGCTGTCACTCTCTCTCTCATCGCGGCCCAACTCATTGGCCTCAAGCGCAGTTTCGTGATCGAAGCGCGTAGTTCGCTTCTTGATCTCGTCTTTACTGGAAATTTCAACAATTGGCAGTTCGATCAAGTGATCATCTGCCGACCCGCCGACAGCCCCGATCCACGCGAGGCGGCGAACCCGGATGCGCCATGTCCGGACAACATCTATGAAATTTCGAAACAGACTGATTACACGATTGAGTGGCCCGATCATTCTGGTGTTCGTCTGACACTTGATCCAGATGGCACCCTTGTCGTGGAGACGGGGAGGGACTTCCCGTTCCTAAAGGCAAGCGGCAAGGCAGGGAACCCGGATCGGGAGGGCGAGCAGGTGACGCCGCCGGGGCTTCCAGCGGGTACGCTCATTCTGGTGCCCGCAAAGGCATGGTTTCGCAATGCAGCGCTGACGTTCGAGGGCGCAGCGACAATCGGGCAGGATATCCGCAGCGGTGTGCGCCATTACCTCCACGAAGGCCGCTGGGAGGCGCGCCAAACGGCACTTTTCACCTGGTGGTTACGCCAGTTTACTGAAGTCATCAAAGACGGCCACCTTCACCACGGGGTTGAGGTAACGGTGGTTGACGATAAAAAGATACCAGTCAAAGTTTTCGGCCATGTAGCGCCGTTTCTTGGTGGTGATTTGCCTGCGGTTTTTACGGTCGTGGCGCTTTCCGAACCGGGCCGTACCGAATTGCGGCTCGGACAGTTCGGCTTGCGCGACCCCGCGATCGTCCGTCCTGACCTGCTTGATCTTGCGAGTTCAAGCGCGATTTTCGTCGCGGCATTCGCTGTTTTGACGATTCTCGCCGCCCTGACCCAGATCCTGAGTGATCTCTTTGCGCGACATGGCAAGGGCAATGCCGCCAGCCGCGCCAAGTCCGAAAAAGAGTTGCACGATTGAAAACCGCTGATGCGGCCAGCCATGAGCGGTGATGCGACTTACGCGGTGATCGCGCTGGACGGGCAGAATGTGCGCTTGCGGTTGCAATAGGCCGAGATGTTCCTTGCGCGGTTCCGGCCCATTTTCGTGCCATTTTATTACCGCGCTTGCAGGTGAGGCCGCTGCCGCCAAGCTTGTTTTGATGACTTCTTCAGCTTTTACGAAGAAACCCCCCGACACTTGAGCAGGAGCGTTACAAAAATGCTGCACTGCAGCGGCAAACTGGCGCAGGGGGCTTACTTGGTAATAGATGCTGACCTATATTGATCATGCAAAGGAAGCTCGAAAAAAAGGATACAAGCATGAACAAGCAGTATTTTGAAAACCTTGGGGTGGCCGCCTATGTGGGTGCGGTGGTTGTCATTGTCGCCGCATATCTGATTGGCCAGATCGCTTAATAAACCTACCCCATGATCGGGTTTTGGGTTGCCCCGATTGTCAATCTCAGCCGTTGGTCGCATGGCTCAGTCGCCGCTGCCAGCCAGCAACTCAAGGTAAAGGCGCGCCGAGTCGCGTACAATACCGTCGGCACCGCTCACCACAGTCTTACCGTCGAAGGCCCCGTAGATGCGATCAAAGCACACGGGGCTTAGTTTTTCTGCAATGCGGCGTATAGCAGGGGCAGGCAGCGGCAGCATGTTGGGATAGCTCCATAGGAACGACACCCGCTTGCGGTCAGCCGCGACCTGCACGATGTCAGATGACAACAGCGCGCCGCGCCCTTGGGCACCCGCTGCCCAATGCAAGACGGTTCCGCCCGGAAAATGCCCGCCCAACCGCATCAGGGTGCAGCCGGGTGCCAGTTCGCGCGTTTCCCCCTCCCAAAAGACGATCCGCCGATCCGGCCGCATTACCCATTCGCGGTCATCAGCGTGCAGCAGGACCGGAGCATCGAAGGCGGCGGCCCAGTCCTGCAGGGTCGTGTAGTAATGCGGGTGCGAGATGGCGATGGCCTTGAGGCCGCCCAATGCGGCCACGATCTCTCGGGTGGCATCGTCCAGAAGGGCCAGACAGTCCCAAAGCACATTGCCGGCAGGCGTGCGCAGAAGAAATGCGCGCTGGCCGATGCCAAAGCGGGGCGTGGTTTCAATCGCAAAAAGATCCGGTTCCGGGCGGCTCCAGCGGTTGCTGTGGCGCGAAGCAAGTTGTTTTGCATCGGTCCAGCGCTGTCCGCCATCCGGCACGAATTGCCGCGCATCCTCGCAGATCGGACAGGAGGGGGGTGGCGCCGCGGATGGCGGATATGATGTCCCGCAGGCCGTGCAGATCGAGACGAGTTCGTCGCCGTCTATTCGTTTTTCTTCGTTCACGAAGTGCCTCCCGTGATGAGATCGCATTGGCGCATCAATCTTTGACAAACGCAAATGCGATGGGGCACTTCCGGCAGAACCAGCGCGCTATCGCGCGTAGCCGAGCCCCTGCAGAGCAGTGCGGATTTCGTCCAGAATGGCCGGGTCCTCAATAGTGGCCGGTATTTTGAACTCGGCGTTATCGGCGATTTTGGCCATGGTAGCGCGCAGTATCTTGCCCGACCGAGTCTTGGGCAGCCGCTCTACCACCACAGCCAGTTTGAAGGCAGCGACCGGACCGATCCGGTCGCGCATCATCTTGACGCATTCCTTGATGATCTCGGCATGTGAACGCTCCACACCTTTGGTCAGACATAAAAAGCCGACCGGCACATGACCCTTCAGGTCGTCGCTCACCCCGACCACCGCGCATTCGGCCACGTCGGGATGGGCCGCCAGAACCTCTTCCATCGCACCGGTGGAGAGACGGTGCCCGGCGACGTTGATGACGTCGTCCGTGCGCGCCATGATCCAAAGATAACCGTCCTCGTCCTTCATTCCAGCGTCGCCGGTTTCATAGTAGCCGGGGAAATGTTTCAGATATGATTTGCGGAACCTGTCTTCGGCGTTCCACAATGTCGGCAGATTGCCGGGCGGCAATGGCAGCTTGATCGCAATTGCCCCGAGTTCACCCGTCGGGACCGGATGGCCGGCCTCATCGAGGATCTGCACGTCATAGCCCGGCATGGCCACGGTGGGCGAGCCGATCTTGATCGGAAGCGGTTCGATCCCAGCCGGATTGCCGGCAATGGTCCAGCCGGTTTCGGTCTGCCACCAGTGGTCATAGACTGGCACCTGCAGCACTTTTTGCGCCCATTCGATGGTGTCGGGATCGGCGCGTTCGCCTGCAAGATATAGCGCGCGCAGGCAGGAGATATCGTAGTTCTTGAGTAACTCGCCTTTTGGGTCCTCGCGCTTGATTGCGCGAAAGGCGGTCGGCGCGGTAAAGAAGCTGCGCACCTTGTGTTCGGAGATCACCCGCCAAAACGTACCCGCATCGGGGGTGCCGACGGGCTTGCCCTCGAACACGATGGTGGTGTTGCCATGGATCAGCGGCCCGTAGCAGATATAGGAATGCCCCACGACCCAGCCCACATCCGAGGCCGCCCAGAACACATCGCCGGGATCGACGTTATAGATGTTCTTCATCGTCCAGTTCAGCGCGACCAGATGCCCACCGGTTGAACGTACAACCCCTTTGGGTGCGCCGGTGGTGCCGCTGGTATAGAGAATATAGGCGGGGTGATTGCCCTCGACCGGTACGCATTCCGCCGGCTCCACGCCATATTGGAAGCCGTGCCAGTTCACGTCACGGCCCTCAACCAGTTGCGCGACATCCTGTTCGCGCTGGAAGATCACGCAGAAATCGGGCTGATGATTGCAACGCTCCAGCGCGCCGTCCAGCAGCGGTTTGTATTGCACCACGCGCCCCGGCTCGAGCCCGCAGGAGGCGGCGATGATCGCCTTGGGTTTGCAATCGTCGATACGTACCGCCAATTCGCTGGAAGCAAAGCCGCCGAACACCACCGAATGTACCGCGCCCAGACGCGCGCAGGCCAGCATTGCCTCCAGCGCCTCGGGGATCATCGGCATATAGATGATGACGCGGTCGCCCTTTTCCACGCCCTTGGCGCGCAGCGCCCCGGCCAGTTGCGCCACCCGATTGCGCAGGTTCACAAAGGTGATGCGCCGCGTGACCCCGCTGACCGGGCTGTCATGGATGATCGCGACCTGATCGCCGCGCCCCTGTTCCACATGGCGGTCCACCGCGTTCCAACAGGTGTTGACCATGCCGTCGCTGAACCATTCGTAAAGCGGCGCATTCTCATCGAACAGGGCTTTAGACGGCATTCGGTCCCAGTCGATCGCTCTGGCAGCGTCCATCCAGAACCCTTCTGGGTCTTGCTTCCAACGGTCATATATTTCGTGATAACCCATCTCTCGCGTCCTCTGCGTTTGCTTGCTCAAAAAAGATCGGACACATGCTCATACAGAAACAAAAACCATGACCCGGCGACCAACCGTGGCGCATGGAGAGCAGATTTGCGACCTCGGGCAGGTCGAAATTATGCCAGATTTACACACGTTTCCAATGCTAAAAAGCGAGTCGGGACGGGCGCGGTGCTAGTCCTATTTAGCAGAGGGTGCGTTGCCATGGGCGACAAGAAACAGAAGCCGGCAAAACCGGGCGTGAAACCGATTAAAAAGTGATTTTCTAGGCTTCCCGCCGCCGCAATTCTTTGTCGCGGCGGCGGGTCTCGTAAAATCAGCCGTAATGCGCAACCGGGGTGCCGGCGATGGCGGCCATGTTCAGCAGCCCGCGCGGTGTGATCGAGGGCGCGACGATATGCGCGCGGTTGCCCATGCCCATCAGGATCGGCCCGACCTCAAGCCCGTCAGCGCGCACTTTGAGAATGTTGCGCACGCCGCTGGCGGCATCCGCATTGGCAAAGACCAGAACGTTGGCGATGCCCTCCATCCGCGAGGCCGGAAAGATCCGCGCGCGCAATTCGGGGTCCAGCGCGGTTTCGACATTCATTTCACCTTCATAGGTGAAATCGCGTGGCGCGCTGTCGAGGATGGCCATCGCTTCACGTATGCGCGGCCCCGATCCGACCGGGTCGTTTTGGGTACCGAACTGCGACTGTGAACACAGTGCGATATTCGGCTCAAGGCCAAACCGGCGCACATGGCGCGCCGCCCCAATAGCGATCTCGGCCAAGGCTTCAGGGTCGGGCAGTTGGTGCACCTGTGTGTCGGCGACGAACAGCGGCCCGCTTTCCAGAATCATCAGCGACAGCGCGCCCTGAGGATGCAGATCAGCGTTGCCCAGAACCTGCGTGATATAGTTCAAGTGCCAACTAAACTCGCCGAAAGTGCCGCAGATCAAACTGTCGGCTTCTTCGCGGTGCACCATGATCGCACCGATTGCGGTGGTATTGGTGCGCATGATCGCCTTGGCCAGATCAGGGGTGACGCCGCGGCGCTGCATCAGGCTGTGATAGCTGGTCCAATAGTCATAATAACGCGGGTCGTTCTCGGGGTTGACCAGTTGGAAGTCGCGATTGGGTCGGACGTTCAAGCCCATGCGTTCGCAGCGCGTCTCGATGACCTCGGGACGTCCGATCAGGATCGGGATGACCGTGGATTCTTCGAGCAATGCCTGTGCGGCGCGTAAAACACGCTCGTCCTCGCCTTCGGCAAAGACGACGCGGCGCGACGCGGTGCTCGCGGCGTCAAAGACCGGACGCATCAGCAGCGCGGAGCGGAACACGCTCTGGTGCAGCTTTTCGCGATAAGCCGCCATGTCCTCGATCGGGCGCGCGGCTACGCCACTGTCCATCGCCGCTTGTGCCACCGCCGCGGATACGACTGCCACCAGCCGCCGGTCAAAGGGCTTGGGAATCAGGTAGTCAGGGCCGAAGGTCAGCTGTTCGCCCTGATAGGCGGCCGCCGCCTCGGCGCTGCTGGTGGCACGGGCTAATTCGGCGATGCCTTCCACGCAAGCGATCTGCATGGCGTCGTTGATCTGCGTCGCTCCCACATCGAGCGCCCCGCGAAAGATGAAGGGAAAGCACAGCACGTTGTTGACTTGGTTGGGCACGTCGCTGCGCCCGGTGGCAATGATCGCATCGGGGGCGACCTCGCGCACGGCGTCGGGCTGGATCTCGGGCTCCGGATTGGCCAACGCGAAAATGATCGGCTGCTTGGTCATCCGCCGCACCATGTCCTGTGTCAGTACATTCGCGCCGCTCAGTCCCAGAAATAGATCGGCACCGTCGATTACCTCATCCAGCGTGCGCAGGTCGGTGTCCTGCGCAAAGGCCGCCTTTTGCGGGTTCATGTCGATCTCGCGGCCCTTGTAGACCAGTCCGTGCACATCGCAGAGCCAGATATTTTCGCGCTTCACGCCCAACTTGATCAGCAGCTTGAGGCAGGCGATGCCGGCCGCGCCACCGCCCGTGCTGACGATTCGGATGTCTTCGAACCGCTTACCCGTCACGTAGAGCGCGTTAGTCGCGGCGGCCCCGACGACGATGGCGGTGCCATGCTGGTCATCGTGAAAGACCGGAATGTTCATCCGCTCGCGGCAGATCTTTTCGACCACGAAACAATCGGGCGCCTTGATGTCTTCGAGATTGATCGCCCCAAAGGTCGGCTCCAACGCGCAGATCATTTCGGCCAGCTTTTCGGGGTCGGTTTCGTTCAGTTCGATGTCGAAACAGTCAATGTCAGCGAATTTCTTGAACAGAACCGCTTTGCCTTCCATCACCGGCTTGCTGGCCAGCGCACCGATGTTGCCCAGCCCCAGAACGGCGCTGCCGTTGGTCACTACGCCGACCAGATTGGCCTTGGCGGTATAGCGGGCGGCGTCGGCAGGATTGGCTGAAATTTCCAGACAGGCTTCGGCCACGCCGGGCGAATAGGCGCGAGAAAGATCGCGGTTGTTCGCCAGTGGCTTGGTCGCCCGGATCTCGAGCTTTCCGGGCTTGGGGAATTCGTGATAAAATAAAGCGGCCTGTCGGAAGGTCTGTTTGTCGGACATCTGTGGCTCCCAGTAAATACGGGCCTTAGTTAACGCGCTTTCCCACGCGTGGGAACCGACCATTTGCGTACCGCGTCCGTGCAGGGTTGCGGCAGGACGCGCGCTGATCGTAAAAGGCAGGGCAGCCATCGCCCGGAGAATCCCACCATGTCCAATCCCGCCGACAATGTCACCCTCGTCGATCATCCACTGGTCCAGCACAAGCTGACGTTGATGCGTGATAAGAACACGCCGACCGTGGTATTCCGCCAGCTTCTTCGCGAGATCACCCAGTTTCTGGCCTATGAGATCACCCGCGATCTGGACCTGACCACGCGAGGTATCGAGACCCCGATGGAGCCGATGGATTCGCCGACGCTGGCGGGCAAGAAGCTGGCCTTGGTATCGATTCTGCGAGCGGGCAATGGCATGCTTGACGGGGTGCTGGAGCTGATCCCCTCGGCGCGGGTCGGATTCGTTGGACTATACCGCGATGAAGAGACGCTACAGCCTGTGCAATATTACTTCAAGGTGCCCGAGGCGCTGGAGAACCGGCTGGTGATCGCGGTCGATCCAATGCTGGCGACGGGAAATTCTTCGGTTGCGGCGCTGGATTTGCTGAAACAGGCCGGGGCCACGAATATTCGGTTCATGTGCCTTTTGGCGACCCCGGAAGGTATTGCCCGGATGCAGCAGGCCCATCCCGACGTGCCGATCGTGACTGCTGCCGTGGACCGCGAATTGGATGACAAGGGCTTTATTCTGCCGGGTCTCGGCGATGCCGGGGACCGGATGTTTGGCACAAAATAACCTAGGGCGGATCAGTTCCCGCAAATCGTCTGCAACAGTATCCAGTCGCGGTCGGGCAGGACAGGGGCGGGGTATTGACCGGCCATCGGATCGTCTTTGATCAGTGCTAGCATAGTTTCGCCGGTGTTGCCGCGCGAGCGGGCGAAGGGCGCCGAGGGGACCTGCGCTGTAGCGAATGCGTCTCGCAGAGTCTCTTCGGCCAGCGGGATATCGGGGTCTGCCAACAGCCGCTCGGCATGATGATCAAGCGTCGCATCGGTAAGCTCACCCGTCGTGAGCAGCCGGAATGAAGCCAGTGGCCCGGCATTGGCCAGCAGGCGCGCGAGCGGATCCCGTTGCGCAGCGCGGGCGCGTTCGGCGAGAATGTGACCGGCGACAACCGCCGGGTCTTCCTGTTTTTCGATCAGGGCACGGCTCAGCAGCACGACACCACCCGGCAGGTGCAGGCTGTCGCGGGGTGCTCGGCGCAGGACCACCAGCTTGCGCGCACCGGTGCGCCGCGCCAATGCGGCCAGCGGCGCGGCGGTATCCGCGTTGGAACAGGCTGGTCCGGCGTTGCGCTCAATCCGTGTCAGCAGGGCGCGGCCAATATCCTGCCGCCTGATGTCGGGCACCACCGAAATTGTGTGGCGCAGCAATGCATCCGGTAGCCAGAACACCAGTGCTGTCGCCAACAGCGCAAAAAGAGCCAGCATACCGATTTGGCGCAATCGTCCGGGGCGAGGGCGGGCGCGTTCGACCGCGCGGCGCAATCGTTCAATCGCATCGATCATCGTGGCCTCGGTTTCGGCGAGTTCCAGCGTTTCGCCGGGGTCGCCATCGGGATGGTAGATCGCAGGGCGAACACCCGGATTGACCCGTTCCAGCGCGGCAAGCGACCAATGCGCCAGGGCGCGGTCACTCATATCAGAAAGGACAAGAGTGGCATCGCCAATCGAAACGATGACCTCGCGGTGCTGTTCCTCAGGAGTCGCCCGCCAAAAGCCGGTGGCCTCAAGTCGTTGATATTCCTTCAGCGCTGTC
Source organism: Pontibaca salina (assembly GCF_016307205.1). Taxonomy (GTDB): domain Bacteria; phylum Pseudomonadota; class Alphaproteobacteria; order Rhodobacterales; family Rhodobacteraceae; genus Pontibaca; species Pontibaca salina. Next base: position 12,734 of record NZ_JAEIJD010000014.1, on the reverse strand, counting down.
ATGATATGTGGGTCTGCCGTGCCTCGCTCTTTGCGCGACCCTATAGCGATTTGAATGGTCGTTGAATGGCAAACTGCCTATTTTACACTTCCCGGCCGTTAAAGCACGTAAACCCCAAGATCAGATGAGCATAGGGGCGCGAATCCTTATGGCGCGGCGCTCCTGCGACAGCAGTGACAGGGAAACCATGCAAGCGGCGCAATGACGTAACCGCAGTAGAAACCGGCTGCCGGTCCACTGGCATTTTCGCCACATAGATCGGTAAAAGGGTTTGTTTCTACGCGTGAAATTCTTGAGTTGCCACAGGCTGCGTGACAGGGTCTGAATATTTTATCCCGGCACATTTATGTAGAAAAGAGTTCCCGTGATGTTAAGCTTTAGGCCAACCCGAGTGTCGATTGCTTTGAGGGGTGGGGTGAGCGTCTTGGCTATGGTCGTCGCTATTGGTGACGGGGCTATGGTGCATGCAACCGATTACTCTGGCACCAATGGTGCGATCATCAAGAGCAGTAAGAGTAAAGACGGGCGCGATTACAAAAGTGACAAGAAGAAAGCGACCTCCGGAAATACCGGCGGATCAATGAATGACCGTAATTTCGGCATCCTGGGCGATCGGCTTCGGACCGGCACACAGGTTCGGTTAAGGACTCAGGGTGGCAAAGGTGGAGACGGGGGCCACCGTTGGAACACTATGTATAATCATCCGTATAAGCCGACAGCGGACGGTGCGGACGGGGGCGATGGCGGCAGGCTATCTTTCGTTCAGAGTGGAACAATTGTCACGCAATCAGCAGATCAATTTTTTGAAATCCCGTTTTTCCGTCTGCCCGTAGAAACCCCGTTGATCCTTCTGCAATCCAAGGGTGGTGCCGGCGGCGTGGCGCCCAAGTGGTCGAGCCAATTTATGCCACCCCGCACGGTAGAAGGCACCGGTGGTAAAGGTGGTGATGGCGGAGCAACCTCTCTGACGATCCGGTCATCGACGGGTGTGTCTGGGAGCCGCTACGCTATTGCCCGTCTTCGCTCGTGGGGCGGTGAAGGGGGTGCAGGCAATTCCCAAACGGCGACAAACAAGGGTGGCGATGGTGGCGCGGTAAGTGCCGAAATCGTGGCCCAGACCGGTGCGGGACAGGTGACCGTATCGACAAATGGCGCCAACGCACCGGCCCTGATTCTGGAGAGCATCGGCGGCACAGGTGGTAAAAGCGGCTACCAGGCCGTTGACGATAAAGCACGGGCTGCAAGTGGCGGAAACGGCGCTTTGGTTGCGTTCGAGACCTCGGTCAATACCCGTATCAGCACCGCCGGAGCATCGTCACCGGCTGTCGTGCTGCAAAGCATTGGCGGTACAGGCGGTGCTGCTAGCACGAGTTCGCGCAATGGCGGTGACGGCGGGAACGGCGGCGATGTCGTGGCGCGCCTGCGCGGTAACATCATGACCTCCGGCGATTTTGCCTTCGGTTTGGTGGCTCAGTCCGTCAGCGGCAACGGCGGGTTGGGGGCAAGTGGCGTGTTTTCCGGTAGCGATGGCGGCGCATCCGGAAAGCCCGGCAAGGTCGATATCGAGAACCATGGCCTCATTTCGACCTTGGGCGACGGCGCGACCGCGATCGTGGCGCAATCGATCGGCGGCGGTAACGGTATGAATGCTTTTGATGCCTCTGCCGGTACCTATACCAAAGGCGGTGGCGGCGACGGCGGCAAAGCGGGCTGGCTGTCCTTCCTTGGCGGAAGCGGCGGGGACGGTGGTCGCGGCTCTGCGGGCGGTCAGGTCAGCGTGTCGAATTTCGGGCGGCTTGCCACCTTTGGTACCGCTGCGCATGGTATTCAGGCCCAATCAATCGGCGGTCATGGCGGTGAGGGCGGCTCGGCCGGCGGCTGGCCCAGTTTGGTTTCGGTTTCGATCGGCGGTGACGGCGGCGGCGGCGGCGATGGTGGCAATCTAGTCATCGGCGACCTTGGCGCGGCCATACAGCAGGGACATTCCAAGGTACCGGCTGGGTCTTCGATCCGAACGTCGGGCGGGTCATCTTACGCTATTTTTGCCCAGAGCGTCGGCGGGGGCGGCGGCGCGGGCGGGGCGAGCAGTACCAAAAGCGGCGCGTTCTTATTTCCCGCAGTCGCTGTTTCCATCGGCGGATCTGGCGGCAAAGGCGGTAAGGGGGGCGCGGTCAAGGTCGGGAATACGTCGGATCTGCGCACTGAAGGCCAGTCTTCGATTGGTATCTTTGCCCAAAGCATCGGCGGCGGCGGGGGCGACGGTGGCGCAGCAGATGCATCGACGATCGCTGTTTCTGCCGTCAAGGTTCCAGCAATCTCGGTGCCGATCAGCGTCGGTGGTTCCGGCGGCGAGGGCGGCGATGGCCAGGCGGTCACCGTTGTCAACGCGGGCGCGATCACCACGCTCAATGACGATGCCACCGGGATTGTCGCGCAGAGCCTTGGCGGCGGCGGTGGGTCTGCTGGCGATGCCTCATCCTATGCGCTGGCCATGCAGCTGACAGGCTCCACGCCTGCCGTAAACATTGGCATCGCCATCGGCGGATCGGCCGGTGGTGGCGGGAACGGCGGCGCGATCTCGCTAAGCAATCACGCGCATGTTGCGACCTATGGCGCCAATTCCTCGGGGCTGGTCGGTCGCAGCATCGGCGGAGGGGGTGGCACCGGCGGCGCGGCCAGTTCGACGGGGGATTTGCTGGCTTATTCCAACAGCATCGCGACCTCGGTCGCGATTGGCGGCTCGGGCGGTGACGGCGGTCGCGGCGGAAACGTTTCAGTGAATCAAGATGGCTTAATCGAAACCCATGCTGATTTTTCCCATGGGGCCTATGGCATCAGTGTTGGCGGCGGCGGCGGCGATGGCGGCACCGCCAATGCGGCGTCAAATGCGGGAATCTCTGCCGACTGGTTCACTGATTATGGCTTCGCGGATGTGCTGGATCTGCTGGATGTTAGTGGCAACTACATCACCGCCAATGTCGCGGTTGGAGGGTCTGGTGGCGGCGGCGGTCGCGGTGGTTATGTGTCGGTCCAGAACACCGGGGCGATCGGCACCAATGGCAATAACTCAAGCGGAATCGTGGCCCGCTCCATCGGCGGTGGTGGAGGGGATGCGGGCGGCTATCAGGGCGGCGGTGACACTACTCTCGATTTTAACGTGTCCATTGGCGGCTCGGGGGGCGATGGCGGCAATGGCGGCACCGTGTCGGTATCGAACTCCGGCGCGGTCGCAACACATGGCAGCGGGTCGCATGGTGTGTTTGCGCAGACTGTTGGCGGCGGCGGCGGCAATGGGGGTTCCTTTACCGGTGAGGTCAACCCGCGATTTACCAGTCTGGAAGCTTTCGACCTGATTGTTGAGGTGTTCTCGGAAATCGCTGCGCTTAATGACGTCACAAAAAAACTAGCAGATACCAAGGACACAGCCAGCAACTTTCATGACGACGCCAGTTTGCAGAAATCAATCGCGTCGCTGAAGGCAATCGTCGCTTATGGGAAAGAGCTAAAAAAACTATCGGAAAAAGATGCCGCTGATATTCACGAGAAAATCGCGAAGAATACAGCGCTGCTCACCATGTTGGCGGTCAAGTTGGCGGCGGCTGAAAGCGTCAAGAGTGCGCAACAGGAAATAAAAAACGCCCTGGTTTCGAAAGACGCGGAATCCAAAATACATGACCTGATCGGTGCGTCTGTGAATGTCAGCGTTGGCGGCAGCGGCGGCAAGGGTGGCAACGGCGGAAATATTTCAGCGTCTAACGGTGGGACGATTCAAACCCTCGGCGAAAACTCCTTCGGAGTATTTGCACAATCCATCGGTGGCGGTGGTGGAACTGGCGGTGCTGCCTATGCCAGCGGCAAACAGAAGCTGAATGCGACTGTCGGGATCGGCGGGTCGGGCGGCGCCGGTGGCAAAGGCGGCGATGTTGTCGTCTCCAACGGCGGTACCATCCTGACGGCCGGTGACGGCTCTTACGGCGTTTTCGCGCAATCGGTCGGTGGCGGCGGCGGCCTGGGTGGCGCCTCGCAGACGGACAACTCGCTATCCTTCTCGGCCACCGTGACGGTTGGCGGCAATGGTGGGGCGAAAGGGCATGGCGGTGCGGTCGAGGTCACCAATTCCGGGACGGTTGCCACGGGCGGCGCGAATGCACATGGCATTGTGGCGCAATCCGTCGGCGGTGGTGGCGGTGCCTATTTCGTCAACATCCATGACCCGGCGACCAAGCCCCCAGAAGAAGCTATTGACGCTGAGCTTGCCGCTTTGATCAAGGAAGCATCCCATACAGTCGAGGAACTGTTGCTCCAGGCCGGATTGATCGATGAATCCGCAATGACAGATCTCGATATCGAGGATGGAGAAGCGCTGTTCAACGATGCGAGCACGGTCTTGCCAAAGCCGCAAATCACCGTGACGCTCGGTGGAAACGGTAGCGCCGCCGGTGACGGGGGGGCGGTAAATGTCACTCATACCGGAGCGGTCTCGACAAATGGAGACGGTTCGATCGGCATTTTTGCCCAGTCTGTGGGCGGCGGCGGCGGAATGGGTAAAAATGCGACCAGCGGCGGTTTTCTACCCATTGGCAGCGATCCCAGCAAGGAAGGCGCCGTCTCATTGAGCGATTTCTCGCTTGGCGGGCGCGGCGGTGCAGCAGGGCAAGGTGGTGCCGTGAGCGTGGCATTGGGCGCGATGAGTTCGGTAGCAACGCGTGGCGATGCATCGCACGGGATATTTGCCCAGTCTGTCGGCGGCGGTGGCGGATATGGCGGTGTCGGAACCACGAACGCGCTGTACGGCTCGGTAACGTTCGGCGGCGAAAGCAACGAGGGCGGTTCCAGTGGCGATGGCGGCGCAGTCAATATTTCCATGGCAGGCGCGACAACTAACAGCAGCATGACAATCTCGACTATTGGCGAACAGTCGCACGGTATTTATGCGCAATCGGTTGGCGGCGGCGGTGGGGCAATCACCGTGTTAAACGCGAACGCGGGCGCGACCACGGCTGAAAAGCGCGGCGCTTCAAAAGGAAGAGGCGGCGCGATCACGATTGATACCGTCGGCTCGATCTCCGCGACCGGTACGGATGCCAATGCCATTTATGCGCAGAGCGGTTTTCAAAACACGGATGGATCTCTTGCGGTGGACACTAGCAAGGGTCGCGCCATCAGCATCTCGCATGATGGTGTGCTGACTGGTGGGTCCGGAACAGGGGCGGCGGTCTACGTTGATGGCGGGAATACCGACAACAAGATCACCTTCGGTAAAAACGCAATTGTCCAGGCGCTTTCCGGGACCGCGATCTACGGCTCTTTCGGCAATGAAGAGATCGTTAATAATGGCGTTTTGGTTGGCGATATCAAGGTCAACAGTGGTCGGCCAAAAGAGCGCAACTGGTTCTATAACAATGCCAACGCTATTTACAGATCGGTTGATGATGGAATTGTCGATCTTGGCACAAGCTCGGGCCATTTCTTCTATAATGCCGGGCAGTTCGATGTCGGGGGAGTAGAGAATGTCTCAACCGTCACGGTCGATGGCAATCTTATTGTGCAAGACGGCGGAAGCTTGCTTGTGGATGTGGTGCGCGATGACGGCGGAACGTTATCCAACGATTTCATCTCGGTCACGCGGGACGTGGTCTTTGAGGAAGGCGGCGGGGTTGATCCCTACATCACGGGCGATCTACAGAATGGCGATACATTCACCATTTTGAAAGCCGAGCGCAATTTGAGCGGAGAGCCCATCACCATCAACGATGCCTCCCCAATAAAGTGGACCTACAGCACGGAATCGGACGGGACGCTTAGAATGGTGGTGGACGGCGCTGCATTTCGCGGGGCGGCCATGCGCAGTTTGACTCCAACGGAAGATGCGATGCTCGCCGCATGGCAGCAAGCATGGGACAGCAACGATGCGCATGCGGCGGGATTCTTTGGCGCAATTGCGAATGCGGATACAGCGCAAGATTACGACGATGCCATCGAAAGCGTCTCGCCGGAATCCCAGTTACAGCAGGTTGCGCACATGACGCTTGCGACCTCGGAGTCGCTTTCGTCAGCCCTGAGTTGCCCGATGTTTGTCGGTGAGGGTACGTTGCTGCAAGAGACCGAATGCGTCTGGGGAGAGATCAGTCATTCTCGTAGCAAGATCCGAGATTCCAGCGCCGGTGACGGGTTTGACAACCACGCGACCACCCTGCGCATGGGGGCTCAGAAAGAGTTTGCATCTAACTGGTTCCTCGGGGGGTCTTTGGGTTTCGGCCAGACTTCAGGCACGAGCGCTGATGGATTCACCAAGAACACCGGTGACAGTGTGGCCGCAGCGCTGGCGCTCAAGTATCAAATGGGCCCCTGGCTTTTTTCTGGCGCGGCACATCTCGGCTATGGTGGCTATACCATGGAGCATGTCTTTGATGTCGGGGACGCCGTCTGGGCCGCGACAGCTTCACCGCATGTCGGAACGGCGGGGCTTCGTTTGCGTGCGGATTATGAATTGGCCTTTCCCGACTGGTATCTGCGCCCGTCCCTTGAGGTTGATGCAATCCACTCGTCAATGTCCGGCTATGATTTGATGGGAGATACATTTGACATGCGGGTCGATAGCATGAGGCAGTGGACATATGCCGCACGCCCTGCGATTGAAACCGGTGCGCGCTATAATCTCGGCGATCAGAGATGGCTGCGGGTCTATTCGCTTGTGGGTTTGACCTGGCGATCGACCGATGGACTAAGCACTGGCGTCACCGTTCACAACAATAACCAGACGGCATTCAGTTTCAGATCCACGACGGCGCTACCAGATCGTCTGTATGATCTTACTGCAGGGGTTGAGCTGAAGTCCGGCGACAATTACAAATTGAGCGGTGAGTATATTGCTAAAATTGGCGATAATTATCGTAGCCAAATGGCAACGCTGAGGCTGTCGATGCGATTTTAGTGCAATTACTCGAAGTCTTGGTTTTGCGAATAACCCGGCGACCTGCCGAGGCAAAAGCTTATATAGGGCTAAATTACAACGATTTAAGACGATACTATCTTATTGGCTTATTGGAGAATGCCGAAAATGACCAGACTACCCCTCAGATCCACGCTGATGGCGAGCGTGTTACTTGTAACAGGCGCCGCTTCGGCACAGGAGATCGCGGATACGATTTATTCCGGCGGACCAATCCTGACGATCAACGATTCACAGCCCTCGGCCGAGGCGGTAGCGGTCAAGGATGGGCGCATCCTTGCTGTCGGCGATCTAGCGGACCTGAAGCAGCTACGGGGTGAAAGCACCGAAACCTTTGATCTGCAAGGGCGCACGATGCTGCCGGGTTTTATTGATAGTCACGGGCACGTGGTGATGGGGGGGCTTCAGGCGCTTTCAGCGAACCTGCTGTCGCCGCCGGATGGCGGCGTCGGCGATATCGCCAGCTTGCAGGACGCGCTGCGGAGGTGGATGACGGACAATGCGCAGACCGTCGACAAGGTCAATATGGTTATCGGCTTCGGCTACGACAACGCGCAGTTGGCCGAATTGCGTCATCCAACGCGTGAAGATCTGGATGCCGTTTCGCAGGATGTGCCAATTGTGATCGTGCATCAGTCCGGCCATCTGGGAGTGGCAAACTCTAAAGCTTTGGAGCTTGCGGGTATCGACGCCTCAACCCCGAATCCCGAAGGCGGCGTGATCCGGCACGATGCCGATGGCGCGCCGAACGGAATTCTTGAAGAATACGCTTTCTTCACGGTTTTGGTGCCTTTGTTGGGGCAACTGGGCGAAGAGGGAATTATCGCATTCGCACGTGCCGGAGCCCAGCTTTGGGCCAGCTATGGATACACGACAGCGCAGGATGGAAGATCCACTGCTGGAATTGTCGAAGCCCTGAAAGCTGTTGGCGCGCGGGGAGATCTGCCAGTTGACGTGGTGGCGTTTCCCGACGTTTTGGAAGATCGAGAGTACATCCGCGATAATATCTCGCGGGACTATTCTAACAATGTTCGCGTCGGAGGGTGCAAACTGACCATTGACGGTTCGCCACAAGGCTTCACCGCGCTCCGCGACCGCCCCTATCATGACCCGGTCGGAGACTATCCAGCAGATTACAAGGGATATGCTGTAATAAACATGGAGCAGGTGCAGGACGCGGTGAACTGGTGCTACGAGAATAACATCCAGGTTATCACTCATGCCAACGGAGAAGGCGCCTCAGACATGTTGATCGGGGCGATTGGCGCGGCGCAGGAAAAATACGGCGATCCGGGCAATCGGCCGGTTCTCGTACATGGCCAGTTTTTGCGTGAGGATCAGGTGGACAGCTATCAGAAACTCGGCGTCTTCCCGTCATTGTTTCCGATGCACACATTCTTTTGGGGAGATTGGCACCGCGATCATACAGTTGGGCCGGTCAACGCCGATAATATCTCACCCACCGGATGGTTTCGGGATCGTGGGATGATATTTGGTACACATCACGATGCGCCAGTGGCACTTCCCGATAGTATGCGCATCCTCTCGGCAACCGTTACCCGCCGCACCAGATCGGGCGACATCCTCGGTCCAAGGCAGCGCGTGGATGTAATGACGGCGCTTAAGGCGATGACGATCTGGCCAGCCTGGCAGCATTTCGAAGAGGATGACAAGGGTTCAATCGAAACTGGAAAAATTGCCGATTTTGTCGTCCTGTCCGAAGACCCAACTGCGATAGATCCTGAGCTGCTGGCAGATCTGCGGGTGGAGGCGACAATCAAGAACGGCAAAGTGATCTATGACGCGCCAGATGCGATTCAGGAAACCGAACTGCGCCGCTCGCCCTTTACCGCAAGCCCGGAGATCGGAGAGCGTCTTTTGCATGCGATGTATGAAGGTATGGCAATCGACTGATCTGCTGTCGAATAGGGTGGTGCCGGTGGGCATTACGCCCAGACAGTGGTGATGGTGAGCCTGGGGCGGCTATGTGACGCGGGTTTGATCCCGATTTCGCCGGGTGCCGCCCTGCGCAAGCTATGTTTGCCTATGGGGCACACCAAGCAACAAACGGCGCAGTTTAGTTTAAGGCGTCAGCTTTCTGTGATGTGATCGGGAAGCTGACGCCATCGAAATCCACCGCGACGGGTGGTGCCTTTAAAGCCTCACCAGTTTTCGCCGCAGCTGTGAAGACGCGAGTTTCGCCAATCCGGGCATTGACTTTCCGGTAGGCGACTGCTTTTGGCCACGTTGACAATAGCAACGACAAAGACGATCCATCTGATCGGATATGCAATCAGCAGGCTCTCTTAAACAAGCATTCTAGTTCCGCTGAACCGGAGCAATGCCGAAGAGCCGAAGAGCCGAGGAGCAAGATTTATGACTGATGAGAAGAACACCATGTCGGACGAAAAGATCGAGACATTTTTCAGCAAGCTCCGCCGCCTTGATGTCGAGGCGCGCGTCAATAACAACACCGACTGGATGAACTTCGACTGCCGGGTTGAATGGCTCGATGGACATCCAGATACTCAGGCTACGGCTCACAACTGAACCGGATCTGAGCAGATTAGCTGAGCCGCGCTGGTATCGCGATGGCTCAGCTTGATTGCCGCGCAAAGGCAATGCTGATACCTCTCTTAGCTTGTGGTGCGGTTTTGCGTTGGCTCTGCGGGTTCTCAGGGTGAGCAAGACCAGACTTGGATCTGACAATCCTTTCCGTGCTGGCCACATTGGGCAAGTGCTCCGGATTGGGCATCCAGCTTTGTTCTCCCGGTTGCCCAGCCCCATGCTCCATCGCGGCCCGATGCGATGGCACCGCAGGCATTATAGAATGTCCGCACCCTGGCACAGACGCCATTGCAACCTTCAATCGCCACTTGATGGGCATTCTTTTCAGTCACATGACTGTAGGAAAACCCGGTTGCGCCATGCGGCCCGACCGCGACCGCACCCCAGCAATAATCATACCCGCACTGACCAGCCGACGCTGCGCCAGTAATGGCTAGCCATGCGATGCTGGCCGCCAGCAAGTGATTCAGGTGCGTCATTGTTCGAAATCCTTGTTGTGCACTTTTATATTGCCATTAAAATGGGGGCGACGGGAGGAAGCACTTAATCTGGCGTTTCGATCCGGCGCGACCAGTTTTCGACATGACCGGTCGAAAGGCGTGTTCGGGCCAGCTTGCGCCAGCTTTCAGGCAGGCAGGGCAAGGCGGAAAACTCCTGCAAGGCCGCTGTATTCAGACAATCATGATAGAGCAGATGTGCCACGCGCGTGATCGTCCAGGCGGGATGCGGGCGGCTTACCAACTGCCCGGTATCGTCAGCCGCTATTTCACCGGGCTGCAACACGCGAAAATACCAGCCGGTTCGCCCGGTTGCTTGCACCAGCTTAGCCATGTCGGGCTTTTTGAAGCGCAGGTTCAACCGCCAGCAGGGCTGTCGTCCCTGACTGACTTCGACAAGTGCGCCGCCAATCTGCCACTGGTCGCCCAAAGCGATGTCGGCCTCGGCCGCACCCTGAATCACCAGATTTTCGCCAAAGGCACCGGGTTGGAACTGCGCAGTAGGTTCGGGCAGGTCGGAGCTCCAGCGCGGGTAGTTGCATGCTGCATAGGCGTGAAGCGCCTTGTCCGGCCCCCCATGATGCCGTCGGTCGCCTTGCTCGTCCCCTGCGAAACCGGTTCTCTCGGCCATGACCCCACCCGTGAGGGGTTCTTTATAGATGCCGCTGGCGACGCCCGATGGCCCAAGCGGACGAAGCTGTCCGATGCGGACTTGTGAAATCGTGAACGCGATCATGGCGAATCTATCCAGTTCATTGACAAGGCGAGCTGCTTGAGCGGCAATCATCATCCTATGCACTGCATCTTCAGGTTACGCCCGAAGGTGCAGTGCAGGGGAAAAGCGTCGCGACAACGCAGCCGGTCGCTGCTCGGTCTCAGGACAATGGCGCTTTATCCAGCGCCGGCCTTGACCCGTTCCTCAATTTGCAGCCCCACCTCGGCGTCGATATTCTTCCAATAATCGAAAGCGCGTTCAAGCACCGGGGAGCGGACCCCCGCGAGCAGCGCGCCGCTTACGGTTTCAACCAGCTGTGCGCGCTGATTGTCATCAAAGACATCGCGCACCAAGATGCCCGGTTGGCTGAAATCATCGTCTCCTTCACGTAATGTATAGGCGCTGCGTACCATGGTGCCGTCAGCTTCCCACCCATCCTCGACCGGCCCGGTCTCGTCGGCCCAACTGCGGTCGCCGCTATTGGGGGCATAAACTGGCGCATTGCCGCTGTGCTCATAGGCCATTTGGCCATCAAACATATAGGTGTTGACCTTTACCTTGGGGCGGTTGACCGGCAGCTGATGAAAGTTCGTGCCGATCCGGTTGCGCTGGGCATCATTATAGGCAAAGGCGCGGCCAAGCAGCATCTTGTCGGGCGACAGGCCGATCCCCGGCACAGTATTACCCGGCGAAAACGCCGCCTGTTCGATTTGCGCAAAGAAGTTTTCCGGGTTGCGGTTCAGCGTCATGGAGCCGACTTCGATCAGCGGATAATCGGCGTGGGGCCAGGTCTTGGTCAGGTCGAAGGGGTTGATGTGATATGTCTTGGCCTCATCATAGGGCATGATCTGAACCGACATTGTCCACTTCGGGTGCTCGCCCCGCGCGATCGCATCAAAGAGGTCGCGGCGATGGAAGTCGGCATCGGCACCGGCCATTTCGGCGGCTTCCGCATTGGTGAAGAATTTCATGCCCTGTTGCGTGTGAAAGTGGTATTTTACCCAGAATTTATCGCCAGCAGCATTGATCCACATATAGGTGTGCGAGCCGTAGCCGTTCATATTGCGCCAGGTCCGCGGCAAACCGCGCTGGCCCATGAGGTAGGTCACCTGATGGGCGGACTCCGGATTGTTGGTCCAGAAGTCCCATTGCATATGATTGTCGCGAAGGCCTGAATCCGGCAGACGTTTCTGACTGCGGATGAAGTGCGGAAATTTCATGGTGTCGCGCACGAAAAAGATCGGGGTGTTGTTGCCCACCAGATCGTAATTGCCTTCATCGGTATAGAACTTGAGCGAGAACCCACGCACATCGCGCCATGTATCGGGGCTTCCGGCCTCACCAGCCACGGTCGAAAATCGCGCCAGCATCTCTGTGGTAGCGCCAGGCTGGAACAGGGCGGCTTTGGTATAGGCGGACACATCAGCCGTTGTCTCGAATATGCCGAACGCGCCCGACCCCTTGGCATGGGGCTGACGCTCAGGCACCTTCTCCCGGTTGAAATGCGCCATTTGCTCTAGGAAATGCACATCGTGAAGCATGATCGGGCCGTCCGGGCCGATTGTCAGCGAATGCCGGTCGCTCGCCGCCGGCGCGCCGGTGCTCATCGTCGATCCGGTGCCGTGTTTCTTGTCCATATCAGTCATGTTTTCCTCCTCCCGTCGGTCTTGAGGGCCAAGCGCCGACCATCCGCACCTACGGATGCGGTCCCTTTTCACCGTAATGTAGCATCGGCGCATTGCAAGTTTTCTACGCATCGCACGCTTGTCTCGGGGAGGTGGCAATCAGGACGCTAGCCCTCCTGAAAGCCCGATCTTGCGGCGCTATAGCTATAGCGGGGGATTCGCGGTTGCGAACTAAGGCTTTTGGCGATTCTTGTGGCGAGGCCCTTCAGAGCCGCGAATCCACTTTCGGGATTCGCTTTTGTTCTGAGTTGAGTCGGGTGATTCCGGTTTGTTTCTGTGGGTAAGTCTGTGGGTAAGGTGCGAGTCGGGGTTTTGGG
>NZ_JAEIJD010000013.1 GCF_016307205.1 Pontibaca salina | reverse complement strand
ACCACCAAACAGTACCGGGTGATGCAGGACGGACAACAGGTCGGCTTGCTGGAAATGCGCGACCTGGTGCGCGCTTTGGTCCCCAGCGGCGGTTCCCAGCAACTAATGGAAATGCTGGGATGAGTGACCACCGCGTCAAAGAAAGTCCAGATGGCAGGTTGCTCAATTGCGACGCCACGGGCCCCGAACAAAAAGGCCCCCATCTTACCGTATCGCAACGGATTATGGGGTGGTTTTTCAGTCATCGCGGCGGCATCGCTTTGTCCGCAACGATCGCTTTGGCTGCCGGCTTCCTTGCCGATCATTACGCTGCGCCTGCTATGCTTTTTGCGTTGTTAATTGGCATGGCATTCAACTTTATGAACGATAGCCCGCACACCGCCGAGGGAATCACGTTTTGCGCGCGCACGCTTCTGCGTTTGGGAGTCGCTCTTTTGGGGCTACGCCTAACCTTTGCCGATGTTTCACAATTAGGCGCAATGCCCTTGGTGGGTATGGTCGCAATGGTTGTGCTAACCGTTATTGGCGGTGTGGTTTTTTCGCGCCTGTTAGGCCGCAGTTTGGCTTTTGGTTTATTAACGGGCGGATCGGTTGCGATATGCGGGGCCTCCGCAGCAATGGCCATTGCTGCGGTTCTGCCAAAAAAAGTCTTAAAGGAGGAAGACGTTCTGTTGACCGTTGTCGGCGTGACAGCCATGTCGACCCTTGCAATGATCGCTTACCCGATGCTGTTTGACTATCTGGGCCTTGGGGATGTGGAAAGCGGCTATATGGTCGGCGCAACAATCCATGATGTGGCTCAAGTTGTCGGCGCGGGCTATTCCATTAGCGACACCGCAGGCGATATGGCAACATTCACCAAGCTATTTCGCGTCGCTTTGTTGCCTGTGATGCTGTTGGCTGTGACTGTGATCTTTCGAAAAGAGGCGGGAGGCACCGCCGGTCTGCCATGGTTTGTCGTTGTCTTCATTTTGCTGATGATTATTCGAAACTTCATCCCATTGCCGGACATTCTCTTGGGCTTCATCAACGACGCGTCACGCTTCTTTCTGGTAGTAGCGATTTCAGCGCTGGGGGTAAAAACATCTCTGCAGCAACTGTTCGCACCGGGTGTGAATGGGGTGATATTGATCGCGCTTAATACCACTTTCCTTTTGGGCCAGGCTGTTATGTTTGCGTATATCTTCCTGTTGTAAACTCTAATTATCACCACGCCACAGCTGCAGCTGTTTGAGTGCATCAAAGCTGAGGGATTTCATCTGCAACGCATCTTTGATCGCAAGGTGCATAACCTCCATCAAAAAGCGCACGAGAAAGCGCAGGATCTGCACATATTCTCGTTTCTCAGCCTGTGAATCGGCATGACAATATGAGCCAGCACAAATCCGGTATAATACCTGAATTCTATTGCCGAAACATCTCAGCGCCCTCTGTCATGGTCAGCATTCATCGTGAGCCGGGGCGGCTGCTTTATGTTGATAGTTTGAGAAGGTTGCCCGCATATATGGCAGGGTCAAATTGAACGGCAACAATAAGGTATTCCGCTGCTCGTGCCCTGACCGCGTTGTGGCTGGCCGCTGCAGTTGCCCTGCGCGTGCGGCTCCAGGCCACCTGTTTCACGCTTCCGGACCTCGATGAGATTGCCGAGTTTTACCGGAACCAAGAATCGCGTTCCTGCCGCACGGTGTGAAGGTCCCTCCGCCACCAGCGCCACAATTCGCTCACGAATCGCCATAGGATGTGGATTGCCCATCTCACGCCCCGATATTTACCATATGGACAGGAGTCACAGATCAACCAGTGCGGGAATCCTGAATTCGATAAGTGGCAACACGCTCTAAAGAAAGCTTTTTAGGAGCATTCTGAAGCTCTTCGATTTATCGTAAAATATCTTTTGCTGCGCTGCAGAAAGTCGTATTGTAGTGGTGCATCCCCGCGAGCAACAACTCGAAAGGAGGCGATGTGAAGCTGATTATTGCGACGATCAAGCCATTCAAGTTTGATGAAGTGCGCGAAGCGCTGACCGAAATTGGCGTGCGCGGCATGATGGTATCAGAGGTCAAAGGCTATGGCATACAATCGGGCCATACCGAAATCTATCGTGGTGCGGAATACAGCGTAAACTTTGTGCCTAAAATTAAACTGGAAATCGCAGTCCCGTCCGACATGGCTGAACGGGTCGTTGAGACCATCGCGACCAAGGCGAGGACCGGCAAGATCGGTGATGGCAAGATATTCGTCCTGCATATCTCCGATGCCCTACGCATCCGCACCGGCGAAACCAATGAGGACGCTTTATAGCCCCCCAAAAACAGGAGAATGACCGTGACGAGATTGATCAAGATGGGCGTTGCTACCATTCTATTAATTCTACCACAGACCGTCTCTGCGCAAGCTTCCGCTACAACTTCTTTAGACATCGGCTTCATTTTTACAACCTTCATGTTCCTCGTATCAGGCTTCCTTGTCTTCTTCATGGCGGCTGGCTTCGCGATGTTGGAAGCAGGTTTGGTGCGCAGCAAGAATGTCACGATGCAGTTAACCAAAAACCTCTCGCTCTTTTCGCTCGCTTCGCTCGCATACTACATTCTTGGTTACAATCTGATGTATCCGGGCGACGCTTGGACCATTTCCAACGTCCTTGGTGCGTTGTCGATCACTGCGTTGGAGCCTGTGGGGCTTGAGGGCGCACAGCCCGATTTGACCTATGCCTCGGTCGGTTCGGATTTCTTCTTTCAATTGATGTTTTGTGCGGCGGCGGCGTCGATCGTCTCTGGGGCTTTAGCAGAACGGATCAGGCTTTGGCCGTTTCTGGTCTTTGTCGTGCTGCTTACCGCTGTCATCTATCCCATTCAGGCCAGTTGGAAATGGGGCGGAGGTTTTCTGGACGCCATGGGCTTTCAGGATTTTGCCGGCTCGACCGTTGTTCATTCTGTCGGTGGATGGGCGGCATTGACTGGTGCGATCATACTTGGGCCGCGCCTGGGCAAGTATAAAGGAGGCAAGGTCAATTCGTTTCCGGGGTCTAACCTTGCACTCGCCACGCTGGGCACGTTCATCCTGTGGATGGGCTGGTTTGGATTTAACGGTGGCTCTCAGCTCTATATGGATACGGCTGGCAACGTTGCTGACATCAGCCGCATATTCGCCAACACGAATACCGCTGCGGCGGCGGGGGCGGTGGCGGCTTTGTTGCTGACGCAGTTGCTTTACAAGAAACCCGACCTCACCATGATCCTGAATGGCGCGCTGGCCGGGCTGGTTTCCATCACTGCGGAGCCTCTGACGCCGTCCCTTGTCGAGGCCACCTTGATCGGTGCGTTTGGTGGTGCGATTGTTGTGTTTGCCATTCCGATGCTGGACCGGTTCAAAATCGATGACGTGGTTGGCGCAATTCCAGTCCACCTTTTTGCGGGGATCTGGGGCACAATTGCGGTGGTCTTTACCAACGACGCTGCCAACTTGCTCACTCAAATCTATTCGATTGTTATCGTTGGTGCCTTCGTCTGCATGACTTCAACTGTCGTTTGGATCGCTTTGAAATTCACGACGGGTCTGCGAGTGGATGAAGAAGCCGAAATCGATGGCCTAGATAAGACAGAGCTGGGAATGGAGGCCTATCCGGAGTTTGCTGCGCTTTAGGGCGCGTGGCGACCTTTCCAGTTCAGCGTTCCCATGAGGCTTGATCTGAGTTCCCCTATCTGTCGAGCCGATATGGGGGGTTGAGATGGGTAAGCCGCATCCTATGGCGCTTCGTGAGCGCGTCGTCGCTTTTGTGGAGGAAGAACATTCACACCATGCGGCATTAGGTTACCAGACCCCGGTCGATTTCGGTGGTTAGGGTGTCCGTGCATGGTCGACCGGGGTCTGGTAACCTAATGTAGGTGTTCGGTGTTATAGTCAGCTGCCCAAGTGGCGATTACCACGCGGGCATGAGCCATGTTGCGGAGCATGGATTCGTTCGAAAGCTCATCGCACAAACTTGTGTCTTTGACGAGCGTTCAGGGCGGCGCGTTGCACGTAAATGCAACAGATGGTGTTAAGGTCGAAAACGCGACCGTGGCAATTGCAGACATCCGGGCGTCAAATGGGGTGATCCACGCAATTGTTTCGGTCTTGTTACCGAACTGAATGAACAAGCAATCTAAATCGTTCTGCGAAAAACCTGACTCACCGTTTTTTGCAGAACGCCGTGCAACATATGCGCGTGGCGTGCGTTAAGCCATAAATCCATGATTCAGATTTATGACGGACCGCTTTAAGTCCGGCAGGCGGGCTCGAGCGGTAGCTTGCTGTTGTTGACCAACCGCTGTGCCATCTGGCGCCCCATACGGCCGTTGACAAAAGGCCGCGCCCCGGCGGCTGGCAGCGCATCTGGCTCGCGCTCACGCAGTTCGGGAAAGATCGAGAAGATCTCTTCCCGAGCGGCTTTCCCGACGGACTTCAGCGCCTCGGTGCCGGTGTAGAGTGTCTCAGACGCAGCGCCTTCGGCAAACACCACCTCATGCTGATCACACAGGAAGTGCACATAGGTGACCTCGTCGACATCGTCGGCAACGTCGATACCGTTAAGCGCGACCAGCTGTTTGGCGGCGACCAGCACCTCCTGAGTGCCAAACATGCGCTGAGCCAAGCGGTTGCTTGCCAGCATGCGGTGCTGGGGGCTGACCAGAAGATCGCGCTCGGGCAGGCCCTGGCCAAGGGCGCCCGCCTGAATGCGGATGGGCCGCAGCTTTGGCTGCGCCATAAGCGCGCCAGCGCCAATAGTTTGCTGGCCGATCCACCGGATTTCCTGCGGGCCGTTGTCCATGGTCTCGACCAAATCGCCGGTGCTTCAATATGTGTCTTTTCCATCGCCGCCCCAAACGCCTTGGCGGCGGCACCCCCGGCGTCGGTTGCTGCATTCTCAAAGGCGTTTGCGACACGCCCGATATCGACATCGTCAATAGGGCAATCCGGATGCTACCTTCACCGACCGCCCATTCCGGCAGGGCAGACAGCGCCCATTTCAGCCCTCAATGAACCGATTTATACGGGAGGCAAAGCCGTTCAGTATTGCCGCGATCCCGGCGATCAACTCCTTCGCCGCCTGGAACGCGAAATCACCGATCACCCTCGGCAACGCGCCCCAGGTCGCTTTTAAGGTCGAAAATGCCCCATCAAAAGCGGCGACGATCCGGTCTGCCCCCTCACGAGCGGGCCGACCACCAGATTGAGCACCGTGAACTCCAGTGCGCGATATCCTTCCGGACCGGCTGCCAGCAAGGCAATTGACGCCTGAAAGGCCCTGCTGATGGGTTTCCCACACGCGGGGCTGAGCCGTAATTGACTGACGCGCGAACCTGCGATACGCGCTCTCCGGACACGCGGGGATGAACCGCCGCCGGCCCCCCCAACTCTTGCCCGGCAAGGGAGGTTCCCCGTACAGGGTTGATCAGAAAGCTCTGGCCCTGACGTATCGCTCGCGCTAAGGGCAGTGATATGAGTGATACCCTGCCGTCGTGCCCCGAATGTTCCTCGACTTATACCTATCAGGTGGACGCCTTACTGTCCTGTCCGGAATGCGGACATGAATGGTCGCCAGTCGCGGACTCTGACGATATTGCCGTTGTGCGCGATAGCGTGGGAAATGTATTGGCGGATGGCGATACTGTGACGGTAATCAAGGATTTGAAGATCAAAGGCGCGTCTTCTTCTGTCAAGGTCGGGACAAAGGTTCGCGGTATCCGGTTGGTCGAAGGTGATCACGACATTGATTGCAGGGTGCCGGGGTTTGGTCAAATGGGCCTGAAGTCTCAGTTCGTGAAGAAGGTTTCGGAGTAAAGCATAGCCAAATGTCCTGCCGCTCAGGAACTTCAAATACGTCGTCAGCAACTCAAGCCAATAGAGCGATAGAACATTAATATAGCCGCCACAGGTCTTTCCTGAATTTTGCGGGCGACGAAGCCACCCCAGCTGCGCATTTCCTAATTTTATTCGGAGCCATCCTGAGGTTCGGTCAAGATCAATGCGCCTCCCGCAAGCAAAAAAATGCCTAAAAATTAAAGTTTTACAAGCCTCCCTAACCGGAGGCTTTTTGCATTTCACAAACGACTAAACACTGACTCAACAAAACACCCGCCGGCCAGACGCGCTGCGGCGCTGCGGCACCGTTTCGGATGAGAAAAGAGCGCTGGATGGTGGACGGCCTCACGCCCGAAGCTGGCTGGCGACAGATCCGAAGACCACAGGTCGGAGTTATTGGCCGTGCTCGCTGATCTGGGCTTCTTGATCAGCAATAGCTGCGGCCGCAGAGCCATACGCAGCAGGGGAGGTGGCGGAAAGGCTATCTGAAACGCAGCATTTTTGGAGGTTCATATGTCTGCCTGCGAACGAAGAGCGTTTTCGCTGCGCCTCGTATAAGTGTTCGTTTCAACCAAGCAACTCCTAGAATTGCCCAGCTGCATAAATGTGGCGTGCCCCGGATTTCCGGAAGGTTCATGATGAACAGGCCGCTACGCTGGATCGTGTATCTCAGCAGTTAGCGGAGCATTCGCCATACTTGGCGGCGTCGCAAGGCCCATGTTCCTGCCCCCAGAACCAGCAGGCAGAGTGCCCCTTTCGTCACGTCCTCCATCGCCCCTTGGATAAGCCAGGCGTGTACGACTGTCCCTGTGACGATTACGATCGCCGCTACGCTATGTCCAAGACGCCAGATGCGCAGTCCCAGTCGTTTTCTCACGGCGGCAAGAATGGCGGTTGCGAATACGGCCCACATCGCAACCGCACCCCAGACCGAAAACGGTGTCGGTGAGCGGAACAGCAGAACATCTATTACGTCCGGCGGGCTCGTGATCCACAGGCCCGCCACATGGACAACCACTGCGAGAACCAGCCCTGCTCCGGTCCAGATATGGATGCGCCGCGCGGGAATCCCGGGAAGCACGCCAGTGATAAGCAGGGGCTGAACAAGCAGCAGCCCCAGTCCGATGATCCCGGAAAATCCGGCGATAATGTAGACCGGTTGCCGCCATTGCAGAAGCGGACTGTGCGCGGCGGCGATCACTGGCACTGCGATTGCCAGAGCCAGTGCCGTCCATACAAGCGCGCCGCGCGACGTCATCAGGTGGGGCGCAGAACGAACTCGACGTGCAGGCTGGTGTCCGATGCCCGCGCCATCACAGGCCGCAAGAAAACCGTCTCGAAACCGCCATTATCGTAATCGGCATCATAGGCCAGATGCCCATGCGGCTGCCCGAAGGCGGGCACAATCTGCGGCATCTCGATGCGGAACACGCCATCCGCGTCCGTGAGCGTCGCGCCATGCGAGCGCGCGTCCCGTTCGTGGCCTTCCGTCGTATGGGCCCAGACCTGAATGCGGCGACCGGCGAGGGGTGCCCCGTCGCCCGCGCGTCGTACGGTGCCGGTCGTCCAGAAACCGCCACCGCCGATCCTTTTCACGATCGGGGCGCCCGGACGGTAATTGTTGGCTCCGCCCCGCATTGTCGGGGTGGGTGCAAGGGATTGCGCGCGGGCCGGTATAGTCAGGCCGCAGGCACCAATGAACAGCGCTGCCCCTGCGGTGGAAACGACGGCTCGCCGGGTCGGGTCTGGCGTCGGCATGACGAATTCTCCCGTCTGCTGTTTCGAGAAGGGTATTGTCAAAGACGTGAAATAATACTGCTGCAGGGACCAATCAACCACAGCACACAGGGAATTGAACGCATATCGGGTCTGGCGCATGAGCAAAGGTGGCACCTGACAGGGACAGCGCAGCGGTGAGTATTGCTCTGGTAAACATGGCATTCTTTCCTTTGACGCTGGAGTGATCTGAAGTCGTGGAGTTACGAGAGTTGCATCGCCGCTCGCGCCGAGGTCTCCCAAAACTTGGCCATATGCCGCGCGCAAACGCCAGAGGGCTGCACTCCAAGGCAGAGCTTTGGAGACACTCCCGGTGCAGCCAGCAAGCTGAGCGGCGGCGCGATCCGTCTGTCGGATTATGCGCGCAAACTCTGTAGCCGTCTGTGGTGAGTCCCGTTTAACCACTCTAATTCGATGTAAACGATGGTTTTGCCTTCATGGAGGTGAGGCAGGCAGAGGCAAAGCTGCAGCATTTTCGCGGCTCAATCGCTCGGCTGCCATGCCGGGGGCAGCCCCCCAAATCGCGATCCAGCGGTAGAACACAGGCGTCAGGAACAGGGTGAACAGAGTGGCGAAGCCAAGCCCGCCGACGATCACCCAACCGACAGCGATGCGCGCCTCGGCGCCGGCACCGGATGTCAGGATCAGCGGTAAACCGCCAAACACCGTTGACACCATTGTCATCATCACCGGTCGGATGCGCAGGCGCAGGGCGTCGCGGATGGCACTGTCGATATCTTGCCCCGCCGCACGCAGCTGGTTGGCGAACTCAACGATGAGGATGCCATTTTTGGCCATGACGCCGATCAGCATCACCAGTCCGATTTGGCTGTAGTAGTTCAGGGAACCGCCCGTGAGTGAGATTGCCAGAAGTGCGGCGGCAAGGCCGAAGGGGACCGTGAGCATAATGACAACCGCGCTGGCCACGCTTTCGAACTGGGCGGCCAGCACCAGCAAAACAACAATGATCGCGACTCCGAATACCATATACATGCCCGACTGGCTGTCCGTCAGGGTCGCTGCTTCGCCGGTGAAGATGATACCCATGCCATCCGGTAGGCTGGCTGCGGCAATCTCGGTCAGTTGGGTCATTGCGGTGCCCAGATCAACGCCCTGGTCCAGATTGGCCTGAACCGCCACCGCCAGCGATCCGTTCTGACGCTCAATTACGGACTGGCTGACCACCGGCTCCAGGGTCGCTGCGGCCGAGAGCGGGATGTAGCCCCCTTCAGGTAAGCGCAGAAAAATTGTTTCCAGATCCGTTGGATCGTCGATCGGCGGCCCGCCCGGCACGACGTTCACGTCGGTTTCGGTATCGTCGTCAAATACCGTGACAGCGATGTTGCCCTGCACCATGGCACTCACCGTTCGCGCGATCTCGGCTTCGGTCAGGCCGAAGACGCGCGCCATGTCGGGGTCCACCCGCAGCTCGTATTGCGCTTGTACGCTGTCGCTGGAAAGCTGAGCATTGAGGAACGTGTCGTCGTCAGCCATCGCGGCTACGAGGGAATCGGCAGCGTCCGTCATCGCCGCGACATCGGTGCCCGTGACCGCGAATTGCAAGCCACGCCCCGCGCCACGGATGTTCAGGCTGTTGGTCGAGCGGGCATTGACCTGAACGCCCGGCACCTCGGTCAGCTGGCGGCTGACCTCTGCGATGATTTCCTGCTGGCTGCGGTCGCGCTCAGCCCAGTCCGGAAGCCGCACGATGATAAAAGCGTTGGTGCCGCCACCCACGCCGATGATGCTTTGGACGGCGTCGATGTCTCCGCGCATTCGGTAGGGTGTCAGGATATCCTCGACTCGTGTGATTTGGGTTTCAAGGTATTCGACGGTGGTATCGGACGCCCCGCGCGCCTGGATCAGGAAGAAACCCCGATCTTCGTCAGGCGTGATGCTGGATGATAGCGAGCTTGCCCCACCGGCTGCGATAAGCGCAAACCCGATGGCGACGGCCAGTACGATTACTGGCGCGCGAATTGCCCGATCCATGACCATATCGAAGCCGCGTGCGAATACCCCGGGCGTGTCTGGCACCTTGGCGCGCTTTGGATCAGGTTTGCCCGGATCAAGGAATGCCGCCAGCACAGGCACCAAGGTCAGCGCTGTGATCGACGACAGAGTGACAGCAAAGGCCAGAACGAAGCCGAACTCGCTGAATACGCCCCCCGCCTGACCCGGCAGGAAAGAGATCGGGATAAACACGGCGGCCAGTGTTGCCGTGGTCGAGATGACGGCGAAAAACACCTCGTTTGTGCCGGCGGCCGCTGCCGCAAAAGCTCCCATGCCCTGTTTGCGCTTGCGCACGATGTTCTCGATCACGACGATGGCGTCGTCGACGACCATGCCGGTGGCCAGCACCAGTGCCAGAAGGCTGATGGTGTTGACGGAAAACCCGGTTAGCCAGATCGCCGCAACAGTGCCGACCAGCGCCACCGGGATGGTGACCGCGGGGATCACTGTGGCGCGGAGCGAGCGCAGAAAGGCAAAGATGACCGCGATCACGATTATGGTGGCCAGACCGATGGACTTGACCACCTCGTCGATTGACCCTTCGATAAACACACCGTCATCCGAGGTGATGATGATATCCACGTTATCGGGCAAATCGGTGCGCAGCTCTTCGACCGCCGCGCGCACCGCCTTCGAGATATCAAGCGTGTTGCCGACAGACTGGCGGCTGATGTCCAGCCCGATCGCAGGCTGGCCGTTGACGCGGGCAAAGACATCGCTGTCCTCGGGGACCACCTGAACATAGGCGACGTCGGATACGCGGGTTGTCGCGTTGACGGGGATCTGGCCAACACTGTCGGCGGTCACTTCGGCGTTGCCGACGCGCAGGGCCAGGGTCTGCGACGATGATTCCAGATCGCCCAGCGGCGTGTCATCGCGCAGAGCCGTCAATGCGTCCGAGACATCGAACACCGTCAGCCCGCGGCTGAGCAGCGAGGGCATGTCGAGCGTCACGCGAAATTCATTGGCCCGGTTGCCACGCACGGTGACCTCAGCGATGCCGTCGATCAGTGACAGGCGGTCATAGACCACGCCCTCGGCCAGCTGTGTCATCTCGTCAAAGGTGGCATTGCCCAGGATGGCCAGCCGGATGATGGCATCGGCGTTGCTGTCGCTTTTCGTGACCGTCGGGTCGTCGATATCATCGGGAAGCTGGCGCAGCGTTGCCGACACGATTTCACGCGCCTCGTTCGCGGCAATGTTGACGTCGGTGCCCGTCGAAAGATCGATGGTGATGCGGCTTGAGCCGCTCGAGGAGCTCGACTCGATATAAGACAGCCCCTCCAGCGCGCTCAGCGCATCCTCCAGCACCTGCGTGACATGCTGGTCGACGGTAGCAGCGACGGCCCCTTCGTAAGTGGTCCGAACCGATAGCACGGGCTGGTCCACATCCGGCATTTCGCGCACGTCCACCGATACCAGCGCGGCAAGCCCCGCGATCAGGATCAGTAGGTTGATGACGATGCCGAACAAGGGGCGGGCGACAAAGAGGTTTGCGAGGCCGGACTTGCGAGCTTGAGGTCTAGCGGTGCTCATGTCGGTTCCTCGGACTCGGTTGGCTGTTCTGGTTCGGCCTGTCCGATTTCCGGTGTCGCCTGGTGCGGCACCATCGCAGGCGCCTCGACCGGGGCGTTCTTGGCCGTGATGCGCGATCCAGCGCGTAGTTTCTGCGCGCCTTCGGAGACGACCAGCGTACCAGTGGCAATATCGGCGTCGATCCACACCCGGCCATTGCGCCGAAACAGGATGGTTGCCGGCACGCGCTTGGCAACGCCGCCGTCGGCGATCCACACGCCTGATCCGCTGCGCGACCAGCTGATTGCGGTGGCAGGCAAAACCGCCAGTGGATCGCCTTCATGGATCATGCGCACGGCAAATGTCATGCCCGGCCAGAGCAGGGCATCGGGGTTCTCGATCCGCGCCTTGACCGTGACACTGCGCGTCACGCTGTCGATGCGGCTGTCAAAGGACACGATCTCGCCCTCGAAAACGTGCCCTGTGAAGGTCGGGGTGCTGGCCAGAACGGTCTGATCCTTGGCCAGCAAGCCGATGGAGCGTTCCGGCAGCTCGAATTCCACCAGCAAGGCTTCGGAATCGTCGATGGTCACGATGGTACTGCCCGCGGTCAGGATGTCGCCGATTTCCAGATCGCTCAGACTCAGCTTGCCCGCGATCGGCGCCCGTATGGTCCGGTCGTCCAGTGCAGACTGTGCCAGCCCGACCTTTGCTTCGGCAAGCCGTTGGGCCACCCTTGCCTCGGACAACGTGACGTCGGTTACGGTGGAGTTTCCAGTCGCCTGCAACTGTTCATACCGCTGGATAATGTCACGGGTCTGGTCAAGTTCGGTCTGTGCGATCTCAAGGTTGAACACCTCGGTCCGGGCATCAAGCTGCACCAGAACATCGCCAGCCGAAACCTGCCGATTGGCGGCGAGGTTAATCTCGGTCACTTCACCCGATGCATTCGCGACCACATCCGCACTGCGCAGTGCTTTCGCACTTCCTATGGCGCGCAGGATATCTTCGTAGGGTTGCATTTCCAGCGGGGTCAAAACCACCGTCGTCGCGTTTGCGCCCTTTGGTGCGCCGGCGGGGCGGCCCCCCTGCGCCGCGCGAGCGGGAGTGTTGGTTTGATCGCCACTCTCGCCCACAACGCCGGCAACGGGTCCAAGAGAAGCTGGAACACCAAAAGCGATGAGATATGATCCGGCAAGGATCAATGCTGCGGTGACCAAAGTGACGAACTTACGCATTTGATAACTTCTCTGATTTACTAGCCGAATCCTGACCGGCCCGAAGTGTCCGGTTGCTTCCCCGACCATGCGGCGCAAGGTGTGCGTCACGGGCGACGAGCTGTTGCTTGAGCGCGGCTCCGACAGGAAGGATCAGAAAACCGACCAGATTTGCCCGCCAGCGCGGCATGGGTGCAGGTCTGAACTGCGCGTACGCCAGTCTCTGTTCAATTTGCAGTAGTTGCGGCGGAGGCTGATTTACCTCCGCCGCATCCTTGTCACCCGCGACGGTCACCGTGACGTTTGCCATCGCGCTGATGGCCCTTTTGATCACGGCCGCCGCGATCATCGCGGTCCAGTTTGCCGTCATCGTTGCGGTCCATCCGCTCGACCACGTTGCCAAACCGCGCATCCATTTCGGCCTGTGTCACCACGCCATCGCCATCCGCGTCGAGGCTCTGGAAAGCGTCCACCATCCGCTCGCGCGTCATTTCGAGGTAGATCGTCTCGAACTCATCAAGCGAGATGTCACCCTCGCCGGATACGTCGGCTTCGGTCACGATCGCCGCGCGAAACGTGTCGATTTCCTCCTGCGTCACGGCACCATCCCCGTTGGCATCGACCTTTTTCATGATATGGCGCATCATTCCGTGTCCGCCGCGATGGCCGTGGCCCTTGCGAAAGTCGGCGCGGGTGGCTTCGGGCGCATCGGCGCTTGTTTCGACCTGAGCTGGCGCGGCGGTCGGAGAGGTTTGCGCCGTGGCAACCGTCAAGCCTGACAGCAGAGCGGTAACGGCGACAAATGTGCCGGGGAGGATTTTCGAGTTTGTCATGTCGTTTCCTTTCGGGGTTCTGATGAGGCAAGGAGTGCCTCGGTGATCCTCACTTAGGGGATATTGTGCAAAAAGGTGTGTCAGCGCGAACGCCACTTTGTCGCCATGTGTCGCAAGGTGGCGGCCTGATACATCTTGCGACAATTGAGACAGGAAATGGTCTGTCTGCTGGTTGATTTCCAAAGGGAGAAGGATGCTATTGACTGCGATGGACACCAAGAAAGGGTCCAAGGAGAGACGCCATGACCGACCCAATTGCGCCCCAGATCCTTATCGTTGACGATGCCCGCGACATTCGCGAGCCGCTGGGCCAATATCTGCGCAAGCAGGGCTTTCGGACGCGGCTCGCCGCCCATGCGGCCGAAGCGCGCGAAATTTTGGCCGAGGCGGCAATTCATATTGTCGTTCTCGACATCATGATGCCGGGGGAGGATGGGCTCAGCCTGTGCCGCTGGCTCGTCGCGCATGACGGTCCGCCGGTGCTGTTGCTGACCGCGATGGCGGACGAGACCGACCGCATCGTCGGGCTGGAGCTTGGGGCCGATGACTATCTTGTCAAACCTTTCAACCCGCGCGAGTTGCTGGCGCGGGTCCGTGCGATCCTGCGCCGCGCACCGCCGGAGATTTCCGCACCGCCAAGTGGACGACGGGCATTTGCCTCATGGGTGCATGACCCCGATCGCCTGACCCTGATCCACGAAGGTGGACTCACCGTCGATCTGACCAGCGCCGAAAACCGCCTTCTGGGCATATTCCTCGATCAGCCGCGCACGGTGCTCAGCCGCTCAACCTTGCTCGACCGGACTGCGGGGCGCGAACCGAAAGCCTATGACCGTGCCATAGACAACCAGATCAGCCGTCTGCGCCGTAAAATCGAATCCGACCCGAAAAACCCGCAAATCCTTGTTACCGAATGGGGCGGCGGCTATAGGCTGGTCGCGGATGTGACTGAGGCCCCATGATGCAGCGCCTCAAACGTCTTTACCCCGATGGATTGGCAGGTCGTATCGTTCTTTTGTTGGCGATCACAATCCTTGTCGCCAACCTCATCGCGCTGGCCGTCCTTAATTTTCAGCAGCAACGGTTTGACAAACAAGCCAGCGAAGACCGCGAGATCGAGCGGATCGCGGCCCTCATTCCGGCGATGGAAGCTGTCAACGCGCAGGTCCGACGGGTGATTGCCCGAGACGCCTCCACCCGTTTCGCCCGTGTGAGGGTGGACGATGCCCCGTTGCTGACGGAAAGCGCCGCTGACAGCCGGTCGAGATATATCGCGCAGGGCCTGATGGAGACGTTGGAACGCGCGGATGTGAATGTTGCCATCATCGACCGCCCGATCCCCCCTGATGCGCCCGAGCGTCGGGGCCGCTTTCGCACGGATCAGGTGATTGCCATCACAATACCGCTGAGCGCAAGAGACGACCAGGCAGAATGGCTCAACGTCGTGACCAGCGGTGCATCCCCACGCCCCGGCCGCGTCGATGGCAAGCCGTTTCTCACGGTGCTCGCCCTGTCGCTTTTCTGCGTGCTTGGGGTCTCCATTGCACTTGCGCGCCACCTGACGCAACCGCTTGAACAGCTTTCCCGTGCAGCTGAGGCAGCCGGGCGCGGCGATCACACGGCGCGTATCCCGGAACGTGGGGCGCGTGAGATGCGCAAGGCCGCGCAGGCATTCAATGCGATGCAAGCCGAAATCTCGCAGTTCGACGCAGAGCGCTTGCGGATGCTTGCTGCTGTGGGGCATGATCTGCGCACGCCCATGACAAGCCTGCGCATCCGCGCTGAAATGGTCGATAATGAAGAGCAGCGCGACGCGATGGTCCGCACCCTCGACGAGATGACCGTGATGGCGGACGGCCTGATCAGTTATGCCAAAGAGGGGCAGGATTCCGAGAAGACCGAGTTGATCAACGTCGGCTCTCTGCTGACCCGGCTTTGCGAGGATAGAGGCGCAACCTGCAATGCCGACCTCACGGTTCACGTGACGGGCCGCCGTGTCGGACTGGGCCGCGCCATTGGCAACCTTATCGACAACGCGCTGCGGTATGGTGATGAAGCGACCGCCACGCTGGCGCAGGACAAGCGGCATGCCATCATCACCATCGACGATAACGGACCCGGAATTCCGCCGGACCGCCTAGATACCATGTTCCAGCCGTTCACCCGCGGCGACGACAGCCGCAGTCTTGAAACCGGCGGCGCGGGTCTTGGCCTATCCATCGCCCGGGCGATCATTATCGCACATGGTGGTCAAATCACGCTTGAGAATCGGCTGGAAGGCGGATTGCGCGCGAGGTTGATGTTGCCACTGCGCAGAGTAACGCACGGCTCCGGCGTCACCTGAATGTCGGCTCCCATCCGCGCGGCAACACCGGCTCCCATCCGCGCGACTGGCCGCGTCCCGCTTATGGGAACCGGGGCCGCCTGCTGCGAGGCAGCGGGTTTGCAGATCGGTGTTACTCCCCAGCCGCCCAGTTCCACGGCATGAGGTTTTTGAGACGGGCCATCTTGTGGTCTGCAGCGCGGGCGAGAACCCAGCGCAGCCAGGCTTCGGGATCGATACTGTTCATGCGGCATGTCTATAAAGAGCGTGGACGCTGGCGGCCAACTTCTGCGTTGATCGGCGAGGTGATGGAACTGATTGGCGGGCTTTTCGTTGCAGCTTTGCTGACATGGCGTTGCGGATAGAGAGGCTTATCGAAATGCTAGCACGAAGCTCTAAATTGGCTGGCAGAAAAAATTGACTGATTAAATCAGGTTTGACATAGTCGATTGATTTGGTCAGGATAGGGCCACACCTAGCCACCTATTTATTTCAGGCAGCCCGGACCCGAACATGTTTAGAGGAACCCCAATGCCTGACCCTTCCGCCTTGCCCCGCGCCGCCATGCCGCGTCCGCGCCATCAATTGCCCGAATCCCTGCGCCCGTCTGTGGCATTCTCCTGCCGCGAGCTGTGCCATCTGAGCGAGAGCTTGACCGCGCAAGACAGTGCCATTGCGGAACATCTGCTGGACCGGAGCGTGACATGATGGCCGCCACTGACCGTAGATTGCACGCCGACAATCCTGCCCCGGCCTCGCGCGTGCCCTGCCATAATGCCCGGATATTGACCGACGGCGGCGACACGGCCCAAATTGTGCTAAACGATCAAATTTATACCCTGCGCATTACCCGCGCGGGGAAGCTGATCTTGACCAAATGACTATCCCTGCGCGCAAATCACCCCCAAACCGTGGCGGTGCCGCCGTGGGGCAGTTGCAGGAACTCCCGCCGGTCGAATTGAGTGCGGTTCTGTATCTGCGGGCCTGGTGCGAGGGCGGGGCGCATCGCTATGGCGTCTTGCAGGATTTCCGTCTGTTGATGGGGGACGAGATCGGCCAGCAGCAGTTTGAGGATTTCGATGCGCTGATGCGGCTGTGCCTGTCGACCGCGCGCTGTCCTTTAATGCGCCACGGTCTTACTTGCCGCTGTTTTGGCGGGCATGAAAGCGTTTTTGCCCAGATGATTGCCGCCGCTGCCGGGCAGGACCGCGAGGATGCAATGATGTTTGCCGCCACCTTCCTGACCGGCGAGGCGGCATGGCAGGCGGTGCAGATTGCTGAGGGTCTGGGGCAATGTTTCCTTCGCAGTGCGCAGCACACCCCAGACCAACCGCGACCGACCCACCCGAATCTTACGACGCAAACCCGACATTAAGAAAACCCGTAGGAACCGTTTGATCGGCGATCACATCCTGCCCGGTTATGCGTTTTTTCGAGGATACCGCTGCTCTATCGGTGGTTGCGCAAAGCTGCGATCGAGGCGCGCTTTGCCGGCGTGGCATGGCTTTGAAGCATGGATCAAGGTCAGCCATCTGCGCTTTGGCCAGTCGAAACGGACGGGCGCGTTTTGGCCCGATTCACGCGGCGCGACACACTCAGCCTAGCAAGGGCTGATTGCGGCGAACGGTACAATCATCGAACCCTCCCGAAGGGACGGCACAATTGATGCCTGCTGACCCCTGTCTCGCGCGGACCTAATGCCCACTAAAAGGCTAAAGAGGTATTTACTTAGTAAAATAGTCGGGATAGGGAGGGCCAGATAAAGCCAGCCAACCTCGTCAAGAGCAGCCAGCACAATAGCTTGGAAAAACTCAGCGAGGGACTGATGCGCCATTCACTTAGGGGCCGCGTTTGCGCGACCAATAGCAGTAAAAACTCCACATTTATGGTACGAGGTTTCGGGACGTCTTTGGCGCTCGCCTGTCTAACGACCGGCGCTGCTGCTCAAGACAAGGACTTGATCATTCTGCCGACCGTGGATGTCGAAACAACCGAGGCACCAGCGCCGGCTCGCAAGCCAGCCAAGCCTGCACAGCAACGCGCCGCAAAGCCGTCCATTTGCACGCCAGCCTTGGCCGGGACCCCGGTCTGTGCCGCGCAGGAGGCCGCCGAGCAGGAGCAGCGCCAAGCGCAGGCGCGCGCTGAAGCAGACGCGCGGGCAGCGGCCTTAGCTGCGGCGGGCGGCGACAGCTATGCGGATCCGGATGCCCCGTTCAAGGCGAACAACCTCGCCAATAGCAGAATGCCGGGACCGTTAAAGGATAACCCGCGCACGGTCACGGCGATCACTCAGGATGTGATCGAGACCACCGGCACCACCAGCGTGCGCGAGATTGCCCGCACAACGCCCGGCATTTCGCTTGGCTTCGGGGAAGGCGGCAATTCCTTCGGCGACAATATTTATATCCGTGGTTTCAAGGCCAATAACGATGTCTATGTCGATGGAATCCGCACACCCGGCACCGGTATTTCCGATACGTTCAACACCGAACAGGTTGAAATCGCGAAAGGGCCAGCCGGCACTGTAGGCGGGCGTGGCACGACAGGTGGTGCTTTGGATATCGTCACCAAAAGCCCGCAAGATGTGGATTTTACGCGATCGATAACGACGTTTTCGGACGCCGCGACGCTGCGCCAAACCATCGACATGAACAGGGTGATGAGCGACCGCGTTCAGCTGCGCTTTAACGCCCTGCTTCAGGACGGCGAAGTGGCGGGTCGCGACCATATTAAGGACGACCGTCAAGGTGCGGCTTTGGCGGCACGGTTCAAGGCAACGGACGCGCTGACTCTTGAGGCCGATATCAACTATACCAAGATCGACCAGACCCCGGACTGGGGCGTGCCCTATGTTAACCTTGATAACCCGGATCTTGGCGTGAAAGGCCCGGTGACTGAATATGGCATAGATCGCAAAACGTTCTACGGGGTGCCGGGCCGGGATTTCCAGACTGCCAAAGAAACCGTTGGTACCTTGCGAGGGATCTACGAATTCGACAATGGTATGACACTGACCAATACGTTTCGGGCGGGGCGATCCGAGAACGATTATGTGCTGACCGCGCCGAGCAGGTTGATCGACAACGATTCCAGCGATCCGGCAGATTGGCAAGTTGGCCTCAGCTTCAAGAGTTGGAGTCAAAAGACCGATGTTATTGCGGACGTTCTGGAACTTTCGGGTGATGCCGAATTTGGCGGCCTGACGCATCAGTTCGTCGTCGGACTTGCCGCGTCGCGAGAGAAGATCGAAAAATACAACTATTCCAATTTGATCAGCGAAGATTATCTGCCGCCAGCCGGTCAAAGGGGATGTACGGTTTCTGCGATCAATCCTGATCCTATTGGGGCAGGGTGCTGGAGCGGCGAGGCTCCGGTGCGCGGTGACGTCGCCACAACCACCGAAGTCAAAACCACGTCGCTTTACTTGCTGGATACGGTCGAACTCTCGCCGACATGGACCGTGAATGGCGGCGTCCGTCTCGATTTCTATGACATCGCTCGCTCGGGGGGGAGCGGGGATGACGCCTATTCATTGTCCCGCGACGATCTGCTGTTCAACTGGAACCTCGGCACGACCTATGCCGTCAATGATCAACTCAACCTCTATGCGGCGGTGGCCACTTCGTCCAACCCGATGGGGCAGGAGATCGAAGCGGGCGGTGGGTTCTATGGCGGTCTGGATACCAATGGGGTGAACCTGAAACCGGAAAAGAACACCTCGGTCGAGGCTGGTCTGAAATACGAGCTGAACCCCCATCTTCTGCTGACCGCAGCCTTGTATCAGACCACCAAGGACAATGCGCGGGAAGACATTGGACGAGGTTCAGACGCGGTCACTTATGACAGTTTGAAATATCGCATCCGTGGTCTGGAACTGGGTGTTGCGGGCAACGTGACTGACCGGCTCAGCCTGTTTGGTGGCGCCAACTTTATGAACAGTAAAATTCTGGAAAGCCAGGATAGCGAGGCGATCGGCCTTTCACTGGCGAACATCGCCCATGAACAGTTCAATATTCTCGCCACATATCAGGTCACCGATAAGCTGATGTTGGGCGGGCGGATCAACTATCAGAGCGGGATGGATCTGGGCAGCACCTATGCGAACGGCAAGACATTGCCATCGGCATGGACCGTTGATCTGCTGGGCGAATATGAAGTTGCCGAGAACACTTTGCTCAAAGTGGGCATCACGAATGTGGCGGACAAGATCGTTTATGATGCTGGCTATCGCTCGGATACGCCATTCACATATGTGGCGCCCGGTCGCGAGGTTTCCGTCGCGCTGGATGTAAAGTTCTGATTTTTTCACCTGGCATGGGCTTCCTTCGGGGCGCTCATGCCATAACCAAGGCGTTGTTATGCTTATCACTATTCCCGCCGTCCTGAGCAAAGATGAGGTTCGACAGTTTCGCACGCATCTGGATGCGGCAGACTGGGAAGACGGATCAAAGACGGCTGGCGTGCAATCCGCAGAGGTCAAGCAGAACCAACAATTGCCGCCAACATCCGATCTCGCCCAGAAACTGGGTCAGTTCATCTTGCAAAAACTGACCGCAGAACCGCTGTTCATCTCGGCTGCTCTGCCCAGCCGGATCTTGCCGCCGATGTTCAACAAATATGAAACGGCGCAAACCTTCGGGACCCATATCGACAACGCGATCCGGGTCAATCCGCTGACCCAAGAACGTCTGCGCACCGATCTGTCGATGACGCTGTTTCTAAGCGAGCCCGAGGAATATGACGGTGGCGAACTGCTGGTTGAGGATCACTACGGCACCCAGACCGTCAAGCTGCCGGCGGGGGATATGATCCTCTATCCCGCGACCAGCCTGCACGAGGTTACGCCGGTCATGAACGGTGCGCGGGTCTCGTCGTTTTTCTGGCTGCAGAGCATGATCAGGTCAGATGCACATCGCAGCATCCTGTTCGATCTGGATCAGACCATCCAGTCGCTCGGTGCCACAATCGGTGCGAACGCAGCCGAGACTGTCAGACTGACAGGAATTTACCACAACCTGATCCGGACATGGGCAGAGACCTGAGATATGAGATATACATTATTTTTTGCGGCAGCATTTGCGAGCATTGTTACCGCGAGCCCGGCAACTGCGCTGGACCTTGACCCGCTGATGACCTTGTTTGACGCGGCGGCGCAGAATCAGATGTCGCCCTTGGGCATGTTCATGGCGGCCGATTGGGTCGTCAAGTCTGTCATGCTGTCATTGATGTTCGCCTCTGCACTGGTCTGGGTCATTTTTGCGGCCAAGCTGATGATCCTGCGCTGGGAGCGTACAACACTGCGGCGCCGCTATCGTGAGCTGAACAAGCTGGGCGCATTGAAGGCCGCAGAATCGCGTTTTGCCACCCGTGGTGGGATTCTCGGACAGATGGTTCGTGCCGCACAGCGCGAACGTGCCAGATCCGGAGCCGGAGCAGGGATGAAATCAGGCATCAAGGAACGGGTCGGCTCTGAAATCTTTCGATTAGAGGCAGGGGCTGCAAGGCGCATGAGCCTTGGGGCAGGGGTGCTGGCGATTGTCGGGTCTACAGCGCCTTTTGTCGGGCTGTTCGGCACTGTCTGGGGTATCATGAACAGCTTTATCGCGATCGCGGATAGCAATACGACCAATCTGGCAGTCGTGGCACCGGGTATTGCCGAAGCCCTGTTGGCAACCGCCATCGGTCTGGTTGCAGCGATTCCAGCGGTGATCTTTTATAACACTTTGGTGCGCGGCATCGGCGGTTATAAAATCATGCTGTCCGACGCAGGCGCGCTGGTGGAACGCATGCTGTCCCGTGACCTCGACCTAGCCGCACAGTCTGAGCACGCCGCACATGAGCCACATGCTTATGAAATGTTCCACGCCCCGGCTGCGGAGTAAAGGCAATGGCCTCTCGGTTACGCAGAGATGACGATAACGATCTGATTGAAAACAGCGAAATCAATGTCACGCCGTTCATCGACGTTATGCTGGTGTTGCTGATCATTTTCATGATCGCGGCTCCACTTTCGACTGTGGATATCCCGGTCGAACTGCCGGTGGCCGTCGCCGATGCGCCGCAGCGCGCGGATGATCCGGTATTTATCACCATCGCTGACGATCTGAGCCTTTCTGTCGGTGAAACCGAAACGGATTTCGACAGGCTATATATCGACGTTGGTATTGCCACGCGTCAGAAGCGTGACACCCGCATTTATATTCGCGCCGATAAATCCGTACCTTACGGTGAATTCATCCGGGTGATGAATATCCTTAGAGCCGATGGATTTCTCAAGGTCGGTTTGGTCGGATTGGATGAAGCCGTAATTGAGCAAGCAGAAGGCGGCAGCCCGCCGGCGGTGGATCACTGATGAGCTTGACATATAATGCGCGCAGATCCGGCTTTGGGTTCTGGTTGGTCGCAATCATGTTCAGTGCCGGTCTGCATCTCGGATTTCCAGCGCAGATCATGAGCCAAGCGCCACACCCAGAGGATGAAGAGCCCAGAACAGAGGGGATTACCGGCGCAATAATGTTCGATCTGTCCGATGTGATCGCCGCCCCCTCGGCGCTGGCAGAAGAAAGCGTCGCGCAGGAAGAAAGCGAGCAAACACCGACAGTCACGGAAAGCCCGGAAGCCGTCAAAGCGGCACAGGAATCCGAGCAGCCGATCCTGAGTCAGATCCCTTATGATGTCGACGATGACAGTCTCAAATTTGGTGTCGCGGCCCCAGAGCCAGAGGCCCAAACCGAAGAGATCGCAACGGAAATCGCGACCGAGCACGATCCGGAGCAGATCGAGGCGGATAGTCAGGTTGGCGCGGAAGACAGCGCCGCGTCCGAGCAGTCGGTCGCTGGCGTTCACGCTGAAACCGAAGCCGACACTGCGGAAGCCTCCAGCGAGGGCCTGACAGCGGAACAGACCGCCGAAATACGTGAATGGCAAAAGAGCATCGTGCTGATGATCAGTCGGGCCAAGACCTATCCAAGCCAAGCCCGTCGTGACCGGATCGAAGGCGAGGTGCAGGTCCGGTTCACCCTTGATCGCTATGGGGCCGTCATTTCTGCAGAAATCGCCGATTCATCTGGTTGGCCCGTGCTTGACCGCGCGGCCCTGGAGACGGTCGCAAGCATCGACAAGATGCCCACTCCGCCAAATTACCTCGAGGGGGATGAGTTCACGTTGCTGATCCCGCTGCGTTACCGCTTCAGGTGAACCACATCTTGGGTGATGTCACCGATTGTGGCGCAACCGGACAACAGCATGGCGACTTCCAGTTCATCGCGCAAAAGTCGCAGCACATGGCTGACCCCCAATGATCCTGCTATCGCAAGGCCGCAGACAATTGGTCGCCCGACAAGTACAGCCTTGGCACCTAGGGCCAGTGCAACCAGAATATCAACCCCGCGCCGAATGCCTCCATCCATTAATACAGGATAGTCCGGCCCGACCTTTTTCACGATGGCGGGCAACATCTCAAGTGTCGCCGGTGCCCCATCCAGCACGCGCCCGCCATGGTTGGACACAATAATCCCCGCGGCACCTATGCCCACAGCCCGCGCCGCGTCATCGGGGTGCAGGATGCCTTTCAGCAGAACAGGCGCTGATATGGTCCCGATCAGCCACGCGATATCGTCCCAGCTTGGCAGGGAGTGCGCGATCCGGTCGAAAATAAGGGATTCGCCTTCCTTCAGGGCTGCAAATCGCGGTTGACCAAACGGTGCCAAATTGATTGCTCCTATGTCCGGCGGCAATTTGAACTCGGCCTCGATCTCTCGATCCCGCACCCCTTGCACAGGCGCATCGATCGTTAACACAAACGTGCGAAACCCTGCCGCCAAGGCGGTCTGGGCAAGGGCAAGCGTGGCCTCTCTGCTTCCCATCCAGACCAGTTGAAACCAATCGCAGCTGTCAGATGCAGAGCGAACCGCCTTCATATCGACGCTACTTTGCGCGCTCAGGATCATCTTGACCGACTGAGCCTCGGCACCTTGGGCGGTTGCAATCTCTCCTGAACTGTCCAGCAGACAATGATAGGCAAAGGGTGCGACCAGGACCGGACACGCCAGCTTTTGCCCCAAGAGCGAGGTTGCAGTTGATCCGCCGGTCAAGGCCTGCAACACGCGTGGTATGATCTGCGCCTCTCGGAATGCCTCTTCATTTCTGCGCAAGGTTCGCTCGTCCCCCGCTCCGCCAAGAAAATACGCCCGCATTTCCATGCTCGTGGTTTCCCGAGCAGTTTCATAATAGGTGTTCAGGGTTTTCGGAAGCTGAGGCATTTCGGGCATTCTGTATGTTACTTTTCGGCAGGGATGGTAGGCTATGCATGGATCAATCTAAATCCATGACGGCTCAAGTGCACCTTGATTTTCAACCATTTCTCCGCGCGCGTCGCGCTTGCAGCCGCATGAGGCGTACGTAATATATTCAGCCAATATCGACTTGGTGGTGTCCAAGGCCTGCGGCGCACCGAGGGGCTTTGCCAACGACCATGATAACGCCATTGCATTCTGCGACCTTAAAGTCGGTTAGATCTTCCAAGAAGACCCTCCAGGCGCTGTCATGATGGCGGCCAGCGGATGCCCATGGCGCGTGTACCAGTGCGCTTGGGACGCGAATGCATCTGCGTTCACTGCGAGCCATTTCTCGTGCTGAGCTTCGGCGACGGCTTTGATCAGCGCCGCTTCGGCCACAGCGGAGACGTCGACCCCAAGAGCTTTTGCACCGCCAAGCGCCGCGGCATCAAGCGCCAAGGCGTTCTTTCGCTTGGTCGCGAGCATCATATGATCACCCGCCACTATAGTGCCGTAAAAATATACGGCCTATCGGAGAGGTGCAAATCTCATCGCGCAGGAGTCACGGATCGGCACCCAGCCGGAGAGCGAATTATACCACGCCCCGGGGGGCACTACCCGCCGCCAGCCGCCCTCGCGACAGAAAAAGATTGCCAAGGGCAAGCAGCGTGAAGAGATGGGCCCGGTTCTTAGCAAGCCCCCGATAGCGGGTCTATCGCCACATTTAGGGCCAAACATTTGGCATCAGCTTGACCTTGGTGCAGGTGGTCGGTAGCGAGATCGTTCAGTTAACTATTGATTTGGGTGCATCCCGTTGGAACAGCCGAATTTTATGTGGCATGAGCTTGTGATAACCAATGCCTCGTTTCTGGTTTGCTTTGCAATGGTCATTGCGGCCCGCCACTGGCCCCGTTTGGCGGGCCGGCCGGCCGACATGTCAGCAGTCCAGTCGGCCCACACCCGAATGACACCGCGAACCGGCGGCGTAAGCATTCTGGCGGCCCTTCTTGCGGTGCTTTACTTCGCTCCGAGAGAGGTGAAAACAACCTACGCCTGCATCTTGTTTTCGTCCTGTTTCGTCTTCGTCGCCGGCTTGCTTGAAGATTTAGGATTTGGCGTCAGTCCTCGCAATCGGCTGCTGGCAGCCATCTTCTCCAGTCTTGCAGTCATCGGTGTTGGAAAAATTTGGTTGCCTCAGCTGGGTATTCCGCCACTCGATCACCTGGCATCTTTATGGCTGGTTGGTGTCCCGTTGACCTTGCTGGTGACTGCGGGGCTTGCGAATGGGTTTAACCTGATTGACGGCGTGAATGGTTTAGCTGGCTTCACTGCCATAACCGCAGTCGTGTCGATGAGCTTTATCGCGCGGTCCGCAGGGCTTGGAAATCTTGCTGATCTTGCCTTGATGTTCGCGGCAGGAATATTCGGTTTCTGGATCGTTAACTACCCATCTGGCGTTATCTTTTTGGGCGATGCTGGCGCCTATATACTCGGCTTCTTGTTGGGTTGGTTGGGCATTGTCATCTTGGTCCAGGCGCCGGCAGCGACGCCTTGGGCCCTATTGCTAACAGTGTTTTGGCCGGTTGCAGATACAGTGCTTGCCATCTATCGGCGCCGCAGTCGCAAGCAGGCCAAGATGCAACCGGATCGGCTTCATGTACACCAGTTGATGATGCGTGCCCTGGAGCTACTTTGGCTGGGGCGCGAGCGGCGAAATATCTCGAATCCGTTGACCACCCTTGCTCTGGCTCCGAAAATAGTGGCACCAGCTGCCGTTGGTGTGCTGCTTTGGAACCAGCCGCTATATGCTTTCATCGCGATGGTTCTGTTCTCTGCCTTGTTCGTCTCCAGCTATTTTATGGCGTTTCCGGCGCTGCGGAAATTGCTACCGCGCATGGAAAGGCGCCGGGAGAGGCGGCAAGTGATCGAGGCAGGAAGAAATGTGTAGGGCCGGACAGGCAATTCAAAGGGATTCCTTGTTTGGAGCGAACTGTACCTTTATTCGGACCCGGACGAACACCGATGGGATTGCAGAGCATATGACAGATAATCGGGCGGAGCGAAGCTGCGGAGCCTTTCGTGGCCTGAGAACCCTCCGTTCTGTGGCCATGGCTCTGGGTATGGTGATCGGACTTTCGGCCTGCGATGTGGCCCAAAGTGTTTTCCCGGTGCGCGCTAACGAGGCTGCTGCAGAGATCGAAGAACTGGAAACCTCGGTGGAGGTCGTCCGGCTGACAGCGCAAAACATTGCAACTTATGACCGGCCCCGGCACCCCCGCGGCGGGCATACGACGCTCAAGTCGCAAGGGGGCTGGACCTACCGAGTGGGCACGGGCGATGTGCTCGACATTGTCGTTTGGGACCATCCCGAGCTGACGATGCCGGCCGGGGACCGGCGCACACCAGAGGAATCCGGCCTCAAGGTGAAAGCGGATGGAACTTTCTTCTATCCCTTCGTCGGCCAGATGCCCGCGAAAGGCCTGACACCGGATGCGATCCGGAAGAACCTGACGCGCGCCCTTTCAGAATTCATCCCCGATCCGCAAATCGAAGTCCGCGTGGTCGGGTATAATTCACAATCGGTATCGGTCACGGGCAAGGTGAATGCGCCAAGCCGCTTGCCGCTGAGCGATATCCCGATGACATTGCTGGAAGCGATCGATGCCGCAGGGGGGCTGACAGAGGAAGCAGATCCGGGTGCCGTGACCGTGCGCCGTGGCGGAACCATGTATGCTGTCGATCTTGAGGCCTTTTTGGAGCACGGATCAAGTGGCAACAATCCACTTATGGTGCATGGCGATGTCGTAAACGTTCCCGAACGGGAGGTTGCCGAGGCCTATCTGCTCGGACAACTTGTAACGCCTGCGACCGTTGATCTGAGTAAAGACGATGTAACATTGACGCAGGCCCTGACCCGTGTGGGGGGACTGGACAAAAATAAATCCGATGCTCGGGGCATCTTTGTGTTCCGGGAAACGCCCGATCGGATTGTTGTTCATCAGCTTGATGCCTCCAATCCCGTGGCCTTCCTTCTGGGTACACGTTTCACCTTGCAACCAAGGGATGTGGTTTACGTGACGACGGCACCGCTGACGCGCTGGAACCGCGTGATCACCAACCTGTTGCCGTCGATCATCGGGGTAAAGAACGCCGCGAGCGTCGGAAATTAAGCGTTTCATGATAAAGTCAATTCTTGTGGTCTGTGTGGGAAATATCTGCCGTTCGCCGGTTGGCGAACGCAGCTTGAAATCGCGTCTGCCTGATATGAAACTGCAGTCAGCCGGTATTGGCGCGCTCGTTGGTCACCCTGCGGACGAGGTTGCCGCCGGTATTGCTGCACAGGGCGGTGTCTCATTGGTTGGGCATGTGGCACAGCAATTTACTGTGGAAATGGCCAATGCGCATGATCTGATCCTGGTGATGGAGACAGGTCATCGTAACGAGATAGTCCGCAAGGCCCCGCATTTGTCCGGCAAGATCATGCTATTTGACCATTGGAGCGGCGGCGCGGGAATAGCCGACCCGTTTCGCAAGGCGCCAGGTTTCCATCAAGAGGTTTTTGAGCAAATCATCCGCGCTGCAGAGGCTTGGGCCGAGAGACTGAACGGAAACGCACAATGAGCACAGAAACACATATCGCCAATGACGACGAAATCGACCTCATGGCGCTGTTGGAAGTTGTCTGGAATGGCAAGCTTTGGATTGGGCTTGTCACGGCGTTTGCCCTCGCGCTGGGCGCTTTCGCCATCCTGATTGCAACACCGGTCTACAAGGCGGACGGTCTGTTGCAACTGGAAGAAAAGAGCAGCGGTCTTGGGCTGCCTTCAGAAATGCTGGGTCAATTGTCGACGGTCTCGCCAAGCACCACGGAGATCGAAATTCTTCGATCGCGGCTGGTTCTGGGGCAGGTGGTCGACGATTTGGCGCTGGATGTCATCGCGAGCCCCCGGCGGATGCCGATTTTGGGCGATGCGCTCCACCGTCTGGGTATCCCGGAACCGGGCTGGGATAGTCTGGCACCCTATGCTTGGGGCGGTGAGGAAATTCAGATCGGCGAACTGGTCGTTCCCGATTATTGGATTGATCTGCCGCTGATTGTCACGATGCAAGAGGGCGACACCTATCAGATTGAACTGCCGGATGGGCGCCGCCTGCGCGGCGAGATCCGCCAGCGTCTTGTGGACCATGCGCTTGGTCTGGCGCTGCGAATAGATGCTCTGAGTGGCGCACCGGGGCGGCAGTTCGAAGTGATCAAGAAGCCGAAACTTTCCGTCATTAGAAACCTGCGCGAGCGGTTTTCCGTGACCGAGACCGCGCGCGATTCTTCGATTCTGCGGATCGAGCTGAACGATACCGACCGTTCGCATGCGGTCCGTGTGCTTGATGCGATTGCCCAAAGCTATGTCGCGCAGAACGTGTCGCGCAGCTCGGCCGAGGCACAGCGCAGTCTGGAGTTCATCACCGACCAGATGCCCAAGGCTGAACAGGCGGTTGTGGAAGCTCAGGATGAATTGAACAGCTACCGTCAACAGCAGCGATCCGTGGATTTGACCTATGAGACGGGCGCGTTGCTGGAGCGCGTGACACAAATTGAGCAGAAGCTGAACGCGCTGGTTATCGAAGAAGAGCAGCTGAAAGAGCGGTACACCGTTAACCATCCGACTTATCAGGCGCTTTTGACCAATCGCGCGAAACTGGAGGAGCAGCTTGACGACTTACGCGTCGAAGCGGGCGGCCTTCCGGAAACCCAAAAGGAAATTTTCAACCTTACCCGCAATCTCGAGGTCGCCCAGCAGGTTTATGTGCAATTGCTGAATCGCGTGCAGGAGCTTCAGGTGCTGCGGGCGTCCAGCATCGGCTCGGTCCGGATCATCGATACGGCGCAGGTTAGCCCGCAGCCAGTCTCGCCGCGACGCGGACGTATTCTGGCGCTCAGCGCGCTTCTGGGTTTGATGCTGGGCACCGGACTTGTCCTTGGGCGACATCTTTTGCGCCGGGGCGTGCGCGGTGGAGAGGAGCTTGAGCAAATCGGACTTCCGGTTTTCGCGACGGTCAATTTTTCTGAAGAAGCCGTCAATCACAGAAAGACCCGGGGCGATCTGGCGATCATGGCGCTGGAGCGGCCCGATGATCTGGTGATCGAGGCGTTGCGCTCGCTGCGCACGTCGCTGCATTTCGGCATGCTTGATGCCAAGACCAAATCCGTTTTGCTCACCTCCAGCGCACCCGGCACCGGCAAGAGTTTCACGGCGGTCAACCTCGGGGTGGTTGCGGCGCAGGCCGGCCAGAAGGTTTGCGTTATTGATGCGGATCTGCGCCGGGGATATTTGCGCCGGTATTTCGGGGTTGAAAAGAACCGGGCGGGCCTTGCAGAATTGTTGTCAGGCGCGCGCAACCTTGCGGATGTGCTTGTTCCCGGCCCAGTGGAAAACCTTTCGTTTATTGCGTCTGGCCGGTTCCCGCCGAACCCGTCAGAGCTTTTGATGCGGTCTGATTTTGCGGAGCTTATCGAGCGATTGGATGCCGATTTTGATCTGATCATCATTGATAGCCCGCCAGCCCTTGCGGTCACTGACCCGGTGGTGATGAGCCGTGTCGCTGGCGCGTCGATCATCGTGGTGCGCCATATGGAAACTGCGATTGGCGAGGTCGAGGCGGTGCGCCGCATGTTCGAGACCGCTGGCAGCAAAATCAGCGGTGCGGTGCTGAACGGCTATGACCCGTCTGTGGTGGGCAGTCGCGATGCGCATTATGCCTATAACTACCGATATAGCTATGCCGCGCGGGAGGACTGACGAAATAGGGCATCAGCAAGCCAAGGGAACTTACGGCTTGTCAGCCCTCTTGCGGTGATATCGCATTCCAGAAGCGACTGCGGATTGCACAAGCCCTGCCACGAGCAGACCCAGCCCAACGACCAGAGGTGGCAGCGGGATTTCGGAGCAGTGCTTAGCTCCGGCGACTAACCAAAAATCGACCCCATGACGATACGCAACAAGCAATGACAAGCCCGTCGCAGGGCGTGAATGGGCGGATATTGTTCAAAGGCAAGGGTAGGGCGCGATGACACGTTATCGGGCCTTTGCGCACGAGGCTTGATGGAGCGTAAGTCATAATAGTGGTAATAACAATCGCTTGCGTCACTCCTTATACGAGGCTTCAGCCAATACGGGCATTTGGCTTTGTTTCCGGAAAGGTTAGCTTCTAAAGCGCAGCCAGGCTTTTCGGGCGGTGCGGCGCGCGGCAGATCTGCGTTCAGACCCAGCCGCTTGTGTAACTTCGAAAGATGGGTGCGTTCGGCCTTACCGTCGACCATATCGAGTTTCGCACCGATGGCACGCTGCGAGTTCTGATCCGGCGCAACAAGGCCGACCCGGCAGGTTTTGGGCGGCTAACAGCCCCGAATGCCAGCTGTTTCAAACCGAAACCCGTCACCAGCCTGGCGGGCGGCGCACAGACCACGTGCCGTACTGGAAGACCATGTCCTGCCCCTCGAAGGTGACCACTTTCGGGCGCTTCTGCGCGTCGAAGGTGACCGGCACCGGGTGGCCCTCCATCGAGAAGACGATCGAGCTGCACCCGCTGGCGCCGTCTGGGCAGGGCGCGCGCTTGCGCTCGGGCGTGCCGCCGCCGGGAGCAAGCGTGCCCTTGAGGTTCGCCCAGCCGAACCGCTTGGCGAATATCTTTGGCATCTGCGACATGAAATCGCCTTCGTCGTCATGCGCGCCCGGGAATTCCATGCGCAGCGCGGCATTGTTCTGCTTCATGCCGCCGAGGATCATCGCCTTGGCCTGCGGCGGCACGTTCATCCAGCCACCGCCCTGCCACATGGCGAGGTTCGAAGCGCTGATATACATCGCTTCGCCAGTGGGGGTGTTGAACTCCGTGTAGCTGCCGTCGGCGACATAGGTCATGACCGCCGGCCCCATCGTCAGGCGCACCATGCAATCGTTGGCAGCGACGTCGAAGGTTCCGATATCCACCCGCGTTTTCGACGGCGCCTTCGGGGCAAGCCCGGTTTCGCGCCGGGTAACAGGACTGTCGATCTCGACCTTCACGTCGATCTTGCCGGGCCTGGCGGGGGTGATCGTGCGGCCCTCCGCGCTGCCGTTGTCGACCTTGAGCCGCCAGTTGTCGGCGCCGCCCTCGGGCAGGCCGGTGATCGTCATCTCGGACGGCTTTCCAGCCTGGAAACAGGTGGGCGGATCGAAGCTCACCGGGCGCGTCTCCACCTTCAGAACGAAACCGTTATCCGCAGTGCTGTCAGGCGCGGGCGTATTCGCCACGCGGAAAAAACCCAGTTCCTCGGGCGGATCGTTGCCGTCGAGCAGGAAGGAATCGCGCAGCTTCTCCTGCGCCAGCCGGTGTTCGCGGATCAGCGTCAGGCTGCCCGGATCGTCGGCCTCGGTGACCTCGAGCGTTGCCAGCAGGATGTTCTCGGACGGGGGCGTGTCCGGGGTCGGCGTCACCTTGAGCGACAGCAGCATCGGATGCGCGGCGAATGCGGTCGCCTTGCCGTCAAATCGGTCCTCGTGGGTGAAGGTCGTCGAGGTCACCTCGACCGCGTGTTTCGCGATATCACCGTAGTAAAAATACTTGCCGGTGCGGTCCTGTTGCGCGGTGTCGTCCTCGACGTTATTAAAGCGCGCGACATAGTCCGGAAAGACCTTGTCAAAGGTGGCGTCGCCCACCAGTGCCGTGTCGTAAAAGAGTGTCATGCCGTTTCCGTTGCGCAGGTCGGCATGGTTGGCAGCCTTGATGAACCTGTCCTGCGCCAGATAGGCCACGCCGTCCTGGCTGCCGATCTTCTCTCCCAATGAGATCGCATAGTCCCACTTGCCATAGCCCGGATCGTCGTTCCCGTCCCAGAACTCGCGGTCGAGAACCATCGAGTATTTCGGCTCGTAAACCCGGTTCTGCCCGGTCCGCTTGCGCACCCAGGCCGAGCCGATGGCGGTCGCCACCATCTCGTTGAGCCAATGCGCGCCCTCGTCGTCGC
Source organism: Pontibaca salina (assembly GCF_016307205.1). Taxonomy (GTDB): domain Bacteria; phylum Pseudomonadota; class Alphaproteobacteria; order Rhodobacterales; family Rhodobacteraceae; genus Pontibaca; species Pontibaca salina. Next base: position 29,803 of record NZ_JAEIJD010000013.1, on the reverse strand, counting down.
GCGAGGCTTGAAGCGTGTGCACATATTCGTGCACCAGCGTGCCGCCATCGGCGAGGCCGTCGACATATTCCACGGGCAGGATCACCCGGCCCTTGTCGAGCAGGCTAAGCGCACGGCAGGCGTACGCCATCCCGGCGCAGCGGCGCTCGTGCGTGGCGGTGTCGAATTGCAGGCGCAGTGCCTTCTTGCCATCTGTGCCCGGATCCAGGTTCGCGTTCGCCACGTCAAAGCCCATGCCCTCGAGCCAGTTGCGCGCCTTCTGCAGTTCCTCCAGACCACGCTGGGCGGCGGCGCGCTGCGGTTTCGTGACCTTTTCGTTTGCGTTGCACGGCTGGTTGGTAAAGCAGATGATCTGGAAATCGGTGGTCTCCGCCACGATCGCATCGGCGATGTTGGCCCGCTGCGCCGCGACAGGAAGGGACAGGCCGCCAATGCCGATCAGGCAACCGAGAACAAAAGACAAAGCGCGCATGACGTAACCCCCGGAACAAAAACACTTCTCCGCCGGTCAAAGCAAATATGCGCATGGTTCGTCAAGGGCCGGGTGCCGTTCGGGTCCGCTCAGAGGCTCGCGTCGAGCGCGCCCACCACCGCGTCGCCCATATCGGCGGTCAAGATCGGCGTGCCGCCCTCGGGGCGAGGCGCGCAATGTGCTCGATGAGCATGCGACGGATATCGCGCATGTCCTCAACCCGTAACGAGTATTTTCACTGCCCAATAATCTCGACCCGGCGATTTTTAGCTTTGCCTTGCTCGGCTGCATTATCGGCGATCGGCTCTTCCCTCGGTGGTGATGGTTGCGTCCGTCAAGCTGTCTTGCGCGTCTAGATAGTGTCCACCGCATCCACTCAGATCACAGGCGACGCCAGCGTGCGTGCTGCTGGCGTCGCGACTTTTGCTTGAATGCGCCGAGAGCTTAAAATGAAGCCTGCAGACCAAGCGTCGCACCAATTGTTGGTTGACTGCCTTGGGTCGCCAAGCTTAGCCCCCCTGTCACCATTGAGGTGGAGGAGAGCGCATAATCTACGTCGATGGTGGTCCGCGCCCAGGTAGATTTCCGTTTCTCTCCGGCAAGATTGAATGCGTAGAGGTCAATCACCCCACCATTGACTGCGCCCAGCCCGTTCTCGAATTGATGAACCCCTTCGATACCAATGCGCAAGTTTAGCAAGTCTGATGGCTTGAGTGTAAAGGCCGAGCCAATGCGCAGATCGCGCGTGGTCGCTGTGGCTGCATCGTAGCGTACTGGAAACGCTCCGCCGGTTTCAGTATAGGCGTCTACCCTCGTCTTAGTCAGCGTCAAAGCAGCATAGGGAGACATCGAAACGCTTCCGATCATCGTTGCGTTGATCCAGTCAACTCTTGCCCTGAGCGCAGCTGTGCTCAAATCTGGGCTGCCGCTGGAAATATCGGTTCCTGCCCCGCTGGCGTAGGCACGGTTCAGCCTTGAGTCAAACGCCGCATAATAGCCCAGCAGGCTGGCGTGGATCGCGCTGCCGCCTGCAAGCTCAAAGGCGTGATCAACCTCGGCGAGGATATAATTGCCATCGAACGTGGCATTGCCCCCCAGATCCAAATTCTGGCGGGTTTTGGTGGCGCCCATGGCAATACCAACGCGGTAATTGCCGATGTCACGCCCAACCCCGATTTCGGCCAGGGTCGTGGTCGCATCAATGTAGTCGTTTTTGGCGCCATCTGCCGTGCTCCAGCCGAACCAGCCGGTGGGGGTGGTTTGAACCCCGATATCCAGCAGTGTACGGTGGTGCGCGCCGTTGAGTACCAGGCCAGTGGCCTCCAACGCAGAACTCACGGCAGCACTTCCGGTCTGGATGATGCTACGGTTGAACGCGGCCGTGTCGGGCAAGAACCCGGTTTGGGTGGTTGGGGTGGTTTCGCGCACCAGCCAGACGGTATCTTTACCCTCAAACTTGCCGTCGCCTACAATCACTTTGCCATCGGCACTGACGCCACTAGCCTTAGTCAACACATAGTCTAGCGGAACCGTATCGCCCTGTTCGACCACCCAGTCAGCGACACTTTTCATACCACTGCCGTCAGTCCAGCGGAACGCATGGATTCCTGAATTGTTAACTATGTAGCTCTGGCCCACCACGACAGCGCCGTCAGCCGAGACAGCGTTTGCAATGCTCCAAGTACCCCCCAGCGTGCCGAGACTGGTCATCTCGTCGTCAGCCAAGGTCCAGCGGAACGCACGGGTTCCTGAATTGGCTGTCTGGCTCTCGCCTACCACGACAGCGCCGTCAGCCGAGACACCGCGTGCCCTGCTCCAAGTGCCGCCCAGCGTGCCGAGACTGGCCATCTTGCCGTCAGCCAAGGTCCAGCGGAACGCACGGGTTCCTGAATTGGCTGTCTGGCTCCATCCCACCACGACAGCGCCGTCAGCCGAGACAGCGGTTGCAGTGCTATTAGTGCCACCCAGCGTTTGGAGATTCCTCCAATTACCGTCAGCCCAGCGGAACGCACGGTAATCGGAGTTCCCTCTTTCGAATTCACTGTGTCCCACCACGACAGTGCCGTCAGCCGAGACAGCGAATGCAGCGCTATTACGGCCCCCCAGCGTGCCGAGATCGGTCATTTCGCCGTCAGCCCAGCGGAACGCAAGGGTGAAACCGCTTTCGTGGTTACTCTCGCCCACCACGACAGCGCCGTCAGCCGAGACAGCGTATGCAGCGCTATAACTGCCCCCCAGCGTGCCGAGATCGGTCATCTTGCCGTCGGCCCAGCGGAACGCACGGGCGGAACCGCTTTCGAGTTTACTCCATCCCACCACGACAGCGCCGTCAGCCGATACAGCCTGTGCATAGCTAGAGCCACCCAGCGTGCCGAGATCTTGAAACGCGTCTTGCGCCCACCCTGGACTGCCCAGCAGCACGACAACAGGCAGTATTGCCGACGTGGTTCGAAAGAAAGGGTGTGTAAGTTTTATAGGCACTATGCTCATTCCTAACTGGCTACCTGAAGGTGAAACCGAGTTGCATTCCGATGCACTGGCCTAGGACGACAGAGACACGTAGCTGCCTAAAAGGGGTGGACTTAAAATCAATAAAATTTTGAATTTAATTAACTTTTTATCATTTTGGTGAGTTTGGAGTGTCAAATGCGCAACGATCCATAAAGGGCACAGACCGTGTGAAAGCCTGAACAGGATTCCCAGTCTGATATGGTCGTGGTCTTCTTGGTCAGGCTTCTGGATCGACTTTGTTCAGCCTTGTTGCTGCGGTCCGTGGGGCACGCGCTGGTGTGCGGCGATCAGGGGTTGTCGTGTGAGGCGATCCGCCGCTAGCCGACAGGCTCAAAAACACCGGAAAGATGTCGAACACCAAAAAGCCGCGGTGGTATTCCAACCGGCCACCGGGAACAGCCTGCGGGATGATATCGCGGACCGCCCCACGACCATCCTTCGGTTTCGTAACCTGCGCCACCGGTTTCAGTTTCGAACAGGGCGCTTGCCGAAAATCAGCATGCCATTGCGAATGCGCCATTTTTTTGTGAGCAGCCTTTTAAGAGCAAGGGCGCTCGGAAAGCGCCGCGGGCCGGTCAGAGATCACTTTCGGGCACTTCACCAGTCTCTGAGGGGCGCTCGCAAGCACTAAACCCCTTTGAAACAAAAAGAAAAAGGCCCGCAAAGGGGCCATGTCTCGGGTTCGCGATTGTTTTCTGGCGGAGGGGATGGGGCTGATATCCAACCTTCTCTAGGCCCAATGGCTCTGTTTCTTGAGCGGAAGATCCTTGAGCATCAAGGGCATTCACCTGTCAGGGAAAACTCCGTGCGGTTGCTCGCCACACCTACATGGCCTCGGGCAGTAACCTGTTCACCTGATGCCTGGTAAAGCCAGCCATCTTGGACTGTTCCCACCGCCTTGATCACCTTGCCATTACTCAGGGTCATCTCTGCAGACAGTATCGTTTCATCTATCCGTGACAAGATAACGTCCACCCGATCTCCCGGCATAGTCTCGAAATCCATCTCCAGATGCAATAAACTCCCGTCGTCTTCTGTTTCGCATCGAAGGATGCGTGCGGCGACCGTTCTCATCTCGCCCAGCTGCAACGTGATCTCGCCAACCCCAACGGCGGCGGATACGGGATTGTGGTCATCGTTCTCGGAAACCTCAGAGTAATCAGCCTGGGCCGAATGGCGTGCTGCTTCCGATCCAACAGCCGAAGAAGACTGTGGGCTAAAGGCAAAGGAAAGCGCATCTGCCAGAGATCTGCCATCTTCCGCACGCAGCGTTTCGGCCACGGTGACCGTATAGGTGACGTCATCGGCAAGCGCTTGCGGGGCAATGAGCAAGACCATGCCAGACGGATCGAGAGCGATTTCCGCTGGCACGGCCTCGCCATCGGCTTCGAGTGCGATGGCGCCTAATGTGCTGTCATCCAGTGGAACATTGAAAGCGATGTTGGCGCTGGCAGCTGTCTCGGCCTCCGCCCAGACCGCCAGCGGCACCAGCGGCACATCGATCTGCACCGGAAGCTGGGTGACGCGTTCGGTAACGCCATCATGAGCGATAAACTCGAAAGCAGGGTTTTCCCCCGGCCTCAGGGTCGCTGGATCTGGCGTGAAATATGGCTCGCTCAGCAGGACAGCAAGCGTGGTCCAGTCCCGCCCATTGGCGGTGAAGCGCACGGAATAGGTCAGTTCCCCGGATGAGGCGTCACCCCACTTGAGAGTTTCGCCGGCGCGATATGTCTTATCCGGCAGATGGGAGCGCACAGCCGGTGGTGCCAAAGCCGGATGGCCCCTGCGCTCGGTCAGCACCTCGCTTTCACGAAGCAGAACGATCCGCGCCGGCTCGCCCGAGACCGGAACCGTTACCGCGAACGGCCAGGGGCGCTCTGCAGACGAACCCGGCCCCAATGAGGTGCGGGCGATGATCCGACCAGCGGCGTCTTCAACCTGCAATTCATAGGGGCCATCGCCCGATAGCGGCGGGCGCGATCGTGGCACGCCGATGGCGGGCATAAGCGTTGCCTCATCTCCATCGATCATGCCCGAGAGCATGATCCAGCGGGCTGCCGGCAGAGCCGGGTCGGCATCATTCCGAATGGCGGGCCCTTCCAATGGCTCCGACACTTGTGCCAGTCGAACCCGAGAAACCAGCGGGGCCTCGGCCCGTCGCCCGCGCGTGTAGCGCAGCATTTCCGGCATGCGTTCGATCAGCCAGTTATACTGGTTCGGATCGATCCAGTAGTCAACATGCGGCTCGTGAATACATGGGAACATCAGGTTCAAGAGCGGTTTACGAGTCTGCGCATTGCCATGCTCGCTCGACTTCTGCCAGCCGTTTTCTCCGTCAAGTGCGATGCGCATCCCGTCGATTCCCGGCGCAACGGTTTTGTATCCAGACTGGCAAATCTCGTGCCTGTGCTGGGCGCTCTCGGCAAAGGGTGTATGTGGCAGGCCAAAAACATGGCCGAATTCATGCGCAACCAGCGGATAAAGCAGGATGCCGGGGAACATCCGATCGTCAGGAGTCGCAGTGCTCATGATGATCGTGTTCTGACCTGCCCGGTCACCATGCAGACTGTCGATCGGATGCGGGTCGGGCTTCCCAAACCAAAAGGGTTCGTCACCCCGGCGATGCAGGGACTCGGGCTGCTCGAACGGTGTGCGAGCAATGCCAGAACCCCCAAGACTCGGCGGGTGATATGAAACCAGGATATCCGCATCCGAATGGGCTGCGACATGCTCGTGAAACAGGCGAACCAGAGCGTTCCAATTGTTGAGATCGGCGGCTTGGCTTGCTGGATTATCCCAGAAATGGAAGCCGTCTTCGCATGCGACCCATTCTACTCCGGGAATCGAGCACATCGTATCTTGCAGATTGTAAGTGCCCTTGAAACGCCCTCTAACTCTTGCAACCGGCAAGATCTGGTTGGCGAACACCTGATCTTGTCGGGCCGCCTGTACAATCTGCCGGGATTGTTCGATGTCAATATTGTCGCGCCATTCAGAATGCGCGGCGATGTAATAATCGAAGGTCAGCAGGTCGACAGATTGGGTCGCGTAATCCAGCGTTTGTTCAATGATTGCGGGAGCGATCTCGAAATCCGCGGGATAATGATTATCGGGGGTGATCTCGGCCCTGAAATATCGCGGATTGTTCTGCTCCGACGGGGTCCAGCCAAACAGATTCAGTGTGTGCTCTCCCAGCCGGCGGTCCTCATCGGTGAACTGGTCGGGCCGTTCGATTCGTCGCTGAAGCTCGGGGAATACCGTTTTGTCCCGGTCATCGAGCACCGCCGCCTGAACCGGATAGTCGAGAACCTGCCATTCGGGATGGATGTCCTCAAGCTCTTCCCATTCGATCTCGATACGCGCAGCGGCGGGCTTGCCATAGACCAGCGGCGCATTGCGGCTAACCTGATAAATCCCGAAACGCAGATCGTCCGGGGCAACCATGGTCGAGATTGAGAAGGTATAATCCGCCTCCAGAACCTGCCGCTGGCTTCCCCGCAGGCCGGTCTCGCCGCCGGCAACCGAAATTTCGTAGATCGTGCCCGAGCGAAGCGGTTCGCGCGGCATGATACGTAGCGACCTGCCGTCTTCAACGCCGTGTTCGTCTTCGAGTGCGAGTTCGAGATCGACAAAGATGAACCCGTCTTTCGGATCCCGCGTGGTCATGGTGACCGTGCTGGAATCAAGACTGCTCTGTGCAACCGCGTCGCTGAATTCGATGAAGAAATCCGCCCCCTCAAGGATCACGTTTTCGCGCCCATGCCTCGGCGTGGTATCGATCACCTCAAAGACTTCCGGCTCCTTGCAGAGCGTCGAGTCGAACGCGGCCTGTGTCTCCGGGCCGATCTCAAGCGTGAATTCCACGTCCAGATGAATGTGATCAAGATAGGTTTCGCGTTGGCGCTCATAGTCGAACGTGTGGCTGCGAACGGGCGCGACGAGTGAAGCGAACGGGCCGGTCAGCTTCAAGGTAAAGCCGTCATCGCTCCAGCGGGTCAGAAGGCTGACCGGACGGTCCAGTTCAGCTCCATACCACCCGCCGACCCCGACTTCGAAATCGTTGCGGCGGGTGTCGGCCAGATGATTGATAAAACGCACCGAGGCAAATCCCTCCGGTGCATTCTGCAGCTCGACCGGATCAACAGCTTTTAGGTCCCCATCGTCCGGGCCACAGGGGATGTTTCCAATAGCGATCTCGGAATAATCCAGCCCGTTACGATGACGATGGTCATGAAGGACAACGGCAAAAGTGTTGCGTCCCTCATAGCCGCGCTGCACGAAAACCGCCTGTCCGGCCATCTGCCCATCACCCTGCGATATCGAACTGCCACTGATGGTGCCATGCCATGCGCCGACCAGTTCGCCGCGGGTCTGAACGTCGTAGGCATCCTCGTAGGGGGCGTTGGAATCGGTTATCTGCGCCTCGCCTTGCGGGACGACTGCAAAGTTCTGCAACACAAACGCGCAAATGAGCACATAGATCTGTCCGATTCTTGGCATTTCTTCCCCTCATTCCAGTCGGCTAGATTACGCCGCTCGGCGTGGTCTCTGGTCCGGCGGACCGATGACGTCGCGCCCAAAGATACTTCTCCGCCTTAATCGGCTTTTCGCAAAGCGGTGTCGAACCTTCCGTCAACCACCAGACAATCGTTCAGGTCAGAATCTGAAAACATGCCCTCCTTGCGGCAAACGACAGCCGAGAAACTCCCCCGGGCAGCGGGGTTCTCGTTTTCCAGAGAAAGAGTGTCAAAGACTATCTCGGGAGCCGTCCCGCTGTCTTCGCTGAGATAGAAGGGACTTCTCATTCCCTCTGGCCACCATGAAACCGACGCATCCATGATAGATACCGGAGTCTCGCTTCCCATCAGGGACACTTCGATCCCCAGTACGTTGTGCATGATGTTTTCGGCTTTTGGATCGTGAGCCTGGATCGAAATCGAAGTCATTGGGCCGAAAGACCGGAGCTCGGCGGTTGATGTCCCCTCGGATGCCACGTCGAGTGTTTCGCCGGAATAAGACATTCCATCGATCGTGGCATCGACTGCCCCCACCGGCGTTGTATCGGTTTGAGCCAGTGCAGCTTGCCCCACACAGAGAGTAAGTCCGATTGCGGTGAGGATAGGCGTTTGAAACAATTTCATTTAGCAATCCCTTGATCGTGCGTGCTCATGGCCATGATATGCCGCCAAAACCGATGTGCAAGATTGCCAGAGGTGTGTCGCGTCAGAAGTTTCGACATCAACATCGCCCAATCCCCCGCCTCGAAATATGATCTGGTCAGGGTCAAATTCCCGTTTCGATGACAACGCGGCAGCGCCCCCTACGTTAGAATAGGGCCGTTGGGACAGCCGGCCTTTATTGCGAACCATCTGGGAGGTGCAGCCATCGTGCCATCACTTGGATCGGTCGTGCAGAGGCCTGCGCCGATAATGATGCCTGCATTCTTTTTCTGTGGATCGTCAGCCCGAACGTAAGCGTTCGCTGACTGGCACCGGCTGCTTAGTTTGACGGCACAAAGTTCCACGGCAGTAGGTCGTCGCTGCAGCTTTGGGGATGACCGTTGGCAATCGCCGCCAGCATTGTTTTGAGGTAGCCCGGATTGTCGTTCTCCGCCCAGAACTCGCGGTCGAGAACCATTGAGTATTTCGGCTCATAAACCTCGTCCTGCCCGGTCCGCTTGCGCACCCAGGCCGAGCCGATGGCGGTCGCCACCATCTCGTTGAGCCAATGCGCGCCCTCGTCGTCGCGCGAGGCCTGAAGCGTGTGCACATATTCGTGCACCAGCGTGCCCCCATCGGCGAGGCCGTCGACATATTCCACGGGCAGGATCACCCGGCCCTTATCGAGCAGGCTATCCTTGTTCATCTTCACTGTCCTACGCTTGTCGTAGAGGGCTTCACGCCGCTCTGTATCCGTTCAGGCCTCAGGCGAAGACGACGGCTGATCACACTCTAAAACGGTCCCTCACGACCAAGCCCGTGACGATCCAGCCGCCGCCAGCGCGCGCCATAAATGGCGTGGCGCGCGCTGGCTCTCTTGTCACACAAGAGCCGGGATCAGCTTAAGACAAGCCAGGGCAATCTTAGGCGTTGGGAGAGAGCGCTGGATATGGCCCTCGCAGGCCGGACCATTCACGTCGAGATCTGCGACCAGGCCAGCGCGGGTCATACGGGCGCGGCCGTCTCCGAGTTTGGCAAATTGAAACCGACGGGCGCATAGCTTACATCAGGTGCTTTGCTGCGCGCTTGGAAGGTTATACGTATGAGTTCCTCGGTGATGGACGGGAGCGCGGCCACAGGGTCTCAATCCGATCCGACCAAAGACCCGGTAAGATGGCGCATCCTTTTCGTGCTTCTGATCACGATTTTCATGACGCTGATCGGCGTCAGCATCGTCAACGTGGCCTTACCGTCGATCCGACAAGGCCTTGGGGCGACGCAATCTGATCTGCAATGGGTGTTGTCAGGCTATGCGCTGACCTTTGGTGTGGTCCTCGTGGCCGCGGGCCGGGCCGGTGATATCATGGGCCGCGGCGGGTTGTTTCTTATCGGGGTGAGCCTCTTTACCGCGGCCTCGGTCGCGGCGGGCCTGGCCCCTGATGCCAGATGGCTGAACACCGCGCGGTTCGTGCAGGGCATCGGCTCAGGGCTGCTCAACCCGCAGGGCCTGGGGATGATCCAGCACTATTTTCGGGGCGATGCGCGCGGCCGCGCTTTTGGCTATTTCGGCACCACTGTCGGCTTTTCCGTGGCCATCGGCCCGGTCTTGGGCGGCTTGCTGATCGAACTTGGCGGACCCGAATTGGGGTGGCGGCTAACGTTTCTCGTGAATGTTCCGATCGGTCTCATCGTCATCATATTGGGGCTGCTGTGGTTTCCGCGCCCTTTGATCCTCCGCCTCCCCCGCACGGGCAGCGGTTTGCGCTCGCTCGATCCGGTTGGGGCGGGGCTTTTGGGATTGGCGGTGTTCGCCTTTCTGTTTCCTTTCGTTGAGGGAAGCGGCAGCGCGGGCGTCTGGCTGCTGCTGCCGATCAGCCTCCTATTGGTCTGGCTCTGGGTCAGATGGGAGCGGCGCTATAGCCGTCTGGGTCTCAGCCCGATGGTTGATCTCAAGATCTTTTCAACGCGCAGCTACACCAATGGTATCACGATCATGGCGCTTTATTTCCTGGGGATAACCAGTGTGTGGGTTCTGGTCGCGCTCTATGTGCAGGAGGGGGATGGCAAGACCGCGCTGCAATCCGCGACCTTCGGAATTCCCGCAGCCTTGCTCTCGGCCTATGCCGCCCATTGGGCCGGGAAGCGGGTCGCACGGCTTGGCCGCAAACTGGTCATAAGCGGTTTGCTGCTGGCACTTTTCGGCCTCGCTCTGAGTATCATCGTCGTGATCCTGCACGAAACGGACCATCTGAGCATCTGGTGGCTGATGGTTTCGCTGTCATTCATCGGCCTGGCGCAAGGAACGGTGATCAGCCCGAACCAGACTCTGACCCTGGCAGATGTGCCTCTGGACTATGCCGGCAGTTCGGGGGCGATCATGCAGACCGGCCAGCGGATCGGCACCGCTGTCGGAATTGCGATCATCACCGCCGCGACCTTTTACGTGCTTGCGGTGGCGTCCTGGGCAATGGCGATGGCTGTCGGGTTTGGCCTGATCGCACTTGTGGTTCTTCTCGCGCTCTTCGTTGCGCTCAAGGATCTGCGGGACCGCGCGTAAGGCGGAGCTAATTTATCGCGGCCATCTGCGAGGCGCGGACGCTTACAGCTGCTTCAACTGCGGCGCAATCAGCTCTCGGCGCGTATTTGTAGAACCAGAGGATTTGCATAGGTTTCGATTTGGGGCAGGGTGGGTGAAAGGAGACGCTGGATATCCAAAGACCCATTCCGTCCCAACGGCTGGTCTCCGGACGTCGGATGGCTTCGCTTAATCCCTTTTGAACTAAAAAGAAAAATGGCCCGCGATTGTTTTCTGGCGCTGGAAGTGACGCAGCTGGCCAACCTGCTCCCCTGTCAGTGTTTGCCCCCGGCGCGGCAGATGCGAAGTCCTGCGCAAATCTGACGCTCATTGGAAAATCAGCCGAGCCCGAAGTCATCCCGAAAACGGTCGATCTGATGCATGCGCTCGTGCAGGATGGTCACGATCCCGATGTCGCCATTCGAGAGATGGCGCCAGTAGACGAAATGGCGCTCGAAGCGAAAGAAAAACCCCTCGACGCCGAACTCGGCCGGGATCGGCTTTGATGCCACGCCATGGGTGGTGATCTTCTCGAAGGCTGCGAACAAGCCAGTGATATATGTCTCGGCCTGCTCGCCACCCCATCTGTCGCGGGTATAGCGATAAATGTCATCAAGACGGTAGGACGCGCCGTCCTGGATACGGATGGTGGCCACCCGATCAGGCCCGGTTCCGCGCGATCACCTCGGCTGCGGTCAGCGGCTGATACGTGTCTTCCGGGGCCGCGAAGGCATGGGTCAACTCAGCCTTCAGGCGGTTGAAGGCCACCTGTTCCGCCCTCTCTTTGTCACGCCGGATCAAATCTCGGATGTACTCACTGACATTCTCATAGGACCCATCATCGCCGACATTGGCCGACACAAAGTCACTCAGGGCTCCCCCAAGGCGGACTGTCATTGTGGTCGTTCGGGACATAGCGCAACACCTTTTACCTCTCGTATATTCAATATAACCAAAAACGAACGCGAAACAACAAGAGGCGGCGCTTTCCGGATGCCGAGCATCGGTAGCGTCTAAATTATCTGCAGTCTCGGCCATGTGACGGCCCGCAAGCGCGAGGACAACATAAACCACAGCATCTGAATGCTGTGCGTGAGCGATCAAATGATCGCCGCTCGGCCCCGCTCGCCCGCCGATCCGAGCTGGTCGCTCTCACCGTCGACGATATCGAGTTTCGCGCCGACGGCACGCAGGGGGTTCTGATCCGGCGCAACAAGGCCGACTCGGCAGGTTTTGGGCGTGTGGTGTTCATTTCACAGAGGGCGGGCGGACTCGTATCAGACTGGCTGTAATGTCGCCGGCGTTGCGGGGCGTAATTAATCCGCCGTTGCCGGTCCTCTGTGACCCCCGGTTCCTTGGAGGCGATGATTGCGCGCGGTTTGATCTGCTATCGGGTGTTAACGGGCCTTTGCGGTGTTTTTAAAAATGATGGAAAATCAAATTTTGACATCGTGACGTAAGCACGATCAACAGCCTATGCGGGCATTTAGCTTTGATCCCGGAAAGTCATGTTGCAAAGCGCAGCCATTCCTTCCGGGCGGTGCGGCGCGCGCTTTCGGCATCGCGGCGATAGCGGCTCAAGGTTCTCATTTTTTGGCGCAGGGCGGCGGGCCGGGTCGGGCTGGTGCGCGCCAGCAAACGGGCGGCCTCGGCAATGTCCGGATCCTCGGCATCTTGCGCCAGCAGGATCATCGTATCCTGGTCGTCATAATCCAAACCCCGATCGGTCAGGCGCTGGAGCACCCGCGCGGCGCGCGGTAGATCCGCGTCCAATCCCAGCCGCTGGTGCAGCTCCATAAGATGGGCGCGTTCGGCCTGGGTGATGCGCTCGACTTGCGCTTCGGTTTCCGCCAGACGCAGCGCGGCCTGCTCGCGGCGGTCCTGACTGGTGAGATCCGGCAAAGCCTGCGGATTGCCGGTGATGATCCGATACCACGTTGTCACCTGATCCCAGGGCGGCGGCGTGGTGAGCCCGTGGCGCCTTGCGTTCTGCGCCACCTTGCGCTTGCCGGCGGCAGATTTCGGGCCGGTGCTGTGCTGGGCATTGGCGCGGTTCGCCTTGGATTGGCGCGGCGTGCTCATTCGTCTTCCAGAAGCGTCGCATCTTCGATCACCGCGGCGCTGCTCGCGCGCAACTGGTCATAATCCTTGCGCAAGAGGCGCCGGCGCGTCTCCAGATCCGTCAGCATGCGTTCCAGCGGCGCGAGCGCGTCCTGGGCATCACTATAGGCGGTTGCGGCAAGTTCCGCCGGATCAATATTCTGTTCTGCCAGCCAGTCCAGGGCCGCCGCGGATTTCTCCGTATCCGGACCCAGCAGGGCATTCGCAAATTCTTTTGCTTCTTCCCATTCCTCCGCTTTTGAACCTATAAATCCTCCGGGCATTCTTGTGCTTCGTGCAACTGCTCGGTACTTGGTGCGGATCAGGTGATCGCGCATTCGCCGGTAGCGATGGATTTCCCATTCCAGTGCGACGAGATTTTCCGCAAGGGCGGTCTGATAGGGCGTGGCTGGCGCGAATTCGAGCAGCAGCGCGGCGCGCAGATCCTCAAAGGCGATGCTGTCCTCTCCGGGCAGCAGGCGCAGGCGGGGGATGAGGTCGAGCAATTCGGTATTTTGCCGGGATTTTTTGGCTACGACTCGGGTGATTTTGGCCATTTGCGTCTCCGCTGTGATCTGTGGCTGGCAGATCAAGATCTACGCCAAATCTGCGAAGCTTTCAACGATAAATACTACATGATGTGCTCTCACGTTCTTGTCATACCATATGTCGTCAATGACGGCCCTGAAACTGCGCGGCAAATCTTTGCCCGACTGCGGTCAGGAGCGCTGCGACGCCCGGGCCAGAGCTCTCAGGACGGCGCGATGAAACAGGAGGCCGAGCGCCACGCCAAGGCCGATCCCAACCAGATCAGCGATGAAATCTGCCAGTTCGCCGGAGCGCCCGACTGAGGGCTGGATGATCTCGATCGCGCCGCCATAGAGCACCGCCGCAAAGACGGTTTTGGGTAAGGCCTTGGGATATAACGCGGCGCAGGGCAGGGTGAGCGCGGCAAAGGCCAGCATATGGTGGGTTTTATCGCTGCCCGGCACGCCGCTGGGGCCGCTGATGGGCAGAAGGGTCAAGGCTGCGATGGTGACGGCCAGCGCGATGGTCAGCCAGAGCGCGAGCGCCCGCCGGCACCTGGCGCTGAGAAATAAGGTGCGAAGGGCGAACACGCGCTTACTCGGTGGTTTTGGGCGCGCGAATACGGATGCCGGGGCCGTCCTCGGGCGTGCCGATGAATTCGATGCCAGCGGCTTCGAGGGATGACTTTATTGCTTGGATGTTTGCTTTAGTGCTCACAGGAACACCGTCCAAAGCTTCTATGCGCTTAATGGTGCTAACGCTGACGCCGCATGCATTCGACAAATCGTTTACACTCCACCGGAGTGCATGCCTTGCAGATCTGAACTGAGCACTAGTGATTATTGACAATTCGGCTCCGTGGGTCTAAAAGTATCATATGAGCCATGTAGACGCATCACTTCCTAGTATTCAATATGACTGGCGCGCTGAATTCAAGCGTCTTGAGGGGGCCTATGCGCCCTCCACCATCCGGGCCTATTACACGGACATCGAGAGCTACCTGCACTGGTGCGCCGCAGCGGGACGCGCGCCGTTGCCCGGCAGTATTGAAACCGTCTGTGAATATCTGATGGAGCAGGGGCCAAAATTTGCGCCCTCAACGGTGCGCCGCCGGCTCTATGCGATCCGAAAAGCCCATCGTCTGTTGCGGCTGCCGGACCCGACCTATGACGAGGAGATCAATCTCACCTTCCGGCGCATTCGCCGCGGCAAGCTGGCGCGGCCACGGCAAGCGAAAGGCATGACCCGAGAATATCTTGACCAGTTTCTTGCGGTGCAACCTGATACGCCCTGGGGTGTGCGAAACAAAGCGATGCTCTCGCTGGGCTATGATCTTCTTGCCCGCAGATCCGAGTTGGTCGCTCTGACCGTCGATGATATTGAGTTTCGCGCCGATGGCACGCTGCGGGTGCTGATCCGGCGCAACAAGGCCGACCCGGCGGGGTTGGGGCGCGTGGCGTTCACGTCACAGCGGACGGGGCGACTTGTATCGGACTGGCTGAAATGGCGGAATGCTGGTTACGCGCCGCTGTTTTGTCCAATTTATCAGGGTCGCCCGCTGGACCGGAGCCTGAGCGATACGACGCTGAGGCGCCTGATCAAATCCACAGCAAAGAATGCCGGCCTTGATCCGCAGGACGTGGCAGATTTCAGCGGGCATTCGATGCGCGTTGGCGCCGCGCAGGACTTGTTGCGGGCGGGCCATGACACGGCGGCAATCATGCGGGCCGGGGGCTGGAAGACCACCAATGTGCTGGTGCGCTATCTGGAGAATGCCGAGCATAATGTTTGGGCGTGAATTTCTAAGTAAGGCTACGCCGAGGGCCAACTGGACTTGCTTGTTGATCTTTTCGACTGAAATGCGTTTGTAAGCTGCCGCCTACCTCAGGACATCACCAACTGTCGCGCGTCGCTCTAAATCACCATTTCGTGACCAGTGTAACAAATATGGCCTTTTGCCACACTCACAGATGTGGACCCGAAAAGCGGGTCTTCTTGGTGTGATAGGAGGACGAGATGACAATGATGAAACCAACCCTCACGCTTGGTGCCACGCTGGCCTGCGCCTTTGCGACGATTGCGATGACGCCGGCACAGGCTCAGGAAAACATGGAAAAGTGCTATGGTGTGGCGCTGGCGGGGCAGAACGATTGCGCCGCTGGGCCGGGTACGACCTGTGCCGGCACCTCGAAGGTCGACTATCAGGGCAATGCCTGGACATTGGTTCCGACCGGCACCTGCACCACCATGGAACTACCAGCGGCGGCCGATGGCAGCGAGCGAGCGGGGTCGCTGGAGGCTCTGGATCGCGACATCCCTGCCTGAGTTTCGTTCGGGCGGGGGATCGTTCTCCGCCGCCCGGATCACATCATTTTGCGTGAGTTTTTGGGAGAAATTTGCCATGGCCCTGCCTGTTGCAGCCGGAGTCGGGTTCAAACCCGAGCATTTTGAGGCGATCCGTGCCGCTGCCCCGGCGCTGGGCTTTTTCGAGGTCCACGCGGAGAACTATATGGGGGCGGGCGGTTTGCCCCATCTCCAGCTGGAGCGGTTGCGCGCAGATTATGCGTTATCTCTGCACGGAGTTGGCCTGTCGATCGGCGGCGCGGAGGGCTTAGACAGCGCGCATTTGGTCCGGTTGAAGATATTGTGCCAGCGCTATCAGCCCGACAGCTTTTCTGAACATCTGGCCTGGTCCAGCCATGGTGGCGCCTATCTGAACGATCTGCTTCCGCTGCCTTATACCGAGGAGACGCTGGCGCAGGTCTGCCGCCATGTCGCGCAGGTACAGGAGGAATTGGGGCGGCAGATGCTGCTGGAAAACCCGTCGACCTATGTTCTGTTCGAGCAATCGACGATCCCCGAAACCGAATTTCTGGCCGAGGTGGTGCGGCGCACGGGCTGCGGGCTTTTGCTCGACGTTAACAATGTCTTTGTATCAGCCACCAATCACCGGACCGACGCGCTGGCCTATCTTGCCGATTTTCCGATGGAGGCAGTGGGTGAATTACATCTTGGCGGACATGACGAGGAAGAGCTTCCGTCCGGTCCGCTGCTGATCGACGCCCATGGCAGCCCGGTCGCCGATCCGGTCTGGGAACTTTATGGGGCTGTTTTAGACCAGACCGGGCCGCTGCCCACTTTGATCGAGTGGGACAATGATGTGCCGGACTGGCCAGTGCTGCTGGCTGAAGCCACCCGTGCGCAAGCCGTTCTGGACCGGAGGAAGGAGCTGCGCCATGAGCGGGTTTCCTGATCTGGTTTCGGATTTCGCGACCGGTTTGATCGATGGCGACGTGCCGCAAGGCGTGACGGCGCGGGAGCCGGACGAAACGGCGCAACGCTTTGCCGTCTATCGCAACAATGTCGCCACCAGTCTGACCAATGCGCTGGCCAAGCGCTTCCCGGTGATCAAACGGCTGGTCGGCGATGATTTCTTTGGTGCCATGGGTAGGGTCTATCTCGACGCCCATCGTCCCAGATCTCCGGTTCTGCTGGACTGGGGCGCCACATTCCCCGATTTTCTGGTGGGTTTTCCCCCTTTGGCACAATACCCCTATATGGCGGATGTGGCACGGATCGAACTGGCCCGCGGTCGCGCCTATCACGCTGCCGATACCGACCCTGTTGCAGTGGAGGCCCTGACCAAAACGGCGTCAGACCCCGAACATGCGCGGTTTGCTCTGCACCCATCGGTTCAGATCCTGCGTCTGGCCCATCCCGCCGTCACGATCTGGCGCGCAAACCAACCCGGCGCGACAGGGAAAATTCCGACGCTGGCGGGGGCCGAAATCGCCCTGATCTTGCGCGATTCTCGGTATCAGGTGCCGGTCACTGCGGTGGGGGCCGGAGATGCGGCGCTAATTGAGGCCTTGCAGGAGCGCCAAACTCTACTGATTGCGGCCGAACTCGCCGCCTTTGCCGAAGCCGGTCATGACCCGCAGCCCATTCTGCTCTACCTGATCCAGGCGGATGCCCTCACCTTGCCGAAGGAGACCCCATGACCGCCCTCATCCGCCACCTCAACAGCCTGTTCGACCAGATCCCCCATGATATTGTGACATTGGCCTTGCGGATTTTCCCGGCGATGGTGTTTTTCCAATCCGGCCGCACCAAGGTAGAGGGCCTGTTCACGATCAAGGATTCGACCTGGTTCTTGTTCGAACATGAATATGCCTTGCCGATCATTCCTTCCGATCTGGCAGCGGTCCTGGGAACCACCGCTGAACATGTGCTGCCGATCCTGCTGATCTTGGGGTTGCTGACCCGTTTTGCGGCGCTTGGCCTTCTGGGAATGACGGCAGTGATCGAGATTTTTGTCTATCCTGACGCTTGGGTGACCCATGGCCTCTGGGCCGCCGCCTTTCTTGCGCTGATCGCCTTGGGACCGGGGCGTTTGTCGCTGGACAGATTGCTTGGGCTGGACGGCACAGCAGTGCATCCGGACAGTGCAGCGGAGTCAGTCAAATGAGGCGCGCCCTCGCCATCGGAGCAATCACCCTTGCGCTTGTTGCCGGACCGGCCAGCGCGGATGCCAGCCGGTTTGCCGCTGCGTGGCCGCAGACCGATTTCGCCCGCAGCTTGGTTGATTTGAACGAAGTCATATCGGGGGGACCGCCGAAGGACGGCATCCCCGCGCTGTCGGATCCGGGTTTCATGCCCGCAGCGCAAGAAACCCGGCTTGAGCCGCGCGAACCGGTATTGACTTACGTGCCAGAGGGGCAGGCGGCCCGCGCCTATCCGATCCGCTATTTGATGTGGCACGAGATCGTGAATGATACCGTCGCGGAGATTCCCATCGCCGTCACTTTCTGCCCGCTGTGCAATTCCGGCATGATCTTTGACCGCCGGGTTGCAGGAGAGATCCTGACCTTCGGGGTTTCGGGCCTGTTGCGCAATTCCGACATGGTGATGTTTGACCGGCAAAGCGAAAGCTGGTGGCAACAGGCTGTGGGGCAGGGCATCGTCGGGCGCCACGCCGGAACCGAGTTGACCCAGTTGCTCAGTTGGATGGAAAGTTGGGACGTCTTTCGCACCGCGCATCCCGATGGGCTGGTGATGGCCCAACCGGACTGGCAGCGCCATTACGGGCAGACCCCCTATGTGAGTTATGACAGTTCGATCCGGCCCTTCCTTTACAGCGGTGAAAACCCGCCCCATGGCATAAGCCCGCTGGCGCGGGTGCTGCGCGTCGGCGAGCGGGCCTGGCCGCTTGAGCGGCTGCGCCGCCTTGGGAGTGTGCGCGAGGCCGGGCTGACGATCACCTGGGCCGAGGGGCAGGCTTCCGCCTTGGATGCCCGCAATATTGGCGCGGGGCGCGAGGTCGGCAATATTCGGGTTAAGGACGCCGATGGCCGGGATGTCGTGCATGATATCCCCTTTGCCTTTGCGTTTCATGCGTTCTTTCCCGACGGCAAGTGGATGCTGGGAAACTGACCGGTTTGGGAATTTAGATATTCCGCGCCGCGCCGAGATATTCAAAGATAGGAAGTTCGCGCCACCTGAGATAAAGGGGTGCCAAGGGTTTATGGCGGCCGTTGCGCTATGCAGCGGGCCGTCCTTGCCAATGGGGGCCAGATGGCTGAGTTTCCAGAAGGGCCGCATGGGACGGCGGCTGCCCGCATCTGCCGCATCGTGCTGCGCCTGATACCTTTGCTGCTGGTGGCCTATGCGGTCCATCTGGTCATCGGTTGGTTCTCGGCGCGGACGGCTGATATCCATCCCGGTGCGCAGGTCGGCATGGTGGTGGCACTGCTCTCGATCTATGCGTTGCTGATCGCGCTCCCATTCGTGCCGGGGATTGAACTCGGGTTGATGCTGCTTGCCGTGAATGGGGCATCCATTGCGCCTTGGATCTATCTTGCGACACTGGCCGGGTTGTTACTTGCCTATGGGGCCGGCGAATGGGTGCCTTACGCGCGCCTGCAGCGGATGCTGGCTGATTTGCACCTGCGCCGCGCTTGCGTCTTGCTTGAGAATATTCACCCGCTCAGCCGCTCGGAGCGCCTTGCTTTGCTGTGCGAACAGGCGCCGGAATGGCTGACCCCGTTCATATCCAGCTATCGCTATCTGTTCTTGGCGATCCTCATCAACCTGCCGGGCAACGCGGTGATCGGGGGCGGGGGCGGCATCCTGTTTCTTGCGGGCCTGAGCCGATTGTTCAAACCGGCCGCCGTGGCCCTGACCCTTGCGCTGGCGGTCATGCCGGTGCCGCTGGCGGTCTGGGCATTCGGGGTCGACATTCTTCCATGACGGAAGCAGTGCTTTCAGAATTGAATCGGGGTGCGCTGGGCGCTCGTGCTGCCCGCAATAGGCAGAACGGTGCGATTTCTCCGGCAAAATCCGCGCTGCGCACGGCGCGATGCCCGGACATTTAAGCGACCAAAGCGAACACTTGGTTCTGCTGGTGTGAGATCTACATGGTGATTGAGCATTACCAGAGAGTTACCAATGGTAATGCTCATTTTGGGATCCGGCCGGCTGTTACCGGCTTCGCGCGACGGTGAGAGTTTGGACAAATCTTTGGTCACAGAATTGAACCCTCACCGGCCCGAGCGCTCAGCGCTCACCTCCCCGTGAGCCACAATATTGGCACGAATGCTTCCCTGGGGCAGTGCTCGTGCCGGCTATATCTGTGGTGCTCGTCATCAGGGACGGGGGTTGGTAGAGATCGCTCGGCTGCGCTATCGCAGGCGTGCCGAGGGCCGCAAATCCGGCGATCAGGCCGCTGGCCAGAATCAGCACGGTGCGGTGTTTGGGCGAGTAGGTCATGGTATTGCTCCTTTCCTGGCGGCGACAGCCGCCTTATTGCCCTTGTTCGCGAAGCTGGGAAAGGATTTCGCTTATGCGGTCGTCATCGGCCTCATTGGGCGGCTCGGCTGCGGGCAGGTCCTCGGTGAGATCGCGGGTTGTCCGTATCTGGCCGATGAACCGTTCGCACCCTCTGCACATCGCGAGATGCAAGCGCATCTGAAGCGCTTGCCACGTACTCAGCTCCCCATCGATCAGGGCGCTGGCGCGCTCTGCAACTTCCTTGCAGCTTAACATCTGGCGGTGTTCCTTTCACGTGCCTCATATGAAAGGGACAAACAGAACCCCGCCCTGTTACATGTTTTCGGAAAATTATTCAGTCCCAAGATGCTGCAACCCCCTCTCTCACATCAATCCATCAAGGGCGACCCGGACATTCAGGCGGGCGCGGTGCAGCAAAACCCGCATATTGCCCTCGGTGATGCCAAGGATGGTGCTGACTTCGTCAGCGTCCAACCCTTGTTGTGCGCGTAGAATGATCACGGCGCGCTGGCCGGGTGGCAGGGCTTCAATCGCGGCATTGACGTGTTCCATCACGCTGCGACCTGCCAGAATGCGCTCGGGGGTCAGGGTTTCCCAGAGCTCGGGCATGTTTTTCCAGCGGCCCCGGCCGTCAAAAGCGGCGGCAAGATTGTCATCCTCGCCCGCACCATCAAACGAGACTATGCGACCTTCGCGCTTTGCTCGGTTGCGGGATTTGTTGATCAGGATCGAAAATATCCAGCTTGCCAATGAAGAGCGCCCTTCAAAGCCGGAAACGCTTTTCAGAACTGCTATCCAGGTCTCCTGCGCCACCTCTTCGGCTGTCGCGCGGCTGCGCACGATACCTGTTGCGACGCGAACCATTGCCGCGTTGTGCTTGCGGTAAACTTGCTCGAAGGCGGGTCTGTCACCGGCGGTGAGCAGGTCAACAATTGCCGCTTCCTCCACTAGGGCAGTCGGCATTGCACGTCCCCATATTGTTTAATCCACTAAGCAGATTAAACCCTCCAAAAGTCCAGAGATGTGTGCCTGCGGACAAGGAAACGTGAATACGGGTCAGTTTTGAACGCTCATTGACAGCCCGACTGGAAAAACTCCAACGTATCTTCCATGGAGAAACTCCACCCCTGTTCCAAAACAGGCATGGCTTCCCAAAAAAGGCGGATCAAGAATAGGTGGGGGCCAGCTGTCGTTTACACTTTTGCCAGTCTCTGAAGGGCGCTCGCGAACACTAAATCCCTATGAAACAAAAATAAAAAGGCCCGCACTGGGGCCCTGTCGTGGGTTCGCGATTGTTTTCTGGCGGAGGGAACGGGACTGGTGTCGAATCCTCTCCACCCCTTAAGTCATTGTAAAAACTGAAGCCGATCAGGGTTCGAAAGTTATTCGCCCCAAGCGGCTCAGGCAGCGAGCCAAATCTTCAGAACCTGCGCGTTCAAGCAACTGCCAAGCAAATCTCATAGTGCGTATTGCGTCCGCCACCCTCACCACGTCGTAGCAGCCCACGATCAACGAGGGCGGCAATATCACGCCCAGCCGTGTCTTGCGAGCAGTCAGCAATCTTTGCCCACTTTGATGACGTCAGTTTTCCCTCGAAGCCATCAAAGAGGCGATTCAGAATTTTGATCTGGCGTTCATTCAAAGGGAACTGAGATGCCCGACCCCAGAAGCGTGCCTTGGCGAGAACATTCGCCACTGTCGTTTCGGCTTCCTGGATTGCATGCCGTAGCGAAACCAGAAACCACAGGATCCACGAGGTGATGTCCAGATCGCCTTTCTGGGTCTTCTCGAGCAAATCGTAGTACGCTTTTCGTTCTTTCTGAATCTGAGTCGACATCGAGTAGTAGCGGTGCGGAACACTCTCGGATCGCGCCAAAGCTAGATCTGCAATTGCACGCGCAATACGCCCATTCCCGTCCTCGAATGGGTGGATCGTCACGAACCAGAAATGTGCGATTGCCGCCTTGATGACTGGATCCATCTCACTCGGCGCATTCAGCCAATCCAGAAAACGTGTCATTTCCCCCGGCACTCTATCGGCAGGCGGCGCGCTGAAGTGAATACGCTCGCGACCGTAGGAACCTGAAACCACCTGCAACGGTCCACTTGAATCATCTCGCCAATCCCCAACACGGATTTTGGAAAGACCGCTCCGCCCTGTTGGAAACAAGGCGCCATGCCAGGCAAACAAGCGCTCTGCCGTCACGGGCTCTTGGTACTTGCGCGTTGCGTCCAGCATGACGTCAACAATCCCCTCGACGTTGCGGTCTACTGGAGGCAACGCTCCGATGTCGATCCCAAGACGACGTGCGATGGAGGATCGAACTTGCTGAGTATCGAGATTTTCGCCTTCGATTTCGCTCGTCTTGACAATATCTTGGGTGAGAGTTTGGAGCATCGCCTCTTCTCGTTGATCAAAGCCCACGGCCTCCATCTTCCCGAGCAACTTGCCTTGCTCATGTCTGGTCGCGACCAAGGGCGCAGCAAGTGCCCCCTCGTCCCACGTCAGGCTAGGCCAGCGCGATTGCTCCCAGATGTACATATCTTTCTCCGCACAATATGCGGCGGTTTAGCATTGAATTCTCCGCAAAAGCAAGCACTATCACCGCACATTCTGCGGACAAAGTAGCTGTCATTCTCCGCAATTGGTGTGAAATGACCCAGAAATTTTTAGCTCCTGATCTCACGCCTCGCCGGATGTTGGGCGAAGCTTTCCCGGTACTACGTCAGTCAGACCGTATTGAAGCATGGTCACGATCCCGATGTCGCCATTCGAGAGGTGGCACCCGTATATAAAATGGCGCTTGTAACGAAGAAAGAACCCGTTGAGGCCGAACTCGGCCGGGATGGGTTTGATGCGACGCCGTGGGCAGCGATCCTCTCAAAGGCTGCAAACAAGCCATTGATACATGTCTCGGCCTGCTCATCGCCGGATCTGTCGCGGGTGTAACGATAGATGGCATCAAGACGGTAGGAGGCGCCCTCCTGAGTACGGATGGCGGGCACCGGATCAGGCCCGGTTCCGGGCGATCACCTCGGCTGCGGTCAGCGGCTGACAGGTGTCGTCCGGGGTCGCGAAAGCATGGGTCCACCCTGCCTTCGACCGGTTGAAGGCCACCTGCTCCGCCATCTCCTTGTCACGCCGAAACAAATCGCGGATGTATTCGCTAACGTTTTCACAGGATCCGTCATCGCCGACAACGGCCGACACAAAGTCACGCAGGGCCGGGGGAAAAGGGTCTGGCCGCCAGCCCCCTCCATCCCCTATGCAACTGCATTCATTGAAACCATATTCAGTTTGAAAGTCATTCGGTTCGCGTGAGTCTAGCTGCGAGCTCCGAACCAAACGCTCGCACGTCAGGTGAACGCCCTTTTCTCGTAGATGGTCGAGATGGTCTTCCCGTCCCAAACGTAACAGAGGTGACGGTCCTGCCGGCAATTTGACAAAAGGCGAGCTCGGAACACGGCAACACATTCGCCACCTGCGTCTCTTACACTCATGTAGACGATCCCGTCGGATCCACTTTCGCGAAGCTGCAACGCCAACTCTTGCGACATTCCGTAGTTGGTTGAGTGATAGTACGCAGGATGGCTGGCCTGCAGTCCTCGGATATCATGCAGATCGGCCTTCAGATCGACGGCATAGACGCGCATATCAAGCTCCTGCTCCGGCTCATTGGTTGATTGCAGAAATTTGATGCGGTGATGCTTTGTTTCAGCAATCGCAGTCTTGATCGACTTGCCTGCATAAAAAACTCCGTAGGTGCCGTTTGTGAAGCGATCACCTTCGGGGTTGAGATGGGTGAAAGCGGCCATGATCGGCGACGTACCCGGACCAGAGACCCGGTCTTCCGGTGCCACCAATGCGATGTCTCCTACTTCTTCACGAAGCCTATCATTGGTCATCGCCTCGATTTCAAAAACAGCCTCAAGGTCTTCGGGATTTGCGACAGCCTCAAACAGGCTAATCGGAGGGAAGCGGCTTGGCACAATGCGAAAGCACGGCTGCCACTCAACCGCCATAGTTTGAATTTCGTCGGTCACCCGCGTTGCGCGTCAATATATTGCCGAACGACAAAGAGGTCCGCGACGTTACCAGACATCATCCGGTCCAATGCTGAACGCCCATTGAAGGTTTTGGCTGCATTAGGCTTGCGCACCCATTCATCAGCCGATTTCGGAAGTAAGATGTGAAGGCCCTTATAGATTCCAAAAATATACGAGATCCGCTCCAGCGCGTCCTTAGGGATCGTGGACACACTACCCCGCTTCCAAGACTGAAATGTTGACCTGCTCTCCAGGCCGAGCAACCGCATTTGCTCCTGCTCCTGCAGTTTCCAAGCTTGTGCAATCCTAAAGAATGTGCGCAAGGCGGGCCCAGTCAGATCCTTACGGCTGGTGGCCTTTACAGTCGTCGTTGCTGGCATGATCGGCACCTCCAGCACCAATCTGTTTATAAACTGTGCAACTGTCAAGTTTTGTCCCGATATTAAACACTCACCCCACCGGCACGGCACTCGCTCGCCACCGAACGGTAAGATCGGGTCCGCGGTCATCGGGTTAACCTTGGTTCGGCGCGATCACCTCTGCCGCCGTCAGCGGTTTGTACCTCTGCTCAGGGGCAGCGCGGGCATGAGTCAACTCGGCTTTCAGGCGGGTTAAGGCCTCTTGCTCCACCCGCTCCCTGTCACGCCGGATCAAGTCGCGGATATATTCGGTGAATACCTTGATGAGGCGCAACACTTGCGACCTCGGAGAGAACCATGACCTTGGACGGACGGTCTGCTTTCCCGCTTGACAGAGCCGCAATCAGAGAACCGGCCCGCGGCTTCTGAACGTGCCGCATATCAGAGCCTGACAGAAGACCGCACTCGATCACAGGTAAACAGGGTTGGAAATTTCTTGCTTTACGGGCGGCAAGCACAGAAGTGGCCTGCTAGAGGAGTCTCGCGAATTTTTCGATTTATGTCGGCCCGCCCCGCAACTTACAAAAAGCTGGCCACGATTACCCTCGCCATAATGCGGGCCGGCGGCTAAAAGACGACCAGCGTGCTCTTGCGCTATCTAGAAAACGCCGACGATCACGTTTGGGCGTAAAGGGCGCGGGTCGGCCCGCGATGGCACCCTTCCCGCGACGGGGCGACTGGGTTCGCAGGCGCGCCCGGGTCCGGTGACGGGCGTTATCGGGCCTTTGCCGAGCAACCCGATCCTTCCTGGGGCGTGAGAAACAAAGCCATGCTCTTACTGGGCTATGATCTTCTCACCCGTCGGTCCGAGTTGATCGGCCTCACGCTCGACGATATCGCGTTTCGCTGAGATGGCCCATTGCGTATTCTGATCCGGCGCAGAGGAGAACGGGAGGTGTCATATAAACTGGACTTGCTTAAATGTTCGGATTAGCCTCGGATGCTGTCTTGCTTAATGAACCAAGCGTAGGTCTCGCGCAGCCCAGTCTCCAAGGAGATGCGCGCCTGCCAGCCCATATCACGCAACCGGCTGACATCCATCAACTTGCGCGGTGTGCCGTCGGGCTTGCTCGGGTCGGTCACGATCCTGCCTTTAAAGCCGGTTATTCGTGCCACCATCTGTGCCAGTTCCAGAATCGAGATGTCGCTGCCGGAGCCGACATTGATATGGCTCAGCATTGGCTGGGTGTTGGCGGCATAGCTCTGCGGATCGAGATCCAGCACGAAGAGCGAGGCCTCAGCCATATCGTCAACATGGAGGAATTCACGGCGCGGTGTGCCACTGCCCCAGATCACCACGTCCTCTGCGCCGCTTTCGGTGGCTTTGTGGAAGCGCCGGATCAAAGCGGGTAAAACATGCGAGTTTTCTGGGTGGAAGTTATCACCCGGCCCATAAAGATTGGTTGGCATCACCGAGCGATAATCGACACCGTGCTGACGGTTATAGCTCTCACAGAGCTTGATCCCGGCGATCTTGGCGATTGCATAGGGCTCATTGGTAGGTTCCAAGGTTCCGGTCAGCAGCGCGTCTTCGCGCATCGGCTGCGTCGCGTCTCGCGGATAAATGCAGGAGGAGCCCAATTGCAGCAGCCGCGTGACCCCGGCGGCGAAGGCCTGATGGATCACATTGCATTCGATCATCAGGTTTTCATAGATGAACTCGGCCGGATAGGTGTCGTTGGCATGGATGCCGCCGACCTTTGCGGCTGCAAGGATCACTACGTCAGGCTTTTGATCCTGCATGAACGCGCGCACCGCGCTTTGATCGGTCAAATCGAGTTCCGCGTGGGTGCGGGTGATCAGCTCGAGCGCTGCGCCCGCGTCTTTTCGCGCTTGCAGCTGGCGCAGGATGGCGCTGCCGACCATGCCGCGGTGCCCGGCGATATAGATTCGTGTCATCGCTTTATGCTTCCAGCGCCATCGGCAGTTCCAGACCGTGGTCTTTGAGCAGCGAGTGGCGCCGCGCGGTTTTGAGATCTTCCGCCACCATCTCGGCGCACATTTGCCGTGCGGTGATCTGTGGCTCCCAGCCGAGCTTGGCCTTGGCCTTGGCGGGTGAGCCAAGCAGGGTTTCGACTTCAGCGGGGCGGAAATATTGCGGGTGGATCCGCATGATCACATCCCCGAGCTTCAG
This sequence comes from Pontibaca salina, assembly GCF_016307205.1. Taxonomy (GTDB): domain Bacteria; phylum Pseudomonadota; class Alphaproteobacteria; order Rhodobacterales; family Rhodobacteraceae; genus Pontibaca; species Pontibaca salina. The sequence continues at coordinate 3,069 of NZ_JAEIJD010000013.1, read as the reverse complement.
CGCCGGGGCGTTCTTGCCCGTGATCCCGGTCACAATTGCCTGCTCGTCCAAGCCGCTGCCCTCAAAGCGCAAGCTGATGCCAAGCTCTTCTGCGGACCAGATGATGAAATCGCGGACCGAATGTTGCACACCGGTGGCGATCACGAAATCCTCCGGTTCCTCCTGCTGCAGCATCATCCACTGCATGCGCACATAATCCTTGGCATGGCCCCAGTCGCGCAGCGCGTCGATATTGCCCATATAGAGACAGGTCTCCAGGCCTTGGGCAATATTGGCCAGACCGCGGGTGATTTTACGGGTCACAAAGGTCTCGCCTCGGCGCGGGGATTCATGATTAAAGAGAATGCCATTGCAGGCGTAAAGCCCATAGGCTTCGCGGTAATTCACCGTGATCCAGTAAGCATACATTTTCGCGACGGCATAGGGGCTGCGCGGATGGAACGGGGTGGTTTCGGTTTGCGGGATCTCCTGAACCTGGCCGTAGAGCTCCGAGGTCGAGGCCTGATAGAACCGGACCGACTTTTCCAGCCCGAGAAAACGGATTGCCTCCAGAAGCCGCAAGGTGCCGATCGCATCGACATCGGCGGTATATTCGGGGGCCTGGAAGCTCACCGCCACATGGGACTGGGCGCCGAGGTTATAAACTTCGTCGGGCTGCACCTCCGACATGATGCGTTTGAGGCTGGAGCTGTCGGTCAGATCGCCATAATGAAGCTTGAGGCTGGGATCGGGCTCATGGGGATCCTCATAGATATGGTCGATGCGCTGGGTATTGAAGCTCGACGCCCGGCGCTTGATCCCGTGGACCTCATAGCCCTTCTGCAACAAAAGCTCCGCAAGATAGGACCCGTCCTGTCCAGTGATGCCGGTGATCAGGGCTTTTTTCATTTAATGGCTCCGTTTCGATCAATAAACTGTGTAAACTTTGATGCGTTTTTCATGAACAGCGTGCCGGCGCCACCCACCTTGTTGCGCCGCAATGCACGATAATCTTCCCGGCTTTTCTGAATAATCCGGCCCAAAGATCGATTGCTTTCACCGCCCACGCGCATCTTCACAAGAACTTCGGGGATATAGGCGAGCTTGATCTGCCCGGTGCCGAGATAGCGCAACATGGCGTCATAATCGGCAGCGATCTCAAAAGAGGCGTCATAGAGCCCAAATTTTTCAAAAACCGCGCGGCGCAAATAAAGCGTGGGATGGGGCGGCATCCAGCCGCGTTTGAGCCGCGCCGGGTGGTAAGTGCCAGAGACCCAGCGCCGGATCACCTTTTGCGGCTCGGAGGCCGAGACATAGATCAGGTCGCCATAAACCCCGTCAATCTCGGGCTGCTTGAGCGCTTGCGCGACCTTTTGCAGAACCTCATCCGAGGCATAGACATCATCCGAATGCATCAACCCGATGACTTCGCCGCTGGCCCGCGCGATGCCACGGTTGATCGCGTCATAGATGCCGCGATCTGGCGCACTGACGAGGCGGGTTTTGTCATTTGCCAGGCGTTTGACGATCTCGCCGGTGCCATCCTCTGAGCCGCCGTCCTGGATCACATGTTCGATGTCCCCATAGCTCTGGGATTGCACGCTCTGGATAGCGGCGCCGATGGTCGCTGCGCGGTTAAACACCGCGGTGATCACTGAAATCCGCATCCGCCGCCTCGCTACCCCTAACTTAAATTGGCAAATCTTCTGTTCCATAGCCTGCGCCGAGCCAAACCGAAAGGGGCCGGGCCTTTGGCCGATCAAGCCTATATTGTCTCGGATAACAAGAGGGCAGGGGTTCACGCCGCCCCGATCCCGCGCTGCGCCAAACTGCGAGCTTGTTCGGCCAGAGACCCACCTCGGCGCCCTCTCATAGCGCGCTGTCGGCCCGGGCGGAGATTTTGAAGGATTGTGCTGAGTGTCGTTTGGTGCCGCGGATCACGCCGCCAAAGGGTGGATAACGGGCAAGTCTCAGCCGTCAAACGATCTTTGTCTCTGGACATCGATTTCGAGAACTTTTCGGATGGCGGTAACGGCATCCACGTGATTGTGCTTCATGTACGTCTTGACCTCATGTAATTTTATGTCGACGAGGTAGCGATACCAAAAGCCTTGTAGGACGTGGAACGCGGTTCCCTCTTTTCCGTCGAGAAAACCCAGTCGGACAAAATAACGATAAGAAAAATACGCGAAAGCACGGAACCCGCCGGGAAGGCGCACATACACATTCTCTTTGATCCAACGCTTGATGCCTGCCTGTTGACCACTGCGCAAGCTGGCGACTGTTTCCAGAGGCATAAATCTGTATTCCTGATTGAGTATATCGACCACCTCTCTGCTTGCGTAGGAATTATGCTTTTCTGTCCACCATGTCAGTGAATTGAGATTGTCATCGATAATCTCACCAGAGAACTCAGCAGTCTGCCCGTCCACAATAATGTGCTCATCCATCCAACGGTTTTCACAGTGCCCGCGACCGTGACGGAAGAGCCGCAACACACGCACAGGAAAGACCCCACCCCATTGCATGCGACGCCGCAGGAAGTGCATGCGCCGAGATACAAAGACGCCCTGCGTTTCAGCGGGTAGGGCAGTGATACCCTCTCGAATTTCTGCTACCAAAGCCTGTGTCAAAAACTCATCTGCATCCAAGCGCAGCACCCATTCGGTGTCGCGTGGGAGTTGGTCAAGCGCCCAGTTTAACTGCTGGGCTTGCGTGATGAAAGGGTGCGTAAGCACGCGGGCGCCTTTAGAAAGAGCTATCTCCACGGTTCGATCCGTCGATCCGCTGTCCACGACCACGCAGCGATCGGCGATGGGCGCCACGCAGGCGAGCGCCCGCTCAATATGGCGTTCTTCGTTCTTGGTGAGGATGACGACGGTGAGGGTCAAGGAATGCTCTTTGATCAATTAGAAAAATCGAAATGGGAAGTGATGCTATCGGTGTTAGAAGGAAGCTCATTCTACTACCCATTTCACCCAAGTTGAGCTACTCTCCATTTGTTGGGCAGTATTTGGCATAATTTAAGCTACTCTTTGCACCTGCTGATCGGGGTTGGATGTTTCAATTCGCTGCCAGTAGAGCACAGCT
>NZ_JAEIJD010000012.1 GCF_016307205.1 Pontibaca salina | reverse complement strand
GATGATTTCAATCTCAGACATAAGCATGTGCTTAAGGCTATCCTTAAGCCTCCTTGGTCAGGCCAAGGTGTCCGGTCGAAACGGGGGCCAGTTCATCGGCCATCACAGCTGCGAAGGACCGCAGGAGATCAACCTCGTCCGGCTCCTCATTATCGAAGAACAGACTCGCAGGGATACCAGACTGCTGCATGGAGCATGAAGCGCGACGAAAGTTTTCGGATGTGAGGCGCGGCTTTGATGAAGCCTGCAGGACGCTCAGCTTCATCAGGCGCATCATCATCGGCACACGTCCACCCGATGCGCCGTAGAGCCGACGAACCAGATCCTCGAAATTCATCTCGATCTCAATACCGGATGATTGCAGGCTATGCAGGACCGCATCGACGGCGCCGACAAATGCATCCCTCTCCTCGTCGCTTTGCCAGTCATATGGCATAAATAAGATGGTACCAGCGGCACGGTCACGCAGCTGCTCATTTTGGTCAATGATCTGCTGGAAGCGTGGCAGCCCCGACAAGACAAGGCTGACACCGGTTTCATCCACGACGGTCTTGAGATGGTCTGCTGCCGCTCTTGCGCTAAGGTTCGACCCTCGCTCTGCCATGTGGTTGCACTCATCAAGAGCAATGACGCGAATGCCAAACTGTTCGATTGCTCGGAACAAGCGATCCCGAATGGCAGAAGTGCTGTCGCCCGATCTCGACTTCAATCCAACCGCCCTCAGCATCGTCGCATAAATCTCGCGGGCGTTGATCTGCGCCGGAAGGCTTGCTTGGACGAAAGCCTTCATGGGCACGAGTGACGCTGCTGGTCCTGCCTTCTCGGCCAGTTGACGCGTAACCGCAGTCTTGCCGGTGCGCGTTGGCCCGAGAAGCGGGATTATGCAGCCATTTCGGGGGTCCTTTTCTTCCAGAAGGTCAGCGACTGCGCTGTATGCGTCTTCGAAGGCTTGGTGCCGGACAAGCTGCGACAGAAGGGGGAGGGAATTCTTGGCCATGTGCTACTCCATTTGTTCCAGTTCAGGCAGCCGGGTTCCCCGCCGAACTGCCAACTTCCGAGTAGGTTGGTTCGCCGTCTGCACATCGGAAATGTGAGAACGCGGGGTTTGATTGGTGCGGTCCAAGATTTCACGTCGCCGTTGCCGCTCTCGCTCCTCGCTGCGCGCTCTCTTGAGTGATGACGCGCGCTTTGCCGGCTTGCGCGATTCCGCTAATATTTGGGCTTCAGCTGCCATCTGGGCAGCGAGAGACCGGGCCTTGCGATCTTTGGCCTTCGCCTCGTCAGAAGCCCTTCTGAGATTCTTGGCTTCTTCGAAACTGACCGCCAGGAAACCTTCCGCTTTGGCCGCGACGGAAAAGTGCTTGCCGGTATCTGGATCAAGGACCGCGATTTCTCTGGCATCCGCCGGGTCATACCTGACCTCTACAGACGCCGTAGTCCCAATACGGCTGATAAGATCGCGCAGCTGATCAGAGTGAAAATGGACGCCGCAAACTTCGACACCATACCGATGCAGCCTGCGCACCGTTTTCTCAACCATGAAGATCGACCGGATATCGGCAGGAGCCGGAGGGAGCAGCATTTCTGCCTCGAGCCGACGCCAACTATCGGAGGGCGATTCTGCTTGCCGCAAGGGGGAGTGGAGGATCCGCCGAATTTTCAGCGCGTAGACGTCGTAGATCCACTTCATGATCGCGGTTCTCAACTCAGCTAAGGTGAGCGCTGCTTCAGACATGCCCTTATCGATCCGCGTAAGATTGCGGAGCTCTTCTGAAGAGGTTGAGCCTGGCAAAGTTTCAAGAAACCGGCTTAGCTCCCGGAAAAACCGTTCAATATGTGGCTTCTTTTCGGGACAGCCGGGGATGTTTTTGCAAACTCCATTCCGGTATTGCGAACGACTGCCGTGAGTGTTGAGCCGCTGTTTTCACTGCCCTGATCAGTGACTATGACCTTTAGAGTGCCGGTGGTTTCGAGCCGGTTCGATATACCGTGCTCTTCAAAGAAATCCGGTCCTCTTGGGGTCATCACGTCCTTAATGACGCCAACAACCAAAGTTTCATTTGGATTTTCCAGCGATATGCGCAACCCCACTGGGAACCCCGTTGCGACATCAACAGCGGCGCAAATGGTCGGGCGCCCGACCAACTCACCCGTCGCTCCAACGCAGAAAGTATTGGCCACTGTGCAATCAATTTCGACGACGTCTAACGGAGCTTCGACACGATGAAAAAACTGAGCCTGAAGACGGAGCTTCTTGCTCATCGAGGAATCATGTCGCGCCGAAATAAGGTCATCGACCCTCAGCGACTGAAGGACCGTCTCCAAGCACCTCTTGCCCGATGGGCCAGGTTCCACCCCTTGTGATTTGCAGCGTTCAAGATAATCTTCTTCCACTTGGGGAACGATTGCTCCGATGCTCATTCGGTCATTCTTGAGAAAATTCTCTTCCAAGACGTCCCAGGCCGTTTCCTCGTAAAGGGCGTCAAATCGAGCGCCGCGATTGCCGCGGTTTTCAAACTTTGGAATGAGCGCGTCCTTTCCCCCTTTCGCGATCTTCTGCCGCCAGTTCTGAAGGGTGCGGAGGCTGCATTTCGCGGGAACGTAACGGCTATATTGAGGGTCCGATCTAAGCTCTTCAACGAGGATCGCATGGCTCGCGGCAGCCGTGTTCCCTGCCCGGCGCAGGGTATCGTCACGCTGGATGGCGTGAAGAATCACTGCTTGGTAGATACGAGCATGCTCGTCAGGAATTCGGTTGGCCTGCGACGGATCTCCTGGCTTCTCCGCTCGACCCTCGCTGATTAATTGACGATAAACATTACTGGCAACTTTAATGGTCTTGCCGTCAGAGTCTCTGAGAAGAACCGTATTTGAGCTTCGGGCGACGAACTCGAGGCAACCCTCATCATCGCGTATCTGATCAAGCATCTAAAATCTCCATCTCGTCAAACGGCAGGTGCATTAGGTGTCTGGGCACCTCCTCGCTCCAGACCACGCGCGTACCCCCTGAGAGGCGCGATCCCATCAAATCGCACACCAGCCTCCCTTGCGCGATCAGCGACAGGATTGAATGATGGGTCAGCTCATCTTCGAGAAGCATCCTAATTTGAACCGGTTGGCGGCTCGCGCAGGCGATGCGCTCACGGTCTGCATCGGCCAGCGATGCATTGAGAAGTGGGCTCAGCAATCTCATATTCTGCACGAATACTTCCGGCAAATACGTCTCATCGACAATGATCAGCCGATAGCCGAAACGGCGCAGGACGCTGGGCAGTTCGAGCGTCTTGGGTCTCATTTTGATCAGCGCGGAATGCTTGAACTCGACGAAGGCTTTCTTGTTCGTGAAATGTGCTTCGAAGTCGGGAGTATAGATATTTCGCCGCCGCGCGGGCGCTGCGCACTCTTTGTCCATCGCTTCCCTCGACGCATAGATGCGCCCAGTATCGAGATCGAAAGTGACGGGCTGGGGGCGAAGCAAAACGACCCGCGGATCCAACCCCATAACGATGGCACCGCTCGCCTCAAGCCGGCTTTCGCACTGGATCACACCCGGACATTTGTTCGGGCTGACGAAGTGGGCTTTTTTTATCAGCCCCCTCTTATGTACTCGGCGCGCTACCGGTGCCGCTTTAGGATCAACTCGCATTTCTCAACCCCGACTCAGTTAGTACTACTATCATATTTAACCCTCATTTTCACGAGAATTTCTGTTATCTGTCTGTCATGAGCACCAAATCGTCCCTTAAACGGATCGCCTCAGAGCCCAACTGGATCGCCTTTGCCAAGGCGCTTCGGGGTGCCATGCGGTCCCCGGAGCAACATGGCTTTGAGAGCGTCGACAGGCTTCTTGACGCCGTCGCCCGCCTTCGCGGGGTGGAAGTCGCAACCCTACGCAACCCTCTCGCAGCGGAACTTTGGCTTGCACGGAACGCGCCGGAACAAACCTTCTCAGAAAAAGACGAAATTTCGATGACGGGCGTCTTGCTACTCGCTCAGATATCGAGTCTTTCCAGCACCTTAGCGAGCGACCTCGCGCCAAAATTTTTTTCTGGGGAAGTGTCTCGGTCGCAGCTGCGAGCCGCACTGGAGACCGCCAAAAAAGAGGCCGGAGGATTGGGAGGAGTGGCCCACGAAAGATTTCGCAAAGCAATGGCCTTCGAGAATTTTGTCTTTTCTTATTTAAGCGAAAATCTCGATGCGCTTGGATTTGGCGCGGCTGCAAAGATTGAGCGTTGTCCGCGTAAAGCCAGCTTCCCCTGCGACTTCATCGTATCCGTCGACGGCCATCCCACCATGGCCATTGAAGTCAAAGGGCACCGCCAGAAGCACCACAGACGCTATCTGCTGCAGGTCCTCGGCATGCTTTCACTTCTAACACGCAAATATCCAGGTGCCCTGCTGATTGCGCCGAGCAGCTGGGACGACTCGATGAAGACACTCTCAGAATGGCGAGACGAGTTCAGAATGGACAATTTGCATCTTGCGACTATCGATGATCAAATCTCACCGGACAGTGCGATATTACATTTTTTCAATAAAGTTTAGCTGACCGGACCAGAATTGTTCGTTCCGGGCCGCCTGGAATACACCCCATGGGAGGGTACATTTACAAAAGCTTTAGAAAGCAGTGAATATCCCCTATAAAAATCTTGGGATCATAACCCCTCATCCACGTTGAATTAATGCACTGACACCGCCCCAGCTCTCTACTGGTACGGGGCAAGGCGTCGTGCGCAGCGGCGTCGAAATCCAAGTATTACCGAAAGGCCTGTAAATGATTAAGAAGGGTCGCTCCATCGAGCTGTTCTTTGTGAACGGAACTCCCGATGGCATGGTTACGGCAACAATTCCGTTTCAATGGTCGGGCCATGTTCTCGTTACTCGTCGCACGCAGCTGAAAGAAGCGATTTCGCGTGAGGAAGCCAAGCGACCCGGCGTCTATCTGTTGATCGGGGACAAAGACGGCGAAGCATCTCTATATGTCGGCGAAACCGATGAGTTGAAAAATCGCCTCACTCAGCACGCCTCAAGTAAGGACTGGTGGGATACTGCGATCCTGATCACATCCAACGGCGAACCGTTAAACAAGGCGCATGTGCGTTACTTGGAGCATAGAATGTTTTCGGATGCCAAGTGGATCAACAAGATCGCACTGAGCTATGGGCAGGCGCCGTCGGGCAGCCCGCTAAGCGAGGCCGCTCGCGCGCATATGGATGATTTTCTGGAAAACATTTATCTGGTTCTGCCGGCCTTGAGGTTCGACCTTTTCACCGCACAGGTTAAAGATGACAGCCCTTCCGCTCCGGACCAGACGTCCTCCAGCGCGGTGTATTTCACGTTTGACGTCCCCAAGCATGGAATAAAGTCGCGGGCACGATGGGAAGACGGCAAGTTCATTGTGGAAGCCGGCTCAATGGCACGAGCCACATGGGCCAGTTCCGCTCAACATCCGACCTATAAGCCACTTTTTGAAGAGTTGGTGGATCAGGGTATTCTCGTGCCTCAAGGCCCTCACCGGATCTTCGCGAAGAGCTACGTTTTTAACAGTACAAGCGCCGCAGCCGCCGTGATATCGGGCCGTCCCTCTTCAGGTCCAAAAAGTTGGATCCTCGAGCATACCGGTCAGACTTACGGCGACTGGGAAGCCGACCAATTAGAAGCCCTCGAACAGGAGGGACAATTATGAGTACGGTTTCTTTGGTTAGGGCCTCTGCAGATACGGCGAAAGCAGCGGCAAACTGGGCATAAGCAGAGCTGGCCTTTGCTTTTCGGCCAGTTTTCCGCCTGCAGCATATATTTCGTGTCTGACGGCGGCGTTCAGCCCATACCTTACGCCCGCTTTCCCGCCCTCTCCTACGCGCTCAATAAGGTGTTGATATGCTCGCACAGATCATGGACAACTAACCCACAAGTTATTTATAGATTTTAAGAGCTTCAGTGCTCTCAAGGGATTCCCTATGAGGCTTAACGCACCCACTTTTAAACCAGAGAAAAAAAATGGCTGAAAAAATCCCTGCTGAGGGCGACCAGCCTGTGTTCATCGCTAAAAGCAAAGCTATTGCTTTAGCGCAGATATTTAAGAAGCCAACGATGGCTATTGTTCCTGATAGCAACGACTGGAACGATTATGGTCGAGGGTATTTCGCAAAGCTCTATTTACTCGAAGGAAATTCTAAATTACTTGAGGCCCACATACGTATTATGTTCGAAGGGCATGAGCGTAGTGAATACGCCCTAAAGCAGCTCATCGAAAAATTTGGACAGATTTTCTCAATCAATAAGGTAGAGACACCATTCGTCTCGTTGCTTCCAGAAGAGGAGCTGTATGGTAAGGTAATAGGTTTACTTGGTTTTAATAACGGAATTTCTGCCCTACGCAAGCTCCATGATGCGGTAGTTCTACGACTTGAAGATGAAAATCACCCTTTGACTAATCTCACCTATAGCGAAGAGTTTGCTATAGGTATCATGCGTTATGGCGGAGCTTTTTCAGCAATTCGAAGAGGAGCCAGACATTTCACTCCTTTCTCTCGCCCCCCGGTTGAGGACAGCGCCCAAAAGCTCAGTTTTGTCACGAAACTACCGAATTCCACAAATAAAATTGAAGTTTGCTTGGATTTTGGAAAAAAACTGATATTTCGAGATCGAATCGCAGTTTTGGTAGGTCAAAATGGTACTGGAAAGACTCAATTTTTAAAGTCACTCATAGATGGCCTGATCTCAGAGTATAGTGATGATACTACAGAATTCGCGCCGCACTTTTTATCGCCCGCAAACATTCACCGGACCTTGGTTTTTTCATCAGTTCCAACGGACCCCTATCCCCGCAGCTTGGGGGCTTGGAAGGGTATTGACTATGATTACTTCCCTCTAAATTCGTCGCGCCACGATACCTCCAGCACGCTTCTCGAAGCGTTGGTTGCTCTGTGCTTTGAAAATGATCGTGTTCAGTTTGCAGGAGGCATGGAAATTAAGAGATTGGCAATTTTTGTGGAAATGCTTGAAAAACTGGACTTAGATCGCCTTTATATTCCGCTACGTCAGCGTTCCGACGATGACGACCTCCCTAATGTCAAGGTCGTTAACGGCGATAGTTACATATGGATTAATCAAGACTTTAACGAGCTCAATTCTCTAAGAGCCTACCAGCAAATTGATTGGGCCAAAGCTCCAATAGTGCTGGACGATAATTTGCTTCCTCGGGATTTAAGCAGCGGAGAACTTGCAATGCTCCGCTTCGCCGCGCAATCAATCGCAGCAATTGAAACCGGAAGCCTGCTACTGCTCGATGAACCCGAAACACACTTACATCCAAAATTTATTTCGGACCTGATGGAGATTCTTTATTCGCTTCTTATAGCTACTAAATCCATCGCTATTATAGCTACCCACTCGGCATACATCGTGCGTGAAGTTTCACGTGACAACGTAAGAGTCTTGAGTTCCGAGGACAAAATTACTTCATTTGATAGCCCAAGGATGCAAACATTCGGTGCAAGTATCGATACGATCTCCCAATTTGCCTTTGGTGACACAAACGAGAGGCATCATTTTCAGCGAGTTCTTGTCGATTGGGCACGTTCAGTTGAGCCGGAAATTGGGTTGGAGGGTATCATTGAGAAATTTGGAGAACATCTTAATTCAGAGAGCTTGTCACTCATAGCCCGGTCCATTGAGGAAAAAGACAAGGAACTTTGAAAATGAAGTATCTTGCGCGTCCAAATCCTTTGGAGAAAGATGTAAGTGTGATTGTTGCAGCCTGCATAAAATACTCTTGGGCTGAGCACCTTTCCCATTGGAAAACAACATATTCGAAGTATGATCGTCATTCTGGTAATCCTTGGTCTATACTGCCGACCAAGCTCCCTAAAGTTATTTTAGAGCGACAGCATGATCTCTATGATGCGCGTAAATCTGGCGGCCCAATCAAGCGAATACGCAACACCAAAAATCTACTAAGCTGCCCTGTTTGTGGGTCTGGAACTACTGGCCATGTAGATCATTACCTTCCTCGTAAGGTTTATCCAGAATTTTCGATTATGAGTGCGAATTTGGTGCCCGCGTGCCCTCACTGCAATTCGAGCGTTAAAGGGAGCTTGATCAAAGGAAGTGAGCCAGAACGTTTCATTCATCCATATTTTGATACTTGGGCCGACAAATCACTATGGAGCATTAAGTTTATCGCTCCCTTGGAGGCCGTTAGATTTGAACCTACACCAAATGGTAATCTGGAAAATCAATATAGAAAAATTGTCCGATTTCATCTCAACAATGTTCTGGGCGATCAGTTTCACTTATCAATGGAAAGGAAATGGTCTACACTTCCATCGCTGCTAAACTTAGAAATCAAGTCAACTAAAAGTGGCCTAAATTCTACTCGTCGAGCACTGAAGCATGAGCTGAAGCGAGCTAAGGTATCGACAGGAAAGAATAGCTGGGAAACTGCCTTCTTTCGAGGATTTTTGAATGACGAGGTAGCTACTAAATTTATACACGAACTGAGGCAAAAAACCTTATAAGATTTTGCACGCTATAACTTGTAGACGAAAAGTAACCGCTACGTGCACACTGCCGATATTCGTGCCAAGAGTATTTCTTGCGATAGGCTTTGAATGACTGCCTCGGGAATGCGGCGCCGCAACCCTTATCGGGGAGCGATTTAATGCATGGGCCGATCACGGCGGCTCTACAGGTAGGGCCGGAAGCCGTCCTTCACCGCAACGCAAGGAACTTGAAAAATTGACAAAATGACGCCTACAACTTTTTTATATGAGAGGTTTGCTAAATTAGGGTAAAGCTGTAGTGTTTGTGTTAACATTTGAGGAACAGTGTTTGGTACAAGAAGACAAGTTTAACGCATCTGCCTCCATGGCTGGATATCTGTTTCAGTGCCGTCTTGCCCTTTTGCGTGGCTTGCAGCTTTTGAAAAAGAAACCAAATGGGCGAATTTCAATTGAGAAATTTGACGATATCGCATTCGAGAGCGATGATATCGTCGATTGTCTTATGCAAGCCAAGCACCATTCCGCACCAAAGTCTTTAAGCGACTCCAGCGTCGATCTTTGGAAAACACTTCGTATTTGGATCGATCAATTAGAACGGGGTTTTTTGTCGGCATCGGACCTGCGCTTCAATTTGATTACAACAGCCATGGCACAACCTGGTAGTGCAATGGAACTACTGCGCCCAGGAGCGACCGAAGCGGATGTCAGGGAAGCCGTGAGCCTGCTCAAAAAAGCTGCGACAGATTCGACGAACAAGAGCTCTGAAGTAGGTCGCTCGTCTTTTTTGACGCTAAGCGACGCTGAGGCGGAAACCCTGCTCCAGCGTGTCGATGTGTTGGACCGGCATCCCAACCTGATCGACGTGATGGATGAGATTGAAGGTGAGTTGGTTCTGTTGTCTCCGACCCACGTCTCCACGATTGCGTCCTATCTCGAAGGCTGGTGGCTTGGAGTTGTCGGAAAATGCTTGGTGACCGAGGGCAGTGCTGCTGTGCCGGTCCAAAACATCATCGTGAAAGCGAGCGAAATCGGCAACATGTTCAAGGGCGATGGACTGCCCATTGATGACCCGGCATCGCTTAGCGCCAAGAAATACTCGGCTGACGACGAAGCCGCACTTTTCGTGAAGCAGATGCGCGCCATTCAACTTAACGAGCGGGCGATCCATCGTGGTGTTCAAGACTTCTTTCGGGCGGCAGCTCAACGATCGAAATGGGCGCGTGAAAACCTTCTGCTCGACGGTGAAGCGTCGAAGTATGACGCCGATCTACGTGACCGCTTCGAACGCAAATACGATTCAGAGATCGAGACCGTCGCCTCTGGCGACGAGGGTAGCGAGGCAAAATTTGGGCGGCAGATGTGCAGCTGGGCGTCGCAACAGGAAGTCCAATTTCGAAATGTTGTCGAGACGTGGATCACGGCCGGTTCGTTTCATGGTCTTGCTGATCGCCTGGAGCTTGGATGGCACCCAAAATATCTTCTGCTTCTTTCAACAGAGAAAGAAGTAGAAGATGCTTGAGGTCTGGGAGCGACGGACACCGGAAGAAGCCAATCTCTTCAATCCTGCATTTCTTGCGTCGCTGCTACACGAGTTTGCCAAGGAGTATTCGAAGCAATCGGGCAGAGGCGCTCCTTTGACCTTCTTCGGGCCCAGCTTGGCCGCCGTCCTGCACGGACCAACTCGCTCCAGGTTGCCTTACTCTACAGTGACCTCACTCTATGAATGGCTCCAGGACAACGAAGACCTCTTGATCGGCTTTGCAAGGCGGGTTCAAGGTATCAGCCCGTATTACAAGGAGGCACTGCGGTTCGCGTTGCAGAGAGAGACACTTTCTTTAGCCGAAGGCCACGCGATCCAACTGGGAGCAAACAAGGGTCATTTTCCCGCGAATTTCATACGGGACACGACCCCAGAGACCAGAGACATTATTGAACGAAATAGATTTTTTGCACGATGGTTTGCCAAGTCCGGCTCTGAAGCCACTATCGTTGCCGCTTGGGGGTTACGTCCGTGAGTTTCACAATCAAATCCTTGGTGCTTTACAGTCATGATGGTGACCAACGTGTCGTCCCGTTTCGCGCCCATGGTCTCAACATTATTACTGGTAAATCGAAAACTGGTAAGTCCGCTATCATCGATATTGTCGACTATTGTTTGGGCCGTGGCAGCTTCAATATTGCCGAGGGATTTATTCGCAAACGCGTGGCTTGGTTCGGTCTACACCTCACTAAGGATGGCGATGAGGTCTTCGTTGCGAGAGACAATCCGGGGCCAGGAGCCACTACTGGTTCCAAGGTCTTTATTCAGCGGGGCGTGACAGACGAGTATCCATCCGCAGATAACATAGCCAAGAATATCACGGCAGGAAGCCTGAAGACCTTTATCACGCAATATGCGGCGATCTCTGAAAACGAGCATCGGCCTGAGAGTGGAACGCGAGATCCACTGCATGCCAATATCTCGCACGCGCTGTTCCTTTGCTTCCAAAAGCAAGGTACGATTGCGAGCCAGGACCAATTGTTCCATCGGATGAACGAAGACTTCCTACCTCAATCGATGAAAGACACGCTACCGTATTTCCTGGGTGCCGTGGGTGAAAGCCATTTCCAACTCTTGGCAGAGTTCGACATTTTGCGGAAACGTCTGCGCCTGTTGGAGGCAACCGAAGCAAAGCGGCTGCAGACGATTGAGTTGAGCCGCGGCAGGGTCTTACGCATCATCAATGACGGGAAACGGGTCGGTCTCATTCCGTCAGATTACCAGGCCGTCGACGATACGGTCTTTGACTACCTGAAGCGTATTGAAGGCGCGCAAGTCGAGGGGCATGACATTATCCCTGATTTTGGCGAAACCATTGAAATGCTCAGTGGCGAGCAGAGAACGCTGCAGAGGCGTCTGTCAGAACTCAATCAGGATCTTCGTGCGGCGAAGGCGTTTTTGTCTGATCAGACCGAATTCTCGAAGGAAGCCAACGAACAGCAGGCCCGTCTGCAATCGATTGGGCTCTATAAGAAAGATGATGGCGACAAGTCGGTATGCCCGATTTGCGACTCCAAACTGGCAACACCCGTCCCAGCAGTATCCGAACTAAAGACCTCCTTGGAAAGGGTGCAATCCCAGCTGGCAGCGGTTTATAAAGAGAGTCCGCATTTGCAAGCTCACATCGTTGAGATTGAGCAGCAGATTGTTGCAGCAACTGAGAGTCTGAAAACCGTCCAAGCGGAGCTGCGCAACGCGATGTCAGAAGATCAAAATGCAAGGGCAAGCCAGAACCAGCTGATTGCGCGTGCGCGATTCTTGGGCAAGCTTTCGGACTTCGTTGAGATCACGGGTCCGCATGAGGGTACAGGAGATCTTGATGAGGAATTGGCCGAGGTCCGAAAACTCGTGGCAGCCGTTCAAGCCAGGCTGAATGCCGAAGAGACGTCATCCCGGCTCGAAACCATTCTGAACTTGATCGGTCGAAAAATGACCGACTACTCCACGAAGCTCGATCTCGAGCATAGTGGAAGCTCTCTGCGGTTGGATTTGAAAAAGCTTACGGTCGTCGCTGATACTGAGGGCGGGCCGATCCCCTTGCAGAGAATGGGAAGTGGTGAGAACTGGGTCGGATATCATGTTTTGGCACTTCTGGGCATCCACTGGTGGCTGCGCAAGAAACATCGTCCAGTCCCCGGGTTTCTGATCTTGGACCAGCCAACGCAGGCCTACTATCCACCTGACGTGGTTGAAGGCGATCTTGAGAGAATTGGACGGGACTCGGATAGACGCGCTGTGCAGAGCCTCTTTCAGTTGATGAGCGAAGCCTGTGGGGAGATTGCCCCCGACTTTCAGTTGATAGTGCTTGATCATGCGCATTTACGGAACGATTGGTTCGAAGATGCGATCGTTGAGGAATGGCGCGGTGAAAATGCATTGGTGCCACGAAACTGGCGCGCCCTATAGGCAAGTGCACTTGTATGGCGAGCTCATATTCAGAGCGAAAAGAGGAAGTTCTGGATGCGATCAGTTCGGGCCGCTATACTGGCGAAAGAGCGTCCGCGAATATCGCTTTAAATACAACAGATTACACTCTTAGCGTAAGTTTACGTTGCCAACTGGGTGCCTTCATGGGCATTGGCCACTCAGTGCTAATTTGATGAACTGAAGAGACACTCCGTGCTGATGAGAACTGAATGATCCTCGCTAATGCTCCCAATTACCCTGCTTTAGAAAAAGAGAGCATAAGCCTCTGAATAATAATAATTTTAATTTTTAATCGCCCTCCGACGACGCGCAACTTTATGCGCGCTGCGCAACTTTATGTGCTTCCCTACAAAATGTCAGAAGTCCAAATTCGCGACGTTCAGCGCATTTTGCTGGATGAAGTCGCGACGCGGTTCGACCACATCGCCCATCAACTTAGTGAAAAGATCATCGGCCTCGGCCACATCGTTGACTTTGACCTGCAACAGGGTGCGCGCGTCGGGGTCCAGCGTGGTTTCCCACAGTTGGTCTGGGTTCATTTCACCCAAACCCTTATAGCGCTGCACCGACAGCCCTTTTTCACCCTCTTCAAGAATTGCAGCCAACAGATCCAGCGGCCCGTAAATCGTCTGATGTCGATCCTTGCGGTGCAAAGTCGCCGGCGTACCATAGATATCCTGCAGACTTTGGGTAAAACTGCCGGTCTTGCGCGCCTCGCCCGAGCGCAACATCGGACCGTCCAGCGTGCGCACCTCTTCCACACCGCGCAGAATGCGGGCCAGACGGATACCGTGATCCTGCGTGATCCGGCCTTTCCAGCCGCGCTCATATTCAGCCGCGATCAGATCGAGTCGGGTTGCAACCTTGTCGGCAACGCCCTGCAGGTCGGCGTCGATTGCACCGGGGACGAAACCACCGGCAATCGCGGTCTGTTCCAGAATGTGATGCGGATAATAAGTCGGGAAGGCGTCCAGAACCCGACGCAATTGCCGCGCCTCATTGACGATGCGGATGAGATCCTGACCGGTAACATCTTCGCCAGAGCCAAGGCGCAACACCGCCCCTTCAGTCCCCTGTTCGATCAGATAATCGTCCATCTCGGCCTGGTCCTTAAGATAGACCTCGGACCGGCCGCGTGACACCTTATAAAGCGGCGGTTGCGCGATATAGAGATACCCGCCTTCGATCAACTCCGGCATCTGCCGATAAAAGAACGTCAGCAAAAGCGTGCGAATATGCGCGCCGTCCACGTCAGCGTCGGTCATGATAACGACCTTGTGGTAGCGCAGTTTGGAAATGTCGAATTCGTCGCGTCCGATTCCGGTGCCCAGTGCCATGACAAGATTGCCGATTTCCTGACTGGACAGCATCCGATCAAACCGCGCCCGTTCGACGTTCAGGATCTTGCCTTTAAGCGGCAGGATCGCCTGTGTCCCGCGGTCACGCCCAGTCTGGGCACTGCCACCGGCACTGTCGCCCTCGACCAGGAATAATTCGGTCTTGGCGGGGTCTTTTTCAGAGCAGTCTTTCAGCTTTCCGGCCAGAAAGTTCACATCCATCGCGGTCTTGCGCCGGGTCAGATCGCGGGCCTTGCGCGCGGCTTCGCGTGCCAAAGCGGCCTCGACAATCTTGCCGACAACCTGCTTGGCTTCATTGGGGTTCTCTTCGAACCATTCAGCCAATTTCTCGCCGACCAATCCTTCGATCACCGGGCGTACTTCGGAGGACACCAGCTTATCCTTGGTCTGGCTGGAGAATTTAGGATCCGGCACCTTCACCGACAGCACACAGGTCAGCCCTTCGCGGGCATCGTCGCCAGAGAAGGTGATCTTTTCCCGTTTCGCGATCCCGCTGGACTGCGCATAATTGTTGATCGTGCGGGTCAGGGCACCGCGAAAGCCCGCCAGATGCGATCCGCCATCACGCTGCGGGATGTTGTTGGTAAAAGGCAAGACGGTTTCGTGATAGGTATCGTTCCACCACATCGCCACCTCGACCCCGATGCTGTCACGTTCGCCGACAATATAGATGGGCTGCTCCAACATCGGAGCCTTCGAGCGGTCAATATATTTCACGAATTCCTTGACGCCACCGTCATAGAACAGCTCGGTGTGCAAGGCTTCGGCGGGGCGTTCGTCGTTCAGGATGATACGCACCCCGGAATTCAAAAACGCCAGTTCACGCAGACGCTTTTCCAGCGTGTTAAAGTCATAGTCCAGATTCGAGAATGTCTCGGTTGAGGCCAGAAACCGCACTTCGGTTCCGGTCTGCCCATCGGCGTCACCGACCTCGCGCAATGGCTCGACGGTCTCGCCCCTTTCGAACCGGACGTAATGTTCTTTGCCATCACGCCAGATACGCAATTCCAGCCAATCCGACAGCGCATTCACCACCGAAACGCCCACGCCATGCAAGCCGCCAGACACTTTGTAACTGTTCTGGTCAAATTTGCCGCCGGCGTGCAGTTGCGTCATGATGACTTCGGCGGCGGACACGCCCTCATCCTCGTGGATGCCAACCGGGATTCCACGGCCGTTATCAATCACCGAAATACTGGAATCGGGATGGATCCGGACCGTCACCGCATCGGCATGACCGGCCAAGACTTCATCGATCCCGTTATCGACGACCTCATAGACCATATGGTGCAGACCCGACCCGTCGTCAGTGTCGCCAATATACATGCCAGGGCGCTTGCGGACAGCGTCCAGCCCCCTGAGAACTCTGATAGAATCTGCGCCGTACTCTTCCGGCACATGTGCTTCCTCGGACATCCGAAAATCCCTTGTCGATTTCGTCTCTCTATACGATGCGTTGGGGGGATTGTCACGCCGATACCCCATATTTTGCGTGGTCTGAGCCGACCACTGCGCGCGGCATCAGCCCTGCACTACCGTTGATGCGCCCTCGTGCTCTGCGACGGTCACGAATTGCGCCCGCGACCCCAGATCGGCGAACACGCTCCGCTCGGTCCCGGTCATCCAAGCCTGGACGCCAAGCGCGCAGATTTCATCATAAAGCGCCGCGCGGCGCATCGTATCCAAATGGGCGGCCACCTCATCCAGCAGCAAAATTGGCGGCACGCCGATCAGCCCGCTCAGCGCTCGCGCATTCGCCAGGATCAGCGACACCAAAAGCGCCTTCTGCTCGCCGGTTGAACAATCGCGCGCGGCCACGCCCTTGGCCGCATAGCGGGCCGACAGATCCGAGCGATGCGGACCCACCAGCGTGCGCCCGGCGACCATATCGCGGGATCGGCCTTGCGCCAGTGCCCGGCGTAAATCCTCCCCCCAATCGCCCTCGCCGGTGACAAGCTCCAGCTCAGCGACCGGAAAGGCGGTCTCTGCCTGCGCCTGCGCCATCGTTAGGTGAGCAAGCGTTGCCAGCCGGTTACTATGCAACACTTGCCCCGCCTCGGCCATCTGCGCCTCCAGCGCACCATACCACCCCGGATCGCTGACCTGATCCTTCAGCAGCCGGTTCCGTTCGCGCATCGCCTTCTCATAGGTCAGCGCGGCTTCGGCGTGGTCGGGGATAAAACTCATCGTCATGCGGTCCAGAAACCGCCGCCGCCCATCAGCGCCTTCAATCCACAGCCGATCCATCGCCGGAACCAGCCAGATAATCGGTGCGATCTGGCCCAGCGCTATCTGTGGTGCGGCTTTGTCATTGATCCTGACCTGCCGCGCGGCCCCAGCCTCGGACCAGGTTTCGACATGCTGCGACCCCGCTGGCCCCACCACAGTACCCTGTACTTTCCACCCTAACAGCTCGGGCCGACGGGCCATTTCTCCCGCCCCCGCCCGGCGCAAGCCACGCCCCGGCGAAAACAGCGACACGGCCTCAAGAATATTGGTCTTGCCGGCACCGTTAAGTCCGTGAATCGCAACCGGCCGATGATCCAGAGCCAGCCGCGCAGCCTTGTGCGAGCGGAAATGTGACAGGCTCAATTCAGTCAGGGCCAGCGACATGCCTGCGGCTTCTTTCTGGTCTGAAAAACCACCGCCGGAGGCATCGCGCGGGACGCGCGATTCAAACCCGCATCGGCATCACGACATAGACCGCGCTGGTATCATTGCCTTCGCGCATCAGCGTCGGGTCGCCGGATGAGTTGAACAGGAACACCGCATTTTCGCGATCCACCTGTGTTGCGATCTCCAGCAGATATTTCGCATTGAACCCGATCTCAAGCGGCTCGTCCCCATAGGCCACCGCCAGTTCTTCCTCGGCAGCTCCGCTATCGGGGGCGTTGACGGACAGGATCAGCCGATCCTCACCCAGTTGCAACTTGACCGCTCGGGATCGTTCCGACGAGACCGTCGCCACCCGGTCCACAGCCTGCGCAAACTCCGCCGCATCAACTTCCAGGCGGCGATTATTGCCTTGCGGAATGACCCGCGAGTAATCGGGAAAGGTGCCGTCGATCACTTTGGAGGTCAGGGTGATATTGGGCGTGGCAAAGCGGACCTTGGTCTCGGAGACCGACACGGCAATATCCATTTCATCATCTTCCAGCAGCTTGCGCAGCTCGCCCACGGTTTTGCGCGGGACAATCACGCCGGGCATCCCAGCGGCACCCTCGGGCAGATCCGCATCGATTCGCGCCAGCCGATGGCCATCGGTCGCGACGCAGCGCAAGACATTGCCGCCATCGCTTTCTGAGATGTGCATATAGACGCCATTCAGATAATATCTGGTTTCCTCGGTCGAGATGGCGAATTTCGACTTGTCGAACAAACGCCGCAACACCGCCGCCTTGGCCGTAAAGCTGGTTTCGTATTCCGACGACGCCATCACCGGGAAATCCTCTTTCGGCAATGTAGCCAGCGTAAAGTTGGACCGCCCCGCCTCGACGGTCAAGCGACCTGCGGCTTCATCTGCTGTCAGCACCACCAGCGCCCCATCGGGCAGCTTGCGCACAATCTCGTGCAATGTGGTTGCGGCGACTGTGGTCGCTCCGGCCCGTTCGACCTGTGCCGGTGATTTGTCCAGCACCTCAATATCCAAATCCGTGGCCCGAAACTGCACTTCGTTGCCGTCGGCCTCGATCAGAACATTGGCCAGAATCGGGATGGTGTTGCGCCGTTCCACGACAGATTGCGCCTGTGATACGGCCTTGAGCAGCGTGCTGCGCTCGATGCTGATCTTCATCTCTTCCTCCGGATCCGGCAAAGCGCCGGGAAGGGCAACCTAGCGGTTTGCCCACCTGACACAAGGTTTTTATGGATTTCTCGGTGCGAACGGCCTGCCCGTCAAGGGGCTAGGGGGAACTTGCCCGACCCTATGGCATTCGCGCATCGCGTCGCCTTAAGCTTCCAATGCGCGTCGGAGCATCTCAACATCGTCGGCCATCTGCCCGTCGGTCTGCTTCAGTTCTTCAATCCGGCGCACCCCGTGCATCACCGTGGTGTGATCGCGCCCGCCAAAACGGCGACCGATTTCGGGCAGCGACCGGCTGGTCAATTGCTTGGCCAGATACATCGCCACCTGCCGAGGTCTCGCGAAAGAGCGCACGCGCTTGGGTCCGATCATATCGCTGAGACGGATGTTGTAGTAATCCGACACGCGGCGCTGAATTTCTTCGACAGTGATTTTGCGCTCGGACGCCCGCAGCACATCGGCCAAACAATCTTGCGTCAGTTCCATGTCAATTTCGCGCCCCACTAGAGAGGCAAAGGCGAATAGACGTGTCAGTGCCCCCTCAAGCACGCGCACATTGGTCGAAATCCGTTGGGCTAGAAACTCCAGCACTCCGGGCGCGATTTCCAGTCCGGGATAGGTGTCACGATGTTGCTGGACCTTGGATTGCAAAATACCGAGGCGCAATTCGTAATCCGTTGGGTGCAGATCGACGACCAGCCCGCATTGCAAGCGCGAGCGCACCCGATCCTCCAGTTCCTTGATCTCGCCCGGCGCGCGATCTGCAGAAATGATGATCTGCTTATTCTGATCCACCAAAGCGTTGAATGTGTGAAAGAACTCTTCCTGCGTGGAATCCTTGCCGGCGATGAACTGAACGTCATCGACCATCAGCACATCGACCGAGCGGAACAAATGCTTGAAATCCATCATCTTGCGTTCGCGCAGTGCCTGAACGAACCGATACATGAACTGTTCGGCAGACAGATAAAGCACATTCAGGTCCGGCTGACGCGCCCGCAACTCCCAAGCGATGGCGTGCATTAGGTGCGTCTTCCCCAGACCGACACCGCCATAGAGTACCAGCGGGTTGAACGTTACCGGCCCCCCCTCAGCTACCCTGCGCGCGGCGGCGTGGGCCAACTCGTTGGGCTTACCGACCACGAAACTGTCAAAAGTGAAACGCGCCTCCAGCGGTGCTGTTTGAATTGCATCGCCCGAAGCTTCGCCCGAGGCCGCAGGCGGAGCTTTTGGTTCTGCAACCGCATTGGCAGCGGGCTGTGTCGGCGCATTGGCCAGAACCTGAAATGACAGGCGCTGCACAGGTTGGCCATTGGCGTTCAGCTCATGCAGGATTTGGTCAGTAAAATTCTGACTGACGTAATTGCCCATGAAATTCGTGGGGACATTGAACAGTGCAACACCATCCTGCACTTCCGCAAACTCCAGCGGCTCGATCCATGTCTTGAAATTGTTCTTACCCACCGTCTTGAGCAGGTTCTCTCTGAGTTGACCCCATTTTTCTTTTGTCATGCAGCGCCTCTAGCATCCGTTTGCCGAAAGTTTCGGCTTGTCCCCACGATATTTTCGCCCCGAGAAAACCCGGCGAGATTCACGGCACAGGTTACATGCCCGCGCACCAAAGAGGTTCGCGGCGTCCCATCAGGACGTGCTCATCGGCCGTTCTCGTGGCCAGACGGCTTGCAAGATTGCAGCCGACCCGTCGCGCGCCACGCGACCGTTCCGCACTCATGTATTGACAGGGCTGTCTACCGGAAGAAACGTCCAGCAAGACCGCAGACCACATGACCCGGCGCAGCACCGGATCGCGCAGTTTTCGCCTGCAATCACTCCTGAGTCCGATCAGGAATTCGCGCCGGCAGCCTGTCCCCCCAGGCGAGTGAATCGCTAGATATGTCCTAGCAACTTCCGCCATCAGGCGGCAATGAAACTATGCCGTTGACTCATGCTTTAGGGACAAAGAATCTCTGGGCCCTCTGGATTGGTGGCTTTTTAATCACCTAAACAAAAAAGACGCAGCCCCATCGGGCAGCGTCTCTTGATTTTCTCGCCTTCATGGCTGCGCAATAAAGGATTCAGCCCAGCGCCTTCACACGGGCCGACAGACGCGATATTTTTCGCGCGGCAGTGTTACGGTGGAAGACGCCCCGGCTGACGCCGCGCATCAATTCGGGCTGGGCGGCGCGCAGCGCTGCTGTTGCAGCTTCCTTGTCACCCGAAGCAATCGCTTCTTCGACCTTGCGCAAGAATGTGCGGATACGCGCGCGACGTGCTTTGTTTACGGCAAAACGCGCCTCGTTCTGACGGGCGCGCTTCTTGGATTGCAGTGTGTTTGCCATTGTGAATGACCTTTCCGTGGGTTCGTTGCATATGATTGCGCAATGCGATCCCAACCCTGAAAGGGCTTAACGGGTCAGTTCTTGCCTAAGCGGGCCACACGCGCATGTATGGCAGCGCCTATAATCGGCTTCGGGCCGGTTTGCAAACCTCAAAATCGACCCGTCGTCGCGACTTCATATGCCTCGGCAAACTTCACACAGGGCCGCAGCGGAAACCAGTTGATGCGCCATCGCAAGGCAGCGGTTTACTTGTCGCGGAACTGCGCCTGTCGCTTTTCGAGAAAGGCGCTCATGCCCTCTTTCTGGTCTTCGGTTGCGAACATGGAGTGAAAAAGGCTGCGCTCGAACCGCAATCCCTCGGACAACGTGGTTTCATAGCTGCGGTTCACCGCTTCCTTGGCAGCCAAAACGCTGATCTGCGATTTTTCGGCGATCTTCTGGGCTGCACCCATCGCCTCTTCCATCAGCTTTTTGGCGGGAACCACGCGGCTGACCAACCCCGAGCGCTCGGCCTCTTCCGCCGGCATGAGCCGGCCGGTCAGGTTCATATCCATTGCTTTTGACTTGCCGACGAATCGGGCCAGACGCTGGGTGCCGCCGATTCCAGCGATCACCCCGAGGTTGATTTCGGGCTGTCCGAACTTCGCCGTATCCGCAGCAATAATGAAGTCGCAGGCCATCGCCAGTTCGCACCCCCCGCCCAGCGCGTAACCGGCGACTGCTGCGATGATCGGCTTACGAATCGCCGCAATCCGATCATTGACCTGCGCAAACAGGTTCGCGTTGAACACATCGACGAACCCGAGCTTGGCCATCTCCTTGATATCCGCCCCAGCTGCAAAGGCCTTGTCCGATCCGGCCAGAACAATGCAACGCACTTTTTCATTGGCGTCCGCCTCTTCGAGCGCCTGAAGCAACTCGCCCACCAGTTGTTGGCTCAACGCATTCATCGCATCCGGTCGATCCAGCTTGATCAGCGCAACGTGATCATCGACTTCGACGTTGATCGTTTCAAAGGCCATGGAAACTGCTTTCGATTGTTGCATTCAAAGTTACTGACTTACCATCTGGGGCAAGTGGTTCAAACTATCTTTGGCAGCGCGGACAGTAGAAGGACGATCGTCCCGACTGCACCAGCCGGGTGATGATACCATCGCAACCATCGTGCCGACAGGCCTGCCCCTCGCGTCCGTAAACATCGAAAGAATGCTGAAAATACCCCAACTCGCCATCGGCCTGACGAAAATCCCGCAGGCTCGACCCTCCGGCCGCGATCGCCTCGTTTAGAACCTGACGAATGATGGGCACCATCGCAGCAACCCGCCGGGCAGCGATTCGTCCGGCTTTGCGCCGCGGCGAAATCCCGGCCCGAAACAGAACCTCGCAGACATATATATTGCCAAGCCCTGCCACGATGCGCTGATCCAGCAGCGCGGATTTGACCGGCGTCATCCGCCCACGCAAAGCCGCAACCAGATGTTCCTCATTGAACGCGTTGCCCAGTGGCTCGGGCCCCAGCGCCGCCAGCAGCCGGTGCGTATCAGCCGTATCGGACGCGATCAGGTCCATCGCACCAAAGCGGCGCGGGTCATTAAAGGTCACGCGTGCGCCGTTGCCCATGTGCAGGACGACATGATCGTGTTTCTTCACCGTCGGATGGTCGCGCTGAAAGCGCCC
This sequence comes from Pontibaca salina, assembly GCF_016307205.1. Taxonomy (GTDB): domain Bacteria; phylum Pseudomonadota; class Alphaproteobacteria; order Rhodobacterales; family Rhodobacteraceae; genus Pontibaca; species Pontibaca salina. The sequence goes on along the minus strand of NZ_JAEIJD010000012.1, from coordinate 63,470 downwards.
CATGGGGTCGCCTGATACCGTCATGCGCCCCGACATGCCGAGATGAATCAACAATGTCTCGCGATTAGACAGATCGGCCAGAATATATTTCGACCGCCGCCGCAGCCGTTCGACACGCTGCCCGGTCATACGTCCCGCCATGTCCGGCGGAAAGGGCCAGCGCAGATCCGGCCGATTGACCTCGGCGCGCGCAATCATCTCGCCTTCCATCACCGGCGCCAGACCGCGGCGAACCGTCTCGACCTCGGGTAATTCGGGCATTGTGCGCTCCTGTGGCAAAGCGGGCGCATTGTGCGCAGCCGCCAGCACCCTATAACAGGGGCAAATCCGCTAGGCGACAGGAACCCCATGGCAGGCGACAGCGACAAGACAACTCACTTTGGCTATCAGACCGTTCCCGAAAACGAAAAGGCCGGGCGCGTGCAGGGCGTATTCAATTCGGTCGCGTCGCGATATGACGTTATGAACGACGTGATGAGCGTCGGCATCCACCGGTTGTGGAAAGACGCGATGATGGATTGGCTGGCGCCCCGACCCGGCCAAAAGCAGTTGGATGTTGCGGGCGGCACCGGCGACATCGCGTTTCGCTTCCTGAAACGCGCCGGATCTGGCCATGCCACCGTTCTCGACCTGACTGAACCGATGCTGCTGGCGGGGCGCAAACGGGCAGAGGCGGCGCAGATGGCCGACAGCCTTGACTGGGTTGTTGGCGATGCGATGGCCCTGCCCTTTGCGGATCATAGCTTTGATGTCTACACAATCAGCTTTGGCCTTCGTAACGTCACCCGCCCGCAGGATGCACTGGCCGAAGCCTTTCGCGTGCTGCGCCCCGGCGGACGGCTAATGGTGCTCGAGTTCTCGCAATTGCCCAATCCGCTGATGCAGAAGGCCTATGATCTCTACAGCTTTAACGTGATCCCCCGCATGGGCCAACTGATCGCCAATGATCGGGACAGTTATCAGTATCTGGTCGAATCGATCCGCAACTTTCCCGATCAGGAAACATTTCTCTCTATGATCCGCGCGGCGGGGTTCGAAAATGCGTCCTATCGCAATCTCAGCCTCGGGATCGCCGCGCTACATTCTGGCTGGAAGCTCTGACATGCGCGGACCTCACAATATATGGCGGCTGATCCGCACCGGCGCCACACTGGAACGCACCGGCGCGATGAACGTGGTGCTCGATGCCTTCGATGCGCCCAAACCGCTGCGGATTCTCGCCCATGCGCTGGGGAAACCGTTCATGTGGCTGGGGTACAAAGGCGATCCGGCCATGCCGCCTGCCACCCGCGCCATCACCGCACTGGGGCCGGCCTATATCAAATTCGGTCAGGTGCTTTCGACACGACCCGACGTCGTTGGCGATGAATTGGCAGTGCAATTGCGCGTGCTGCAAGACAAGCTGCCGCCCTTTCCGCTCGACGTCGCGCGCGCCGAAGTGGAAAAGGAACTGGGCCAGCCGCTGCCCGAAATGTTTTCCGAATTCAGCGAACCCATCGCCGCTGCCTCGATTGCGCAGGTGCACAAGGCGCGCACCGCCGAAACCGGCAAAGAGGTGGCGGTCAAGGTGCTGCGCCCCGGCATCGAAAAAGCGTTCCGCAAGGATATCGACGCTTTCTACTTTGCCGCGCGGATCGTTGATCTGTTCGCACCGGGCGCGCGCCGCCTGCGCCCGATGGATGTGATAAAACATTTCGACGGCGTGGTGCGCGGCGAATTGGACCTGCGACTGGAGAGTTCTGCCGCCTCGGAATTTGCGGCCAATACCAAGGATGACCCGAAATTTGTCGTGCCGGATATCGTCTGGGGCTTGTCGGCACGCCGGGTCATGACGCTTGGCTGGGCCGATGGCGCGCCGCTGGGCGACAATGACGCCATCGACGCCGCCGGCCATGACCGGGTGGACCTGTCCGAGCGGGTGCTTCGCCTGTTCCTGTTGCACGCCCTGCGCGATGGCTATTTCCATGCCGACATGCACCAAGGCAACCTCAAGGTCGCCCCGAACGGGGACATCATCGCCTATGATTTCGGGATCATGGGCCAGATCGACGAATATACCCGCCGGGTCTATGCCGAGATCCTCTATGGCTTCATCCGGCGCGATTATAAACGCGTGGCCGAAGTGCATTTCGAGGCGGGCTATGTCCCCGCCGACCGCGACGTCGATGAATTCGCCCGTGCCCTGCGCGCGGTGGGCGAGCCGATTTTCGGCATGGACGCCACACGAATCTCCATGGGTCGCCTGCTCAGCTATCTGTTCGAGGTAACCGAACGGTTCGGCATGGAGACACGTACCGAATTGATCTTGCTGCAACGCACCATGGTTGTGGTCGAAGGGGTCGCCCGTTCGCTCAATCCGCACATCAATATCTGGCAGGTTGCCCACCCGGTGGTCGAGGATTACATCAAGAAATCCATCGGCCCGCGCGCGATATTGGGCGATCTGGCCAAAACCGGCCGCGTTCTTGCGCGCTATGGGCCGCGTCTCCCCGGTCTGGTCGAAGCAGCCCTGATCCGGCAGGCCGAAGCGCAACACCCGCCCGCCCGCAATGTCGACAAGCGCCTGGTCTTATTGACCGCGCTGATTGCCACCACGATGGGCGCCGCAGCAGGTTTCGCGCTGGCCCTGCTGACCTGAGCGGCAACCTCTGCCGGGTTTGCGCAGCAATCGGACGCGAATAGCCCCCTCAGGATCCCCGCTCAGAGCCGCTCGATGGCCAGCGCGATCCCTTGGCCGCCACCGATACACATCGTGATCAACGCCTTTTTGCCGCTGATCCGCTCAAGTTCGTAAAGTGCCTTTACCGTCAGGATCGCCCCGGTCGCACCCACCGGATGACCAAGCGCAATCGCGCCGCCATTGGGGTTCACTCGGGCCGGGTCCAAACCCAGCTCCTTGTTCACCGCCAGCGCCTGCGCGGCAAAAGCCTCGTTGCTTTCGATCACGTCGAATTCTGCCGCCGTTAGTCCGGTGCGCTCCAACAAGTTACGCACCGCCGGCATCGGGCCAAGCCCCATGACCTCCGGCCGCACACCGGCATGAGCATAGCCAAGCACCCGCGCCTTGGGGATCAATCCGGCCTTTTGCGCCGCTTCTGCCGTTGCCAACACCAGCGCAGCCGCGCCGTCATTGATGCCGCTGGCATTTCCCGCCGTCACGCTGCCGTCGTGCTGAAATGCCGGGCGCAGATTGGCCAGAGCTTCCAGCGATGTCTGTTTGGGGTGTTCGTCCACCGTGAAATCAATCGTCGCGCGGCGCTGATTCATCTCGACCGCTACGATCTGGCTTTCGAATCGTCCTTCGGCGATCGCCGCAGCGGCGCGCTGCTGGCTGGTCAGCGCGAACGCGTCCTGCGCAGCGCGGTCTATGCCATGTTCCTGCGCGATATTTTCGGCGGTTACCCCCATATGGCCGGTGCCGAAGGGGCAATTCAGAGCGCCCAGCATCATGTCAAGCGCGCGGATGTCGCCCATTTTCTGCCCCCAACGCGCCGAAGGGGTTATAAACGGGCTACGCGACATGTTCTCCGCCCCACCAGCAATGGCGAATTCCGCATCGCCAAGCATCAAAGCCTGCACTGCCGAGACAATCGCCTGCGCGCCCGACCCGCACAGTCGATTGACGTTCATTGCCGGTGTGCTGTCGGGAATGCCCGCCTGTATCGCCGCCACGCGGGACAGATACATATCACGCGGTTCGGTATTGATGACATGGCCGAACACCACATGGTCGATCTGCCCGCCCTCGACATTTGCGTGCTGGAGTGCAGCTTTGGTTGCGGTTGCCGCAAGATCGATGGGCGGAACGGCAGCCAGCGCGCCACCAAAAGCACCGATCGCGGTGCGGGCACCACCGAGAATGACGATATCGCTCATGATGGATCTCCTCTGTGTTGCACCCTGAAAGCGCATACATAAGATATTCACACAGAAGCGCGCCGCAATGGCAAGGGGGCAAACTGCAAAGCGCAAACCTGCCCCGCTGACATATTGTCTAGGGCTTCAGAGCCATCCGCCCGGCAACCGTCAGCGCCCAAACGTCCCGACCCTCGATCACCGCAGGCACCAGCGCGCGCCCATATCCTGCACCGCCGTCCATATTGAGCCGGTTGCTGTAATGGCGCGGCGCGTCAAGCGCGGTGTGACCGTGCACCACCAGCCACGAATGCGGGGCGACGTGATTCAGAAACGGATCGCGGATCCACAACAGATCGTCGCGGCTTTGTTCGGCAAGCGGGACCTCAGGGCGGATGCCGGCATGGACAAAAAGCAGGGCGCCGCGCTGATGGTAAAGCGGCAACTCATCCAAAAACGCCCGATGCGCTGATGGCACCGCTGCACGCGCAACTGGAAGCAGCTCCGCCGCCGAGCCACCGCCTGCATATTCGACACCATAGGATGCCAAAGTGGGGCGTCCACCAATCCGCGAGTGCAGCCAGCCCAGCCCCGATGCGACATTATCGTCATGGACGGCACCGTTTCTCAGGTAGCGCGCGAACAAATCATCGTGGTTCCCCCGCAGCACATGCCAGTCACGGCCTTCGGCCTGCCCCTGCACCAGCCGGTCGATCACGCCGCAACTATCGGGGCCGCGATCCACCAGATCGCCCAGAAAGACAATTTCGGCCTCTGCCCCGCCATCGCGCGCGATCAGGTCAAGCGCATGGTCAAGCTTGTCAGCGTGACCATGAATATCGCCAATGACATAGATCGGAGCACCGGACATCGGTTTCCTCCTCAAAAGTACCAATCACCGTTCTGGATTAGGACAGTGCGATATTCGTCAGGCAATGTCGAATTGCAGTGGTTTGACCTGCCGAAACATGCCGGTTGCCTCCAGTTTTTGCAGCACCGGCTCGGGCACCGGCTCATCGACGTAAAGCAGCGCAATCGCCTCGCCGCCCCGGTCGGCGCGGCCAAGGGTGAAGTTGGCGATGTTGACGCCGTTTTTGCCCATCGTATTGCCCAACGTGCCAATGATGCCCGGCGTGTCCTCATTCGTGGTGTAAAGCATATGCTCGCCGATCTCGGCGTCGATGTTGATACCCTTGATCTGGATAAAGCGCGGCTTGCCATCGCTGAACACGGTTCCGGCAATCGAACGTTCGCGCTTGTCCGTCACGACCCGCAGCTTGATATAGCCGTCAAACGCACCGGATTTATCCTGTGTGGTGGTGCTGATGCGAATGCCGCGCTCCTTGGCAAAAAACGGCGCAGAAACAAGGTTCACCTCGGGGTTGACCCGTTTCATGATGCCGGCAATTGCCGCACAGTTTAGCGCACCTTCATTCATTTCGGACACGGTGCCGTCATACAGGATATTGATCGCCTTGATCGGTTCATCCGTCATCTGGCCGATGAACGCGCCCAGATGCCCGGCCAATTTGACCCAAGGCCGGATCACCTCGGCCTCCTCAGCGGTCAGCGACGGCATGTTCAGCGCGTTGGTCACTGCCCCGGTCAACAGGTAATCCGACATCTGCTCAGCCACCTGCAGTGCAACGTTTTCCTGTGCTTCGGATGTAGCGGCGCCCAGATGCGGAGTGCAGACCACATTGGGCAAGCCGAACAACGGGTTTTCAACTGCCGGTTCCTCGGCGAACACGTCGAATCCCGCGCCGGCGATATGGCCGGATTTCAGCAATTCGGCCAGCGCTTCCTCATCCACCAGACCGCCACGGGCGCAGTTGATGATGCGCACACCCCGTTTCGTCCGTGCGAGGTTTTCAGCGGACAGGATGTTGCGGGTCTGGTCGGTCAGCGGCACATGCAGGGTGATGAAATCGGACCGTTCCAGCAACGCGTCCAGTTCGACCTTCTCGACCCCGATCCGGTTGGCCTTGTCCTTTGCAAGGAACGGGTCATAGGCGATCACCTTCATCTTCAGCCCCAGCGCGCGGTCACAAACGATGCCGCCAATATTCCCCGCACCGATCACGCCCAGCGTTTTGCCGGTCAGTTCCACGCCCATGAAGCGCGATTTTTCCCATTTGCCCGCATGGGTCGAAGCGCTGGCCTCGGGGATTTGACGCGCAACGGCAAACATCAGCGCGATGGCGTGCTCGGCGGTGGTGTTCATGTTGCCAAAGGGCGTGTTCATCACGATCACGCCGCGTTTGCTGGCCGCTTCCTTGTCGATGTTGTCGGTGCCGATTCCCGCGCGACCGATCACCTTGAGCCGGGTGGCGTTGCGCAGGATCTTTTCGGTCACCTTGGTGGCGCTGCGGATGGCAAGGCCGTCATAGTCGCCGATCACTTGGGCCAGTTTTTCCTTGTCCTTACCAAGGTCGGGCTGGAAATCGACGTCGATGCCGTGATCGCGGAAGATCTGGACAGCGGCCTCCGACAGCTTATCGGAAATGATAACTTTGGGAGCCATATATGTGGTCCTTTGAATGGCGGGAAATGGCGGGATCGACCCCGCCCAATGGTTTCGGCTGACGCCAGCGCCTCAGGCGGAGATCGATTGCGCCGCGATCTCTTGCTCGAACGCCCATTCGATCCAGGGCAACAGCGCCTGAACATCCGAGGTTTCCACCGTGCTGCCGCACCAGATCCGCAAGCCCGGCGGGGCGTCGCGATAGGCGCCCATATCCAGCCCTACGCCCTCAGACTCGAGTCGCTTCGCCACCGCTTTGGCAAAACCCGCATCGTCCTTGATCCGGTTGTCGGTGAATTTCAGGCAAACACTGGTGGTCGAGCGGGTCGCGACATCTTCGGCCAGATTGGCGATCCAGTCGCGGGTCTCGCAAAAGTCCCAGATCGCGCGCGCACTGGCATTGGTCCGCGCGACCAGCCCCGCCTGCCCGCCGACCGAACGCGCCCAAGCAAGCGCCTGCAGGTAATCCTCGACGCATAACATCGACGGCGTGTTGATTGTCATGCCCTCGAAGACACCTTCGATCAGCTTACCCTCCTTGGTCAAACGAAAGATCTTGGGCAGCGGCCAAGGGGGCGTATAGCTTTCCAAGCGCTCGACCGCGCGCGGTGACAGGATCAGCATTCCATGCGCCGCTTCGCCGCCCAGCACCTTCTGCCAGCTGAACGTGGTCACATCGAGCTTGTCCCACGGCAGTTCCATCGCGAAGGCGGCGCTGGTCGCGTCGCACAGGGTCAGCCCGGCCCGAGCCGCCGGGATCACGTCACCATCGGGGACCCGAACACCCGAGGTCGTGCCGTTCCACGTGAAACAAACGTCACGGTCCCAATCGACCCCGGCCAGATCGACAATTCGCCCATAATCGGCGGTCGTGACCTTGGCGTCGAGCTTCAATTGCTTGACGACATCCGTGACCCAGCCCGCGCCGAAGCTTTCCCAGGCCAGCATCTCGACCTTGCGCTCGCCCAGAAGGTTCCACATCGCCATCTCGAACGCCCCGGTATCCGAGGCCGGCACGATGCCAACCCGGTAATCGTCCGGAATCCCGAGAATGGATCGGGTTTCCTCGATCGCCGAACGCAACCTGTCCTTGCCGATGGCGGCACGGTGCGAGCGGCCCAATGGCGCGTCGGCCAGTTTATTCAAATCAAAGGCGGGATATTTGGCACAAGGGCCAGAAGAAAAACGCGGATTGGCCGGCCGCGTCGCCGGTTGTGCAATAGTCATTGCTGCTATCCTTCCAGATAAGCGCCCCTCGTTGGGGAAGGGTGTCCCACGTCGACACTAACGGAAACCCCAAGAAAAGCGCAACATACAAAGCGGCTTGCCATGCAGGTTCCTGCAGTGACATGCAGAACGAGACGGGAACGAGCAAGGCCGAGTGGCACAAATCTGACACAAACTGTTCTGCGCTTGTTCCTGTTAAGCGCGGCAAGAGCCTCAGTCAGCTTATGAAGACCAACCACAAGCGCATGTCGCGGGTGCTTGGCTTCTGCCTGACGCTCGGCACAGAAGATGCTTGGTATGAGTTCAGCGCGCTGGCAGCGGTTCGCCTGACCGAACTCGAACGCGCGGCCTTGGCCTTCGCGGCCCTCTATTCACTCGAATACGAACACGCGGAAATGACAGCGGCGGCCGTGATCGGTTCCGCTGGTGATCCGCCGCCCTCTTTCCTTGGCGGCATGGTCGATGCGCGGCTTTGGGCCGAATGGGCCAACCGGTCCGAACTCAAGGCATACGCTTTGGCCGCATACGAGGCCATGAGCACACAAGACCAGGCCAGATTTTATCAGCACATCAGTGAAGTGGAGATTGCAGCATGACAATGTTTGCGAGCCGCACGAACCTATCTTCGGGACTGGCCGTCGATCTTTCCCACGCAAAAGGCCATATCCGGGAATACGAGAGCGACGCCGAGATCGAGCGCATGGTTCGCGCCGCGACAGAGGACGTCGAGCAAGCTGCACAGATCGCCGTTTTGAACCAGACGATCAACGTGACCGTCTTGGACACAAGCATAGCCACGCCCGGCCTGCGACTGCCGATCGGACCCGTCAGCCGGGGCAACATACCGAGCGTCACAATCGACGGCAGATCGCACCCTTTCTTTCAACTGATCGTTGGCAGCCGCCCCTACCTGCACTGGCTTGACTTACACTATCCCGACAACCCGCGCGAAATCTCGATCGAGTATACCGCCGGGTTTGGCGCGACTGCGGATGACGTTCCACAGGACGTTGCACAGGCGATCATGGATCAGGCCGCGCTGCACTATGACGGGCGGTCCCCCATGGATGCCAAGAGCCTCACCAGTTCGCCGCACATGGCGCGTGTGGCGGCCAAGTATCGAGGGGTGCAGCTATGACCGAACATGAACTGGACGAGATCCTGACCCACCGCTGGCCCCTCGTGGTGCGCCGCGTGATGGCAGACGGATCAGATGAATGGCTCAATGGCTTTGTCCGGTCGATCGCCAAGCATGGCAAGCGGCCTGCGTGGCGACCCAGTGACAAGCAATGGCAGATCATGCGGCGGCTGGTGTCCGAACTGGGCACCGCACCCGACCGGACAATGGAACTAATCGAGAGGTGAATAAGGGCGACCCTGCGCGCCACCAACGCAGGGCCACAGTGGCGGTTCGGGTTAGCGACGGTGGCACCACTGGGGAACAGCCTACCATGGGCGGGATCAAAGGCAAGGGGCAGTCCGAGAGGGTGAGGCCCGATCCCCGGCACAGCGTTCATGTGTCGCAAGCAGCACCCAACCGACTGGCGGGAACGCACGACCAGTTGGGCCCAAAGCGATGGACCGGCTCCGTTGAGCAGGAACTACACGCAGAGGGCATAGGGACTGCCGCGCAGCGATGCGTGGGCAGTCGTCCTATGCCCTTCGCTCCGAACCTCACCATTGAGCAGGGGAGGCAAAGAGCAACGGTTGAGAGAAGAGAGAGAGGCAAGACGATGACGAAGGTAATGAAGCCAAGAGAGTGGAGACGGGCAGACGGATCGCGCCTGCCTGCTGCGGCCAAGCCTGTCGACGCAAAAGCCGAGAGCGACACCGCGCCAGCACCTGTCACTGTCATTCCATCGATCGAAGTGCCTGTCGAACCCGCCATTCAATCGCATCATCAGACCGATCTCTTTGAAAATGGTCCCAATGCCGCGACTTTCACACACGCGCGGGACCGGGGAGGAGAGTTGTCAATTTTCGATCACGCGGCGGAATCGGAAAACGCGACCCCATCCGAGCGAGCCATGCAATTCATGCATAGTCTGAAAATTCCAGAGGGTCCGAACGCCGGAAAACCGGTTTCGCTTGCGCCCTTTCAGCGCCAGTTCATCGAAGGCGCGCTGGCAGACGACACAGCCGCCGCCATTCTCAGCATCGGACGCGGCAACGGCAAGTCCGCGATCACTGCCGGTCTGGCGCTCGGCGGTCTAATCGGCATCTGGGATCGACAGCCTCGGCGCGAGATCATTGCAGCCGCCCGGACACGCGATCAGGGCCGCATCATCTGGGATTTTGTCGCCGGTTTCGCGGCCACCCTTCCGTTGGAACTTCAACGGCACCTGATTTATCGCCGCGCGCCCCGTCTCGAAATCGAGTTCGAGGGCGATGGCGGCGGGCATATTCTGCGCGTGATCGCGGCTGACGGAAAGTCGGCCCTGGGCGGCGCGCCCACGATGGCGATCCTGGATGAACGCGGTCACTGGGCGCTGGATCGCGGCGACGAATTGGAGCATGCGCTGTTGTCCGGTCTGGGCAAGCGGGATGGCCGGGCCTTCCTGATCAGCACCAGCGCCAGCGACGACACACACCCGTTTTCTCGGTGGATCGATGACCCGGCCCCCGGTTCCTACGTTCAGGAGCATCGCCCCGCCCCCGGCCTGCCTGCCGATGATCACGAAAGCCTGCTGATCGCCAACCCCGGCGCGCCGCACGGCATCGGCGCTTCTATGGACTGGCTGGAAGCCCAGGCAAAGCGCGCAATTTCACGGGGCGGCTCAAGCCTGACAAGCTTTCGGCTCTACAACCGCAATGAGCGCGTTTCGGGCGATTCCCGCGACATGCTGATCACCCTGGACGAATGGCTGGAATGCGAGACGGACGCCTTGCCGCCGCGCGAAGGCGGTGTCGTGATCGGTATCGACCTTGGCGGCTCGGCATCGATGACGGCGGCATCGTTCTACTGGCCCGCAACCGGGCGGCTTGAGTGCCTTGGCACTTTCCCAAGCATGCCCAGCCTTCTGGATCGCGGGCAGGCTGACGGTGTAGCGGGTCGCTATGTCCAGATGCACGACCGGGGCGAATTGACGGTTCTGGGCGATCGCACGGTTCCGGTCGCGCCGTGGCTGGTCGAGGTCATGCGCCATGTCGAGGGCCAAACCGTCGCCGCACTCACGATGGACCGCTACAAACAAGCCGAACTGGGCGAGGCACTCAGCCGGGCGGGCATCCGCGCACCGCTGGTCTGGCGCGGTCAAGGGTTCCGTGATGGCGGCGAGGATGCGGAGCGGTTCCGCCGCGCCGCGTTCGACGGGCTGATCAAGGCGAAACCGTCGCTGCTGCTGCGCTCGGCATTCGCGGACACGGTTTGCCTGCGCGACCCCGCCAACAACATCAAAATCGCCAAGGCGCGATCGACCGGCCGCATCGATGCGGCAGCGGCAACGGTTCTGGCCGTGGCCCAGGGCGCGCGGATTGCGGCGCAACCACAAGCAAAAGCGAGGATGCAATGGTTCTGAATGCGGGCAAACTGGATCGCCGGGTGCAATTCCGGCGCGCTGTCCTGGTCGATGACGGTTATGGATCTGTCCAGGAATGGCACGATCACGGCGACCCCATCCCTGCCGCCAAGCGCGACGTCAGCGATGCGGAAAAGTGGCAAGCTGCCGAGGTGTCGGCATCGATCACAACGCGGTTCACAGTGCGCTGGAACTCTTTCACTTCTGATCTGGACCCGAAAGACCGGCTGATCTGCGAGGGCCGCGATTACAATATCGTCGGGATTAAGGAGACGCCGGAACGCCGTCGCCGGATGCTGGAACTGACCTGCGTTGCGAGGGCCGATCAATGACCGTGCGCCGTGATCATCATCGCTATTCCAAGCGCGTCACCCGCACCAAACGCTGGCAGGTTCTGCGCGCCGAAATCCTTGAGCGTGACGGCTATCGCTGCTGTTCCTGCGGCTGCCGTGGTCGGCTGGAAGTGGATCACATCAAACCGGTCAGGACGCACCCGGATCTGTCCTATGACCCCGGCAACCTTCAGGCGCTTTGCCCAAGGTGCCACACCCGAAAAACACGGATCGAGTGCGGGCATCCCCCGCCCCGAAAGGACCGCCAAGAGTGGCGGAACATGGTCGAGGAGCTTGAGCACCCCGGCAAAAGAGGCATCAATCAGAAGGAAATCAAAGATGCTTAAATCAGTTGAAATCGCCCGGCGGCAAAGCGAAATCCGCCAAACCCTTGCCGAACTGGCGGGCAAGGAAAATCCCACCGAAGATGAAATCCGTTCGATGGGTGAACTGGATCGCGAATATCGCTCCAATGAAACCCGGTATCGCGCGGCGCTGATCGCGGAGGACGAGGAACGCCGCGAGGCTGGCGATGAACTGGAAACCCGGTCCGATCGCGAATGGGCCGAGATCATGGGCCGGTTCGAGATGCGCCAGGTCGCGCTCGCCTTGGACGAAGGCCGCCAGCTGGACGGTGCGACGGCCGAGATCGTCAACGAACTGCGCAGCGCGGGCGGCTATCAGGGCATTCCGGTTCCCTATGCGGCGCTGGAAACCCGCGCGGGCGAAACCGTGTCAGCCAACCTGCCCGAACCCAAGCTGATCCGTCCGATCATCGATCGCATCTTTCCCGGCTCTGTGGCCGAGCGTCTGGGCATCCAGCGTATCGCCATCGCCCAGGGCGAGGTCGCCTTTCCCGTCGCCACGTCCGGCGCCGTGTTTGGCTGGCAGACGGACGAACTGTCCAACGTTGGGGCGGCAAACCCGTTCGAGACGGAGGAACGCAGCCTGACCCCGGATCACACCGGCGGCGCGCAGATGGTTATCAGCCGCAAATCGCTGAAACAGTCCGGCGCGGGTCTGGAACAGGCCATCCGGCGCGACCTTAACGCGGCCATCGGGGCCGAACTTGACCGCGTGGTGATCAATGGCAGCGGCGCAGCGGGCGAGCCTCTGGGCATCATCCCCGGCGCTGGCACCTACGGCATTGAAAGCACCCCCGTGACCGCTGCGGCGACGTGGGGCGCGTTCCGCACCGAGATCGTGGCCTTCATGGAAGCCAACGCGATCACCAGCCCCGGCGCGGTTAATTTGGCGTTCGATCCGGCGATCTGGTCCGATCTGGACGAGGCGCTTATCAGCGGCACCGCAACAAGCGAATGGGACCGCCTGACAAAGCATGTCGGCAACCCCGCCATTTCCAGCGTCATCCCGGCGGAAAGCGCTATCATCGCGGCGACTGTGCAGGGCATCGCGCCGGGCTATCTGGGCATCTATGGCGGCGTGGATCTGATCCGCGACCCCTACACCCGCGCCGGGTCCGGTTCGCTGGTTCTGACCGGGCTGGTCACGGCTGACTTTACGGTTCCGCGCGGCCTGCAAACCCGCATCCTGACCGGACTGGCAGGCGCATAATGCTCTGGGGTTCGCATCAGGGCGGGCTGGAACTGCGCACCGAGGGCGGGGAAACCCGCGTTCGGGCAACCTTCCCCTATGGCCGGGAAACCGTGCTGTCGGATGGTGCGCAGCCCCGCAAAGAGATCATTGCAAGCCGGGCTTTCGGTGATCGCATCGAGCGCCGCGAGGAAATCCATTTCTTGTCGGGGCATGACTACAATAAACCGCTGGCCGCAACATCGGCAGGCACCTTGACCCTGCGCGACACCGACGATGCGTTGGAGATCGAGGCCACGATCAACGCGAATACCACATGGGCGCGGGACTTCCTGTCAGCGCATGAGGCCGGGCTGATCCGGGGCCTGTCACCGGGCTTTCGGGTCAGGCCGGGCGGGGAAGGCATCGAGGCCCAGGACGGGGCGATCGTGCGCACGATCAAGGCGGCGGATCTGTTCGAGATCAGCGCCGTCACCCGGCCCGCCTATTCCGACGCGCAGATCGAGGCCCGGAACTGGCACCCGCCAGAAGGCGCACCCGAGGATTGGGCGCGGTTTATGAACTGCTTTAACCGCTGGAGGTGATGACAATGCTGGGATGGTTCAACCGGCGCAAAACTGCGCCCGTCGAAACCCGATCGAGCGGCGCAGGCTACACCGCCGAGATCATGGCCGCGCGCGATAGCTTCATCAGCGGCCGGCGCGGCGTGGCCGAACTGACCGCCACCGTGCAAAGCTGCATCAGCCTCTGGGAAGGCGGGTTCGCGATGGCTGACGTGGATGGCACCGACCTGTTGACCAGGCAAACCATGGCAATGATCGCCCGATCGGTCGCACTCAACGGGGAATCGGTGCTTCTGGCCACCGAAGATGGACTGGTTCCCGCGGTAGATTGGGACGTGACCACGCGCAACGGCAAGCCCCGCGCCTATCGCCTGACCATCGCCGATGCTGGCGGCGGGCGCAGCCAGACGGCCCTTGCCCCCGAGGTGCTGCATCTGCGCATCGGCACCGACGCCGTGACGCCATGGATCGGCACCGCCCCGCTGCGTCGATCGAGCCTCACCGGTGGAATGCTTCACGCGGTCGAGACTGCCCTTGCCGAGACGTTCGAAAATGCACCGCTCGGCTCACTGATCGCGCACCTGCCAGACACCGGGGCCGATGACATGGCGTCGATGCGTGGCGCGTTCCGAGGGCGGCGCGGCTCTACGCTGGTGGTCGAGGGCGTTGCACAGGCGACGGCGGCAGGCATGAACCCGACGATCGGGCAGAAGCCGGACCAGCTGTCGCCGGACCTGTCCAAATCAATGACCGCCGAGACGCTGGCAGCGGCCCGTGACGGCATCACCATGGCCTATGGTGTCCTGCCCTCATATTTCAATCGCGCGGCCACAGGACCGGCTATTCGCGAGGCACAGCGCCAGTTGGCGGTCTGGACCTTGCAGCCGATCGCGCAGCTTCTGGCAGACGAGGCCACAGCCAAGCTGGGCGCAGCGGTCACGATCGACACAACCCGACCCTTGCAGGCGTATGACGCAGGCGGACGGGCTCGGGCACTGTCCACGATTATCAAGGCAATGGCGGAGGCAAAAGAAGCCGACATTCCGACTGCGGACGTGTCCGGCGCAATGAAACTGGTCGATTGGACCTAACGAGATAGGCAGGTCGCGCCTGGGCATCAGGACCGAAGCGACCCCGTTACTCGGCGAGTGGGTAAACCCCGAGATGGCGCGGCCTGCCTACCTTTCGCGGGCGCGGCGCAGGCTCGGCACGGCGATGGAACCGGGGCCGGGCCAATCACTTCAGGGGCGTCCTCAAAATTGAGGAGGCCCCATCATTCCCGGATCTGATCCAGAAGGCGGCGGATCATTTCCGGCCGGGATGGCGGCGGATCATGCTTGGCGCGCTCGGCATCCACCCAAGCGAGTAACTCAGGATGAAGGCGCAAAGTGATTGGTGTCGCGAAAGCACGTGGCCTGCCGCCCTTGTTCTTTTCGGTTTTCAATGTTGACAACCTATCGTCTGTGAGCCTAGGTTTATGATGTCGAAAACGACGCAGGCTGACAAGGTGCTACCAACACCCTGCCAGCCCTAACCGAAACCTGATCAAAGGAGGATCAGAGAATGGCTGTTCAAGCCCATAGCACAGACGCGCCCGGCGTCGCCAGACTCAACGAAATCCATGATTGCCTGACCCTTTCGCTGGATGCGACCGAACGGAGCAACGGCTATAGCCAAGCCGAGCGCGAGGCGCGCAGCTATATCCGGACCGCCCTCCGGCGCGTCAACAAGATGTTGGAGGTCGGCCATGAATGAGCACGTGAGCAACCCTCAGGCGGCGGAAAAGCCTGAACCCGTCACCGAATGGGAGAGCAACCAGGTCCACGGCCACGCCCTGACAATGGATTTCGTCTATGACAGCTTCCTGCGCCAGACTAATGCCTTGCGGGAAAAACAGGCGCGGTATCTCGAGTCATTGCCAACCGATCCGGATGCAGTAATCAAAGCTGCCCGCAAAGTCATGCATAGAGGCGGTTCGCGGTATCCCGAAGGGTTCGAACAAGCCTTGCACCTGTCCTATGCGCTGGACGCCATGGTCCGTGATGGCAACGTCGAGGATGAGGGCCGCACCCGCGATGCTACGATCTATCTTGCGGATCAGGTGGCATCCGGCCTGCACCGCGCCGCGCTGGCGCTGGACCGGATCGCCGACATTCTCGGAAACCGCGAACGCATCGCGCGCGATGACGAGCTGGAGCGTCATTTCAATAATAATTAAAAATAGCGCCCGTTAACCATGTTGACCCGGACTCCGCAAAGTACGCAAATGGAATTGACAGATTTCTATTCGTGGGATACGCAGATAGCATGAAAGCAGCAGCATTTGATAAGCTTATCGCGCAAGCGTACTCCGTCCCGCTCAACTCGGTGACGGTCCATGCGCGTAACCTGAAAGAGTCCGGGCTTTTGACCACAGGTGCGAGAGGCACCAACGCGCCGGACATGAAGCCCCTGGATGCGGCCCGCATGACCATCGTTCTGCTGTCCACGGATCGACCAGCCCGCGCAGTTGAGAGCCTGTCGGCGTATGGATCATTGACCCTTAACACGTCGTATTCCGAAGGCGACATTTCCGCCCTGGGCGAAGATGACAGATCCCTAGAGGGCGTCCTGCAATCGTTCTTTTCTTTCCGAGGGGCTGTTCCCGCTTTTCTAAGGCGCGTGGAGATCAACGAGCAGATGCGATCTGCAAAGGTCACCTTTTCAAAAGGCGGAACTAGAGGCGTCGCGCACTTCGACGGATCGGCACATGACGTGATCGAAGCCTATGCCGAGAGAAGAAATGAGTGCCTGCAAACTATCCGGGGCCTCAACCAAGCCCCGATGATCAGCGTTGCGCTGGCGGTTAACGAAAACGTCGAGGTGAAGGAAGAATGACCCGCCCCGCCCTTCTTCCCCCGTATGTTACGCCCGCTCAATTGGCAGACCACTTTGGGCTGTCGGAACGGTCCGTTCGCGCAATGGCGCGCCAACTCGGGGCTTGTCGCGAGCAAGGCAAGACAATGATCATGCTGGAAGATGACGTGACCCTGTTCATGGAGGCGATGAAACCATGTCCCTCACCCTCACAAAGCGCGGCCGCATCTGGCACTACTCGGGAACTGTTGCCGGGCGGAGACTACGCGGCACTACAGGCGCGACTGAAAAAGAAATCGCCCAAAGGTTCGCGGCGGAAGTCGAGCACCGGGCATGGCAGCGTCGTTTCGATGGACCGGGCGCGGGGCTGACGATGGCACAGACCTTTACGGCATATCTCGATACGGGCAAATCTGACAGGTTTCTGGCGAAGTTGGCAAGCTACTGGAAGAATGCACGGGTCGAGGGCATCACGCCCGAAGCGATCCGTCGATCGGCTCGCATGATCTATCCGAACGCACAGCCAGCAACATGGAACCGCCAGGTCATTGTCCCAACTGCTGCGGCGATCAATTACGCCTCATCGCTTGGCTGGTGCGATCCGATCCGGGTCAAGCGGTTCACGGTCACTGCCAAGAAGAAAACGCCCGCAGATCTGGCATGGGTCAACGCCTTCGCAAGCCAAGCAACACAAGACGGGTTGCCGCATCTCGCTGCGCTCTGTTTGTTCATGTTTGCCACCGGCGCGCGCGTCGGCGAAGCAACCGCCCTCACATGGGCGGACGTGGATCTGTCGAGCGCGATCGCGATCATCAGCCAAACCAAGACGGAGCACATCCGCGATGCGCATCTGCCGTCCCGCGTGATTGCGGCCCTGGCAAATATTGGCGGCAATCGAAACCCATCTGAACTGGTATTCGGCTATGCAGGCCGGGGCAGCGTCACGAAAGTCTGGAACAATGTTGCCGCCCGGGCCGGGATCGAACCATTGACCCCCCACTGCTGCCGCCATGGCTTTGCAACATCGATGCTGCATCAGGGCTTTGACCCCAAGACCGTGGCAGAGCGCGGGGGCTGGAAAGACGCCACAACCGTTCTGCGGACCTACGCCCACGCCCTCAAAGACAAGACTGTGACTGACGCCCTATTTGACACAAAACTGACACAACCAGATTGCGGATCAAGCGCAAGTATCAGAAATCACACGGGAAATACGGCATGAACACTACCCCTCGTTGGGGAGGGGTGTCCCACGTTTTTGATAGGGTGCAGGGCGGTCTTTCACAAGACAAAAAAGGTGGCTATAGCATCAAACGACAGACCGACCGCCCGCGTGCGATGCTGATCGGAGACCGGCCAGATGTATATTGCCACCCTTCTTGCCAATCCCGAACGGCCCACGCTTGAGCCGGCGCTGGTCGACTCGCTGCGCAATGCCTGGGGCGGCGGAGATGCTTTGTGGCTAGCCCCGAATGAGGCGGCGGAATTTACCCTGCCCCACTCACCAGACAATCTGTGGGCGGTTTGGACCAACCTGCAATCGCTGAAAATCGATCTGGCGATTCAGCCCGCGAAAGAGCGCCGCAAAAAGATGCTGTTGGCGGATATGGACAGCACCATGATCCGGCAGGAATGCATTGACGAACTTGCCGATGTGGCCGGGTTTGGGGCACAGGTGCGCGACATCACCGCCCGCGCGATGAATGGCGAACTGGATTTCGAAGCCGCCCTGATCGAACGCGTCGCGCTGCTGCAAGGGTTGGATCAAGATGTGATCGCGCAGGTTCTCGCCGAACGCATCACCCTGATGCCGGGCGGGCGGACGCTGGTCGCCACGATGCAGGCGAACGGCGCTTATGCAGCGCTGGTATCGGGCGGATTTACGGCCTTTACCGCCGCCGTCGCCGCGCAGCTTGGCTTTGACGAAAACCGCGCCAATACGCTGCTGATCGAGGAAGGTAAGCTGACCGGCGATGTTGCGCGTCCGATCCTCGGGCGCGAGGCCAAGATCGAAGCGCTGGAACAGATCAGCGCAAAACTGGGCATTGCCGAGACCGACGTGATCGCCGTTGGCGATGGTGCTAATGATCTGGGCATGTTGCACCGGGCCGGAACCGGCGTTGCCCTGCACGCCAAGCCCAGTGTCGCCGCCGAGTGCGAGATCCGCGTAAACCACGGCGATCTAACCGCGCTGCTTTATTTACAAGGTTATGCGCAGGAGGAGTTTGCGGCCTGATAATCAGCCGGTTCGCGTTAGTAACCCGGATGCAGGCCGCATTGCCCCCGCTTCAATCCCGCGCCAACTGCGCAGCACCGGGGTCATGAATTCCTGCGCCGCAGGATGGCTTGCATCCAGCACGCCCAGACCCACCAGAATCGCAGCAATGGCACATTCCGCGCCGCGATTGGCCCCATCGGCAATCTTGACCGCCACGCCCAGTTGCAACTCGGGCACGATGGCGATGAAAACCCCCTCTGCCCCCATCTTGACCGCAACCTTGCCATCCATGGCGCGCATCAGACCGGTGCAGGCACGGCCCTCGCCAGCGACCAATTCGGGATGCGCCATCATCGCGGCCGTCAGCCGCTGCGCCGCCGTTGCCATGCGGCTGCCCCCGTCGCGGGCGCTGGCAAAGAACGCCATTGCCCGGGCCAGACCGTGCATGGTCGTGGCGAAATTAGGTGCCGAGCAGCCATCGATGCCATAACCCGGACTGGTCTGGTCGGTTACCTCTTCAAAGGCGGCCAGACAGGCCTGCTGTACCGGGTGATCGATCTTTTCGTAATCCGGTCCGGCCTGCATATGCGCATTCAGCGTCAGGAAACCGCAATGTTTGCCAGAGCAGTTATTGTGAATTTGACACGGGCTGCTATCGGCGCAGATCAGATCGCGGCTGGCTGTCTTGTCGCTGGGCATCTGCAGCCCGCAGCGCAAATCGTCATCCGTCAATTCCAACTGATTTAGCCAGGCAAGCGCGCGGTCGGTATGGATCGCGGCACCCGTATGCGAGGCACAGGCCAGCGCCAGTTGCTCATCGGTCAGGCCGAATTTATCCGCTGCACCTGAGGTCAGCAAAGGCAGCGCCTGAATCATCTTGGCCGAACTGCGAGGATAGATCACCGCCTGCGGATCGCCCCAAGCGCGCACGACTTCGCCCTTGGCATCGCAGATCACCGCGTGTCCCGCGTGGACGCTTTCCAGAAGCGGACCCCGCCAGATTTCGGCCAATGGTTCGGGTCTGTTCATCCTAGCACCTCACAACTTGGCGAATTCATGTCATTCCGGTCTTTCGCCCGCGGTGCTAATTACGCTAGGATGCGCATGTCGGCAAGCGACGGGCAGCGCCACAAGACGGCCGGCAAGGTCCGCAGGCGCCGTTCTGGAAATTGAGGTAAGGACAGTCTGGAGGCTGGACAAAATGAGATCACCACTCGCCCGCAGATTGATCGCGGGCCTGTCTCTGGCCGTGATGGCCACTGCTGTATCGGCGCAGCAACAAAGCTCGAACCGGGTTGCTGCAAAAACCGACTGGAGCGTGTTCGTCGAGGACAATCCCACCGAATGCTGGAGCGTGTCGGCCCCCAAGAAAACCGTCAACACCCGCGACGGGCGTACGGTGGCCGTGCGACGGGGCGATATCCTGCTGTTCGTGTTCTACCGCCCTGCTGCCGGGGTAAAAGGTCAACTGACCTTCACCGGTGGCTATCCCTTTGCCGATGGCTCGACCGTCAATCTCAAGATTGGCGACGACCAATTCGAATTGTTCACCGATGGTGACTGGGCCTGGCCCGCCACCACCGAGGATGACGCCAAGATCATCGCCGCGATGAAACGGGGCGCCGATGCGGTCCTGACGGCACGCTCGTCGCGCGGTACGCAGACCAAGGATACATTCTCGCTGATGGGCTTCACCGCGGCGGTTGAGGACGCGGCGAAACGCTGTTCAAAGTGATCTGACCGACCGATTAATCCGTTAGTTATAGCCGCACCTGCAAAGGTGCGGCCTTGTTTGTTTGGAAATGCGCGCGAAACCCTATATAGGGTCCCTCTGCCACTCCGAATCCCAAAGGTAACACTATGGCTGCCAGCGCGCCGATCACACAGGATGTGATGACCATCCCCCGCAAACTCCCCGATGGGCCGGTCAACCTTGTCGGGTTGACCCGCGAAGCCATGCGCGATGCACTGATTGGTGCCGGAACGCCGGAACGCCAAGCGAATATGCGCACCGGCCAGATCTGGCAGTGGATTTATCAATGGGGCGTGCGCGATTTTGCCGCCATGACCAATCTGGCCAAAGCCTATCGTGCGCAATTGGCCGAACATTTCGTGATCGAAATTCCCGAGGTGGTCAGCCGGCAGGTCAGCAGTGACGGCACCCGAAAATATCTGGTGCGCATCGCCGGCGGGCACGAGGTCGAGGTGGTCTATATCCCCGAAGAGGGGCGCGGCACCTTGTGCATTTCCTCGCAGGTCGGCTGCACACTGACTTGTTCGTTCTGCCATACCGGCACGCAGAAATTGGTGCGCAACCTTTCCGCCGGTGAAATCATCGGTCAGGTCATGGTGGCGCGCGACGATCTGAACGAATGGCCCGAGCAGGGTGTGCCCAAGGATGAAACCCGCCTCTTGTCCAACATCGTGCTGATGGGCATGGGCGAGCCGCTATATAACTTTGAAAATGTGCGCGACGCGATGAAAATCGCCATGGACGCCGAGGGCATCCAGTTATCGCGCCGCCGCATCACCCTTTCGACCAGCGGCGTGGTGCCCGAAATCGCCCGCACCGCGCAAGAGATCGGCTGCCAATTGGCGGTCTCGTTCCACGCCACCACTGACGAGGTGCGCGATAAGCTGGTACCAATCAACCGCAAATGGAACATCGCGGCATTGCTGGACGCACTGCGCAGTTATCCGCGGGTCTCGAACTCCGAGCGCATCACCTTTGAGTATGTGATGCTGGACGGTGTGAATGACAGCGACGAGGACGCCCGTCGGCTGATCCAACTGATCGATGGGATTCCGGCCAAGATCAACCTGATCCCGTTCAATGAATGGCCGAGTGCGCCTTACAAACGGTCGTCGAATAACCGGATTCGCGCTTTTGCAGACATTATCTACAAGGCCGGATATGCCAGCCCCATCCGCACCCCGCGCGGCGAGGACATCATGGCCGCCTGCGGTCAGTTGAAATCGGCAACCGAGCGGGCCCGCAAGACGCGTGCCCAGATCGCGGCGGAAATCGGCCTAAACGGCTGAGCCGAATCAGGGGTCGACCGTCTCTGGCAGATCCGGAATCGTGCTGCGTTTTTTACCCGCATCGGGCCAATTGTCGATCAGATGGATCGCCTCTTGCGCGGTTTCGACATAGCGGAACAGGTCCAAATCCTCGTCCGAAATGGTGCCAGCATCGGCCAGTGCAGGCCAGTTGATGATCCGCTCCCAGAACTCGCGGCCAAACAGCAGGAACGGGATGCGCTCCATCCGGCCAGTCTGGATCAAGGTCAGGGTTTCGAACATTTCATCCAGCGTCCCGAATCCGCCGGGAAAAATGCAGATTGCCTTGGCCCGCATCAGGAAATGCATCTTGCGGATCGCGAAATAATGGAAGTTGAATGCCAGATCGGGCGTGACAAATTCATTGGGGGCCTGTTCATGCGGGAGCACGATGTTCAGACCGATGGAAATGCCGCCCGCATCATACGCGCCGCGGTTTCCGGCTTCCATGACGCCGGGGCCGCCGCCGGTGCAGACCACATTTTCGCGCTGGCCATTGGCGACCGATCGCTCGGTTATCAACCGCGCAAATTCGCGCGCCTGATCGTAATATTTTGACAGTCCTGCCAGCGTTTCCGTGCGTGCCTCATCCTTATGCGCGGGGTCGGGGATGCGGGCGCCACCAAACAGCACAACCGTGCTGGCGATCTGCATCTCATCCAAAGCCATCTGCGGTTTCAGCAATTCCAGTTGCAGGCGCACTGGCCGCAGCTCCTCGCGGCACAGAAAATCGTCATCAGCGAAAGCCAACCGATAGGCCGGGTTCCGCGTTTGCGGCGTGTCCGGCACGCCCTTTGCCGTTGTCCTGTCGGAGTGGGCGTCACGGAATCGGCTTAGGCGTTCATCTCTCATTCTGAAATCCTTGCTTGAGCATCTATTTCTGACTTATAGATGTCATGTCTGCAAGGCCAGTGACGGGCGCGTGATGAGCAATTGGCCCGCCAGCCGCGCCGCTATCGCCACAGTCACATGCCCTGACCCAAGGAGACCTCCATGGCCGACGCTCAGCTTGAAGCCGCGATCGAAGCCGCGTGGAGCGCGCGCGACACCATCAGCCCCGCCACCGGCGGCGAAACCCGTGCGGCGATCGAGGCCACGTTGAACGCTCTGGACAGCGGCAAGCTGCGCGTCGCCGAACGCCGCGATGACGGCGTGTGGCACGTGAACCAGTGGGCCAAGAAAGCGGTTCTGCTGAGCTTCCGTCTCAAGGACATGGAGATTCAGTACGGCGGCCCTCAAGGCAGTGGCTGGTGGGACAAGGTCGACAGCAAGTTCCGTGGCTGGGGCGACCATGAATGGCGGCAAGCGGGATTTCGCGCGGTGTCGCACTCGGTTGTGCGCCATTCGGCCTATATCGCACCCGGTGCGGTGTTGATGCCAAGCTTTGTCAATCTTGGCGCCTATGTGGGCGAAGGCACGATGGTCGACACTTGGGCTTCGGTTGGCAGTTGTGCCCAGATTGGTAAGCACGTGCATCTGTCCGGCGGCGTCGGGATCGGTGGCGTATTGGAACCCATGCAGGCCGGACCGACGATCATCGAAGACAATTGTTTCATCGGTGCCCGTTCCGAGGTGGTTGAGGGCGTGATCGTGCGCGAAGGCTCGGTGCTTGGGATGGGTGTGTTCATCGGCCAGTCCACCAAGATTGTCGACCGCGAGACCGGCAAAGTCATATATGGCGAGGTACCGCCCTATTCGGTAGTTGTCGCCGGATCGATGCCCAGCAAAAACAATATCAGCCTGTACTGCGCGGTGATCGTCAAGCGGGTCGATGAAAAGACTCGCTCCAAGACCGGCGTCAACGAATTGCTGCGTGATTGACGAAACATTAGGGGCGGAACTTTCTCACCTTTTCCGGCGTTCGTCTTGAATTGGCAAAAAGGGAATGGCACGATGGGCATTGGCATTATCGGCGCAATCATCGTCGGCGGCTTGGCCGGCTGGATTGCCAGCATGATTATGAACACCAACACCGGGATCTTCGCAAATATCGGTCTGGGAATTGTCGGGGCGGTACTGCTTAATCTGATCCTCGGTCTGTTTGGGATCTATGCTGCCAACGCGTGGATACCGCAATTGATCGTCGGGCTGGTCGGGGCCTGTCTGTTGATATGGGCCTGGCGCGCCATCAGCGCGCGAAGCTGACCCTTTCCAAGATTGCACGGACGCGCTAGGGCTGCCATTGTTCACAATGGTGGCCCTTCTCATGTCTGATCAGCCAAAAACCAGAAAACCCAGCCGCCAGCAGGTGTATACGCTGCTGGTTCAGATCGGCCGCAAAGCCGGTGACGGGCTGCCCGATGGCGCGACAGGCGCGGCGCTGATAATCTATGCCTCGGGCGTGGACGAGGCCGAAGCAGTGCGCGAGACTGTCGCGATCCTGAAACAGGCCGATACCGCGCCACTGGACGTGACCGGATACGGCACCCTGCCCGAACGCGAAGCGCAAGGCCACGAAATCGCTGCCGAAGAACGGGCGCTGATGCAGCGCGCGCTGGACGAGAACGCGGTGATCGTCGCGCAGATGACACCGTTTTTCGATGAGGAGACCGGGCCGCACTGACCCTGCCGAACAGATCCAGAGGATTGGAAGGACCATGTCAAACACCGACCCCGTCGCTCTGTCTGCCGATCTAATTCGCTGCGCCTCGGTCACTCCCGAAGAAGGCGGCGCGCTGACATTACTGGAAACCCGACTCGCGGCGGCGGGGTTCGACTGTGTTCGCGCCGATCGGAATGGCATCGCCAACCTGTTCGCGCGCTGGGGCCCGAAAGGCCACCCCCGCAGTTTCGGCTTCAACGGGCATACCGACGTGGTTCCAGTTGGCGACTTGGCAGAGTGGAGCGTGCCGCCCTTTGCCGCTGTGGAATGCGATGGCGTACTTTATGGGCGCGGGGCCTGCGACATGAAATCGGGCGTTGCCGCCTTCGCCGCCGCAGCAATGGATTTCGTCCGCGACACCCCCCCCAAGGGCGCGATCATTCTTGCCATCACCGGCGATGAAGAGGGCGACGCACAGGATGGCACGCTTGCCCTGCTCGATCACATGGCCAAGGCCGGCGAGGCGATGTCGGTCTGCCTTGTGGGCGAACCGACCTGCCGTGAACGTGTGGGTGACATGATCAAGATCGGCCGGCGCGGCTCGCTGAATGCGTGGCTGACCGTGACCGGCAGCCAAGGCCATGTCGCCTATCCACAGCGCGCGCGCAATCCATTGTCCGCGCTGGTGCGGTTGTTGGATCGGCTGGCGCACCATGAACTCGACCAAGGGACCGATTATTTCGATGCTTCCACTCTTGCGATCACCACCATTGATACCGGTAATCCGGCGACCAATGTGATCCCTGCACAATGCCGCGCGACGGTGAACATAAGGTTTAACGACAGTCACAGCGGTGACAGCCTTTCCCTCTGGCTGCGCGATCAGGCCGACATGATCGCCCAGAAATTCGGCGTCGAGATCACGACCGAGATCAAGGTTTCCGGCGAAAGCTTTTTGACGCCGCCGGGGCCGTTGCCGGATCTGATCAAGGGCGCGATCAAGACAGAAACCGGGATCACGCCGGAGTTGTCCACTTCGGGTGGCACCTCGGATGCGCGTTTTGTCAAGAACCATTGCCCGGTGGTCGAGGTCGGCCTTGTCGGCAAGACCATGCACCAGGTCGATGAACATGTGGAAATCGACCAGATTCACCAGTTGAAAGCGCTTTATACCCGCATCTTGCGAGATTACTTCGCTTGAAACGCCAAACCCTGATCGTGATGTTGAAAGAACCGCGCCCCGGCCGGGTCAAGACGCGATTGGGGCGCGATATCGGCATGATTCGCGCCGCGTGGTGGTTCCGTCACCAATGCGTCCGTCTGTTGCGCGAAATCCGCGACCCGCGCTGGCATCTGCTGCTCGCGGTCACACCGGACCGGGCCGGAATGGCCAGCCGAATCTGGCCCGCCGATCTGGCAAGGATTCCGCAAGGCGGCGGCGATCTGGGCACGCGAATGGCGCGCGCAATGCGGGCGGCTCCGGCAGGTCCGGTCTGCGTGATCGGGGCCGACATTCCCGCCCTGCGCCGCCGCCATGTGGCGCGTGCTTTCGCCGCGCTTGGCGCGCATGACGCGGTATTCGGCCCTGCCCGCGATGGCGGTTACTGGCTGGTCGGGCTGAAGCACTCGCACCGCGTGCCCCCCAGCATCTTCGCCGATGTGCGCTGGTCTTCGCCCCATGCCCTGAGTGACAGCATGGCAAGCCTGCCCGACGCCAGAATCGCCTTGGTTGACCATCTCCGCGATATCGACACTGCTGCCGATCTTTTTGCCGATGACGACACGCAAAACCCGTGTTAGGGCAGAGATATGACGCGCATACCTACAAAGGCCGAGATCCTCGACTGGATTTCCGCCAACCCGACCCTCAGTAATAGACGTGCTATCGCCAAGGCCTTTGGCATCAAGGGGGCTGCGCGAATCGATCTCAAGCGATTGCTGCGCGAACTTGAGGACGAGGGCCATCTGGAAAAGCGCCGCAAGACCTATCACGACCCCGACCGCCTGCCGCCGGTCAGCGTGTTGCAGGTCAAGGCACCGGACGCCAACGGTGATCTGTTCGCGCGACCACTGGAATGGCACGGCGAAGGGGTGGAACCCGCGGTGCTGATAATCCCGCGCGCCAGCGATCCGGCGCTGGGTGAAGGCGACCGCATCCTCGCCCGCCTGACAGTGGTGCATGAAGAGGAATATAATTACGAGGCGCGGCTAATCCGGCGCATCGGCAGCAGTCCCGCCAAGATCGTTGGTATCTACCGCAAAGGCTCCGAGGGCGGGCGCATCGTGCCCATCGACAAGGGCCAGAACAAGGAATGGCTCGTCCCCGAGAATGCCACTGGCGGCGCAGCAGACGGTGAGTTGGTTGAAGCAGAGCAAAGCGGGCCGAGGGGCCGGCTTGGTCTGCCCCGTGCCCGCATTCTGGACCGGCTCGGCGATCCGTCCTCGCCCAAAGCGGTGTCGCTGATCGCGATCCACCAGCACGGCATCCCTGACGAGTTTGCCGATGAAACGATCGCCGAGGCCGACGCGATGTCGCCCGTCGGGCTGGAGGGGCGCGAAGACATGCGCGACCTGCCGCTGGTCACCATCGACCCGTCGGACGCGCGCGACCATGACGATGCCTGCTATGCCCATGCCGACGATGATCCCAACAACGAAGGCGGCCATGTAATTTGGGTCGCCATCGCCGATGTCGCCGCCTATGTGCGCCCCGGCACCGCACTGGATCGCGACGCCTTCAAGCGGGGCAACTCGACCTATTTCCCCGACCGCGTTGTGCCGATGCTGCCCGACCGGCTGTCGGGCGATCTGTGTTCGCTGCACGAAGGCGTGCCGCGCGCCTGTATCGCCGTGCGGATGCAGATCGACGCATTCGGTCAGAAAATCAGCCACCGCTTCCATCGCGCCATGATGCGCTCGGGCGCATCGCTACATTATGGCGAGGTGCAAGAGGCCATTGATGGCAACCCGAACGAGCGCACTGGTCCGCTGCTTGATCCCTTGCTGAAACCACTTTTTGCCGCCTATCGCGCGTTGGCCGAGGCCCGCAAGAAACGTCAGCCTCTGGATCTGGACCTGCCCGAGCGACGGATCGAACTGGACGAAGACGGCACCGTCACCGCGGTCAATTTCCGCGAACGGCTGGATGCCCATCGCCTGATCGAGGAATTCATGGTGCTCGCCAATGTCTGCGCCGCCGAAACCTTGATCGCCAAACGCACGCCGCTGCTGTTCCGGGTGCATGAAGAGCCAACGCCCGAGAAACTTGAGGCGCTGCGCGAAACCGCCACCGCCTCGGGCTATACGCTGGCCAAGGGGCAGGTGTTGCAGACCCGGCACCTGAACAACCTGCTGAACCAAGCCGCTGGCGGCGATGACGCAGAACTGATCAATATGGCGACATTGCGCGCGATGACCCAGGCCTATTACGCGCCCGAAAATTTCAGCCATTTCGGGCTGGCACTGACCCGCTATGCGCATTTCACCTCGCCGATTCGGCGCTATGCCGATCTGGTCGTGCACCGCGCGCTGATCTCTGCGCATGGCTGGGGCAAGGACGGACTTGACGCCGACCAGATCGACCGACTGGACCGCATCGCCGAACATATTTCCGAGACCGAGCGCCGCTCGATGATGGCCGAGCGCGACACCACCGACCGTTACCTTGCCGCCTATATGTCCGAGCGCGTGGGCAGCGAATTTGGCGGGCGGATCAGCGGCATCGCGCGTTTTGGCCTGTTCGTGTCACTGGATGAAACTGGCGCCGACGGGTTGATCCCGATCCGCACACTGGGCACCGAATACTACCATTTCGACCGCGAAGCCGGCACATTGATGGGCGCGGATACCGGCGTGGTGATCAGTATCGGCCAACGGGTCACCGTGCGTCTGGCGCAGGCTGCGCCGATGACCGGTGGCTTGGAACTGGAACTACTGGAGCTAGAGGACAGCCCCCTGCCCCGCCCGCGCTCGCCCGCCGGGCGCAGCCCCCGACGCAAGGCTGCCAAGGCCAAGCGCAAGGCCGACAAGATCAAACGGAAGGTCGTCCGCAAACGCAAATAGGCTTGGGCCCAAGGCTCACTCAAGCCTTTTGCGATTGCCCGGATTCGGGTATGTTTGCCAAAGGCAAACAATCGGGCAAACCGGGGCAGTAAAAATGCGACTATGGGCAGGCGCCGCGTTCTTCGGCGTATTCATCACCACTGGAATGATGGCACAGGCGGTCGAGCAATCGCCAAGGCCGATAACCCGCCCAGCGGGGCAGCAGGGCATCATGCCATCTGCCAAGACGCTGGTGGCGCAATCGCTGCGGCCCTCTCTTCGAAAGGCATCCATGGTCAAAACATCGGATGAAGTTGCGCTGAACCATGGCTTTCAAGATTGGATCGGGGGCTTTCGCATCCGCGCCATGGAAGCTGGTATTTCGGCGCAGGTGCTGGACGCAGCGTTCGACGGCGTGCGTTACGATCCGGACGTGATTGCCCGCGACAGCAATCAGGCGGAATTCACCAGAACGATCTGGCAATATCTTGACAGCGCCGTGTCAGATACCCGCATCGCCAACGGCAAGGCAGCGCTGCGCGATCATGGCACACGGTTGCAGGCGATAGAGGCGCGTTACGGCGTCGAAAAAGAGGTCGTCGCAGCCGTCTGGGGGCTGGAAAGCGCCTATGGCAGCTTTCGCGGCAAGAACGATATTGTGACATCGCTGGCGACCTTGGCCTATGATGGGCGGCGCGGCGCATTCTTTGAACAGCAGCTGATCGCGGCATTGAAAATCCTGCAGAACGGCGACACCAGCCCCCGCAACATGACCGGAAGCTGGGCCGGCGCGATGGGGCATACCCAGTTCATGCCCACCTCTTATCTGGAATATGCGGTCGATTTCACCGGCAATGGGCGGCGCGATATCTGGTCGGACGACCCCAGCGACGCCTTGGCCTCGACCGCCGCCTATCTGGCCCGATTTGGCTGGAAAAAGGGCCAGCCGTGGGGGGTCGAGGTGACCCTGCCGCGTGGTTTTGACTTTGCGCTGGCTGATCGCGCCATCACCAAATCACCTGCCAACTGGGCCCGGATCGGGGTGCGCGGCGTGAATGGCCAGCCAGTGCCAAATCACGGCGAGGGTGCAATCCTCTTGCCCGCGGGCGGGCGCGGCGCGGCCTTCATGATCTTCGATAATTTCGCGGTGATCGAGCGTTATAATTCCGCCGACGCTTATGTGATCGCCGTGGGCCATCTCAGTGACCGTCTGAAGGGCGGCGCGCCCATTCAAGCCGAATGGCCCCGTGGCGACCGCGCCCTGACACAGAACGAGCGCATGGAGATGCAGAAACGCCTGACCGAGAGAGGCTTTGACACGCAGGGCGTCGATGGTCGAATCGGCCCGCGTACGATTTCCGCCGTACGCTCGTTCCAGATCGCCCAGGGGATGGCACCGGACGGCTACGCCTCGCTGCAATTGCTGAACCGGCTACGCTAAAGCAAGCGGGCGGGCGCGGCCCGCCTGTCAGGTGCCTTCGACCACGATCATCACGCTTTCCGCAGCGCGGCGGCGGATCTCGGCGACCTCTTGGTAATCCGCGTTGTTATAGGCGTCGAGCGCGGCCTTATAGCTGGGAAATTCGATCACCACATGGCGTTCGTTCGTCGTACCTTCCACGACCTCTGATTCGCCGCCGCGCACCACGAAACGCCCGCCCAGCCGCTGCAGGATTGGCGTGTCACGTTCGACATATTCCTTATAGGCCTCGGGGTCGGTGACGGTAATATGGCCGATGATATAACCTTTGGGCATGGGTGATGCCTCCTTGTGAATGGCAGCATATTGCAAACGGAATGCTCGATCGGGGTTATCAAGGGCGCCAAGGGGGCACCGCGTTCCCGCATCCGGCAAAGTAAACACAGGAACCGCTCGCAGCGCAAGGCCAGCGCGCGGACAGCCTGCGCCAGCCATTTTCGCTGATTTTCCCCGCAAAATCAGACAGAATGACCGTTTTCCCGGCAAGTTTCACATGCGGGCTTTGTTGCATCGGCTTTGTTGGTCTAGGACAGTGATATGGCCCTTGAGATGGGGGATTTCACATGACCGCCTATGACCTTTCCTTTACCAGCGCGGAATATGAATCGCGCCTGGCTTCCACCCGCGAAGCGATGGAAAAGGCCGGGCTGGACGCGCTATTCGTCACCGACCCGTCAAATCAAGCTTGGTTAACGGGCTACGATGGTTGGTCCTTCTATGTGCATCAGGGCGTGATCGTGCTGCCCGACGCTGATCCGATCTGGTGGGGCCGCAATCAGGATTCCCATGGCGCGCTGCGCACGGTCTGGATGGGTCCCGACCGGGTGCATGGTTATGCCGATAATTTCGTCCAATCCACTGAACGCCACCCGATGGAGGATCTGGCCGGTCACCTGTCCGAATTGCGGCTGGAGCGCGCCCGGATCGGAGTCGAGATGGACAATTATTACTTCTCGGCCCGCGCAATGGACGTGCTGTACGCGGAACTGTCACAGGTGCGGTGGGCCGACGCCACCGGACTGGTCAACTGGCAGCGGGCGATCAAATCCCCTGCCGAGATCATGTTCATGCGCAAAGCCGCGGCAATCTCCGAAAAGATCGTGGACGGGCTGCTGGAACGTGTCGAACCTGGCGTGCCCAAGAACCACATCGTCGCTGAAATCTATCGTGACGCGATCCGCGGTGTCGGTGACGCTTGGGGCGACTATCCGGCCATTGTGCCCTTGATGCCCTCGGGCACCGATGCCGCCGCGCCGCACCTGACATGGAATGGCCGCCCCTTCGCACGTGGCGAGGCAACGTTTTTTGAGATTTCTGGCTGTTACCGGCGCTATCACGTCCCGTTCTGCCGCACCCTGTTTCTGGGGGAGCCGCCCGATTTCCTGTTGCGCGCCGAGGCCGCCCTGATCGAGGGGCTGGAGGCCGGGCTGGAGGCCGCCCGCGCCGGCAACCGCGCCTGCGACATCGCCAATGCGCTGGCCGCCCCATTGGAACGGGCTGGCATTGAACGTGGCGCGCGCTGTGGCTATGGTATCGGACTTAGCTATCCTCCCGATTGGGGCGAGCGCACGATCTCGCTGCGTGCCGAGGATGAAACCGTGCTGCAACCGGGTATGACATTCCATTTCATGCCCGGCCTGTGGATGAAGGATTGGGGGCTCGAAATCACCGAAAGCATCCTGATCCGGGAAACCGGCCCTGCAGAAACCTTCTGCAATCGGCCCCGAAAAATGTTCGTAAAGCCATGACCGACCGCCTTGCCGATACAATCTCGCTACTGGAGCGGCTGATCGCCTATCCGACCGTCTCCGCCGATAGCAATCTCGATCTGATTGATGATCTGGCCGGACGGCTTGAGAAATGCGGCGCGCGCATCGACCTGTTCCACGATGATAGCGGGCAAAAGGCGACACTGTTCGCCACCATCGGCCCCGACCGCCCCGGTGGTATTGTGTTGTCGGGCCATACCGATGTGGTGCCGGTCACCGATCAGGACTGGAGCAGCGATCCATTTGCAATGCGGCTTGAGGATGATCGAGCTTACGGGCGCGGCAGTTGCGACATGAAGGGCTTCATTGCCGCCACCGTCGCAATGGCCAGCGACCTAACCGACCGCGACCTGCACCGGCCCGTGCATTTCTCGTTCACCTATGACGAAGAGGTCGGCTGTCTAGGCGCTCAGGCACTGGTGCCGGAATTGCAAAAACGCGACATTCGGCCGGCAATGGCAATTATCGGCGAACCCACCGAGATGAAGGTGATCGAAGGCCACAAGGGCTGCAGCGAATATACCACGCGCTTTACCGGGCTTGAGGGGCACGGATCAATGCCCGACCGCGGCGTGAATGCGGTCGAATTCGCCGTGCATTTTGTCAGCAAGCTGATGGCGCTGCGCGAGGGCCTGATCCGCCGCGCCCCACTGGAAAGCCGGTTCGACCCGCCTTGGAGCACGATCAATATCGGCGCGGTCCGCGGTGGCAGCGCCCATAACGTGATTCCAGGCAAGGCCGAGGTCGAATGGGAAATGCGCCCAGTGCAGCAATCCGATGCGGATCTCGTCAAGGAACGGCTCGCCCGACATATCGAAGACGTGTTGCTGCCCGCCATGCGCAAGATTAGCCCGCAAGCGGATATAAACACCGAAACCATCGCCGAGGTTTGCGGGCTTGAGCCGATGGATGAAAACGCCGCCCGCGATCTGCTTTTTGACCTGCTTGGCACCAATTCGGCCGATGTTGTCCCGTTCGGGACCGAAGCCGGGCTGTTCCAGCAGATGGGCATGGCTGCCATTGTTTGCGGCCCCGGCTCGATCCAGCAAGCCCACAAGCCGGATGAGTTCGTATCCCTGGAGCAGTTACAAGCTTGTCACGGAATGCTCGACCGTCTGGTACAGACTGTTACGGTCTGAGCAACACTTAAACCTTCTTCTTGCTAGAAATATCTCGGGGGTCCGGGGGCGGCGCCCCCGGTCCGACCGATGACGTCAATGCCAGGAACACATCTTCAAGATCCGGCTCTTGCGTCTTGACGTCCCGAATGGTGATTCCCGCCGCGCGCACTGCCGCTAGCACCTGCTCGGCGCTGATTTGACGGCTTTGATAGGACATCACGATCGCACCGTCATTGCGCTGTTCGGCAGTGATTCCTTCGCCTTGCGGCATTGTCTCGACCGGTCCGTCGGGATGGATGATCATAGCCCGCGCGTCGAGACGGTCCAGCAAGTTTCCGGTGCTGTCTTGGGCCACAACCTCGCCTTCGTTGATGATCGCAATCCGGTCGCACATGTCCTGCGCTTCTTCCAGATAGTGCGTGGTCAGGATGATCGTCATCCCCGCCTCGTTGAGTTTACGCACATTGCTCCACAGCATCTGGCGTAATTCGATATCGACCCCGGCGGTCGGCTCGTCCAACACCAGTATATGCGGGTTGTGCACCAGCGCCTTGCCCAGCAGCAGACGGCGGCGCATGCCCCCCGATAGGGTGCGGGCATAGGCCCCGGCCTTGTCGCTGAGCCCGATCATCTCCAGTATTTCGTCGCTGCGCCGCTGAGATCGCGGCAATCCGTACAAACCCGCCTGCACTTCAAGCGCGCCGCGCGGGGTAAAGAACGGGTCGAGGTTCAACTCCTGCGGCATGACCCCGATCGACGCCCGGCTCTGACGCGGGTTGCGGTCCTGATCAAAGCCCCAGATCGTTACCTTGCCGGCGGTTTTCACAACCAGCCCGGCAAGAATGTTGATCAATGTGGATTTGCCTGCCCCGTTCGGCCCCAATAGGCCAAAGACAGAGCCCTGCGGAACCGTCAGGTCGATCTTCTTCAGCGCATGTTTGGGCGGCTGGTTGCGCTGCGCGCGATAGATCTTGGTCAACCCTTCGATCCGGATCGCATCCTGTGTCATTGCCGCCTCTTGCCCCCGCTTTTGCCATGGCTCATAAAGCCCCTAACGCATGCCCGCAGGGCCGACAACCAAAAGGACCCCCAGCCGATGACCATTGAAGCGCCGGAAATCAGGATTGTGGACAGCTATCGCGTCGCCTGCGACGGTGGCGAGGGCGCACTGGGACACCCCCGCGTTTGGCTGCAGATCCCGCAGGATAAGGGCTGGGTCGAATGCGGCTATTGTGATGCACGCTTCGTGCATCGGGATCATAAAGATAAGGTCGACACCGGTAGCTAAAAAATCCAGTCGCGCAGGCCGTTGACGGCGCGCTATGGGTATTTAAGACCAGAAAGAAGCGTGAGCGACCGACCATCGCAACCGGATGGCGTTGGCTGGTCGCAATATAGCAGAAAGGTTCGTCCTATGAAGTTTGGCAAGGGATGCCACCTGCATCTGATCGACGGATCGGCTTTCATCTTCCGTGCTTATCACGCGCTGCCACCGCTGACCCGCCGCTCTGACGGGCTGCCGATCGGAGCGGTTGCCGGTTTCTGCAACATGCTGCACCGTTATGTCACCGATAACTCGGGACCCGATGCTCCGACCCACGCAGCGGTGATCTTTGACAAGGGCAGCCATACCTTCCGCAACGATCTTTACGATCTATACAAGGCCAACCGCGATGCCATGCCCGAGGATCTGCGACCGCAAATCCCGTTGACCCGCACCGCGACCGAAGCCTTCAACATCGCCTGCGAAGAGCTTGAAGGCTTCGAGGCCGACGACATCATCGCGACCCTCGCCTGTCAGGCCCGCGAACTGGGCGGGCGGGTGACGATCATCTCCTCCGACAAAGACCTGATGCAACTGGTCGGCGGCGGGGTTGAAATGCTCGATGCGATGAAGAACACCGTGATCGACGTCGAAGGGGTTGAGGCCCGCTTTGGCGTGTCGCCCGAACGGGTGGTCGATGTGCAGGCTTTGGCCGGCGACAGTGTCGACAACGTGCCCGGTGCCCCTGGCATCGGGGTCAAGACGGCCGCCTTGCTGATCAATGAATACGGCGATCTGGAAACATTGCTGGACCGGGCCGAAGAGATCAAACAACCCAAACGCCGCCAGACCCTGATCGAGATGCGCGCGCAGATCGAGTTGAGCAAGAAGCTGGTACAGCTGGATTGCAACACGCCGGTGGACTTCACGCTCGACGATCTGGAGGTGCGCGAATACGATCCAGATGTGCTGCTGCCGTTCCTCGCCGAAATGGAGTTCCGCACCCTCAGCCGGCGCATCGCCGAACATCTGAATGTCGAACCGCCGGTGATTTCCGACGCGCCCATCGGCGACGACAGCGCAACCCCGGATGCGCCCGATTTTGACCAGGCGACCCATGATCACATCAGCGACGCAGCCGGGCTGCAGACCTGGATCGACCTGATCCATCACCGCGGCTATGTCGCCGTCGACACCGAAACCACCGGACTGGACGAGATGACGGCCGACCTGGTTGGCATTTCACTCTGCGTCGAGCCGGGCCACGCCTGTTATATCCCGCTGCGCCACAAGGCGAGCGCGGGCAGTGACCTGTTCGCGTCGGACGAGTTGGCCGAGGGGCAGATGCCCGTGGACGAGGCGCTGGCGATGCTGAAACCGGTATTTGAGGACCCGGCGGTCATCAAAATCGGGCAGAATATGAAATTTGATGCCAAGATCTTGGCCCGCAACGGGATCAACGTCGCGCCGATCGACGATACGATGTTGCTGTCTTATGCCATGCATGCCGGGCTGCACGGCCATGGCATGGATGCGCTGAGCGAGCGCTATCTGGGCCACACCCCGATCCCGATCAAGCCGCTTCTGGGCAGCGGAAAATCGGCAATCACCTTTGACAAGGTGCCGGTGGCCGATGCGGTGCGCTATGCCTCGGAAGATGCCGACATCACCTTGCGGCTATGGCAGGCGTTCAAGCCGAACCTGCACCGCGCGCAGGTGACCACGGTGTATGAAACGCTGGAACGTCCGCTGGTACCGGTGCTGGCGCAGATGGAAATGCACGGCATCAAGGTGGATCGCGATACCCTGTCGCGGATGTCGAGCGCCTTTGCCCAGAAGATGGCGGCGCTTGAGGCGGAAATTCATGAACTGGCCGGAGAGACATTCAACGTCGGCAGCCCCAAGCAACTGGGTGAAATCCTGTTTGACAAATTGTCGTTGCCCGGCGGTAAGCGCGGCAAGGCCGGCGCCTATACCACCAGCGTGACTGTGCTTGAGGAACTGGCGACCGAACACGACCTGCCCGGTCGCGTGCTGGACTGGCGCGCGCTGAGCAAGCTGAAATCGACCTATACCGACGCGCTCCAGACCCATATCAACCCGGAAACCGGGCGCGTCCACACCAGCTATTCGATCGCCGGGGCAAATACCGGGCGGCTGGCCTCGACCGATCCGAATCTGCAAAATATCCCGGTGCGCAGCGAGGAAGGGCGGCGCATCCGCGAGGCCTTTATCGCCGCGCCCGGCAATGTTCTGGTCAGCCTCGACTATTCCCAGATCGAACTGCGTATTCTGGCGCATATGGCCGATATCGACGAGTTGAAACAGGCTTTTGCCGACGGGCTGGACATTCATGCGCTGACTGCCAGTGAAATGTTCAATGTGCCGATGGACGAGATGACCCCGGATATCCGCCGTCAGGCCAAGGCGATCAACTTTGGCGTGATCTATGGTATTTCCGGCTTTGGCCTTGCGCGCAATCTGCGCATTCCCCGGGCCGAGGCGCAGGGTTTTATCGACCGCTATTTCGAACGCTTCCCCGGCATTCGCGCCTATATGGACAAGACCAAGGCCTTCGCCAAAGAGCATGAATTCGTGCAGACCCTGTTCGGGCGCAAGATTCACACGCCGGAAATCAACGCCAAGGGACCGCGCGCCGCATTCGCCTATCGCGCTGCCATCAACGCACCGATCCAAGGCACCGCTGCCGATGTCATCCGCCGCGCCATGATCCGCATGCCCGACGCGATCGAGGGGTTGCCCGCCAAGATGCTGCTACAGGTGCATGACGAATTGCTGTTCGAAGTGGCCGAAGATGCGGTTGACGAGGTGGTCGCCCGCGCCCGCGACGTGATGGAATCCGCGCCCGATCCGGCCGTACATCTGGACGTGAAACTGACGGTCGAGGCCGGACAGGGGCCGAATTGGGCGGCGGCGCACTGACCTAGCCAAACCGGCTTTGACCCGATTACCCGTCCGGCAACTCGTCGGACGGAATAATTCCGAAAAACTGCCCCGACGACCACAGCCCGAACCAGCCGTCGTGATGCGCGCCCAGATCGACCAGACGGTAGAAACTTTTGCGGTCGATCAACGCCTCGAGCCCGGCGCGGACCATCACATAGGGCGAGGGCTCGCCAGCCGCGTCACGTTCAACCCGGATCGGATGTGCGGGCCCCGCGGTCACCGTATCGCCCAGATTGGTGGAAAACGTGAGGGTTTGATCGCGTCCGCCCCCCGTTGAGGTGAAATCGACCGCGACAAACGGCGCGTCATCAACTGTGATCCCGATCTTTTCGACCGGAGTCACCAGATAATGTCTGCCGTTTTCCTTTTTCAAGATCGTCGAAAACAACCGCACCATTTCTGGCCGCCCGATTGGGGTGCCCAGATAAAACCACGTGCCATCCCGCGCGATGCGCATATCCAGATCACCGCAGAACGGCGGATTCCACAGATGCACAGGCGGCAGGCCCCTGGTTTCCTTGCTGGCTGCCCTGACGGCCGCGGCGATGCCCTCGGCGGATGCGGTAACGGTCATGTGTCCGCTCATTGCTTTTGCCATTCCCTCCTAACGCGATAGAGTCACCTGACCACATATGTCCGGCGAGAGGAATATTATGCCCGATCATAGCGAATTGCTGGCGGAAATCGAGTCGCTGGAGGAAAACATCACCCGCGCCCGCGCCTCGATCATGCGGCGTTTCATTGGTCAGAAACGGGTGGTCGACCTGACGCTGGCGACTTTGCTTTGCGGCGGGCACGGGTTGCTGATCGGTCTGCCGGGGCTGGGCAAGACGCGGCTGATCGAAACCCTGTCCGTGGTCATGGGCCTGCATGGCAACCGGATCCAGTTCACGCCGGATCTGATGCCCGCCGATATCCTTGGCTCCGAAGTGCTGGATACGGCTGACGACGGGCGGCGGCATTTCCGCTTTGTGCCGGGACCGATCTTTTGCCAGCTTTTGATGGCGGACGAGATCAACCGCGCCAGCCCGCGCACGCAATCGGCACTGCTGCAGGCGATGCAGGAACATACTGTCACCGTCGCCGGTGAAGATCGCAAACTGGACGCGCCGTTCCATGTGCTGGCGACCCAGAACCCGATTGAACAGGAGGGCACCTATCCCCTGCCCGAAGCCCAACTAGACCGTTTTCTGGTGCAGATCGACGTGAACTACCCCGACCGCGACACCGAACGCGACATCTTGATGGCCACCACCGGCGTGACCGATGATCAGGCCGATCAGGTGTTCACGCGTGAGGATTTGCTGGCCGCGCAGACGTTGTTGCGGCGGATGCCGGTGGGCGAATCTGTGGTGGAACTGATCCTTGATCTGGTGCGCGCCTTCCGTCCCGATGAACCCGAAGCCTCGGCGCGCGTCCGGGACACCGTTGCCTGGGGGCCGGGCCCGCGCGCAGCGCAGGCGCTGATGCTGATGGTCCGCGCCCGCGCGTTGTTACAGGGACGGTTGGCCCCTAATCCCGAAGACGTGATCGACATGGCCCGCCCGGTCCTGAGCCACCGCATGGCGCTGAATTTCACCGCCCGCGCCCGGGGCGACAGTCTGGCCGAGTTGATCGAAAGCACCGCCGCAAGCCTGTCCCGAAACGAGGCTGTCGCGTGACACCGCCGCCCACCTTACGCGAACGCGCCGAGGGCGAGGCCGGACGGCTGCCGCCGCTGCTGGCGCGGGCCGAACATCTGGCGGGCACGGTCCTGCTGGGTGAACATGGCCGCCGCCGCGCCGGATTGGGCGACGATTTCTGGCAATACCGTCCGGCGCAGATCGGTGACAGCCGCCGGATGATCGACCATCGCCGCTCGGCGCGAGGCGATCAGCAATTCGTGCGCGAACGCGAATGGCAGATTGCACAATCGGTGATGCTCTGGGTCGATCAGGGCGCATCGATGCGCTTTGCCTCGACCGAGACCCTGCCGACCAAGGCCGACCGCGCGCGGCTGCTGGGGCTGGCCCTCGCCATCCTGCTGCTGCGCGGGGGCGAGCGTGTCGGGCTCTCCGGCATCGGCCTGCCGCCCCGGCGCGGGCAGGTGCAGATCGCACGGCTGGCGCAGGCACTGGCGGTGGATGCGCCGCAGGATTACGCCACACCCGACCACCGCGCGATGATCCCGCATGCGCAGGCGGTGTTCATCTCGGATTTTCTGGGGGATATCGAGGAGCTGCGCGTGGCCTTGACCAAAGCCGCCGACCGAAGCGTGCGCGGCGTGGTCTTGCAGGTGCTGGACCCGGCGGAAGAGAGCTTTCCGTTTCAGGGGCGTACCATATTTGAAAGTGTTGGCGGCACATTGCACCACGAAACGCTGAAGGCGGGCGATCTGCGCGCGCGCTACCTCGACCGACTGGCACGGCGCAAAGACGAATTGGCGCAGCTGACCCGCGTGACCGGTTGGCAGATGGGGCTGCACCACACCGGTGACAGCGCCCAATCGGCACTGTTATGGTTGTATCGCGCGCTGGATCGGGGGTTTGCATGACGGTTCTGGGTGGCATCGGATTCGCCGCGCCCTGGCTGCTGCTGGGGCTGGCGGCGCTGCCGATCCTGTGGCTGCTTTTGCGCGCCGTGCCACCCGCGCCGATCCGCCGCCGGTTTCCGGGCGTGGCGCTGCTATTGGGGCTCAGCGACGAGGAAAGCGTTTCGGACCGCAGCCCGTGGTGGCTGTTGCTGCTGCGAATGCTGGCGGTCGCGGCGATGATCGTTGGGCTGGCCGGACCGGTGCTGAACCCGCAAACCCGACCCGCAGGAAGCGGGCCGCTGCTGATCCTGCTTGACGCAAGCTGGGCCGGGGCCGCGTCTTGGGGTGACAAGATCGAACTGCTGGAGTCCCAACTGACCGAGGCCGCCCGCGCGAGCCGCCCCGTCGCGGTCCTGTCTCTGACGGCACCCGAACCGCTCAATTTTCGGGGCGCCGATATCTGGCGCAGCCGTCTGGCGGGGCTCACGCCGCAGCCGTGGCAGCCGACCGGGGGGCAGGTGGACGCTGCATTGGCGGCGCTGGCAGATGCGGGCAAGCGGTTTGATACGCACTGGCTGAGCGACGGGCTGGATTTTCCCCAGCGCACTGACCTTATTGCCGCCTTGCAGGCGCGGGGCGATCTGCGCGTGTTCCAGACCGGCGCGGCGGTTCTGGGCCTGTCCCCGGCCACCTTCGAGGACGGCGCGGTGCAACTGACCGTCCATCGCTCGCAAAATCT
Organism: Pontibaca salina; assembly: GCF_016307205.1. Lineage (GTDB taxonomy): Bacteria > Pseudomonadota > Alphaproteobacteria > Rhodobacterales > Rhodobacteraceae > Pontibaca > Pontibaca salina. Next base: position 23,328 of record NZ_JAEIJD010000012.1, on the reverse strand, counting down.
GGCCGCCCGCGAGGTCACGGTGCTGGCGCAGGGGCGTGATCCGGGCGGCACCGCGCGCACCCTCGCCACGGTCCCGGCCCGTTTTGCCGCGGGCGAATTGGAAGCGCAGGCGGCATTGTCCCTGCCGTCGGAACTGCGTGCACGCATCACCCGGTTCGAGATCGGCGGCCAGCGCTCCGCCGGTGGCACCGCACTGGTTGATGACGGGCTGCGCCGGCGCGAAGTGGCGCTGATCGCCGGGCGCGCGGATCGCGAGGGTCTGGAACTACTCTCGCCGCTGCATTTTCTGGAACAGGCGCTGGCCCCCAATGCCGATCTGCTGACCGGCGCGCTGGAGGATCTGGTCCCGGCCAAGCCCGATGTGATCGTTCTGGCCGATGTCGCCACCTTGTCGCCGGGCGAGGCCGCGGCTTTGGGCGAATGGGTTGAAGCAGGCGGCATGCTGCTTCGCTTTGCCGGACCGCGCCTTGCCGCCAGCGATGTCAGCCGTGCCGACGAAGATCCGCTGATGCCGGTGCGCCTGCGCGCGGGCGGGCGCAGTGTGGGCGGCGCGATGAGCTGGGGCGCACCCAAGACACTGGCACCGTTCGCCGACGACTCGCCCTTTGCCGGGCTGGCGATTCCGCAAGATGTCACCGTCTCGGCGCAGGTCATGGCCCAACCCGACCCGACGCTGTCCGAGCGGGTCATCGCCGAGCTTGACGATGGCACCCCGCTGGTCACGCGCAAGCGGATCGGACAGGGGCAGGTGGTGCTGTTCCACATCACCGCCAATGCTGAATGGTCGAGCCTGCCGCTTTCCGGCCTGTTCGTCGAGATGCTGGAACGGCTGGCGGTATCCTCATCGAGCACGACACCGGATGCGGCAGACCTGAAAGGCACCACATGGCGACCGGTACAGGTGATGGACGGCTTCGGCAGCCTTTCCGATGCCGGTGCGCTGCCCGGTGTCGCCGGGGCCGATCTGGCCGATGCGCCGCTCGGCCCTGATCTGCGCCCCGGCCTTTATGCCAGCGAGGAGCGGCAGCTGGCGCGCAATGTGCTAGAGGCGGATATATCGCTCGCCCCCGCCGATTGGCCTGCAGACGTTCCGGTCGAAGGGCTGTCGGTTGCCCCTGAACGCCCTCTGGGCGGCGCGTTGCTGGCGCTGGCGCTGATTTTGCTGGCGGCGGATGTGATCGCCGCGCTGGCGCTGTCGGGCCGTTTAGGACCAATGCGGCGCGCTGCCGTCGTTCTGGTGGCGCTGCTATTGATGCCGCAACCGGGACTGGCGCAGGAGAACGACAATTTCGCCGTGCGCGCCACCAGCGAACTGGTGCTGGCGCATGTATTGACCGGCAATAAGCAACTGGACGAGGTCGCCAACGCGGGGCTGATGGGTCTGTCGGATACGCTGTTTTTCCGCACTTCGGTCGAACCCGCCCCGCCAATCGGCGTGAACATTGAATCCGATGAACTGGCGTTCTTTCCCATGCTCTACTGGCCGATCACCCCGGAGCAGCCAACGCCCTCGGCGGCGGCCTATGCCAAGCTGAACGACTATCTGCGTTCGGGCGGATTGATCCTTTTCGACACCCGTGACGCCAATGTTGCCGGGTTCGGTGCCGCCAGCCCGAACGGGCGCAAGCTGCAGGATCTGGCTGCACCGCTGGACATCCCGCCGCTGGAACCCTTGCCGCCGGACCATGTTCTAACCCGCGCCTTTTATCTGCTACAGGATTTTCCAGGCCGCTACAGCGGTCGCGATATCTGGGTCGAGGCCGCGCCGCCGGATGCGCAGCAGATCGAGGGCATGCCGTTCCGCAACCTGAATGACAACGTGACGCCGGTGGTCATCGGGGGCAATGACTGGGCCTCGGCTTGGGCGATTGACGCCGATGGCCGGCCGCTTTTGCCGGTTGGGCGCGGCTATGCAGGCGAGCGGCAGCGCGAACTGGCCGGCCGTTTCGGCGTCAATCTGGTGATGCATGTGCTGACCGGAAACTATAAATCCGATCAGGTGCATGTGCCGGCCCTGCTGGACAGGCTGGGCCAATGACCGGGGGGGTCGTCTTTGATCCGTTGCTCCCGTGGCCGCTGATCGCCACGCTGGGGCTGGTGGCGCTGATTGGCGTGACACTGGCACTGTGGCGCGGGTTGTCGGGCTGGGCGCTGCGCGCGCTGGCCGCCATAGCACTGCTGGGTGCGCTGGCCGGACCGGTCTATCGCGTCGAAGACCGCAAACCGTTGTCCGACATCGTGGTGATGGTCGAGGACGCAAGCGCCAGCCAGAACCTTTCTGACCGTCCGGCCCAGATGCAAGCGGCAGCCGAGGCCCTCGCCGCCGAGATTGAGGCCCGCCCACACACCGAATTGCGCCGCGTCACGGTGCCTGATGGCGCTGGTGACGAAGGCACGCGCCTGCTGGAAACACTTGCCGAGGCGCTGGCTGAGGAACCGCAGGGACGCATCGCTGGGATCATCGCGCTCAGCGACGGGCGGGTGCATGACATCGACCGCGCCCCGCCCCTGCCCGCGCCGTTACATCTGCTGCTGACGGGGCGCGAAAGCGACTGGGACCGCCGCCTGATCGTCACCAACGCCCCGGCTTTCGCCATCATCGGTGAGCCGGTCATCCTGACCCTCAGGGTCGAAGACAGCGGCGCTGTACCGCAAACCGCCAATATCGCACCGCTGGAAATTTCGGTCGACGGCGGCGCGGCACAGCGCTTTGAAATCCCGACTGGGCGCGATATTGACCTGCCGCTGACCCTGCCCCATGGCGGACGCAACGTGATCCAGTTCACCGTCCCCGAAGCCGAAGGCGAGATTACCGCCCGCAACAACACCGCGCTGGTCCAGATCAACGGTGTCCGCGACCGATTGCGTGTGCTGCTGGTCTCGGGCGAACCGCATGCAGGCGGGCGAATATGGCGTAACTTGCTGAAATCGGATTCCTCGGTCGATCTGGTACATTTCACCATTCTGCGCCCGCCCGACAAACAGGATGGCGTGCCGGTCGACGAACTGAGCCTGATCGCCTTTCCCACGCGCGAGTTGTTTCTTGAGAAAATTGACGATTTCGACCTGATCATTTTTGACCGCTACAAGCGGCGGGGCATCCTGCCGGCGTCTTATCTGGAGAATGTTGCCAATTACGTGCGCCAGGGCGGCGCGGTTCTGGTCGCGGCGGGGCCGGATTTCGCCAGTGCCGACAGCATCTGGCGCTCGCCGCTGGGCGCGATTCTGCCCGCCGAACCCAGCGCACGGGTGATCGAACAGCCCTATCACCCCGCACTTACCGATCTCGGCCAGCGTCATCCGGTGACCGCCGATCTGCAGGGCGAGGAGAACTGGGGCTCGTGGCTGCGCCAGATCGAGATCGAAACGACCTCGGGTGATGTGCTGATGCAGGGGGTCGAAGATCGCCCGCTGCTGATCCTGGATCGCGTGGAACAGGGACGGGTGGCGCTGCTGGCCTCGGATCAGGCATGGCTGTGGAATCGAGGCTTTGAGGGCGGCGGGCCGCAACTGGACCTGCTGCGCCGCCTTGCCCACTGGATGATGAAAGAGCCGGAACTGGAAGAGGAAACCCTTTGGGCCGAAGCGACCGGACAGCGCATGCGCATTGTCCGGCGCAGTTTGGGCGACGAGGTCGGTGCGGTGACGGTAACGCGGCCCGACGGCAAAACGCTGGATCTGGCGCTGGAACAGGTCGCACCGGGGCGGTTCGAGGCACTGTATGACGGCCCCGAGATCGGGCTGTACCGGTTGCAGGAGGGCGACCAGAAGACAGTGATCGGCCTTGGCCCCGCTGCCCCGCGCGAATTCGAGCAGACCATCGCGACAGGGGAAGTGATGGAACCGCTGATCGCGCCAACGCGCGGCGGCATTCTGCGCCTAGAGGAAGGGCTACCTCGCCTGCGCGAGGTGCGCGCGGGCCGCCCCGCCGCCGGGCGCGGCTGGATCGGGCTGACGCCGCGCGACGCATATGAGACGCGCGATGTCAGGCAAACGCCGCTCTTGCCCGCCTGGGCCATGCTGCTGCTGGCGGCGGGCCTTATCACCGGCGGATGGCTGCGCGAGGGGCGGCGATAGGATCAGTCCAACCGAGGCTGGAGGTTTGTTCCTTAGGCCGTTGCTGGTGAGATGCAGCCCGTCCCGCCCTGATATCGGTTCAATCCAGTTCGACCTGCACCCGGTCAGAGCGGCCCTTGGCATCGATCACCACCAGCGTGGAAAAGCCGCGGCCAGGGCTTTCGATCTCGACCTCGCGACGGTGCAGGCCGGTGGCGACGGGCCGACCGTCAGCCAGCAGCACATAAGGTTCAGCGCCTCCGCGCAGCTTGACCACCAGCCGCCCATCCGGCAACGCCAGCCGCGCGCCATCAGGGGGAAAGGCCAGTTCTGGGGCACCGCCATCGCGGTTGAACGCAGCATCACGCGGGCGGAACCGACGCAGCGGCGCGGGCAATTGCGCAGAGGTTACGATCAGCGTCTCGGGTGGGGGTGGCGGCAGCGGGTCGAAATGCGGTTTCAGCCGCCCAAAGGCCTCGAACAGCACCGGCGCGGCCAGATCACCGCCGAAGGCGCCGGGCACTGGCGTGCCGTCGGCGCGGCCCATCCAGACGCCGATCACGTACCGCCCGTCATAGCCCAGCGCCCAAGCATCACGGTGCCCATAAGAGGTGCCGGTCTTATAGGCCAGCACCGAGCGCGGCGCTTCGGGCGGGGGTGCAAGGCCCGCCAAGATATCGCTCACCTGCCAAGCCGCGACATCGGACATCAACCGCCGCCCCTTTTCGCGGGCATCCCCTTGCAGCGGGCGCAGCACCGGCCCCTGCCCGCCCTGCGCCAGCGCCGCGTAAAGCTGCACCTGATCTTCCAGCGTCAGGCCCAGACCACCCAAGGCGATTGCCAACCCCGGCTTGCCGCCGGGCACTTGCGGGCGCGTGCCGGCGTGCTGCAGCGCCGCCATCACCCGCGCCGGTCCCAATTCCTGCGTCAGGCGCACCACCGGGATGTTCAGCGACATCTGCAACGCCTCGCGCACGCGCACCTCGCCGCGGAACTGCCCGTCGAAATTCTGCGGCACATAGCGGCCAAAGGCAGTCGGCGTGTCGGAAATCAGCGTTTCGGGGTGCGCCAGCCCCTGATCAAAGGCCAGCCCATAGATCAACGGCTTCAGCGTCGAGCCGGGTGAGCGCAGCGCGCGCGTCATGTCGACAAACCCCTGTCGCCCGCCTTCGTCAGTGAACTCCGGCGAGCCGACCGAGGCGACGATATCGCCGTTGTGATGGTCGGTCACCAGCAACGCCGCAGAAATGCGCTGCCCAGCACGGCGTGCTGCCTGTGCCACCAGTGTTTCCATCCGCGCCTGTATGCCTGCATCCAACGTGGTATCATAGCGTAAAGCGGCGGGATCGGCGGCGCGCAGACGGTCGGCCAGATGTGCTGCCAGTTGCGGAAATGGCCGCATGGCGCGCGGTACCGGTTCCTGTCGTGCCGCTGCAGCCTGCTCGGCGCTCAGCACGCCCTGCCCGCGCATCCGCGCAAGCACACGGTCGCGCGCGATCTGTGCCCGGGCATAATACCGGTCGGGACGGCGGGTTTCCGGCGATTGCGGCAGCGCCACAAGCAGCGCAGCTTGCGCCGGGGTCAGGCGGCGCGGCTCCTTGCCGAACCACGCCAGCGTTGCCGCGCGCACCCCTTCCAGATTGCCGCCATAGGGCGCGCGGGTCAGGTAAAGCGACAAGATGTCGTCCTTGGACAAGTGCCGCTCCAGCGCCAACGCCACGCGGATCTGGCGCAATTTTCCCGCCCAGCGTCCGGTGCTGCCATCTTCCAGCAGCCGCGCCACCTGCATGGTCAGGGTCGAGCCGCCCGAAATCGTGCGCCGATGCCAGAGCGCCTGTGCCAGCGCCCGCCCCATGGCCAACGGGTCGACACCGCGATGGTCACGAAAGCGCTTGTCCTCATAGCGCAGCAACATCGCCACGAAACCATGATCGACCGGGCCGGGGTCCAGCCGCCAGCGTCCGTCCTCGACCTGCCAGGCCCGCAGCAGCGTGCCGTTGCGGTCGCGCATCTCGTCCGAAATCTCGGCCAGCAGCGGCGGCAGATCGGTGGCGTCGATCCAGCGATCCAGCCCGTCGCGCAGTGCCGCCGCCGCGAACAGCAGCAGGACCAGCGCGAGCAAGGCGTGGCGCCTCATTCGGTCACAGCCAGCCGCCCTGAATCGGTATGAGCGCGATAGCGCGGGCGATACATCGCCTCGACCGAAGCCGCGGGATGGTGAAACTCGCCGGGACTGGTGGCGCGGGCGATATAGGCCAATGTGACCGTGGCGTCATCCGGCAGGTCAAGCGCCGCGATGAAACGGTCGCTGCGGAACTCGGCATGGTCGGCCTCGGACAGGTCCAGCCAGTCAAGCGCTCCGACATCGCCCGCGCGCAGCAGGTTCGGATTGTCAATCTCGATCCCGGCAGGCAGCGGATCGTCGACAATCAGCCGCGCGCCAATATCCTCGAACGGCGTGATCGTCAGCACAGTGACGAAACGGGTGCCAACCGCCAGCCGGTCAGTATCGAGCGGGGTGCCCGCCATTGATAAAAAGCGCCGCTCGATCGCGTAGCCCGTACCGCCCGCTTCGGGCGCGGTTTCGGGCACGCCCAGCGTGGTCAGCGTCAGTTCGGTGGCGCGGTCGGCGGTGATCTCCGCGCCTTGTGCTGGTATGTCGCCTGCAAACCTCCGCACAAAGGGCCCATTAACCGCTGCGCCATTGATCCGCAGAGCTGATTGTTCTGGTGCATCGGCCAGCGCCCGCGCCGCGAGCAGGGTCCAAGCGGCCTCTTGCGTGGAGCGGTGACGGTCGCTCTGGGCGATACGGGTACCAAGTGCGTCGATATCCACCGCATCGCTGCCCACCTCGATCGCCAGCGCCATCACCCCAGCCGTATCGCGCAGATGGGTGCCGTAATCGGCGCGATAGGCTGGAGCCTCGTCGGCCCCGTCGCGCAGCATCCTTCCCGCACGGGCAAACATCGCATCGGCGCGGGTCTGATCGCCATAGGCCGCCAGTGCCGCGCCCAGTTGCGCGGCGGCCAGCGGTGTGGCGAACGCATCACGTTTCACATCAGCATAATAGCGCAAATCTCCCATTGCCGCCGCGCCCTCGCGCGCCAGAACCAGCAATGCATAAGCGATATCCTCGCCGCCATTATCGAAATCGGGGGCATAGTTCACCCGGTTGCGCAGATTGTCCATTGCCATGGCAAACGCGCGGTCCGGCACGTCATGGCCTTTAGCGCGAGCGCGGGACAGGAAATCGCCGATATAGGCATCCAGCCAGAAATCGCCAGATCCCGCTTGCCACAGGCCGAAGGCCCCATTCGGTGCCTGTCGGGTCAGAACGCGAGAGATGGAATCGTCGATGCGCTCGTCCATCGCCGCAGCGCTGCCCAGTCCGATCTCTTGCGCGACCGAGGATAAGTAAAGCAGCGGCATTGCTTGCGAGGCCACCTGTTCGGTGCAGCCATAGGGATAACTATCAAGCAGTGTCAGGAGGTGCGGCACGTCGAATTTTGCCAGCGGCCCGGCCGAGAACATCGCCTGTGCTGTGCCGGGGCGCAGCCCGGCAAAGACGTCATCGGAAAGCAGGAATGTCTCGCCCGCATCCAATGTGAAGCGCCGCGTCTGGGCGACCACCGGATCGTTGGCACGCACCGGCAAAGTCAGGCTCTGGCGCAGCATCTGGCCGTCGGGGGTCGTCAGCACCACGTCGAAACCGGGATCGCCGATCGCCTCCGCCGACACCGGAACCGAGAAACTCGCCTTGCCACCCTGCGCCAGATCGAAGGTGCTGGGCGCCTTGCCAAGGGACAAACCATCGCCGCGCGGTTCCAGCGCCAGTGTCATCTCGCCTGTGAGCCCGTCGGCGTGGGTCACGTCCAGCCGGATGCGGCTGTGATCGCCGGGGGCAAGGAAGTTCGGCAAGGTGACATTCACGACCACCGGATCACGCACGATCATGTCACGGCTGGCTTGCCCGACGGCGCGCGGCGACCAAGCAACCGCCATCAATCGGACAGTGCCATTGAAATCGGGCAGATCGACATCGACCTCGGCGCGACCCTGCGCATCTACCCTGACCGGACCGCTGAACTGCGCCACCAGTTTCTGCGTCGGCGGCGGCGACTGCATCCGCTTCATCGCATTGGCATCCCCGCCCGAGCGCACCATGCCCAGCGCGCCCTTCATCCCGTCGATCAATCGGCCATAAACATCACGCAATTCGACTCCCAGACGGTGCTGGCCGAAAAAATACCCTTCGGGATCGGGTGGCGCGAATCCGGTCAGATTCAGAATGCCAAGATCGACCGCCGCAAGGGTCAGCCAGACCTCCTCGCCCTCTTGCGCACCTTTCACGCTGACGCCGATGCGCTGGCTTTGGCGCGGGCGTGCGATTTCGGGGGCCTCGATGGCGATATTTAGCAGTTTCCCCTCCGGCTCAACCCGCGCATGGGCCAGCCCCAGCGCCCTCGAGGGATTTTGCCCCGCCGCCACGTCCATCGGCCGGATCAGGGTGGCGGTGACATAGGCGCCGGTGCCCCAATCCTCGGTCACCTCCAGAGGAATCTCAATGTCGCCTTCCGCGATGGCGACGGTCTGGCGCGCGATCACATGGTTGGACAGCACGGCGATGGTCGCGACGCCGCCCATGCGCGCGTCAATGCGCAGCCGCGCGGTATCCCCCACCCGATAGGATGGCTTATCCAACGATACCTCCAGCCGGTCGGGCGTGGTGGCGGCGTCGGCGGGGGCATACCAGCCGGCATCAAATTTTACCGAGGCGGCAGCGTAATCGCCATCCGCACGTTCCAGCACCAGTTCATATTCGCCCCATTGAACCGGCTGCGTAATGGTCGCGGGCTGTTCGCCCGGCTCCACGGTGCCGGTGGCGATCCGTTCACGCCGCGTCGTCGGCTCCCAGTTCCAGTTGCCATAAAGCTCATACCACTGATAGCGGGTCTCAATCCGGTTCAGGGTCCAGCGTAATTGCATCGGCGTCGCGGTCAGGTCAGGCGAAAGACCGATCACCTGAAATGCAGCCTCGCCCCCCTCGTCCACAACGTCATCGAACAGCGGCTTGATCGCGATGACCGACGCAGCCGGACGGACGGGCGCGGTGATCTCGCGCTCGACCGGGCGCGCCGAGCCGTCGGCAAGACGCACCGTCACCCGCGCTTCAAGCGGTTGGTTCGGCGCATCGGGGGTCGGCAGGTCCAGTCGCACCACCGCTTGGCCCTGCGCATCGGTGTGCATCCCACCAAACTGGGCGTTCGTCGCCCAACCGCGCGCATCATGGCGGCCAAAGCGATAGCCGGGCCAGCTTGCCACCGCGTCAGCAGCGCGCAGGGTCACCTGCCCCTCGACGCTCAGATCTGCGCCGGGCGCGCCGAACAGATAGCGCGCGTCGATCTCCAGCCCCGGCGTTTGACCAAAGCGCAAGGGCGCATCAGGCAAGGCAAGGTCGAAGTCGATCCGCTCGGGCAGAAAATCCTCGACCAGGACGGTCTGGCTGGCCAGTGCGGGCGCGTCGGGGTCGGTTTTGATATCCAGCCGCCAGGTGCCCCGCGGCACCGAGACGCCGAGCGGAACGGCAAAGACATGGCCGCCCGCCTGCCCGTCGCGCGAGACGAGGCGGCGATATTCCACCCCATCGGGGCGGCTGAGAATTGCGGTCAGCGGCAGGCCATCTACCGCCTGCGCCGCAGCATCACGGGCCAGCGTGGTCACGTGGATCGTCTCGCCCGCGCGATAGGCCCCGCGATCGGTGGTCAGGAACACATCCACCGGTCCGGCGGGCGCGCGCCCCTCGACGCCACGGTCGGACAGATCAAAGGCCGGATCGGTCAGCGACAGAAATGCCATATCGGTCTCGCCCCGCTCGGCCAGAACCAGCGCCGGGGCCGCGCCTCCGGTGCCGCGCATCAGACCGAAATCGAAAGCAACCCGACCATCGGCATCACTGACCGCCTGCGCCAACACTGCGTTGGCGCGCGAGATCAAGCTGACCGCGACCCCTTTCACCGGTTTTGCATCCGCCAGCGAGCGCAGAGTCACATGCAGCCCGTCGGTTCCCGCCATGGTCGAGATGCCCAGATCAGACAGCACGAACCATTGGGTCGCACCCGGATCGTCATAAGGATCGGCGCCCGGTATCTGCGCGCTCAGCGCATAGATACCGGCGGGCTGCGCGGCAATCGCTTCGCCCATGGGCAGGCGGGCGGTCATGTCGCGGTTCAGATCATTGGCGACTTCGGCGGTGCCGGTCCAGACCTCCTCGGTGATGTCGGTGGTGAATTCGTCCTCCTGCCAATGCGACAGCGGGCGGGCGAATAGTCGCTCTTGCATCGTGCGCAATAGGTTGCGGTCACTGACCCGACGCAAGCGCAGATCAAGCCTGTCCACGTTCACCGTTTCTACCGGCAACGCTGCATCCGCCGCTTTCGGCAGCATGTAAGCACGGCCCGGAAAGCGCACCTCGGGGCGGCGGTCGCGAACATATTGCGCCAGTTCGACATCCTTGGCGAGCGTCTCGCCACTGGCCGCTGGCAGACCCGTGCGCAGGGTCAGGCGATAGCGTTCACCATGCTCCACCCCGTCGATGCAAAGCTGGCTGTCTTCGGCCTGAACCGCGAGGGTTGAATTTGGCAGGCGCACGAAAGTCTCGTAATCCACCCCCGCCGCCAGTGTCTCGGAAAACTGCGCGCAGATGCGCGGTGCGGCGGCGTCGCTTTCCACCGATGAGCCAGTAACCCGGAAACCGTATTTGCCGATCGCGTCCGCCAGCGCCATCTCGGTTTCGGCGCGGGGCTGCAGATCGTAAGACAGGCGCAGCGCCCCAATCATGTCGCGCCCGCGCCCAGTTTCTTCCAGTGCCGTAGCCAGATAGGCCAGTGCATCGGTTTGTTCGGCGGCAGCATCGGCGCGCAAATAGCCATTGATCGCGGCCGCGATGGCGCGCGCGTGATATTGGCGCTTCTGGGTCGTGTCCGCCGCGACAGCCAGCAACAGCCGCGCGTAATCGGTCCATAAATCGGCGCGGTCAGACAGGGAAACAGAAATACCGGCCCAGTTCAACGCTGCCGGCAGCGCCCCGACCGCCTCTTCGCTGCGCCGCGCATTCAACACCGCCGCCAGATCACCACCCAAAGCCGGATGGCGAAACCCTAAATCGCGCGCCTGATCGCGGGCCCGCGCAATATCCTGTTCGTCAAGAAAATCCAGATCGCTACGACGTGTTTCAGCGCGCGCGATCAGGCCCGGATCATGGGCCCGTTTGCTGGCCGATATCGCCCCGGAAAATGCCGTGTACCGGCGCAGCTCGGTCTTGGGAAAACAGGCGTTCGAGCGGGTGTTGTAGGTGAACGCCTCGCATCGGTCATTGGCGGAACAGGCGCGGGTGCAACTCTCAAGATCGGTGTCAAACAGGGCGTCGAGATCGGTGCCGTGAAAATCCGTATCCCGCGCCACGAGATAGCGAAAATCCGGCACGGCGTTCTGCGTCCATGCCCCCGACGCGGCGAGAACCGCAAAAATCCAGATCCCGACCGCAAGAGTGAACCGCCGCATGCTAATCTCCCTGTTGGGAGGAACGTTGGCACGCCAGTTAAGCTATTGGCAAGATTTACCTTACGATCGCGCTAAGCAATCGCCATTTCCCTGCGCAATGCTGCACATTGTCTCTATTCAGAAACCCTTAGGAAGACCGGGCGCTCGGGGGATGACGATTCCGCATCGAAGAAATAGCCGCCAGCCTCGAACTGCGCCAAATCGGCGGGATCGGTATAACCGTTTTCCAGCACCCAGCGGGTCATCGCCCCCCGCACGCGTTTTGCCGAGAATGCAATCACTTTTCGGACCCCCTTGCGTTCCTCTTCGAACCGCGGGGTAACCACCTGCAGCCCATTCAAGGCCGCTTGATCAACCGATTTCGCATATTCGTCCGATGCCAGATTCAGGATGGTGTCGGTTCCAATCTCGCGCGCATCATCCAGCAATGCTTCGGCGATCTTGGTGCCCCAGAATTGATAAAGTGTCCCGGCAGGATGTCCCGGCAATTTCCGCCCCATCTCCAATCGATAGGCGCAGATATCGTCGGTGGGCCGCAGCAGCCCATAAAGCCCCGAGAGCATTCTTAACCGGCGCGCAGCCCCGGCGCGGGCAAAATCGCTCAGGGTTTCCATTTCAAGATGTTTGTACGCGTCGCCGTCAAACATGTCCCCGGCGGCCTGTGCCGCTCCTGACTGCCGCGACCATGCTGCGATCCGTTCGACGTTCAGTTGCGCAATCTTTGGCGACACTTTCATCAAATCCGCAATCTCGGTCTCCGACCAATCGCGCATGACGGTTACAAGCTCCTCGGCTTCGTCAAGAAACCGAGGGGTAGTTGTGGCACGTCCGGCAGCCCGGCCTTCATTCAGATTCTTGGCAGGAGACAGCAATATCAGCATATGAAGTTCTCACTTGTTCCCTCGTCGGCCCTTCGGTTCCATGTCCTCAGGTTGGTCATGCGAACGCGCTATGGTGGTGGCCGACAATTCATCACCGGCGTGTTTTCTCGTCCCGTTCCTACTCAACCGCGCGCAATACGTCCAGAAAAGCCCCACCAAAGCGTTCGGCGCGCCGCTCCCCCAGCAGGCGTTCAAGGCCACCGGAATCAGCGGGGCGCAATTGCGCCACCTTTGCCAGTTGCGACGTGGAACAGCTCAGCGGTTTGTCTGTCCCTTCCGGGCCGCGCGCCAGATCGGACTGCACCGCCAGCAAGCGGTCAAAAACCGACCCCGCCGCGCGCCCGGCCAGTTTGCGCCGCACCGGATGCACGGTTTCATCTGTCCCGGTGATGACTTCAAGGAACACCGCCCCATAGCGCTCCAGCTTTTTCGCACCGACCCCGTTGATCTGCGCCATCGCATCAAGATCGGCCGGACGGGTTTCGGCCATTTCGATCAATGTGCGATCGGGAAAGATCACATAGGCCGGCACGCGGGCGCTTTCGGCCAAGGCCCGCCGCTTAGCCTTGAGCGCAGACAAAAGCGGCGCGTCCTCGTCGGCCACCTGCGCCTTGACCGCCGGTTGCCGGCGGGCCGATGCAATCGTGTCCCGACGAAGGGTGATATTGCTTTCGCCGCGCAATATAGGTCGGGCCGTGTCGGTCATGCGCAGCGCCCCGTGACGTTCGGGATCAGGCCGAACCAGATCATGGCCCATCATCTGGCGAAACACCGCCTGCCATTGGCTGCGGTTAAACTCGCCGCCCACACCAAAAGTCGGCAAGCCGTCATGGCCGCGCGCCTTGATCCGGTCGGTCTGGTTGCCCGTCAGGATATCGATCAAATGCCCCGCCCCGAACCGCTCATCCGTGCGCAGGATCGCCGACAGCGCCTTGCGCACCGCCGTGGTGGCCTCGAATATCTCGGGCGGACTGTCGCACAGGTCACAATTGCCGCAGGGCGCGGCCACTTCGCCAAAATAGCCCAGCAATTGCACGCGCCGGCATTTCAGCGCCTCGGCCAGGCCCAGCAAGGCGTTCAGCCGCCCATGATCGGCGGCGCGGCGCTCGGACGGGGCCAGCCCCTCGTCGATCTGGCTGCGGCGCAGGCGAATATCCTCGGGGCCAAATAAAGTCAGGGTTTCCGCCGGTGCCCCATCGCGCCCGGCGCGGCCGATCTCCTGATAATAGGCCTCGATACTCTTGGGCAGATCGGCATGGGCGACCCAGCGAATATCCGGCTTGTCGATGCCCATGCCAAAGGCGACCGTGGCCACGACGATCAAGCCATCCTCGCGCGCAAAACGGGTTTCGACCTGCCGCCGGTCCTCGGCCTCCATGCCCCCGTGATAATGGCAGGCACTGTGTCGATCTTCCCGCAACGCAGCGGCCAGGGCTTCGGTCTTGGCCCGGGTGCCGCAATAGACGATGCCGGACTGCCCCCGCCGCGCCGCAGCGAACTCCAAGATCTGGCGGCGCGGGCTGTTCTTGACGGTAAATGCCAGATGGATATTCGGCCGGTCGAACCCGTGCAGAAACGTGCGCGGGGCGGCAGCGTCAAATAGTTTCTCCACGATCTCGGCTTGGGTTTCGCCATCCGCCGTTGCCGTAAAGGCCGCCAATGGCACATCCAGCGTGCGCCGCAATTCGCCGATGCGCAGATAATCAGGGCGGAAATCATGGCCCCACTGGCTCACGCAATGGGCTTCGTCCACAGCAATCATGCTCACATTGGTGCGCCGCAACATGTGCACCACCGACCCCGCGGCCAACCGTTCCGGCGCCATATATAACAGCTTCAGCCGCTCTGCCGCCAGCGCGTCCCAGACCGCATCGGTCTCTGCATCGGTATTGCCCGACGTCAGCGCACCCGCCTCGACCCCGGCCTCTTGCAAAGCACGCACCTGATCGCGCATCAACGCGATCAGCGGCGAAATCACCACGGTCACCCCGTCGCGCAATAATGCAGGCAATTGGAAACACAGTGATTTCCCGCCACCCGTGGGCATGATGGCAAGCACATTTTCACCCGTGCTCACCGCATCGATGATTTCTTTCTGTCCGGGACGAAAAGCATCGAATCCAAAAACATCGCGCAATAGCCGTGCGGCTTTCGTCATGCCCGTTCGCCCCATTTTATCTGTGTGAGTACCGGTTTCCGCCACTCTCCCATAACCGGAGTCGGGGAACAAGCCATGCCCCTAGCTTCTTTCTGGTTGCTAAATACCCAATTCCGCCGCCCATAACGGGCGCAGCGGTCAATAGAATGCGGCGGCGTTATTCACCAAAATTATGCGCAGCGCAAAAATGCCCAGCAGCACCACCAGCGGCGCCAGATCCAACCCCTGCATCGGCGGCAGGAGGCGTCGGACCGGCCCATAGAGCGGCTCAAGAATGCGGGTTAGCCCGTCCCAGATCTGCCCAACCAGCGGCTGGCGCAGATTCAGCACTTGGAAATTGATCAGCCAGCTCATGATCACATGCGCGATAATGAAGAACCAGACAACGTCCAGAACCAGCATCAGGATTTGAAACAGCGATTGCATTGGACCTCTCCGCTAACGGCGCCTCTGACCTAAGCGTATGACCACAAAAGGGCAAGAGTCTCCGTCGATCAATTGCCGGTTGATTGCACCGCGGAACCGCTGTCATATCGGCCCAGTAACCGAGGGAGCGGTATGACAGCGATTTCACCGCGCAAGCGTATTTGGGGCTGGTTCTTTTTCGATTTCGCCAGCCAGCCCTATAACACGCTTTTGCTGACTTTCATTTTCGGCCCCTATATCAAAGAATTGCTAGACAGCGGCACGCAGGCGCAAAGCGTCTGGGGGCTTGGGGTCGGGCTGGCCGGGCTCGTGATTGCCGTGCTGGCGCCCATCTTGGGAGCGCTGGCGGATACGGCCGGGAACCGGATGCGCTGGATCTGGATCTTTTCGGCGCTTTACGTAATCGGCAGTTTCGGATTGTGGCAGGCGCATCCCGATCATTTCAACCTGATCCTGACGCTGGCGTTTTTCTGTGGCGGACTGATCGCCATGGAGTTCGCGACGATCTTCACCAATTCGATGCTGCCCGATCTGGGCACACCGGATCAGATCGGGCGGATTTCCGGCAATGGCTGGGCCTTCGGTTATGTCGGCGGACTGCTGGCCCTGGTGATCATGCTTGCCTTCTTTTCCGAAGACGCACAGACCGGCACGACCATGATCGGCACCGCTCCGCTATTTGGTCTGGACCCGGCCACCCGCGAAGGTACACGATTTGTCGGGCCCTTGGTCGGGCTTTGGTATGTCATCTTCATGATCCCGTTTTTTCTGTATGTCCGCGACCCAAAACCCGCCCGTGCGCCGCGCGGAGCTGTAAGGCTGGCATTGCAGGGCTTGGGCCAAACCGTGCGCACCCTGCCGAAGAGCCCCAGCCTGTTTGCCTATCTCGGCGCGTCAATGTTCTATCGCGACGCGCTGAACGGCATGTATGTGTTTGGTGGTATCTATGCCGCCGGCGTGCTTGGCTGGGGCGTCATCGACACCGGGCTGTTCGGTATTCTGGCGATCATCACCGCCGCGATTTTCGCTTGGCTGGGCGGTCTCGCCGACAGCACGTTCGGACCCAAACCGGTGATCGCGACCTGTATCACCATCCTCACACTGGTCGCGGTCACGATCATATTCATTTCGCGCCAAACGGTATTCGGTGTCCCGGTCAGCCCGGAGTCGTCCCTGCCCGACATCCTGTTCTATGGCGTCGGCGCGGTGATCGGTGCCGCCGGCGGCGCGCTGCAATCGGCCAGCCGCACGATGATGGTGCGCCAGGCCGACCCCACCCGCATGACCGAGGCCTTCGGTCTTTATGCGCTCGCGGGCAAGGCGACCGCATTCATCGCGCCGCTGGCGATCGGGGCGGTGACCTGGGCCACCGGCAGCCAGCAATTGGGCGTCACCCCGCTAATCCTGCTATTCGTGATCGGCTTGTTTCTGCTAGCATGGGTCAAACCCGACGGAGAACATTTATGGGACGCTTCCTCGCAACCTGTTTCCTGATCGTCGCGCTGACGGCGCCAGCTCAAGCACAACCGCTGGCCAAAGAGCTTTTCGGTGCCCAACGCAGCGGCTCGCCGCACCAACCGGCACCTTTTGGCGGATATTCGCGCGGCTGCGTCGCCGGGGCGGTGCAATTGCCCGAAACCGGGCCAAGCTGGCAGGCCATGCGCCTGTCGCGCAACCGCAACTGGGGCCACCCCGAACTGGTAGACTTTGTCGTCGGTCTCAGTGCCTTTGCCGCCAAACAGCCGGGCTGGAAGGGGCTTTATATAGGTGACATGAGCCAGCCACGCGGCGGACCGATGACCTCGGGCCATCGCAGCCATCAGATCGGCCTGGATGCGGATATCTGGATGTTGCCCGCCACCCGGCTGGATCTGACGCCCCAGCAGCGCGAAACCGTGTCGTCGATCTCGATGCAGCGCGCAAAGGGCGCCTATGTCAACAAAAGCTGGAGCCCGGCGCATCATGAAATCCTGCGCGCCGCCGCCAAGGACAAGCGGGTCGCGCGGATTTTCGTGTTTCCGGGTGCCAAGGTACAAATGTGCGCCGACGAACGCGGCAACCGCGACTGGCTGCGCAAGGTGCGTCCCTGGTGGGGGCATCACTATCATTTCCATGTCCGTCTGGCCTGCCCGCGTGGCGCACGCGGCTGCGCAAATCAGGATGCCCCGCCGCCCGGCGATGGCTGCGCCGAGGCGCAGCAATGGGTCCACAACATCCTGAACCCGCCACCGCCCGACCCGGACGCGCCCAAGCCCAAGCCGCGGCGCGAATACACCCTATCCGATCTGCCCCAGCAATGTGCCACGGTGCTGCATCAAAACTGATCCTTGCCCGCCTGCCTCTGCCGGCCTCGCGCCCGAACAAACCCGAGCTGTTGTAAGCCGCGACCGGCAAAGGCTACACCGCCCAGCGGGCGACTGACCTTGCCCTGTGCGGCGCATCGCGTTATTCGCTCCTTAGCCCCGATGGGGACAAGTTTCCGCCACCTTGTCAAAACGGATCAGACCAATGTCTCGTGCACATCTTCCCGGCATATTTGCCATGGCTGCCATCGTGGTGGCATCGAATATCCTTGTCCAGTTCCTGTTCGGACAATGGCTGACATGGGGCGCGTTCACCTATCCACTGGCATTTCTGGTCACCGACCTGATGAACCGGGTCTATGGCGCAGGTCCGGCCCGCAAAGTGGTGTTCATCGGCTTTCTTGTTGGCGTGGCCTGTTCGCTGATCGGCACCCAGATCATCGGTGAATTTGGTCCGCTGGTGACCTTGCGCGTCGCTATCGCTTCGGGAACGGCATTTCTCTCGGCGCAAATGCTGGATGTTGCGATTTTCTCGGCCTTGCGCCGTCGCGTGTGGTGGCAAGCACCGCTGACTTCAACCCTGATCGGGTCGGCGGTGGATACAGCGCTATTTTTCGCAATCGCCTTTTCCGCCACCCTGTCATGGCTGGACCCAGGCGCCGACATCGCTTGGGCAAATGAAGTTTTGCCGATGCTTGGAATTGGCCCGATGGTGCCGCTCTGGGTGTCTCTGGCCGTTGCGGACTGGCTGGTGAAGCTGTCACTGGCGCTGATCGCGCTGATCCCGTTTCGCCTGATTGCGACACGGATGGAGGCGCGTGTTCGCCACTCGTGAAGAATTCGTTTGGTGTTTTTCTAGATCCATGGCAGCATCGTCTTAGGTTTCAACAAATGCAAAGGAGGTGATCCAGTGTCGAGAAAGGTATTGGAGCGAGGTGTCGGAACAGGTTGGAGGACCGCCCGCTAGGGCAGCCCTTGGCGGAACGCCGCCAATCTGAACTGGTGTAAAGTCAGACCGACTCCACCTCCAAAGAACTTTCGTCTGGGCCGTCCGTGAGAATCGGGCGGCCCTTTCGGTATTTGCATAACCGCTTTATACCACGGCCCATGTTGCGTATCTCCGACACAATTACGATCCAGGAATGGGAATTGACCGAAAGCTTTGTGCGCGCCTCGGGTCCCGGTGGGCAGAACGTAAACAAGGTCGCTTCTGCGGTCGAACTGCGCTTCGAGGCTGCGCGTTCCCCTTCGCTGCCCGGCCCGGTCAAGACCCGGCTGAGACGTCTGGCCGGACGGCGCTGGTCCAACGACGGCGCACTGATCATCCAGTGTGACGAAACCCGCAGTCAGGCCCGCAACCGCGACATTGCTCGCGACCGTCTGGCCGATCTGGTCCGCAAGGCGTTGGTCGCCCCTAAACGGCGGATCCCGACCCGCCCCACAAAGGGCTCTGAACGCCGGCGGCTGAAAGCCAAGAAGGTGCGCGGTGAAATCAAGGCTCTGCGCGGCCCGGTAAGCGAAGAATAGGCTAAAGCATTACCGGTGCCGCATTGGTAGAAAATGGCGGGCGCTGTGTCGGCCCGCCCGCAGCGATCGCAGCGCGCTCAGGTATGCACTGCCTTACGCTCGTTTTCCTTCCATTCCTCCCAACCTGGGTCCTTGGCCATGAACGCCTCGATCTCCTCGCGCGAGGCAAGCAATTGTGGGTCGTGCTTTAGGTAAACCCGGGTTTCGCGCGCGATCAGACCCGACAGAATCAGAAGCCCGATCAGGTTCGGAAGCGCCATCAGGCCGTTCATCACATCCGAGAGACTCCACACAATGCCCAACTGCGTGGTGCAGCCGACATAGACGACAAGGCTGAAAAAGGCGCGAAATGGCATGACGCCGCTGCGGCCCATCAACCGTTCGATGTTGCGTTCGCCGTAATAGGCCCAGCCAAGGATCGTCGAATAGGCAAACAGGACCAGCCCGAGCGTCACCACCCAATCTCCCCACTCTCCCGGTAAGCCCTGGCTAAACGCTGAAGCGGTCATCAGACCCGCGGAAAGCTGTTCGCCGGTGGCCGGATCGATCTCGCTCCAGGTGCCGGTGGTGATGATGACCAAGCCGGTACAGGACACGACGATGATCGTATCGATGAAGGTCTGCGTCATCGACACCAGCCCCTGACGCACCGGATGGTGGGTTTGCGCGCTGGCCGCTGCGATCGGGGCCGAACCAAGCCCGGATTCATTCGAGAAAAGCCCGCGTGCGACACCAAACTGCACCGCAATGATCAACGACGAGCCAAGAAATCCACCGGCCGCCGATGTGCCGGTAAAGGCTTGGCTGAAGATCTGCCCGAACGCCGCCGGAACCATGCTGATATTGACCGCCAGAATGAACAGTGCGCAAACGACATAGAGAATAACCATCACCGGAACGAGGGCCGCCGTAACCTTGCCGATCGACTTGATACCGCCGACAAGGACGGCAAAAGTCATGACTGTCAGGGCAAGGCCCGATACCCAAAGCGGCACCGCAAAGCTGTTCTCAAGATTGGTGGCGATTGCATTGCCTTGGGTCAGATTGCCGATGCCAAAACAGGCGATGGTCGCAAAAATCGCGAATGACAGGGCAAGAAACTTGCCAAATCCGTTATTTATCCCACGTTGCAGGTAATATTGCGGCCCGCCGGACTTTTCGCCAGCCGCGTCCGTCACCCGATAGCGCACAGCAAGAAACGCTTCGGAATATTTCGTGGCCATGCCAACCAGCGCGGTTATCCACATCCAGAACAGAGCGCCGGGCCCGCCAACGGCCAGCGCCGTGGCAACGCCCACAATATTACCGGTGCCCACCGTCGCCGCCATGGCAGTGGTCAGGGCCTGAAACTGGGAAATATCGCCATCAATGGTGTCGTCTTTTCGCTTCAGCAAACCAAGGCGCAACGCAGCGCCCAGCCGGATGAACTGGATCCCGCCAAGGCGAAAGGTCAGATATACACCTGTCCCCAGCAGCAAAGGGATCAACAGAAATGGCCCCCAGACTATACCGCCGATTTGGTTCAAAATGGATTCAAGTCGGTTCAGATCCATGGCCTTGTCCTCTTGTTTGCGCTGAGGTGGCAAACCATTATCTTCGCCGGGGGTTGTCAAGATGCGAATTACCAAAACCGCCTCTGACACCCCAATCAAATTTGCGACGGCACTACGCAGATCACACCGGCACCAACTCCGCGTCGGTTTGCTCCAGTTCAAGATAGCCTTCCAGATCGGCGCGGATATCTGGCGCAAGAGCCTCTGCATGCTCGATACGAGCATAGAACAAGGTGAAATAGATCACTTTGATCGCGGTGACGATCCGCGCAAAAATCGCATGTACAAGAACACCAAGAGAGACGACGACGAACACCGGAAGCCAGCTGAAAATCGAATCGGGACCGATCAGCCAGATTTGCGGCATGTCTGGAAACAGCTCGCCAATTGTGCCGCCCGAGAAAGCTTCGGGCATATGGTGGCCGCCGACAACGCCGACGATGATGCCAAAAAGAACTCCGGCACCATAGAGCGGCGCCATCAGTGTACGCACCACGCCGCCCAGAATATCGAGTCCGAATACACCGCCCAATGTCTCGGGCACATGATCCTTTAGCTGTTTCAGACTGGCAATTCCGTCGGCCAGACTAAGCTTATCGATGGCGAAGGCGGGCAGCAGGAAATGATTGACCAGATCCCATATCTCTACGATGCCGCCCAGCAACATATTCATAAAGCCGCCAGCTTTCGTCTTGCGGCTTGCCACCCAGGCGCCGACCATATCGAGAAGCCCCAAGATCCGGATCTGACGGCGCAGATCCGAGATTTCTTTGCGCGCGGCGCGGTGGTTCGGCGTGCCGCCGGTGGCGGCGGTCCAGGTCATCCGGCTGAGGGTCAGTTCAGCACGATTGTAATAGAAGAACTTGTAAAGAAACATCAGCCCAGCAGCGAGCAGGAACCAGGTACCGTTGCCATTGTCATAGAGGACCAGACAGATGCCGATAAAAAGCAGAAGGATCATTACGATAGCGTAAACGGCCATACGCGCAACCGGCGCGATCAGCGCGCGATTGCGCCCGACAATGGTGAAACTGTGTTTGACGAGAAACCCCAGTTGCGCCAACCGCGTTTTCATATCCGGTTTCTTGAAATCCATATTCTTTCCTTAGTTACAAATCGGTGTATCAAAAGCACCGGGACCGGTTAAGGTTGTGCTCCAAACCGGGGCAACCGCGCGCGCCGATGCCACCCGTTCGCCCCCTCATGTCATCGTTATCCGGTTGCAGCCCTCTTGGATCAGATTGGCATTGCCACCATTACGAGAGCCGGACCGGTCAGGGTGGAAAGCTCCAGTTCTCATGTTCAATCCGGAAGATGCGAAACGGTGCGCCCGGCTGACCTGTATCTGCTCGCAGGTAGAAGGTGGCGTTGCTTGGCCTGCCGAAATTGGTGAAATCGACGTTAATGCTGATCATGCCGCGAAACATCGGGCGTTGCGGGTCGGGGGCGATACGTGTCACCGAGCCCTGAAAATCCTGCGCGTCATAGAGCAGATCCGCCCCATGGCCGGCCAGATCAGGGATCATCTCGGTCGTGAAATATTTTTTCGCTGCAGGGCGCATGAAAGGGTTATCCGCCTGCGAAGCTGAGCGCTCGAACGCGTTATACAAATCGCGCACGAGATTTTCTGCACCGTTGATCAGTGAACCAGCCGGGGCCGTCGCTGCGGCCTGGCGGGTTTCCTGCGCGTTGGCTGCCGCCGCCTGACCGTGGTCTGGCTCGATAAAGCGCTGCGAAACCCACCCAGCGCGGGTCATATCTGCCGCGCGCACCAGGCACCAAGGCGCGGGCAGCGCCTTGATCTCTGCCTCGCTCATCTCAGAGTAATGGCGCAGCTGATAAAATGGCACGCAGGTGATCTGTTGCAGGCCGCGCTCATTCGGGGCAAATCTCTCGATCACCTTGTAATTGGTCCCCGGTCCCATCCGGACGTTCAGCATGTCATTCGCCGCCACGCCGGTCACCCGCCACGCATCCGGCCCATGACCGTCAAGATCGGCCTGCGCCGCCGGGGCTGCCAGCACAAGCGCACTGACAGCAATCGCGAGCGTTCGATAGACCATCACTTCACCTCCACGATCGAGCGGCCCAGAACCTGACGACCGGAAACATCCAGATAGCGCACCTCGAAATAGCCCGCTTCATCCGGCATTTTCAGGTCCATGGTTTTCGCGTCGCCAACGGCCTGGGCCGAGATCCAGCTGAAATCCGGCTGATTTGAACGCGCCAGCGCGATCCGCTGATCGGCACTGTCGACCATACCGCTCCAAGTGACGGTGATCACCTCGCCGGGTGCGGCGGTTGCCGGCACCGAAAGCCCCGCGCCATCGTCAAGCGGTGCATCCGCGTCCACCACCTCAAGGGGCGCGCTCGCAAGGGTCTTGTTCCCAGTCGCCAGAATATAGCGGATCTCATAAAGCCCCGAGTCGGAGGGCGCTTTCAACTCGCCCGATGTTGCCGAACGGGTGCGGATATAATTGGCATAGCTCCCCTCTGCGGCGCCAGTCGGAACGATGGTGACGAAGTCGTTGGGATTGATCGTTTGCGACCATGTAATCTCGACCGGTGTCTCGGCACGAACGATTTCTGGCCCTGTGATCGTGACCTCGGCCCCGACCACCTCGATTGGGGCACTGGCCTGCGTGCGGTTACCTTCGCTGAGCACGTAGCGCAGTTCATAAAGGCCAGCCTCTGCCGGGGCGGTCAGGCGGCCTTCGGCTTTGTCGCCGACGCGAATATAGGCGCCATAATCGCCCTCTTTGGCACCCGCTGGGACGATCGTGATGAAATCCCGACCGTGAATGCTGCTCGACCATGAGACATCAAAGGCCGCACCGGTGGTGACAGTTTCCGGGCCGCTGATC
>NZ_JAEIJD010000011.1 GCF_016307205.1 Pontibaca salina | reverse complement strand
ACCCCTCTTCCAGCCCGCGGGTCAGAGCCCGCGATTGCGGGATCGCCGCACAGGCGTCGTGCAGCGCATCCAGCGAGGGAAAGGGCGTGTCCCAAAGCGCGACCTGCACCTCTTCGCCCTGGGCCTGGGCCATCAGCTCGGCCATCGACAGGGGCTTGTCCGTGGCGCCGGACTCGGCTCCGCCCCCGCACCAGTCGCGCAGACCCAAGCGGTCAAATATGAAATCGTAAGTCGCCATGCGTTCCCTTTTCCGGGCTGATTTCGCCCTGTCTATTCACGCGTTCATCCAGACGGCAGCGCCGTCCCTTGCCATCCCCGGCCCAGCATGTCCGGGACGGGTTTTTCTATTGCAGCAGCTTGACCAGACGCCCGCGCGCTTCGTCATTCAGCCAGTCGGCCCATTGTTCAGGGTTGTTTTGCAGGAAATGAACCGCAGCTTCCTCATTGGTGGCGTTGTGCGCTTCCTTCCAGGCCAGCAGCGCGCTCATCTCGTCGGTATTGCAATGCAGCTTTGACATCAGCGCGGCGATTTCGGGTTCGCGGTCGACGAAATCGCGGGTGGCGACGGTCAGCACCTTGCCGGGCGGATAAGCACTGGCCTGGGGGTCGGGGCGGTCCTCTGCCATATTGGCGGCGTTCACCGCTAGGTCGAGCTCGGCAAAGCGCACCTCGGTCCTGTCATATTTGCCCATGACCTCGGTCGGCGCCCTGTAATAACCGAACCAGGGATCGCCGGCCCCATAGGCCGCGGCGAGCGAGGCGTTCAGCGTTTCGGCAGAACCATGTTCGAAGGTGACGATCTCCGCCGCTTCAAGCCCTAGGGCGCGGCCGTTGTTGGTGTTCATGATCCGGCTGGTCCAGCCCAAGGGCGTGTTGTGGAACCGGTTGCCCCCAATATCGTGCGTCTCATCAGGTAGGTCCTGTTTTTCATGATCTTGCAAAGGCGGGGCGCCGGCATCCGGATCGGGCCAGCACCCCGCGAAATGGCCGCTTACTGCAACAGTTTGGAGAGCTTCTCGCGGGCCGCGTCATTCAGCCAGTCGGCCCAGACGCCCGCGTTGTTGGTCAGAAAATGCACCGCCGCCTCTTCGTTGGTGGCGTTGTTCTCATCCTGCCAGGCCAGCAGCTGGCTCATCGTGTCGGTCTCGAAGGTGACATTCGACATCAGCTCCGCGATCTCGGGATGGTTCTCGGCGAAATCCTTGGTCATCACGGTCAGCACCGGCGCATTGGGAAAGGCCGAGGGCTGCGGGTCGGGATTGTCCGGGTTCTGGTTCGCCAGATGCGCCGCTTCGTCATAGTCGCCCAGATCAATGCTGGTCATGTCGAACTTGCCCAGCGGCGTGGTCGGGGCCCAGTAATAGCCAAACCACGGCTCCTGGTTCTGATAGGCCGCGGCCATCGAGGTCGCCAATGTCTCGCCCGAGCCGTGGTTGAAGACCTCGATCCCGGCGCCTTCGACATCAAAGGCCCGCAACAGGTTGTCGCTGACGGTGCGGCAGCCCCAGCCATCGGGGCAGTTGTTGAACATGCCACCGACCAGGTCGGGATTTTCCAGAACGCCCTCGATCGTGGTCAGTTCGGGATGGGCCTCGGCCAGATAGGTCGGAATCCACCAGCCCTCGACCCCGCCGGGATCCAGCACACTGGTCAGTTCCACGATACGCCCGTCTTGCTTGAGCTTTTCATAGGCATCGCTGGCCGAGTTGGGCCAGAGCTCCGGCACGATGTCAGGTTCGTTGTTTTCCGACAGCGACGTGACCGCGGGTGTCGTGTCCGAGGGCACGATGGTCACATCGCAGCCATAACCCTGTTCCAGCAGGAAATTCGACACCGCGACGACGATGCCCGCGCTGGCCCAGTTCATTTCGGCAATCGAGACTTCGCCGCATTCTTCGGCGGCAAAGGCGGCTGAGGCCGGAACGATGGCGGCAGCCAGAACGGCGCTGCACAGGTAACGTTTCATATTGTCTTCTCCTCTGTGGTCTGAAATCAACCCGACCGGCGCAGGGTTACAAGGCGGGATCGGGACAGCACTAGGCAGGCTGCATCCATCTTGACGACCGCAGCAGGGCGGCCCCGGGCCGGGCTTATGCGATTGCAAAACAAGAAGATGACGAACCCCCTAGGTTGTTACTTTGGGCGAGGAACCTAACTTGCTGTCGCAGATACGCAACCCAAAAGCGAAAAAATCATCAGCCGGTAGAAAGCCCTCCGTCAGGATGTCGGCAGTTCAGAGAAACAGGAAATCATCCGCCACAACACCGTCCGGCCCCAGCCCGGTCAGGGTGATCGTCCCGGTTCCGGTATCGATCACCAGATCATCACCCCTTGTGGTAAACCCCAGACCGTCCCCCCCGGAAGCTCCCAGAAACAGGTGAATCCGGTCAGTACCCGAAACGAAATCGGTGATGCGGTCATGCCCGTGATCGGCGTGAAAGACGAAAACATCGCGCCCCGGTCCGCCAGTCAGGATATCGTCTCCGGGTCCGCCGTAAAGCCGGTCATTGCCGGCGCCACCATATAACCTGTCATTGCCCGGACCCCCGAACATGAGATCATCCCCCGGACCACCATAGAGATGATCCTGCCCGGCACCGCCATATAATATATCATCGCCCGGACCGCCATGAAGCCGGTCATTGCCGGCGCCACCATAAAGACGGTCATTGCCCGACCCCCCATAAAGCCGATCCGCACCCGGCCCCCCGAACAACAGATCATCCCCCGGCCCACCATAGAGTTGGTCCTCTCCGAAACCGCCATAGAGCCGATCATCGCCCGCCCCGCCATAAAGTCGGTCATGGCCCAATCCCCCATAAAGCCGATCCGCACCCGGCCCCCCGAACAAGAGATCATCCCCCGGCCCACCATAGAGTTGGTCCTCTCCGAAACCGCCATAGAGCCGGTCATTGCCGGCGCCACCATAAAGATGGTCATTGCCCGGCCCCCCGAACAACAGGTCATCCCCCGGCCCGCCATAGAGCTGGTCATCGCCCGCGCCGCCATACAAGATGTCATGGCCCGGCCCGCCATAGAGCGCGTCATGCCCCGACCCGCCGCTCAACAGATCGTCCCCGGGGCCACCATGGATCACGACGTTTTCCGGTTCGCCCTCCGGCGGCTCCTCGCTGCCGGGCTCTCCGGTCGGGTCGCCGGTGTCGAAGGGCGGCACCTGCAGACGGTCGGGTGTGCCAAGACGGGCGGTGGTCCAGAAATCTTCCGCACCGAGCGGGGCGCCGTTCCAACTGTCGATGCGGATGCGGCTGTCATACAGGATCAATTCGGCACCGGTCGCCGTGGTCTTGACGGTGATCTGCGCCGGGCTGCGCAGCATCGGAAACAGGCTGAGATCCAGCCGGTCCAACCCTGGCTGGTAATCGGTGATGTGCAAGGTGCCCGCGGTCGGGCGCAGCACGAAAAGATCGCGCCCGGCCCCGCCGATCAGCACCCCGCCCCCCGGTCCCGAGACCAGCACATCATCGCCCGCCCCGCCCGATAGCCGATCCTCGCCATCTCCCCCCAGGATCAGATCGCTGCCCGCCGTGCCCTGCAAAAGCGCATTTCCGGGGCCGGCATTGCGGATCACCGCGCCCAAAGCGGCCAGTGGCAGCGTGAATTGCGACAGCCCCGCAGCGCCCTGCGCGGCGACGAAGATCTGCAGGGCTTCCCCGACCTGGGCGGCACGGATCGCGGTGACATTGTGCAGCCCGCGCCCGATCTCGTGGGCCAGGCTGTGCAGGTGGATCAATTGCCCGTCGGGCAACAGGGTGAACAGCGCCAGCCCGTCATCGCCGCCCCCCGCCAGCACCAGCACATGGTCCTTCACCGTGACCACCTCAAGCGCCTGCACCGCGCCGAACCGCGTGTCCAGCGTGTCGATCAGGTGGTCGGTGGCGCTGAGGCTGCCATCGGCCCCGACCCGCAGCACCGACAGCGAAGAACTGCCCGCGGCGGCCAGGATCCCCCAGTTCTGCCCATGGGCGGCAACGGTGCACAGCGCCGTGGGCTGCGCCACACCCAGACCGTCGGCGGCACCCAGCCGAGCCGTGGCCTCCAGCAAGCCCCCGGTCAGAATGCGAAAGCTGCTGACCCCCTGCGTGCCGGCATCGGCCGCCAGCAGCCAGTTCTGGGTCCCGACAGACACGCTGTGCAGGCTGACCGCTCCCGACAGGATCGCCGCGCCGGGATCCGCGCCAGCCCCGCCAGCGTCAAAACTGCGTGTCGCACCGCCGGGTTCGATCACATGCGCAGCGATCCGGCCGGTGGCGTCATCGGCCAGATAAAGCACCATCGCGCCATCCTCGCGCGCGGTGCTGGTCAGCGCCGCGTTTTGCCCCCCCGCCCCCTTCACGATCGCGGTCAGCGCGCCGATGCTCCCGTCCGGTTCCAGCCCATAGCCCAGCAGGTCGCTGTTGCCAGCGCCGGGCAGGATCAGATGATCGCCCCCGTACAGGGTGACCGCCTGCATTGCCCCCATGGCCATCCCCGAAACGCTGAACCAGGTGGTCCCGGCCAGTTCCGCCAGCGCGCCGCCCCGGTCCAGACGCCAGGCGCTGAGCCCGCCATTCTGCCCGGTCGCCGCATAAAGCAAGCTGCCGGCACCGGTTTGCAGGATGCGCATGTCGCGCAGATCCACATCCAGCCCGTCCTGTCCGGTGGTCAGGCGGCCGGTCAGAGTCAGCTTCATGGTGGTCCCCACCCCATGAGAAAATTCGTCGCAAAACGCAGGATCGCGCCCTCCAATGGCCGAAAAGATGCCGAAATCGGGCAAAGGCAGGGCGTTTGCCGAAAGCTTGACTCAAATCCCCGCGAGTGTCCCCACAGGTTGACAAACCATGAACCGCGCGCGCGCCGGAGTAGCGCCGGGTTCATGTTCCACAGCGCAGGGTGACGCCCGAACCCATTGGCACAGGAGGTCCCGATGCCGGACAGCTCGCCGATCCTTGCACTGCCCTATCTGCAGGCGGCCCAGGCGCAGAAACACGTGACCCATAACGAAGCCCTGCAACGGCTCGACCTGCTGGTGCAGATGCGCGTCGCGGGCTTTGCCGCCGAGACCCCGCCCGACCTGCCGCAAGAGGGCGAGCTCCATGTTCTGGGGGCCAGCCCGGGCGGGGTCTGGGCCGGCCAGGGCGGCAAGATCGCCGCCTTTCTCGATGATGGCTGGAGCTTTCTGGATCCGCTGCCCGGCTGGCGCGCCTGGGGCATCGCCGAGCAGGAATTGCGCCTGTTCGATGGCAACATCTGGCGCGCCGCGAGCGGCGGGCACGACAACCTGCCGGGGGTCGGGGTGAACACCGGGGCCGATATGGTGAACCGGCTTGCGGTCAGCGCACCGGCGACCTTGCTCAGCCACGAGGGCGCGGGGCACCAGCTCAAGGTGAACAAGGCCACCGCCGGCGACACCGCCGCGCTGCTGTTCCAGTCGGACTGGAGCGGCCATGCCGAGATCGGGCTGGCGGGGGAGATTGATTTCTCGATCAAGGTCTCGCCCGATGGCACCAGCTGGACCGAGGCGCTGCGCCTTGATGCGACCAGCGGGCTGGCCGGCGGCGCGGCGGTGCAGGCCGCTGCCGCCGATATCACCCCGGGGCGGCTGATGCGGGCCGATTACGGCTATGGGCCGGGCAATCTGCTGGGGGCGGTGGCGCAATCGGGCGGCCTGCCCACCGGGGCGGTGATCGAGCAGGGCAGCAATGCCGGCGGCAGTTACACAAGATGGGCCGACGGCACCCAGATCTGCTGGCAGGTGCTGGACCTCGGGTCGATCACCGGGCGCGGCAACGGCACGACGACACAGCCATACCATACCGCAGACAACAATATCTGGACCTTTCCAGCGCTGTTTTCTGCCCCGCCCGTGGTCAGCAACCAGACCCGCGTGGACACCGCCATCATCGAGGATCGCTTCACCGTGGGCACCATCGGCACGCCCTCCAATTCCCAGGTTCCGGCGGTGCGGGCCATGCGCCTGTCCGACAGTGCCGACGCTGCCGACGCGCTGGGATATCTGACCGCCGTGGGCCGCTGGTTCTGAGGAGGACATCATGAAACTGACACTGCATCTGAGCGCCGGCCGCCCCGGCGACCCCGACACCACCGCCCATGTGACGGGCGACATCCTGAGGGTGAATGGCACAGAATACGATCTCTCTGCGGTGCCCGAGGGCGGGTGCGCCACACCGCAGGGCGATCATCCCTTTGTCGGGACGATCCGCCGGGCCGATGGTCTGATCCATGCGGCAATAATCTGGGGCTATGACAGCACCGCAGCGCGCCCCGATCAGGGATCACAACCGATTGTCATCGACATTACTCAGGGCCGGATCAGCGTTCCGGTCGCGCGCAGGACCGAGGTACCGACATGAGCTTTTCCCTGGAGATCCTCCCGGCCACGGCGATCGCCGATCAGAACCAAGCGGCACGGCGCGCCGCCATCAATGCGGAATGCCGCCGCCGGATCCTGGCGCTGCTGGACCAGACCGCACAGCTTAACCTGGCCGCGGATGCGGCGGCCGGCCGGTTGCACCGCGCCGACAAGGCCGCATACCGCGCCAGCCTGGCCTGGCGCGACGCGATGCGGGCCCGCGCCGGCGAACTGGACGCAGACGGGCAGGCGGATTTCACCGCCGATGCCGCCTGGCCGGCCCCCGGCGCCCCGGTCACGGAACTGGCGGCCCGGTTCTGACCCCCTCCGGGTCAGGGGTCACTCGCGGGCATAGACATCTTCGTAGCGGATGATGTCATCCTCGCCCAGATAGCTGCCGGTCTGCACCTCGATCAGCACCATCGGCAGCTTGCCGGGGTTTTCCATCCGGTGCACCGCCCCCAGCGGCACATAGACCGACTGGTTCTCGGTCACCAAGGTCACCTTGTCATCCACCGTCACCTTGGCGGTGCCCTGGACCACGATCCAATGTTCGGCGCGGTGGTGATGGCTTTGCAGACTGAGCGCGGCACCGGGATGCACGACGATGCGCTTGACCTGAAACCGCTCGCCCACCGCCAGGCACTCGAACCAGCCCCAGGGGCGGTGATCCTTGGGGAAACTCTCGGCCTGTTTGGCCGGTTTCGCCTGCAGCGCGGCCACCGCCTGTTTCACGTCCTGCGCACGGGATATATCGGCCACCAGCACCGCATCGGGCATCGCCACGGCGATGATGTTCTTCAGCCCCAGCCCAACCAGTTCCAGCCCGTCATCTTCGCTGCGCAGCAAGGTGTCGTCGCAGTCCAGCGCCGTGGCCGGCCCCGACAGCGCCACGCCGCGTGCGTCGCGCGGGGCCTCGCGCCAGACTGAATCCCAATCGCCCAGATCCGACCAGCCCGCGGCAAAGGGCACCACCGTCAGGTTTTCGGCCTTTTCCATCACCGCATAATCGATCGAGATGTCAGCGGCCTTTGCCCAAGGCTCCGGCGCCAGACGCAGAAAGCCCAGATCGGGTTTGCCCTGGTCCACCGCCGCCTGCACCGGCGCGATCAGCTCCGGGGCATGGGCGCGAAAGGCGGCCAGAATGGCGCGCGCCGAAAACAGGAAAATGCCAGCGTTCCACAGGTAATTGCCCGCCGCCAGCAGCGCTTCGGCGCGGGCGGTATCGGGCTTTTCGACAAATCGGGTCAGCGCCAGCGGCCGCGGCGCCCCCGCGCCGGGGGCGTCGGCCAGTTCCAGATAGCCATAGCCGGTTTCCGCATAGGTCGGGCGAATGCCGAAGGTCACCAACTGCCCGTTCTGCGCCGCCGCAACCCCGGCCTGCACCGCCGCGCGAAAGGCCGGCGCATCCGGCACCACATGATCCGAGGGCGCCACCAGCAGCAGCCCGTCGGGGTCGGATTTTTCCTGGTACAGCGCTGCGGCCAGCACCGCGGGCGCGGTGTTGCGCCCGTCGGGTTCGATCAGGATCGCGGCCGGGTCGATCCCCGCCTCGGCCAGTTGTTCGGTGACGATGAAGCGAAAATCGGAATTGGTCAGCACCATCGGCGCGGCAAAGCCCGGCCCCGACAACCGCGCGGCACTGGCCTGAAACAGCGTGCTGTCGCCGATCAGGGCGGCAAACTGCTTGGGATAGCTCTTGCGCGACAGCGGCCAGAGCCTTGTGCCGGACCCACCGCACAGCAGAACCGGTGTGATCATACCAGCGCCCCCGGCCCACCCGGTTGCTGCCCGCCGCGCCCCAGCATTCGCGTTTCTGGCCAATATGTCATAACCGCCCCCTTCTTTGTCCCGTCAGTATGTTCATCTTTGCAAATCTATTTCCCAAATGCGTCCCATATGCCAGCATGGAGCAGATGCCCCGCCCCAGACGCAAGCGATGCCGCCTCTGAAACTCCCCTCTCCGGTTCTATCCTGCCAGATTGCCGGTGTCTGTAAAATCCACTGTTGTCCACCTGCCCTGTTGCCCCGCAGAAAGGAGCCACCCCATGCCGAACCCGGCGCATTTCGCCGATGAAGACCTCAGCGCCCTGCTGCGCCTGCTGCGCTGGCGCCGCGATGTGCGCCATTTCCGCCCCGATCCGGTGCCCGAGGCGGCGCTGGCCCGGCTGCGCGAGGCGATGGCGTTGGCCCCTTCGGTCGGCAATGCCAGACCCTGGCGGGTGGTCCAGGTCGATGATCCGGCGCTGCGCCAGCAAGTGCGGGAGGTGTTCCGCGACTGCAACAGCGCGGCGGCAGCGCGCTATCGGGGCGAACGCCGCACCGCCTATGGGCAATTGAAACTGGAAGGGATGGAAAACGCGCCGGTGCAACTGGCGGTGTTCTGCATCGCCGATCCCGCGCGCGGGCACGGCCTTGGCCGCCGGACCATGTCCGAAACCCTGCAGCAATCGGTGGCGATGGCGATCTTCAGCATCTGGCTGGCGGCGCGGGCGCAGAATCTGGGGCTGGGGATGGTCTCGATCCTCGATCCCGAACGGGTCGAGACCCTGCTCGGCATGCCCGCCGACTGGCGCTTTGCCGCCTGGCTCTGCATCGGCTATCCCGAGTTCCGCGACGACCTGCCGCTGCTGCACCGCACCGGCTGGCAGGAGAATGCCGAAAGCGCCTGGCTGCGGCTCGCCCCGCGCGAAAAACCGCCCCGCCCCTGAGCAAGATGCGGCCGGCCTCACCGGCGGGCGCGCCATCGGGGTCGGCGCGGCACAGCCCCCCGGCAAGCTGACCTCTTGCCCCCCTCTTGCGGCCCGCGGCCGCTTATCCGGCCCCTTGATAGCCGGCGTCGCCGTAACCGCGCAGCACCGCATGGACCAGGTGTTTCATCCAGGCGGCGGTGGCCGGGGCCGGCACCTCAAGGCGGGCCAGCCCATCCGGCAGATCGCGCGGGTCATAGCCGTAGATCACCGCCAGATGCGCCAATGCGATCAGATAGGCCCCTTGCGCGTTCACATGGATCGTATCCGCGAACAGATCCTCGATCCGTGCGAGCCCCGGGGCCGTTCCGGCCGCTATGGCGTCATAGACCGCGGCCATGATGAGCGGGCCGGGAATGACCCGCATCGGCGGCGCCCCCGGCGGGCGGTTGCTGTTGACGTGATCGGCAATGCCCTGCCAGCGCGCCATCTCCAGCGGCAGACGCTGGCGAAAGCTCAGATGCCCTTCCGGATCCTTGTGGGGGTTCGCGAAATCCGGCCCGCTGTCGGTATTCACCCAGGTGGCGTAGAGCATGGTCTCGGCACCGGCGCCCTGTTTGCCGGCTTGCCAGGCATGGCGGAACCAGCGCCGGGCCATGTTTTCTGAATCGTGCCATGGCACCGTCCCCGACAGGGGAGCCCGCTCGGTGAGCACCAGCAGATCATAAGCGGCGATGTCATGGCGCGCATCTGGCAGGTATTCATTGCGATGTTCCCAGCGCCAGTCCATCGGGCTGCCGGGGATCGTCGACCGGGCCATGACCCGGCCCCGTGCCCTGTGCTGGCCGGCGGCGGCCACCATCATATCCAGCACCGGCACGATGGGGTCGGTCAGCGAGTGGCCCGAGTGAATCACCCGGATCGAAAACGGCCGCGCTGCGGATGCCCGGGCCGCGCCCGGCCCGCTCAGGCCCAGAAGCGCCGCCGCTGCGCCCCCCTGCCAGAAGGCCCGCCTATCCACGCCGCCCTTGCTGCTCTGACCATATGGGCCGGCATCCGGCCTGCGATCGCTCATGGCACCAGATCCCCTTCCCGCCGCGCGCCCGGCCTTGACGACTCACCCAGTGCCACCATGCCAGCGTTGTGCGGAAAGTCCACATTTCCCCGCGGTTGAGGCTTTCGGGCGCCGCCGCAAGCCTTACAGCGGCGGCTGGAAGAAGGCCGGCGGGGCCGCGCCGCGCGCCAGACAGGCCAGAAAGCCGCGCGCGCTGTCCAGCGCCTCGCGGATCGTCACATCCATGTCGAGATAGCGATAGGTGCCCAGACGCCCCACAAAGGTGACCCCGCGCGTCGCTTCGGCGCGGGTGACATAGGCCTGCAGCAGCGCCTTCTCCGCGACCTGGCGGATCGGGTAATAGGGGATGTCGCCGGGCGCGGCGGCGCGCGAGAATTCGCGGTAGCAGACCGAGCCTTCGTGGTCCTCCCAGGGTGCGAAATGCTTGTGCTCGGTGATGCGGGTATAGGGAATATCCGTCGCGCCGTAATTCATCACCGCGCAGCCCTGGTAATCGCCGGCATGGGTGAACCGCTCGAAATCCAGCGTGCGATAGCCCAGCCGCCCCAGATCATAGCCGAACCAGCCATCCAGCGGCCCGGACCAGAACACATGTTCCCATGCGCCCGCCTCGGCGGCATCGAACACCGTCTTGAGCCGCACTGTAATGCGCGGATGGTCGAGAATATTTGCGATCATCGCCGTATAGCCCTGTTCGGGCATGCCCTGAAAGCGGTGGAAGAAATAATTGTCGTCATAGTTGAAGCGCAGCGGCAGCCGTTTCAGGATCGCGGCCGGCAGTTCCGAGGGGTGGCAGCCCCATTGCTTCATCGTATAGCCCTTGAAGAACGCCTCATAAAGCTCGCGGCCGACAAAGCGCAGCGCCTGTTCCTCGAAGGTCCGCGGCGCGGTTATGCTGGTATCGGCCTGTTGCGTGGTGATGAAAGCGCGGGCCTCGTCGGGGCGCATGGTGGTGCGGAAGAACTGGTTGATCGTGTGCAGATTGACGGGGAGCGAAAACACCTCGCCGCGGGCGGTGGTCTTGACCCGGTTCTTGTAGGGCAGAAACGTCGCATGGCCATTGACATAGTCCCAGACCTCCGCGTCGTCGGTGTGAAAGATATGCGGGCCATAGACATGGACCATCACCCCGGTGTCGCGGTCGCGTTCGGTGTGGCAATTGCCGCCGATATGGTCCCGTGCATCCACCACGGTAACCGCGTGGCCGGACTCGGCCAGATGCCGCCCGATCACCGCCCCGGACAGGCCCGCGCCCACCATCAGATATCTGCCCATTGCATTCCTTTCCAAGGCACCCAAGCCTTGCCTTGCCTTGCCTTGCATATGAACCCCGTCTCGCGGTTCGATGAGCACAACCTTAGCGATTGCATTGAGCTGCGCAATCACCTAGTGATAGCACGACCCCTAGATGGATACAGGTGGAGAGATGAGCCGATTGACCGCCGGACCCCGGTCCATGACGCCCCAGGACCGACCGCTACGGGGGCGGGCGCAGCGGCCCCGCACTGATCTTCGGGCGGTGTAAGAAACCGCCCGATCCGGTGCTGGCCCGATGATCACCCTGCAGAACCTTGCCCTGCCCGAAACCGCGATCTGCACCGAGCATGATCTCTATTACCGGGCCTTTGGCGCCGCCGGCTATTCCCAGAGCCGCGGCGAAATCCGGCTGGAGCGCCAGACCCGGCTGACCCTGGACACCTATTTCAACCTGCTCAATATCGGCAAATGGCACCACAACTGCGACCTGGATGGGCTTTACGCCGAGATCGCGGGCGGCGGCCTGGTCGAGATCCGGATCGTGCAGGCCTTTTCGGCGCGCTCCTGGGAGGTTCTCTATTGCGAAATCGTCACCCTGGATCCGGCACGGCCCTATTGCGCCGACCTGTCCCATTACGCCGCCACCGCGCCGGTGCTGGGGCTGATCTATATCGCGATCACCGCGCTTGGCGAAGATGGGGCCACCGTCTCTGGGGGCCGCTTCGCCACCCGGACCCGACTTGCAAAATGGCCGGAACTGGCGGTCAGCATCACCACTTTCAAACGCGAACAGGCGGTGCGCGCAACCGTTGCCCGGCTGGAACGTTTCCTGGCCGGTTCTGACCACGGCGCGCAGATCCGGGTTCAGGTGGTGGATAATGGCGCCAGTGCCGGGATCCCCAACAGCGCCCGGGTGCGCGCCATCGCCAATCCCAATTACGGCGGCGCCGGCGGCTTTGCCCG
The DNA here is from genome assembly GCF_016307205.1 of Pontibaca salina. Classification (GTDB taxonomy): domain Bacteria; phylum Pseudomonadota; class Alphaproteobacteria; order Rhodobacterales; family Rhodobacteraceae; genus Pontibaca; species Pontibaca salina. Next base: position 79,410 of record NZ_JAEIJD010000011.1, on the reverse strand, counting down.
CGGTCTGCTCGAGGCCGAACGCAGCGGCTGCAGCCATTGCCTGTTCATCGATGACGATGCCAGTTTCCACATGGAAAACATCGCCCGCACCTATGTCTTTCTGGCGCTGTCAAAGGAGCGGCGCACCGCCGTGGCCGGCGCGATGATCAGCAACACCCATAAATGGGCGATGTGGGAAAACGGGGCGCTGTTTGACGGGCTCTGCCGCCCGCTCCATGGCGGCACCGATCTGCGCGACCGCAAGGCGGTCTTTGCGATGGAGCACGCATCCCTGCGGGCACAGCCGCCCACCTTCTATGGCGGTTGGTGGTTCTTCGCCTTCGCCATCGACCAGGTGCGCCATCATCCGTTCCCGTTCTTCGTGCGCGGCGATGATATCTCGTTCTCGCTGATGAACGATTTCAACATCTGCACCTTGAACGGCGTGGTGTCCTTTCAGGATGATTTCTTTGAAAAGGAAAGCGCCCAGACCCAATATCTGGACCTGCGCAGCCACCTGATCCACCATCTGGTCTCACAGGATCTGGACCGGCCCGCCCTGGCCACCGCCAAAACCGCGCTGCGCCTGATCCTGCGCTCGCTGCTGCGCTTTCACTACGAGACCGCCGCGGTGCAGTTGCTGGCCTGGCAGGACATGATGCAGGGGCCGGATTTCTTCGACCAGCATATCGACATGGCCGGGCGCCGCGCCGCCATCGGGAAGATGATCCGCACCGAACGCCTGCAGGCTGTCGCGCCCGGGGCGCTGGCGCAGCGGCAGAAATACACGCTGCGCGCGCGCGCCCGGCGCCAGCGCCTTGGGTTGTGGACGCTGAATGGCCATCTGCTGCCGTTTTCCGCGCGCCGCTGGGACCGGATCGTGCTGGACAGCGGCGCGCGGGGCAGCGTGTTTCCCGCCCTCGGCGCGGCCCGCATCACCTATCTGAATGCCGCCGGTGACAAGGGCTATACGGTGACCCAGTCGAAACGCGCCTTCTTCGCGCTCTGCTGGCAGATAGCCCGGACGCTCGGGCGTTTTCTGCGCCAGCATGACACTCTGAAAGCCGCCTATCGCGAGGGCTATGGCCCGAGGACCAGCCGCACCTATTGGGAAACGGCGCTGCTGCAGCGCCCGCCGCCGCCACCGCTCCAGATCCGTGACCAGCAAGAGAAACGTCCCGCATGAAACTTGTCTGTCATATCGGCACGCCGAAAACCGCCTCGACCTTTTTGCAAAACACCATGGTCGAAAACCGCGACTGGCTGCAGCAAAACGGGGTGATCTATCCCGACCTGCTGGCGCGCAGTCCCAATCACATCACCCTGTTCTATGCCGCCAGCGAACAGATTCACGATTTCGCCCGCGAGTATGGGCTAAAGACCCGCGCCGATGTGCTGCATTTCCGGGAAAAGATTGGCCATGCGCTTGACCGGCAGATTTCTGATGCCCCCAAAAACGCCCGCACGATGCTGGTATCTTCGGAAAATCTGACTGGAAATCAATATAGTATTCAAAATCTCCGGGATCTCTTTTGCCCGCGTTTCGACGACATCAAGATCGTCGTCTATCTGCGCCGCCAGGACGACGCGATCCTCAGCATGTATGGCGAATATATGCGCAAGGGGTTCAACGGCATGAGCTTTCCCGAATTCGTCAGCGCCTGTCTCGGCAAAGGCAGCCCCACACCCTATCTCTATTACCGCCGGATGCTGTCCTCCTGGATCAATATTTTCGGCAAACCGGCGCTGGAGGTGCGCCTCTTTGACCGCGCCCATCTTGCGGGCGGCGACATCCTGCGCGATTTCATGACCGTGGTATTCGGATCCGACCTGCCCGATCTGTCGCAGATCCGGCGCGCGGCCCAGGACAATACCGGGCTGGCGGCGCCGGTGCTGGAATTCCTGCACCGGATGTATCCCTATATCCCCCGGCGCAAGAACGATGCCCTGAACATGGACCGCATCCGGCTGGGTCCGCGCATCGACGCCCTGCCCGCCACGCCGCGCCCCCAGATGGCGCCGGACCTGTCACAAAAGATCATGGAGCATTTCCGCCCCGCCAATAGCTGGCTGCGCAAGACCTTCTTTCCCGAGTTCGACGGCCCGGTCTTTCCCGATCGCCGCCCCGGCGACCTAGACAGCAACATGGGGCAGATCAGCCTCGCGCAATTCGCCGAATATACCGGTCATCTGTTCACCTGAGCGTCAGGCCATCATCGCCTGATGCAGCGCGATGGCCTGTTCCAGATCGTCGAAATAGCGGATTTGCCCCTGATCCAGCACCAGCCCGGCATTGCAGAACTGGCGCAGCTGGCGCATCGAATGGCTGACCATGATCGCGCTGGACTGTTGCATCCGCGCGCGAAACAGGGCCTGGCTCTTGCGTTTGAACACCCCATCGCCGACCGCCGTCACCTCGTCCACCAGATAGGTATCAAACCGGATCCCCATCGAGGTGCCAAAGGTCAGCCGCGCGCGCATGCCGGCGGAATAGCCGCGCACCGGCATGTGGAAATAGTCGCCCAATTCAGTGAACTCCGCGACAAAATCCAGCAGGCTGTCAGTATCTACCCCGTAGATCCGCGCGACAAAGCGCACGTTCTGCGCGCCGGTCAGGTCGCGGTGGAACGAGCCGCCAAAGCCCACCGGCCAGGAAATGCTGCCCGCAGACCAGATCCGGCCGCGATCCGGGCGCAGGGTGCCGGCGATCATCTGCAACAGAGTGGTTTTTCCCGCCCCGTTGCGCCCCAGCAGCGCCAGCGACCGGCCGCGGGGCAGGGTCAGGGTCAGATCGTCGATCACCCACTGGCGCGCGCCACGGATGCGGAAGGATTTACTGACATGTTCAAAGTGGATCACCGGTGATCACCCGGTGATTGCCGCGGCCAACAGGGTCTTGCGAAACCCTGCCCGAGAGACCAGCGGTGAGACGCCATACCGCCCCCTCAGCCCCGGTCGCGGATGCTGTAATAGATCAGCGCCCCGATCGACCAGACCAGCACCAGGAACAGCCCCGCCAGACCGGTGAGGATCCAGCGGCGCGGATATTGCGCCGATTCCGCCAGGGTCGGCTTGATATAGACCGCCAGATAGCGGCTGTTGCGCGCCGCATCCTCGCGCGCCGCCTCCAGCGCGGTCAGCGCCGCGCGATAGGTCTGTTCGGCGAATTCGCGATTCACGTTCAGGGTTTCATATTCCGCGATCAGGTTCGGATAATCCTCGCCCACGGCCCCGGTATCGGTGTTGTCGCTGGCAAAGGTCTGGCGTTCGATGGCGATGCGCTCGCGGATCACGTCGATGCGCTGGCGGGCATTGATCAGGCGCGGGTCGTTGTCGCGGGTGGTGCCGCGCAGCATGTCAGAGGCGATCAGCGCCTCGGCCAATTGCTGCTGCAGGTTGTTCATCACCCCCATGCGGCTCTGGATATCCACCGCCGGGTCGACGATGCGGGTGCGGGTGCGAAACCCGGTCAGCGCCTCGCGGGCCGCACCAAGCCGTTCCAGCGCCTCCGCGACATCGCCGCGGGCATAGCGCATGGCGTCCTCGCGGGCCTGTTCGCTCAGGGCGTTGATACGGGCCTCGCTTTCGGCCACCACGGCGCGCGCGATCTTTTGCGCGATGTCCGGGTCATAGGCCAGCACCTGCACTTCGGTCAGACCGCTGGCACTGTCATAGGACAACCGCACCACCCGGCGCCAATACCAGAGCAGATCCTCCAGCGTCGCATCGGGCCAAAGCGCAAAGACAAAATCGCGCGGCCAGTGCTGGGTGTAATGGGCGCGCAGATCGGCCTGTGCATCGACCGCCGCGACCATCTCCTGACTTTGGATGAAGGCGTATAGAATGTCGCCATCGCTGGCGATGCCGCCGCCGCTGAACTGGGCCAGCCCGCCGAGGATGTCGGCGCTGGAGGTGTTGTGTTCCTGACGCACGGTGAACCCGGCGCTTGAATCGTAGCGCTCCACCGCCAGACCCCACAGATAGAAGATCACCAGCGCCAGCGGCACCAGCACTAAGGCGGCAAAACTGAGCGCAAGCCCCCAATGGCGGCGCTGCACCCGCGCCGCCGCTGCCACCGGGCGCCCCGGATCGGGGTGCGCCGCCGCAACCGGACCGGCGGGCCCGCGCCGGGGGCCGCCGCCGCCCGGCGCCTGGCGCCCCGGCCCGCCCCGGAGTTTGCGGGCCGTCGTAATCCCGGCGCCGGGCTCGGTCCTGCGGCTCATCGGCCCCTGCCCTGGCCCGAAGCCATTTGAATTTCAGCGCCGGCTCTTCCATAGTCGCTGCGATCCCGACCTGTCTTGCCAAATCCGGTTCTGCCATGTCTGTCCCGCCTGCCCCTGCCACCGCCCCGCCCGACCTGCGCCCGCGCCACCGCCCGGCGCGCAAATTCGCCACATTGCGGGTGGTGATGGCACTGATCCTGCGCGAAATGTCGAGCCGCTATGGGCGCACGCCGGGGGGCTATCTCTGGGGCGTTCTGGAACCGCTGGCGGCGATTCTGGTGCTGAGCATCGGGTTCTCGCTGATCCTGCGCACTCCGCCGCTGGGCACTGCGTTCCTGCTGTTTTACGCCACCGGTTTCTTGCCGTTCAATCTGTTCAACACCGTGTCCCAGATGGTGGCGCGTTCGGTCACATTTTCCAAACCGCTGCTGCAATATCCGGCGGTGACCTGGATTGACGCGGTGCTGGCGCGGTTCCTGCTCAACAGCCTGACCTCGGTGCTGGTCACCCTCCTCCTGCTGGGCGGGGTGCTGGTGCTGACCGAGACCCGCGCGGTGCTGGACCTCGCCGCGATCCTGAGCGCGATGGCGCTGACCATGGGGCTGGGGCTGGGCGTGGGCGTGCTGAACTGCGCGCTGATGGGACTTTTCCCGGTCTGGGAACTGATCTGGTCGGTGCTCACCCGGCCGCTGTTCATCGCCTCGGGGGTGTTCTTTCTCTATGATGACATGCCCGCGCTGGCGCGGGAAATCCTGTGGTACAACCCGTTGATCCACCTGATCGGCGCGATGCGCAGCGGGTTCTATCCGATGTATAGCGCCGCCTATGTCAGCAATCTTTATGTGCTGGCAGTGGCCGGGGGCACCTTGGCGCTGGGGCTGCTGCTCATGGGGCGCTATCATCGCGACATCCTGAATCGGTAACGATATGGGGCTCTATTCTGTGGGTCAGAGCCTGAGTGCCCGCCGCAAGCGACAGGATCTCGGCATGGTCCACATCCAGACGGCCGGCCAGCCCGTCGCGCACCGCCCGGCCTAACAGGCGCAGGAAAAGGGCCCGTTCGCCGCGGTGGTTGCGGGTCTTGAGCAGCCATTTGGGCAGCACCGCGAGCAAAGCCGGAAAGAACAGCCAGCCCGCGGCCTGGCGATAGACGATCAGCAGGTTGCGGTAATGGTAATAGCTTTTCCACAACGGGCGAAACCGGCGCTCGGCGGCATGCATCGTCGAGAAATCATGTTCAAAGCGCAGGCCCGGATCGAAGGCGATAAGCCCGCCCATGGCCCGCAGGTGCAAGGTGTAAAGCACATCATCGCCATAGACGAAGAGCCGCCCGTCGGGATAGCCCGCCAGTGCGATCGCCCGGCGCGACAGGAACAGCCCGACGAAGGACGCCCCATCGACAGCGCGCACGGTCTGGCCTGCGTAATCCGTCGCCGACAGGTGAAAGCCGTCGCGCCCCTGCCCCAGCAGCAGGCGCAGGAACGCACCGCGGTTCCAGAACGGGTTGAGCGAGGGGCGGTTGATGTCACAGATCCGCCCGTCCGGATGGCGCACCGCCGCCGCCCAGGCGTCGTGCTTTGAGCGGTCCTGCGCGTGGAATGCCAGCAGCGCGCCGGGATCGGGGCGCGCATCATCATCCATCACCACGACCCACGCGGGATCGAACCGCGCCACCGCCCGGCGCAGGCCCCACTCGAACCCGCCAGCGCCGCCCAGATTGCGCCGGCTCGTCAGCACCAGCAGCCGCGGATCGCGCAGCCCCGCCAGCCAAGCCCCGGTGCCGTCGCTGCTGGCATTGTCGACCACCACAACCGCCAGCAGCGCGCGCGGCGGGGTTGCCAGCAGCCGCCCGATGGTCAGCCGCAGATGCTCCAGGCGGTCATGGGTCACCACCACCGCCACCAGCTGCCCCTGCTCAACGCGATTCACCGCAAGCCCTTTCTTGCATAGGTTGACTCTTTCAACACACAAATCGCGGCACAAGTCAAATGCTGCGCCGCTCAAGGGTTTGACAGCGGGACCGGGCTGCGCCACCAATGGCCGCCATGAAAACCGCTCTCGTCACCGGCTCGGCCGGATTCATCGGCTATCACGTGGCCGCCCGGCTTCTGGGCGCGGGCTGGCGCGTGGTCGGTCTGGACAGTCTGGACCCCTATTACGATGTCGCGCTGAAACAGGCGCGGCACGACCGGCTGGCGCAAGCGCCCGGCTTCATCCCGGTGATCGCGCGGCTTGAGGAACCGGGCCGGCTGACGGCGCTGTGCGCGCAATACCGGCCCGAGATCGTGATCCATCTGGCAGCGCAGGCCGGGGTGCGCCATTCGATCGAGGCGCCGCGCTCTTATGTCGACAGCAACCTGATCGGACAGTTCGAACTGCTGGAGGCGGCCCGCGCCTATCCGCCGGCGCATCTGCTGGCGGCTTCGACCTCGTCGGTCTATGGTGCCAATAGCGAGATGCCCTATGGCGAGCGGGCCAAGGCCGACACGCAGATGTCATTCTATGCCGCCACCAAGAAGGCCGGCGAGGCGATGGCCCATTCCTATGCCCATCTTTACGACATCCCCACCACCATGTTCCGGTTCTTCACGGTCTATGGCCCCTGGGGGCGGCCCGATATGGCGCTGTTCAAATTCACCCGCGCGCTGCTGCGGGGCGAGGCAATCGACGTCTACAACCATGGCAATATGGAACGCGACTTCACCTATATCGACGACCTGATCGACGGCATCGCCGGGCTGATCGCGGCGGTGCCGGGCCCCGCGCCGGTGTCCGCCCGCGACAGCCTGAGCCCGGTGGCGCGGTTCCGGGTGGTCAATATCGGCGCCGATGCGCCGGTGGCCCTGAGCGATTTCATCGCGGCGATCGAAGCCGCCACGGGGCTGCAGGCGCAAAAGCGGATGCTGGACATGCAACCGGGCGATGTGCCCGCAACCTGGGCCGATACCGGGCTGCTGCACGACCTGACCGGCTATGCCCCCAAAACCGATGTGGCCACGGGGGTGGCCCGGTTCGTTGCGTGGTACCGGAGCTATTACAATCTGTGAAAAATGTTTCGCATGCGAAACAATAAGACAGCAGAGCTGACCCATATTGACGCGGCGCCAGAAGCGATTTCATGCCTCCGGCGGGGATATTTCCGAGCAAGAAGAAGGCGGGATTAGGTCAATCACCCTGCCCTATTGTTTCGCATGCGAAACATTTCAGGATCATTTGCTGGCGGTATTGGCCTTGAGGAAGTCTTGCAGGGCTTCGTAAAGCTCGGGCGTTACGCGCGCTCCGGTCAATTCGATCCGGTTCTGGGCCTGGGTAAAGCGCAAGGTCAGGCCGGGCGCGGGATGGGCGGTGACCCGTTCGGCCAAGGCCGGTGTTTCGGGCGCACGCAGGCGCGGGCGGGACGGCGCAGCGACGGGGGTCGCGCGGCCCGGATCCGCCAGCGCGTCGTTGAGCAGGCGCAGCTCTTCTTCGACCGTTTGCGGCTGGACCTCGCGCAGACGGGCGCGCAGACGGGGGCGGAACTCGGGGTCGCGGGCCAGCGCCTGGCTCAGCGCCAGACCCAGGCGCTCGCTGATCGCGGTGGGATGGCGCAAGACGGAATCAAAGGCTTCGACCACCGGGATGAAACTGCCAATCTTGGACCGTTTCGACCGTGTGGTTGCAGCAAACAGCCCCTGCAGCGCCGCGCGCTGGCTGTCATAGACCTCCTGATGCATGGCCCGGATGGCGATGCGGGCGCGCTCATAAAAGCTGAGATTGACGCGGATCTCGTTCTCTTCGACCATCGCGACATAGGCCGCACGGGCGCTGTCGGGGGTGGTGGTGATAGCCCGCACGGTGGCAAAGCGCTCCTCCCCGGTTGCCCGGTAGAGCCGGTCCAGGGCGGTCAGCCGCCGCCAGCCGGAAATCAGACCATAGGTCTTGCCCGCCTGGGGCGGATCCAGCGCGACCACCTCGATGGCGGTCTGCTGGCCCCGGGCGCGCAGCGAGGCCATCAGCGCTTGCAGCTCCTCTTCGTCCTGTTCCAGCCGGTCGCGCATCAGATATTGCGGGTCAATGGCGTCCAGCGGCAGTTCCTCGATCAGCCGCCCGCTGCTGCGCGCCTCTTCGATCGCCTCGGCCAGATCGGCCAGGGCGGCGCTGGCCGCAGCCTCGCCGGCAACCTGCGCGATCGGCGCCGGGCCCAGCCCGCTGCGCGGCGCCAGCGCCGCTGCAGGCTTGGCTGCTGGTGAAAAAGCGCCGGGTTGGGCGGGGGTCAGTCGTTTGCGTTTGGCCATGATCGTCTCCCTTGTCGGAGCTATATGCAGGATCGGTAAACCGAGGTTAAAGCGGGCGGGCGTTGCGTTGATCGCGCCGCCAGATGCCCAGCAGCAAGCGCTTGAACGCGGCATAGGTTTCATCAAAGGTCTCGCGGCCGCGGGCATAGGTCTCGCGGTTGAAATCGCGGTAATCGGCCTCGTAGATGCCCGCGACCTGTTCGCCCGCCTGTCCGATCAGCGCGGTGAAATCCTGGCGGTGCGGCGACAGGGTGGGGCCGAGATAGGACTGGATCAGCGCCGCCATCTCGCCCTGTTGCGCACCGTCATAGCGGGTGATCACCGCGCGCACCGCATCCCACTCAAAGGCGGTGCCGGGGCGGCCCAGGGCGCGGGCGGCGATGTTCTCGCCCTCTTCGATACTGGCAAAGGTGGAATGCAGCATGTCGAAGAACCGCCCGGTGGAATCGAATTCCAGAAAGGACGCGCCCAGCGGCACCAGCAGGATGTCGGCTGCCGCCAGCCCGTTGATTGTCAGATAGCCAAGCGCCGGGGGGGTGTCGATGAACACCAGATCATATTGGTCAAGCACCCCATCAGCCGCCAGCCGGTCCGACAGCGCGTCCCACAGTTTCCAGCCGCGCGCGGCCATGCGCCAGACCGGGATCTGGAATTCGGCCCAATACAGGTTCAGCTGCGCCCCGATCAGGTCGATATTGGGCCAGTGGGTGTTCTGGATCACGTCCTGTGCGGTCATTTCCAGGGCTGCATCCAGCGCCTCGTCCAGCGGTTGCGGGGCATCGCCCCGGTCCAGCCGACGCTGGTTCTCGCTGCGCAGATATTCGCCATAATGGCGCGCCAGCAGCGGAAAGGCGGTCTGCCATTCATCGGCCACGCGGCCGCCGAAGATCGAGGTCATCGAGCCTTGGGAATCAAGATCGATCACCAGCACCTTATAGCCATCAAGCGCTGCCGACATCGCCAGATGGGCGGCGGTCGAGGTCTTGCCGACGCCGCCCTTGAAATTGGCCACGGCGACCATTTTCGCGGGCAGGCCGTCGGGGCGCCAGGGCAGGTAATCCTTGGCCTTGGAGCCTTGCGCGGCAAAATGCGCGCGCAGGGTCAACACCTCGCCCAAGGTAAACCATTTGGCCCCGGCCGGGGTTTCGCTGCGCCCTTGGGGCAGCTCTGGATTGGCCCGCAACACGCGGCGGAAATGGGCCTGGGCCACCGGGATCAGATAGCGGGTGATTTCCCAGGTCGAGAATAGGCGCAGGTCTTTGTGCCCTTCGGTGTTTAAGCCGCGGCTGGCCAGATCGCTGCGCCCTTGGGCACAGGCGGCGGCAATCCGGGCAAAGCCGGCGGTGTCAGTGGAGGCATCGAGATCGGCCAGTGCAAGGTCCGGATCGATGTTGAAATAGGGCGGAAGCCCGGAACTGTCTTTTGCCATGATTCCTGCCTGATATGCCGTGTTTCGATCAAGATACCACAAAACGCAGCACATGGAAGAAAAACCGGCAGGCATCTGTGATTTTCTCAGTAAATCCGCCGTTTACCAGCTTTGATTATCGCATATTTGGGACAGTAGCGAATTATTTTCCCTGTTATATATGTGTTACTTAGTGTTAAGGGATTTTGCCACCTTTATAAGGTATTGAAACAGAACGGCAATTCAGTATTTTTTTGAACAAGGTGACTCTGAACCCCCGAAAGACTGACTCTGAACCCCCGATAGGATGATTCCGAACCCCCGTTGTCGCGGCCTGTGGGCAACTCTAGGCTGGGTGTCATTGAAACCACGAAGACGAGTCGGATAGCGACCATGAGCAGTGCAGCGACCCCCAGACAGGCGGGGAGACTTTTACCGGACCGGCATCGCCAGGGAGATTTCTTTCTCTGCGATGTGTTTGACGCGATCCCGAAAGATGACATGGCCAGTATGGAACATCCCATCTTCTCGTTGGGCACCCGGCCCGACCGGCGCATCCTGTCCTATGAGCACAACGGGGTCAGCATCACCGTCACCCCCAGCGTGCGCGGACTGGCGACGATCCATGACAAGGACATCCTGATTTTCTGCATCAGCCAGCTGATGGCGGCGATCAATGCCGGGCGGGCGACCTCGCGCCGGCTCTACCTCACGGCGCATGATCTGCTGGTGGCGACCAATCGCGAAACCAGCGGCGATTCCTATCGCCGCCTGCGCGAGTCGTTCGAGCGGCTCGCGGGCACCCGCATCACCACCAATATCGTCACTGGCGAAGAAGAGGTGACCAGCGGCTTTGGTCTGATCGAATCCTGGGAGATCGTGCGCCGCTCGCGCGGCGGGCGCATGGTCAGCGTGGCGGTGACCTTGTCGGAATGGCTGTATCGCGCGGTGCTGGGCAAGGCGGTGCTGACCCTGAGCCGCGATTATTTCCGCCTGCGCAAACCGCTGGAACGGCGGATCTATGAACTGGCGCGCAAACATTGCGGGCGGCAGGAAAGCTGGCGGGTGTCGGTGGACACATTGCTGAAGAAATCTGGCAGTGCCTCGCCGCGCCGGGTATTTCGCAAAATGCTGCGCGACATGATCGCCGCCGCCCATCTGCCGGATTACGAGATGGCCGAGGAACCGGGCGATCTGATCCGCTTTAGCGCGCGCGGCGCGGCGGTCGAGGTGCCGCCCCCGGTGCTGGGTGAGGACGCGCTGGCGGCGGCGCGCAAACTGATGCCGGGGGCCGATGTGCATTCGCTGGCGGCGGAATGGCGCGGGGTCTGGGCCCGCAGCGGCGCGCCGCGCCTGCGCCACCCCGAGGCGGCCTTTCTCGGCTGGGTCAAAAAACGGGCCGGGGAGGGGCATGATGAAAATTGAAGAAACGGCGCTGGCAGGGGTGCTGATCCTGACGCCGCCGCGCTTTGGCGATGCGCGCGGGTTCTTCAGCGAGACCTGGAATGCGCGTGCTATGAAAGCGGCCGGGATCGATCTCGACTTCGTGCAGGACAATCAGTCGCTCTCAAGGGCGGTGGGCACCGTGCGAGGCCTGCATTACCAATCCCCGCCCCACGCCCAGGCCAAGCTGGTGCGCTGCGGTCGCGGGGCGCTGTTTGACGTGGCGGTGGATGCGCGCCGCGGCTCGCCCAGTTACGGGCGCTGGGTCGGGGTCGAGCTGAGCGCCGAGAATGGCAAGCAGATGCTGATCCCGGCGGGCTGTCTGCACGGCTTTGTCACCCGCCGTCCGGATACCGAGATCCTGTATAAGTGCAGCGATTTCTACGCCCCCGACTGCGACGGTGCGGTGCGCTGGGACAGTTGCGGCATCGAGTGGGGGCTCAGCGCCGCGCCGGTGCTGTCGGAAAAGGACGCCCAAGCCCCGACCTGGGACGCCTTTGACAGCCCGTTTGTCTGGGACGGTGTGCCATGCGGCTGATCGTGACCGGCGGGGCCGGCTTTATCGGTTCGGCGGTGGTGCGCCTTGCGGTTGCGCGCGGCCATAGCGTGCTGAATATCGATGCACTGACCTATGCCGCCTGTCTGGAGAATGTCGCCAGCGTGGCCGCGGATCCCAATTACAGCTTTCTACAGGGGGATATCTGCGACCGGGCGGCGATGGACCGGGCCTTCGCAACCCATCGCCCCGACGCGGTGCTGCATCTGGCGGCCGAATCCCATGTTGACCGCTCGATCGACGGTCCCGGCGCATTTATCAACACCAATATCACCGGCACCTATACGCTGCTGGAAGCGGCGCGTGGCTTCTGGACCAAGGCCGGGCGGCCCGAGGGGTTCCGCTTTCTCCATGTCTCGACCGATGAGGTGTTCGGCTCGCTGGGGCCCGAGGGGCTGTTCACCGAAGACACCGCTTATGATCCGCGCAGCCCCTATTCCGCCTCCAAGGCGGCCAGCGACCATCTGGTGCGGGCCTGGGGCGCGACCTATGGGCTGCCGGTGCTGCTGAGCAATTGCTCGAACAATTACGGCCCCTATCATTTTCCCGAGAAACTGATCCCGGTGGTGATCCTGAACGCGCTGGCCGGGCGGCCGATCCCGATCTATGGCGCCGGCGAGAATGTGCGCGACTGGCTCTATGTCGAAGATCACGCTGATGCGTTGCTGACGGTGCTGGCAAAGGGGCAGCTCGGGCGCTCTTATAATATCGGTGGCGAGAACGAGGTGCGCAATCTCGATCTGGTGCGCCGGATCTGTGCGATCCTCGATGAACAGCGCCCCAAGGCGACGCCTTATGGCGATCAGATCAGCTTTGTCAGCGACCGCCCCGGCCATGACGCGCGCTATGCCATCGATCCTTCTCGTGTGCGCGAGGAACTGGGCTGGCGCCCGTCGGTGACGCTGGACCAGGGATTGGCGCAGACGGTGGCGTGGTATCTGGAGAACGAATCCTGGTGGCGGGCGTTGCAAAATCGCGACGGGGTGGGCGAACGGCTGGGCAGCGGAGACTAGCGCCGGTGCTTCTTTCTGGTCGAAAATACCCATCCGACAGATGCAGACATCTGTTTTCCTTGGCAAACCGAGCCTCCGGCGGGGATATTTCATGCAAGAAGAAGCAAAGGGGCGGGATATGACGATCTTGGTTTTTGGCCAAAGCGGACAATTGGCGCGCGAACTGGCCCGGGCGCGCGAGGTGCTTTGCCTTGACCGGGCCGGGGCGGATCTCAGCGATCCGGCGGGCTGTCGGGCGGCGATCCGGGCGCAGCGGCCAGCGGCGGTGATCAATGCCGCCGCCTATACCGCCGTGGACCGGGCCGAGGCGGAGGCGGCGCTGGCCACCACCATCAACGCCGATGCCCCCGGCGCAATGGCGGCGGAATGTGCCGGCCTTGGGATTCCCTTCCTGTCAATCTCCAGCGATTACGTGTTTGACGGCACCGGCCAGGTGCCGTGGAAACCGGGCGATGCGCCGGCGCCGCTGGGCGCCTATGGGCGCTCCAAGCTGGCGGGCGAGAAGGCCATCGCGCAGGCGGGGGGGGCCTGGGCGGTGTTGCGCACCTCTTGGGTGGTGTCGGCCCATGGCAGCAATTTCCTGAAAACCATGTTGCGCCTTGGCACCGGGCAGGGGGGCTTGCGCATCGTGGCCGACCAGATCGGTGGCCCGACCCCGGCGCGGGATCTGGCCGCGGCCTGTCTGACCGTGGTGCGCGGCTTGCAGGCGGACCCGCGCAAGGCCGGGATCTATCATTTTGCCGGCGCCCCGGATGTCAGCTGGGCCGATTTCGCGCGGGTGATTTTCGAGGCCGCGGGGATCGACTGCCGGGTCGAGGATATCCCGACCGCACAATATCCGACCCCGGCGGCGCGACCGCTGAATTCGCGGCTGGACTGCACCGCACTCGCGGCGACGTTTGGCATTTCACGCCCGGATTGGCGCAAGGGCATGAATGAAATCTTAGGCGATCTGGGGGTGACGACATGAGCGATCGCAAGGGGATCATTCTGGCCGGGGGCAGCGGCACGCGGCTCTATCCGATCACCATGGGGCTGAGCAAGCAGCTGCTGCCGATCTATGACAAACCGATGATCTATTACCCGCTCTCGGTGCTGATGCTGGCCGGGATCCGCGAGATCTGCATCATCACCACGCCGCAGGATCAAGACCAGTTCCGGCGCACGCTGGGCGATGGCCGCCAATGGGGCGTCGCGCTGACCTATGTCGCGCAACCCAGTCCCGACGGGCTGGCGCAGGCCTATGTTCTGGCCGAAGACTTCCTGGACGGCGCCGCCAGCGCGATGATCCTGGGCGATAATATCTTTTTCGGTCATGGTCTGCCCGAGCGGATGGCGGCGGTGTCGGAAACCGGCGGCACGGTCTTTGGCTATCATGTGGCCGATCCCCAGCGCTATGGGGTGGTCGATTTCGCGCGCGACGGCTCGGTGCGCGCCATCATCGAGAAGCCGCAGGTGCCGCCATCGAACTATGCGGTGACGGGGTTGTATTTTCTGGACGGCACGGCGCCCGAGCGCGCCCGCCGCGTCACCCCTTCGGCGCGCGGCGAGGTCGAGATCACCTCGCTGCTGGAGATGTATCTGGCCGAGGGCCAGTTGCAGGTGCAGAAGATGGGGCGGGGCTATGCCTGGCTGGATACCGGCACCCATGCCAGCCTGCTGGATGCGGGCAATTTCGTGCGCACCCTGGGTGAGCGGCAGGGCTTGCAGACCGGCTGCCCCGAGGAGATCGCCTATGGCAAGGGCTGGATCAGCGCCGCCGATCTGGCCGCCCGCGCCGATCTGTTCGCCAAGAACGGCTATGGCGCTTATCTGGCGGGATTGCTGGAGTGAAGGAGAGAAATCATGGCACAGGATCAGGACCACATGGCCGCGGCGATCGCGCTGGCGGAACGCAATGTCGCCGAGGGCGGCAGCCCGTTTGGTGCGGTGCTGGTGCAGGGCGGCCAGGTGCTGGAGCGCGCGGTGAACGAGGCCCATCTGAGCGGCGACCCCACCGCCCATGCGGAACTGGTGGCGATCCAGCGCGCCTGTCGCAGCCATGGCGCCGCGGCCGTGCGCGGGGCGACCATCTATGCCAGCGGCCAACCCTGTCCGATGTGTCTGAGCGCCTGTTATGCCGCCGGTCTGGGGCGGGTGGTCTTTGCCGGATCGAATGCAGAGGCGGCGCCGTTCGAGCTGTCCTCGCAGCGTATCTATGACGAATTTTCCCGCCCGCTGGCACAGCAGAGCCTGGCGATCGAGCAGCAGGCCAACGGCGCGCGTATTGCCGCGCTGTACCGGGACTGGCGGGCGCGTCAGGACGCCAAATAAGCCGGACGCCGCGCCGCCGGCTCCCGGCAGAGACCCGATGACGCCCTGAAGCTGGTGCCACCGGGCTGAAACCATTTCCCTTCTTGCCGTGGCCACGCTATTGGTGGGCAGAGCGACTCAACCATAGCGGGAGTTTCTGGTGGGGAATGCGCGCACGCTTGTTCTAGGCGCGACCGGGCGGATCGGGGGGCTGCTGCGCCGCGAACAGGGCGCGGGACCGCCGATGCGTTGGCAGACCCGCTCCGCGCCACCCGCGCCGGGCTGGGTGCGGGCGGATCCGCTGGACGCGGCCTCTGTCGCCCGCGCCGCAGAAGGCTGCGGCACGATCCTCTGTTTGGCCGGGGTCACGCCGGCGCGCGCCGCCCGTGGCGGCGATCTGGGCGCCAATGCGGCGCTGGCGCTGGCGGCGGGGCACGCGGCGGCGGCGGTCGGGGCGCGGGTGCTGCTGGTCTCATCGGCTTCGGTCTATGGCAACCGTTCCGGTCTGCTGGACGAGGCCACCCCCCTGGCGCCGGTCAGCCCCTATGGCATCGCCAAGCAAGCGATGGAAGCGCGCGCGCGGAATATTGCGGCGGTGCGGGGGGTGGCGCTGTGCAGCTTGCGGATCGGCAATGTCGCCGGGGCCGATGCCACCCTTGGCGGTTGGCAGCCGGGGTTCGCCCTGGATCGTTTTCCGAATGGGTGCACACCGCGGCGCAGCTATATCGGCCCGGTGACACTGGCGCGGGTGTTGCGCGCCCTGAGCGGGGCGCAGAACCTGCCCGCGGTGCTGAACATTGCCGCCCCCGGTAGCGTCGAGATGGGCGCGTTGCTGGATCAAGCGGGGCTGGGTTGGCAGCCGCGCCCGGCGCCCCAGGACGCGATTGCGCGTGTGGAACTGGCCACCGCGCGCCTGGCCCGGTTGGTCGATCTGCCGCCGGCGGCCGGGCAGGCCGCAACCCTGGTGGCCGAGTGGCAGGGCGGCGCGCCATGAGCGGGCGCAAACGTCTGCTCGATCTGGTCCTGGCCAGTGTTCTGGCGGTGATCCTGATGCCGCTGCTGGCGGGGCTGCTGGTCTGGCTGGCGCTGCGGCAGGGCCGGCCGCTGTTTCACGTGGCCGAGCGGATGCAAGGGGTCGGGCGGCCGTTTTGGTTGTGGAAGCTGCGCACCATGACGGTGGTGAAGGCGGATTGCGGCGTGTCGGGCGGCGACAAGGCGGCGCGGATCACCCCGACCGGGCGCTGGCTGCGCGCCCGCCGGCTGGATGAGTTGCCGCAACTGTGGAACATCCTCAGGGGCGATCTGAGCTTTGTCGGCCCGCGCCCGCCCTTGCGCCAATATGTCGAGCGCCACCCCGCGCTTTACGCAAGGGTGCTGCAAAGCCGCCCCGGCGTCACTGGGCTGGCCACGCTGGTCTATCACCGACACGAAGCATGGCTGTTGGCGCGCTGCACCACGGCGGCGGAGACCGATGCGGTCTATGGGCGCAACTGCGTGCCGCGCAAGGCCCGGCTGGATCTGATCTATCAGCGCCACCAAAGCCTGTGTTTCGATCTGGCGCTGCTGCTGGGCACGGCCGCCACCCTGCTGCGGCGCCGGCCATGAGAGATTTATCGCGCGCCGCAGGGGCCGGAAGATTGCGCGGCCTGATGGCAGCGCGGCATCTGAGCCTGCAGGGGGCGCCGTGTGTCTGTGACGGAGCAGTAAGCTGAATGCTGACCCTGATCACAGCGCTGACCCGCGCGCAGAAGACATTGATCTTCCTGACCATCGATCTGTGTCTTGTGCCGCTGGCGCTGTTGTTCACGTTTTGGGTACAACACCTGCCGGGTCCGGCCCTGGAACTGCTGGAACAGACCTTGCCGGTGCTGCCCTGGCTGTTGGGGCTGGTGGCGGCGCTGGCACTGGGGCTGGGCCTGCCGATGGTCCAGCTCAAGGCGTTCGAGGGGCGGGCGGTGGCACGCGCCGCAATGCTGGCGGCGGGGGCGGGGGCGGGGCTGGCCGGCCTGTTCTGGCTGGCCGGGCTGGGCTTGCCGCCCGGCTTCTATCTGGTCTTCGCGCTTGGGTATTTCCTGTTCATGATGGGGTTGCGCGCCATCCTGTTGCAGGTGGTGCTGGGGCTCTATCGGCGGGCCGGGCCGCGCCGGCGGGTGATGATCTATGGCGCTGGCACCACCGGGCGGCAATTGGCTCTGGGATTGAAAACCGATAAAACCATCGATCCGGTTGCCTTTATCGATGACAACATCTTGCTGCAGGGGGTGCTGGTGGCGGGCCTGCCGGTCTATCCCCCGGCCCGGCTGGCACAGCAGGCCCAGGCCCGCGATGTGCGGCGGATCCTGCTGGCGATGCCATCGCTGCGCCAGCCGAAACAGGCGCAGATCGCCCGCCGGCTGCAGCAACTGGGGCTGGAGGTGCAGACCCTGCCCAGTTTTGCCCAGCTGATCGGCGAAGAGGCGCTGGTGGACAAGCTGGTCCCGGTGGCACCGCAGCATTTCCTGGGCCGCGCGGCCCGCGACAATCGGCTGGGCAAGGGGGCGGCCGCCTATGCCGGGCGGGTGGTGCTGGTTTCGGGCGCGGGCGGCTCGATCGGGGCGGAACTGTGCCGCCAGATACTGAACTGCCGCCCCTCCCGGCTGGTCCTGTTCGAACTGAGCGAATTGGCGCTCTATACCGTGCACCGCGAATTGGGCCAGTTGCTCGAGGATAGCGCCATCGAACTGGTGCCGGTGCTGGGCTCGGTCACCGACCTGCGCCATGTGCGCCGGGTGCTGGCCAAGGAAGGGGTGCAGGTGGTGGTGCACGCGGCGGCCTATAAACACGTGCCGCTGATTGAGGCCAATCCGCTGAGCGGGCTGGCCAATAATGTCTTTGGCACCCAGATTCTGGGGCGTGCGGCCGCCAGAGCAGGGGTCGAGCGCTTCATCCTGATCTCCTCGGACAAGGCGGTGCGCCCGGCCAATGTGATGGGGGCGAGCAAGCGGCTGGCGGAACTGGTGGTGCAGGATCTGGCCACGCGCCATGACAGGACAGTGTTTGCCATGGTGCGTTTCGGCAATGTGCTGGGCTCATCTGGGTCGGTGGTGCCGCTGTTTCAGGAACAGGTCCGCCGCGGCGGGCCGGTCACCGTCACCGATCCCCGGGTCACGCGCTATTTCATGACCATCCGCGAAGCGGTGCAACTGGTGCTGAAGGCCGGGGCCGGGGCGCGCGGCGGCGAGACCTTTGTGCTGGACATGGGCCCGCCGGTGCCAATTCTGAAACTGGCCCGACAGGTCATCGAAAGCGCCGGATATAGCGTGCGCGACGCGGCCCATCCCGAGGGCGATATCGAGATCACGATCACCGGCCTGCGCCCCGGCGAGAAACTGCAAGAGGAGCTGTCGCTCAGCGGCGCGCTGATCCCGACCCCCTATCAGAAGATCTTTTGCGCCCGCGAGGCGCAGCTGTCGGAACTCGAGGTCGCGGCGGTGCTGCGGGGCTTGCGCGCGGCCCTGGCCGCAAGCGACGTTGCGGCGGCGCGGGTCGTGCTGGCGCATTGGGTGGAACCGGCGCCCTCCGACCCGCCGGTCAGGGCCGGGCGCAAAACCTCATAAGCCTGCGCGCGGCGCTGCCGGACCCCGGATCGGAGCCTTGCCCCGGCCTTAGAGATGCTGGACCAATATCTGCTGGTTTGCGGCATGGCGCTGCGCCAGTTTGCGCGCCTGTTTGCCGGGGGCAAGGCTGCGGGCGGCAAGCGGGACATGGTCGCGGCTCGCCAGTTCGGGGAACAGCGCGAAAATCTCGGCCCGGGCGGCATGGCCCAGGGATTTCAGCGCCTCGGGACCGGTATAGAGCGATTCCGTCTCGGCGCCATTCGAGACCACGACCTGATGCCGGTCGAACAGGATGTGGAAATATTCTACGGTTTCAATATCCTGCGCAGTTTCCACCCCGTCGATGGCGAGCAATTGCTT
Organism: Pontibaca salina; assembly: GCF_016307205.1. Lineage (GTDB taxonomy): Bacteria > Pseudomonadota > Alphaproteobacteria > Rhodobacterales > Rhodobacteraceae > Pontibaca > Pontibaca salina. The sequence continues at coordinate 60,266 of NZ_JAEIJD010000011.1, read as the reverse complement.
GGCGGCGACCAGCACCTCGTCGGTGGCGAAGATCCGGCGCGCGATCTTCGAGCGCACCAGCACCCGATGTTGCGGCGAGACCAGCAGATCGGAGGCGGGAATATTATCGCCCAGGGCCCCGGCGCGAATCCGGATCGGGCGCAGCTTGGGCTGGGCGGCCAGGGTCGCGGCATCCAGCCGGCGCGCGCCGATCCAGCGGATCGGTTGCGGCCCGTGATCGCGGGTCATGACCAGATCCCCGACCCGCAGCGTTTCGACCGCGGCCTCGCCCCGCGCGGTCAGGATCAGCGTGCCGGCGGCGAAACAGGGCACCAGGTTGCCGGGAAAGGTAAAGGTGCCGCCCCCCAGATAGGCCGATGGCTCAGACAGGAACATGTCGAACTCGGCCTGTGTCATCGGGATCTTGACGTTGACAGTCTCGCCCAGAAGGGGGGTTCCTGGCGAGGTAAGGTGCAGTTCTCCGTTGCGATAGGCGCTTCCCGGACCTTGAAGAAATTTGGTGTCGAGCTTCAGGTTGCTCCGACCGTCGATGGTGAACTGGTCCGTTGCCGCCATATCGGTGACGTTGAATGTCTGCGGCCCCAAGGCCAGAAGGGAAACAGCCGGAGGATCGTACACGAATTTCCCGGTATGGTGGATGCCGGTATATTTCACGTCGAACTTGTTCAGCAGCGTTTCGGTCAGGCCCGGGCTGATTGCGGAAGCGTCCAGCTTCACGATGCCGTCGTCGCGGATCTCGAACTTGGGATTGCTGAGAAGGTTCGCGGTGAGCAGGCCCTGATTGATTGTCAACTCGCCGCCGTTCTGTGCCGCGAAAGTCGGGCTTGACGCTGCCCCGGCGCCGATAATATTGCCGATGGTCACCTTGACACCGTCGACGACCAGAGTGCCGGAATCCACCACTTCGAGATGGATGACATCGCCGTCCTTGGCATTCTGGTCGTCGATGACGGTTTCACCGCTACCGAGCAGTTTCAGGTTGATGATGGCCATGGCCGGGTCCTCGTTACCGTTTTCCTATTGTTGACTGGGCTCATTCGTGTGCGGTTGCCAGTTGTAATGCAAGAAAGTTTTTCCCTGGGCCTCTGAAAAGCTGCCGCGGGCGGGCCGCTGATTTGTCCAAAACCCGAACCGTCATCGCGCCGATCCTGTCGCAAATTCGCCGTCAGCGGGGTCTTGTGCCTTGACGGCCCCGGTCTTTGGCGGTGGCGGCGCGCCACAGGCGAAACCGGCCCTGTCCGGTCACCTCATGGACCAGGCCGCTGGCCTCCATCCGGGCCAGATTGCGCTGCACCGCCGCGCGGCTGGCACCGGTCAGGGTTTCGGCCATCGGGGCCGAGACCAGCGGCCATTCCACCAGCACTGCGCGCAGGGCCGGGCCGGTGCGCCCCGAAAGCGGGGCCATGGCGGTCTCGGCGCGCGCCGCCCAGCTTTCGATATCGTCGAGCTGGCGCATCGCGGTCTGGATCGCGCGCTGCATCCCGTCGAGCCAGCGGCCAAGCCGCTCGGCCGGGGGGCCGCCGGCGTGCAGCCCGCCGGCGCCGCCCAGGGCCAGCGGCGCAAATACCGCGCCATTGCCGTCGCCGGCCGCGATCCGGCCCGCGGTGACCGCCGCTTCGAGCCGGTCGCCGGGCTGGTCGAGCCCGGCCAGGTTCCAGAGCTGCACCCCCATGGCGGCGCGGGTGATCGGGTGCAGGGCGCGCGCCGCCGCCAGCAGATCCAGCCAGGCTTGCGCGCGCGCGGCAAAGCCATCCGGGTCATCGGCCCGGCTTTCGGGGTCGCGGCGCTCAAGGAACCCGACAAGGTCCGCCTCGGGGCCGGGGCCACCGGTCAGGCGCCGCACCGCCCAGCCGACCCGGGCCAGCGCGCCGGTGTCGTCCTGCACGCTGGACAAGTGCATGGAGATCCAGAGCGCCAGCCGATCGGGGCCGATCCGGGCGCCGATGACCCAGCTGAGCTCTGCCGCCTCAAGCAGCGCCAGCCGATGCCGCCAGCCGTGCGGGGCGCGCTGCAGGCGGTCGCCAAGGGCGCCGAGCCGTCCGGCCACCTGTGCCAGATGCGCCGCATGGCCGGCCTCGGCCTGTGCCCAATCGGCCAGAATCGCGGTTTCCTGCGGTGCGGTCTGGGGTCCGGGGGGGCGGAACTCGGGGTCGGGCTGGCCACTGTCGGGCCGGAACCACAGCGCCGCTTCGGGGGGCGCATCATCTGGCCCGCTATCGTCGCGGAGAGCATGTGACACTGGTTTAGGGGGCTTCATATGTGCAAAATATAAGGATTTTGCACGGCACACAAGAGATTTGCGCCGCGCCGCGGCCCTTTGCTTTGGCAACCGGGGCGCGCGGGCCCAGCGGCAGCTTTGCGACGCGCGCGGGGCCGGACATTCGGGGGCAACAGGGCGGATGCGCCCCCAGATCGGGGCTTGCATTCGTTTGCAAAGGATCGTTTACAAGTAATATCTGAAAGTGCAAAGGGCGATTGCCATGTCCCTGATCGGCTATGCCCGGATCTCCACCGAAGAGCAGAGCCTGTTGCCCCAGCGCGAGGCCCTGCAAGCGGCCGGCTGCGGCGCAATCCATGAAGAGCAGGCCTCGGGCGGGGACCGCGCCCGGCCGGTGCTGGCCCGGGTGCTGGAGCGGATCGGCCAGGGCGAGACGCTGGTGGTGGTGCGGATCGACCGGCTGGCGCGCTCGCTGCCGCATCTGCTCGAGGTGATCGAGCGGCTGGAAGCCAAGGGCGCTTTCTTCCGCTCGCTGCAAGACCCGATCGACACCGCCTCGCCGCAGGGCAAGTTCACGCTTCAGGTTCTGGGGGCGGCGGCCGAGTTCGAGCGCGCGCTGATCCGCGAGCGCACCACGGCTGGTCTGGCCAGCGCCCGCCGCCAGGGGCGGATCGGCGGCAATCCCGGCCTGCGCGCGAGGGATCCGGCGGCGCTGCGCAAGGTCCGGCTGGCGCGCCAGAACGGTTATCTGGAGCGGCTGCACGCGACGGCGCCGGACTGGGTGCCCCAGGTGCGGCGCTTGCGCCCGGACATGGCTTGGGAGGATGTGCTGCGGATCGTCAACGCGCCTTTGCCCGCGGCGCGGCGCTGGACCCAAAGCCGCCTGCTGCGCGCGGTGAACGCCTATGTGCGCGACGGTTTCCTGCCCGCGACGGTGCTGGGCCGGGCCCGGCGCCGCGAGAGCGACGACCGCCTGCCCGCCATTGTCGCGGCGATCAAGGGCGCCGATCCCGAGATCACCTTGCAGGCGATCTGCGATCGGCTGGAAACCATGCGCGAACGCACCCCGCGCGGGCGGAGCAAATGGCAGCCGTCCTCGGTGAAACTGCTGCTCGAACGGGCACAGCGTCTGGGGCTGCTCGACTGAGAAAACCGCCTTTGCGCGGGCCGCTGGCGCCCTGCTTGCCCAGCGGCACGGGGCTTTCGCTGCGGTTGCCTCATGCCGGGCGAATGGATTACGCTGCGGCCATGAGCGAACATTCCTTATCCGGCAGACATGTTGCGGTGACCGGCGGCAGCGGCGCGCTGGGGCAGGTTGTCGTTGCGCGGCTGATCGCGGCCGGGGCCATCTGTCATGTTCCCACGCACCGCCGCGAAACCGCCCCCGCCAGCACCGCGGATCGGCTGCTGATCACAGCGGGGGTGGACCTGACCGATGAAGCGGCGGTGCAGGGGTTTTACGCCACCATTCCGCAGCTTTGGGCCTCGGTCCATCTGGCGGGCGGCTTTGCGATGGCACCATTGGCCGAAACCGACCGTGCGGAATTTCTGCGCCTGTTCGAAATGAACACCCTGACCGCTTTGCTGTGCTGTCGCGCCGCCGCCCGCGCCATGGGCGAAACCGGGCAGGGTGGGCGCATTGTCAATGTCGCCGCCCGTCCGGCGCTGGAGCCGCGCAGCGGCGCGAAGATGGTCGCCTATGCCACCAGCAAGGCCGCCGTCGCAGCGCTGACACAGGCGCTGGCCAATGAGCTCAAGGGCGAGCGGATTCTGGTCAATGCGATTGCCCCCTCGACGCTGGACACGCCAGCCAACCGCGCCGCGATGCCCAAGGCCGATCCGTCGAAATGGCTGAGTCCGGCGGCGGCGGCTGAGGCGATCCTGCAGCTGGTCTTGCCGGAGAATATGGAAATCAGCGGGGCGATCCTGCCGCTGTATGCGCGCGCCTGAGCGCGTTCGGGCCGGAGCAGGAGCGGTGCGTATCCGCCAGCCATGGCGGCCACCGCTCTCTTGGTGCTGCCGGCACATCAGGGCCCCGGCAGCGGGTTTTGCATCAGGCTGCGGGCATCGCCGCGATGATGATGATCTCGACGCGGGAATTGGGATCGAGCACGCTGACTTCGCCGCAGGAGCGGACCGGGGCACAGCCCTCGGGAACCCAGGCGTCCCAAACTTCGTTGACGGCGTCGTAATCGCCCATATCGGCCAGCCAGATGGTCGCCTGCAGCAGGTGCCGCTTGTCGGTACCGACTTCGGCCAGCAGGGCATCGATCCGCGCCAGGCAGCTTTTGGTCTGTTCGGTGACGGTTGCGCCTTCGCCAATCTGACCGGTCAGATAGACGGTGTCATTATGGCGCAGGACCGGGCTGGAGCGGGTTTTGACCCGAATGCGTTCAATAGTCATTTTCTTTTCCATTCAGTTGTTTGGCCGCAGCTATTCCACGGGATGGCATGCAGCTGATGTTAACGCCGCCCGTGTATAGGGGGGGCGCATGGGCGGCACAAGCGCGGCCCCCAGGATCGGGGCAGGCCGTCCGCCGCGCCGGACCCTGCGGATATGAACCAGACCCGTCCCCCTTTCAGCGAAACAGGCGGGCGTCGTCGATCGCCTGGTGCAGGAACCGGTCGCGATCGCTTTGCGGCGCCCAGCCCAGCAGATGCCGGGCCTTGCGGTTATCGAAGGGCGACAGATGGCCGCGGGATTTCCAGTCGGCCAGCGTGATCGGAACCACATCCTTGCGCCGCAGACCATGTTTCTTCAGCGCGGTTTTCACCTGATCCGCGGCCCAGAGCAGCGCCAGATTCGACGAGGACACCTTCAGCCTGGCGCCAAGACGCTGGTGGATTGCGGCGAAGTAATCATGCCCGCTCAGCAGGGGCTCGCCAACCAGGTTGAAGCTTTCTCCGGCGGCTTCCGGGTGCTCCATCATCCGGATCAGCCCATCCGAGACATCATCGACCAGAACGAATGGCAGGATGTTGCGGCCATTGCCCCACAGCCGCACCGCACCCGAACCATGCCAGCGGCCGATGCCCCAATGCTGCAAGGGCCCGCCGGCCCCGACGACGATACCGGGGCGGGCAATGACCAGCGGCACATCTGCGGTCTCTTGATCCGCGATCAGGCGGCGCTCGCATTCGGCCTTGGAGCGGGCATAGAGATTGCGCTGGCTCATGTCGCCAAAGGGCGTGTCTTCGGTGATCACGCGGGCCGGGTCGGACATATCGTAAGAGGCAATCGTGCCGGTATAGATCAGCCGGGCGACCCCGGCGCGCCGGGCGGCGCGGGCAATCCGCAGGGCGGTGCCCACATCGTTTTCCAGCGCGGCGTCCCAGGTGGTGTCATTGGAGCGGGCCAGATTGAAGACATAATCGATCCCCTCCATGGCACGGCTCAGCGCGGCTTCGTCGTCCAGCGCCACGGCGCGCAGTTCGACATGGTCGGAAATGTCATCAAAGGGCCCATTGCGCCCGCGTGAGAGAACGCGGACGTCATGGCCACGGGCCACCAGATGGCGGGTCAGGTTGCGGCCGATGAACCCGGTGCCGCCGATCACCATGACTTTCGGCGTGGGGGGTGCGGCCGGGGCCGGCGGCGGGGCTTTTTGCGGCGGCAAAGTTGCCAGGCAAGCCTCAAGCGCCTGCATGATCTGAAGCGCCCGATCCGGCGCGAAACGCGGATCCGGACGGCCCTTGCGCACCCCGTCATAAAAGCCGCTGAACGTGCCCCTGAAACTGAGGGCATAGGGGCTTTTCTGGTTCAGCGAGACCGCCTGACGCAGAGCATTGCCCATGCCTTCGCGCAGATGCGCCGCCGCCTTGCCCAGCTCCTTGCGCAGCGGGTTGAGCACCAGTTCCGACGTGTTGTCGCGGGCCACCACCAGCGTATCGGCGGCATAGTCCAGCCGCGCCATGCCCGACGAGCCACACAGCGTCACCGAGCGGTCATCAAAGGTTTCCACCAGCGACAGGGTCAGGGTGACATCCACCGCGCCGGCGCGGGCCAGGATCCGCCAGCTTTGCGGGCGCCGCTCGCCGCCGGGCAGGTCGATCCATTGGCCCAGGCTGACATGTTCGATTTCAAGCGGGCCGCAAAGATCGATGGCGAAAGAGAACGGATGCGGTCCAAGTTCAAGCAGCAGATTCCGGGTCTGCTCCAGCAGCCAGATCCCGTAAGGGCCAGAGCGCAGCGGCGGCAGGGGCAGCGCCCAATTGATTTGGAGGGCGGAGATCACCCCCAGATCCCCCGCAGCCCGGATCTTGCGCAGCTTTTGATAGGCGGGCAGGCCAAGGAAATTGTGGCAGATGCCAAGCTGCTTGCCTGCCGCAGCGGCGGCTGCCGCCATTTCCTCAAGCTCGGCCAGCGCCACGGCGGCGGGTTTCTCGACCAGGACATGCAGCCCCGCCTGCAGACATTGCAGGGTCAGGGGGTGATGCAGTTGCGGCGGGGTCAGGATATGCACCGCGTCGCAGATCCCGGCCTTGAGCATCGCGTCAAGGTCGGTGAAAGCCGCCACCCCATGGGCCGAGGCCAGCGCCGCGGCGGCGTCTTGCGCGCGGTCGCAGACAGCGGCGAGCCGGACCCCGGGCGTCGCCTGCAGCGCCTGCGCATGCCATTGCGCGATATATCCTGCACCAATCAGGCCGACGCGCCATTCTTCTGGGACCATGATGGTTTTCCTACTTGTACTCGATAATTTGCATGTCACCGCCTTTGCGGCGGCGGTGATGATAAATCAGCATGCCTGAAAGATTGGGAAATTTGGAAATCGTCAGAAAAAAAGCCTGTTTCAGCGCCAGCACCGCATCAACCCCGCGCTGCCGCAGGTTTCGCGCCGTGCGAAGATAGGACATTGCATAGACCGCCAGCACCAGAATCGAAATCCAGGGGGTCAGGCTCAGGCCCAGAAGGAAAATCAGCGGCAGCACCAGACCGTAGACCCACACGCGCAGACGTTCGCGCCGGAAATGGGCCGGGTGCATCCAGCCGACCTGGGCAAAGCCATGGCCGTCACGGATGGAACGTTTCCACCAGGGGCCAAAGCTTTTCATATTGGCATCGTGCAGGGTCATTGGCCGGGCCAGACGTTCCAGTTGCCAGCCCGCCTGTCCCAGCCGCAGGCAGAACTCGTCATCCTCGGCGGCGATCACATGGGGGGTGAAACCGCCGATCTGGCGGAACGCTTGCGTTCGCACCATCATGTCACCCCCGCAGGTTGTGATCGGCCCGGCGGGGCGGTGCCAGTCGGCTTCGAACAGGGCATTATACACCGAGGCCTCGGGGTGAATCTCGCGCCGCCAGCCGGTGACCAGACCGAGGCCGGGATTGGCCGCCAGCGCCGCCACCCCGGCCTCCAGCCAGCCCGGAACCACCTCGCAATCGCCATCGACGAACTGGACCAGATCCAGCGGCCCCTGTTGCGCCAGCGCCGCGAAGCCGGCATTGCGGGCGCGGGCGGCGGTGAAGGGGATCTCGAGGTCCAGTTCGACCACGATAACCCCCAGGCTGCGGGCGAAGGCGACACTGTCATCGGACGAGCCGCTGTCAACATATACGACCCGGTCGCAGACCCGGATCAGCGAGCGCAGACAGGCCCGCAGCCGCGCGCCCTCATTGCGCCCGATTGCCACCGCACCAAGATTGGGGCGGCTCATGATGACCTTCCTGGGTCAGGATCAAAGCGGTTTCGGACGGTGATGACCATGTCTTCCGGATTACGCCGAAGCCAGAGCGGTTGCGAGAAAAATTTGCCCGCTCGCAGACAGGGACAGGGGGCGATTGCGCACAGGTTTTCTTGATGCCAGCGCGCGGGAACCGCTTCGGGAGTACAGTTTAGCGCGCCACCCTGACCCGAAACGCGCCGGGTTTTCAGAGGGTTCAGACCCTTGCGCAGGCTCTGCCGCATCCCGAATCACGTATCGGATTGAGGGGGCTCTGCCGACCTTGCCGGGGGATCGAATCCCGCTTGGGTTGACGCGTACAAAACTTGGTCGACCAAGTGCAGAAATGTTCCGGCGGGATTTGGGATTCTGATCCTAACTATATTCCAATAGTTTTATCAGATGGTTGCGCAATCTTAAAATAAACGTTGCGCAAGGTAATTTTTGGCATACCATGCAACTGACATATCAGATGACTTGGGAGGTCTCACCGATGGCACAACACACGCGCGCCCTTATGCAGTCTAGCGAAGGCGCGGTTTCTTCGCCCCATTACCTTGCATCAGTGGTCGGGCTTGAGGTCTTGCAGAAAGGTGGCAATGCCGTCGATGCAACGATTGCGATGAATGCGACTCTGGGGGTCGTCTATCCGCATATGACGGGCATCGGCGGGGATGCGTTCTGGTTGATTTACGATCAGGCGGAAAAAAAGGTTCACGCGCTGAACGGCACCGGGCGCTCGGCCCGCAATGCCAGCCGCGATATCTATCGCAATGCCGGCCTGAACCAGATTCCCGAGCGCGGCGCGCTGGCGGCGGTGACGGTTCCGGGCGCGGCCGACAGCTGGTGCAAGGCCCATGAGCGGTTTGGCAAACTGGGTCTGGAGGAGATCCTGAAACCGGCGATCGGCTATGCCCGCAACGGCTTTCCGGTGACCGCCGGGCAGGCGCGGTTCTCGGCCGACCGGTTCGATGTGCTGTCGCAGTCCGACAGCACCCGCAACACCTATCTGCCCGGCGACAAGGTGCCCGAGATCGGCAGCATCATGCGTCTGCCCCAGCTGGCGGAAACGCTGGAAGCGGTGGCCAAGAATGGCCGCGAAGGGTTTTACGACGGCCCGGTCGCCGATGAGATCCTGCGCTCGCTGAATGCGGCCGGCAGCTATTGGCAGAAATCCGACCTGCAGGACCATCACGGCATCTGGGACGAGCCGATTTCCACCACCTATCGCGGCCTCACCGCCTATCAGCATCCGCCGAACTCGCAGGGGTTTGTGCATCTGATGCTGCTGAACGTGCTGGAACAGTTCGACCTGTCGAAGATCTCCGACACCAGCGCCGATTACGCGCATCTGATCGTCGAGGCGTCCAAGCTGATCTTCCAGGATCGCGACCGCTATCTCACCGATCCAGCGCATTGCGACATCCCGATGGAGCAGCTGCTGTCCAAGGAATACGCCAAGGAACTCGCCGGGCGGATTAGCATGGAGAAAGCGGCCGATGATCGCCGCGAGGCGATGGGCCGGGACACCACCTGCACCGTGGTCGTGGACAAGGACGGCAACGCGGTCTCGATCATCCAGAGCATCTATCACGAATTCGGCTCGGCCTTCGTGGCCGGGGACTCCGGGGTCCTGTTGCAGAACCGCGGCGCGTCCTTCTCGCTGGACGAAAACCACGTGAACAGCCTGGAAGGCGGCAAGCTGTGCTTCCATACCCTGATGCCGGGGATGCTGCTGAAAGACGGGCGCCCGCATCTGGTCTATGGCACCATGGGCGGCGAAGGGCAGCCCCAGACCAGCACGATGCTCGCCTCGCGGGTGGTCGATTACGGGCTCGATGTGCAGACCGCGCTGGACCGGCCGCGCTGGCTTTATGGCCGGACCTGGGGCGAGGACACCAAATCGCTGCGGGTCGAGACCCGGTTTGGCGAGGCGGTGCTCGACGATCTGCGGGCGCGGGGCCACAGCGTGGAACCGGTGGGCGAATGGAGCGACCTGGCCGGTCACGCCGCTGCGATCCAGTGCAATCACGACACCGGGGTTCTGGCCGCCGGCGCCGATGCGCGCGGTGATGGGATCGCCCTGGGCTGGTAACAGAGGGGCGCGCGCGAGGGGCGCGCGCCCGCATTTCGGATAGGGAAAGTCATTGGCCGAATGACAAGCCGGGGAAACACCCGGTCGCAGGGAGGAGAGACTATGACGATCGATATTACCTGGGTCAGCTGGGGGTTGGCATTTCTGCCCCTGGCGATCCTGTTGCTGCTCATGCTGGGCGCGAATTGGGGCGCCGCCGAAGCCGGGCCGGTGTCCTGGATTGTCGCTTTGGCGATGGCCTTCTTTTATTTCGGCGCCCCGCTCGATGTCATCGGCTATGAAAACGCCAAGGGCATCTGGAGTGCGTTGACCGTGCTTTACGTGGTCTGGGCGTCTATTCTCATCTACGAGGTCTCGCATGAAGGCCAGGCCTTCGAGCCGTTGCGCCGGGGCATCACCCGGATGCTGCCCGATCCGCTGATGCAGGTCATGGCCTTTGGCTGGGCCTTTGCCTCGTTCTTGCAGGGGGTGACCGGGTTCGGCGTGCCGATCGCGGTTTGTGCGCCGCTGCTGGTCGGCATCGGGGTGCGGCCGCTTTATGCGGTGACGATCCCGCTGATCGGCCATGCCTGGAACAACACCTTCGGCACGTTGTCGGTGGCCTGGCTGGGGCTGAAAGAAGTCACCGGCATGGATGTGGTGACCGCGGCGCAGACCGCGCTTTACGCGGCCAGCTTCATCTGGGTGCTCAACATCTTTGGCGGGCTGCTGGTGTGCTGGCTCTATGATCGCTGGACCGGCATCCGCAAGGGGCTTCCGGTTGTCATCGTGATGTCGCTGATCCAAGGCGGCCTGACCCTGGGCCTGTCGCAGTGGAACGACACGCTGAACGGCTTTATTGCCAGCAGCGTCGCCTTTGTCGCGATCTTCGTGGTGGGCCGGATGAAGCTGTACCGGGATCCCAAACCCGCAACCAGCCACATCTTTACTGAAGAGCGCCGCCAGGCGGATGTCGCGCCCGAGGAGATCGACACCGGTGCTGCCCCTGCAGCCGTGCTCGGATCCGGTGGCGCCGCGGTGGCGGTGGAGAGCCGCCAGGAGGCGGGGGGAATGTCTTTGCAACAGGCGTTCATTCCCTATTTCGCCTTGCTGATCATCACCTTTGGCGTGCTGCTGATCCCGCCGGTCAAATCCGCGCTTGGGGCCTGGTCCTTTGGGCTGAGCTTTCCGCAAACTGTGACCGAGCTTGGCTTTATCCGCCCCGAAAGCGCGGTCCGGTTCTCGCCATTGACCCATGCCGGCACCTTCCTGCTGCTGTCGGCGGTGATCGGTTACCTGGCGTTCAACAGCTTCGGCACGATCTCGAAAGGTGGGCTGGGCCGGATCGTCAGCCGCACTGTGGACAAGTCGATTCCCTCGACCATTGCGGTGGTCGCGCTGATCGCGATGTCCAACGTCATGGCGGGATCAGGTGCGGTGAACGTGCTGGCGCAGGGCGTGGCGGCGGCCACCGGACAGGGCTATGGCTTCCTGGCGCCGATGGTCGGCGGGCTGGGGTCGTTCATGACCACATCCAACCTGGCCTCGAACCTGCTGTTTGGCACCTTCCAGCAATCCACCGCGCAGGTCACCGGTCTCTATGGCCCGGCGATCCTCGGGGCGCAGACTGCAGGGTCTGCCGCTGGAAACATGATTGCCCCCGGCAACGTGCTGCTTGGCACCACCACCGCGGGGATTCTGGGCCGAGAGGGCGAGGTGCTCAAGATCACCATCCCGCTCTTTGCCATCGTCGCGGTCATCATCGGTGCCTGCGTCGTTCTAGTCGCCTGAACCAACCAAGGGAGAGAGAACCAATGAACAATGTAATCAAACTGCAAGTTATCGCCGGAATTACCGCCGTGATCGCCTTGCCCCTGATGTATCTCGGGCTGCACAATGGCAGCACGACCATGCCATGGCTTGGCATCACCCTGTTCCTGCTGGCGATGTTGGTGACCCCGGCCTTGCGGGTGCTGCCGGCACATCTGATCGCGGGGAAAAAGCCAGCCCATGTTTGATAGCATTCTCGCCCCCACGGATGGGTCAGAGCATGCCGGGCGCGCAATCGAAGCGGCCGTCGACCTGGCGTTGAAATATGACGCCAGGCTGGTCATCCTGCATGTCGAGATCCATCACGCGACCGCGCAGGAGATCACCCATATCCTGCGCGACAGCACGATCCCGGCCGAGATCCAGCGCGAGATCGGCCGGCTGCAAAACGTTTCGGCGCCGATCCCGGTCGGCGGCTCGCGCGGCAAGCGCACCTTGTCGTCAAAGCTGGAACAATATGTGGGCGAATTCCTGGTCAAACGGGCGGTGGATTATGCCACGGAAAAAGGCGTCACCAACGTGACCTCGCATATCACCGATGGCAGCCCCCACCGGCGGATCATCGAGGCCACCGAACAGGAGAAGGTCGACCTTCTGGTGATGGGGACCCGCGGATTGGGCGGGATCCATGGCTATCTGCAGGGCAGCGTGTCGCAATCGGTGCGCAGCCATTGCCGCTGCGCCTGTCTGCTGATCCCGTAACGTGATCCGGGGCGGCGGGCCGGTCCTGAGCCGGTCCGCCGCCCCCCGAACCTTGTGCCGGGCGCGGGCAGCGCGCCCGGACGCGGCTCACCGCTTCAGCGCCGCCACCGTCCGGCGGGTATATTCCTCGACATAATCCATCAACGCGTCAAATGCCCTTTGGGCCGCCTGTTCATCGTTGGCGGCAACCGCCTGGGCAATCCTGGCATGGGCCGGGCTGACCTGGTCCAGTTCCCCGAACCGGTCGAAGGTCAGATACCAGAAGCGCCGGGTCTGGGCCTGGATCTGGGCCATCGCGGTCGCGGCATATTTGTTGTCTGCGGTGGTGGCGATCATCAGATTGAATTCGCGATCCGCATCGATGAAAAGCGTTTCTCTGCCGGTTTTGGCCGCCGCGTGAAACTGCCCCGCCAAACGGGTGAAACTCGCGCGGGCGGGGGCATCGGCCAGACGCGCCGCCTGAATGGTGACAAACCGTTCCACTTCCCGGCGAAAGGCAATCAGCTTGAATTGATCGGTCACGTCGACTTCGGACACGATCGCCCCGGCGCGGGGCAGGATCCGCAGATTGCCCTCGCTGGCCAGTCGCTGCATCGCCTCGCGCACCGGGGTGCGGCCCAGACCCAGATGCTGGCTCATCTTGGCTTCGGAAATCCGGCTGCCGGGCATCAACTCGAGCGTGATGATCATTTCCTCGATCTGCTCATAGGCTTGCTGGGCCTGGGTTCGTGGCGGCAGCGTGGCCTGATCGGTTTTTTCCTGCATCTTGCTTCCCGGTATTACTCGTTCTGAACAATCCAGGGACTGCCCCCTTTGCACGGGCAATCCCCGGGCAGGGGGATAGGCCCAGAAGGCGTCTGGATCAGATGCCTAACCTATATACAAGACTGAAACTTTTTGAAATCCGGTGACCGGATAAATCGCCCGTGCCGCATCCGAAAGGGCACTCGGCCCGGCAAGCCACAGCCGGGCCGTGCCATTGTGCTGGTCTGGATCGCCGATCAATCACGGTGGAGGCCGGTTTTGCTGCGCGCGGCGCTTGGGTTTTGGTCCTGAATGGGACCGGCATGGGGCCGGAGATCGCCCATGCGCGCGGGCCCGGCAGCAGCCGAATCGGTTGGCGACAGGTCGCGCGCAGGGCGGCTTCGCCATGCCCGGGCGGTCCGGGGCATGGCGGGAGATATGATCCGGGCCGGGCCCGGGGCAGGTTCAGCCGGCGGCTTTGGCGTTTTCGGCCAGCTTGCTATCGACCAGGGCCACGGTGGCGTCGATCTCTGGATGCGCCACGCCGCTGGCCTTGGCCACCAGCTGGATCAGCTTGTCGACCCGTTCGATATTCTGCGCGCCGGCATAGACCGCCCGCGCCGCCGAAGAGGGCTTCAGCAGGTTTTCTGCGGCCTTGGCGTATTTTTCGAACGGCACCAGATCTTCGGGATCAGCGCCGAGCTTGACCACCAGATCGTTGACGAACCCGTAAATCTCTTTTGATTTCGCCGGATCGCCATGGACCGCATCCTTGATCGCGCGGGGCCCGTCGGGGGTGATGCAGCGATAGTTGCCGGTGGCCAGCATCGCCCATTTCGCGAAGGGCACGAACAGCGAATCAAACACCCGCAATTTCACCGGCACGTCCTTGCCATCGATGCGGTAGTCGAGAATGCCCTGCTCCAGCTCGGCCAGCATGGCGTCGTGTTTTGCATTGTGAAAGCGGGTGACCTTGAAGTTGGTCGGCAGGCCCACATGCAGCACATTGGCTTCTTCTTCAGGCGGGCGGAACGCCTGCGGATCGGGCGAGCACAGGGTCATCAGCGCCGGATCGAACTTTTCCCAGATCGAGGGGCTTTCAAAGGCCCCGTCCATGCCCGAACAATCGAGGCCGGGAATCCGCTTCATATAGGGCAGCGGCGGCATGTTCATGATCGACATGCAGGGCACTTTCGCCTCGGCCACCCGGGCCAGCAACTCGCGCAGGGAGGGGTGTGAATATTGCGGTTCCTGCATCGCCAGGCAGACCAGGTCGTAATCCTGCGGTTGCGCCTCTTCCGGAGTCTTGGCGTCAAGCGTTCCGGCCAGGTCGCCGGAGAAGAAACTGCGATGGTCGTCTTCGTCGCGCAGCTTGATCCGCACTTCGGTGCCCTTGTCGTTGATCAGGGCGGCGGTCTGGTCGCGGCAGACCAGCGTCACATCATGTCCGGCTGCGATAAGTTTTGTACCGAGAAGCGACCCATAGGACGCTCCGAGAATCAGGATACGATAAGACATTGAATTTTCCTCTTTCTCTGTTGCGGGTGGGTACCATCCATTGGCAGGAATTTCCCGGAAAATTGTGTTGAGGAGTGAAGACAAGTTACCAACAATCGTGTAGATTGTTAATTTGTTAACTTTGGATGTGACATGAGCAAAGCCTTCGTCGGCCCGCAACTGCGCCAATTGCGCCGTCAGCACGATCAGAGCCAGGCCGAAATGGCCAAGGCACTGGGGGTCAGCAGCGCCTATATCAACATGCTGGAAAACAATCAGCGCAGCCTGTCGGTGCGGATGCTGATGGCGCTGTCCGAGGTCTATCAGGTGGACTGGCGCGCGCTGGTCAAGGACCCGCCGCAAACCCTGTTGGTGGATCTGCGCAACATTCTTCAGGATCCGATATTCGAGGACGAGGCGCCGGATCTGCAGGAGCTGCGCGCCGCCATTGAACACGCGCCCCGGCTGGCCGGATGTTTCGTGAAACTGCATGGCCACCATGCCCGCACGCTGGACCGGATCATGCGCCAGAGCGAGACCACCACCCGCGACGCGCTGGCCGAGGCCTCGCCGGAAACCCTGATTCATGATTTCTTCCGCAGCAATGAGAATTATTTCGATATTCTGGAACGCGCCGCCGAAGCCCTGCACGAGCAGATCCCCGGCTCAAGCGAAGACATCTTTCAGGGGCTGCGCCTGCGGCTGCAATCGATCCATGGCACCCAGGTGGCGATCCGCCCCGCCGAGGCGATGCAGGAAGCGCTGCGCATCCACGACCGGCAGGCGCGCATGGTCTATCTCTCCGAGGCGCTGGATTTTCAGAACCGGGCGTTCCAACTGGCCCATGTGCTGGGGCTGATCGAGATCGAGGGCATTCTGGAGCGGCTGATCGAGGACAGCGAAATCGCCCCCGGCCGCGGGCGGGCGCGGCTGCAGGTCGAACTGGCCAATTATTTCGCCGCCGCGTTCCTGATGCCCTATGCCCGGTTCCGCAAGACCGCCGAAGAAGCCCGCTATGATGTCGAGCGCCTCGCCACCCGGTTCAACTGTTCCCATGAACAGGTGTGCCACCGGCTGACCACGCTGCAACGGCCCTCGGCCAGGGGGGTGCCGTTCTTTTTCCTGCGCATCGACCGGGCCGGGAATGTCACCAAACGGTTCAATGCGACGCCGTTTCAACTGGCGGAATTCGGCGGCTCCTGCCCGGTGTGGAACATTCACAGCGCCTTCATGCAGCCCGGCGAGATCATTCCGCAATTCGTCGAAATGCCTGACCGGCAACGGTTTTTCACGCTCAGCCGCACCGCGGACCGGCCCGCGTTCAACCCGGCGACGCGCAACCATCGGGTCGCTGTGGCGATCGGTTGCGAGATCCAGTACGCCCACAAGATCGGCTATGCCAAGGCGTTCAATTTTCAGGTGCCCAACCGGTTCAGCCCGATCGGGATCAATTGCCATATCTGTCCGCGCCAGGCCTGCGCGCAGCGGGCGCACCAGCCGCTGGTGGTGGACCTGCCGATCGATCCGGGGCGGCGCGGCAATACCCGCTACGAAAGCTAAAGCGCGCAGATCAAGCCGATAAAAAAAGGGGCGCTCCGCAGAGCGCCCCAAGCTACTTACCAATCCAGGGAGGACTTGGTCAGTAAACTCAGCCCAGAAGATCCAGCAGGGTTTCGCCCAGTTTCGCCGGCGATGGCGAGACCCGGATCCCGGCGGATTTCATGGCCTCGATCTTGTCCTCGGCGCCGCCCTTGCCGCCCGAGATCACTGCGCCGGCATGGCCCATGGTGCGGCCCGGCGGCGCGGTGAGTCCGGCGATGAAGCCGACCACCGGTTTCTTGCGGCCCTTCTTGGCTTCGTCCTTGAGGAACTGCGCCGCCTCTTCCTCGGCCGAGCCGCCGATCTCGCCGATCATGATGATCGATTCGGTTTCGTCATCCGCGAGGAACAGTTCGAGGATGTCGATGAACTCGGTGCCTTTGACCGGATCGCCCCCGATGCCGACCGCGCTCGACTGGCCCAGCCCGGCATTCGAGGTCTGATAGACCGCCTCATAGGTGAGCGTTCCCGAACGCGACAGCACACCGACCGAGCCCTTCTTGAAGATCGCGCCGGGCATGATGCCGATCTTGCACTCGTCCGGGGTCATCAGACCGGGGCAGTTCGGGCCGATCAGGCGGCTGGAGGAGCCTTCCAGCTTTTCCTTGACGCGCACCATATCCAGCACCGGCACACCTTCGGTGATACAGGTGATCAGCTCGATCCCGGCATCAATCGCCTCTTCGATGGCCGCCGCGGCGCCAGCCGGGGGCACATAGATCACGCTGGCGGTGGCGCCGGTGGCATCCTTGGCTTCGGCCACGGAGGCATAGATCGGCAGGCTCTGGCCGTCGGCGCCGGACCATTCGGTGCCGCCCTTCTTGGGGTGGGTGCCGGCCACCATCTGGGTGCCGTGATAGGCCAGCGCCTGTTCGGTGTGGAAGCTGCCGGTCTTGCCGGTCAGGCCTTGCACGATGATTTTGGTGTTCTTGTCGATCAGAATGGACATTCGCGTTACCCCTTCACGGCCTTGACGATTTTTTGTGCGGCGTCGTCGAGATCGTCCGCGGCGATGACGTTCAGCCCGCTGTCATTGATGATGGCCTTGCCTTCTTCCACCTTGGTGCCCTCAAGACGGACCACCAGCGGCACTTCCAGCCCGACATCCTTAACCGCCTGGACCACGCCTTCGGCGATCACATCACAGCGCATGATGCCGCCGAAGATGTTGACCAGAATGCCTTTGACATTGGGGTCCGAGGTGATGATTTTGAACGCTGCGGTGACCTTTTCGGTGGTCGCGCCACCGCCGACATCGAGAAAGTTGGCCGGCGAGGCGCCGTACAATTTGATGATGTCCATGGTCGCCATGGCCAGCCCGGCGCCGTTCACCATACAGCCGATATCGCCGTCGAGCGCGATATAGGCCAGATCGTATTCCGAAGCCTCGATTTCTTTTGCGTCTTCTTCGGTCTTGTCGCGCAGTTCCATGATGTCGGGATGGCGGAACAGCGCGTTGCCGTCAAAGGACACCTTGGCGTCGAGAACCTGGACATCACCGGCTTTGGTGACAATCAGCGGGTTGATTTCCAGCAGGCTCATGTCCTTTTCGACAAAGGCCTGGTAGAGCGATTTGAACAGTGTCTTGCCCTGTTCGCGGGTGTCGCCGCTCAGTTCGAACGCATCGGCGATGCGCTCGGCATCGGCGTCGGTCACACCTGTGGAGGCGGTGATGCCGATGGTGTGGATCTTGTCCGGGGTCTCTGCGGCCACGGCCTCGATATCCATGCCGCCCTCGGTCGAGGCGACGAAGGACACTTTGCCGGTTTCCCGATCGACCAGGATCGAAAGGTAAAGCTCGCGCTCGATATCGGCACCGTCTTCAATATAGAGGCGGTTGACCTGTTTGCCCGCCGGGCCGGTCTGCTGGGTCACCAGCGTCTTGCCGAACATTTCCCGGATGTTCGCCAGCGCTTCCTCGGCCGAGAACGACACCCGCACCCCGCCCTTGGCGTCGGGGCCCAGTTCCTTGAAGGTGCCCTTGCCGCGCCCGCCGGCATGGATCTGGCTTTTCACCACCCGGACCGGACCGGGCAGGTCCGCAACCGCGGATTCGGCCTGATCGAGACTGGTGATCGCAACGCCGCGTGCGACGGGGGCGCCATACTCCTTCAAGAGCTGTTTGGCCTGATATTCATGTATGTTCATTTAGGGTCTCCCGGTTTGTCGGACTATTTTATCAGTGGCAACAATTCTTTGAACTCGGCCGTGCCGGCGCGGCCGAGCCATTCGAAAATGACCATCTCGGTCGTGACCACGGTTACGCCGGACGCCCGTAGACGTTCAAGACAGGCGTGTTCGCTTTCCAGCGTCCGCGAGGCGGTCGCGTCGGATACGACAAAGACGTCGTGGCCCTCTTCGACCAGGCCCTCGGCGGTCTGCACCACGCAGATATGCGCCTCCATCCCGGCCAGCACCGCCTGTTGACGGTCCAAGGCGCGAAACGCCTCAGCAAAGCCGGGGTCCTCCATGCAGGAAAAATGCATCTTGGGCAGGATCGGCGCGGGGCCCGCGACCTTTTTGATTTCGGGGACGGTGGCGCCCAGACCTTGCGGATACTGCTCGGTCAGCAGCGCCGGCACGCCGGTGCAGTGCGCCGATTGCAGCAGCCGCCGCGTATTGGCGATGGTGCGGGCCGGGGCCTGCATGGCAGGAACCAGCCGCTCTTGCATGTCGATCACGACAAGCGCCGATTCCTCTGCTCTGATCAGCATTGATTTGCCCCCGGAATTCCGTTGGTTGCTTCATGGTGTTTTGTATACCACGGCCCCGCTTGTCAAGTTTTTTAACTGTAAACCGGCAAATTGTTTTCGTTGACGGATGGCAGATCAGGTGTATGGTATACAAAATGTTGACCGTTCGGAGAGCTGGCTGGAGGAGGCTGGAGCGCCGATCGCCTGGAGGGGGTGAAATCGCGTGTCGATCAGTGACAATCTGAGGCCCATATCTGTCAGTTTCACGCTGAAGGATCATACGTTTCAGGTCCTGCGCGAAGCCATTCTTAACATGGATATCTATGCGCCGGGTGCGAACCTGAAGCTGGACGAGCGGCAGCTGGCCGAACGGATGGCGATCTCACGCACGCCGATCCGCGAAGCATTGGCCCGGCTGGCGCAAGAAGGGCTGGTCGAGATCATCCCGCGCCGGGGGGTCTTTGTCACCCGCAAGACCCGCGAGGAAATCCTTGAGATGGTCGTGGTCTGGGCGGCGCTGGAAAGCATGGCGGCGCGGCTGGTGGTGCGCAACGCCACCGATGAAGAGCTGGCGACGCTGCGCAATTTTGCGCTGCGCCATAGCAGCGACCCCGAGCGGGCGGAATTCAAGGAATATTCCGACGACAACATCCGGTTTCACCAGGCGATTCTGGAAATGTCCGGATGCGAGCTGCTGCGCACCACCGCGGACGGGCTGTTCCTGCACATCCAGGCGGTCCGCCGCCGCGCGATGGGCGAGAGCGATCGCGCCCGCCGCTCGGTTGCCGATCACATGGAGATCATCGAGGCGCTGGAATCCCGGGATGCCGATCTGGCCTCGCGCAGCGTCCGCAAACACACGATGCGGTTGCATGACCACATCCACAAAACTTGGTCCGGCCTGAAACATGCCGAGGAGCAAAAGGCCTCGGCGCTGGAAGCCAAGTGAAATCACTGAAAGGGAGAGATACTATAATGTCACAAGTCGCAGTTGCCGAAGTGCAGGCCGAACAGACCCTGACCGACGGATTTCACCTGTTGCTCGATGCGCTGAAGCTGAACGGCGTCGAAACGATCTATACGGTGCCGGGGATCCCGATCTCCGACCTGCTGCGGATCGCCCAGGGCGAAGGGGTGCGGGTGCTGTCGTTCCGCCACGAGCAGCACGCCGGCTTTGCCGCTTCGGTCGCGGGGTTCCTGACCAAGAAGCCGGGCATCTGCATGACGGTATCGGCACCGGGTTTCCTGAACGGATTGACCGCGCTGGCCAACGCCAATGTCAACTGCTGGCCGATGATCCTGATCTCGGGCAGCTCGGAACGTGAGGTCATCGACCTGCAGCAGGGCGATTACGAAGAGATGGACCAGCTGGCGATTGCCCGGCCCCATTGTAAGGCGGCCTATCGGATCCTGAACGCCGAGGATATCGGCATCGGGGTCGCCCGCGCCATCCGCGCCGCGGTGTCGGGGCGTCCCGGCGGGGTCTATCTGGACATTCCCGGCTCGCTGCTGGGTCAGGTGATGGACGAGATCGAAGGCCAGAAGTCGCTGGTCGAGGTGATCGACCCGGCACCGGCGCAGATTCCCGCCCCCGCTGCGGTTGATCGCGCCCTTGACGTGATCAAAGGCGCCAAGAAGCCGCTGATCATCCTGGGCAAGGGCGCGGCCTATGCGCAGGCCGACGACACCGTGCGCGAATTCGTCGAGAAAAGCGGCATCCCCTATCTGCCGATGAGCATGGCCAAAGGCCTGCTGCCCGATACCCATGACCAGGCCGCCGCGGCAGCGCGCTCGCTGGTGCTTAAGGAATCCGACGTGGTGATCATGGTCGGGGCGCGGCTGAACTGGCTGCTCAGCCACGGCAAGGGCAAACAGTGGGGCGAGCCGCATTCCACGAAATTCGTGCAGATCGATGTCGAGCCCACCGAGATGGACAGCAACGTCGAGATCGCAGCACCGCTGGTTGGCGATATCGGCTCGGTGCTGGGCGCCCTGCTGGAGAAGATGGGCGACAATTGGCAGAAGGCCCCGACCGACTGGGTAACGGCGGTCAAGGAGCGCAAGGACGCCAATATCCAGAAGATGGCGGCGCGCCTGCAGAACAACGCGGTGCCGATGAACTATCAGGGGGCTTTGGGCGCTCTGAAACGCGTGGTCGACGAGCGCCCGGATGCGGTGGTGGTGAACGAGGGGGCCAACACGCTGGATTTCGCCCGCAGCATCATCAATATGCACAAGCCGCGCAAGCGGATCGATGTCGGCACCTGGGGTGTCATGGGCATCGGCATGGGCAGCGCCGTCGCCGCCGCGGTCGAGACCGGCAATCCGGTGCTGGCCATCGAAGGCGACAGCGCCTTTGGCTTCTCCGGCATGGAGGTCGAAACGATCTGCCGCTACAACCTGCCGGTCTGTATCGTCGTGTTCAACAATAACGGCATCTACAAGGGCACCGACACGAACCCGCTTGGCGGCCCCGATGTCTCGCCGATGGTCTTCGTCGAGGACTCCCGTTATGATCTGATGATGGAGGCCTTCGGTGGCGTTGGCGTCCGTGTGACGGCCCCTGACGAGCTGTACCGGGCGGTCAGCGAAGCCATGGACTCGGGCAAACCGACCCTGATCAACGCGGCCATCGATCCGGCCGCTGGTAAGGAGAGCGGGAATATCGGCAACCTGAACCCGACCAGCGTCGTGACACAGCAAAAGCTGCAGCAGCTGCAGCAGATGCAGCAGAAATAACCACTCGAATACGTGTTTCGCCTTTACATGATATACTAGGGGCCACAGGTTGCGCGGAAATGAAGAACCCGCAGCAAACTGTGCCCGAGTAAGGGCGAAACACTTTACGGAATACATCCAATAACCAAGGAGTATGTGACATGAAGGCTCTTGAAGGGATCAAGGTGCTTGATTTCACCCACGTTCAGTCCGGACCGACCTGTACCCAGTTGCTGGGCTGGTTCGGTGCCGACGTGATCAAGGTGGAGCGTCCCGGCGTCGGTGACGCGACCCGTCAACAGCTGGTGGACAAGCCGGGCGCCGACAGCCTGTATTTCACCATGCTGAACCACAACAAGCGCTCGATCGAACTGAACTCGAAGAACGAGACCGGCAAGGAAGTCCTGACCCGGCTGATCGAGGAATGCGACGTGCTGGTGGAGAACTTTGCCCCCGGCGCGCTGGATCGCATGGGCTTTTCCTGGGAGCGGATCCAAGAGATCAACCCGCGCATCATCCTGGCCTCGATCAAGGGGTTCGGCCCCGGCCGCTATGAAGATTGCAAGGTGTACGAGAACGTCGCGCAATGTGTTGGCGGCTCGGCCTCGACCACCGGGTTCCGCGACGGTCTGCCAATGGTCAGCGGTGCCCAGACCGGCGATTCCGGCACCGGTCTGCACCTGTGCCTGGGCATCGTCACGGCGCTGTTCCAGCGCGAAAAGACCGGCCGGGGACAGAAGGTCTCGGCGGCGATGCAGGACGGGGTGCTGAACCTCTGCCGGGTCAAACTGCGCGACCAGCAACGTCTGGAAGCCGGCCCGCTCAAGGAATACAGCCAGTTCGGCGAGGGCATCGAATTCGGCGATTCGGTGCCGCGGGCGGGCAATGATTCCGGTGGGGGTCAGCCCGGACGCATCCTGAAATGCAAGGGCTGGGAAACCGATCCCAACGCCTATACCTATTTCATCATCCAGGCCGCGATCTGGGACAAGGTCTGCGATGTCATCGGTGAGCCCGAGTGGAAAACCGATGAGGGTTACGCCACCCCCGACGCGCGCAACGACAAGCTGAACCAAATCTTCGAGCGGATCGAACTCTGGACCATGGAGCGGAGCAAGTTCGAGGTCATGGAGATCTGTAACCCGCTGAACATCCCGGTCGGCCCGATCCTGTCGATGAAGGAAATCATGGAGGACGAAGGGCTTTACAAGACTGGGACGCTGGTCAAGGTCGATCACCCCGAGCGCGGCGAATATGTCAGCGTCGGCAGCCCGATCAAATTGTCGGACAGCCCGGTCGAGGTCAGCCGTTCGCCGCTTCTGGGCGAGCACACCCAAGAAATCCTGTCCTCGGTGCTGGGCTACAATGGCGCCGATCTCGAACGGGTGATCGACTCGGGTGCGGTTGGCGAAGTCAAGCGCCAGGCAGCGGAATAATAAGGGACCAATATCTTGCGTATCATAGTCATGGGCCAGCAGGCGTTCGGCAAGGACGCCCTGGCCAAGATTCTCGAAGCCGGCAAGGACGAGGTGGTCGCGGTCTATTGCGAGCCTGACCGCGACGGCAAACCGGTGGACCCAATCAAGGAATTCGCGCTGGAACAGGGGCTGCCGGTCAAGCAGCCCGCCCATTTCAAGGACCAGGCGACGATCGACGAACTGGCCGGCTTTGATGCCGACCTGATGGTCATGGCCTTTGTCAACGTTTTCGTGCCCGAAGTGGCCCGGGACACGCCGAACCACGGCTCGATCTGTTTCCACCCCTCGCTATTGCCGAAATATCGCGGCCCTTCGGCGGTCAACTGGCCGATCATCATGGGCGACAGCAAATCGGGCTTTTCCTGGTTCTACCCCACCGACGGGCTGGACGAGGGCGATGTGCTGCTGAGTTGGGAATGCGATATCGCCCCCGACGACACGGTGATCGACCTCTATTTCAAGAAGATCTACCCGGCGGCGATCGAGTCGGTGCTGGAGGTCTGCGACCTGTATCGTTCGGGCAACCCGCCGCGCATCGCACAGGACGAAGCCGCCGCCACCTACGAGCGGCGCTGCACCAAGAAACACGCCAAGATTGATTGGAACAAGCCGGTCAAACAGGTCTACGATCTGATCCGCGGCACCAATCCGGCCCCCGGTGCCTGGACCACGGTGAACGGTGAGGAACTGCAAGTTTTCGATTGCGCACGCGTCGAAGGCGACGGAATATCCGCGCGGGTGATGGAGGTTTCGGACGAAGGGGTGACGGTCCAGTGCATTGGCGGTCGCATCCTGATCAAACGCGTCAGACCCGCCGGTGGCGGCAAGATTCCCGCCCCTGAATGGGTACAAAGCTCCGGTCTCAAGGCCGGCGACACTCTCGGCGAATAAAGGTAAAACATGGCTTATAAGACCGACATCGAAATCGCCCGCGAAGCGACCAAGCTCCCGATTCAGGAGGTTGGCGCCAAGCTTGACATATCGGACGCCGATCTGGTTCCCTATGGACATGATAAGGCCAAGGTCTCCGCGGATTTCATCGCCAGATCGCAAAGCAACAAGGACGGCAAGCTGATCCTGGTGACCGCGATCAACCCGACGCCTGCGGGCGAAGGCAAGACCACCACCACGGTGGGGTTGGGCGACGGGCTGAACCGCATTGGCAAAAAGGCGATGGTCTGCATCCGCGAGGCCTCGCTGGGGCCGAATTTCGGGATGAAGGGCGGGGCCGCCGGGGGTGGCTATGCGCAGGTCGTTCCGATGGACGATATGAACCTGCATTTCACCGGTGACTTCCATGCGATCACCAGCGCCCACAACCTGCTGAGCGCGATGATCGACAACCACATCTACTGGGGCAACGAAGAGAAGATCGACATGCGCCGGGTGGTGTGGCGGCGGGTCATCGACATGAACGACCGCGCCCTGCGCCAGATCACCACCAGCCTGGGCGGGGTGTCCAACGGCTTCCCGCGCGAATCCGGGTTCGACATCACCGTGGCCTCCGAAGTCATGGCGATCCTCTGTCTGGCCAATGATCTGGATGACCTGCAGAAACGTCTGGGCGACATGATCGTGGCCTATCGCCGCGACCGCACCCCGGTCTATGCCCGCGACATCAAGGCCGATGGCGCCATGACCGTGCTGCTTAAAGATGCGATGCAGCCCAACCTGGTCCAGTCGCTGGAAAACAACCCGGCCTTTGTCCATGGCGGACCGTTCGCCAATATCGCCCATGGCTGTAACTCGGTCGTGGCCACCAAGACGGCGCTGAAACTGGCCGATTATGTGGTCACCGAAGCCGGGTTCGGGGCCGATCTGGGTGCCGAGAAGTTCATGAACATCAAGTGCCGCAAGGCCGGGATCGCGCCCGATTGCGTGGTTCTGGTGGCGACGGTGCGGGCGATGAAGATGAATGGCGGCGTCGCCAAGGGCGATCTCGGCGACGAGAACGTCGCGGCGGTCACCAAGGGCTGCGCCAATCTGGGCCGTCACATCGAGAACCTGAAATCCTTTGGGGTGCCGGTGGTCGTGGCGATCAACCATTTCGTCACCGATACCGAGGCCGAAGTGCAGGCGGTCAAGGACTATGTCCACAACCAAGGCTCCGAAGCAGTGCTGTCGCGCCATTGGGAGCTGGGCGGCGAAGGCGCCGAAGAGCTGGCCCGTCGCGTCGCCGAAGTCGCCGATAGCGGCATGGCAGCGTTCTCGCCGATCTATCCCGACGAGATGAGCTTGATGGACAAGATCGACACCATCGCCAAGCGCATCTATCGCGCCGACGAGGTGCTGGCCGATCAGAAGATCCGCAATCAGCTCAAGGATTGGGAAGATCAGGGCTATGGCAATCTGCCAATCTGTATGGCCAAGACCCAGTACAGCTTTACCACCGATCCAAGCCGGCGGGGCGCCCCAACCGGGCACAGCCTGCCAGTTCGGGAAGTACGACTGAGCGCGGGTGCCGGATTTATTGTGGTAATTTGCGGCGAAATCATGACCATGCCAGGTCTGCCGCGGGTGCCAGCATCCGAATCCATTCACCTCAATGACAACGGCCAAATCGAGGGTCTCTTCTAAAGGATACACTGTAATGATCAAAATCCTGGTACCGGTCCGGGGCGATGGGAAAGGTGACAATGTCATCGCCCACGCCGCGGCGTTGGCTCACCGAACCGACAGCCATCTCGCAATCACCCATTGTCGAGCGAGGCCGGAGGATATGCTGCCCTTTGGCGTGCCTATCCCCAGGATGTTTCACAAACAGATCATGCAGCAGGCCGAAGAACTGGCCAATGTCGAAGAAGAGGAAATGAAAAAAGAACTGAAAGCCCTGGCTGAAAAACTGGGGCTTTCACTGAACGGGACGGCGGGCTCCGGCAAGGGCGTGACAGTGTCCTGGACCGAGGCCACCGGCCGGATGGCCGATGTGGTGCGCCGCCATGGCCGGCTCGCCGATCTGATCGCGGTGCCACAGCCGGATGTGGACCGCAATCTTGGCTGGAATGTGATGAAATCCGCGATGTACCGGACCATTCGGCCGGTCCTGATGGTGCCAAATGACGTGGCGCCGCCGGAAAATCTGGGCCGAAATGTGACGATTGGCTGGGACGGTTCGCTGGAGGCCACCAAGGCCGTTGCCATGACCTTGCCGATCCTGCGCACCGCGGAACAGGTGACAATCCTGTCTTCCGGCGGCGAGCCCGAGGCGGCGACCGCCGATGATCTGGTGGACTATCTCGCCGCCCATGGCATCCCGGCCACGATCCACCGCTTCAAGGGCCAGGGCAATGTTGGCCGAATTCTGCTGTCGGCCAGCAAGGAGGTGGGGGCCGACCTGCTGATTATGGGCGCCTATGGCGAGAGCCAGGAAAAGGAGCTGGTTTTCGGCGGCAATACCCAACACATTATCGATCATGGGAAAATGCCCGTGATTTTCGTGCATTGAAGCTGCAGATTTTATGAAAAAACCCAAAATAGGGCGCAAAAAGACTTGTTGTTTCAACAACAAGACGTGAAAAGATACGATGGCGGTGCCCGATTGATCGGCGCCCCGAGAGACGACATAAAAAAGACTGGCCGAGCCAACGGCGAGCGCGTGCGCGCAACACCTTTGCGCAAGATGCAAATATCCAGGGAGGATAGCATGAAAATCACCAAACGTCTTTTCGTCAAACTGGCGGGTGCCACCGCATTGGCTGGGGCGCTGGCGGGGCCTGCCGCCGCGTGGGAACCGACCAAGCCGGTTGATTTCGTGATCATGGCCGGTGCCGGTGGCGGCGCTGACCAGATTGCGCGCTTCCTGCAATCGGTGGCCGAGAAGAAGGACCTGATGAACCGCCCGCTGGTGCCCAATAACAAGGGCGGCGGCTCTGGCGCCGAGGCGTTGATTGCCCTGAACACCAGCCGCGATCCCGACCACACCATCCTGGTGACGCTGAACTCCTTCTTCACCACGCCGCTGCGGCAGGAGAATCTCGGTATCGACGTCATGACTTTCTCGCCGGTGGCGATGATGGGCGTCGATCCGTTCATCCTCTGGGTCCACAAGGACAGCGGCATCACCACTTTCGAGGAATGGCTCGAAGAGGTGAAGAAGGGCGGCTATGTCATGGGCGGCACCGGCAAGGGGCAAGAAGACAGCCTGGTGATCACCTATCTGGAACAGGCCTTTGATCTTGATATCAAATATATCCCCTATAAGGGCGGGGGCGATGTCGCCAAGGATCTGGCCGGCAAGCAGGTCATGGCCACGGTGAACAACCCCTCCGAAACCAAAGGCTTTTACGCCAATGGCGATGTGGTGCCACTGCTGTCCTTCTCGGACGAGCGCATGGAGGCGTTCCCGGACGTGCCCACGCTCAAGGAAAAGGGCGCGGATTTCAGCTATTACAACCAGCGCGCCGTGGTCGGTGCGCCGGGCCAGTCGGACGAGGCCGCCGCCTATTATCAGGATCTGTTCGAGACCATCTACGAGACCGAGGAGTGGCAGAATTATATGGATACGGAAAGTATCTCGCCGCTGTGGTTGAGCCCGGAAGAGCAGAAAGACTACTGGGCCACCCAGGTCGAACGCCACAAGGAACTGCTCGCCGCGATGGGCGAGTGATCCGACGGATCCGGGAAACAACATAAATTCAGGGAGGGCCATATGCGCCTTGCAGAAATCATAACCGCGGGGGTTATGGCCCTCCTGTCCATCTACCTGATGTGGAAAAGTACGGAACTGAATGTTGGCTATATCACCGGCGAAGGCCCCGGCGGCGGGGCCTGGCCGTTTTGGCTGTCCGGGATCATGCTGATTTGCACCGTGATGATCGCGATCAACTGGTTCCGGCGGACCTCGCCGCCATCGCGCTCGAAAGAGGTGCTGCTGGATGGCTATGGCAGGCGGACCCTGGTCCTGGTGGGCGGCGGGCTTTTGGGCTTTATCGCGCTGGTCAACATCATCTCGATGTATGGCGCCATGCTGGTCTTTCTGGTCTATTACCTGCGCTTTCTGGGGCGGCACAGCTGGACCCTGACGGGAATCCTGTCGATTTCGCTTCCAGTCACGTTCTTCCTGTTCTTCGAGGCGGTGATGCGGATCACCCTGCCCAAGGGCATGCAGTTCACCGAACCGTTCTACAATTATCTGAACACCATCATCTACTGAACCGGCCCGAACAACGACGCACGGACAGGGAGGAAAACACACGATGGAAATTCTTGGGCTACTGACCGACGGGGTCTTGGTGTCGCTGATGCCGATCAACATCCTGTTGATCGTGATCGGGGTGACGCTGGGCCTGTTCATCGGCGCCATGCCGGGGCTGGGATCGGTGAACGGGGTGGCGATCCTGCTGCCGATCACCTTTCTGGTGCCGCCGGGGTCGGCGATCATCTTTCTGGCGGCGATCTATTACGGCGCCATGTATGGCGGTGCGATCAGTTCGATCACGCTGGGCATTCCGGGCGCCTCGACGGCGGTCGCCACCACCTTTGACGGACGGCCGCTGGCGATGAAGGGGCGGGCCAGTCTGGCGCTGGTCACCGCAGCGCTGGCCTCGTTCATCGGCGGCACCGTCTCGAATGTGCTGTTCACCATTTTCGCGCCGATGCTGGCCAAGGTGGCGCTGGCCTTCGGGCCGCCGGAAATCTTTGCGCTGATGCTGCTGGCCTTCGCCACCTTCGTCGGGCTGGGCGGCGATGACATCCCCAAAACCATCCTGTCGATCTGTCTCGGCCTGGTCTTCGCGGCGGTCGGGTTTGACGAGATCTCGGGCGCGCCGCGGCTGGTCTTCTTTGACATTCCGGGATTCCTGCACGGCATCAACTTTCTGGTGCTGGCGATCGGGGTCTATGGGATCGGCGAAATGATCTGGACCATCGAGAGCACCCGGGGCGAGATCACCACCACCGAGGCCAAGATGTCGGTCAAAGGCATCGTCAATGACTCCAAGGAGGGCATGAAACGGGGCTGGAAAGGCACCGCGATTGGCTCCTTCCTGGGCTTCTTTGTCGGGATCCTGCCGGCTGCCGGGGCGACGCCCGGCTCGCTGATGTCCTATGGTGTGGCCAAGATGGTGGCCCGCAAGCCCGGGGAATTCGGCAAGGGCCATCCCGGCGGTGTCGCGGCCCCCGAGGCGGCCAATAACTCGGCCTCTACGGGTGCGATGCTGCCGATGCTGACCCTGGGCATTCCCGGCTCGCCGACTACGGCGATCCTGCTCGGGGGCATGGTGATCTGGGGGCTGACCCCGGGGCCGCGCCTGTTCATTGAACAACCGGACTTCGTCTGGGGCCTGATCGGGTCGTTCTATGTCTCGAACTTCTTCGCAGTGCTGGTCAACCTGGCCTTCATCCCGCTGTTCATCTGGATGTTGCGCATGCCCTTCACGGTGCTGGCACCGCTGATCTTCGTGCTGTCGGTGGTGGGTGGCTATGCCGCCACACAGGACATGCATGATGTCTGGCTGATGCTGGCCTTCGGGTTTGGTGCGTTCTTCCTGCGCAAGCTGGACTATCCGCTGGCACCGGCGGTTCTGGCCATTGTTCTGGGCCCGATCGCCGAGCCGACCCTGCGCCAGTCCTTGCTTCTGTCTTCGGGGGATGCGACGATCTTCTTCACCCGGCCGATCGCCGGCCCGATCACCATCATCGCGATCATCCTGATCCTGCTGCCGCTGCTCAAGTTCATTCGCGACAAGTTCAGCGGCAAGACGAAAAGAGAGGTCTGACGCCGGTTCCGCACAGATGACCCCCGCGCCGGTTGCGGCGCGGGGGTCTCTATCGAAAAACCACCGTCAGGCCCATGCCGAGAGGGGAACGCCAATGTCTGGCAAAACCGAAGAATTCAATGCCTGGAACCCCGGCTTCAGCTCTGACATCCCGGCGCGGCTATTGCCGCTGGTGACGCTGTATCGGCCGGAAAATTCGACCGTCTCCTATGCCGAGGCGAAGGAGGCCGCGGATTTCTGCGGCCGCAAACCCGCCGAAATGAACGCCTTTACCGCGGCGCGGCTGGTGCGGCACGAGCTGTTCATCCGCCTGATGGCCGATATCAATGTTCCCGACGGGCCGGAATATCCGGAACTGGGCGAACATCTGCGCGGCATCGCGAAAACCATTCTGGATGGCTATGTGCAGCCGCAGATGCCGATGCTGGAACAGGAATTCGACCGATTGCGCAAGCGGATCGAAAACCGCCTGGCGGTGCGGCTCGATCAGGATATCTACAGCCGCGACAGCGGAGCGGGCACTGGCACCGCCGGGCTGCTGGAGCGGCTCGGCCTGCGCAAGCCGAAACCGGACGCCAAGGACAAACTGCCCGAAGCCCCCGAGGTCAAGGCGCTGTTGCAATGGCAGGACGAGGTCAACCGCGGCAGCGACGCCTTCGAGACCGGCTGTCTGCGCGGGTTGCTGGCGATTGTCGGCGGCATTGTCGGGCAGCGCGGGCGGCTGTTCGCGGATCGCGCCCTGGTGCTGAAATGGGCGGCGAATTGGGTCTGCAACACCTATGGCGGGCATCGCATCGGCCAGTTGATCCAGCCGATGATCGCCGAGGCCGCGCGCCGCGAGGGCTATCGCGTGCTGCCGTTCCAATCGGCGCCGCTGTTCATGAGCGTCAAGGGCGGCCCCGGCGCGGGCAAGAGCACCCTGCGCCCCTTGCAGCGCGAACTGGCCACCCGCCTGGGCGTCGCCTGGGAGGATTTCGCCAAGATCAGCCCGGATTACTGCCGCAAGTTCCTGCTCGATTACGACAGCCTGGGCGCGGATTACAAATATGCCGCCGCGCTGACCGCGCAGGAACTGGAAATCATCGACAAGAAGATCGACCGCTATATGGAGCAGAAAGCCGCGAAATCGGAAATGCCCCATGTGCTGGTCGACCGGTTCCGCTTCGACAGCTTCATGCCGGCGCCCTATCAGAAACCCGGCGGCACATTGCTCAGCCGGTTTGCCGATACCGCCTATCTGTTCTTTATGATCACCCCGCCCGAAGCAACGGTCGAACGGGCCTGGGAGCGCGGGCTCAAGACCGGCCGGTTCAAGGCGCTGGACGACATGCTGCATTTTAACATCGAGGCGAATGTCGGCATGCCACAACTGTTCTTCAACTGGGTGAAAAAGACCAACCAGAAAGTACATTTCGAGTTTCTGGACAATGATGTGCCGCTGGGCGCGGGGCCGAAAACCGCCGCCTTTGGCTGGAATGACAGCCTGACCATTCTCGATCCCGACTGCCTGCGCTCCATGGACCGCTACCGGTGCATCAATATCGACGCACAGCGCCCCGAAGATGTGCTGCGGCCGGAAACCGGATCGGAGGAGGATTTCGTCAAGACCTGTATGCTGCAGGTGGCAAATGTCACCTTTGCCGATCCCGATACCGCTCAAGTGCTGGCCCAGACCCGGGACAACACCTGTGTCTTCGATCAGGGCGGGGTCTTTGCGCAGCTCGGGCTGAGCGGCGAATGCAAGCGTCTGGCCGACCGCAACAGCACCGCCCCGGCGATCAGCGACGATCCCGCCGCCGCCATTGCCGTGGACGTGGACGCAGAGCGGCGCTTTACCGTGGGCCGCTGGGCCGAGCCGGACACCTGACCGGCCCCGGCCCCTGGCTGCGGGGTCAGCCCGCCGGGGTCAGCAGGATCTTGCCCCGGTGGGTGGCCGTTTCCATCGTCTCATGGGCCGCGGTTGCACGGTCGAACGGGAAGGTGGCATGGGTCTGCGCCGCCAGTTTGCCGGCCGCAAACAGCGGCCAGACCTTGGCGCGCAGATCGGCGGCGACGGCGGATTTGAACACCTCGGGGCGCGAGCGCAAGGTCGCGCCGGTATAGACCAGCCGTTTCAGCATGATCGGCATCAGGTTGATCTCGACCTTGGACCCGGCATTGAACGCCAGTTGCACGATCCGTGCATCGGGGCTGGCCGCCTTGATGTTGCGCGCCACGTAATCGCCGCCAATGATATCAAGGATCAAGTTGGCGCCGCCGGCTTCGCGCACCAGGTCGACGAAATCCTCTTCGTTGAAGTTGATCGCCCGCTCGGCGCCCAGACCTTCGGCATAGGCGCAATCGCCGGCATCGGCGCAGGTGGTGAAGACCCGCAGGCCAAGCGCGCGGCCCAGCTGGATCGCGGTCGAGCCGATCCCGCCAGCACCGCCATGGACCAGCAGCAATTGCCCCGGCGTGATGTTCTGCTCGAAGAACAGATTGCTCCAGACGGTGAAATAGGTCTCGCACAGCCCGGCCGCGTCAAGCTCGGACACGCCTTCGGGGATCGGCAGGCAATGGGTCGCATCGATCGCGACATATTCCGCATAGCCCCCGCCATTGGTCAGCGCGCAGAGCCGGTCGCCAATGGCCCAGTCGCTGACGCCGTCGCCCAGGGCCACCACCTCGCCCGAGACTTCCAGACCGAGCAGATCCGAAGCCCCTTTGGGCGGCGGGTAATGGCCGCGCCGCTGCACCAGGTCGGGGCCGTTGACGCCGGCCGCGGTGACGCGCACCAGAACCTCGCCGGCGCGGGGCGTGGGCAGCGCGCGGTCGCCCAGTTCCAGAACATCGGCCTTGCCGGGTTCGCGCATCTCGATGGTTTTCATGGTTTCGGGCAACACGGGGGAGCACCTCCTGCAATGGCATGGCAATGGGCCGCAACCCGGCCCGGTCTGCGCCGAAACCTATGTTTTCCCTGCCGGGATGACAAATGGAAACCCGCGCGACAGGCGGCACCGGGTGGCGCCGCGCCTTACTGTTCGCGAAACGCCCGGGTCATGCTGTCGGTGACCGGTTTCATCAGATATTGCATGAAGGTCCGCGCCTCGGTCTGAATCATGATTTCCACCGGCATCCCCGGGGTCGGGGAAAAGCCGCGCACCCGGTCCAGTTCCGTGGGCTCCACCGAGACCCGCGCCACATAGATCTCGCGCGGGACCTCTTGCGAACGGTCCAGGATCGCATCGGCCGAGACATAGTAAACCTCGCCCTCAAGAATCGGGGTGGTGCGCTGGTTCAGGGCGGTCAGGCGCACGGTGGCCCCCTGGCCCTTGCGCACCACGTCGATTTCGGTGCGCGGGATCTGCACCTCGATGATCAGCGGCGCGCCAGTGGGCAGGATTTCGGCAATCGCCTTGCCGCTTTCCACGACCCCGCCAGCGGTGTGGTAATATTGGCGCACCACTGTGCCGGCGACCGGGGCCAGCACCGCCGAGCGTTGCAGCACATTCTCGGCCTTGCGGGATTGTTCGCGCACGCTTTCCAGTTCCGACTGGACCGCCTGCAATTCGTGCAGCTGTTTGCTCTGACGTTCGCTGATCGTCTGCGCGATCTGGGATTCATAGCGTTTGGTCACCTCGTCGATTTCATCGATTTCCGCTTGCAGCCGCCCGCTCTGGCCGTCGCTTTCGGCAAGGGCGCGCCGGATCGTGTTGACCTCGAATTTGCGCACCAGGCCGCGCTCGAACAGGGTGCTCTTGCTGGCGAAATCCTCGCGCAGGATCGCCAATTGCATGCGCTCTGCCTGGAGTTGCTGCTCATAGCCCACCGCGCGCACCTTCAGCGCCTCGATGCTCTGGCTCAGCAAGGTGATGTCATTGCGCAACTGTTGGGTCGCGGCATTGAAGAGGACGGTTTGCGCATCCAGCATCGAGGCCACGTCGAAATCGGCCCGCAAGGCTTCCAGATGGTCGGGAAAGACCAGGTCGCTCTGTTGCTGAAATTCGCTCAGGATCCGGGCCTCCATCGCTTCCAGCCGCACCCGGCGCAGGAACAATTCGCGCCGATTGGCCAGTGCCGAGGTTTCATCCAGCAGCATGATCGGCTGTCCGGCCCGCACCTGTTCGCCCTCAGAGACCAGGATCTCCTTGATGATGCCGCCCTCGAGATGCTGCACGATCTTGTTGCTGCCGGTGGCGACAAAACTGCCCTGCGAGATCACCGCAGCGGCCAGCGGCGCGCGAAAGGCCCACAGCCCGAAACCGCCAAAGGTGAAGCCCAGCAAAAGCAGCCCGAAGGTCACGAATTTGCCGACCGAGCGGGGCACATCCGCATACCATTCGCGGGCGTCGATATGGGCGATCTCAGGCATTGGCCAGACCTCCGTTGGGATGGGGTGCGCGCAGGTTGCCCGCCTTGTTGCGTTCGGCCAGTTGCTTGAGCACCTGCTGGCGGTGGCCGAACATCGCGATATTGCCGTCGGCCAGCAGCATGATCTTGTCGACCACGCTCAACAGCGAGGGTTTCTGGGTGATCACCGCCACGGTGATACCGTTCTCGCCGGCATGGCGGATGGCATTGGCCAGGGCGCGGTCGCCATTGGTATCGAGATTCGAGTTCGGCTCG
This sequence comes from Pontibaca salina, assembly GCF_016307205.1. Classification (GTDB taxonomy): domain Bacteria; phylum Pseudomonadota; class Alphaproteobacteria; order Rhodobacterales; family Rhodobacteraceae; genus Pontibaca; species Pontibaca salina. The sequence continues at coordinate 25,731 of NZ_JAEIJD010000011.1, read as the reverse complement.
TCCAGCACCAGAAAACGCGGATTGCCGAAAAAGGCGCGGGCCAGCCCGATGCGCTGTTTCTGGCCGCCCGAAAGCGGCGCCCCATCGGCGGCCACCACCGTTTCATAGCCGTGCGGCAGCATCGCGATCATCTTGTGCACATCCGCCAGCACCGCGGCGCGGTGGACGTCCTCGTCGCTGGCCGCCATCCGCATCCGGGCGATATTGGCCTTGATCGTGCCGGGAAACAGCTGCACGTCCTGGGGCAGATAGCCGATGCTTTCGCCCAGTTGCCGGTCGTCCCAGTTGCGCAGGTCCATCAGGTCAAGCCGCACATTGCCCGAGGTTGGCAGGATCGACCCCACCAGCATCTTGCCCAAGGTGGTCTTACCGGCTCCCGAATTGCCGATAATCGCCAGCGAGTCACCGGGGTTCAGGCTGAAGGTCAGCCCGTTCAGGATCACCTGTTTGGTGCCGGCGGGCACATAGAGCAGACGTTCGACATTCAGGCGGCCTTCGGGGCGGGGCAGCAGCAGCTTTTCAAAGCGCTGCGCCGAATTCAGCATCAGCCGCGTCACCCTTCCATAGGCCGCGCGGGACATGATGAAACCATTCCAGCCCTCGATCGCGCCCTCAATCGGGGCCAGCGCCCGGCCCGCGATGATCGAGGCGGCGATCACCATGCCGCCGGTGATCTCGCCCTGGATCGCCAGAAACGCGCCCCAGCCCAGCATCGCGATCTGCGTCATCAGCCGCACCCCGCGCGACACTGCGGCCCAGACAATATTGCGGTCCTGCGCGATCACCTGGGCGCGCATCGAATTGGCGGTATCGCGCCCCCACAGCGCCACCGCTTCGGGCACCATCGCCAGGGCGTTGATGATCTGGCTGTTGCGGGCCATGGAATCGAGATGCATGTTGGCCCGGCCCTGCGCCGCATTGGCATCGGAAAAGGGCCGCGCCGTGGATTTCTGGTTGATCAGCGCGATCACCATCAACAGCAGCGCCGTGGCGACCACGATCAGGCCCAGATGTGGGTGCACCAGAAAAATCACCACGATGAAAAGCGGCGCAAAGGGCACGTCCAGAAACGAGATCAGCGTGCCCGACACCAGAAAGCTGCGCAACATCTGCAGATCGCCCAGGGTCTGGTATTCGCGCCCGTTATCATGCAGCGAGGCATGGGCGGCGGCGCTCAGCACCGGCGCGCCCAATTGCACCGACACCTCGACCGAGGTGCGCATCAGGATGAAGCGGCGCACCGCGTCGAATATCGCCTGCAGGATCACCGCCCCGGCAATCACCACGGTCAGCATGATCAGCGTGTCGATCGAGCGACTGGTCAGCACCCGGTCGGAAATCTGGAACAGGTAGATCGGGATCGCCAGCACCAGCATGTTGGTGGCGCAGGTCAGGATCATGACAAAGCCCAGATTGCGCCGCACCGCGCGCTTGCCCGTGTGCAATTGCGCGGCGAACTGATCGGGGGTGGCGCGTTTGTGGAACTTGCCTGCGCCACCGCCGCCGCCGCCCTTGCCGCCCCCCTCCGGGGCCGGTTTCATCAGCGGCCCGGTGCTGCCTTCGATCTGCGCCCCGCCCAGCCCCTTGGCGACCGGCGCGGCCGGGGCCACGCGCTGGTCGGGGCGCAGGTTCAGGGGCTTTTCCTTTTCGGCGGCGGGGCGGGTCTGGGCGGCGGCGTTTTCGGCGCGATTGGGCGTCGTGGCGTCGTTCAAGGTCATTCGGTCGCTTTCCCTGTCAGGCCAGCATCGTCTGCATCATGTCCGGAGTGCTGGTGTCCTCCGGCGCGGTCGGGGCGATGCCCATCTGTTCCATCGCGGTTTCCGGTCCGACCATGTCCTCGGCCAGAAAGGCCACCGCCTCGCTGGCCAGGGCGGGCAGGTCCACCCCCGTCGGATCGGCGTCGGTATCGATCAGCCCGGCCTGGTAGAGCAGCGCGTCGTCATAGACCTCGCCGCCCACCGAAACGGTGGAATCGACGCCATATTGCGAAATCGAGGCCAGGTTGATCGCCGCATTGGAGCCGGCGGTCAGCGTCACATCGGCCCCGGTGGCAGACTGGAAATTGTCCAGCGCCAGATGCACCTGATCGCTGTCGCCCAGCACATTGGTCTGGTCGACGCGGTTGATCGTGGTGGCGTCGCCGCTGATATAGAGCACGCGCAGCACGTCGACCCCTTCGAAGACGCTGTCATGGGCGACGCTTTCGTCGATTGAGCGCCCGCCCGCGGCCAGCTCCTCGGCGGCGCGGGCAAAATTGTCCTGCATCGGCTGATAGCTGTCGATCCCGGTGCCGGTGATCGAGGCGCCGTTGAACACCAGATTGTCGCCGGCGCTGAAATCGCCGGGCTGCACCCCGCTATAGGTCACGGTGTTAGTGTCGATCAGCACGTTCAACTGGCTGATCTGGTTGACCGTGATCATATGGCCACCGATCAGGATCAGATCATAGCCATAGCCGATTTCCACCAGATCGGTCAGGTTGATCACCGTGTTGTCGCCCAGGCCGATATAGGTTTCGGCGCTGTGGAACACGATGTCGGCGCGGTCGAAATCGGTCATGAAACTGTATTGCTGGACATGGTTGACCATCAGCAGATCACCGTCAATCCGGGTCACCACCCAGTTCGAGGGCAGCGCCAGCGCGGCTGCGCTCGGGGCCGCTGCGTCCCCTTCCAGCGCCGGCGCCGAGGCTTGCAGCGCCATTGTCGCCGAATTCCACGCCGCCGAGGGGCTGGCCGCACCGGCGCCGCCGAACTGGCCCTGTTCCACCAGCATATTGGTCTGCGAAATCAGGTTGAGATGGATCACATCGCCCATCACCGCGATCACCGGCGCATCCAGCCAGCCGGTGGCGATATTCACCTGATTGACCACGAGATTGGCCCCGGCAACGACCGCGTGACCGGGCTCGGAACTGTGCATGTCGGGGCCGCCGTCCAACCCCTTGAAGGGGCCGGGGCTCCAGGCCGGTTCGCCCGTCGGATCAGTGGCGTCTTCCTCGGCGCTGTCGGGGCTCAGGAAGGCGGGCATTACATCGTCGAGTTTGAGCGCGGTCTCGACCCGTTCGCCGTTTTCATAGGTGCCATAGGCGGCGGCGCCGGTCTGGATCGTCACCGTCAGGCCGGTCAGGCCGGGGTCGCCGGTTTCCTGAATCTGTTGGTGCAGCCCCAGGGCATAATCATGGGCGGACTCCTCCAGCGGCGGCAGCCCGTCGCCAAATATCGGGGTCACCGCCTGCGCCAACTCCAGCCAGCCCTGCAATTGCGCCATGTGGAATGCCGGATCGACAAAGACCGCGGCGCTCTCGCCGAGCAGCAACAGATCATTGTCGATAAGATGGTTATATTGCCAGGTGACGATCACCACTGATCCCGGCGGCTCCAGCATCAGGGCCATTCTGGCCCCGCCGATTCCGGTCATCATCATCGCGACCTCAACCTCCGGCGGGCCCGGCTCGGGTGCAGGAAAGAACGGGGCCGGGGGAAACTGGGGAAAGGCAGGGGCTGCCTCGGGCACGGGGTGCGGGGCGTCCGGCAGCGACTTGAGAAGGCGCAGCGTCGGAGCGAAATCGCCAAGCTGATAAGCGGCCTTGAATTGCGCCGGATCACCGGCCAGAGGATCGGTCTGGGGGGCGTCGGAGCGCAGTGCCTTGATTTTTAGATAATCGTCGCGCAGCCGCTCTTCTTCGACGGTGATCTGGAATATCCCGATCATATGCGCGACCATTTCGGTCACTTTATCAAGCATCTACGCAACCTCTATTCTGGAATAGTGCGGTCACTCATCGCGGTCGTTCTGTAACCTTGTGAAAATTCGTATGGGGCTGAAAGAAGGTGCCGGGCCCGGAAATTTCCGGACCCGGCGATTTCACGTCGTGGCTTATGCGTCGCCGCTGTCGTCGCCGGCGAAGGTCGAGCTGAACGAGCCCCCCACAACCGTCATATCGACAGTATTGCCCAGCACATTGGCACCCTGCACGATGGTCTGGTTGAACGCCGAGGTGCTGATCTGCGCCGCCGCCGAGGCATAGGATTCGCCGGTCACATAGCCATCGTGGCCATTGTTCGAACCCCAGGTGCCGCCATAGCCGCCAGCGCCACCGTCACCGGCATAGGCGTAACCGCCCGCACCGCCGACGCCGCCTTCGCCATGGCCGTAGCCGGCGTTTGCTTCACCACCATAGCCATCGCCGGTGTCGCCGCCCCAGGCTTCGCCGCCCAGGCCATCACCGCCATTGCCGGCCCAGGCCGTGTTGGTACCACCATTGCCGGCGGCGGTGTTGGTGGCCTCCGACATCGCATCGGCATAGCCGCCATCACCACCGGCCGCATCGGAAGTGCCCTCACCGGTGCCGGTGCCAATCGCCTCCGCCAGCGCATCGGCATAACCGCCATCGCCGGTGGCCGCATCGGAAGTGCCCTCACCGGTGCCGGTGCCGTCAGCATCCGACATCGCATCGGCATAACCGCCATCGCCGGTGGCCGCATCAGAGGTGCCCTCACCGGTGCCGGTGCCGTCGGCATCCGACATCGCATCGGCATAACCGCCATCGCCGGTGGCCGCATCGGAAGTGCCCTCACCGGTGCCGGTGCCGTCAGCATCCGACATCGCATCGGCCATGCCGCCATCGCCGGTGGCCGCATCAGAGGTGCCCTCACCGGTGCCGGTGCCGTCAGCATCCGACATCGCATCGGCCATGCCGCCATCGCCGGTGGCCGCATCGGAAGTGCCCTCACCGGTGCCGGTGCCAACCGCATCCGCCAGCGCCTCGGCCAAGCCGCCGTCACCGCTGGCCCCCAGACCCAGACCGATGCCACCGGCATTCGCGTCCGCATCCGAGTCACCGGTTTCACCGTTTTCGGCATTTGCCAGGCCCAGACCGATCAGGCCAAGGCCGAAGCCGATCGCACCGGCATCCCCGGTATTGCTGCTATCGGCATCCGCATCGGCAAGCCCGACCCCAACGCCAAGGCCACCGGCATCGCCGCTGTCGCCGCCATCGGCATCGGAATCCGCATCACCCAGACCGAGACCGATCCCGGCGCCCAGCGAGTCGGCATCGCCGCTGTCGCCGCCATCGGCATCGGAATCCGCATCACCCAGACCCAGACCGATCCCGGCGCCCAGCGAGTCGGCATCGCCGCTGTCGCCGCCATCGGCATCGGAATCCGCGTCACCCAGACCGATACCAAGACCGGCACCCAGCGAGTCGGCATCGCCGCTGTCGCCGCCATCGGCATCGGAATCCGCGTCACCCAGACCGATACCAAGACCGGCCCCCAGCGAATCCGCATCGCCGCTGTCACCGCCATCGGCATCGGAATCTGCATCCGCCGCGCCGATACCCAGACCGGCCCCCAGCGAATCCGCATCGCCGCTGTCACCGCCATCGGCATCGGCATCTGCATCCGCCGCACCGATACCCAGACCGGCGCCCAGCGAGTCGGCGTCACCGCCATCACCACCATCGGCATCCGCATCCGAATCCGCATGGCCGAAGCCCAGACCAAGGCCGAGCGCCGCCGCGTCGCCGCCGGTGCCACCGGTGCCGCCATCGGCATCGGCATCCCCGCCATCACCGCTGGTACCTCCGCTGGCAACCGCTGCGCCGCCCAGTCCGACACCACCCAAGGCAAAGCCGCCATTGGCATCGGCATGGCCACCGCCGGACGCGCCATCGCCACCGGCATTGATGCCGTCAGCCGCATGGGCCGTGCCGCCATTGGCATTGCCGTTCTGATATAATGTACCGCTATTGTGCACATCGCTCAGGGTGTCGTTGTCATAGAGATTATTGGACTGGGCGTTGACCGTCGCCGAATCATTGCCCGCCCCGTTCAGCGCATCGTTGAGGATGTTGTCGAGGTTCACGTCATTGCCAGGGTTATAATCGATATCCCCTTGGGCCATGATGAAATCGCCCGCCGTCGAACCGTCCATGTCGATATCGGCAAAATCGTCATCGGTGGGCATGAAGCCCGCCATGTCGAAATCGATATCCACATCGACATTGGTATCCGAGGTGTTCGAGTTGTGGTTGCCGTTCAGGTTGCCATTCAGATTACCGTTCAGGTTGCCATTCAGGTTGCCGCTCAGGTTCAGATTGCCATTGGCGTTCTCATTGCCATTGGCATTCTCATTTTCCGAGGACTGGGTCTGCTCTTGGCCCTGACCCTGGTCCTGTTCTTGACCCTGATCTTGCCCTTGACCCTGCTCTTGGCCCTGATCTTGCTCCTGATCCTGCAGTTGCGCTTCCGCCTGCAGCTGGGCCTGAAGTTCGGCCTGGGCCTGCGCCTGGTCCTGATCCTGGTGCTGGCTTTCGTGCAGCGGATAAATAAAGTTGTTAACGTTGTTTCTGGTAGACATCTTGTTTCTCCGGTTCTTGCGCTTGCCGGATCGCCAGTCATTCCAAAGCGATCATCCCGCAGTCGCAGATTTGAGAGTTTCAGTGTGCTTGCGCAGGCCCGAGGCGGACTCGCTCCGGGGGCACGCGGTCGCTATGTCGGGATTCTTTCGATGGCAGCCCTCCCTGTTTGACGCAGGGGAAGTTTTGCCGAAAAACCGGGGCGGACCTAGCTGGTCAATCGGTCTAGAACCGGACCCGATCCGGCAAGGTTCTGAGCGCAGGCGATTTTCTCGCATCTGCAGCAAAAACCTTCTGCGGATGCATCGGCTACCAAGGACAGACCTGCCCGAATGATCAGGTAACGACCCTGAAAAACGCCCTGCCAGCGGGCAGAAAAGTATCCCTAGCGTTAAGATTATGTTAACCTTTGGGAGTGGAGATGAGTCGGTTGTTCTCGGCGCAACTTCAAGAGGAAGGCTGCAAGCTCAACAACAACCCATTGATTAAGAACGTTATTTCAGGATGCCGGGAGGGCAGGTGCCAGATGAAATAAGACCGCGTCATTCAAAACAGCGACACGTGTTGAGGCGAACATCGTTTTCAGAATTCGTTCCGTGTCGGCATCTCTAAATGAGGATTTCAAGGTGAATGTTTTGACAAATGTGAAGAAGACGCAACGCGGCGTTTTCATTGGTAACAGTCTCGACTTCTCGAATACGATACTCAGGTTTGCAGCGGCCGAATTCGACTGTATCGACTTTATTCGTATTGCCGCTTTTGATGATCTGTTCGGAGACATGCCGGAATCCGACGCCCAATGCCGCATGATCATCATCAGCGAGAGCCTCGCCGAGGAATTGCAAAACAACATTACCGTCTTGCAAGAAAAATTCACGCAGGCGCAGTTTGTACTGGCCTATCGCAACCCTGAAATTGCTCGCGATTTCATCTTGCAGGGCCAGCACGGCACCGCCCTTGCCAAGATCAGCTTTCTGCCGATGACATTGGAGATCGATCGCTGGATGGCGATCCTGCGGCTTTTGGTCTGCGGCGAAAAATATGTCCCTTACGAACTGTTCGACAGCCCCGCATCGGCCGGCCCCGACGCGGCGCCGGAAGCAAGACGGAACACCGTGCCCCCCGCGAGCAAGCTGGCCAAATTGACCGAGCGCGAATTGCAGGTGCTGTCATCGGTGTCCGAGGGCAAGCAGAACAAGATCATCGCGGCCGAACTGGCCCTGTCGGAACATACGGTCAAGCTGCATATCCACAACATGATCGCGAAACTGGGGGTCAACAACCGCACCGAGGCCGCGATCTGCTATCTGGCGGATCAGAGCGGGGCGGATGGTCCGCCACGGTGACCGGCCCCCCACAGCCCCCCGATTTCGACGGGTTCCTGTTGCTGGTGGGCAAGCTCAACTATGCTTGGACCAACACCGAAAGCCTGCTGATCCACCTGATTGCCGGTCTCTCGGGCATGGACAAGGAAACCGCCACGGTGGTGTTCCTGACGCTGAACACCACCCGGGCGCGGATCGATCTGGTCGAACGCCTGTCCAAGCTCGAGCGCACCGCCCCGACCGAGCGCCAACGGGTGCTGGCCCTGACCGGACGGATCCAGAAACAGGCCGCCCTGCGCAACCGCTACAATCATTGCATCTATGCGTTCGACAGCGAGGGCAATCCGCGCACCATCCTGATGCGCATCGCCGATCGCAAGGACCGGCTGATGATCGGCCAGAGCGATCCGCTTGACGATGCTGCCGCCGGCAATATCGAGACGGCAATCGAAAAGCTGGCCGCGATCAACCGTGACATCTGGCAGGCAATCCGGGAGCTTGGCTATCCGGAATGAGCATGCCCGCCACGAGACCGCGGCGGGCAGCTGGGGTATATACAGGTCGGGCGCGCGGCCCTTAGACCACCTGCCGGCCTTCGCGCCGGGCTTTCCTCAGTTCATTGACGAAAGCGGTGACGATCAGGACCAGCACGCCAAGGGCAAGTGTGGGCCAGATCAGGATATAGAAGGTCAGCATATCGGTAGCTCCTTTTCGAGAAACATTCAGGACTTCGCCGGCGCGGCGGCATCCGGCGCACTTTCCGTATCGCCATGGAACAGGGTGACCCGCTCGCCGATCAGGTCAAAGTCGAACTCTTCGCGCGCCATAAGGCTGAGCACCACACAAACGATGGAACTGGCACCATAAGCGGTCAGCGAGCCCAGCAGAACGGTATAGTCATGCAGGAAGCCGTGGAAATACCAGATGAAGAAGATCACCCCGAGGCCTCCCACGATCATCCCGGCGATGCGTCCGAAGAAGCCGAAGGTCATCAGCCCCAGCACCACGCCACCGCCCACGGCCGCGACCACTTCGAAGAAGCCGCCCACCAGCGGGTTGTTCAGCGGCAGCCACTCAAAGCGCACGACGCAGAACAGCGCCAGCGCCGCCACCACCGACCAGATGAAGGCAGCATTGGTGACCCGCTTCCAGTAGCAGCTGACAATCACCGGGAACACGATCGCGCCCCAAAGTGCGCCGACAAAGACCAGCATCACCAGAATATTGAGCGAGAAGCTGGCCAGGATCAGCCCGATAACGGTCGCCACGATCATGGTGATCCGCCCGACCAGCAGCATTTTGCGCGGGTTGGGCCGGCCCTTGGCGATGTTCTTGCCGTAAACGTCGGTCATCATGATCGCCGACAGCGCCGAAAGGTCGGAATCCGCGGTCGAGGACAGCGAACCGATCACCAGCACCAGGAACAGCCCGATCGCCACTGGCGGCAGATAGGCCGAGGCCATCTGCGGAATCAGGTTGTTGAGATCACCCTGATAGGGTTGCATGCCGATCAGCAACGCCATCAGGCCGAGCATGCCCAGACCGATGACAATGGCACCATAACCGACAGTGGCGGTGACGAAGGTGGATTTGATCAGATCCTTGCGCACCGCAAACAGGCGCTGCGCAATGGTCTGGTTGCCGATCGCATAGGCCAGAACCGCAACGAAAAATGGCGCGCCCTGCTCGAGAATCGCCTCACGCGACCAGAAATTTGCCTGTTCGGCGGTGATCCGGCTCAGCCCCTCGGTCATCGCGGCGGTGCCGCCGGCGTTGAGGAACACCCAAGGAATGATCACGACCGCGATCCCCATCATCGCCACCACTTGGGCAAAATCGGTCAGGATCGAGGCCCGGAAACCCGACCAGATCGTGTAGGACAACACCCCGACCCCGGCGATCAGCACGCCGGCCTCGAACGGCAGCGGCGACAGCACGGACACCAGCGCCCCGGCGGCGGTGAAGTTGACCATCAGGCTGATCAGGCTGCCCAGAAGATTGGACACCGCCAGAATCATCTGGCTACCGGGCCCGTGGCGGGCGTGGATGACCTCGGCCAAGGTATGGGCATGCGGGGCCAGTTCGCGAAAGCGCAAGCCGAAGGGAATGATGAACAGGATCATCAGCGCGCCCCAGAACCCGTAATGCATCGGGCCGGACAGGCCGTAATTATACCCTGAAATCGCCGCCCCATAGAACGAGGCCGCCCAGATCCAGGTGGCGGTCATACTGGCGGCGGAAATGCCGAAACCAACCTCGCCGCTGGACACCATGTAGCCGTCAACATTCTCTTTTTTCTTGCCGACAAATGTCGACATGTAAAAGGTCAGACCATAAAATAAAACTAATATAGAGACGATCACCGTGGTCGAGAATTGAAACAAGGGGACGTCTTCCATTTTCCATTGTCCTTTCAGGAACTGGTTAGATTATCTGCACCCGTCAGCGTGAACTAACGGACGGGCCGACCGCTCTGGCCGGCAGTGAATTTCGTGCTGTCGGATTGCTCTGGCAACCTGATCATCCTCTGACAGCTTTCGATAAAGTGCCAGATTTCCCCGCACATTTGTGACGGCCTGATCAGGCAGCGCGCTAAACTTGCATGATACGACCCCCTAACTCAACCCCCCTTCGAAACGCCTTCGAAAATCAAGTTAAGCGATTGATATTAAAGTAAATTATGCCTAAATAACCGGGGTTGACTTTACCGTCCCCGCGTCCAATCCGCGGTCGAACGGCGCAGGCGGACCGCCAGATGCACCGCCAGATAGACGCCAAATCCGACCGGTGCGCTCAACATTAACCCGGCCAAATCCCGCGCCTCGGGCGCGGTCTTCCTGGCGTTGGCCGTGAGGGCGGGAAACTGCCGGTTTACCTCGGCCACGCCGCGGTCCTGCCGGCGGCGCACCCGCACCAGATTGGCGAACCCCTCGACCATCGGCCAGTGATAGCGCGCCGGCACCTCGATGCGCTCGTCCGGCGCGAAATTGAGCCGCACGAAAGTATCGTCCGAGATGATCTCGGGGAATTCCCCCCAGCGCGCCCGCCCGGCCCGGTTCACCGCAAACAGCCCGGCCCCGACCGCGCCGCCCCGCACGAAAGGCAGCCGGGTCCAGAACCCGGCATAGGCTCGGGTCACCCATGAGCGGGCCGGCTGAACCGCCAGGGTTCCGGTGGCATAACGCGGCTGGGCCACGTCCAGCGCCTGTTGCAACTGCCCCAGAAGCGCCGGCTCGCAGCGCACATCCGCATCCAAATAGACCAGCGCCGCGCCGCGCGCACGCTGCTCGGCGGCGTTCAGCGCCGCCAGTTTCCCGCCATCGGCCAGATCAAGCACCACCAGCGCCCAGCCGCGCGCGGCGAATTGCGCGCCAAAAGACTGCGCCACCGCGACGGTCCGGTCCCGGCAGCCATTGGCCGCGACGATGATCTCGCTGGCGGGGGCAGCCCGGTCCTGCGCCAGCAGCGCCGACAGGCAACCGGGCAGATAGTCCTCTTCATCGCGGGCGGCGATGAGCACGCTGAGCGGCCAGTCTGCCGCGCCCCCCGCAGTGCCAATGTCGTGAGGGTCGGTCATCGGGTGGAGCATCCTCGTGGCGCTGTGCGGACTGGGGCACACAGGGCCATATATCGCAACGATTCGCGCCGGGTCCAAGCCCTTCATGGTGCCGGTGCGGCGCCGCACCTTGAAAATGTTCGCCGCACCTGCCAATAGCTCCGGCGGGAATGATCGGGGCCAGCCAATCCGCCCGGCCCCCATGCGCCGCGCACCGCGGTGTGTTTGACAGGAGTTTGCCCCATGGCCCCCGATCCCGACCCCAAAGCCGTCGAGGTCATCGCCCCGAATTTCAAGCGCCGCCTCTCTGGGGTCACCGCCACGGTGGTGCGGCTGGTGCCGTTGCAGGCGCGCGACATCGCGATTGCCGCCACCGGTCCGGCGCTGCCCCCGCATGTGCCGCAGATTCGCCTGCGCGATCTGCTGACCATGCCCCGGCGCGGCCCCTCGGGTGCGCGGGTCTGGCATGCGCGGCGCAATGTCGAGATGCTGGGCGGGCTGGCGCTGAAACTCCTGTTGCGCAAACGGCTGAAATTGCTGTTCACCTCGGCCTCGCAGCGCCACCATAGCGGCCTGACCCGCGCCCTGATCGCGCGGATGGACGGGGTGGTGGCGACCTCGCGCAAAACCGCCGCCTATCTGCAGCGCGACGCCACCGTGATCTTGCACGGGATCGACACCGACACGTTTCAGCCCCCGGCCGACAAGGCCCGGCTCAAGGCCGAACTGGGCCTGCCGCCGGGGCCGCTGATCGGCTGTTACGGGCGGATCCGGGCGCAAAAGGGCACCGATGTGTTCGTCGAGGCGATGATCACGGTGCTGCAATCGCGCCCCGATATGGGCGCCATCGTGATGGGCCGCGCCACCGGCCAGCACCAGGAATTTGAGCGCGGATTGCAGGACAAGGTGGCGCAGGCCGGGCTGGCCGAGCGGCTGCTGTTCTGCCCCGAGGTCGCGACCCATGACATTGCCCGCTGGTATCAGGTGTTGGATCTTTTCGTGGCCCCCCAGCGCTGGGAAGGGTTCGGGCTGACCCCGCTTGAGGCGATGGCCTGCGGCGTGCCGGTGGTCGCCACCACGGTCGGCGCTTTCGAGGAACTGGTGGTTCCGGATGAGACCGGCCATCTGGTGCCCCCCGGCGATGTGGCGGCGATGACCAGCGCGGTTGCAGCCCTGCTGGACGCGCCCGACCGACTGGCGCGCCAATCCGGCGCGGCGCGAAAGCACATGGTAGAGAATTTCCGCATCGAAGACGAGGCCGCCGCCCTGAATGCGGTCTATCGGGCGCTGCTGAAGGATCCGTAGGGGCGGGTGTCGCCATGCAACGAACGCAGCGGTCCGGCTTATAACACTTCGGTTTCAGCCCATTTCATAACGTGGTTCCAGCGTAGCCCGATGTCGCGACGGTGCCGCAAAGAGTGTGCCACGCGCATCCGTCACAGGCTGATCTTACGCGGTTGGCCGTGAACGCCCGGCGCAGCCGCCGGATAAGCGCCGCATCCAGCACCAGCCGCGTACCCGGTCGAATCGCCAGCGTCAGTCGCGCGCCAATCTCGTTTGCGGCGGCCTGATCGCGCGCGACCACATTGCTGCGGTAACAATGCGCCTCTGGATCATCGAGCAAGGGGGCGCAAACCGCGTCCGGACCATCGACGATCTCGACCTCTTCCCCCGCGGCAAGGCGCGCCGCAATCGCGGTCAGGTTCGCCGTGAAGGCAGGGGTATACCCCTTGCCCACATAGGTGAGCACGCAAAGAAGGTGATGGGGGCGCAGCCGCACCGTCATCCGGCCGCGCGCTTCATCCTGCCGCAGATCAGTTTGAGCACCATCGCGGCAAGCGCGGATTTCAGGACTGCGCCGAGCAGGAACGGCACCACTCCGGCCATGATCGCCTGTTTGAGCCCGATAAGAACCGCCAGCCAGGCCGCCCCGATGACGAGACACACAGCGTTGCCGATCAGCATTGCGATGAAGGCCAGCCCGATGCGGTGCCCGCTCCACCCCCGTTCGGCAAGCCGGCCCACGATCATACCGGCGATGGGGAAGGCAAGAAGATAGCCGCCCGTCGGTCCGAGAAAGTGCTGTACTCCGCCAGCCCCTCCGGCCAGGACCGGCAGTCCCGATGCGCCCGCGACAAGCCATGCCGTGATCGTGAGGCCGCCAAGCCGCCAGCCGTAAAGCGCACCGACCAACACCACCGAAAAGGTTTGCAGCGTCACCGGAACGGGGTACATCGGAATCTCGACATATGACGAGACCGCCAGGAACAATGTGCCCAGAATCACCGCCCCGATCTTCCACGCAAGTGAACGGCGGTGCAGGTCGAGGGGGTCGAAAAATGTCTCGGTGGGGCCGGAGATCGAAGCGGTCATTTCTGCTTCCTTCCTGATTATAGATAAAGCTTGTCTTGACGCCAGTGTTGGCCCCAGATTTCGAGTGATTGCAAGAGCGGCGAAAGCTGTTGCGGCGGATGGCCGTGTCGGAAGCTTCCCGAGCTCTCGGGTCAAATCGGCGCGGCATTCTTTGCCGAAACCGGTGGTTTTCATCCGACAGAATCCTATCGTATACCACCAGTCCGATAGAAAATCGCTATCCCAAAGGGGGTGCCCATGCTCGACAAACTGGAAATGTTCATTGCCGTCGCCAAGATCGAACATTTCGGCAAGGCGGCGGAACATCTGGGGATCACCCAGCCGACCCTGTCGACCGGGATCAAAACGCTGGAGGACCAACTGGGCGTGAAGCTGGTTTTTCGCGGTTCGCGCTATGGCGGACTGACCCCCGAGGGGCAAAGCGCCCTGGCCTGGGCGCGCCGCATCGTTGGCGATGCGCGGCAGCTGCGCGACGAGATGCGGTTCAAGAAACACGGGCTGGCCGGGCAATTGCGCATCGCGGTGATCCCCACGGCGCTGACCTGGGCGGCGCAATTGACCGCGAAATTCACCGAGAAACACCCCAAGGTGCGCTTTACCCTGCTGTCGCGCACCTCGATCGAGATCCTGTCGATGATGGACAATCTCGATGTCGATGCCGGGATCACCTATCTCGACAATGAACCCACCGGCAAGGTCAGCACCGAACCGCTCTATCGCGAACATTACATGCTGGTCTGTCGCAAGGATTCGCCCTTTGCCGGCCGCGATTCGGTGGGCTGGAAGGAGTTGGAAGGCGAAAAACTGTGCCTGCTGACCCCGGAAAACCAGAACCGGCGGATCATCAACCGGCATTTCCGCGAGGCCGGGGTCACCCCGGATGCCTGGATCGAATCGGATTCGACCGTGGTGCTGGTGGCCAATGTCGAAGACAGCAGCAATTGGCTGACCATCCTGCCCGCCGATCTGGCGATCTTTCTGTCGCGCGGCAAGGAACTGGATCTGGTGCCGCTGACCGGCACCAGCACCGGCCCGCTGGTCGGGCTGGTCGCCCCCTATCGCGAGCCGCACACCCCGATTCTACAAGCCCTGCTGGGCGCGGCGCGGCGCATGTCCTGCGTTGATTGATAGCGCCTATCAGCTAACGGCATGTTGATATTGATTACTGATCATCTGTCTGGTGTCTTCTGCGAAACACCAGACAGAGGCCAGCAATGCAAAACCCGACGCCAGCCATCCCAGATCCTGAAATTCAGGCCGTGATCGACAAGGACCTGCACCTGGAAGGGCCGCTCTTGCCGATCCTGCACGGTCTGCAGACGACCTTCGGCCATATTCCCGACACGGCAATCGCGCTGGTCGCGGCGGCCCTCAATATCACCAAGGCCGAAGTGCACGGGGTGATGTCCTTCTATCATGATTTCCGCCAAGTCCCGGCCGGCCGGCATGTGCTGCGGATCTGCCGCGCCGAGGCCTGCCAAGCCATGGGCGGCAAAGCGCTGGCCGATGAGACCTTGGCATCGCTGGGGCTGGATTGGCACGGCACCACCGCCAATGGCGCGGTCACGATCGAGCCGGTCTATTGCCTCGGCCTGTGCGCCTGCGCCCCGGCGGCGATGGTCGACGACAAGGTGATCGGGCGGGTCGACAAAGCCCGCATGGACACGATCTTGCAGGAGGCGGGCGCATGAAAATCTACGTTCCTCTGGACAGCGCCGCCAAGGCGCTTGGCGCCGATGCGGTCGCCGCTGCAATCAAAGCCGAGGCCGCCAAACGCGGGCTTGAGGTCACCCTCATCCGCAACGGCAGCCATGGCATGATCTGGCTGGAACCGCTGGTCGAGATCGACACCGGCACCGGACGGCAGGGCTTTGGCCCGGTCACGGTGGCGGATGTGCCGGCGCTGCTCGATGGCAAGATGGCCAGCCTGGGCCCGGTCGAGGAGATTCCGTTCTTTGCCCGCCAGACCCGGCTGACCTTCGCGCGCTGCGGTATCATCGATCCGCTGGATCTGGCCGATTACGAGGCCCATGGCGGCTTGGCCGGGCTGCGCCGCGCGCTCGCCATGAGCGGCCCCGACATCATCAAGGAAGTCACCGATAGCGGCTTGCGCGGCCGTGGCGGCGCAGGCTTTCCGACCGGCATCAAGTGGAACACGGTGATGGAAGCCGAAGCCGTGCAGAAATATATTGTCTGCAACGCCGACGAGGGCGATAGCGGCACTTTCGCCGACCGGATGATCATGGAAGGCGACCCCTTCACCCTGATCGAGGGCATGGCGATCGCCGGGATCGGTGTCGGGGCCACCAAGGGCTATGTCTATCTGCGCTCGGAATATCCCGACGCGATCAACGTGATGAATCAAGCCGTCAAATTGGCCCGGCAGAACCGCCTGCTGGGCGCGGATATCTTGGGCTCGGGCAAGGCGTTCGACATGGAAATCCGGGTCGGCGCCGGGGCCTATGTCTGCGGCGAGGAAACCTCGCTGCTGAACTCTATGGAGGGCAAGCGCGGCGAGGTCCGCTTCAAGCCGCCCCTGCCCGCGCTTGAGGGCTTCATGGGCCGGCCCACGGTGGTCAATAACGTGATCAGCCTGGCCACGGTGCCGGTGATTTTCGAAAAGGGCGCTGCCCATTACGCCGATTTCGGCCTGGGCCGCTCGAAAGGCACGATGCCGATCCAGATCGCCGGCAATGTGAAATATGGCGGGCTGTTTGAGACCGCCTTTGGCATGCCCTTGGGCGAATTGGTCAATGACGTGGCCGGCGGCACCGCCTCGGGCCATCCGGTGCGGGCGGTGCAGGTCGGCGGCCCGCTCGGGGCCTATATGCCGCCCGCGAAATTCGACACGCCCTTTGCCTATGAGGAATTCGACGGCCAGGAGGCGCTGATCGGCCATGCCGGGATCGTGGTGTTCGACGATAGCGTCGACATGTTGCAGATGGCCCGTTTCGCGATGGAATTCTGTTCCGTCGAAAGCTGCGGCAAATGCACCCCCTGCCGGATCGGCTCGGTGCGCGGCGTCGAGACCATCGACCGGATCGCGCGCGGCGATGCGGACGCGATTCCGCTGCTGGCCGATCTTTGCGACACCATGACCGATGGTTCGCTCTGCGCCCTTGGCGGGTTCACCCCCTATCCGGTGATGTCCGCCCTGACCCATTTCCCCGAAGATTTTGCCACCGTGAAGGAGGCCGCAGAATGAAAGATTTCATCCTCCCCGATGACCGCGACATGGGCACCCCGGCCCGCACCGGCGCCCCGGTCACCCTGACCATCGACGGGTTCGAGATCACCGTGCCCGAAGGCACTTCGGTGATGCGCGCCGCCGCCGAGGCCGGTCTGCAGATCCCCAAGCTCTGTGCGTCGGACAATCTCGAGGCCTATGGCTCCTGTCGGCTCTGCGTGGTCGAGATCGAAGGCCGCCGCGGCACCCCGGCCTCCTGCACCACCCCGGTGGCCGAGGGCATGGCGGTGCGCACCCAGACCCCGCGCGTCAAGAAGATCCGCAAAGGGGTGATGGAGCTTTATATTTCGGACCATCCGCTGGATTGTCTGACCTGCGCCGCCAATGGCGATTGCGAATTGCAGGATATGGCCGGCGCGGTCGGCCTGCGCGACATGCGCTATGAACCGGGCCAGAACCATTACGATCCGTTTGGCATCGGCACGCTCGCGCAGGGCGACGCGCGGGCCCGCTCCACCGGCGATCTGGGCAACCCGGATTACATCCCCAAGGACGACTCCAACCCCTATTTCACCTATGACCCCAGCAAATGTATCGTCTGTTCGCGCTGTGTGCGCGCCTGCGAAGAGGTCCAGGGCACGTTCGCGCTGACCATTGAGGGGCGCGGTTTTGACAGCCGGGTCTCGGCGGGCGCGGCGCTGGATGATTTCATGTCTTCCGATTGCGTCAGCTGCGGCGCCTGTGTGCAGGCCTGCCCGACCGCGACGCTGCAGGAGAAATCGGTCACTGAACTGGGCACGCCGGACCGGTCGGTGATCACCACCTGCGCCTATTGCGGGGTCGGCTGTTCCTTCAAGGCCGAGCTGAACGGCGACGAACTGGTGCGCATGGTGCCCTATAAACACGGCAAGGCCAATCGCGGCCATTCTTGCGTCAAAGGCCGCTTCGCCTATGGCTATGCCAGCCACAAGGACCGCATCCTCAGCCCGATGATCCGCGACTCGGTGGATGAGCCCTGGCAGGAGGTCAGCTGGGACGAAGCCCTGACCTTCGCCGCCGACCGCATGCGCGGATTGCAGGAAAAATACGGCAAGCGCTCGGTCGGGGTGATCACCTCGAGCCGCTGCACCAATGAAGAAACCTATCTGGTGCAAAAGCTGACCCGCGCCGTGTTCGGCAACAACAACACCGACACCTGCGCCCGGGTCTGCCACTCGCCCACCGGCTATGGGCTGGGCCAGACCTTCGGCACCTCCGCCGGCACCCAGGATTTCGACTCGGTCGCGGAAACCGATGTCATGCTGTTGATCGGGGCCAACCCCACCGATGCGCACCCGGTCTTTGCCAGCCGGATGAAAAAGCGCCTGCGCGAGGGTGCCAAGATCATCGTCATCGATCCACGCCGGATCGATCTGGTGCGTTCGGCCCATATCGAGGCTTCGCATCATCTGGCCCTGCGCCCGGGCACCAATGTGGCCGTGGTCTCGGCGCTGGCCCATGTCATCGTCACCGAAGGCCTGATGGATCAGGAGTACATCCGCGCGCGCTGTGACTGGGACGAATTCCAGGACTATGCCGAATTCATCAGCGACGCGCGCCACAGCCCCGAAGCCACCGAAGCGCTGACCGGGGTGCCCGCCGCCGAACTGCGCGCCGCCGCGCGTCTGTTCGCCACCGGCGGCAATGGCGCGATCTATTACGGCCTTGGGGTGACCGAACACAGCCAGGGCTCGACCACCGTGATGGGGATCGCCAACCTTGCCATGCTGACCGGCAATGTCGGGCGCAATGGCGTGGGGGTGAACCCGCTGCGCGGCCAGAACAACGTGCAGGGTGCCTGCGACATGGGCAGTTTCCCCCATGAACTGCCCGGCTATCGCCATGTGAAAAATGACGATGTGCGCGACATCTATGAAGAGATCTGGGGCGTGCCGATCGACTCTGAGCCGGGTCTGCGCATCCCCAACATGCTGGATGCCGCGGTCGCGGGCACCTTCAAGGGACTCTATTGTCAGGGCGAGGACATCCTGCAATCGGACCCGGATACCAAACATGTCGCCGCCGGTCTGGCCGCCATGGAATGCGTCATCGTGCATGACCTGTTTTTGAACGAGACCGCGAATTACGCCCATGTGTTCCTGCCCGGATCGACCTTTCTGGAAAAGGACGGCACCTTCACCAATGCCGAGCGCCGCATCAACCGCGTGCGCGAGGTAATGAAACCGCTGAACGGCTATGCCGATTGGGAAGTGACCCAGATGCTGGCCCAGGCGATGGGGGCCGATTGGAATTACACCCATCCCAGCCAAATCATGGACGAGATCGCCGCGACCACGCCCAGCTTTGCCGGGGTCTCCTATGATATGCTCGAGGAAAAAGGCTCGGTGCAATGGCCCTGTAACGAAGACAGCCCCGACGGCATGCCCTTGATGCATGTGGACGGGTTCATGCGCGGCAAGGGCCGGTTCATCGTGACCGAATATGTCGCCACCGATGAAAAGACCGGGCCGCGCTTCCCGCTCTTGCTGACCACCGGGCGGATTCTGTCGCAATATAATGTCGGGGCCCAGACCCGGCGCACCGCCAACAGCGAATGGCATGATCAGGATCTGTTGGAAATCCACCCCAATGACGCCGAATTGCGCGGCATCACGGACGGACAGTGGATCAAGCTGGCCTCGCGCGCGGGGGAAACCACCTTGCGCGCGCTGATCTCGGAGCGGATGTCGCCGGGGGTGGTCTATACCACCTTCCACCATCCCGACACCCAGGCCAATGTGATCACCACCGATTTCTCGGACTGGGCCACCAATTGCCCGGAATATAAGGTGACGGCGGTGCAGGTCTCGCATTCCAACGGCCCGACCGACTGGCAGGAGGAATACAGCGCCCAAGCCGCGCAGGCGCGCCGTATCCTGCCGGCGGCGGAATAGCGCCATGACCGCACCCGGCGTCGTCCACAGCATGGCGGGTCTTTCAGTCCGGCAGGACGGCGCGCGGGCTGTGGTGCGCAGCCTGCCCGAGGAAACCCCGATCGCGGTGGTCTTTGACGGGACCACCGCGGCGGTGATGATGGCCAGCCCCGAGGACCTGCGCGATTTCGCCATGGGCTTTGCCCTGACCGAAGGGTTCATTGCCTCCCCCGCCGACGTGGCCGAATTCGAAATCGCCCGGCACGATCTGGGCATCGAGGCCCGGTTCTGGCTGCACGCGGATCGCGCGGCGGCGCTCCGGGCGCGGCGGCGCAATATGCTGGGCCCGGTCGGCTGCGGTCTGTGCGGCATCGACAGTCTGGAACAGGCGATCCGCCCGCTGCCGGTGCTGGCTGCCGATGGGCTGCGGCTGCGCCAAGGCGAGGTGGCGGCGGCGACCGCAGCCCTGCGCGCACATCAGCCGCTGCACGATCAGACCCGCGCGGTCCATGCGGCCGGGTTCCTGCGCCAAGGCGCCGGCATGGTTCTGGCGCGCGAGGATGTGGGGCGGCACAATGCGCTGGACAAGCTGATCGGGGCGATGGCGGCGCAAGGGATTGACCCGCGGCACGGCGCGATCGTGCTGACCTCGCGGATCTCGGTCGAGATGGTGCAAAAGACCGTCATCGCCGGCTGTCCCGTATTGATCGCGGTCTCCGCCCCCACCGCCCATGCGCTGCGCTTGGCAAAAGGGGCCGGGCTGACCCTGGCCGCCTTTGCCCGCGGCGAGGGGTTCGACCTCTATTCCCATCCCGAACGTATCTCTACAGGAGCTTGCAATGCAGCCTGACAAACTGATCATGATGGCCAATCAGATCGCCACCTTCTTCCAGTCGCAGCCGGGCACGGGTCAGGCCGAAAGCGTGGCCGCCCATCTCAACGATTTCTGGGAGCCGCGCATGCGGCAGCAACTGGCCGAATATGTGGCAAGCGGCGGTCCGGGCCTGAGCCCTCTGGCCCGCGACGCCATCCCCCATGTCCGGGTGCCGGTCGAGTGAGGGCATCTGAGGGCGCGCGAATTCGCGCAGCCTGATCCGCGCGCATTCTCCAATCAGGCAAAGCGTTTCGGGCTAGCACCGGGGCGCTTTTGGCCTGTGCGGCGGGCCCGCGCCGCCAAAAGCTTGCGCAGCGCCCGGCTTGTGGCCCATATCCGCCCCGACCGAGCAGAGGGGGGCCAAACGGTGATATATGCACAACATGCCTTGCTGGGCGCAGAATGGGCGCGCGATGTCCGGGTGACGGTCCGGGCGGGCACGATCACCGGGGTTGAGCGCAACGTGCCGCCGCTGCCGGGGGATGTGCGCGTCGACACGTTGCTGCCGGCACCGGCCAATCTGCACAGCCATGCGTTCCAGCGCGCGATGGCCGGGCGCACCGAATTCCGCAAGGCCGGACGCGACAGTTTCTGGACCTGGCGCGAGGTGATGTATCGCTTTGTCGACCGCCTGACCCCCGAACAGATCGAAGCGATCGCCGCTTTCGCCTTCATGGAAATGCAGGAGGCGGGCTATGCCGCCGTGGGCGAGTTCCACTATCTGCACCACCAGCGGGGCGGCGCGCCTTATGATGACCGCGCGGAATTGTCCTGTCGCATCATGGCGGCGGCACAGCAGACCGGGATCGGCCTGACCCATCTGCCGGTGCTCTACAGCTATGGCGGCGCCGGGCGGGTGCCGCTGGAACCGGGGCAGTTGCGCTTTGGCAATGATGTCGCGGCGTTTCTCGACCTCACCGCCGCCGCGCGGACGGCTTTGCGCGATCTGCCCAAGGACGCGCGGATCGGCCTCGCGCCGCATTCCCTGCGGGCCACCGCGCCCGAGGATCTGCGCACGGTTCTGGCTGCCCATGACAGCGGCCCGATCCATATCCACGCTGCCGAACAACCGGCCGAAGTGGCCGCCATCGAAGCCTGGCTGGGCCAGCGCCCGGTGGCATGGCTGCTGGATCAGGCCGGGGTCAATCCGGACTGGTGCCTGATCCATGCCACCCATATGACGCCCGACGAGACCCGCCGACTGGCCGCCTCGGGGGCCACCGCCGGTCTGTGTCCCGTCACCGAAGCCAATCTGGGCGACGGCCCGTTCAACGGCGCCGCCTATCTGCGCGCCGGGGGCGGCTTTGGCCTGGGCACAGATTCGAATATCGCAATATCTCTTTTTGGGGAATTACGTATTCTGGAATACTCGCAAAGGTTGCGTGATCTGGCGCGCAATGTGCTGATCGCAGGCGAGGGCTCGGTCGGGCAGACGCTGTATATTGGCGCGGCGCGGGGCGGGGCCCAGGCGCTGGGGCGCAAGGCCGGCGTGATCGCGACAGACCATCTGGCCGATCTGGTCGCCATCGACAGCACCCACCCGAGCCTCTGCGCCCTGCCCCGCGCACAGATCTTGGACGGGCTGGTTTTCGCCTGTGAAAGCAATGCTGTAACCGATCTCTGGTCGGCCGGGCGCCATGCGGTAAAAGCCGGGCGCCACATCGCGCGCGCGCCGATCACCGCCGCCTGGCGCGCGGCCATCGCCGCGTTAACGACCGCAGCCTGAGCCGCGCCGCAGCCCGCGCCGGGGTGGTTTTCAAAGCTCTGAACCGGGGCGGCTCTTGACCGATTGCATACAATGGTGAACAGAAGGCTTGACAGTCCGGCGGTCACAATGGTTTCCTGTCTTTTAAATTAGTTTCCTGCAAGGGCAGCGTTTGCATCGTAAGAATGCCGGGAAAAGTCTCGAATTAACGGACGGAGCGAAACCGCTGACAACTGGAAAATCGAATAACAAGAAGGCCACTGTCCCCTATCGGCAGTCACCGGCCCGTATCGATCAAAGTCCAACATATCACTGACTAGGGAGGGAATCATGACCCACAGAATACCTGTTTCCACAAAAGCCCGGCATTGGCCTGCCCGGGCGGTGCCGCGATCAGCGGCCCATGTCTTCGAGCGGGGGCGGTACAAATGACCCAAGCCAGCGATACCCTCGAATATGAACAGGGCAACCTGCAGACCGGCACCAATTGGTGGGGCGCGTTCGTCATCGGTCTGGCCGGCACCATCCTTGTCACCGGTGCCGCCCCCGCCTTCCTGACGGTGTTCGGGGCCTCCTATATCCCCTTCATCACCTTCTTCACCCTGACCGGCGTGGTCTTGTGCCTGTTGCTGGCGGAACTCTCGGCGATGATGCCGGGGCGGACCGGCGGCTCGCCCTCCTATGCCTATCCGGCCTATAAGGAACGCTTTCCCCGTCTGGCCCCGCATATCAACGGCATTACCGCCTGGATGTACTGGGTCGGCTGGATGCCGGTGGCGCCGCTGAACATGATCCTGGCGTCGTTCTATATCACCCATCTGTTCGGTCTGGACACCACCGCCGGAATCCAGCCGATCAGCACCTTCATTCCCTATTGGACGCTGGCGATCACTGCGGTTGGCCTGATGCTGTTGTCGATCCCGGCCTATCTGGGCATCCGCTTCGGCACCTCGATGGCCACCATCCTGGCGGTGCTGTCGATGATCCCCCTGACCTTCCTGTCGATCGGGTTCATCTTCAATCTGGACGCTGCCAATTGGGCCGAGCTGGCCTGGTTCCCGCATCTTGACGGGTCCAGTTTCTCATCCCCGATCGACGGCTACCCGGCCTGGATCATGTATATCGCCTATGCGTTTCCATTGTTGTGGACGGTGATCGCCTATGAGGCCGCCGCCTGCTATATCGGCGAGTGCAAACATCCCGGACGCGACGCCAAGATCGCCATGACACTGGAAGGCGGCTATGGGGTGTTCGTCTACACGATGCTGCCGATCTCCTTCGTGGTGATTCTCGGGGCACAGGCGCTCTCCGATCCTGAACTGGTCGACCCCAAGACGATGTTCGTCACCTTCGCGTCCAGCGTCTTCCCCGGTATCGGCGGCAAGGTGATGGAATGGATGATGGCGATCATGCTGATCATCGCGCTGGTGCTGTCGGCGCTGAACTCGCTGATGGGCTGTTCGCGCTCGCTCTACCAGATGTCGCTGGACGGGCAGTTTCCCAAGTTCTACCAGCACCTCAACAAGAACCACGTTCCGGACCGGGCAATGATGACCAATGTCGGCGCCAGCCTCCTGATCGCGTTCATGGGCGGGGCCATCGAGATCTATTCGTTCTCGAACGTGGGCTATCTGGGATCCTTTGTTCCGGTGCTGATCGGGTACTACCTGCTGCGCAATGACCGGCCCAATGTCCACCGGCCGTTCCGTCTGCCGGAATACTTCAAGTATATCGCGCTGATACTGGCGGCATTGTACTTCTTTGTCTGGCTGGTCGGTGGTATCATCTACTCGACGATCGGCGGACAGGCGACGTACTACTATCTCGGTGTGGGGGCGATCTTCATGTATCTGCCGCTGTACTGGTACCGCAAATGGGAAGATCGCCGCGATGGCAGTGTGTCGGTCCCAACGGTCGCCGAGTAAGGAAAGGGGAAGGGCAGGATGATCCGTAATCTTTTCAGACGCTCACGGAAAACCGACAACGGTGAACCCGTGCGCCATATTCTGATCGCCTCCGAAGGTCGCCGCATCAGCAATGACGTGATCGACCTGGCCGTGGACATGTTACATGACCACGGAGGGCACGCCACGGTTCTGACCGTGGCGCGGCTCTGGGGCACCAGTTTCGGCCTGCCCAACCCCGGCCTACGCCCCAGCAAACGCGAGATGGACGAGCAGAAGGACAACATGTTCCAGGCGCTCGACCGGCTCAACGCAGCTGGTATCGAAGCGGGTGGTCACATCGTGACCACCCGCCACCCCCTGAAAAGCATCCGCAAACAGGCGCTGGAAAAGAACTGCGATGCGATCATCATGGGTGCGGATCGCCGCCAGCCATGGTTCTTGCGCAACTTCATGTGGAGCCAGGAGCCGTACCGCATCCGCGCCCGCGTCCCGCTGCCGGTATATCTGGTCTGTCCGGCTGCGACCCCGTCCGGATCGGCACCGCGCCGCCGCCGACCGCGCCGCATCAGCGTCGCAAAACAATGATCTTGCGGGCGATCGTTCCTGAGCGCCCACGCTTCTGAAAACCGCTCCCGTCGTGCTCTGGCGCAGCCTCTGCCGTGGGGCGACCGCAGAAATCGTTCCAGAACAGATCGCCTGATCCGTGGCCACGCCGCCCCGGCGCATGAATCCTGCGCGCCGATGTATCAAAATCGCGTCGAGAGACTATATTGATAAGGAAGCCTCTGACAAAAAAAGGAGAAAAGCGTTGTACAAACACATTCTGATGTCGACCGACGGTTCCGAATTGGCCATGAAAGGGGTCAAGCACGGGCTTGATCTGGCTAAGAAATGCGGCGGCAAGGTCACCGTGATCACGGTCAACCAGCCCTATCCTTTGCAAAGCGCGGCGACGACAGATTCCTGGGCCCAGGCCCAGAAAACCCACGCCGATGAGGCCCTGGCCGCGGTCTTTGATGCCGCCAAGGCTGTCGACGTTGAAATCGACGCCCGGCAGGTGACCGACCACACTCCTGCCGAAGCGATCGTCGAGGCCGCCGAGACCCTGGGCTGTGACCTGATCGTCATGGCCTCCCATGGCCGGCGCGGCGTCAGCCGCCTGCTGCTGGGCAGCCAGACCGCCGAAGTGGTCAGCCACAGCCCGATCCCGGTGCTGGTGGTCCGCTAGGCTTTTCCGGATTTCTCTGTAAGAGCGGATCTCGCAATCCGCTGCGGACAGCCCCCATGCGGGGCTGTTCTGTTTTGCCGCGCCCGTCGTTTGCGCTTTGCAAGGGCGTTACCAGATCATGTCGATGATCCGCCCATCGCTATGCTGGCAAACACCAACACCGCCACCGATTCAGCCCGCGCGTCTTGCCGCATCGGGATCATCCGAACCGCCGCTGGGGACCAAAGCGCGCACCAGGTCGCGCATTTCCAGCAAGCCGACCTGTTGTCCGTCCTGCATCACCCGGTACTGTTTGGTGGT
>NZ_JAEIJD010000010.1 GCF_016307205.1 Pontibaca salina | reverse complement strand
ACCCCGTGTTGGGCGAAAGCACCCCGGTGGCGATCATTTCGATGGTAATGACCGCTTCCAAATCGACACGGATCGCTGGCAATGTTTTCGCATATGCTATGCGCTCATCCCGCTTATCAGCCGACACGACCTGATTGACCAGCACCCCTCCGTGGGGCTTTTGAGGGTAACTGTCGAACGTCATGTTTTTATTCATCGCGATTACCTATCCTTTTCTGTCACCCGCTGACTGGTGTAGCCGACCGCGAGTGCCCCCATGATCTCCGACTGCCCTCGGCCTGAGCAGCCCGGCCCAGAGGCAAGTTCAAGACGACATCATCGTCCAAAGCAGCCTTCGTTTCCAGTGTCATATCCGGCTCTTTTCACCCAATGCCGTTTGGGGTTCGCACACTGGCAATGGCATTGGCATTGACGCGAATGCCACATCTGGATCCGCTCCGGCCTGCCCTAACCTTGCGGGGCTTTCGTGAATGAACGACAGAGCCTATAGCTGCTCTATGGCAACGACCACTAAAACCCGTAAGAAAAAAGCGCGTACAAAGCGCAAGAAACCGATGCGACCGTTGCACCGGCTCCGCAGGTTTGCATTGCGTGCAGTCATGGTGGTGGCGTTGCTTGTTCTCGCGCTGGTGGTGTTGTTTTCGGTCGTGAACCCGCCGATTACCCATACCATGCTTTCCGAAAAGCGGCGCTTCGGACAAATCGAGCGTAATTGGGTCAAGATCGGCAATATCGCACCGGTCATGGCGCGCTCGGCTGTGGCGGCCGAAGATGCCAATTTTTGCCGTCATTGGGGCTTTGACGTGACCGCGATCCGCGCGGCAATGGATTCGGGGGCGCGGCGCGGTGGATCAACGATCAGCCAGCAAGTGGTCAAGAACGTGTTCCTGTGGCAGGGGCGCAGTTGGCTGCGTAAGGCACTGGAGACCGCGATCACCCCTGCGGTCGAGATAATCTGGCCCAAACGCCGCATCATCGAAGTCTATTTGAACGTTGCCGAGATGGGCCAAGGCATTTTTGGCGTCGAAGCCGCCGCGCGCCATCATTTCGGCGTTGGCGCCGACAAACTCACTCCCCGGCAGGCCGCATTGCTGGCCGCCGCCCTGCCCGACCCACGCGATCGCTCAGCCGGCAGACCCAGCGCATGGATGAGCCGACGCGCCACTTCGATCGCAGCCGGCGCGGACACGATTCGCGCAGATGGTCGCGCCGCATGTTTCGAGGATTGAAAACTGCCGCAATGCAGGGCATGGAGGGAATAACGTCCAACCATCACCGGAACTCCATGGCTCGTCTGTTTCACGTCCCCCTCTCACCGTTTTGCCGCAAGGTGCGGCTGTCCTTGGCCGAGAAGAAGGTCGAGGTCGAACTGATCGAGGAGCGCTATTGGGAACAGGACCCCGATTTCCTGCGCCGGAATCCGGCAGCGAAGGTGCCGGTGCTCAAGCTGGATGGCAAAATGCTAGCGGAAAGTGCCGCCATTTGCGAATATATTGAGGAAACCCGCCCCGATCCGCCCCTATTGCCCAAGGACGCCAATAGCCGCTTTGAAGTGCGCCGCCTTGTTGGCTGGTTCGATGACAAGTTCCATCATGAAGTCACATCGAAACTGCTCTATGAGCGGGTGAACAAGAAGGTGACCGGGGCGGGCTATCCCGACAGCCGCAACGTCAAGGATGGGGCCAGGGCGATCAAATATCATCTGGATTACATGGCTTGGCTTCTGGACCATCGCCGCTGGTTGGCCGGTGACAATATGACCTTGGCCGATTTTGCGGCTGCCGCGCATCTCTCGGCGCTGGACTATATCAGCGATGTCGACTGGAACCGATCCTCCACGGTCAAGGATTGGTATGCCAAGATCAAATCGCGCCCTGCCTTCCGCTCGATTCTCGCCGATCAGATATCCGGGTTCCGCCCGCCGGCGCATTATGCAGATCTGGATTTTTGAGCCGCTGATCTTGCCGGGGGCGTTCTGCCCCCATCGCCTGCGGCGATTCCCCCCGAGGGTATTTTGAACCAGAAAGACGACATGGCTGCGCTGAAGCAACGGCTGGTCCAGCAGGCTCTGGCCGAAGGCTTTGTTGCGTGTCGGATCTGTCGGCCCTGGGACGTGCCGGAGGTGCCGGAGCGGCTGGAGGCGTTTTTACAGGCCGGTTATCACGGGCAGATGGACTGGCTGGAAAAGCGCAGCCATTGGCGGGGCAACCCGGCGGCGCTTTGGCCGGACGCGCGATCAGTCATCATGCTGGCCGAAAGTTACACGCCAGAACATGACCCCCTGGCTATTCTGGGGCAACGCGACCGCGGCGCAATTTCCGTCTATGCGCAAAACCGCGACTATCACGATATGGTCAAGAAGCGGCTGAAGCGGCTGGCACGGTGGTTGATTGCCGAGGCAGCGGACGCGGCACCAGAAGTGAAGGTCTTCGTTGATACCGCGCCGGTGCCCGAAAAGCCGTTGGGTCAGGCGGCGGGGCTGGGCTGGCAGGGCAAACATACCAATCTGCTCAGCCGTGACTGGGGCAACTGGGCGTTTATCGGCTCGGTCTTTACCACGCTGGACCTGCCCACCGATGCGCCCGAAGTCGAACATTGCGGCTCGTGCCGCGCCTGTCTGGATGCCTGCCCGACCGATGCCTTCCCCGCGCCTTGGCAGATCGATGCGACACGCTGCATTTCCTATTTGACCATCGAGCACAGAGGTCCGGTCTCTGAAGAATTGCGCGAAAAGATGGGCAACCGGATCTATGGCTGTGACGATTGTCTGGCGGCCTGCCCGTGGAACAAGTTTGCCGTTGCCGCGAGCGACATGCGCTATGCCGCGCGCGAAGAGTTGCTGGCCCCGAAACTGGCCGATCTGGCAATGCTGGACGATGCGGGGTTTCGCGCCTTGTTCTCGGGCTCGCCGATCAAGCGGATCGGACGCGACCGGTTTGTGCGCAATGTGCTGTACGCGATCGGAAATTCGGAGGAAGAAGAATTATCCGGGGTCGCTCAGGCTCTGGTCGATGATCCCGACCCGGCGGTGGCTGATGCGGCGCGCTGGGCAGTCACGCAATTGGCACGGTAGAAGGGAGGTCCGGCATGGCGATTCTGTTGGGTGTGGATACCGGCGGCACCTATACGGATGCTGTGTTGATGCGCGATGAGGCGCAGGTGATCGCGAGTTCCAAAGCACTGACGACACGGTCCGATTTGGCGATCGGCGTCACGGAAGCGGTGCGCGCAGTGCTGACCCAGTCCTCCATCGCACCGGGCGAGATCGCGCTGGCGTCACTGTCCACCACATTGGCCACGAATGCGCTGGTCGAAGGTCAAGGCGGGCGTGTGGCCCTGATCTATATTGGGTTTCCGACTGGCGACCTTGAGCGCAATGGCGTGGCTGAGGCGGTGAATGGTGACCCGCTGCTGGTGCTGTCGGGCGGCCATAGCCATGCCGGTAGCGAGGCTGCACCACTGGATGTCGCCGCGCTGGACAGGTTTCTGGCGGATCTCGAGCCTGTGTCGGGTTTTGCCGTGGCGTCGCAATTTGCCACCCGCAACCCTGCCCACGAGCTTGAGGCCGCGCGCATTATCACGGCCCGCACCGGCGTACCGGTGACCTGTTCACATCAGCTTTCGGCACGGTTGAACGGACCAAAGCGGGCGGTGACGGCGGTGCTGAATGCGCGGCTGATCGGCATGATCGACGCGTTGATCGGACGCGCACAGGCTGGATTGATCGATCTGGGCATTGACGCCCCGCTGATGGTGGTACGCGGTGACGGTGCGCTGATGTCCGCCGAACAGGCCCGCGCGCGCCCGATCGAAACCATCCTCAGCGGCCCGGCTGCGTCCATTGTGGGCGCGCGCTGGCTGACCGGGACGGAGGAGGCGCTGGTGTCCGATATCGGCGGCACCACGACGGATGTCGCGCTGTTGCGCGATGGAAGGCCCGCCCTTGACCCGGACGGCGCGCGCGTGGGCGGTTTTCGAACAATGGTCGAGGCCGTGGCGATGCGCACCAGCGGACTTGGTGGTGACAGTCAGGTGCACCCGCTTAGAGAAGGCCTTGCAGGCGGGGTGATTCTTGGCCCCCGCCGCGTGTTGCCGGTGGCCTTGATTGCGCAGGAAACGCCTGATCTGGTCCACGCGACGCTGGATGCGCAACTGCGCGCCACTGCCCCCGGTGAATATGATGCAAGCTTTGTCCGCGCGGTGTCCGGCCAGCCCTCCAACGGCTTGAACCCGCGTGACGCGCTTCTGCTGGAAAGAATCGGCACCGGCCTGCAGCCTTTGGGCGCGGTGATTCGCAACCGAATCGACAAAAGTGCATTGCGTCGGCTGGTCGATCGCGGGCTGGTGCAACTGGCGGGCGCCACGCCCTCCGATGCGGCGCATGTGTTGGGCCGGGTCGATGTATGGGATGGCGCGGCTGCGCAAAAGGCGCTGACCCTGATTGCGCGCAAACGCAGCGGATCAGGCCAGCGGCTGGCAACAGATGCCGCCGCCCTAGCAAATATGATTGTCGATCAGATGACCGAGCAGACCAGCCTGACCTTGCTGGAAAGCGCATTCGCCGAGGAAGTGCCCGGTTTTGACACCTCCCCGTCCGAATTGGTCGGCAACAAGCTATTGCACGCCGGACTGAACCACCATCGGGGCTTGTTGGCGTTCGACACATGGCTGAATATCGACGTGGTCGGGTTGGGCGCAGCAGCGCGCTGTTATTATCCAGCGGTGGGCAAGCGACTGGGTTGTCGCATGGTCCTGCCCGAACATTCGGATGTGGCCAATGCGATCGGTGCGGTCGTCGGGCGGGTCACGATTCGGCGTATTGGCACCATGACTTCACCTGCTGCGGGCCAGTTTCGGGTGCATCTGGAAAGCGGCCCCGAGGATTTTACTTCACCCGACGAAGCGCTGGACCATCTTGAAACTCTATTGCGGGCGCAGGCCAAGAGCGAAGTGATGCAAGCGGGGGCCGAGGGTATCCAGATAACGGTCTGGCGCGAGGTGAACTCTGCGCCCGTCGAAGCGCGTGAGATCATTGTCGAGGCACAGATCACCGTCGAGGCCAGCGGACGGCCCCGAATAGCGACCCACTAAGCCGCTCTCAGGATGCCTTGCGCTTGGGCAACACCCAGTCGGGGCGCGCGAAATGACAGGTATAGCCGTTCGGCACCCGCTCCAGATAATCCTGATGCTCGGGCTCGGCCTCCCAAAACGCACCAACCGGCTCGACCTCGGTCACAACCTTTCCCGGCCAAAGGCCAGAGGCGTCGACATCGGCAATCGTGTCCAGCGCCACCTGTTTCTGGTTCTCGTCTACATAGTAGATCGCCGAGCGATAGCTCAGCCCGATATCATTGCCCTGCCGGTTCTGCGTCGTCGGGTCGTGGATCTGGAAAAACAGTTCCAAAATCTCGCGGTAGGAAAGCACCGATGGGTCAAAAATGATCTCGATTCCTTCCGCATGGGTGCCGTGGTTGCGGTAAGTCGCGTTCGGCACGTCCCCGCCGGTATAGCCGACGCGGGTTTTCACGACCCCGGGCCGCCGGCGAATCAGGTCCTGCATCCCCCAGAAACAGCCGCCTGCCAGAACAGCGCGTTCGGTCTTGGTCATGTCACGTCCTCCACCTGGTTGAGATATTCACCATATCCCTCGGACTCCATATCGTCGCGATGGATAAAGCGCAGCGAGGCCGAATTGATGCAATAGCGCAACCCGCCACGATCCGCCGGTCCGTCGGGAAACACGTGGCCCAGATGGCTGTCACCATGGGTGCTGCGCACTTCGGTACGTACCATGCCAAGGCTGCGATCCGGTAATTCGGCGACATGTGCCGGCTCGATGGGCTTGGTGAAGCTGGGCCAGCCGCAGCCGCTTTCATATTTGTCGGAACTGGCGAACAGCGGCTCACCCGAGACGATATCAACATAGATGCCGGGCTCGGTGTTGTTTAGCAACTTACCGGTGCCGGGGCGCTCGGTCCCGCTTTCTTGGGTGACATGGTATTCTTCGGGGGTCAGAGCAGCGACCGCTTCGGGAGATTTGGTGTAGCGTGACATGGCAATCCTCATCTAAAGGGCTGTGCTTTCATACATGTGTTGCGCGCGGCAGAATTAAAGAACTATTCACTCCATTTCAGCGGCGTGTTCGTTTGCGCGCGCCGCCTGCCGGCACAACGGCTGGTTTCTCTTCTGGCCGCTGGCGCGACACCTGCACGGCTAGGATTCCCAAGGTGACGATCAGCACCCCGACCGCGTCCCACAGACCCAGCGTTTCGCCCAGAAGCATCGCCGCGATGGCAACGCCAAACACCGGGTTGAGGAAATGAAACGTCGCGGCACGGACCGCTCCGATCCGGTTCAGCAGCAATACCCAGACGAATGTCGCCGTAAGACCCGGAACCAGCGTGGTATAGCCAAAGGCCAAGGCCAGCGGCCATGTCGGGTTGATAAACAGGGTTTCCGTCAGCGGTGCCGCGACAAACAGGATCGCCGACCCGACCAGCATCTGCAATCCCACCACCATCATGAAATTGCCTCCCGACGTGGCCCCGCGCACCATCAATGTGGCAAAGGTCAGCGCCAGTGCCGCGATTCCGCAAAGGATAACGCCATATAGATCAACGCCCGCGCTGATCCGGCTGCCGAGGATAAGGGTCACACCAATGGCCCCCGCAATCAGCCCCGCAATACCCAGAAGGCGCAGTTTCTCACCGAGAAACAGCCAGCTTGCCACCGCCACTAACAACGGCATGGTCGAGGCAATAATCGCAGCAAGCGAGGCCTCGACAGTCTGCATGGCGACAAAGTTCAAACCCAGATAAAGCGCGTTTTGACCGACACCAAACAGGATGGTCGCGCGCCACTGGCCCCTTGTCAGCCGCCATGTTTGGCCCATCCACAGGGCGATACCAACGCCCAGCAGCCCCGAGATCAGGAACCGTAGCGCCAGCGACAGAAGCGGCGAGGCATCTTGCACAATGATCCGCGCCGACGTGAACGCCGATGACCACATAAACGCAAATGCCAGCCCCATGACGATGGCGGCCGTATCCAGCGCGGGGCCAGCAACCGGGCGATCAGAGGGCGCTGCTCGCAAATTCTTGTCCTTCTGCAACGGTGACAAAAATGTCGTCAGGCGCACTATAGGGATGCAGGAACACAGCGCAAACCGCAAAGACATCCGCCTGCGCAGCATAAAAAAAGGGCCGCCCATTCCAGACGACCCTCTTGATCAATTCGTGTCGATTTCGAGTTCAGCTGTTCACGCTGTCCTTGAGCGCCTTGGCGATGGTCATCTTGACCACCTTGTCGGCCTCTTTCATGAACTGCTCGCCGGTGGCGGGGTTGCGCACCATCCGCTCGGGGCGTTCGCGGCAATAAATCTTGCCGACACCGGGCAAGGTCACTGCTCCGCCATTGCTGACCTCGCGCGTAATGATCCCGACAATTGCGTCCAGCGCAGCGCTGGCGCTTTTCTTGTCCGTGTCCATATCCTCGGCCAGTGCGGCGACGAGCTGGGTCTTGGTCATTGGTTTTGACATGCTTTTATCTCCTTCGTCCGCCCGAACTGTAGGGCCGTTATGGCCGTATCTAGCGGTATATTGTGTAGGAACACAACGAATAGTGGTGTGTTGCAAGAGGAAAACAGCCGTTTTTCGCTGCTTTTATGGCTTTTTGACCACTTACAGGAAGGCCGTTTCGTCAAACGAGCGTAATTTTCGACTGTGCAGCCGTTCCAGCGGCATCAGGCGCAGCGATTCCATCGCACGCAATCCAATCGCCAGATGACGCGAAACCTGCGTATTATAGAAATCCGAGGCCATGCCGGGCAGCTTCAATTCGCCATGCAGGGGCTTGTCCGAAACAC
The DNA here is from genome assembly GCF_016307205.1 of Pontibaca salina. Lineage (GTDB taxonomy): Bacteria > Pseudomonadota > Alphaproteobacteria > Rhodobacterales > Rhodobacteraceae > Pontibaca > Pontibaca salina. The sequence continues at coordinate 92,065 of NZ_JAEIJD010000010.1, read as the reverse complement.
ATAGAAGCGTGCCATATGGCACCCGGAACCGATACCCATTGGCCGCGATCGTGGCACTTTCCATATCCAATGCGATGGCGCGGCCTTGGCTCAGGCGCATCACCGGGCCGGACTGGTCGCGTAATTCCCAATTGCGGTTGTCGATGGTCGCGACGGTCCCGGTGCGCATGATCCGCTTGATGTCGAAGCCATCCAACTTGGCTACCTCGGCCACCGCTTGTTCCAACGCGATCTGAATTTCCGCCAGCGCCGGGATCGGAACCCAAAGCGGCAGATCATCGTCCAGAACATGATCTTCGCGCAGATAGGCATGGGCGAGCACGAAATCCCCCAGCGTCTGCGTGTGGCGCAAGCCGGCGCAGTGTCCAACCATCAGCCACGCGTGAGGGCGCAGCACCGCAATATGGTCAGTCGCTGTCTTGGCGTTGCTGGGTCCGACGCCGATATTGACCAGCGTGATCCCCGACCCGTCAGGCCGCTTGAGATGATAGGTCGGCATTTGCGGCAGCTTCAGGGGCGTTTCAAGCGGTGCCTCAGGGTCGGTGATCTCGACGTTGTCGGTGCTGACGAAACTGCAATAGCCGCTGTCGGGATCCGCGAGTTGCGCCCGAGCATAGCTTTCGAACTCGGAGACATAGATCTGGTAGTTGGTGAACATCACATGGTTTTGGAAATGCTCCGGATCGGTCGCCGTGTAATGCGCCAGACGGGCCAGCGAGTAATCGATGCGTTGCGCAGTGAACAACGAGAGCGGGCCGGTGCCATCAGCAGGCACATGGGTGCCGTTGACGATGTCATCATTGGTGGTGACCAGATCGGGAACATCGAACACATCGCGCAGAGTGAACGCGGCGGCGCCCTCGTGGGGCACCGTAAGCGCCGGCTCCTCCGTCAGCGCAAAATGCACCGGGATCGGGGTTTCGGATGGTCCAATAGTGACCGGCTGACCGTGGTTGCGGATCAACAGGCCGATCTGTTGGATCAGATAGTTGCGAAACAAATCGGGCCGCGTAACAGTTGTGGAATAAGTCCCCGGCCCGGCCACATGTCCGAAGCTGAGCCGCGTATCAATCCGCGCAAAGCTTGAGGTGGTCAGGCGGATCTCCGGATAAAACGCGCGGATCCGCGCACCCGGCGCGCCATGTGTCATGGAGTCAGCAAAAGCCGCAGCCAGAAATTCGGTTGCCTGAGTATAAAGCAACTGAAGTCGCTCGACCGCCTCGACCGGATCGGTGAAGTCTTGCGGTGCGGGGGTCTCGGGGACGCGCAGCCGCGTCATGGTTGCAGCTCCAATAGCGGGATCATCTCGAATTTACGCACGTCCACCAATCCTAAATCTGAAATCCGCAATTCCGGGATTACCACCAGTGCCAGCAGAGAATGCTGCATATAGGCGTTATTCAACTCACAACCGCAGTCGCGCATGGCCTGCATCATCTGCTGCGCCCGCTCTGCGACCTCAGAAGCCGGGCGGTCGGACATCAATCCAGCAATGGGCAGTTCGACCAGCGCCAATTCCGCGCCATCGCGCCAGACGGAGATACCGCCCCCGACCTCGGCCAACCGGTTCGCGGCCAGCGCCATCTGTTCGCGATCGGTACCTACGACGATCATGTGATGGCTGTCATGGGCCACGGTCGAGGCCATGGCCATTGTGCCCGTGTAGCCAAACCCCGAAACGAAGCCATTGACGACCTCTCCGGTCGCGCGATGCCGTTCGACCAGCGCGATCTGGCAAATATCGCCCTGCCCTTCAACCAATGCGCCGCGCACCGGCAGATCAGCGGTGAGTGCCTTGGTCGGAGCCTGATTTTCAACCACGCCGATCACATTGGCGCGCACAGTGGTCGCGCCCTCGGGTGCGGCAATCTCGAAGTCTCGCGCCGCCAATTCATGCCCCAGATGCACCGTGCCGCGCGCGCTTGCGGGCCAATCATAATGCGGGCAATCGACCAGACATGCGCCGTTTTCGGCCACCACCTGCCCGCGCGCGATCACCGTCTCAATCGGCAAGGCGGTCAGATCGGATGTCAGAATGACATCCGCACGCCGTCCCGGTGTCAGGCTGCCAATCTCGCGTTCCAGACCGAAATGGGTGGCAGTGTTGATCGTCGCCATCTGCAATGCAACCAGCGGATCGCAGCCGCATTCGATCGCATGGCGCACCACCCGATTCATATGTCCATCATGCACCAGCGTTCCGGAATGGCTGTCATCGGTGCACAGGATGAAATTGCGCGGGTCCAGCCCTTTCTCGGTAATCGCGGTGATCTGCGCCGCAACATCGTACCACGCCGACCCCAGCCGCAGCATGGCGCGCATGCCCTGCCGAACACGGGCGATGGCGTCGGCTTCGCTCGTACCCTCATGATCGTCGGCTGGACCACCCGCGACATAGGCCGCGAAATCCGCCCCCAGATCGGGGCTGGCATAATGACCGCCAACGGTCTTTCCGGCGGCTTGCGTCGCGGCGATCTCGGCGAGCATTTTTGGGTCGGCGGCAGCGACGCCCGGAAAGTTCATCATTTCGCCCAACCCGATAATACCGGGCCACTCCATCGCCTCGGCCACGTCTTCGGGCGTGATCTCGTGACCCGTGGTCTCCAGCCCCGGTGCCGAGGGTGCGCAGGAGGGCATCTGGGTGAAAATATTGATCGGCTGCATCAGCGCTTCGTCATGCATCATCCGCACGCCCGCCAGCCCGAGCACGTTGGCAATCTCGTGCGGGTCAGTGAACATCGACGTAGTGCCATGGGGGATCACCGCGCGGGCGAACTCCGCCGGGGTCAGCATGCCGCTTTCAATATGCATATGCGCGTCGCATAAGCCGGGGATCATAAATCGCCCCTGCGCCTCGATAACTTGCGTATCCGGCCCGATCTGTGCGCTTGCATCCGATAGCACGGCGGCAATACGCCCGGAATGGATGGCGATATCGTAACCGGGCAAGGTTTCGCGGCTATGGACATTCACCCAGATGCCGCCGCGTATCACCATATCGGCAGGGACACGGCCAGCGGCAACGGCAATCAGGTCGGCGGCCACAGCGGGCCATGCGGGGAAAGCGGTATGCGTCATGGCCCCATTGTCCCTAACGAGGCCGCAGGCGCAAGCCCCCCACTGTCATCGGCGGCCATTTCCGCACGTAGCCACGCTGCGAAGGCCACAGCACCCGGCGCTTGCTCCGCCTGCGGCGACAGGATCAGGTAATACGCCTCTGGCATCGGCGCACGGTGATTAAACGGCGCAACCAGTTGCCCGGTTTCGATCAGCCGCCGCGCGATCACATCATGCGCCAGCGCCAACCCGCCTCCGGCCTTGGCAATGGCAAGCGTTACGGTAAAGGTGCTGGCATAGGTGATCGGCGGATTATTCCATGGCAGGCTCTGATCCTCGGCCCAAGTAGCCCAGTTGCACAGCAGGTTCGTACAATCATAAAGCGGCTGCATCGCCAGATCGCTCAGCGCCACCGGATAATCGGGCGCGCAGACCGGGTAATAATGATCGCGGCGCAGCAATTCGGCGCGCACCGTGTCCGACGGGCGCAGCGAATAGCGGATTTCCAGATCGACGCCCTCTGCCATCTCACGCGGCTCCCACAATCCGGTCGACAGGTTCAGCCGCACCTCAGGATGGGTGGCATGGAAACCAGCCAAGCGGGGTGCCAGCCAATGCACCGTAAAGCTGAGATTCGCCTGTACTTGCACCACGTCGCCAGAATTGCCCGTGACCGCGCGGGTGCCGCGCATCAAAGTGCGAAACGCCTCGCGTACCACTGGCAGATAGGTGATCCCCGCCTCGGTCAGCTCCAGCGCGCGGGGCCGGCGGTGGAACAGCGGACGGCCCAGATGCCCTTCAAGCGCCTTGATCTGCTGGCTCACCGCGCTTTGCGTCATGTTCAGATCGCGTGCCGCGCCGGTGAAAGACAAATGCCGCGCCGCCGCCTCAAAGGTGCGCAGCCAGCCAAGAGGAGGAACGGGCGTCTGCATGCATATCAATTTGGCATAAGTTTTACTTATCGCAAAGCCAGGTTTTTTTCGTTGGCCAGAACACGCCGACCGCGGCAGCATCAGGCCAAGGGAGGACCAAGATGGCGGTCAATGCGTTGCATAACCGAACGGATCAGCAGCAGGACCGGGTCGATCTGGCGGCCGCCTTTCGCTGGGCTGCGCGGCTGAACCTGCACGAGGCAGTGGCCAACCATTTCAGCCTCTCGATCAATGACGATGGCAGCCGGTTTCTGATGAACCCCAACCAGATGCATTTTTCTCGCATCCGTGCCAGCGATCTGATTGTGGTCGATGCAAATGACCCTATCACTCTTTCGGAACCCAACGCCCCCGACCCGACAGCATGGGGATTGCATGGCGGGCTGCACCGACAATGCCCCCATGCGCGCTGCGCGATGCATGTTCATTCAATCTTTGCCACGGTTCTAGCGTCACTGGCCGATAGCCGCCTGCCTCCGATCGACCAGAACTGCGCCACTTTCTACAATCGCTATATCATCGACGAGCATTATGGTGGGCTCGCCTTTGCAGACGAGGGCGAACGCTGCGCCGCGCTGCTGACCAATCCGCGGCACAAAGTGCTGATCATGGGCAATCACGGCATCATGGTTATCGGCCACAGCGTCGCCGACACGTTCAACCGGCTGTTTTATTTCGAACGCGCTGCGGAAACCTATATCCGCGCGCTCCAGACCGGGCGGGAACTGCGCGTGCTGCCCGATGACATCGCCGAAAAGACCGCCAGCGAACTGGAAACCTATCCAGATCAGGCTGACCGCCACCTGTCCGAACTCAAGGCGATACTCGACGCCGAAGGCGCGGACTACGCCGACTGAGCGCAATAAGGACCACCAGATGCAATACGGACTGACCGAAGAACAGGAGATGATCGCCGCCACAGTGCGCAGTTTTGTCGAGCGTGAAATCTATCCGCACGAGGTTCTTGTGGAGCGCACGGGCGAAGTGCCCCAAGAGATCGCCGAAGAGATCAAGCGCAAAACCATCGAGTTGGGGTTCTATGCCTGCAACTTTCCGGAAAGCGTCGGTGGCGCGGGTCTCGGTCATCTCGAATTTGCGCTGGTCGAACGTGAGCTCGGGCGCGGGTCCATGGCGCTCACCCATTTTTTCGGCCGTCCCCAGAATATCTTGATGGCCTGCGAGGGCGATCAGGTGGAGCGTTACCTGATGCCGGCAGTACGCGGCGAAAGGATGGACGCGCTGGCGATGACCGAACCCGGCGCAGGATCCGATGTGCGCAGCATGACCTGCAGCGCGCGGCGGGATGGAGGGGATTGGGTCGTGAACGGCACCAAACATTTCATCTCGGGCGCGGATCATGCGGATTTCTTCATCGTCTTCGTCGCCACCGGCGAGGAGCAGACCGTAAAGGGGCCGAAAAAGCGCATCACCGCGTTTCTCGTCGATCGCGGCACGCCGGGTTTCTCGGTGCGCGACGGCTATAACTCGGTCAGTCATCGCGGCTACAAGAACATGATTCTGGATTTTGACGACTGCCGATTGCCAGATAGTCAGGTGCTCGGCACGGTCGATGGCGGATTCGAGGTGATGAACACCTGGCTTTACGCCACGCGTATCACCGTGGCGGCGATGTCGGTGGGCCGGGCCCGGCGGGTGTTCAATTATGCGCTGGATTACGCCGCGACGCGTGAACAGTTCGGCCAGAAGATCAGCAAGTTCCAGGGGGTCAGCTTTCAGATCGCGGACATGATCACCGAGATCGACGCCGCCGACCTGCTGACGCTGGCCGCCGCCGACCGGCTGGATCAAGGACTGCCTGCCAATCGCGAGATCGCCTCCGCCAAACTGTTCGCGTCCGAGATGTTGGCACGGGTCACCGATGGGGCGATCCAGATCCATGGCGGCATGGGGCTGATGGACGATTACCCCCTGGAACGATTCTGGCGCGATGCACGGGTGGAACGCATCTGGGACGGGACCAGCGAAATCCAGCGCCACATCATCAGCCGCGACCTGCTGCGGACATTGGGCGCATGAGATCCGGGCGGGCCATGAAATCGCACGCTGTGCGCGCGATGCCTCCGGTGGGGATATTTATTGCGAGAAGAAGTGCAGGTCAGCCCCCTGCACCCGTGAGACGGCGCAAGGGGCCTTCTCCTCGCACGGTCATCGGCGTCCCCGCCTGTACCGTAAAGGCAAAATGGCCCTTAAGAATGAACAATTCGTTTCTTCTTGCCCCAAATATCCTCGCCGAAGGCGAAAAAACTTTGCTGCGAAAGCCTGCTCGATGCGCGACCTCTGCCGTCTGCTGAACCCGCGAAGCATTGCCGTGATCGGTGGCGGCGCATGGTGCGCATCGATAATCAATGCGGCGCAGCGGATTGAGTATAGGGGCGTGATTGTCCCGGTCCATCCCGACAAAAAAGAGATTGCAGGCCTGCGCACGCTGCCCCGTCTTGGAGATTATGACGGCCCGATTGATGCGGCATTCCTCGGTATCAATCGCCATGCCACAGTTGCGGCGGTTGCAGCGCTGGCTGATATGAACGCGGGCGGCGCGGTCTGTTTTGCCTCGGGCTTTACTGAGGCGCAGGCCGAAGATGAAACAGGCGATTCCCTTCAAGCGGCCCTTGTGGCAGCGGCAGGCAAGATGCCGATCTTGGGGCCAAATTGTTATGGCTTCGTGAACGCGCTGGATCGTACCGCCATCTGGCCAGACCAGCACGGTATGGAACCGGTGGAACGCGGCGTCGCCATACTGACCCAATCCTCAAATATCGCGATCAATCTGACCATGCAGCAGCGCACGCTTCCGATTGCCTATATGGTGACCTGCGGCAACATGGCCCAGACCAGTCAGGCTGCGATTGCCATGGCGCTTCTGGACGACAAACGCGTGACCGCCATTGGTCTACATGTGGAAGGCTTTGGCAAACTGCGCGAATGGGAAGCTCTGGCGCGAAAGGCGCGAGCGCACGACATACCGCTGGTGGCGCTGAAAGTCGGACGGTCGGATCAGGCGCGAAGCGCGACCGTGTCCCATACCGCCTCGCTTGCTGGAACCGATTCCGGAGCGCAGGCGCTGCTGGACCGGCTTTGCATCGCCCGCCTCAACACGCTGCCGGAGTTTCTGGAAACCCTGAAACTGCTGCATTGCACTGGCCGCCTGGCGTCATCGAATATCGCTTCGATCAGTTGCTCCGGCGGGGAGGCCAGCCTGATCGCCGATCTGGCGCTTGCTGAAAACCTGCATTTCCCGCCACTGGAAGTCAGTCAGAAACGAAAGTTGCAACAGGTGCTGGGTCCGATGGTGGCGGTGGCCAATCCGCTAGATTATCACACCTATATCTGGCGCGATGCCGAAAAAATGACCCGCATTTGGGGCGCAATGACTGGGCCGGATATCGCATTGACCCTGTCAATTGTCGACTACCCCCATACCGATGCCGCCGATTGGGCCTGTGCTACGCAGGCCGCCCTTGATGCCCGGGCTCAGACCGGCGCGCCCTTCGCGGTTGTTGCGACGCTGCCCGAGCTGATGCCCCCGCACACGGCCCGACAATTGATGAATGGCGGCGTTGTGCCCCTCAATGGGTTGGCGGAAGCCTTGGCCGCGATCCGCGCCGCCGCTGCTCCGGTCCTGTCCGACGCTGACGCCCTGATTCTGCCTGGCACTGCTGAGGCAACGCAGGTATTGGACGAAGATCAGGCAAAATCAGCGCTCGGCCGTCATGGGTTGACGATCCCATTAGGGCGCACAGCCGATGACCCCACTGGCGCTGCATCTGTCGCCGCCGACCTGACCCCGCCACTGGTTCTGAAAGGCCTCGGGCTCGCGCATAAATCCGAATATGGCGCAGTACGGCTTAATCTTGAACCATCCTTGATCGAAACAACCGCAGCAGAAATCGGGACAGACAGGTTTCTGATCGAGGAAATGGTGGCTGGAGGCGTCGCCGAGTTGTTGATTGGCATCATCCGCGATCCGGCGCACGGTTTTATCCTGACCTTGGGTGCGGGCGGCATATTAACCGAGATCCTGCGCGATACGGTGTCGCTTTTGGTGCCCAGCACCAGGGAACAGATCCACGCCGCGCTGATGCGCTTGCGTTGTGCGCCGCTGCTGACCGGCTATCGCGGCCGCCCGAGCGCGAATATCCCGGCTATTCTTGACGCCGTCGCGGCGGTGCAATCCTATATCGTAGCAAATGCCGATACCGTTGCCGAAGTCGAAGTCAATCCGCTGATCTCCACGCCCGACCGAGCGGTTGCAGTCGATGCCCTGATCCGAAAGGCCTGAACGATGACCGATACACACACACCAGTCAGAACCGAGCGCGACGGCGCCATCCTGCTGGTGACATTGGACCGGCCCAAGGCCAATGCCATTGATCTGAAAACCAGTCGCATCATGGGCGAGATATTCAGCGCGTTTCGTGACGATCCTGACCTGCGGGTGGCGATCCTGACCGGCGCAGGCGAGAAGTTCTTTTGTCCCGGCTGGGATCTCAAGGCAGCCGCCGATGGCGATGCCGTGGATGGCGACTATGGCGTCGGCGGTTTCGGCGGGTTGCAGGAACTGCCGGATCTGAACAAGCCGGTGATCGCCGCCGTCAATGGCATCGCATGCGGCGGCGGGCTGGAACTGGCGCTGAGTGCAGACATGATCCTGGCCGCCGACCACGCCACTTTTGCGCTGCCCGAGATCCGCTCGGGCACCGTGGCCGATGCCGCCAGCGTCAAGCTGCCCAAGCGCATCCCCTATCACATCGCGATGGAACTGCTGCTGACCGGGCGCTGGTTTGATGCCGAAGAGGCCCATCGCTGGGGTCTGGTGAACGAGATCGTCCCGGCGGGCGAGTTGCTGGAGCGGTCCTGGGAACTGGCCCGCCTTCTGGCCTCGGGGCCGCCGCTGGTCTATGCCGCAATCAAAGAGATCGTCCGCGATGCCGAGGCCTCCCGGTTTCAGGACATCATGAACCGCATCACGAGGCGGCAATTGCGCAGCGTTGATAGGCTCTACTCCTCGGAGGATCAGTCTGAGGGTGCGCGAGCCTTTGCCGAAAAGCGCGATCCCATTTGGAAAGGGCGTTAAGCTTTATCAAGCCCAGCGATCAACGCGCGAAAAAAGCCAAGATCCGGCGTCTCGCCGCAGTTCATCATGCCGGGTAGATTTCAGCCCGGCGTTTGCAGGACGGCCTTGGGCGCTCTATCCTTCGGGGTTGAAACTTGGGCACGAACGGATGATCAGACGGTATGAATAAGACGCTGCTTTCTTTTGGCCACGGTTACTCCGCCCAGGCCCTGTCACGAAAACTCGCCCCCGAGGGTTGGCGAATCATCGGCACCACCCGGACTCCAGCCAATTTCGCGGCAATCCGTGCCAGCGGTGCCACACCGCTGCTTTGGCCCGATGAAAATATCGTGCCGCCCTTAGAAGCGGCAACGCATATGCTGATCTCGGCGGGACCCGATGCATCCGGCGACCCTGTTCTGGCTAAGCTGCGTGGGTCAATTCAAGCGGTTGCGCCCAATTTGATCTGGGCAGGATATCTATCAACCACCGGCGTTTACGGAGATCACAACGGGGATTGGGTCGATGAGGCCACGCCGGTGACACCCTCTACCGATCGGGGCGAATGGCGGGCCTTGGCCGAAGCCGAGTGGGCCTCCATCCCCGGCCTGCCATTGCATATTTTCCGTCTTGCCGGCATCTACGGCCCCGGCCGCGGCCCGTTTGCCAAGGTGCGAAAAGGTACCGCCCGCCGCATCGTCAAATCAGGGCAGGTATTTTCGCGCATTCACGTCGAAGACATCGCTCAAGTGCTCGCCGCCTCGATCAAGCGCCCCAACCCCGGTGCCATCTATAACGTATGTGACGACGACCCGGCCCCGCCGCAGGACGTGATCGCACATGCCGCGCAATTGCTCGGCCTTCCAAGCCCGCCGGAAATTTCATTCCATCAGGCCGATCTCAGCCCGATGGCGCGCAGTTTTTATGCTGAAAACAAACGGGTACGAAACGAGCGGATCAAGACGGAACTGGGCGTGCGGCTTAAATACCCGACCTATCGGGAAGGGTTGGCAGCCTTGGTCACCGCGGCCTGACCGTCACAGTTGCGTCAAGCCCGCCGTTCACCGAGTGAGGCCACACCCAGCACATCCAAGACCCGCGCCTCGATCTGTTCCGCGTTCATGCCGGCCATTTTATACATGTCGTCGGGGCTGGCTTGGTCGATGAACTCATCCGGCAACACCATCGAGCGATATTTCAGCCCCGCGTCGAACACCCCCGCCTCGGCCAGAAGCTGCGCCACATGGCTGCCAAAGCCGCCGACGGCTCCTTCTTCGATGGTGATCAGCGCCTCGTGATCGCGCGCCAGGTCGAGGATCAGATCGCGATCCAGCGGCTTGGCAAAACGCGCATCGGCGATGGTCGGTTTGACTCCCTTGGCGGCCAGCGCTTCGGCAGCTTTCTGGACTTCGGCCAGACGCGTACCAAACGACAAGATTGCCACGCGCTTGCCCTGCGCCACGATCCGCCCCTTGCCGATCTCCAGCACTTCGCCGCGCTCGGGCAGATCGATACCGGCGCCCTCGCCGCGCGGATAGCGGAAGGCAATCGGTCCCGCATCATAGGCGGCCGCAGTCGCCACCATATGCATCAGTTCAGCCTCATCTGCGGCAGCCATCACCACAAAATCCGGCAGGTTGGCCAGAAAAGCGATGTCAAAGCTGCCCGCATGGGTCGCGCCATCCGCACCCACCAACCCGGCCCGGTCGATGGCAAACCGCACCGGCAGCCGCTGGATTGCCACATCATGCACAACCTGATCATAGCCGCGTTGCAGGAAGGTCGAATACATCGCGCAAAACGGTTTCATGCCCCCTGCCGCCAGCGCCGCCGAGAACGTCACCCCGTGCTGCTCGGCGATGCCCACGTCGAAACAGCGACTGGGAAAGCGTTCGGCAAACAGATTTAGTCCGGTGCCATCGGGCATTGCCGCCGTCACCGCACAGATCTTGTCGTCCTGTGCTGCCAGCCCGGCCAGCGTCTTGCCGAATACCGAGGTATAGCTGGGCGCGTTCGAGGGCGCCTTTTTCTGCTCGCCCGTCAGAACATCGAACTTTGCCGTCGCATGGCCCCGGTCGCGTGCCGTTTCAGCGGGGCCATAGCCTTTGCCCTTGCGGGTCAGGGTATGGATCAGGATCGGCCCGGTCGCGCGCGCCTTCACCGTGCGCAGCACCGCCAAAAGCTGCTCCATGTCGTGGCCATCGATCGGGCCGACATAGGAAATCCCCAGTTCCTCAAACAAGGTGCCACCAATGGTCATGCCCTTGAGCATCTCCTTGGCCCGGCGCGCGCCGATCTGGAACGGTTCCGGCAGCAGCGATACCGCGCCCTTGGCCGCAGCCTTGAGTTCCTGCAAAGGTGCTTCGGTATAAAGTCGCGACAGATAGGACGACATGGCACCAACCGGCGGTGCGATGCTCATCTCGTTGTCGTTCAGGATGATGATCAGACGCTTGTTGAGATCGCCCGCATTGTTCATCGCCTCATAGGCCATGCCCGCACTCAGCGCGCCGTCGCCGATTACCGCGATGGCATCGCCCAGCCCCTCGGGCGTGACGCCGCCAAGGTCGCGGGCCACAGCAAAGCCCAGCGCCGCACTGATCGAAGTACTGGAATGAGCCGCCCCAAACGGATCATAAGGGCTTTCGCTGCGCTTGGTGAACCCGCTCAGCCCGTCCTTCTGGCGCAGGGTGCGGATACGGTCACGCCGTCCGGTCAGGATCTTGTGGGGATAGGATTGGTGACCGACATCCCAGATAATCTTGTCGCGCGGGGCCGCAAACACCGCGTGCAAGGCCACGGTCAGCTCGACCACGCCCAGCCCGGCGCCCAGATGGCCACCGGTGACCGCAACCGCCGAAACGGTTTCGGCGCGCAATTCCGCCGCCAGCCGTGCCAGTTCAGCATCGCTCAGCCGTTTCAGGTCGGCAGGTGTGGTCACTTGATCCAGAAGCGGAGTTTTGGGCCTGTTGGGCATCGGCGCCTCCTTCGGGGGCGAAGTCAACTTTCCCGCGAGATAGCGAAGCGCGCCGCTGCGCGCAAGGGATCGGCGCGGGGACCGTAACATTCAAGCGCCTCGCAGGCCGCCACAACCAGTTCATCGGCTCGCGCGCGCGCCCCTTCCAATCCCAGCAGTGACACGAATGTAGCCTTGCCGGCTTGCTCATCCTTTTGCAGACGTTTGCCGGCCTTGTTAGCATCACCTTCAACATCCAAGATGTCATCGGCGATCTGAAACGCAAGCCCTAGTGCGGCGGCATACTCACGCAACTGCCCCGGGTCTTCGCCCGCCAACCGGGCCCCCGCACTGGCCGCCCATTCAATCAACGCACCGGTTTTTCCTGCTTGCAACGCGGTGATCTGCTCCAAGGTCAGCGGTGTGGCAGCGGTTTCAGCCGCAATATCCAGCGCCTGTCCCATCACCATACCTCGTGCGCCGCTGGCCTGCGCCAAAGTCAACGCAAGTTCAGCGCGCACCGCAGGCGGCCCGCAGTCGGGATGCGTAGCCAGTTCAAAGGCCAGCGCCTGCAATGCATCTCCCGCCAACACGGCGGTTGCCTCGTCCCATTTTACATGCACGGTCGGCTGCCCCCGACGCATCGCATCATCGTCCATACAGGGCAGATCGTCATGCACCAGACTATAGGCATGCAGCGCCTCGATCGCGGTGGCAGGCCAGATCGCGCGCTCGGCGGGCACATCATGCAACGCTGCTCCCTCCATCACCAGAAACCCGCGCAGCCGCTTGCCGCCGCTGGTCGCATGGGCCATGGCATGCATGACTGCCAGATCGGGAAATCCGCGCAAGACAGTTGCGAAATGGGCCTCGATACGCGCGACGGCATCTTCCAGCCACTCTCCCGGCACTAGTTACCTTCGACCGGCGCGGTTCCCGTGGGGTTGCCGTCATTGTCCAACGTGATTGCGGCCACCTTCTCTTCGGCGCGCTTCAACTCGTCCTCGCAGCGTTTCTTCAACGCAGCACCACGTTCATACAGCGCGATGGAGCGGTCCAGCGCCACGTCCCCATGATCAAGCTGATTGACCACAGATTCCAATTCTTTCATCGCCTCTTCGAAGCTCAATTTCTCAACGGGGGTATCGCTCATTCCGCGGCCTTCATCAGTTCTTCAACATGCGCCTTGGCCGATGCGGCCAGCGCCTGCAGATCATAACCGCCCTCCATGGTCGACACCACCCGGCCCTCGCACAACTCCTCGGCCAGGTCGCAGATGTTGCGTGTCAGCCAGGCGAAATCCTCCGTGCTCCAGTTCAGTTGCGCCAGCGGGTCGTCCTGATGGGCGTCAAACCCGGCCGAGACAACGATCAATTCCGGGGCAAAGGCACGCAGACGCGGGAATGCCAGACGCTCGTACTCGGCCCGCATATGCGCCCCGTCACTGCCCGGCGGCAGTGGAATGTTCAATACATTATCATATGCGCCAGTCTCCTCGGCTTTGCCGGTGCCGGGAAACAGCGGTACTTGCTGACTGGTGATGGTCAGCGCGCGGGGCTCATCCCACAAAAGATCCTGCGTGCCGTTGCCGTGATGTACATCAAAATCCACCACCGCAACCCGGCTCAGACCGTGATGGTCCAAGGCATGTTTGACCGCCAGCGCGGCATTGCCGAAAAAGCAAAAGCCCATCGCGGTTTCACGCTCGGCATGGTGGCCCGGCGGGCGGATGGCGCAGAACGCATTCGGTGCCTCGCCCCCCAACACCATGTCGACGGCGCGCACCGCAGCACCGGCACCACGAAACGCTGCATCCAGCGAGCCCGGCGACAGCCATGTATCCGAATCGACGGCGCGCGCATTCTTGGCCGGCAGCGCGGCGCGCAGCCCGGCCAGATAGCTGGCCGGATGAACCCGTAAAATATCATCGTCTGCGGCCAACGGCGCTGTAACCCGCTGCACGTCCAGCGACTCCAGCGCATGCAGGACATGCTCCAGACGCGCCACCTGTTCCGGGTGGCCGTCAGGCGTCACGTGATTCAAACAATCGGCATGTGTCAAAACTGCGGTTTTCAACTCTAACCCCCTGCGCAGGCGCTTGGTGCGCTCGCCCTGCATCTTTCTGGTTTCAAATACCCCCGCCGGAGGCGGCCGCACCCTCAGTCTGGTGCCAGCATATACCCTGATCCGCGCACGGTTTGAAGATAGCGCGGCTGTTTCGGGTCGCTTTCGATTTTGCGACGCAACCGGGTGATCTGCACATCCACCGCACGCTCCTGTGCCTGCCCGCGGTCGCGGCCCAGATCCTCGACCAGTTTGGCGCGGCTGACAGGTTCGCCCGGCGAGGTCGAAAAGATCCGCATCAACTGGCTTTCGGTGGCGGTCAAGCGCACCAGCTCATCGCCCTGCCACATCTCGCCCCGTTCAACATCGTAACGGATCGGGCCCAAATGCAGAAACTTGGGCAACGCGCCTTGCGGCGACATCTCGGGCATGCGCCGCAAAATCGCGTTGATACGCAATAGCAACTCCTTCGGCTCGAACGGCTTGGCCAGATAATCATCCGCACCCGCCTCCAGTCCGTCGATGCGGTTTTCGGTCTCGCCGCGCGCGGTCAGCAGCAGGATCGGCGTGTCGCGGGTTTCGCGCAAGGCGCGGGTCAGCGCCAGACCATCCTCGCCGGGCATCATCACATCCAGCACGATGAGATCGAAATCCAGCCCCGCAAGAATACGGCGCGCATGGGCAGAATCGCGGGCGGCTGTCACCAGAAAACCGTTGCGCAGAAGATATTTGCGCAGCAGGCTGCGAATCCGCTCGTCATCGTCCACAATCAACAGGTGGGCGTCAGGGACACTCATACCCGGCCCTCCCGCAATTTCGCATAGGCGCGACGCATGTCCGGGTCCATCATCGCCTCCAAAACCTGCCGAAAACCGGCGACCGCCTCGGGGCCTGCGTCGCGAAACGCCGCGCGCAACCGGGCACGCTGTGCATCCGACAGACGGCCCTCAAGTTCGCACCCCGCCTCGGTCAGGTGGAGATGGCGCTCGCGCTTATCCAGCGTTCCGACCCGGCTTTCCACCAGCCCGTCAGAGATCAGCCGGCGCAGCACCCGGTTCAGCGATTGCTTGGTGACACCCAGAATCGCCAGCAAATTGGTTACCGTCGTCCCCGGAGCCCGGTTGATGAAGTGAATCGCCCGATGGTGCGCACGTCCGTAATCCAATTCGGCCAGAATGCGATCGGGATCAGCAGTGAAGCCGCGATAGGCGAAAAACATCGCCTCGATCCCTTGCCGCAACTGCTCGTCGCTCAGAAATATCAGGTCGTCACTGCTGAATGTCTGCGTTGCACCCAATCCCGGCATATTCTTATCCCCCGCTTTTGCCCAAGCATACGTCAGCCTTATTGACATTCCAAGAGTGAAGCAGTATCGCATCGGGGTTTCGGGGTAATATTATGCCCAGAAACCCGGCGGAAAGCGCAACATTTGAAAACAGGAGACATGTCATGGCTGGATATGATGATCGTGATGGCCAGATCTGGATGGACGGCAAACTGGTGCCATGGCGCGACGCCAAGGTGCATATCCTGACCCATGCAATGCATTATGCCAGCTCGGTATTCGAGGGTGAGCGCTGTTATAACGGCACGATCTTCAAGAGCCGCGAACATTCCGAGCGCCTGATCCGCTCGGGGCAACTAATTGATATCGACATCCCCTATTCCGTGGACCAGATCGAAGAGGCCAAGGCGGCGGTTCTCAAGGCCAATGACATGCAAGACGCCTATGTGCGCGTTGTCGCCTGGCGCGGCGCCGGCGAGGATATGGGCGTGGCCAGCGCCCGCAATCCGGTGCGGATGGCGGTGGCCGCCTGGGAATGGGGGGCCTATTACGGTGACGCCAAGATGCAGGGCGCGAAACTGGACATCGCGAAATGGAAACGGCCCAGCCCCGAAACCATCCCCTCCGAGGCCAAAGCCGCCGGGCTTTACATGATCTGCACCATGTCCAAACATGCCGCCGAGGCCAAGGGCTGTTCGGACGCGATGATGCTGGACTATCGCGGCTATGTGGCCGAGGCGACGGGTGCCAACATCTTTTTCGTCAAGGACGGCGAGGTCCACACCCCGCTGCCGGATTGCTTCCTGAACGGGATCACCCGCCAGACCGTGATCGAAATGCTGAAAGAGCGCGACATCACGGTACATGAGCGCCACATCATGCCCGAGGAACTGGACGGGTTTCAGCAATGCTGGCTGACCGGCACCGCCGCCGAGGTCACCCCGGTGGGGCAGATCGGCGATTTCCGGTTTGAAGTCGGGACGCTGACCCGCGAAATCGCGGAAAGCTATGAAAAACTGGTGCGCGCCTGACCCCAGTCGGGCGCGGCGCAACCCGCGTCTAACTTTTCGGGTCTGCAATTGGGCGCGCCCTCGCGCGCGCTAGCCCCAGATGATGTTCGCGCCAGATTACCAGAATATTACCCGCAATGATCAGCCCCGCGCCAGCCAACATCACCGCGGTCGGCACCTCTGAGAACCAGATATAACCGATCAGGATTGCAAACAGCATCGAGGCATATTCGACCGGCGCGAGCATCGACACCGCACCAAACCGATAGGACGACGTCATGCAAATCTGCGCGGCTCCGCCAATCACTCCGGCCAGCACCAGCAGGATCAGAACCTGCCCTGTCGGCACCACCCAACCAAACGGCAATGTGAGCAGCGACAGCACGGTCGCGGTGGCCGAAAAGTAGAACACGATGGCGGATGTGCTTTCGCTCTCAGCCATCGAGCGGATCTGGATCTGCACCAATGCGCGCGCCATCGCCGACAACAGAACCAGCAGCGCGCCCACCGCAGCGGATTTCTGATAATCGCCACCGATGCCCAAACGCGGCCAGACCATGATCAGCACGCCCAGCAGTCCCAGCAACACCGCGCTAATCCGGATCAGGCGGATACGCTCTCCCAGAAGCAATGCCGCCAGAAGCACCGTAAAGATCGGTGCAGCAAAGCCGATCGCAGTCACTTCAGGCAGTGGCAACAAGCCCAACCCGGCGAATATCAAGCCCATGGCGGTGGTGCCCAGCACGCCGCGCCGAATATGCACGATCGGGCGGCGGGCAATCAGTCCGTGGCGCAATTCCTGGCGCAGCGCCAGCCAGACCAAGATAACCGGAATCGCAAAAAGCGAGCGAAAGAATACTGCCTGCCCCGGCGGGACGCTGTCCGCAGTCGCCTTGATCAGCGCGCTCATGACGGTGAAGAAGAATACCGCGCTGAGGTTGAGCAGGATCGCCAGACCGGGGCGGTGAGACGTGAGCGGAGTTGCCATTGGCGCACGATGCGCTGCCGACAAGGAAAGATCAACGGATCGCGATCACGGCCGAGGCCGCGGACCGGGGCTTTGCCCCGGACCCCAGGATATTTCTTCGCAAGAAGAAGATGCAGGGCTGCGCTTCAGCCGATGGCGCCACGGTTGTGGCCGATTTGGCCCCGATGCAAGAGATAGTGGTCAAGCAAGACGCAGGCCATCATGGCCTCGGCCACCGGCACGGCGCGGATGCCGACGCAGGGATCATGGCGGCCTTTGGTGATGATCTCGGTGGCTTCTCCGGCGCGGGTGATGGTTTGACGCGGTTTCAGGATCGACGAGGTCGGCTTGACCGCAAAGCGCACAATGATGTCCTGTCCGGTGCTGATCCCGCCGAGGATCCCGCCAGCATGGTTGGAGGAATAGACCGGGTTGCCATCCTCGCCCATGAAGATCTCGTCTGCGTTTGCCTCTCCGGTCAGTTCGGCGGCGGCCATGCCTTCGCCGATTTCGACGCCCTTGACGGCATTGATGCTCATCATCGCGCTGGCAAGATCGGTGTCGAGCTTGCCATAGACCGGTGCGCCAAGCCCCGCGGGCAGGCCCGAGGCGGTCACCTCGATCATCGCACCGACCGAATTGCCGGATTTGCGCAGGCCGTCAAGATATTCGGCCCAATCAGTGGCAGCCTGTGCATCGGGCACCCAGAAGGGGTTTTCTTCGATTTGCGCAGCATCAAAGCGAGCACGGTCGATCCTGTGCGGCCCGATCTGCACCATATAGCCGGTGATGCGCAGTTCGGGCAGCAGCGTGGCCAGCACCGCGCGCGCCAAGCCGCCTGCCGCCACCCGTGCGGCAGTTTCCCGCGCCGAGGACCGCCCACCACCGCGATAGTCGCGAATACCGTATTTTTGCCAATAGGTGATGTCGGCATGGCCCGGACGGAACTTGTCCTTGATGTCGGAATAGTCCTTGCTGCGCTGATCAGTGTTCTCGATCATCAACTGGATCGGCGTGCCGGTGGTCTGACCTTCGAACACGCCCGACAGGATGCGCACCTGATCCGGCTCGCGGCGTTGAGTGGTGTATTTGTTCTGGCCCGGCTTGCGCCGGTCCAGCCAGTGCTGGAGCCCGGCCTCGTCAATAGGAACACCGGGCGGGCAACCATCGACGGTGGCCCCCAAAGCGGGGCCGTGGCTTTCGCCCCATGTGGTGACGCGGAACAGATGGCCGAAGCTGTTGATCGACATGGGCGCTCTCCTTTGCCGCCCGTGCTTAGCGGCGCGAGAGGTCTGCCTCAAGGGCTTTCGCCTTGCCGGGATTCGCAGGGGGCGATAGGATCACGTCACCTCGGGGCGCCCAGTGGGGCTGAGACGTGCTATTTGCGGACCCGTTGAACCTGAACCGGATAACACTGGCGGAGGGAAGGTCAGGTGCGCATTCACCCCTTGCCTGTCGCCGCAAAGAGGGGATGAGAATGAAACGACTCGCGATCGCAGCGGGCTTTCTTTGCGCCACCGCCGCCGGTGCGCAGACGCCGGAACTGACGGTTTACACCTATGACAGCTTCGTTTCCGATTTCGGGCCGGGCCCGAAGATCGAGAAGGCGTTTGAGGCGCAATGCGGCTGTGATCTGAACCTGGTCGGTGCGGGCGACGGAGCGGCACTATTGGCGCGCTTGAGACTGGAAGGCGCGCGCAGCAAGGCTGACGTGGTGCTGGGTTTGGACACCAGCCTGATCGACCCGGCGCGCGGCAGCGGGTTGTTCGCAGAAAGCGGTGTCGACGCCGAATACGCGCTGCCAGTGGAATGGGACGATCCGGTTTTCGTGCCCTATGACTGGGGGCTATTTGCCTTTGTGCACAATACCGACCTCAAGGCACCGGCCAACTTCCGAGATCTGGCCGAGAGCGATCTTAAGATCGTGATTCAGGACCCGCGTTCGTCCACGCCCGGTCTGGGGCTGCTGCTCTGGATCAAGACGGCTTATGGCGACGCGGCACCGGAAATCTGGGCCAAGCTAGCCGACAATATTCTGACCGTCACCAAGGGCTGGAGCGAATCCTATGGCCTGTTCCTGAATGGCGAGGCTGACATGGTGCTGTCCTACACCACCTCCCCCGCCTATCACCGGATTGCCGAGGATGATGACAGCAAGACCGCGGCGGTCTTTGATGAAGGCCATTACGCGCAGATCGAGGTGGCTGCGAAACTGGCCAGCAGCGACCAGCCAGAACTGGCCGAGCAATTCCTGCAATTCATGCTGAGCGATGCAGCACAGGCCGCGATAATGACCGGCAACTGGATGTATCCCGCCGTGCTGCCCGAGGGTGGATTGCCCGAGGGGTTCGGCACGCCGCTCCCCGCCGAACAGGTTTTGTTGCTGCCCTCCGATGAGGCCGCAGCGCTGCGCGACTTGGCGCTGGATGAATGGCTGACCGCGCTGTCCCGCTAGCCCGCTGGCCGGGCTGGTCCACGGGCACACTGGTCGGGGCGCTGATCCTTGGGGCTTTGGTTGCCGTGGCCTTGCGCGCCGAGCCCGGCGCGGGATTGCGCCCGGCAGATTGGGCGGCGGTGCGGTTCACGGTCGTGCAGGCTGTGCTTTCGGCCTTGATCAGTGTTGCGCTGGCGGTGCCGGTGGCACGGGCGCTGGCGCGGCGGCGCTTTGCCGGACGGCGGGCGCTGGTTGGGCTGTTGGGCGCGCCATTCATCCTGCCGGTGATCGTGGCCGTTCTGGGGCTGCTGACGGTGTTCGGGCGGGCGGGCTGGATCAGCACGGCGCTGGGAGTGCTGAACCTGCCGCCGGTGCAGATTTATGGCCTGCATGGCGTGGTGCTGGCGCATGTGTTCTTTAACCTGCCGCTGGCGGCGCGGCTGATCCTGCAAGGCTGGCAAGAGATCCCCGCCGAGCGGTTCCGTCTTGCTGCGCAACTGGGCGCGGGACCGCGCGAGATCTGGCGATTATTGGAGCGTCCGATGTTGATGCGCGTCGTTCCCAGTGCTGCAACGGTGATCTTTGCCATTTGCCTCAGCAGTTTTGCCGTCGCACTGACGCTGGGTGGCGGGCCGCGCGCCACCACCATCGAGCTGGCAATCTATCAGGCGTTCCGCTTTGACTTCGATCTGGGCCGGGCGGCGTTATTGTCTTGTGTGCAGATCGCGCTGACCGTAGCGGCGGCGCTGGTCGCGCTGCAGCTGGGGCGGGGCGATGGGTTTGGCGGCGGACTGGAGCGTCCGGTGCAACGCTGGGACGCCAATACATTTGGTCATCGTCTGCTGGATGGCGCGCTGATCGCCCTGGCGGCGCTGTTCCTGATGTTGCCGCTGGCCGCGATCATCACCTCGGGCGCAGCGGGTCTGCCCGGTTTGCCGGCCAGCGTCTGGCAGGCCGCGCTGAATTCGGTACTGGTGGCGCTGGCCAGTACGGTTGCGATGCTGCTGCTGGCGCTGCCAATGGCAGCAACGGTCGCCGCCGGTCGTGGTGGCGCGATCGAACTGGCCGGGCTGCTGGGGCTGGCGGTGTCGCCGCTTGTCATCGGGACCGGCCTGTTTGTCATTCTGCATCCGGTCACGGATGTTTTTGCGCTGGCCCTGCCTTTGACGGCGCTCGTCAATGCGGTGATGGCCCTGCCCTTTGCGCTACGCATTCTTATTCCCCGCGCACGTCAGATTGTGGCGCAAAACGGGCGGCTGGCGTTGTCGCTGGATATGAGCAGCACGTTATTCCTGCTGCGAATATTGCTGCCGCGGATGCGCGCGCAGATCGGATTTGCCGCCGGGCTTGCAGCCGCCCTGTCGATGGGCGATCTTGGCGTGATCGCGCTGTTCGCTTCGCCCGAACGCACGACGCTCCCGCTACAAATCTATCGGTTGATGGGAGCTTATCAAATGCAAGCGGCTGCTGGCGCGGCGTTATTGCTGCTCGCGCTGTCGATGGCGCTGTTCTGGATTTTCGATCGCGGGGGGCGCGGCCATGCTGAGGCTTGAAAACGCGATTATCCGCAATGGCCCGTTCAACGTCACCGCCAATCTGGCGATAGAATCCGGCCACCGCATCGCGGTGATCGGGCCTTCGGGTGCGGGCAAGTCCACATTGATCGAAGGCATCGCCGGATTTCTGCCGGTCACGCAAGGTCGCATCCTATGGCGCGATCAGGACATGACCACGGCTGCACCCGGCAAGCGCCCTGTGGCGATGCTGTTTCAAGACGGCAACCTGTTTCCCCATCTCACCATCGCGGAGAACGTCGGGCTGGGCCTGCGTCCAGACCTGCGCCTGAACGGCGAGCAGAAAGCTCGCGTGAGCGACGCCCTCGCCCGCGTCGACCTGGAGGGGAAAGAGGCGCGCAAGCCCGCCGAACTGTCCGGCGGGCAGCAAAGCCGCGCCGCACTAGCGCGAGTGTTGGTGCAGGCCCGGCCCTTGCTGTTGCTGGACGAACCTTTTGCCGCGCTGGGACCGGCGCTGAAACATGCGATGCTGGATCTGGTAACGGAGCTTTCGGCGGAAACCGGGGCCACCGTGCTGATGGTTAGCCATGACCCGGCGGACGCGCGCCGTATTACTGACCAGATCATTCTGGTGGACGAAGGTGTTGCCCTAGCGCCGCAGGAAACCGGGCCGCTGCTGGACAATCCGCCCGCTGCACTCCGGGCCTATTTAGGTGGCACAGGCTGATCCGCCCCGTGGCCCGCAACGCGGCAAATCGGTGACAGCAAACACGAATCGCCCCTCTGTGGGGCCATCACGACTGGACGAACGCGCACTGCGCCGCTAGACACCCGCGCATATATGTCGCGCAATGCGGCGCAGACCCATGCCCGGTGACGGGCGCAGGAAATGGAGCAAAACCTCGTGTCCCACGCAGAAGACCACGAAGGCACCCGGAGAGATTTCCTCTACTATGCCACCGCAGGCGCCGGAGCCGTGACCGCAGGTGCCGCTATCTGGCCACTGGTTAATCAGATGAACCCCTCTGCTGATGTGCAGGCCCTTTCTTCGATTTATGTCGATATTAGCGGTGTCGAAGAAGGCACCCAGCTCACGGTGAAATACCTCGGCAAGCCGGTCTTCATCCGTTATCGAACCCAAGAAGAAATCGAAGCTGCCAAAGCGGTTGCTCTCACCGACCTGATTGACCGGACCTCGGAGAACCCCAACAAACCCGGCACCGATGCATCGGATATCAACCGCGTCATCGATGACAAAGAGCAATGGCTGGTGATGATCGGTGTCTGCACCCACTTGGGCTGTGTTCCAATCGGCGATGGTGCAGGCGAATATGGCGGCTGGTTCTGCCCCTGCCATGGTTCGCATTACGATACTGCGGGACGCATCCGCAAAGGTCCGGCACCGGAAAACCTGCACATTCCCGTCGCGTCCTTTGTCGACGATACAACGATCCAACTGGGATAAGGAAACAACAAATGTCCGGTATTCCGCACGATCAATACGAGCCAAAGACCCGTGGCGAAAAATGGGTCGAAAGCCGCCTGCCGGTCCTCAGCCTGATCTACGGCACGCTGATGATCCCGACCCCCAAAAACCTGAACTGGATGTGGATCTGGGGCATCGTTCTGGCCTTCTGTCTGGCGCTGCAAATCGTCACCGGTATCGTACTGGCCATGCATTACACGCCGCATGTCGATCAGGCGTTTGCGTCGATTGAACACATCATGCGCAACGTGAATGGCGGGCATATGCTGCGCTATATCCATACCAACGGTGCCTCGCTGTTCTTTATCGCCGTCTATGCGCATATTTTCCGCGGCCTCTATTATGGCAGCTACAAGACCCCGCGTGAGATCACGTGGATCATCGGCATGCTGATCTTTGTGCTGATGATGGCAACCGGCTTCATGGGCTATGTGCTGCCATGGGGACAGATGTCGTTCTGGGGTGCCACGGTGATTACTGGCCTGTTTGGGGCGATCCCCTTCGTTGGTGAAGCGTTGCAAACATGGCTGCTGGGCGGACCGGCGGTGGATAATGCCACGCTGAACCGGTTCTTCAGCCTGCACTACCTGTTGCCCTTCGTGATTGCGGGGCTGGTGATCGTGCATATCTGGGCCTTCCACAGCACCGGCAACAATAACCCCACCGGCGTTGAAGTGCGCCGCTCCTCGAAAGCCGAGGCAAAGAAAGACACCCTGCCCTTCTGGCCCTATTTCGTGATGAAGGACCTGTTCGCGCTGGCGGTGATCCTGACGGTTTTCTGGGCGGTCGTTGGCTTTATGCCAAACTATCTAGGTCACCCCGATAACTATATCGAAGCCAACCCGCTGGTCACGCCCGCGCATATCGTGCCCGAATGGTACTTCCTGCCCTTCTACGCGATCCTGCGCGCCTTTACCGGCGAAGTCTGGGTGGTGCAGATTGCCTCCTTCCTGACTGGTGGCATCATCGACGCCAAGTTCTTCGGTGTGCTTGCCATGTTCGGAGCGATTCTGGTGATCGCGCTGGCGCCCTGGCTGGATACCTCCAGCACACGGTCGGGTCGTTATCGTCCGATGTTCAAGTGGTGGTTCGCTCTTTTGGTGATCGACTTCTTCGTGCTGATGTGGCTGGGTGCAATGCCCGCAGAAGAGCCCTATGCGACCTTCTCATTGATCGGCTCGGCCTATTGGTTCGCCTATTTCCTGGTGATCCTGCCGCTGCTGGGGGTGATCGAGAAGCCGGATACTCCGCCGGCCACGATCGAAGAGGATTTCCAGTCTCATTACGCACCCAATGTCGGCGATACCAAGACCCAGCCCGACACCACCCCTGCCGAATAAGAAAAGGACCGGGAGCATGTTCAAGAAAACCGCAATCGGTGCCGTCTTTGCCATCGCGCTTGCCCCTGCCGCCGCTTTGGCGGCAGAGGGTGAGCAACATATCGAAGACTTTGCCTTCTCATTCGAAGGCCCGTTCGGCACCTATGATCAACACCAGCTGCAACGCGGCCTTCAGGTCTATACCGAGGTCTGTTCAGCTTGCCATGGTCTGCAATATGTGCCGCTGCGCTCGTTGTCGGAAGATGGCGGACCAACCATGTCCGAGGATCAGGTACGAGCCTATGCAGCGGAAACGTTCGAAGTGTTCGACTCCGAACTCGACGACTATCGGCCAGCAGTTCCGACCGACCATTTCCCTGCCAACACGGCAATGGGAGCTCCTGACCTGAGCATGATGGCCAAGTCGCGTGCCGGTTTTCACGGCCCTTACGGGTTGGGGCTTAACCAGCTGTTCAAAGGGATGGGCGGGGCAGAATACATCGCATCACTTCTGGTCGGCTATACCGGTGAAGAAAAGGAAGAGGCGGGCACGCTATTCTATGAGAATACCGCTTTTCCAGGGGGCTGGATCTCGATGGCGCCGCCACTGTTCGATGAGCAAGTGGAGTTTGCCGATGGTCACGCCAACGATATGCGCGCCATGGCGGTCGATGTTTCGGCTTTCCTGATGTGGGCCGCCGAACCCAAGATGATGGCCCGCAAGCAGGCCGGGTTTATCGGTGTGCTGTTCCTGACGATCCTGTCGGTTCTGCTTTACCTGACAAACAAGCGCCTGTGGGCACCGGTCAAAGGTCGCAAGACCCCCTGACCCACCGCCATTCGGTTCGAACCCCTCGCAGAGAACTCTGCGGGGGATTTTTTTGTTCGCCATCGGGGCCGGCTGCGTCCTCATTCGGGGTCCAGCCGGTTCTCTGCCCAGCCATTTTTCGGGTCATGGTCCCTCTAGGCTGTCAAGACTCTAAGCCTTGGAGGAGATGAAGTTTGAAGGTTTAGCCGATGCGTCGGGCACGATCCGCAATAAGGATCGGGGCGAATCGGCCCGCGACCTCAGCGACTTCCCCCGCAACAACCCGCTCGTATTTTTAGGCGGTACCGCACGCTGGTCGGCTTTGCTGTGACTGCGGTTGGGGCGGCGGTCATCGCTCCTGCCATACTGAACGTGCTGAGCGCCGCGTTAGTCGCCGCGCCACCGAGGCCGGGATTGACGCTGGCTGGAGCGAACTGATTGTGGGCGTGGGGCTGGCCGTTATCGCCTTCCCGCTGCAGAGCAAGGGGTTGAGTGATTTAAAACTTTCCTGCGTAGACCGTTCAGAACGGTGAAGAGTGTTGAACGCGACGTAAAGACCTTTAATGAGGTTTAAGATGACGAATAACCACAGATCCCCGTCCGAAATCGAACAGGCGATCAAATATTTCTACGAAGAAGAGTGCGCGAAGGCCGGAAGAGTCGTTTATGCTAGGTTGTCCGAAGCACAGAAGGTCGCCGATGAAACCTTACAGGAAATCGACGAGCGCGCACCGGGCGATAAGACCGCAGCCCAAGCCGCCGCAGACAAGACAAAGTCGGCGGCCGAGCGAATGGCAGATACCGGTTAAACATAACGCCAACAAAGAGGGTCTGGGCAATCCCAGGTCCTGATCCTTTTTGTCGGCCCACATTAACAGCGGGCCGGCGCGCTAAAGCAGCAGGAGCTTTTCATGGACCGTGGTCGCCACCCAGAGACACCGAGCCGCATCCCCGCAAAGGGATGGAAAGACATCGCAATGCGCCTAAAGTGCAAGGTCACCGAGGACCACGTCACGCTGATTTCTGCGGGGGTCGCGTTTTATGCGCTTCTTGCGCTTTTCCCCGCAATTACCGCGTTCATAGCCATCGCCGGTCTGGTTTTAGATCCTTCGGATATTGTCGCGCAGCTTGACGATTTGTCGGGTTTCCTGCCCGCCGATGTCAGCGAAATCGTCATCGGACAGGCGCAGAAAGTGGCCGGCAGTGAAACTGGTGGTCTTGGGTTGGCAGCAATCGGCGGTATTCTCATCGCGCTTTATTCCGCATCCAAGGGGGTGGGTAGCCTGCTCGAAGGATTGAACGTTGCCTATGACGAGAAGGAAAAACGCGGCTTTATCAAGCTCAAGGCGCTTACGTTCGGCCTGACCCTGCTGCTGATCATCGGCTTTATCTTGGCCATTGGGCTGACTCTCGCTTTGCCGGCTGTACTCGGGCTGTTGCCACTGGGCGCGGGCGCGAAATTCACCGTGACTGCCGGCAGCCTGATCGTGATGCTTATCCTGTTACTCTTGGGGCTGTCAGTGATGTATTGCGTTGGCCCTTCACGGGACCGTCCCGAATGGAAATGGGTGACGCCAGGCGCAGTGTCGGCTTGCTTGCTTTGGATCGCGGCGTCGGCGGGATTTTCGACCTACGTGAGCAATTTCAGTTCGTATAACGAAAGCTTCGGATCGCTCGCCGGTATTATCGTGTTGTTGCTATGGCTGTGGATCTCGGCCCTCGTCGTATTGCTGGGGGCCGAAATCAACGCCGCAATAGAGGCACAGACGGGTCATGACACCACCTCCGGCGCCGGATGAGCCGATGGGTACGCAAGGGGCGCAAAAAGCTGACCAGATAGGCGAAGCCAGCAACTGACCGTAGGACTTTGCTTACCGCCCCCCGCTGCGCGCCTTGGTCTCGGCGGTCGCCACCTTTTTTTCTCGATAGAACACATAGATCCCCGAAGCCAAGATGATGGCGACGCCCAACCAGGTCATTGCATCGGGGAAATCACCAAAAACCATATAGCCCACCGCAGTCGCTCCAAGGATTTCAAGATACTGAAACGGTGCCAATGTGCTGGCCTCAACCTGGCGGAATGCCTCGGCGATCAGTACGAAACTGGTTGCGGCAAGGCCGCCTGCCGCCACAATCGCGCCCCAGGCCCACAAAGGAAAGGTCGCCGGAGCCTCGGTTACGACTTCCGGTCCGTACCAGAAGATCATTGCCAGCAACATACCGACACCTGCATAGGCGGATGCGCCGCATTGCACGGTCAACCCCGAGCGCGTTCCGCTGGCACGTCGCAGGACGATCATGTTCAGCGCATAGCTTGCCGCCGCAATCAACGGATAGATCACGACAAAGCCAAAAGTCGTAAATCCGGGCCGAATTACGATCAAGGCCCCGATCAAACCGACCACAACCGCAGCAATACGACGCGGTCCTACCCTCTCCCCCAGCAGCGGACCGGCCAGCAGCGTCAACAACAGCGGCTCGACAAAAAAGATCGAGATCGCCGTGGCAATCGGCATCTTGGCAAAGGCCCCGATCAAACCCAGCAACGTGATCGTGATCAGCAATCCGGACAGCGCCACGACCGGCGAGAACATCCGCCCATGTAAGCGCCGACGCAGGACGACCGCCACCGGAATCAGGAAAACTGCCTGCGACAACAGGCGCCACATCGTTACCTCCGCCGCGGGCATGATCGCGGTCAGCGACTTGGAAAAACTGTCACCCATCGGCAACAGCAGCATCGCCACAATCATCATGATCATTCCGACGCCGGTATTGTGCTGCTGAACCAGTGTGGGCGTGGACATTCGATACCTCGTTCTTGCGTTTTATTCGCTGCGGATGCTGGTGATGCCAAGAAGGTTGCAAACCACATGCCGCCCATGCGAACGGACGTCCCGCTGATACGGCGCGAAACCTAATTACTTGAGTAGGCGGACCCAATCAGTCAGATGGTGCCGAACCTGTCAACCTGACGGCAATCGCCGCGCTTCTTGTCTCGGATCGCGCCATGAGAATTTTGGCTCTGCGCCGTCTCAAGGCCCAACGAACGGCGCCTCGGTGCAGCCATCCCGATTACAGTCCAGTTCCGACAACATGTGGGATCATTGCGGGTCTGGCGCAACCGACGCCTTTTCTGGCAGGGGACGCGAGAATCACCGCAACCGCATCCTGCGGCTCAGCCATCACCCATCAGCCAGCGCGGCGCGGATCTTTTCGGCATTGGCGGTCAGCACTTCCGTGTCTTCCATCTGCCCCGGCGGCAACAGCGCGACGCCCGGGTATCGGGGCAAGATATGGAAGTGCAGGTGAAACACCTCCTGCCCGCCGATTGCCTCGTTGAATTGCTGCACGGTCACGCCGCCAGCACCGAACGCCGTCATAACCGCATGAGAGAGCTTCTGAGCAGTCGCCATACACGACGCAAGCTGCTGCTCGCTGGCATCAAGGATATTGCGGCAAGGTGTCTTTGGAATCACCAGAACATGGCCGTTGGCGCGCGGCATGATATCCATGAACGCCAAAGTCTCGTCATCCTCGTAGACGCGAGACGAGGGGATTTCATCGCGCAGTATCTTGGCAAATATATTGTCGGAATCGTAACTCATATCAGCGAACCTTTCATAGTGGTTTTCTCGGAAATTTCTTCGGTTTTGGGGGCTGGGTGCACACAGGTCAAGCGGCTCTTTTGGCGCTATTCACTGCCCAAGCCAGCAATTTATATTGTTTCAGATCAAACTCCACCATTGAAGCGCGCATACGGTCATTCTAGAAGTTAGGGTATAATTCGCGCCTGCCCTGCCGGAGCGGCGTCCATTTCAACAGGAGACCCATATGACGGACGCAGTCATCCATGGTCACGAGCACGAAGATCAGCGCGGTTTCTTCACCCGCTGGTTTATGTCCACAAACCACAAGGACATCGGGATACTTTATCTTTTTGTATCCGGTCTGGTTGGTCTCGTCTCGGTGATATTCACCGTCTATATGCGCCTAGAGCTGATGGAGCCCGGCGTTCAATACATGTGTATGGAGGGCGCTCGGCTGGTTGCCGACTCTGCAGCCGCATGCACGCCCAACGGCCACCTGTGGAACGTCTTGGTGACCGGCCACGGTATCCTGATGATGTTCTTCGTGGTAATTCCAGCACTGTTCGGTGGCTTTGGCAACTACCTAATGCCCCTGCAGATCGGGGCGCCGGACATGGCGTTTCCGCGGATGAACAACCTGTCGTTCTGGCTTTTTGTGGCTGGCGTTGTCATGGCCGTTTGTTCGATTTTGGCTCCGGGCGGCAATGATCAGCTCGGATCCGGAGTTGGCTGGGTTCTTTATCCGCCACTTTCGACCACTGAAGCCGGCCTGTCGATGGATCTTGCGATCTTTGCGGTGCACCTGTCGGGCGCCTCTTCAATCTTGGGGGCGATCAATATGATCACCACCTTCCTGAACATGCGCGCTCCCGGCATGACGCTGTTCAAAGTGCCGCTCTTTGCATGGTCCGTCTTCGTCACCGCGTGGATGATCCTTCTGGCCCTGCCCGTGCTGGCCGGCGCCATCACCATGCTGCTGATGGATCGCAACTTTGGCTTTACCTTCTTTGACCCGGCCGGCGGCGGCGATCCGATTCTCTACCAGCACATCCTGTGGTTCTTTGGCCACCCGGAAGTGTATATCGTGATCTTGCCGGGCTTCGGTATCATCAGCCATGTCATCGCCACGTTCTCGCGCAAACCGATCTTTGGCTATCTGCCGATGGTGTGGGCGCTGATCGCGATTGCAGTGCTGGGCTTTATCGTTTGGGCACACCACATGTACACCGTAGGCATGTCGCTGAACCAGCAAGCCTATTTCCAACTTGCAACCATGACCATCGCGGTACCGACCGGCATCAAAGTGTTCAGCTGGATCGCCACAATGTGGGGTGGCTCGGTGCAATTCCGTACCCCTATGTTGTGGGCGTTCGGCTTCCTGTTCCTGTTCACCGTCGGTGGTGTCACTGGCATCGTGCTGTCACAAGCCGCCGTGGACCGCTACTACCACGACACTTATTACGTGGTCGCCCATTTCCACTATGTGATGAGCCTCGGCGCGGCCTACGCGATCTTCGCAGGCGTCTATTTCTATCTGCCCAAGATGAGCGGTCGCATGTATCCCGAATGGGCTGGCCAAGTGCACTTCTGGTTGTTTTTCATCGGGACCAACCTGACCTTCTTCCCGCAGCACTTCCTGGGTCGTCAAGGCATGCCGCGCCGCTATATCGACTATCCCGAAGGCTATGCATTCTGGAACTACTGGTCGTCTTGGGGCGCGTTCCTGTCCTTTGCCTCCTTCGTGTTCTTCATCGGGGTCGTCTTCTATACGCTGACCCGCGGAGCCCGCTCGCCCGAGCGTAATCCGTGGAACGAATATGCGGACACGCTCGAGTGGACCGTGGCCAGCCCGCCACCCGAGCACACGTTCGAGCAGCTGCCCAAGCGCGAAGACTGGGACAAGGGCCACGCCCATTGAGCGCAACCTGCGTGATGATATGATCTGGATACGGCCCCGGCAGAGCTTGCCGGGGCCGTATCTGTTTGCAAGTCTGGATTTTCGCTGATGTGGTTTGCCCTTGATCAGGTGGCGTGCGTGTTTGTGCTGGCCTCCTGCCGTTCACAGCCTAGGAACCCCTTCTCAACAGGATTCGACAGAGCGTGAACCTATGCTAAACTCTTTTCAATTATGCCCTATAACTGGATGAAAACCGGCGAAGACGCGCCCGCGCAGCAAGAGTTGCATCTGTGGCCGCATCAATCGCTGCCGCCGCGCGGTTATGCGTGGTTCATCGGGGGAACCTTCGCACTGATACTGCTGCCTGTGATCGGACTGCTAGGGACCGCGCTATTGTGGGGTATACTGCCATTCGTGATGATCGCAATTGCTGGGATTTGGTTCGCTCTGGATCGCAGTCGGCGCAATGCGCAGATCCTTGAAATCCTGACGCTGTCCGACACAACGGCGCACCTGCTGCGCCTCAATCCGCGCGGGGTCCGGCAAGAGTGGAAGTGTAACCGCTATTGGGTGCGCCCCGAAATGCACGATTCTAACGGTCCGGTGCCTTACTACGTTACCCTGCATGGCGGCGGGCGTGAGGTCGAGATCGGGGCATTCCTGTCCGAAGACGAACGGGTGGCGCTTTTTGATGAGCTCTCGCGCAAGCTGCCCCCACGTAATTAAAGGCACGTGGCTATTTACTTACCGCTCAGCAGCAGCTTGACCTTCGCACCAACCTTGCCGAAATCCATCTGCCCGCCATACTGCGCTTTGAGGTCGGCCATCACCTTACCCATGTCGCGAATCGTTTCCGCGTCGGTACGCGCGACCGCTTCGCGCACGGCGTCTTCGGCCTCCTGCTCGCTCAACTGGCGGGGCAGGAATTCAGCAATAATCTCGATTTCCTCGCGTTCGCGCTCAGCCAGATCCAGCCGCCCGCCCTCTTCATAGGCGCGCGCGCTTTCCTGCCGCTGTTTGGTCATCTTGCTCAGGATCGCCAAGACTTCGGCATCACCGACCCCGTCATCACCATCCTGCATTCGGGCGGCGATATCCTGATCTTTGATCGCAGCATTGACCAGGCGCAATGTCGACAAGCGGGTCGCTGCTTTGTCCTTCATCGCCTGCTTTATCGCGTCATTGATCCGTGTGCGCATATCCATCATTCCGCCTCTATCATCGTGGATCGCCAGAGAGCGGAACTTATCGAAACCGCGCATCCGGCACAACCTGCTATCGCGGGGCACATTGGCCCAGAGCGCCTTGACCCGGGTCCTGCCGCCGCATAGATGTTCCCCGATTTGCCCTGAACAGATGAGAGACGCGCCATGGCACAGCCTGCCCTGCCCAAGCCAACAGCCTGCCTTGCACTGGCTGACGGCACCGTGTTCTATGGCACCGGATTTGGCGCAACCGGCCAGACGGTGGCGGAACTGGTATTCAACACTGCAATGACCGGCTATCAGGAGATCCTGAGCGATCCTTCTTATGCGCAGCAGGTCATCACCTTCACCTTTCCTCATATTGGCAATACAGGTGTGTCCCCCGAAGACGATGAAGGGGCCGATCCGGTGGCTGCAGGCATGGTGGTAAAATGGGATCCGACCGCGCCCAGCAACTGGCGCAGCGCCGAGACACTGAAGACTTGGCTGAAAAAGCGCGGGCGCATCGCCATTGGTGGCGTCGATACCCGCCGCCTGACACGCGCGATTCGGCAGCAGGGCGCGCCCCATGTTGCGCTGGCGCATGACCCGTCGGGTGATTTCGACGTACCGGCGCTGATCGCCGCCGCGCGCGGGTTTGCCGGCCTCGAGGGCATGGATCTCGCACGCGTGGTTACCTGCGCGCAATCCTATCGCTGGGATGAAATGCGCTGGGCTTGGCCAGAGGGCTATCAACGCCAGACCCAGCCACAGCACAAAGTGGTCGCAATAGATTACGGCGCCAAACGTAACATCCTGCGCTGTCTGGCCTCGGTCGGCTGTGACGTCACCGTTCTGCCTGCGACCGCAACCGCCGAAGAGGTGCTGGCCCATTCGCCAGATGGGGTGTTTCTGTCCAATGGCCCAGGTGACCCCTCGGCGACGAGCGAGTATGCAGTGCCGATGATCCGCGAGGTTCTTGACCGCTCCGACGTGCCGGTTTTCGGAATCTGCCTTGGGCATCAATTGTTGGCGCTGGCGCTCGGTGGGCGCACAATCAAGATGAACCACGGCCATCACGGCGCGAACCACCCGGTCAAGGACGTCGAGACCGGCAAGGTTGAAATCACCAGCATGAACCACGGCTTTGCCGTCGACAGCCAGTCGCTGCCCGATGGCGTTCTGGAAACCCATGTCTCGCTGTTTGACGGTTCGAATTGCGGCATCCGCATGGTGGATCGCCCCGTCTGGTCGGTACAGCATCATCCTGAGGCCAGCCCCGGACCGCAGGACAGCTTCTATCTTTTCGACCGCTTCGCCAATGTCATGGCGGGCCGCCAACAGCCCTGATTAGTCTAATATCAAAATATTAACTCTTTAACCGTGTGTTAACCTCGGGCCGTGCAGGGTGATGCGTATCTGAAATGATGTGTGTCGGATGCACTTATGCGGAGCCAGTTGCAGCTCCTTGATATCAATCGCCCGGTCGCGTCACGGTCCGAGCCGCATGCGCCGCTCGGGCACCATCTGGTAAAAATGGGCGCGATCCGCCCCGATCAGTTACTCAAGGCGCTGGAGTTGCAATTGCGACTGGGCGCGCCCATCGGCGAAATCCTCATGGCCGAGGGGTGGATCACACGCCAGACGCTTGAAGCGGCGCTGGCCGCTCAATACAGCCTGTCCCTCGTCGACCTCGAAAGCATACCGCCCGACACAACATTATGCCGCCGCCTGCCGGCCGAGTTCTGGCTGCATCATCGTGTGATACCGTGGCAGCAACCGGGCGATACCGTCATGATTGCCACCTGCCGCCCGGATCGTTTCGAATTGATCCGCAATCGTCTGAGCGACGTGTTCATTCATGTGACACCGGTGCTGACCGGAGAGCACGCCATTGCCACTGCGATTGCGCGTGAATTCCGCACCGATTTGGCAATAGCAGCAAGCGAACGGGTGGCGCAGCAATATAGTTGCCGCACTTGGAAACATCGCAAGCGCGCAGTGTTGCTAGCAATGCTGACCCTTACGCTCGCGGCGCTGATTGTCGCTCCGGTAACAATGTTCACGGGACTCAGTCTGCTTGCGATCAGCTCGCTGGTCATGTTCGCAATCCTAAAGACCGTCGCCGCTTGCGCGCACCTCTCGCAGATCGGACAACAGAGGCGCCCCCTTGCGACAGCGACATCAGAGGCCACATTCCGACTGCCCCATGTTTCGGTTCTGGTGCCGCTTTTTCATGAGGGTGAGATCATCGGTGATCTGCTGCGCCGCCTTGAACTGCTAACCTATCCAAAGGTTTTGCTGGATGTGGTTCTGGTACTTGAGGAAGAAGACGACACAACCCGCGCGACACTGGATAAATACTCGCTGCCCGATTGGATCCGTCTAATCGAAGTTCCCGCCCATGACGGGCTGACCACAAAACCACGGGCGATGAACTATGCCTTGGATTTCTGCCACGGCGAGATCATCGGTGTCTGGGATGCCGAGGATGCCCCCGAAAGCGACCAGATCGAAATTGCTGTTGCCCATTTCGCCACCGTCCCGCCCGACGTGGTCTGCCTTCAGGGCGTCCTCGATTACTATAACCCCCGCACGAACTGGCTGGCTCGGTGTTTTACCATCGAGTACTCCGCTTGGTTCCGTATCGTACTGCAGGGCATCGCACGGCTGGGATTGGTGGTGCCATTGGGCGGCACGACACTGTTCTTCCGGCGCGACGTGCTTGAACAATTGGGGGGATGGGACGCCCATAACGTGACCGAAGACGCGGATCTGGGCGTGCGGCTGTGTCGGGCCGGATACCGCACCGAAATGCTTCAATCCACGACCTATGAAGAAGCCAATTGCCGGCCTTGGCCCTGGGTCAAGCAACGGTCACGCTGGCTCAAGGGATTCATGGTGACCTATCTGGTTCATATGAGAAACCCCGCCCGACTGTTAAGCGATCTCGGACTATGGAGATTTCTTGGCGTGCAGGCATTTTTCATCGGCACGTTAAGTCAGTTCCTGTTGGCTCCCGTTCTATGGTCGTTCTGGCTGATTCTACTGGGCCTGCCGCATCCCATGAAAGATACATTTTCGCCTGCCCTTGTGGCCACGGTCAGCGCAATGTTCATTGCTGTCGAAGGAGTAAGTATCGTGATCGGGCTGATCAGCGTGTCACGCCGCGAGCGGCGCTTTCTCATGCCCTATGTCCCAACTCTGGTCCTGTATTTTCCTTTGGGCTGCATCGCCGCATACAAGGCACTATATGAACTGCTGTTCCGACCATTCTATTGGGATAAGACCCAGCACGGTCAGGCCGCCCCGGACACTCCGCCCTGCTGATCGGTCAGGACATGCGTTCGCGCGCATCCGCATCCTGCTTCAACCGCGTCATGAAGGCGACCGAAATATGGTCACGCAGCGCCTTTTCCGCCCCTTTTTCATCGCGGGCTTCGATGGCAGACACGATCCCGTCATGTTCGCTTTGGGCAATTTCGCAGCGTCCCTCAACAGCAAGCGAAGTGGTGGTCATTAGGGCCATGGTACGATGCACCAGATCCAACTGTTGCACCAGATAACGGTTATGCGAGGCCAGATGGATCTGCTGATGGAACCGCCGGTTGGCCCGCGATAGCGCGGCCGGATCCTTCACGAGTTGGTCATCGCTGTTCACCATCTCGCGCAATATCGTGATTTCCTCGGCGGTGGCATGGCGCGCGGCCAGACGCGCGGCCAAACCTTCAAGCTCGCGACGCACGACATAAAGCTCGGCCATCTGATTGTGATCGAGCGACGCCACAATCATCGAACGGCCATCGCGCTCCAGCAGAGATTGCGTCTCAAGGCGCTGCAACGCCTCGCGGATCGGCGTACGAGACACGCCGAAGCGCTCGGCCAACTCACTTTCAACCAAGCGGTCGCCGGGCCCGTAAATGCCAGCGTCAATCGCATCGAGAATCATGTCATATACATCGACGGGCTGTGATCGAGAATTATCCATGACGGTATCACCCCTTTTCGCAATCAGACCTGTCTTACATGGCACTATCGCAGACGATCAACCCTTGCCATTGCATTGTTTGAGCCGGCGGCCTAAATCCTCGACTATGGTCAAATCTGATTTTTCGCATGTCGCCTATTGGGTGTTTGATCTCGACGACACTCTCTATCCGCCCCATGCACGATTGTTCGATCAGGTCCGGGCGCGCATGGCGCAATATATCATGGACACCCTGAACCTGACCCAGAGCGAAGCCGATCGGCTGCGCTATCGTTACTGGCGTACCTACGGCACCACACTGGCGGGGCTGATGCGCGAGCACGGAATCGACCCGGTGCCTTATCTGGCGCATGTGCACGACATCTCATTTGATCATCTGGAACCGGATGCGGTGCTGGCTGGACATATTGCTGACCTGCCGGGCCGGCGCATTATTTATACAAATGGCAGCGCGCCCTATGCAGAACAGGTACTCGCGGCGCGGGGGTTGTCAGGGCTGTTCGATGCAATTTACGGTGTCGAACACGCCGATTTCCGCCCCAAACCTGAACGCGAGGCTTTCGAGACCGTTTTCGCCCTTGACGGATTGCAATCAGATAAGGCGGCCATGTTCGAGGACGACGCCCGCAACCTCTCTGCGCCGCACGCTATGGGAATGCGCACCGTGCATGTCGCCCCCGAACGTGATCCGGGCGATCATGTTCATCACCATACCGACGACCTGACGATGTTCCTGTCCAAATTGGTCTGACTGCGACAAAACGCACTACCGCAATCCACGCGCAAGATGGTTATGTGCAGGATTGCGAACCAAAACTTTCGAAAGATTATCGACATGACATTTGCAGATCCTCTTGAAGGCGCTGTGGACAGTGGCCACGAAACCAACAGTCAAAAGACGCAGGAACAGCGCGATACCGCCACTGCTGTCCGGATCATGGTGGGCGTCTTTGCATTTCTCCTCGCTTGGGGGGCAAGCGTCGTCACTTGGGGTCTTCCGGGGCTTTACCTTCCTGCCGTTGGGCTGGTTCCGGTGGTCTATGTCATGCTATTGCTGATCACACGGGGTTAATCGCAACCGATAAGCCACTGGTACCGGAAACCGGACAAAGCTATCTTGCGGTCATCACACTAAAGGGCCGCCATGCGTGACACTGACATCCTGATTTCCGGTGGCGGAATCGCCGGGCTGACCGCAGCGGCGGCATTCGGAAGTGCCGGATTCGACGTGATTTGCGTCGATCCCACCGCGCCCATAACCGAACGCGACACCGAAGGATCGGACCTGCGCACCACCGCCCTTTTGCAACCGGCGCACGCCCTGCTGGATCGCTGCGGATTATGGGAGCGGCTGAAACCCTATGCCACACCCCTGCGGATCATGCGAATTATCGATGCCGGCGGCACCCAGCCCGAACCACGGGTCACCCGTGAGTTCAGCTCCGCTGATCTTTCTGACGACCAGTTTGGCTGGAACCTGCCCAACTGGCTGTTACGGCGCGAACTTCTGGCGCGACTGGCCGATCTGGCCAATGTGGAATTTCGCCCCAGTATCGGCACAGCGCAGCTTTTCACCCGAACCGAAAGCGCCCGGATAACGCTGAGCGATGGCGCCCGTGTCCGCGCCCGGCTGGTCATCGCTGCCGATGGGCGCGATTCCCCGATGCGGCAGGCGGCAGGAATCAGGGTGCATACCACGCGATATGGGCAAAAGGCGCTGGCCTTTGCCGTGACCCATCCCAAACCGCATGAAAATATTTCGACCGAAATCCACCGCAGCGGTGGCCCCTTCACCTTCGTGCCCTTGCCCGACTATCAGGGGAAGCCCTCGTCTGCCGTGATCTGGATGGAGCGCGGCCCCCGTGCCCGCGATCTGTTTGAGATGGAAACCAACGCCTTCGAGGCCGCGATGGCTGAACGCTCGTGCCATCTGCTTGGCCCGCTGACCTTGGCGTCGCGGCGCACGATCTGGCCAATCATCAGCCAAAGGGCCGAAACCATGAGCGGCGAGCGTCTGGCACTGATGGCCGAGGCCGCACATGTGGTGCCCCCGATCGGCGCGCAGGGACTGAATATGTCGCTGGCCGATCTGCGCTGCCTGCTGGACCTTGCCGAGGCACGGCGCGATGGGTTGGGCGATCAGCAGATGCTGGATGCGTACCACCGTGCCCGGATGAATAATATCAAGCTACGGGTGCAGGGGATCGACCTGCTGAACCGCGTATCAATGGCGGGCGCGCGACCCATGCGCGATGCGCGCGCATTGAGCCTGAACGCGCTTTATGCATTGCCTGCAATACGGCGGATGCTGATGCAGATGGGATTGGGCGCACGCTGATCCCGCGCGCCCTTATTCTCACAACACCTTGTCGAGTACTTTTTCCAGACGCGCCACGGTGGCGTCCACATCATAGAGCTTGTCCAAACCAAACAGACCCAGACGGAACGTGCGGAAATCCTCGGGCTCGTCACAGGCCAGCGGCACGCCAGCGGCGATCTGCATGCCTTCTGCGGCGAATTTCGAGCCATTATGCACACCCGAATCTTCGGTATAGCTCACCACCACGCCCGGAGCCCCGAAGCCTTCGGCGGCCACCGATACGATGCCACGTTCGCGCAGCATCGCCCGCACATCATTGCCAAGCTTCCACTGCGCCTTTTCCAGCCGGTCAAATCCGTAATCACGGGTTTCGATCATGGTGTCGCGGAACGCGCGCAGCGCATCTGTCGGCATGGTCGTGTGATAGGTATGTCCGCCGGATTCATAGGTGGCCATGACCTCGCGCCATCTTTTCAAATCCAGCGAGAAACTGTTCGACTGGGTCTGCTCAAGGCGTTCCTGTCCCAGCGGCGACAGCATTACCAGCCCGGCCGAAGGCGATGCACTCCAACCTTTTTGCGGGGCCGAAATCAGAACATCCACGCCGGTTTTTTGCATATCGACCCAGGCACAGCCGGAAGCGATGCAATCCAGAACCATCAATGCGCCGACCTCATGCGCGGCTTCAGCCATTGCGGTGATGTAATCATCGGGCAGGATCACCCCTGCGGCTGTTTCCACATGCGCGGCAAACACCACGCCGGGGCGCATGTCGTGGATTTCCTGCACAACCTGTTCGATCGGGGCCGGAGCGAAAGGCGCCGGACGGTCGTTACCGGTCTGGCGGGCCTTCAGCACACGGCTGTCGCGGCCCAGCCCGCAGGTTTCGAAAATCTGACTCCATCGATATGAGAACCAGCCGTTGCGCACTACCAAAACGTCGGTGTCCTGTGCAAACTGGCGCACGACGGATTCCATCGCATAGGTGCCGCCACCGGGTACCAGCGCCACCGCATCGGCTTTATAGACCTCTTTCAGCATGCCGGAAATATCACGCATCACCTGCTGAAAGGTTTGCGACATATGGTTCAGCGAACGGTCGGTAAAAACGACCGAAAATTCTTCAAGCCCCTCTGGGTCAATAGTTTCAAGTAATGCCATTTTATTCTCCGTAAAGTTTTGCCCTGCATATCCTGCATGACATATCATTTGCAAAGCCTATCCCAAGGGTCCGGGGCGGCGCTCCTCGCTGAGAACCACATTGGCCTCGACTTCGCCGGCGCCGGGCAGTGTCATAATGCGGTGGCGCAAGACACGTTCGAAATCAGAAAGATCGCGCGCGACGATGCGCAGGCGGTAATCATAAAGGCCCAGCACGTGTTCGACTAGCTGCACTTCGGGGATGGCGCTGACTGCGCGCTCGAAGTCCTCGAGGCTGACATGACCCTTACGGGCCAACTTGATACCAAGGAAAACCGTGACGCCAAAGCCCAGCGCAGCCTTGTCCAACCGCAAGCGCCGCCCGCTGATCGCGCCGCTGTCTTGCAGCCGCCGGATTCGCCGCCAAGTGGCCGGTTGTGACAGACCGAACCGCCGCCCCAATGCCCCCGCACTTTGGGTGACATCCTGAGCAAGCGCCCGCAGCAATTGGCGATCGATCTCATCCAATTCGATCATATCGGTAGCGCCTCGTCACTTTTCACGCGGGAAATCAACATCAACGCCTCGATATCTGCGATATGCGGCAGGGTCAGGATACGGTCGCGATAGACTTGCTGGTAATGCGCCATATCGCGCGCGATCACTGACAGACGCAAATCGACGCGGCCCAGAAAGGTCTGGATCTCCAGCACCTCGGGCACCTCGCGCGCGGCGGCAATCAACTCGTCAAACCCGCGCGGCTGGGTCTTGTCCAGCGTCACCCGCAGCGACACCTCGACCGCATAACCCAGTGCCGCCCAGTCGATCACTGCCTCCTGCCCCCGGACGATTCCGCTGGATTGCATGCGCTCCAATCGCCGCCAACAGGTCGCGGCGGTGATGCGACAGCGCGCGGCCAGATCGGCGGTGGACAGGGTCGGGTCGGCCTGTAACTGGCGCAGGATGCGTCGATCCAGATCATCAAGCATGATTTTCTCGGGTTATGCCACTTGGGCGAATGGATTTTTGCCATTTAGGACGTAAATCACCCGTCAAGCAATCGCAAACACGCGCCCTATCCGGTAAGAGGTTTACGGAACCAAGAGGAAAGGATACCTGACATGCGCGTTTATTATGACCGCGATTGCGATATCAACCTGATCAAAGACAAGAAGGTGGCGATTCTGGGCTATGGCAGCCAGGGCCATGCCCACGCCTTGAACCTGCGCGATTCGGGTGCAAAGAACGTGGCCGTTGCCTTGCGCGACGGCTCGGCAAGTGCCGCCAAAGCCGAAGCCGAGGGTCTCCAGGTCATGGGAATCGCCGAGGCCGCCGCTTGGGCCGACCTGATCATGTTCACCATGCCCGACGAATTGCAGGCCGAGACATACAAAAAATACGTCCATGACAACATCCGCGAAGGCGCCGCCATTGCCTTTGCCCACGGCCTGAACGTGCATTTCGGATTGATCGAGCCGAAAGAAGGCATCGACGTGATCATGATGGCACCTAAGGGTCCCGGTCACACGGTGCGCGGCGAATATGTCAAAGGCGGCGGCGTGCCGTGCCTGGTGGCAGTGGACCGGGACGCGACCGGCAAGGCGCTGGAAATCGGCCTGTCCTATTGCTCGGCCATCGGCGGTGGCCGCTCGGGGATCATCGAAACCACCTTCCGCGAAGAATGCGAAACCGACCTGTTCGGCGAGCAGGCGGTTCTGTGCGGTGGTCTGGTCGAACTGATCCGCGCCGGGTTCGAAACTCTGGTCGAAGCCGGATACGCGCCGGAAATGGCTTATTTCGAGTGTCTGCACGAAGTCAAACTGATCGTTGATCTGATTTATGAGGGCGGCATCGCCAACATGAACTACTCGATCTCGAACACTGCCGAATATGGCGAATATGTGAGCGGCCCCCGTGTCCTGCCTTACGACGAGACCAAGGCCCGCATGAAAGGTATCCTGGCCGACATCCAGTCGGGCAAGTTCGTGCGCGACTTCATGATGGAAAACGCCGTCGGCCAGCCGTTCTTCAAGGGCACACGCCGCTTGAACGACGCACACCAGATCGAAGAGGTCGGCGAGACCCTGCGTGGCATGATGCCCTGGATCTCTGCCGGCAAGATGGTCGACAAGGAAAAGAACTAAGGGTTTAGAAGCCCTGAGTAACCCAAACCCCGGCGGTTTCGCCGGGGTTTTTTTATTCAGCCGATGCTGACGCTTTCAACAGCCGCGACGACACCGTCCACGGCGTTATTCATCAGCGCCTCGTCCTCGGATTCAGCCATGACGCGGATCAAGGGCTCGGTGCCGGATTTGCGGATCAAAAGCCGCCCGCGTCCGGAAAGGGCGGATTCGGCTTCGGCAATCGCGGTCTGGACGCCTGGCGCATCAAGCGGCGCTTCGCCAGCCGTATAGCGCACGTTTTTTAGCAATTGCGGCACCGGTTCGAACTGGCGCGCTAAAGTGCTGGCGACCTGCCCCGAGCGCAACATCTCGGCCAGAAAATGTAGCCCAGCCATCAGCCCATCGCCGGTTGTCGCGAAATCGGTCATCACGATATGGCCCGATTGCTCGCCTCCCAGATTGAACCCGCCTTGGCGCATACGCTCAACGACATAGCGATCCCCGACAGCGGTGCGCTCAAGCGCAATCCCGTGCTCGCCCAAGTGCCGCTCCAGCCCAAGATTTGACATCACCGTGGTCACCAAGGAATTGCCCGCAAGCCGGCCCTCGGCGGCCCAATGGGTCGCCAGAAGCGCCATAAACTGGTCGCCATCGGCGATCTCACCGGTTTCATCGATGATGATCACCCGGTCAGCGTCACCATCAAGGCAGACCCCCACATCGGCCCCATGAGCAACCACGGTTTGTGCCGCCACATCGGGGCTGGTCGAGCCGCAATTACGGTTGATATTAAAGCCATCGGGTTGGGTTCCGACTGGGATAACGGTGGCGCCCAACTCCCACAGGATTTCCGGTGCGGCACGATAAGCAGCGCCGTTGGCGCAGTCGACGACCACTTTCAGGCCCTCCAGCATCAGGTCACGCGGCAGCGAGGATTTGACCCGTTCGCCATAACGAAACCGCGCATCGTCGATCCGCTTGGCGCGGCCGATGCTGTCGGCGGCGGTCGGCTCGACACCGGATTCGACCAGCGCTTCAATTTCGATTTCGACCTGATCCGACAGTTTGAACCCATCGGGGCCGAAAAACTTGATCCCGTTATCATGCGCCGGATTGTGGCTGGCTGATATCATCACCCCGAGATCCGCCCGCATCGATTTGGTCATCAGGCCGACAGCCGGCGTTGGCACCGGCCCCAGCAGCAACACATTCATGCCGGTGCTGGTCAGCCCTGCGGTCAGCGCGTTTTCGAACATATAGCCCGACAGGCGCGTATCCTTGCCGATCACGACGCGATGCACGCCGCC
The DNA here is from genome assembly GCF_016307205.1 of Pontibaca salina. Taxonomy (GTDB): domain Bacteria; phylum Pseudomonadota; class Alphaproteobacteria; order Rhodobacterales; family Rhodobacteraceae; genus Pontibaca; species Pontibaca salina. The sequence continues at coordinate 49,610 of NZ_JAEIJD010000010.1, read as the reverse complement.
ATTATCACGCCGAAAATAGCGCCCGACAGCAGCACCGATGCGCAACGCCATGTCGGCGGTCATTGGGTGGGTATTGGCGGCGCCACGCACGCCGTCGGTTCCAAACAGTTTACGCATCTAGATCCTCATATCCGCCCTCATGCACGGCCTGCCACAACCGGACCGCCTGCACCGTTTCCGCTACATCATGGACCCGCAAAAATTGCACACCTTGCGCCAAGGCCGCCAGGCCTACCGCGATGGACCCCGGCGCGCGCGCATCCGCGCGCGGTTCTTGCCCCACATGACCGATGAATCCTTTGCGCGAGACACCAAGTAGCAAGGCACAGCCAAGGCCGTGAAATACAGCAATATTGCGCAATAGCGTCAGATTGTGCGCAAGGGTCTTTCCAAATCCAATTCCCGGATCGGCAATGATATTGCTGCGGGCGATGCCCACGGCCTCCAACGCGCTGATGCGCTCTTCCAGCGCGTCATAAACATCCAACAGCACATCGTCATAGCGCGGATCGTCCTGCATTGTTGCCGGGTCGCCCTGGCTGTGCATCACACAGACCGGCACGCCGCGCGCCGCACAAAGCGGGGCCAATTTATCGTCATGGGTAAAGGCCGACACGTCATTGACCAAAGCCGCCCCCGCATCAAGCGCCGCCTGCGCAACTGCGGCCTTGCGCGTATCGATGGAAATCGGAACTCGGGTTTCAGCCTGCAGTGCGGCAATGACCGGCACGGTTCGCGTAATCTCTTCGGCACCCGCGATCGTGGTCGAGCCCGGGCGCGTGGATTCACCGCCGATATCGATCAGGTCGGCACCGGCTTTCAACATCGCCTGCGCCGCTGCCTGCGCGCTTTGCAGATCGGCGTGGCGGCCACCGTCCGAAAAACTGTCGGGTGTGACGTTCAGAATGCCCATGATGCGAGGCGTGTCCAGTTCCAGCCCGGCAATGGGGGACCGGGGCGCGGTCAGCGCCTTTCGCACCGGCGCGGGGGTCTGAGTTGCGGGAAGGATACGGGGTGCCTCATCGCGGGCCAGACGTTCGACCTGGGTAAACCACAACGGGCCGCCCGCCACTGACAATGCGCCGTCCGGACGGGTCGTGCCAAATTGAACCAGCGGGCGAAAACGTGCCGCGCTCATAGTTTCGCCTGATCGACCGGCACGGCGCGCAGAGTCAGGCCCGGGAACTCCGGCACGTCCGCCCCGATCACGATGATTTCCTCTGCCTCGAAAGTCGTGGCAAACCACGCTGCGAGCGCCACTGCATCGGCACGATGCGCCGAGGGGCCATCAACCGCATCGAGCACGATTTTCGACGGCGCCCAGATACTGATCTGATCGTTCTTTATCGCCCAGTCCAGTTCGGTTCGGGTCGCAACAACCTTGCAGCGCTCGTCCCGCGCCGCCAGAATCCAGGCGTTCTGCTCCAACGCCAGCAGATCAATCCGACGCTGGGTCATTCGGTGGCCGGTCTGCGGTGCAGCCAAGTCAGGCGCTCCGACACACAGGATCAGCGGGCGGCCATCGGCGCGGAGCTGGTCAATCCACCTCGAAAGGTTGGGCGAGGCAATAGCTGCATTGGACAAAAACATCAGTCTGGGTTGGGGCCGTTCCTGTGCGCCGGCCTCACCGGGCTGCGCGTCGCGCGCGCGAACAATTTCGACGCCCAGCGCACCAGGGCCGCGATCAAGCTTTTCAATCCGTACGAACACGCGCACGGCCTGCGGTTCCAGCAAGATCCGCCCGGCGACGCGTTCCGCCAGTGTTTCCAGCAGGTTCAGCCGCTCTTCGGCCAGCGAATCGGCAATCGCTTCGGTCACGCGGTCGTATGACAGGATACGGTCCACATCGTCATCAATCGCGTCAGTCAGAGGTTGTACCTCGACCACAATATTGAACCGCACGCGCTGAATGGTGCCACGTTCCGCTTGAAACGCGCCGATTTCAACCGCGACGATGTAATCGCGTAGGGAAATGCGGTCGAGCGGTCCGTTGGGATTGCTGGCCTCGGCCCGCTCGGACGGATGCGCAAAGGCGTTGCGGATTTCACTGCTCATATTGGTGAAGCCCTTTTGGATTGCGAAAGAAAAGCAGCCCAGCGGGCCATGCGCGAGCGTTCTAGCGTGGTTCGGCGCTGATCTGAACCATGTTTTCGCACTATGCCAAGATAATTGACAGGTTGCGGTTCCGCATCAATGCGCCTGAGCAGTCCTGTAATTGTCGCGATAAAATAAATGTACGCCGATGGCTGCGGTCCGGGTGAAAACCCGTGACCAAGACGGACTGACATTCACGGTGTGGTAATGGGTCGCCCCATCTGTCAGATTGACCCGCGCCCCATCCAGAACGGCACGGGCGACTTTGGACACACGTTCGAATGCGCGGGGTTCAGCAATCACTTCCTTGTTGCCGTCGCAGGTATAGGAAAATTGGCACTGATGCTTGCGCCCCGTCCCTTGCCGAATCACACCGCAAACCGTCTGGGGGTATTGTGGGCTTTTCGTGCGGTTAAGGATAACTTCGGCGACCGCAAACTGGCCCCTGACGGTCTCTCCGCGCGCCTCGAAATACAGCGCCTCGGACAGGCATTGCCAGTCCGCTCCCCCACTGGGACTGGGCTGACTATCAACCCAGGTGCGGCTGAATTCGACTTGGCGCGGCTTCTTTGGCGTCTTCGCGGGCGGGCGGAGTGATGTCAGCAGACCCCTCACGCCTCCGGTTCGAGGCGGTGCCACACGCGCGCGATCCTGCGCCATGGCGCTGCCATGTTCCGCTTCGACCTTGAGCGGAACCGCAAACACCAAACCAACAGCTGCGGTGGCGATTGCCACCGCGACAAGAAATCTTGTCATGTAACCCCCTTGAGATCAGCCCCAAAAGGCGGACTCATTGCAGCAGATGCCGCGCGGCCATAGCCGGGAGTCAACCAAAGGTCCAGTTTGAGCGAAATTACCTGCTAAAAACGGAGAAAAACCGCCGAAAATTCGCTAATAGTTGCAAATTAACAGCGCCGGCGAGGTGTAAGTTACCCCGTCAGTCGTCCAGACCGATTTTATGGCGAATCGCATATTGAGCTGCCGCCAACCGCGCCACTGGCACCCGATATGGTGAACAAGACACATAGTCGAAACCGGCGTCGCGACAAAACGCGATGGATTCTGGATTGCCGCCATGTTCGCCGCAGATCGACAGTGTTATTTCCGGACTGGCCGCACGGCCGCGGTCAGCCCCAAGGCTAAGCAATTCGCCCACGCCATCGACATCAAGCACATGGAACGGATCTTCGGGGTAAATGCCCTTTTGCACATAGTTCGACATGAACCGTCCGGCATCGTCACGCGACAGACCATAGGCCATCTGGGTCAGATCATTGGTGCCAAAGCTCAGGAATTCGACATATGGCGCGATCTCACCTGCCTGCAGGCAGGCGCGCGGCGTTTCGACCATCACCCCGAGACGGTAATTAAAATCGCGCCCCTTTTCGGCGCGCACGGCAGCCGCCACTGCCTTGATACGGGCGCTGACCAATTCGACCTCGGGTGCGGCGCTGACCAGCGGAATCATGACATCGGGCACCAAGGGTGCGCCTGCATCAATGGCGAGCAGCGTGGCTTCGAATATCGCGCGCACCTGCATGTCGTAAATTTCCGGCAGGATGACGCCCAACCGCACCCCGCGCAGGCCGAGCATCGGGTTGTATTCAAACATTGTTTCGACTCGGCGCGAGACATCGGAAACTGGCAGACCCAGCGCCTTCGCCAGTTCGCGCTGGCCCGTCCGCGAGGTCGGCAGGAACTCATGCAGCGGCGGGTCAAACAGGCGGACGCAGACCGGCAACCCCTGCATTATGCGGAACAACTGGGCAAAATCATCGCGCTGCATCGGCAGCAGGCGTTCAAGAACCGCTGCACGTTCCGCGCCAGTGTCGGCAAATATCATCTCGCGCATGACGGTCAGCCGACCGGGTTGGGAAAACATGTGCTCGGTGCGGCACAAACCGATCCCCTGGGCCTTGAAGTTGCGCGCTGTCTGCGCATCCTCAGGGGTGTCGGCATTGGCACGTACCTCGATGTCGCGCGCCGCGTCGACCCATTGCATCAGCGTCTGAAATGCATCATCCAGCGCCGCCCCAAGCATCTCGGGTTCGCCCGCGAGCACCTGCCCTGTCGTGCCGTCGATCGTAATCATATCCCCGGCTTTCAGCACCCGGCCATCCGCCGTTGTGATCGGCCCCTTGCTGGTTTGGAACCGCAAACTCGATGCGCCAACAATGCAAGGCAACCCGAAACCGCGCCCGATCACTGCCGCATGGCTTGACATACCGCCACGTTCGGTCAGCACGGCAACCGATGCGTGCATGCCCCTTATGTCCTCGGGCGACGTTTCGCGCCGCACCAAAACACACGGTTCACGCCGCGCCGCGCTGGCCTGCGCCGCCGCCGAGGTGAACACGATACGCCCGGTCGCAGCCCCCGGACTGGCGGCAATGCCCGTGACCAGAATATCGCGCTTGGCGCCCGGCGCAACCTGAGGGTGCAACAGCGCATTCAGACTGTGCGGGTCGACGCGCATCACCGCTTCTTGCGGTGTAATGATGCCATCCTGCGCAAGCCGCACCGCAATCCGCACTGCAGCACGACTACTGCGCGGCGCACGCACCCCGTCAAGAATATGGACAGCGCCATTTTCGATGACAAATTCGACCTGCATCTCTTCGCGCAATTTCTCGCGCATCAATGCGGCATAGGCTGTCAACGCAGCGAACGCCTCGGGGGCGACATCTTCCAGCGCCGGGCCGCGCTTGTCGCGCTGCAGATAAAGCGTCGTCGTGGCTCCAAGCGCCGCGCGCTCACGGTTGCGGCTGCGATAACGGCCCGTGATTTGTAGCTGGCCGGTGACCACATCGACCAGCTGCATAACCCCGGCACCGCATTCCGCCTGCCCGACAAGCGGAATCATCTGCTGCACCACAAGGCCCAGACCAGCTTCGACCGGCGCGCCCTTGGCTTGCCGTAACAACCGCGCCGAAGTGCTGCCCCAGGCCCGCGCCATAGACCGCAACACACCCGCTAACTGTGCGCCCGGCTCCTGGGGGAACGGCTCGTCGGTTTCCTCTTCATAGACGCGCAAGGTCGCGGCCAGCCCCGGCTGCCCCGTGTCAGTGATATCGTCGAACAGATCGGGATCCAGCTCTGCAACATGCACTGCATAGGCTTGTACAAATCGTTGATAAAGCTGCACAGCCGCCTCGGGCCCCAACGTTTCGCCCAGTTCTGCGCAACGCGCCTCATTCATCCCAATATTCAGCACCGCGCCCGGCCCGCCCCAATCGGGGTCTTCCGAGGATGGGCGCACACAAAGCAGACTGTCCGGGGCAAACTGTTCGAGTATCTTCGCCATGTCAGGCAAATCGCCAGACGTGATGCGGTTTACCGTGCCAAAGGACAGCGCCACGGTGCGCGGCACCGGCAGATCCAGCCGCACCAACCTTTGCAGACATTTCGCCCGGCCGCCATGCTTAGAGGCGGTTATCGGAGCACCTGCGGTTATCAGCGTTATGTCAGGATTGTTCTGCACTGCAGCACCTTTCGTGTTGCCGCAACATAAGACCCGGACACAGCAGTGCAAAGAGGCGATTGGCTTATTGTACGCGTTGTGTTTTTCTGACCAGACGGCACGAATACCTTGCGCGCGTCACCCCTCGATCCGCGTCAAATCCGCGACTTTCATACAGGTGGCGCGGATCTGGTGCAGCAGGTTCAACCGGTTGCGGCGCAGGGTCTGGTTTTCGGTATTGATCTGCACTGCCTCGAAAAACGCATCGATCGGCCCGCGCAAACCGGCCATTGTCGCCATCGCGGCGGGAAAATCCTCTTGCGCCAATGCTGATTCGATCTGCGGTTCGGCCTGTTCCAGCGCCGCGAACAGCGCGGTTTCGCTCGGATCTTCGGCGAATTTCGGATCGGCCCCGAAGGAGTATTCGACGCCGTCCTTTTCCTCGGCCTGGCTTAAAATATTGTTGGCGCGTTTGAACCCTTGCAGCAGGTTCTCGCCCTCTTCGGTTTTCAACTCGGCATCCAGCGCCTGCGCCCGCTTGACCAGAAGGGTCAGATCATCGCTGTTCGGCATGGCGATGCAGGCGTCGATAATGTCATGCCGGATGCCCTGCTCGCGCAGATGGACCTTGAGGCGGTCGTGGAGGAAAGCGAGGAGGTTTGTTCTATCAGCCACTCCCTTGCAATCGGCGCTATTCGTCGGGTCAGGACCAAGCACCCCATGTGCGACAAATGCAGTCGTCAATATAAGGTTCAAATCCAGCACCAGATCGTTCTCCAGCACCAACCGGATCACCCCCAACGCCGCCCGCCGCAACGCGAAGGGGTCTTTCGAGCCGGTCGGCTTTTCGTCGATCGCCCAGAACCCGGTCAGCGTGTCGATCTTGTCGGCCAGCGCCACGGCAACCGACACCGGAGCGGAGGGCACCGTGTCGGATGGGCCGAGGGGCGAGTAATGTTCCTGCGCCGCCTGTGCCACAGCCGCATCATACCCGGCAGCGGCGATATAATAGCGCCCCATCACCCCCTGAAGCTCGGGGAATTCGCCGACCATCTCGCTCGACAGATCGGCCTTCGCCAGCAGCGCGGCCTGTTCGGCGGCATCGGGATCGGCCCCCGTCACCGGTGCAATCTCGCGCGCCAGCGCGGCGATGCGCGCGATGCGCGTGCCCTGACTGCCCAGCTTATTGTGGAAGGTCACGTTATCCAGCGCTTGGGTCCAATTGCCGATTTCGGCCTGCGCAATGCGCAAATCATTGTGCCAAAAGAACTGCGCATCAGCCAGTCGCGCGCCCAGCACCTTGCGGTTTCCGGCAAGGATGATCGCGCCGTTATCGGCGGTTTCGCGGTTCGCCACGGTCACAAAGCGCACGATTTTGCCGCTTTTGGAATCACGCACCGAAAAGAACTTCTGATGTTCGCGCATCGACGTCTGCAACACTTCGGGCGGCAGTTCCAGATACTCGGGGTCGATCTCGCCCATCAAAACTACCGGCCATTCGACCAGCCCGGCGACCTCGTCCAGCAAGGCGCGGTCCTCGACCAGCTCAAGACCAGAGGCGAAAGCCATATTGGTGGCGTCGTGCCAGATATGCTCGACCCGTTCGGACGCTGACAACATCACATGCGCGCGTTTCAGCTTGGCTTCGTAATCCTCGAACGAGCTGACCGAAAACCGCCCCTGCGACATGAAGCGGTGACCTTCGGTGCTGTTCCCCGCCGCGATCCCGTCGATGGCCAGCGGCACCACCTGCGCGCCGTCCTCATCTGTCAGGATGCACAGGATCGAATGTAGCGGACGCACCCAGCGCAAGCTGCCATGGCCCCAGCGCATGGATTTGGGCCAAGGAAAGTTGCGCACCACCGCTTCCAGAACCTCGGCCACGATCTCGGCGGCTTGCCTGCCCGGCTTCTCGATCAACGCGAAATACACCTCCCCTTTGGGCGTATCGCGCTTTTCCAATTGATCCAGCGTCAGCCCCGCGCCACGCAAAAAACCCTGCACTGCCTTTTCAGGCGCATCAACACGCGGACCTCTGCGCTCCTCGCGCACGGTGGGGGACTCGGCGGTCAACCCCTCGATCGCCAACGTCAGACGGCGCGGGGTCGCAAAGGCTTCGGCCCCGGCATAGGTCAGGCCCGCCTCGACCAAGCCGTCGGTTATGCGCTGCTTCAGATCTTTCGCCGCGCGCACCTGCATCCGGGCGGGGATTTCCTCGGAAAAGAGTTCAATCAGCAGATCGGGCATCAGTTGGTCCTTTGCGTATCAGGGCGGGGCGGGCACTCTTCGCCTATCACGGTCCCGTCATAGGTTTTATTGCCGCAATTGTTCAGGTCGTGCCAGATATAGCCGCGACCTTGGTCGGTAATAGCAATGACGCGATCAACACCATATGCGATGTTCTTGGTGCCCAAGAACACGGTGGCGGTTCCGGCCTCGATCTCGCGCGTGAGCGCCGCAGCATCGAAACAATCAAACCAGCCCGGCGCGTTGCGCGGCACCATGTCGGTTAGCGTCACGTGGGTCTGCGCCAGTTCAACCGGGTCCGCGGCGGTGGTGAAACAGGCACGATAGCGGATCGGCGAACTGTCGGCATCAATCGCCTCGAAATCCTCAAAGTCGATCGTTGTTGCAGTGTCCGAGTCGCGCAAGGCCAGTGTCACGCCCTGCTCAGGTGCGTCATCCACCGGGTAGTAAAATCCATAGACCTGCAGGTAATACATGGCCCCGCCAGCGATTGCCGCACAGAGCGCCAAGATCAAAGCGAGGGACTTCCCGGTCACGCCTGAAATCCGCCGGCGCGCGTCTGCACAAACGCGTCCGCGCATTTTCTGGCCAGCGCTCGCACCCGCCCGATATAGGCCTGACGCTCGGTCACCGAAATCACCCCGCGCGCGTCCAGCAGATTGAAGATATGTGACGCCTTGATGCACTGATCATAGGCCGGATGCGCCATGATGATACGTTTGCCGGTTTTTGGGTCTTGCGCAGGCTGCGCGAGGATCGCGGCGCATTCGGCCTCGGCCTCCTCAAAGTGGCGGAGCAGCATGGCGGTGTCGGCCACATCAAAGTTCCAGCGCGCATACTCTTCTTCGGTCTGGCGGAACACATCGCCATAGCTCAACGGGATCGGCGCATCGGGATCGTTGAACGGCATGTCCATCACATGTTCGACGCCCAGCACATACATCGCCAATCGCTCAAGCCCATAGGTCAACTCGCCCGAGACCGGCGAACAATCATGGCCGCCGACCTGCTGGAAATAGGTGAATTGCGACACTTCCATACCATCGCACCAAACCTCCCAGCCCAGGCCCCAAGCCCCCAGCGTCGGGCTTTCCCAGTCATCTTCGACAAAGCGGATATCGTGCAGATCCATATCGATGCCAATCGCCGAAAGACTGCCCAGATATAGGTCCTGCAGGTTCGGCGGGCTGGGCTTGATCAGCACTTGAAACTGGTAATAGTGCTGCATCCGGTTCGGGTTCTCGCCATAGCGCCCATCAGTCGGCCGGCGCGAGGGCTGGACATAGGCCGCGGCCCACGGTGTGCTGCCCAGACTGCGCAGCGTCGTGGCGGGGTGGAATGTGCCCGCCCCCACCTCCATGTCATAGGGCTGCAGGATGGCGCAGCCCTGTGCTGCCCAATAGGCTTGTAGCCGCATCAGGATGTCCTGAAAGGAACGCGGGGCGCCAATGCTGTCGGCCATGATCGGAAACCTCTTTTCGGTGCTGCGGCGCAGGCCGGACCCGTCCGGCAAACGCGGGTTTTACCTATGCAAGGCAGCCGACGGGGTCAACGGCACATAAGCGGTCGATGTTGTGCATCTATGGCATGGCAATCGCGGAGATTTCCTGTTTATCTGCGCGAAACCCTGGGCAGTTCGAAAGGCGAGATAGCTCTGATGAAAACAATGGTCGCTTTCTTTGTCATTGCATTTTCGATGTTATCATATCCAGCCCATGCTCAAGACCAGCGCAATTCTGCTTGGGTCCAGATCGAAGCACGGCCCAGCCTGCGCGAGGCGCAGGCCCGTGCGCAGGTCTATGCTGGGATTCTGGCCGATGTGAACGGTTTTTCGCTGGGCAATGGCTGGTATGCGATCCTGCTTGGCCCCTATATGCGCAGCGATGCCGAACGGGTCTTGCAAGTCTATCGCGCCGAAGGGCAGATCCCGAGCGACAGCTTTATTGCCCTGTCCAGCAACTTGGACCAGCAGTTCTGGCCGGTTGGGGCCAATCTGCTAAATCGCGACACCATCGACCCCTCGATTCCCATAGCGGATACGCCTCTGCCGCCGGCCCAGACTCAGGCTTCAGACGAAACCGCGGCCGAGGCCCGGCGCGGTGAGCAATTGCTGACCGGCGACGAGCGGCGCGATTTGCAGACCGCTCTACACGAGGCGGGGTTTTACCATAGCACTGTTGACGGTGCGTTCGGGGCCGGTACCCGCCGCGCGATGTCCGATTGGCAGATTTCCAACGGCTATGAAGCCACTGGCGTTCTTACCACCGCGCAGCGCACAGCGCTGATGGAGCAATATAACGCGCCGCTGACCAGTGTCGGCATGGAGCGGATACGCGATGAAAAGGCGGGAATCCAGATCGAGATACCGACCGCGGTTGTCGGCTTTAAAAGCCACGAAGCGCCGTTTGCTCATTACGAGTCCAGCACCGATCTGGGCGCGCGCGTGCTGTTGATCAGCCAGCCCGGAAACCCGGACGCCCTGTCAGGACTATATGACGTCATGCAAACGCTAAGCATCGTGCCGCCTGAAGGACCCCGCAATCGCACACGCGACCGCTTTACCATCGAGGGGCGCAATCAGGAAATTGCCACCTATACGCAGGCGACGCTAATCGACGGTCAGATCAAGGGCTTTACGCTGGTCTGGCCGACCGGCGATGAAGCGCGCCGCCAGCGTATTCTGGCCCGGATGCGGTCCAGCTTCAGACCGATCCCCGGCATATTGCAACCGGCCGTGAGCGAAGAAGTGGAGCAGGATATCGATCTGGTCTCGGGACTATTGGTGCGCAAACCGCGTGTCGCGCGATCCGGGTTTTATGTCGATGCCCAAGGCACGGTTGCCACCACCGCGGATGCCGTGGAAAGCTGCGCTCGGATCTCGATTGATGGCAATGATGCCGAAATCGCGTTCAGCGACAACGCACTGCGAGTCGCCGTGCTGCGGCCGTTGCAGCCGCTTGCGCCGATGGCCGTTGCACAGTTCCGCCCAAATGCGCCGCGCCTGCAATCGGAAGTGACACTTATCGGATATTCTTATGACGGGGTGCTGGGCGCACCCACACTGACCTATGGCACGCTGGCCGATGTAAAGGGGCTGCACGGAGAGGCGGAGTTGTCGCGTCTAAACATGGCAACGACGTCGGGCGACGCCGGCGGGCCGGTTCTCGACGCTGCCGGTCAAGTGGTCGGCATGCTTCTGCCCGCAGCGCAACCAGGGCGAAAACTGCCCCGCGATGTCAGCCTGATCGCCAATGCGACTGCGATCCGCAATGTTCTGGAACTGGCCGGGATCACAACCCGCACGGGCAGCGACACCGCGACGCTGAAACCAGCAGATCTGCATCATCTGGCGCGGGGGATGACGGTGCTCGTCAATTGCTGGGACTGACGGGAGCGGCACACTGTCTCAGGCCCGCCAGAATTGCGCCGTCAGCATGACATAGACCGCCATCAACTCCAGCCGCCCGACCAGCATAGCCAACGACAGGATCCACTTGGCGGGATCGTTCAACGACGAGAAATTTCCCGCCGGTCCGATGATCTCGCCCAAGCCGGGGCCGATATTCCCCATAGCCGTCGCCGCGCCTGACAGGGATGTCGTGAAATCCAGTCCGGTCAGCGCCAGCGCCACCGCGAACAGCCCCAGCGAAACGATGAAAAACACGAAGAACACCATCACCGAATTCAGCACATCCGGGCCGACCTGCTTGCCGTTGTAACGCGGCGTGAAGATGCCATGCGGCGAACGGATGCGCTGCAACTGGACCCGAATCGAGGAGAACAGCAACTGATAGCGGAAAATCTTGATCGAGCAGGTGGTCGAGCCGGCACAGCCTCCGATCAGCCCGATAAAGAAAAACAGTGAAATCAGGAACGGCCCCCACAGCATGTAATCCACGCTGGCATAGCCCGTGCCGGTGATGATCGAGGTGATGTTGAACAGAGCTTCGCGCAGGGCCTGCTCCCAGTGATGGGGAAACATCCGCGTCAAGGCAACCGCGACGATACCCACCAGAACCGCAACGACTGACAGGAACACGCGCACCTGACTGTCGCGCAACAGCGGCTTGTAGCGCCCGTTTAACAACTGCACATAAAGAACAAAAGGCAGCACGGCCAGAATCATGAAAAACGAAGCGATATATTCCGCAGGCCCGGTAAAGGTAGCGAACGAGGCATCATAATTGGCAAAGCCGCCGGTCGATACGGTGGTGAAAGCATGCACTGATGCATCAAAAAACGACATACCGACAGCTAGGTAAGACAACACGCAGGCAAAGGTAAAGAATACGTAGATGACGGAGATCTGCGCGGCGATCTGCGTCGCGCGCGGCAGGATCTTGCCCATCGTGTCAAAGGCTTCGGCGCGGAAGATTTGCATGCCGCCGACGCGCAGCTCGGGCAGAAACACCATCGCAACAACCACGATACCGATGCCACCCAGCCATTGCAGGATGCCCCGCCACAGCAGGATCCCGCGCGGCAATTCGTCAAGCCCGGTAATCACCGTCGATCCAGTGGTGGTCAGCCCCGACATCGCCTCGAAAAACGCATCGACAAAGCGCAACTCGGTCGCGCCCATCATCAGCGGCAAGGCGCCAAACAGAGGCAAGGCCAGCCAGACACCGGTGGTCAGAAGAAAGGTCTGCTGAATCGTCAGCCCCTCCTTGACCCCGTTCGAGCAAGACAGCGCGACCAGCCCGCCGCTCAGCACCGTAATCACACCGCTTTGCAAAAAGATGCGCCAATGGCCCTGCCCCTGCGCCAGATCAACCAGCAGGGGCAGCACCATGGTCGCTCCCAACATGGCGACCAACAGGCCGATGACATATCCTACAGGGCGCAGATCCAGCATAAGGCGCAGCGTTGGCGCGCCCACGCGCCTGTGTCAAGACAGAGCCACGCGAAACGCACCCTCGGTCAGCGGGGTCCGCGTTTGGCCAGACGTTTGCGGTTCGCGCGGGCCTTTTTCGACATGGGCGCGATCGCCGCTTGCAGCGCCTTTTCCGGTCCGGTTCCAGTCATCGTCGCAACCGTGCCGGCGATCATGCCTTCGGTAAAGGCGGGCAGTTTTTCCTCCACCATCTTGCGGTTTTCACTGCGCGGCACCGACCAGCCTCCCGACAGGCCCATAATACGCATGCTCATGACATATTGGGCATCCTGCGCCAACAATGTCATGTTCCAACACAGACGGATCATATCATGCGACCGTGCGACCATATCAAACATCATCTAGTTCCTGCCGGGCCATCCGGTTTCCTATATCTTAGCACGGAACTATGACATCGCCAGAACAATGCTGCGCCGCAGCATCACCTTTTGTTACCGGCCTTGGCTGACGCGCTAGCCGACGTGGAATAATGTCGAGAACAGCTTGGGATCGATACTCCCAGAATCGAAGGTCTCGCCATGGACCAGCATGCTGACCGCGTCATGGCTATGCAGGCTTTCCTGATGGCTGGCGATGATGCGAAAATCGCCAATACGGGGGTCTTTCTGCAACTGTTCACAAAACAGGCGCGCTGCATCCTCGACAAAGATCGGATGGGCGGCATTCAGTTCGGCGAAGGCCTGCTCGTCCTCTCGTTTGACCATCACCTGTGTTTCGGTGGGCACCGCCCGGCGGCAGGCTTCGATCAAATCCTCGAACCAAAGGCAAGTTCCCCCCGGCTCCAGCGCGACGGAGACCCGCGCAACTGATCGCTGCGAATGCGGCGTAGCCAACTGGCCCCGCGTTTCACGGGCATGTTCCGACAACTCCAGTGAACATGGACAGGTCGAGGAATAGACGTAATCCAAATGCATGATTTTCTGCCGGACACCGCCACTTTCGATCAGTTCCAGCGCGATATCATAGTACTGATAACCCGACAGCCCCGAGCGAAGGCTGTCCAGCTTCACCGGGAACGAAAACCGCATCTGAATACGGGCATCCAGACTTTCAAGATCGGCCTTGTAGTCGTCTAGCACCGCCTCAATCACTTCAAAGCTGAAGGTGCGTTCGCTATGCACATAGAAGCTGCGCATAATACGGGACATATTGATGCCCTTCTTTTCAGCCTCTAGGCTGACGGTGCCGGTTACCGAAGTTTCCAGCGTCAGGTCATCGCTATCGCGCCGGTGAAACCGGATTGGCAGGCGAAAATTGGAAATCCCCACGTGCTGGATCTGCTGGCGCGCCCCAAGAATCAGGCTGGACGGGCCGTTTTGCAAATCAGGCAACCCCCGGCGATAATCGGGATCGACGGTAAAATCGGCCGGATAATCCCGCGAAAACGACGGGTAGCCGATCTTGTTGTCATCCTGAATCAGGCGCGCGAGCGCTGGATCAAGTCCGGTGATATCTTCCGGCGTCGCAGTCTTTGCCCATGTGCGCAGCAGATGCAGTGCTTCTTCGGCTTCATCCTGGGCCGGCGTGCGGTCCAAAACTGGATTATGGACGTTCATCGAAAATCCCCTTGTCGTATTTAACACGCTATGTAGTAAATCGCGGCGCATATTGCCACGACTTTCCTTTCATCAGCTGTCAAGCCTCTGCTGGCTCACGAAACACTGTCCCGGGCAACTTCAAGCGCTTGACTTATATCCGCCATTAGATCCGCCAGATCTTCGATCCCGACCGATAGGCGCACGAGGCCCGGAGTGATCCCGAGATGCTGCTTGTCAGCGTCGGAAAGGCGCTGATGCGTGGTAGTCGCGGGATGCGTAATGATGGACTTGGCATCACCCAGGTTATTCGAGATCGTCGGAATTTGTAGCGCGTTGATAAAGGCGAATGCCGCTTGCCTGCCCCCTTCAAGATCCAGTGCCAGCACGGTGCCGCCCTGCCCCATCTGGGCCATGCATAGCCCGTACTGGGCATGGTCCGCGAGACCCGGATAGATTATCCGCGCCAGCCCCGCCTTGCCCTGAAGGGCTTCGGCGATGGCCAGCGCACTGGCCGCCTGTGCCCGCACCCGTAGATCCATTGTTTCCAACCCCTTGAGCATGACCCATGCGGTAAACGGGCTCATCGCACCACCCGTGTGCTTCATAAAGGGTTCAACGGTCTTTCGGATGAAATCGCGCTGCCCCAGAACGACACCACCCAGCGTACGTCCTTGGCCATCGATATGTTTGGTGGCGGAATAGATCACCACATCCGCCCCCAGCGCGATAGCATTGGAAAATACCGGCGTGGCAAAGACATTATCCACCACCACCGTGGCACCAACCGCATGCGCCAAATCGGATACGGCGGCAATATCGATCACCTCTAATGTCGGATTCGAAACCGATTCGAAAAACACAGCCGCGGTCTCCGGGCGCAGCGCCGCGCGCCATTGCGCCAGATCGGTGCCATCGACAAAAGTGACTTCGACGCCGTAACGGGCAAGCACTTCCTCCAGCACATAAAGACAAGAGCCGAACAACGCCCGTGAAGCCACCACGTGATCGCCGGTTTTCAGCATAGCCAGCAGCGCACCGCTGACCGCAGCCATGCCGCTGGCTGTGGCAAAGGCATCTTCAGCCCCCTCGATCGCCGCAATCCGGTCCTCGAATACGCGCACGGTGGGGTTACCGTAACGGGCATAAATGAATTCATCTTCGCCTGCCGAAATGAACCGCGCTTCGGCGGCTTCGGCGCTGTCATAGGCAAATCCCTGCGTGAGAAAGATCGCCTCGCTCAGCTCGCCATATTGGCTGCGGCGAATACCGCCATGCACCGCCCGTGTGCGGGCCTTCCAGTCGTCATTCATCATGATCCTCCGCACCGGACTGCACCGGCGCAACAAAAAAACCCCGAACGCGGCCAAGCGAAAGGGGTCTTTCATCCTGACCTTTTAGCGGTTCGTTTTACGTGGCCCGCAATCCGGTAACAAATCGCCACGATGCTGTGCTTTTTACCGCACATGGTGCGCGCCGGTCAAGCGCCACGCCCCTGCTTCTTTCTGGTAGGAAGTACCCCGGGGGTACGGGGGCTGGCCACCGCTCTTGGCCTCACAAATCGTCGTTTGGCTCGATCATATAAGGCTGCAAAGCGATGATCTGCCACCACAGGAAGGCAAACAGCGCCACCGGAAAGCCGAAAGTTTCGACCTTCACCCAAAGGTCCGTGGACATGGTCCGCCACACCAACTCATTCCCGACAGCGAGCAGCGCAAAGCCCAGACACAACCGCCGCGTCAGGAT
Source organism: Pontibaca salina (assembly GCF_016307205.1). Lineage (GTDB taxonomy): Bacteria > Pseudomonadota > Alphaproteobacteria > Rhodobacterales > Rhodobacteraceae > Pontibaca > Pontibaca salina. The sequence continues at coordinate 33,634 of NZ_JAEIJD010000010.1, read as the reverse complement.
CATCCAGCCCTCGTGCTGCATCGGCATCATCTCGTCCATGACATAGGCCAGCCACGATTGCCGGCGCAGCAATCCCAGCCCCAATACACCAGCGAACAGCCCATAAACGATGGTGGTTTTCATTTTGAAGAACCGCTCGTCGTTGAACCAGGCGGTCAACCCTCCGAAAAAGATCACCAAAAACGCAGTCAGGATCTGCATCCGGCTCAGCCGCCCCGTCAGCGCCCACAATATCACCATCGCCCCCAGCAGAATCGGAATGAAGGCCACCGTAGCCACGATAAAGCCGGAATAATCCCTGCCCCACAGGGTATAAGTCTCGTCACGAATCGTGAGATAGATCAGAAAGAAAACCAGCGGTGGGCCCAGTTCCAGAAGCTGTTTCAAGATCGGGTTGACCTTGCGCCGCTCGGGAGTGGGGCTGTCTTGTTGTGTCATTGATGCTCCTATTCGCCCAGTTTCACTATCATCGCCACTGCGGCGATCACGGCCATCGCCGCAATTTGGCGATTTCCTTGAGTGTCGGCCAGTAGATCAACGCTGTAAAGGCCGCCGAGCTTTCGACGGCGGCGCTTGGGTCCGCCGGCAAGCCCCTCAGGCCACAGCGAAGGGCTAAATGATTATAAGAAAGCACTATGGCTCTTTTCCGGTCAGGGCGGCGGCGAATTCGGCGGGCTCGAAAGGGGCCAGATCGTCGATCTGCTCGCCCACACCGATGGCATGAATCGGCAGGCCGAACTTGTCGGCAAGCGCCACAAGGACTCCACCGCGGGCGGTCCCGTCCAGCTTGGTCATGACCAAACCCGAAACATCGGAAATCTTGCGGAAGATCTCCACCTGGTTCAACGCATTTTGCCCGGTTGTGGCATCCAGCACCAGCAACGTGTTATGGGGTGCGGTCTCGTCCTTCTTGCGGATCACACGCACGATCTTGGCCAGTTCTTCCATCAGGTCGGCGCGATTTTGCAACCGGCCCGCGGTGTCGATCATCAGCAGGTCGGCCCCGTCCGCCTCGGCCTTTGCCATCGCGTCAAAGGCAAGGCTGGCCGGGTCCGATCCTTCGGGCGCGGTCAGCACCGGCACGCCGGCGCGGTCTCCCCACACCTGTAGCTGCTCGACCGCCGCTGCCCGGAATGTGTCGCCGGCCGCGATCACCACCGATTTGCCGGCTGCCTTGAACTGGCTGGCCAGCTTGCCGATGGTCGTGGTCTTGCCCGAGCCGTTCACCCCGACCACCAGAACGACCTGCGGTCGCTTGGGATAAAGCGGCATGGGGCGGGCCACAGGCTCCATGATACGGGTGATCTCGTCGGCCAAGAGGGTTTTGATCTCATCGGTCGACAGCTTGTTGCCCAGCCGCCCTTCGGCCATATTGGCGGTAACGCGCAGCGCCGTATCAACCCCCATATCCGCTGTGATCAGCAACTCCTCCAGCTGTTCCAGCATCGCGTCGTCTAATGTCCGGCGTGCAACCGGCTTGGCGCCGCGGCGCAGCAGACGATTGAGCAGCCCGCCCGGTTGCGGGACTTCGGATGGTCCGGGCGGAATCGGCAGAGGTTCGGGGCTAGACCCGGGAAGGTCCGGATCAGGCACCTGCTCCGGTTCGGGTGCCGGCATATGATCGGGACCGGGCGCGGGTATTGTCTCGGGATCGGGCAGAGGATCGGGGTCGGGCACCGGTTGCGGCATCGGCTCGGGATCCGGCAACGGTGTCGGCTCCGGTGACGGCACCTCTTGCGGCGTTTCAGGAAGCGGTATCGGTTCGGGCTGCGGCGCCGTGTCCGGACCTGGCGGCACCTCTTGCGGCTCGTCCTGCGCGCCTTCCTGCACGATGGCGTCCAGCCCCTCTTCCAGACGGGAAGAAGATTTGAACAGCCTATCCTTGAGTTTACTGAAAAACGTCATGTGGATCCTCGCAATTGCTCCTCATGACCTAGTGCGGAACGGCCAGTTTTGGAAGAGCCGGGCCGCTATTGCACTGATTGCCCTGCGCCCGCCGGTAAAGGCGGACGCAGAGAACGCATCGACGATGCTTAAACTTCTTCAGGGAAGTGCTTCATCACCAACCGGATCGGGTTGGGGGCGGCCTGACCCAGACCGCAGATGCTGGCATCGACCATAACCTGGCACATCTCTTCCAGAAGGGTCTCGTCCCACCGGTCCGCCTGCATCAGCTTGACCGCCTTTTCGCAGCCAACCCGACAGGGTGTGCACTGGCCGCAGCTTTCGTCCTCGAAGAACCGCAGCATGTTAAGGGCAGCGTCGCGCGCGCTGTCTTTATCCGACAACACCACGATGGCCGCAGATCCGATAAACGAGCCATGTTCTTGAAGCACGTCGAAGTCCATCGGGATGTCGCCCATCGACGCAGGCAGAAGACCGGCCGAGGGACCGCCCGGCTGATACGCCTTGAACGCGTGGCCTTCGAGCATGCCGCCGGCGGCCTCGATGATGTCGTTCATCGTGCTGCCTGCAGGCAACAGATAGACGCCCGGCTTAGCCACCCGGCCAGACACCGAGAAGCTGCGCAGCCCCTTGCGCCCGTTCTTTTCGACCGAGCTCAGAATCTCGGGACCTTCGCGGCAAATACGCGCAACCCAATGCAGCGTCTCGATATTGTGTACCAGCGTTGGCCGGTCGAACACACCGACCTGGGCAACATAGGGCGGGCGGTGACGCGGCAGACCGCGCTTGCCTTCGATGCTTTCGATCATCGCGCTTTCTTCGCCGCAGATATAGGCACCGGCGCCCCGGCGCATGTCGATATATCCGGGCTCGACGATTCCGGCGGCTTCCAGCCCGGCAATTTCGCGGCGCAGGATTTCCAGCACCGCCGGATATTCGTCGCGCATGTAGATGAAACAGGTCTCGGCTTCGACCGCCCAAGCAGCAATCAGCATACCTTCGAGGAACAGATGCGGCGTCCGCTCAAGATAGTAACGATCCTTGAACGTGCCCGGTTCGCCCTCATCTCCATTCACGGCCAGATAGCGTGGGCCTTCTTCGGCGCGCACGAAGCCCCATTTCCGCCCCGAAGGGAAGCCGGCGCCGCCAAGGCCGCGCAAGCCTGCATCCAGCATCGACTGCTGCACCTGCTCCCAATCGCCATCTTTACGCAGGCGCTTCAGCGCCTCGTAGCCACCTTCAGCCCTGTAGGCCTCCAGTGTCTCGTAATCGGGAATATCTGCATGCGTGTCGTTCGCCGCGATCGCTTCGCGCACCTTTTCCGGCGTCGCATAGTCAATGTGGTTGTGGCCCAATTCCAATACCGGCGCGGTATCGCAGCGGCCCATGCAGGGCGCGCGCAGCACCCGGACCTGATCCGCATCCAGCCCTTGCTCCAGCGCCGCTTGCAATTCCTGCGCACCCGCCAGTTCGCAAGCCAGCGAATCGCAGACCCGAATGGTCAATGCGGGCGGCGGCGTTTCATCCTCTTTCACCAGGTCGAAATGGGCGTAGAAACTGGCGACTTCCCAGACCTCGACCATCGGAAGGCGCATTTCTTCCGCCAGCGCACGCATATGCGCAGCCGACAAATGATTATACTTGTCCTGAATTAAATGCAGATACTCGATCAGCAGATCGCGGCGCCGTGGCGCATCGCCTAAAAGCGTGCGAACCTCGCTCAGTGCCGCATCTTCAAGCTGCCTCCCCTTTGGCGTATGCCGCCCTTTCCCGCGACCAGATTTCCAAACCCCTTGCTCTGTCAGCGCACCCATTTGGTTGCCCCCTTATTTGCTTCGCCTCGGCTTATAGCTTCAATAAACGGCGGCGTCAGGCTGAAAACGAAGGATTTCTGGAATTGTCTCCTCTATTTCAGCCCACCCCCCTCGGCTCTATGGCTCGTGAGGCCTTATTCTGCAAGGATCGGTACATGTTGAAAGTCGCCCTGATTCCACTTTTCCTCCTCGCGGCCCCCGCGGCGGCGCAAACCGCGATGAGCGCCGAGAGCTTCGACAGCTACACCCGCGGAAAAACGCTTTTTTACGGGCTCCACGGCACGAACTATGGTGCCGAACGTTATCTGGACGGGCAGCGGGTGATCTGGTCCTTCCTAGATGGCGACTGCAAGGAAGGGTTCTGGTATGCGGAAAACGGCCAAATCTGTTTTGTTTATGAAGACCGTCCCACGCCTCAATGCTGGACCTTCTCAAAAGGCTCCAGCGGACTGATCGCGCGGTTCAAGAACGACCCGACCGATCTTGAGCTTTATGAAGCCGAGGATACCGGACAGGAAATGCTATGTCATGGGCCTAAGGTGGGGGTCTGAAGCCGATGACTGTAGTCAAATCCGCGTCACCCCTCCCTAACATAGAATATAGTGTCGTAATCGGTGATTATCGTTGAAAGTGTGATCAATTGGCCAATTCACACGCGCGTGAAACAAACTCTCAATGCGCCTGGGCTATATTTCGACGCTGAGGTTGAGGTCATTGCCCAGATCAGAATGGCGCGGGGCAAAGGTGTCGGATACTAGTAGGCTCCTGATTCAATCGGCTCTGCTGGCGTTCAGTCAAAACCGGCTGATCAAAAAAGCGAACCCTGCTCTGGGGACGGCGTCTTACGCGGTCTGGGCGCGGGTGAGGACTGGGGCCCGACGTTAAGACGTCCGTCGGCGAATTGTATTTCCAAAAGCGCGGCCTGTGCGGCGGCGGTACATGTTGTAACCAGATTACCGCGTTCGCGCACAACCACATAGCCTCGGCGCAAAGTGGCCTCGTATCCCAGCGTGGCAAGAAGGCGATCATGCGCTTCGATACGCCCGCGCAGCGCTTCAATCCAAGTAGTGCCACAGCGCGATAGGCGCCGGGACAGCGTATCGAGCCGGACACGTTCGCGGGTAATTTGCGCCTCCAGCGTCCGTGGCAGCAGGCGCGCGGACTGGTTTTCATACAGTTCCCGGCGGGTGCGCAAGCCGCGTTCAAGCGCAGGGGACAGCCGCAGCGAGAGTCGCTGCAACTCGGTCCGGTTAGCCGCCAGCAAACGCGCCAATGTGACCGGACGCAAGCTGCCCGAAAGCTCTGACAGACGTAGGCGGCGATGCTGGACCCCGCGAATCAGCGCCGCAGGCAGGCGATCGCTGGCGATGTCGAGCCGCTGACGCGGGCCCGAAAGCAGCGTGTCATGCCGCGGCAAACCGCGCGCCAGATCGGCCAGACGTTGTTGCCGCCGCGCAATCCCATTGCGCGCTGCGGTGCGAATGCGCCCACCTTGTGATTCGATCTGTGTCAGCAGATCAAGGCGCACCGGCACGGCCAATTCAGCGGCAGCGGTTGGTGTCGGTGCTCGGTGATCCGATGTAAAATCGATCAACGTTGTGTCGGTCTCGTGCCCCACCGCCGAGATCAGCGGGATCGCACTGGCAGCGGCGGCGCGGGCGACAATTTCCTCGTTGAACCCCCACAGATCCTCGACCGAGCCGCCGCCGCGCGCCACGATCAGCAGATCGGGCCGGGGCAGCGCGCCGCCGGGAGTCAGGGCGTTGAAGCCGTTGATCGCGCGGGCGACCTCGGGGGCGCAGGCGGTGCCCTGTACGGCGACCGGCCAGATCAATACCTTGCGCGGGAAACGTTCGCGCAACCGATGCAAAATGTCGCGAATCACCGCGCCCGAAGGCGACGTGACGACGCCGATCACCTCGGGCAGGAACGGCAGTGGTCGCTTGCGCTCTTTGTCGAACAAGCCTTCAGCGGCCAGCGCCTTTTTGCGCTTTTCCAGCAACGCCATCAGCGCGCCCTGACCCGCGACGGCGACTTCCTCCACATTCATGTTGTATTTCGACTGTGCGCCGAAAGCGGTCAAGCGACCGGTCACCACGACCTCTAGCCCCTCTTCGGGCTCGACCGACAGCCGCGCAATCTGGCCCTTCCAAGTGGTGCAGGCCAAAACGTTACGGTCATCTTTGACGTCGTAATATAGATGCCCCGAACGCGCGCGGAACACGCGCCCAACCTCGCCACGTACGCGGATGCGGCCGAATTCGCCCTCAAGCGTGCGCTTCACCGCCCCGGAAATCTCGGAGACGGTATATTCGGGCATGTTCTGGCCCGGCGCGGGATCATCGATCAGGTCGGACATGAGGCACCTTGTCTTGCTTTTCCCGCCAGCCTAGAACGCTGCGCAGGCGAGGCCAAGCAGATCGGAGCGCAACCTATGAATATCCTCATCCTTGGCAGCGGCGGGCGCGAACATGCGCTGGCCTGGGCAGTGATGCAGAACCCAAAATGCGACCGTCTGATCGTTGCGCCCGGCAATGCCGGAATCGCCCAGATCGCCACCTGTGCCCAACTCGATATCGAGGACGGCGGTGCCGTGGTGGTCTTCGCCGAGCAAAACGCCATTGATCTTGTTATCATCGGCCCCGAGGCACCGCTTGCTGCGGGGGTTGCCGACCGGTTGCGCGCAGCGGGCATCGCGGTTTTCGGACCTTCGGCGGCGGCGGCGCAGCTTGAGGCGTCAAAGCGCTTCACCAAGGAGATTTGTGACGCATGCGGCGCGCCCACCGCAGGTTACGCACATTTCACTGACGCCGATGCTGCCAAGGCGCACATCCGCACCGAGGGCGCGCCCATCGTGATCAAGGCCGACGGGCTGGCGGCGGGAAAAGGCGTGATCGTAGCCATGAATGAGGCGCAGGCGCTTGCCGCTATTGACGATATGTTCACCGGCGAATTCGGTGCCGCTGGCGCCGATGTGGTGATCGAAGAATTCATGGAGGGCGAAGAGGCTTCGTTCTTCGTGCTTTGCGACGGGGAAACTGTGCTGCCAATCGGAAGCGCGCAAGATCATAAACGCGTCGGCGAAGGCGATACCGGCCCGAATACCGGCGGCATGGGTGCCTATTCGCCCGCGCCGGTATTTACATCGGCAATCGAACAGCGTGTGCTGGAACGGATCGTAAAGCCAACCGTGGTCGAAATGGCGCGGCGCGGCACTCCTTATCAAGGGGTTTTGTACGTCGGGCTGATGATCAAGGATGGAGAACCGCGCCTGGTGGAATACAATGCTCGCTTCGGCGACCCAGAGGCACAGGTGTTGATGATGCGGCTCGGGGCGCAGGCGCTGGACTTGATACATGCCGCCGCCGAGGGACGTCTGGCGGATATGCGGGTGAACTGGGCCGACGATCACGCGTTGACGGTGGTGATGGCGGCAAATGGCTATCCCGGTGACTATGTTAAAGGCAGCGTGATCAATGGATTGGAAGATTTGCCCGAAACCGGTGATCAGATGTGCTTTCACGCCGGAACCCTGCGGCGCGACGGCAAGTTCGAGGCCAATGGCGGGCGGGTCCTTAACCTGACCGCGCGTGGCTCAACCCTAGAGCAAGCGCACGCGCGCGCCTACGAGATGGCTGAAGCCGTGAATTGGCCGGAAGGCTTCTACCGCCGCGACATCGGCTGGCGGGCGCTATAACCACCCCTTGGATACCGTGAGGCAGAACTTGTGCGGCAATCGCGTTCGCAGCGCCGGCTGAATGCTATCCATCGCAACACGCTCTAGCGCAGTTTGACAATCTATTATTTGCGCGGCGACGACCAGTTGGCTGCCACTGGATCGCCTGTGTCGCCGCGTCCTGATCAAGATGGCAGCCGACCCGGAGCAGCAACCTTTGCCGCCGCCGGAGCCTGGGATATCCTGTTAAGTGAAGATCAGATCTGTTTTTCGGGCATCGTGACGATCAGGCCGTCCAGCGCATCCGAAACCTTGAGCTGGCAGGTCAGGCGCGAGCGCGCTGGGTCGGGCTCGAACGCGAAATCCAGCATGTCTTCTTCCATGTCATCCTTGGGCGGCAACTTGTCGACCCAGGCCGCATCAACATAGACGTGGCAGGTCGAACAGGCACAGGCTCCGCCACAATCGGCCTCGATGCCCGGAATGCTGTTGTCACGCGCACCTTCCATCACGGTCAGACCGGTGGGGACATCGACCACATGTTCGGTGCCGTTATGTTCGATATAGGTGATCTTTGCCATTGCGGCCCCCTTACTGATGCTGCCCGACTCTCTAGCCAAGCTGGAACAAAGGTGCCACCCGATTCTTGGTGTTCAGCTTGGCCAAGCCGTATCTACGCGTCGCGCTCGTCCGGCTGAGTGCCATCTGGCAAATGTCCAAAATGGAACTGTCGGGCATTTCGACTGCTGCCTCCAGAGATGTGGAAACAGGAGACAACCATGGCCGGGTTCGCGACCCACGCAATGCATGGTCGCAGAACTCGAGCTTTCACAGTTACGCCGATTACGCGCTATGCGTGCCGTTTCAGGGCGCACCAACTCCCGCTGCTACCGATTCCGGCGACGGGTTGTTGATTTATCCGCCAGAGACATAAGTGTCAGGCCGGTTGCACAAACACCCGCTCTAATCCTTCCGGCGGCACACGAATCGCGCGATAGACATGCCATGTCCCGTGGCCGAGTAACGGGAAGATCACGATTAGCGCCAGAAATCCGGTCAGGACCGACACGGTGATCAACCCCGCGACGATGGTGCCCCAGACCAGCATGACGCGCAGGTTGTCCCAAGTCAGTGCGATGCTGATGCCCATAGCTGACAAGGCGTCGGTTTCCTCTTTCAACAGCATAGGCACGGCGAACACACTGACCGCGAAAGCGAAGGCAGCGAATAGCGCTCCGACAACCGTGCCAACCAGAAGGAGTGCCCAGCCAGTCGGCGAAAACAGCAGCATCGGCACCAGATCATCCAAGCCCGGAAACGGGTTCACCCCGAAAAACAGCGCATAGATCAGCACTGCAGACCGAATCCACAACATGAACAGCGACAACAACAGCACCCCGAGAAACAACCCCTGATATCCCGAGCGGGGGCGTGGAAAGATCATATCCAGATAGCCTGTGTGCTCGCCGCGTTCCAGGCGACTGCTCTTGACGTAAAGTCCGGAGGCAAAGAAGGGCCCCACCACCATGAACCCCGCCAGCGCCGGGAATATGAAGTGGTCAAGATCGGTCTGAGACAGGCCCAGCACAATGGTCAATGAAATCAGCGTTATCACGAGGCCGTAAAGCAGGCTGGGCAGCGGGTTGGTCCAAAGATCGCGCCAGCCCGCCCACAGCCAGCCAAGCGCCGCGCCCGGCGGCAGATTGCGCCGGCGCGGGCTGTCACGCGGCGCTGGCGGCACGATTTTTGGCAGCCCTTCGGGTGCATTGGGCAGTGGGTCAGGCGGTGCTGGGGTATCGCTCAACATGACGGTTTCGCCGCGCGATAGCTCGCGGCGCCTTCGGTTGCGGTTTTCAGATGTGGCACACAATCGGGCTGGCTGCTGAACGCGACTGAGATCAGGTGTGCATTCGCTGCGGCAAACACGGCGACAACCGTCAGCGCCAGCCCGATTCCGATCAGCCGGCCCCTGGTCCAGAAGCGGGGGCTTACCGGGCGGGTCATTGCACTGACTCCCTGTCTTTCAGGTCCATCAGGTAGACGGTCAAAATCTTGCGGTCAGCCTCGTCCAGACGGGCCTCCCATGATGGCATCCAACCCGCGCGCCCGTGCAGGATCGTGGCGAATAAACTGCTGCTGTCACCCCCGTAAATCCAGCTATCGTCTGTTAAATTCGGCGCGCCCAAATCGGTGTTGCCGGTGGCATCCTCGCCGTGGCAGCTGGCGCAATTGTCCATGAACAGTTCCTTGCCAGCGGCAAGCTGGTCCGGATCGGGATTGGTTTCAATTCCGCTTAGCGACTGGACATAAAGCGCAACGGTCCTGATTTGGTTTCGCTCCAGCACTCCGTCAAACGCCGGCATCTGGGCAAAACGCGTCTCAGGATGGTCGGCATTGATCCCGACCCGCAGCGTCTCCATGATGGCGTCGGGGTCTCCGCCCCAGAGCCAGGCCTCATCCACCAGGCTGGGATAGCCCGGCCCGCCCTGCCCGCTGGGGCCATGGCAGGCAGCGCAATTATCGCCGTATAATGCCGGCCCGGTCCCGGCGATGATGGCAGCCAGTGCCGGATTGGCGCGAATTTCATCGACCGGCAGAGCAACCATCTGATCGCGCCAGTCAGCACGCAACTCGCGCATCATCGCGACCTGCCGCTCTACCTGCTGGCGCTGATCGACCCCTAGAATCCCCTTGGTGTAATCGGTGATACCCGGCCATGCGGGCAACAATACCCAAGCAATCAAAGCATAGAGATGGCTGACCAGAATGAACCACCAGATCGTAAGGGGCACCCGCGTGTTCAACTCGGTTATCCCGTCCCACTCGTGGCCAGTGGTATGGTGGCCGGTCAATGGATCGCGCTTATTCACGGTCATCGCGGCTCCTCCCCGGTCAGCGGGCCATTTTCGTCATCAAGGATCGAATATTTGGCCCGGTTGAACCGGCTGCGGTTGCGCGGCCAGAACGCGTAGAGACAGATCCCGATTGACAGCGCGATCAGGTAAAACAGCCCGAATGACTTGGCGATGCCGACCACCATATCATGCGACAATCCCATCATTGCGCGGCCTCCAACCCCGCCTTTATCGTAGCGGGGTCAGTCGCATGCGCGACATCGGTCAGCCTGCCGAGGATTTGCAGATAAGCCACCAGCGCATCCATCTCGGTCAACCGACCGGAATCGCCGTCAAAATTACGCACCTGAGTGTCCTCGCCGTAACGCTCCATCACCGCATCGGCGCGGTCGGTGTCCGGGCGCGCCTGCCCCAATGCATCCTGCTCGGCCGCCTCAATCATCGCGTCCGTATAGGGCACGCCGACCTTACGCAGGGCGGCCAGTCGGGCGGGCAGGCTCGCAATTTCAAGCTGTGCGTCGGCCAAGAACGCATAATGCGGCATCACCGAGTCTGGCACCACTGCGCGCGGGTCAATAAGATGAGCCACATGCCAGTCGTCGGAATATTTGCCGCCAAGCCGGGCCAGATCCGGCCCGGTGCGCTTTGATCCCCAGAGCATCGGGTGGTCGTATTGCGATTCCACCGCCAGCGAATAGGGCCCGTAACGATCCACCTCGTCGGCCAATGTGCGGATCATCTGGCTGTGGCACAGGTAGCATCCTTCGCGCACATAGATGTCGCGCCCAGCCTGTTCCAGCGGCGTATAAACCCGCATCTCCGGGGCGCTTTCGACCGTCTCATCGATGGTGAACAGCGGGGCAATCTCGACCAACCCTCCGACCGACGCCGCGGCGACAATGCCCAGTGCCAAGCCCATCGAATGCCTTTCCAGACGGTAATGCCCGGCCTGGATCGGATAATAGAGTTTTTTCAGCCACCGGATCATGCCATCACTCCGCCACTGGAACCGCGGGCTCGCACGCTTCAGAGTCGGTTGGATGGTCAAGCAGGCGATCCTCGGAACGCGCCGCGCGGATGGTCATCAATATGTTGTAGAACCCGATCACGGCTCCGATCAGGAATAACAGCCCGCCGATCGCACGCGCGATATAATAGGGATGCATCGCGACGACCGTATCCATAAAGGAATATTGCAACGTGCCGACATCGTTATAAGTCCGCCACATCAGGCCCTGCACGATGCCCGAATTCCACATTGCAAAAATGTAGATTACCGTCCCCGCGAGTGCGAGCCAGAAATGCCACTCAACCAACCGCCAAGAATACATGTCGTCGCGCCGCCAAATAAGCGGCACCGCCGCGTAGATCGCGCCAAAGGTGATCAGCGCCACCCAGCCCATCGACCCTGCGTGAACATGGCCCACGGTCCAGTCCGTGTAATGCGATAGCGAGTTAACAGGCCTTATGGCCATGAAAGACCCCTCAAAGGTGGAAAGGCCATAGAATACCGCCGCCACGAACATGAAGCGCAGCGTCGCATCGTCGCGCACCTTGTGCCACGCCCCGTTAAGCGTCATCAGCGCATTGCCTGCCGACGCCCAACTAGGCACCAGAAGCATCACCGAGAACGTCACCCCCAAGGTCTGCACCCAATGCGGCAGCGCCGTGTAATGCAGATGGTGCGAACCGACCCAGATGTAAAAGAACACGATCCCCCAAAACGACAGGATCGAAAGGCGATAGGAATAGATCGGTCGCTGCGCCCGTTTCGGTAGATAGTAATAGAGCATGCCCAAAAAACCGGCTGTCAGGAAAAATGCCACCGCGTTGTGGCCGTACCACCATTGCGTCATCGCATCCTGCACGCCAGAAAACAGCGAGTAACTTTTTGCCGCCGTGAACGAGGCCGGGACCGCAAGATTGTTGACAATATGCAACATCGCGACAACCAGAATGAAGGCCAGATAATACCAATTGGCGACATAGATATGCGGCTCGTTCCGGCGCGCCAGAGTGCGGATATACAGCACGAAATAGACCACCCAGACGACGACCAGCCAAATGTCAGCATACCATTCGGCTTCGGCATATTCCTTGGACTGGGTGACGCCCATCACGTATCCCGTCGTTGCCAAGATCACGAACAGGTTGTAGCCAAGAAGCACAAACCACGGCGAGATCTGCCCTGCGAGCCGCGCGCGGCTGGTACGCTGCATCACATGCATCGAGGTGGCGATCAGCGCGTTACCGCCGAATCCGAAGATGATTCCGGTGGTATGTACCGGACGGAGCCGGCCGAAACTGGACCAGGCCGCATCAAAGCGCAGATCCGGAAAGGCCAGCATCCATGCCACCCAATCGCCCACGCCCATGCCAATCATTGCCCAGATCATCGCCAGCACGATCCCGATCTTGATCGGATCGTCGTAATATTCGCGGCTGCGGTCCTCAATCGGCTCGGGCGCATAGAGCGACCCACCAACAGCAAAGATCAATCCCAGTCCGGCAAACAGAACGATAAAGCCATGCACGCCCAAAGCGTCGCCCGCCCCTAGCGACGCCATGACCAGCCCAAGTATCGTGATTATTCCAAGGATCAGCAGCGCGATCTGCCGCTCGACGAATGTCAGTTTTGCTACCATGGTTCTAACAGACCCCCGATTGCGATTCGACATCGATCAATTGCGGATCATAGCACAGGATCCCCGCCCTAAGACATTTTCTGATGCCCATCTCGCCCGGCATCGACCACATTCGATCGCGGCCCTGTCCGTGCGCCAACCGCATCCTGGGTTGCATAAAAAACGCAACCCCCTGCTTTCGCTACAATTATCGCAAAGCAGTTCTTACTTAGGCCACCTTAGTGGTATTGTAAATGCGACATTAAGGTCGTACCTGCGCGCCCCTACCCTGCCTCAGGTGCAGGGGCATTCAGGCGCGCGCTTTCGCTATTTATTGAACAGGAAATGCAGGACGTCGCCATCTTTGACGACATAATTCTTGCCCTCAGCGCGCATCTTGCCCGCCTCTTTGGCGGGCTGTTCGCCGCCCAGCGACACGAAGTCATCATAGGCAATGGTTTCGGCGCGGATGAACCCCTTTTCGAAATCCCCATGGATGACCCCGGCGGCCTGTGGCGCCAAGGTGCCTGCGGGAACCGTCCAGGCGCGCGCCTCTTTCGGGCCGATGGTGAAATAGGTTTCCAAGTGCAGCAAATCGTACCCGGCGCGAATGAGTCGGTCTAACCCGGCCTCATGCAGACCCATTTCCTCCAGGAACATGTTGGCTTCATCTTCATCCAGCTGGCTGATCTCTTCTTCGATCCGGGCACTGATCACGACATGGGCATTGCCCTGCGCCGTCGCCATCTGAGCCACTCGAGCCGAAAGCTCGTTGCCCTCGGCGGCGTCCTCTTCGGCGACGTTGCACACATACAGCACCGGCTTGGTGGTCAGCAATTGCAGCATTTTCCAAGCCTTGCTGTCGTCGTCGGCGACTTGAACCGTGCGGGCGGGCTGACCCTGTTCAAGCGCCTGTTGCGCGGCGGCCAACAAACGATCCTGTTGCTGGGCCTCCTTATCATTGCCTTTCAACTTACGCACCAGATTGGTGCGGCGTCGTTCAATGGATTCGAGATCAGCCAGCATCAGTTCGGTTTCGATGGTTTCGGCGTCGGCCACGGGATCGATACGACCATCGACATGGGTGATGTCGCCATCTTCGAAACAGCGCAGCACATGGGCAATGGCGTCGACCTCGCGGATATTGGCCAGAAACTGGTTGCCCAACCCCTCGCCCTTGCTGGCCCCTTTAACCAATCCGGCAATGTCCACAAAGGTCATGCGGGTCGGGATGATCTGCTTACTGCCCGCGATTGCAGCCAGTTTATCAAGGCGGCTGTCGGGCACCGCGACCTCGCCCACATTAGGCTCGATGGTGCAAAACGGAAAATTTGCCGCCTGCGCGGAGGCAGTCCGGGTCAGTGCGTTGAACAGCGTGGACTTACCGACATTCGGCATGCCCACGATTCCCATTTTAAAACCCATCTCGATCTCCGCTGTGATGTCGCGGCTGCTTCTAAAGGGCCACGGACCCAGTCGCAAGACACAGCCGGCGCACGTTCGCATTGCCGCCACGATATGCCGAGGCTATGAAAGTGGGTAGAACCCCTTGCGCAGGACCATGATATGAAACACATCCCGCTTTGTGCCGCGATGATCGCCGCCCCCCTTGCCGCACCGGCGCAAGAAGTGATTTTGGGCGCGGGTTTTACCGACTTTTCCGCTGATGAAGCACAGGACACAGCGGTGATCAGTCTGGATTACCACCACAGACCGTTTCTTTCGAACGGTCGCTTCGATCTCGGCCTTGGCGGCGCACTCGAGATCGACGCCGAGGCTGACGCCTTTGCTGGGCTTGGTCTGGTCGCGCGGTACGGCTTTGCCGAGCGCTGGTTCGTGAACGCCAGCGTCATGCCAGGCGCGTATTTCAGCGCAAGGCTCAGCAACGATCTAGGCAGTACCTTCCAAATCCGCAGCCTGTTGGGCATAGGATATGAACTGAGTGACAGCAGCAGCCTGTCGCTGGCGATCAGCCATAAATCCAACGCATCGACCGGAGATAAAAATCCGGGCGTCAACGCGCTGACCCTGCGCTGGCATAAAAAGCTCTGATCCTTTACATCCTGCCCTGACAAACAACGAAGGCCATTGCCCATGTCCCGTATCGACGCCAAATTCGCCGACCTGAAATCCCGCGGAAAAAAAGCATTCGTGTCCTATATTATGGCGGGCGATCCCGACTACGATCGCTCGCTCGAGATCGTGCGCGGCCTGCCGGCGGCGGGGGTCGACATCATCGAATTAGGCCTGCCCTTTACTGACCCGATGGCCGATGGCCCCACGATTCAGGCGGCCGGCCAGCGCGCTCTTGCCAAAGGCATGAGCTTGCAGCGCACTTTGGACATGGCGCGCGCGTTTCGCGAACAGGACGACACAACACCGCTTGTGCTGATGGGCTATTACAATCCGATCTACAGCCGCGGCGTGGATAAATTTCTGGAAGACGCGAAAGAGGCCGGAATCGACGGGTTGATTGTCGTCGATTTGCCCCCGGAAGAGGACGATGAACTTTGCATCCCAGCGCAGGCGGCGGGGTTGAACTTCATCCGTCTGGCAACGCCCACCACCGATGACGAACGCCTGCCCAAAGTGCTGCAAAACACATCGGGCTTTGTTTATTATGTCTCAATCACCGGTATTACCGGTGCAGCTCAGGCACAGGCAAAGGATGTTGCCCCCGAAGTGGCGCGCATCAAGGCCAAGACCGATCTACCGGTTGTTGTGGGCTTTGGCATCAGATCACCCGAAACCGCCCGCGCCATCGCCGGGGTTGCGGATGGCGCGGTTGTCGGCTCGGCTATCGTTTCACAGATCGCCGAAGGAGCGTCGGTCAGTGACGTGCTGGAATTCGTACGCGGATTGGCCGAAGGGGCCCATTCGGCCTGATATCATGCTCGCACCACAGGGGTTGGGAACCAGCGCTCGGCAAACGGCTGCAGGCCAATCTGTTGAAAGCCCCGGCTCCGTTGGTGCCTGACGCGCGGCCGTGCTTACGGGTCGCTATTGGCTACGGGCAGATTTTCCGGCCTTCCATTCGCGTAGGACTTCACCATGTGGTGCGTTCTTCGTTGGCCGGATTCTGGGAGGGCCCTATTCAGAACCGAGTGCACAATGAGCCCCAGCGCCGCTCCGGCGCCGATACCACTCACATCCGCGACGAAATCGGCAAGCTCACCAGAGCGCCCGAAATAGGGCTGGATGATTTCGATAAGGCCACCATAGAATGTCGCAGCCAATACTCCCTTAAAAAGGGCCTGAGGGTATAGGGCAGCACAAGGCAAAATCAGTGCCGCGAAAGCCAGAAAGTGATGCACCTTATCGCTGCCCGGCACGCCGGACTTAGGCCCCTCTGGGACCAAGGTTAAAATACCAATCGTGACAGCAACAATGACCGTCAGCGCAAAAGCCGACGCTCTGCGACGTTTCAATTGATTGCCGTTATGCCGGAGGATGGTCATGGAAAATGTGTTGCTGTTTTTCGCGGTGGTTGCAAGCATATCAGTAGCAGCACGCTTGGGCTTTCGCTCTCCATTTGGATGATATCGGCAATATCACGCCTCACATTTGCGCGACATCACTCAAGAGTCGGAGCAAGGCTGATCTCAGCCTAACTCCCGCAATGTGATACGGAACGTTGTACGCAATTGATCGCAGTGAGTTAGATTGCTAATCAGGTGATGTCCCAGCACGAAAAGGCCGCGCCATGCCCGTCATCACCGAAATCGAGGATCTCAAGCGCATCTATCGTCGCCGTGTGCCAAAGATGTTCTATGATTACGCCGAAAGCGGCAGTTGGACCGAACAGACCTTCCGCGAAAACAGCAGTGATTTCGACCTGATCCGCCTGCGTCAGCGGGTGGCCGTGGACATGAGCAATCGCACCACTGCCAGCACCATGATCGGACAGGAGGTCGCGATGCCTGTGGCTCTGGCTCCGGTCGGAATGACCGGGATGCAGCACGCCGACGGCGAGCGCAAGGCGGCCAAGGCAGCCGAAGAGTTCGGCGTCCCCTTTACACTTTCGACCATGTCGATCAACTCGATCGAAGAGGTCGCCGAAGTCACGACCAAACCGTTCTGGTTTCAACTTTATGTCATGAAAGATCAGGATTACGTGCGCCGCCTGATCCAGCGGGCCAAGGACGCAGGGTGTTCGGCGCTGGTCATCACGCTGGATCTACAACTGCTGGGCCAACGCCACAAGGACCTGAAGAACGGGCTGTCGGCCCCGCCGAAACTGACTCCGAAAACCATTGCCAATCTGGCGACGAAATGGCGTTGGGGGATCGGCATGCTGGGCGCGAAACGGCGCAATTTCGGCAATGTCGTCGGACACGTGTCGGGCGTGGCGGACGCGTCGCAACTGATCGCTTGGACCAGCGAACAATTCGACCTGACACTAGACTGGAACAAGATCGCAAAACTGATGGAGTTGTGGGACGGTAAGGTGATCCTCAAGGGTATTCTTGACGCCGAGGACGCGAAAATGGCCGCCGATCTGGGGGCCGATGCGATTGTCGTTTCAAATCACGGTGGGCGGCAACTGGATGGTGCGCTCAGCGCCCTTCGAATGCTGCCCTCGATTCTGGATGCGGTGGGCGACCGGGTCGAGGTCCATATGGATGGCGGCATCCGCTCGGGGCAAGACGTGCTCAAGGCGGTGGCGATGGGGGCTAAGGGCACCTTTATCGGACGCGCCTATATCTATGGACTGGGCGCAATGGGGCAGCAAGGCGTGACCCGCGCGCTTGAGGTGATTCAGCGCGAACTGGATGTGACCATGGCGTTGTGCGGGCAGCGTGAACTGGCCGATCTGGGCCGCCAAAATCTTTTGATCCCGGAAGATTTCGAAGGTCGCTGGAAAGCCTGATCAAAAGCGTGCTTTCGAAGCCGCAAACCCTCTTTTCAAGGCCGTCAAGCTGGTCTATACGCGCGGCTTCACGCGGGGTTACAGCCTTGGAGGAACCCCGCCCTTATATATTGGAGAATTATCATGGCCGGAGAGAACGCAGTTCTTCACGCCCAGGAACGGACGGGGACGGGCAAGGGCGCCGCTCGTCAGGCACGCCGCAATGGCATGGTTCCGGGGATCGTATTCGGTGGCGACGTTGACCCGTTGCCCATCAACATCCCCTTCAACGAACTGATTAAGCGGCTGAAGGCAGGGCGGTTCAGATCCACCCTCTTCACTCTCAAGATCGACGGCCATGACGATGTGCGGGTGATCTGTCGTGATGTGCAGCGCGATGTGGTCAAGGACTTGCCAACGCATCTTGACCTGATGCGTCTGCGCCGCGCGACCAAGATCAACCTGTTCATCCACGTGAATGTCGAAGGCGAAGAAGAATCGCCGGGCCTGAAAAAGGGCGGGGTGCTGACCCTGATCCGCCCCGAGGTCGAATTGCTGGTGACTGCCGGCGACATTCCAGAACAGATCAACATTGATGTGTCGGAACTGCAGATCGGCGACAGTATCACGATCTCTGACGTCAAGCTGCCACAGGGTGCAAAACCGACCATTGACCGTGATTTCGTAATCGCGACGCTCTCGGCTCCTTCCGGTCTGCGCGCCGAAGACGATGACGAGGATCAGCCCGAAGCGGGTGAGGTTCCGACCACCGAGATGGATGCCTCTGACGACGCGTAATTATTGCGTATCTGAACACTGGAACAGGGCCCCTTAACGGGCCCTGTTTTCATTTCGCTTCTTGCACCGTTTCAAAGACTTCCAGATGCGGTGGTTCAAGATACAGATCACGGCTTTCCCCGACATTCTTGTGCGCCTCCCGAAATGCCTCGGAGCGGGACCAGCCCTCAAACGCCGCACGACTTTCCCATGTGGTGTGGCTGACATAAAGTACGTGATCGACGCCTTCGGAGCCGCGCATCAGGCGGAACGAGGTGAAGCCCGGCACCGTGTCCAAATGACTGTCGCGCTTCATCCAAAGCTCCTCAAAGGCTTCCACCTTGTCCGCTTTGACCTTGAACCGGTTCATCGTCAGATACATTGTGCGCTCCTGGCTTTCATTCTCTCTACTTTCAGGGCATGTAGACGAAAATCGGTTAACTGACGAGGTGTGCCATGCAGCTCTTTGTCGGGCTTGGCAATCCGGGCGGCAAATACGCGCGCAACCGCCACAATATCGGCTTTATGGTGGTCGATCGAATCGCCTCGGATCATGGCTTCGGACCTTGGAAATCCAAGTTTCAGGGCCAGATCAGCGAGGGAATGCTTGACGGCGCAAAAGTGCTGCTTCTGAAACCCACCACCTTTATGAACCGCTCGGGGCAATCCGTGGGCGAGGCGATGCGGTTTTACAAGCTTGAGCCCGGTGACGTGACCGTCTTTCATGACGAACTCGACCTTGCTCCCGGCAAAATGCGGGTAAAACAGGGCGGCGGTCATGCCGGGCATAATGGGTTGCGCTCGCTGCATGCCCACATCGGCGAAACTTACGCCCGTGTCCGTCTCGGCATCGGGCATCCCGGCCACAAGGATCGGGTAGCGGCATATGTGCTGCATGATTTCGCCCGCTCCGACGAGGAGTGGCTCGACGACTTGTTGCGCGGCATTTCCGATGGGGCCCCGCATCTGGCAACAGGCGACAGCGGACGGTTTATGAATGCCGTAGCCCTGCGCACAGCTCCGCCGCGCTCCTCGAACCGCCCCGAAAAACCATCGGAAAATCCATCGGCGGCCCCTGCCCCGGAGGCCGAACCGGACCCGCGCAATCCCCTGCAAAAGCTGGTGGATCGGTTCCGCTGACGCGGCTTTTGCTTTGCCTATGTGATCGCCGGGTCTGATAGCGCCCTGCGCCCTTTGGAACCCGGATTGAACAGGGAACACGACATGCGCAGATTCGGGAAATGGCTGGGTCGTATCTTGCTGATGCTGATACTGGCGGTGGCCACCGTGGGATTCTGGAACCGGGACGATATTTCGCGCCTGCTGACGGTGAACGCGCTGTTTGACCAAGGCAAGATTGTCCAGAATTTCAGCCATATGAATCAAGTGTTCCCTACGGTGCCTCTGGACCGGGGTCACGGGGCGACCAGTGAACTGTTTTATGGCCCGGAAACCAACCTACCCGATGGCGCGCAGAATTGGATTGCACAGCGCAGCGTGACATCGCTGCTGGTGCTTAAGGACGGCGAAATCAGGTACGAGGAATATTTCCTTGGCACCGGCCCTGATGACCTTCGTATTTCTTGGTCCCTTGCCAAGAGCTATTTGTCGGCCCTGTTCGGCGTGATGCTGGACGAGGGGGCGATTGATTCCATCGATGACCCGGTAACAAAATACGCGCCAGAGCTGGCGGGCAGCGCCTATGACGGGGTGAGCATCCGAAACGTGCTGAACATGTCGAGCGGCGTGCGGTTTGATGAGGATTATCTGAAATTTGGATCGGACATCAACCGAATGGGCCGGATCGTCGCGCTGGGTGGCACGCTGGACGACTTCACCGCCTCATTTGTCGATCGCTCCGCTGAGCCGGGTGAAGAATGGGCCTATGTCTCGATCGACACCCATGTGATCGGCATGGTCATCCGGGGCGCGACCGGGCGATCGATCGCCGCCCTGTTGTCGGAAAAGATCATCGCACCGCTGGGGCAGGAACAGGACGGCTATTACATCACCGACGGTTCTGGCGCCGCATTCGTGTTGGGCGGGCTAAACCTGACCACTCGGGATCACGCCCGTTTCGGGCTGATGATCGAACAGAACGGTCATTTCAATGGCCAGCAGATCGTGCCTGCCGACTGGATCGCCGCCGCGACGGCCTCCAGTGCGCCGACGCCACCGGGGGAAATGCAATATGGGTATCAGTGGTGGGTGCCGGTCCGAGCCGAAAAAGGTGAGTTTTTCGCGCGGGGCATTTATGGTCAGTATCTCTATATAGATCAGGAACGGGATGTGGTGATCGTTGTCACCGGCTCCGACCGGCAGTTTCAATCCCCCGGCACACATGAAGAAAACATCGCAATGCTGCGCAAGATCGCAGCCAGCCTATAATGGCCTATAATGAGGTATGATCATGACCCCAGACGATAGTATCAATGTTCTTGGCGATGCACTTGCCCCCTGCTCGCATACCCCAGTGACTGGGTTCTTTCGCGATGGCCATTGCAACACCTGCGCCGAGGATCGCGGCAGCCATACCGTGTGCGCGGTGATGACCGACGAGTTTCTGGCGTTCTCAAAATATCTCGGCAATGATCTTTCGACGCCGCGCCCAGAATTTCAGTTTCCCGGTTTGAAGGCAGGCGATCAGTGGTGCCTGTGCGCGGCGCGTTTTTTACAAGCCTATCAAGAAGACTGCGCGCCGCGTGTGCGGCTGAGCGCAACCCATGCCCGGGCTCTGGACATCGTGCCGCTGGACGTGCTGGAAAGCCACGCCATCGACTGAGATAGGCGCCTAGATGGCGTCGCTCATATCGAAACCCAGTGCGCGTGCGACGGTGAAGATATCCTTGTCGCCGCGGCCGCACATGTTCATGCAGATTATATGGTCCGACGGCAGCTTGGGGGCAATCTTCATCACATGGGCGAGCGCATGGCTGGGCTCCAGCGCGGGGATGATACCCTCCATGCTACAGCTCAACTGGAACGCTTCCAGCGCCTCCACATCGGTGATCGCGACATATTTTGCGCGCCCGATTTCATGCAGCCACGAATGTTCCGGCCCGATACCGGGATAATCCAGCCCGGCCGAAATCGAATAGCCTTCGAGAATCTGCCCGTCATCATCCTGCAATAGATAGGTACGGTTGCCGTGCAGCACACCGGGCCGTCCGCCGGTCAGGCTCGAGCAATGCTCCATCTTCTCGTCGACGCCCTTGCCGCCGGCCTCAACCCCGATGATGTTCACCGATTTGTCGTCGAGGAACGGATAAAACAGCCCCATCGCGTTCGATCCCCCGCCGACAGCGGCGATCAATGTATCGGGCAGACGCCCTTCGGCCGCCTGCATCTGTTCGCGCACTTCCTTGCCGATGATGCTCTGAAAATCACGCACCATCGCCGGATAAGGATGCGGTCCGGCCACCGTACCAATGCAATAGAATGTGTCGTTCACATTGGTCACCCAATCGCGCAGGGCGTCGTTCATCGCGTCCTTGAGCGTGCCACGGCCCGACGTTACAGGCACGACCTCGGCCCCTAACAAGCGCATCCGGAACACATTGGGGGCCTGCCGCTTGACGTCGTGTGCCCCCATATAGACAACACATTTCAGCCCAAATTTGGCGCAGACGGTGGCGGTGGCGACCCCGTGCTGGCCGGCCCCTGTTTCGGCGATGATGCGGGTCTTGCCCATACGGCGTGCCAGAATGATTTGGCCCAGCACGTTATTGATCTTGTGCGCCCCGGTATGGTTCAGCTCATCCCGCTTGAGGTAGATTTTTGCGCCGCCCAGATGCTGACTCAGCCGCTCCGCATGATACAGCGGGCTGGGACGACCGACGTAATGGGTCCAGAGATCCTGCATCTCGGCCCAGAAGCTGTCATCGTCCTTGGCCTTTTCGTATTCCTTTTCAAGGCGTAGGATCAGCGGCATCAAGGTTTCGGAAACGAACCGCCCGCCGAAATCTCCGAACCGGCCCTTTTCATCGGGGCCAGTCATGAAGGAATTGAAAAACTCGTTCGCCATTGCGTCCTCCGCCTTCGGGTCAGAAGGCGTTTATAGCCATTGTGTAAGCGGCGTAAAGCGGCGTACTCAACCTTGCGCTTGTTCTGTCGCCCGTGCCGCCTGCACGAACGCCCGCATCAGGGGACCATCCTTTTCGCCGGGCGCGCTTTCCACCCCCGAGGAGACATCGACCTGTTGCGCGCCGGTCATGCGCACGGCCTGTGCCACGTTGCGCGCATTCAGCCCCCCGGCCAACATCCACGGTACCGACCAGCGCCGATTGGCGATCAGCCGCCAGTCAAAGGCCAGCCCATTGCCCCCCGGCAGATCATCGGGCTGTGTTGGCTTGGCATCTATCAGCAATTGGTCGGCCACCTGACTATAATCGCTAAGCGCGGCCAGATCGCCCTCATCCGCTACCCCGACCGCTTTCATTACAGGCAAGCCGAAACGGGCACGGATGGCGGCCACGCGGTCCGGGCTTTCGCGCCCGTGAAGCTGCAACATATCAAGCGGAACGGTCGCGACCAGCCGGTCCAGTTCCGCGTCCGTCGCATCGACGGTCAGCGCGACCCGACAGATGCCGGCCGGCACGGATTGAGCCATGAAAGCAGCGTCTGGCAAGGTCACATTTCGCGGTGAGCGAGGATAGAACACGAAGCCGACATAATGCGCTCCGGCCAGTATGGCGGCGGGAACGTCCGAACTCTGGGTCAGACCGCAGATCTTGACCTTAACGTCGCTCGGCATGGGTCGGCACCGCATCATCGAGAATCGCCAGAACCTGGTCCTTGCCCTGGTGCTTCTGCTCCTTCAGGTGGTCAACCTCGCGCTCAAGCTTGCGCACCTCACGGTCTTTCACCGCTGCTTTTCGGCGATGTTTGTATTCGCGCAGCCACTCCCAGACAAAGCCGATAACCAGCCCGACGATGATCCCTCCGAGAATCACCAAAAACAGCGGCAAGCCCAGTGACAGGTTGAACCCAAGCAGCCCGGCCAGCGCGTCTGGCATCAATTTGACTGTGACAACGGCGCGATTCGCCAAGGCCATAGATACGAGGACGATGGCCAGAAGAGCCAGCAGGGCATAGCGGATGTAACGCATTGATTTAATTTCCGTTTAAACGATCCCGCAACAGCTTGCCGGTCTTAAAGAACGGAACATGCTTTTCCTCAACATGCACCGTCTCGCCGGTTCTGGGATTGCGGCCGATCCGCGCATCGCGCTTTTTCACCGAAAACGCACCAAACCCGCGCAACTCAACCCGGTCGCCACGCGCCATCGCATTAGTGACCTCTTCGAAGATCGTACTTACGATCCTTTCGACATCCCGCTGATACAGGTGCGGGTTTTCATCGGCAATCTTCTGAATCAGCTCTGACCGGATCATTGTGAATGTCTCCCAGGGGCAGCAAGGTTGGCGCGTTCCTTTGCGGTAACTATAAGTAGAAATTTCTCAAACCGAAACCGGAACTATTGGAGTTTACACGATATTTTCAAATTGACGGGAGAAAACGCCCCATATGTGGTCCGATTTAACCGCGAAAACGGTGCATGGACCCCTGTCGACCGCTTTTATCAGGCTTAGATAGCAGAGCCGATTCGCGCAAAAGAAACGGCCCCACGCCTGTGCGCGGGGCCGTCTGAATTTCAGATTAGCATCTGACAGCGATCACTCGTCGCCTTTAAGTGCTGCCCCAAGAATATCGCCAAGGCTGGCACCGGAATCCGAGCTGCCATATTGCTGGACAGCTTCTTTTTCTTCGGCAATCTCGCGGGCCTTGATCGACATGCCGAGACGGCGAGTCTTGGCGTCCACGTTGGTTACCCGGACATCAACCTTGTCGCCCACGTTAAAGCGTTCGGGACGTTGCTCCGAGCGGTCGCGCGACAGGTCGCTGCGACGGATGAAGGCTTTCATCCCCTCATACTCGACCTCGATCCCGCCTTCCTCGATCGCGGTGACGGCCACCGTCACGACCGAACCACGTTTGACGCCGTCAACGGCCTCCGAGAACTTGTCACCGCCCAGCGCCTTGATCGACAGGGAGATACGCTCTTTTTCGATATCGACCTCAGAGACAACCGCCTGAACGATATCGCCCTTGCGGTATTCCTGCATGGCCTCTTCGCCACGCTGGTCCCAGCTGAGGTCTGAGAGGTGAACCATGCCGTCGATATCGCCTTCCAGTCCGACAAACAGACCGAATTCGGTGATGTTCTTGACCTCGCCCTCGACCTGCGTGCCTTCGGGGTGGGTTTCTGCGAACACCTCCCACGGGTTGCGCATGGTCTGCTTGAGGCCCAGCGACACACGACGCTTGGTCGGGTCGATTTCCAGAACCATGACTTCAACCTCTTGCGAGGTGGACACGATCTTGCCGGGATGGATGTTCTTCTTGGTCCAGGACATCTCCGAGACGTGCACCAGACCTTCGACGCCCGGCTCCAGCTCGACGAACGCGCCGTAATCGGTGATATTGGTGACGCGGCCCGTATGGACGCTGGACAGCGGATATTTCGCGCCGACCAGATCCCATGGATCTTCCTGAAGTTGCTTCATGCCCAGCGAAATGCGGTGGGTTTCCTTATTGATCTTGATGACCTGAACCTTGACGGTCTCGCCGATCGACAGGATTTCACTGGGGTGATTGACGCGACGCCACGCCATGTCGGTGACGTGCAACAGACCGTCAACACCACCCAGATCAACGAAGGCACCGTATTCGGTGATGTTCTTGACCACACCATCGACCGCCTGCCCTTCGTGCAGATTGGCGATGACTTCGGCGCGCTGTTCGGCACGGGACTCTTCGAGAATGGCGCGGCGCGAAACCACGATATTGCCACGGCGGCGGTCCATCTTGAGAATCTGGAACGGCTGTTTCAGACCCATCAGCGGACCGGCATCGCGCACGGGGCGTACATCGACCTGGCTGCCTGGCAGGAACGCCACGGCGCCGCCCAGATCGACGGTAAAGCCACCCTTGACGCGGCCAAAGATCGCGCCTTCGACACGGTCTTCGTCGGCATAAGCGGATTCAAGGCGGTCCCATGCGGCCTCGCGGCGGGCCATTTCATGGCTGATCACGGCTTCGCCGCGTGCGTTTTCGGCAGAGCGCAGGTAAACCTCGACTTCGTCGCCGACTTCGATTTCGGGCGCTTCGCCGGGGTTCGCGAATTCTTTAAGATCGACGCGGCCTTCCATCTTGTAACCGACATCGATGATGGCCTGGCCTGCTTCAACAGCGATGACCTTGCCCTTAACGACAGACCCTTCGACGGGTGTGTCCATTTCGAAGCTTTCGTTCAGGAGCGCTTCGAACTCCTGCATGGATGCGTTAGCTGACATGTAAAAGTTGTTTCCTATTCATTGCATTTTTTCTGGCCGCGCGGTTGTCTCCGCCGGTCTTTCGGAGGTTCGTTGGTCACTGGAGCCGCAAAACAAATAGGGCCGGATTTTACCGACCCTGCTCGATGTTGCCTTGCGGTATTATTCACCTTTTCGACGCTGTCGCATATAGCGCGGTTTGACAGAACAGACAAGTCCCCGCGTGCGGTGCGCGCCGTGTCTAAAAATCTGTGCAGGACAAGCTGCACACCACCTTCCTGAAAGGACTGCATCATTATGTCATCCATCACGCTGGCAGCCCTGATCGCGGTGGCCACCGCTGGGTTCGCCATTACCCTGCAAGCGCCGATTAACGCGGCGCTCGGACGCAATCTCGGCAGCACACTGGGCGCGGCCTCGGTGTCTTTCTTCGTCGGCTTTTCGCTGCTGCTTGCGCTTTCATTCCTGCGCGGCGAAGCGGGTGCCTTCATGCGCCTTGCCGCGACGCCGCGTTGGATGCTGGTTGGTGGCGCTCTAGGTGCGTTCTATGTCTGGGCAGCCTTATGGAGCATCCCGATTCTGGGCGCGCTCACCACTGCTTCGATGTTGATTCTGGGGCAAATGATTGCGGCGCTGGCCATCGATCATTTCGGCCTGATCGGCCTGCCGGTACGCGAGATCAGCCTGCCCCGCCTTGCGGCGGCGGGGCTGGTCGCGGCTGGTCTGGTGCTATCGCGCTTTTAGCCATACGCGCTAAAGCATCCCGCCTTTGACTTGAGACATAACCGGCAGCGGTGAAATAATTCTAACAATTATCGGGTGAGTATAGGTCGCAGATTTCGGCGATTGCGTTGAACATGTCGGTGAAGGTGTGCGCGCCGTAGGTCCCTGTCGCTTCGCCGCATAATGTCGAGCTGAGCGGTTCGCTGCAGTCTGGACCGGACGCGCCGGCCCCTCAAGCTGGGCCGCCCAACTTTGCATACGAGGCCAACACATCTGTCAGGGAAATGGTCTCTTCTCTTATCGAATCAGTGAAGGCGCGCTGAAACATTGCTTCAAGATGCGTCCTCATTAGCTCGCGAGCTCTGGCTTTCTCATCTGCTTCGAGTGCGTTAATTATCGCGAGATGTTCTTCGATATTGCATTGATTCCAGTTCGGTCGCCCATATAAGTACAGGATGAGCGAGCTCTGGGGGAACAATGGGTTCAGATAGCCTGCAAGAACCTTGCTCTTCGTCATCTTAGCAAGCTTCCTATGAAACTCGCAGGCATGTCGCATGTATAATGTATGATCCTTATGGACAAACTCATGCTCATGTTCAACCGATGCACGCAACTCCTTGACTTGTGCCTCGGTCAAGTTGCCCGAAAGGTAACGGACAACGATATCCTCAAGCTCCATGCGGATACGAAGAACGTCCACACCATGCTCCATGCTCGGCTTGGCAATCGTGACGCCCTTGTTTTGACGAATTTCGACCAGGTCATCGCTCGCTAACATCTGAAACGCAGTCCTGACAGCATGGCGGCTGATATTGAACTGCTCGCAGATATCCCTTTCGATAAGTCTTGTTTCAGGGGCTAATGCCTGCTCGACTATGGCTTGGGTCAGTATGTGATATAATTGTTCGGCATCTCTATTGGCTCTGGATTTTGGTTTCCGCTCGCCTGTGACCTTTGACATAGATAAAGCACTCCGTCTTGTAGTTTGGTTGGGCCCCACCCAATCCCTATTTTGGATACTCGCTTAAATAGTGAGCTAACCGGATGAAATATTGCCCATTTGTATTGACCCCGCTGAATCTGCTCAGATTAAGTTGCTAATCTGAATGCCTCGGTTGGCGTGCGCTTTGCAAGCTCCTGATTTGGGCGGCGGTTGTTGTAGAAGCTGATCCAGTCGCCGATGCAACGCGTCGCGTACTGGATGCATTCGAACGCGATGCCCGCGGCGCGTTTGCGGACCTGCCAGCCCTTGATCTGGAGATGACCGCGCAGGACGTGAACTTAATGAACCAGTGCAGCCGGGCAAAGGTTCGATAGCCGAAGGGCAAGACTGCTTCAATCATCGCCTGCACCGCCTCTGCGAAGCCCCGATCGCCCTGCAGAACCGGCTGTTAACACCGATTCGGTGCGCTAAGGGCCATTTGGCCAAGGTGTTTAGGTCAACCACCCTGACACTATACCGGAAACTCCACAAACTGACAGCAAATAACTCACATAATCGAAAGTTAATAATTGACAGAATCGCCAGCAGAATATTCACTGCCAGTGAGCAAGCAAACTTGCGAAAAATAGTTACAAACAACCAACAGAGGAAACAAATTGGCAAACATTATAATCATTCCAGATACTTAGGTTGCCTCCTCCGCTCCACTCTCCGCCGCATAGAGGCGCCGCAGCTGGGCGTTTCGAGCTGAACAGATAGGCGGACACAGACCGAGCGCTAAGACACGGGTGCAACCCACCCGCGGACTTAGGTCTTTGCTAACTCTGTTAGATGGATGGCAGCACCGTACTGACTGTTCCTGGCCTTAGATAGCGGTGCAGAGCCTTACGACTGTGGCGTAGCGGCGAGTGCAGCCCCTCCCCCCGTCGGTCCGGAACGCGACCCACACGACAGCAACTAACCACACTCGGGCGCGGTTCGCTCGGGCAGAAACCGCTTTTTTCAATGAACCGAAGGAGAAATAAATGTCCGAAATAGGAGCAAATGCCCCCCTCGTACTGAACGATTACATCGCAACAGAAGGACAAAGCCAAAATGGGTGAGACTGGAGTTGACTGGGAGGGTCGTATCGATTGGCCCAAACTGCGCGCCTTTCGCACTGCGAACATCGCAGCTGCGATGAGGAAAGAAGGGGTTAAGGCGCTCCTCGTCCAACGGTACGAGAACGTCCGTTATCTGACCTGCATCCGACCGTTTACCAGTCTCATCTATCATCCTCGATATGCTGCGATCCTGTTTGATGACGGCCGCGTATGTTTGCTGACAGAAGCAGGTGACCTTGCTCATGCCAAAGCAAAAATGCCGTGGCTCGATGAGATACGGGTCTGGCCGTATGACAATGACGAGATCATCAAGAACGTATCCGACGCGCTGTCCGAGAATGGTGTATCTTCCGGCCAATTGGCATTTGATGACGTAACTTCACCAACTGTCCTCTTTGCTTTGCAGAAGATATTTCCAGACCTGCAGCTTATTGACTGGACTGCCACTTTCGGTGTGGCGCGGGCACGCAAGAGCCCCGAAGAAATTCAGGTCATTCGCAGCGCCGTTGAGATTGCTGAGGTCGGAATGGCGGCGGCGCGCGATGCAATCGGTGAAGGTGTAAAAGAAAGCGTTCTTGCGGCGCGCATGGTGGCCTCCATGATCGAGGCGGGGGCTGATTCCATTGCCACGTTCCCTCAGGTTTCAACCGATGCAAATCGTCGGATGGCGTCGGACGCTCGACTGCGCCATGGTCAGGTGGTTTTGCTCGACATCAACATTTCCTACAATGGCTATGTCGGTGACTTTGCCCGCACCTATAGCGTGGGCGGGCCAAATGCTGAGCAGAAACACGCCTTTCACACGCAGATTGCATGCCTCGACGCCGCAATCGGCGCTGTCAAGCCCGGCGTTGACATCGCAGACGTGCATGACGCCGTCAAAGAGGTTGTAATGAGCGCGGGGCTCCAAGAGCATTGGGCGGATTACATCACCGGGCATGGTGTCGGCGCGAGCATCGGCCCATTTGAGCAACCGCTAATCGGATCAACGTTGGGACCAATGCGAACCCTTGAGGAAGGCATGGTGATTGCGTTCGAACCTGGTTTTTTCGACCCCAAACTCGGCCCCATCCGCAATGAGGAAATGGTGCTGGTCACCGAAACAGGCCATGAAGTGCTGACCAAATTTGGGTATTGTGCAAAATTGGGAGCGCCATAACGCCGTGCGCATCAGCGATGCTTCCAGCCAAAGTCAATTGATCCAGAGGCTACTGGCAGTCTGGTATGACAACGACCTTGCTTAGAGGAAATGGCAGACCGTCCGGTATTGAAAATATTTCGTGCAGCCGCCCTCAGTCGGGGCTGCACAACCGGACCCATTATTTCGAGCATGACGGCGTATTGACCGACATCACACCGGCCGCTTCAGAGCCGCGCGTCGGCCAGACTCAACTGACAACAGGGAATACAAAAATATGAGCTTAACAAACCAAATACGCGAAGCTGAACACGAGCGCAGCGCGCTGATCGAGGAATCAATCCTTCCCACGCTGCTCGGCCAACGGCCGATCGGCCTCATCGGCTATGCCGGGATATGGGTGGGGATCGCGGTCATCATCGCGACCTATTCGCTCGGTGCGGCGGGCGTAGGCGGCGGTGTGCCGTTAGCCTCCGTGATCCTGATCATCGTTCTCGCCAATGTCGGAATCGGGGCCTTGATGGTCCTGACCGCCGACATCGGCACCGAACACGGCTTGTCTTTTGCGGTCTATCTGCGCGCGCCGTTCGGAATTCACGGCACACACCTGCCATCGATCTCCCGCGGGATCGTCGCGGCGATGTGGTTTGGCGTCCAGACCTATCTGGGCGCACTCGCGCTTAACGGGATCGGAGAGTATTTCCTGGGATTCAACAACTGGTTTGTCTGGTACGTGGCCTTCGGCGTCCTGCAGGTGGCAAATACCGCTATGGGCATCAAGTCGGTCGAACGGCTTGCCTCACTGGCGGCGCCGGCGATTATCGCCATCTCGATCTGGATGTTTTTCACGTTGGAAGGCTTGGCCTCAACCAATGGCATCAACATCTGGAATTTCAAGGGAACCGGGGAAATGACGCTTCTGGTGCTCTTCATTGCCAACTTGGGATTCTGGTCGACGCTTGCGATCGACATCCCGAACCTGACCCGGTTCGTGAAAACACAGGCCGGGGCCAAGGGGTTTGTAGCGCGTAACCGCAACATCTTTCTGGCGCAGCTCATCGCTCTGCCGGTCACCCAAGCCATGATTGCCGGGATCGGCGGCGTCTCCTTTATCGCGACCGGAAACTGGAACCCAATTGAGGTGATCCAAGGACAAAGCGAAGGCCTGTCGCTCGTGGTGCTTTTGGCACTTGTGGTATTGGCGCAGTGGTCGACCAACAACTCGGCCAACCTTATCCCCGCGGCGTTGACTTTCGTCAACTTCGCGCCGCAGATCATCAACTACAAGATGGCGGTTGCATTGGCCGGCATCGTCGGCACACTCTGTTTTCCGTGGGAGCTCCTCGACAACCTGTTCGTCTTTCTCGGCTATTACGGCGCGTTCCTATCGGCAATCGGCGGCATAATGGTCGCAGATTACTACGTGCTTCGCAAACGGCGCATAAACGTCCCCGATCTTTATGACGCCAATGGTCAATTCCGCTATACGGGCGGATTCAATCCGGCGGGCCTTCTGGCCTGGCTGATCGCGGGAGCGGTGGCGGCGTGGTATGCGCAATACGCCTTTCTCATCGGGTTCCCACTGGGCTTCGTGATCTATCTGCTCCTGATGAAGCTGATGGTGCTGCCCGACAACCCGCAGGCCGAGATTACCTCAGGATACTCGAACAACTATCTGGCCACCAGCGAAGGCGTCAGCTGGGTTTATCTCGGCCACGGCCAGTTCCGCCGGATGAACCCTGAAGAAGCGCTCGGAGAAATGATCGGGCGCGAGGATCTCTGACCTATCCCCAACCCTCCAAACTTGCTCGCATTCCTCACCGGAATGCGGGCATTTTTTGGATCGATGAAGTTCCCTGAAACGCGGTGAGTTTGTCAGAGCCCATCGCCTTAAAGACAGGAACACCGACTGGCCGCAGTTGAAGTTGCGCAACGATCAAGTATACGGATGGATGGTTTTGAATAAGCGGTGACAGCATGACGATCGTGAATGACAGCGCAACTTGGTTTTTGGCGCAGCTGAAGCCCAAGAGCCACCGCATAGCCGAGCGCAATCTTCGCCGTCAGGGTTTCACGACCTTTCTGCCGATGCAGGACCGCACCCGGACGCGGCATGGCAAGTTCAGCACCACGCCGGAGCCGCTGTTTCCCGGATATATCTTCGTTGCCTTTGACACTGCCCAAGGCGGCTGGCGATCTGTTAACGCAACCAGTGGCGTGACACGGCTGGTCAGCGTCGGCGGCGCGCCGGTCGCCGTTCCCCAGGATCTGGTTTCGCAATTGATGCAGCGTTGTGATGCGGAGGGAAAACTCCGGACGGCGGCAGACTTGGCCCCGGGAGATCGGGCCCGCTTTTCCTCTGGCCCCTTCGCGGGTTTTGTGACCGAGATCGAAGCCGTCGCCCCGGACAGGCGGGTCTGGGTGCTCCTCGAATTCATGGGCCGGACGACCCGGGTCGCGGCGGATCCGGTAAACCTTCATCCTGCTTAGGGAAGGTCTTGCCACGATTGCAGAGGGGTCGCAGGATTTCGGACCAGTTGCCAAGCTATGGCGACGCGGAACCGCAATTCGGCTGAGTTCAAGGCTAATGTTGCGCTTGAGGCCATCGGTGCAGGATTGATGATGGCCGAACTGGCCAAGAAACACGCTATCCATCCAATGGTGATTGATGGCTGGAAGAAAGCGGCGATGCTGCCCAGCAAGGCCCCCGGCCTGTGGCAGGTAAGCTGCGATTTGGCGACTGCCAAAGAACGGGTATCTGGTGAAGACCCGGTCAATCTCGTTCATCGGCTTGATCTTGGGCGCTTTCACCCGCACGGAATCGCCCAGCAGATCTTCAGGGCGCTCGCAGCCCTTCAGAAGTTCGTCCTGCAGCTCCTTGGAAATCGTCATCGTCCTTGCTCCGCTCAGGAAGCGCGGGTCAAAACGCAGTTTCACAGAAGATCTAACATTCGCATGAGCTGCCTGCGTGTAAATCCGCAATCACAACATTGCCTCTCTCCCGTCAAATCCCAGCGTGGCGACCAGCAAGCGTGCGGCACCCGCGAAATCACTTTGGCCCAGGGCTGCCGGGCCTGCGTCCAAGACAGCGCTGTCTTGGACCACTCTCTCCTGTCGGGAATTTTTTCGCTGTTTGCATTCCGTGTGGCTTTTGCTATCGGTGCCGATTGACCCATCATGGCACGCGATGGCTTCAGATCTAACCCCTTTTAAACAAGGCGCCACGCAGGCAGTCCTTGTGCGGTAGCCTGCCCGGGTCTGCGATGGTCACCGCCCGCGCCCGCCGTCAAGAAGCCGTGTGATTTTGACTCGTGCGCTTGCTGCAGGGCAATCCAAGGTTAACGCAGCGGCGGCGCCACGCAGTCAATCACCAACCCGCCAATCGCAAATGGCTGGGTCAAGCGCGGCCAATTCAGCGCGGCGCAAGGCAAGCGTCGGTACGCCGATGCCTCGACCCCAACGGGGTCGCGGTCTAGGCCGCACCGACCCCAACGGGGTCGCGGTCTAGGCCGCACCGACCCAGCGGTTTTTACGACGCATATAGTGCAAAGACGCGGCGCTCACGGCAGCGATGGCCGGATTGCTGGATGCGTTCGGCGGTGATGGAAACGGTGCCGACGCCATCGCGAGACGGGCTGAGCCGATTGCACCAGCGCCTCGGCTTGCGCCCGGAGCGGCGTTTTGCAAGGTTTGCTGTCCGGGCGCCGATGGTAAACGTTATCGGGCGTTTGAACGTTGAGAGTTTATGTTATCAGGTAGTTGGATGTGCTGAAGAATTCTTCAGCCTGAGCTACTCCCCATTTGTTGGGCAGTATTTGGCATAATTTAAGCTACTCTTTGCACCTGCTGATCGGGGTTGGATGTTTCAATTCGCTGCCAGTAGAGCACAGCT